>NZ_SNYD01000002.1:0-806060 GCF_004362935.1 Rathayibacter sp. PhB1
TCAAGCGCTTCGTCGCACGCCGCGTCTTCCACGACCTCGCCACCGACCTCCGACCACCCAGACTCACTGCTTGACATCCATAGGACCATCCAGCATGAGGTGCGCGGCCGATCGCGTCCATGCTGATCGAGTAGCCCGCGCAGCGGGCGTATCGAGATCCACCGCCGTCAGACGACGGGTCTGCAGACCGCGCGTCTCAGAGGTCCGCGTGCAGGGCCCAGACGCGCTCGGCGGAGTCGCGCCAGCTGAACGCGCGGGAGCGGTCGCGGCCGGCGACCGAGAGGCGCTCGCGCAGTCCGGTGTCGGAGAGCACGCTGCTCATCGCGAGGGCGAGCCGCTCCGGGTAGTGCTTCGCATCGCCGCGCTCGACGGCGACGCCGGCGTCGGCCGCGACCTCGAGCAGCGCCGGGTCGTCCGAGTGCACGACCGGCACGCCGAAGTGCATCGCCTCGAGCACCGGCAGGCCGAAGCCCTCGGCGATGCTCGGGTAGACGAAGAGGGTGGCCCGGCTGAGCACGAGCGCGAGATCGGTGTCGCTGAGGACGCCGAGCGCGCGCACCCGGTCCTCGCCGAGGCCCTGCTCGTCCGCGACGGAGGCGATGTCGAGCTCGCCCCAGCCGGTCGGCCCGACGATCAGGAGCGGGAGCTCCGGGGCCGACGCCTCGCCGAACGCCGCGATCAGCGAGACCAGGCCCTTGCGCGGCTCGAGCGTGCCGACGCTGAGGACGTACTCGGCCGGCAGCCCGAGGGCCGCCGCGCGCTCGTCGGCGTCGTCGGGCAGGACGAGCCCCGAGCCGACCGCACCGCCGATGACGCGGATCCGGTCGCCGAAGTCGAGGACCTGGGAGAGCTGCTGCGCGACCGCGTGCGTCGGGACGACGACCGCATCGGCGAACTTCTGGGCGCGCTTCGCCATCGCGCGGTGCCACTTGGCGCCGTGCGGGGTGAGCGTCTCGGGGTGCGTCCACGGCACCGTGTCGTGGATCGTGACGGCGATCTGCTCGCCCTCGCGGCCCTCGTGACTGCGCAGCGGAGCGAACAGGCTCGGGGCGTGCATCATGCCGCCCCCGGAGGGGATGCCGATGCCGTACTGCCAGGCGCGGGAGAGCTCGCGGCGGCCCAGGTGCAGGCGGTGCAGGCGAGCGAGCCCGGGCAGTCGCAGCCGCAGATCCTCCTCCTTCTCCGGCGGATGCGCGGAGAAGACGGCCTCGACCTCGCAGTCGCGCGGGGCGGTGCGGATCAGCTCGCGGGTGAGCTCCTCGGTGTAGCGGCCGATGCCGCCGGGGACGCGGGCGAGCATCTGGTCGACGACCACCCGGAGCGTGGTGGTCACGGCGTCACCGCCTCGAGCGGAGCGGCGGCCATCGCGTCCTGCCAGGAGCGCATCGGCGCGAGACCGGCGGCAGCCCAGGCGTCGTGACCGAGGACCGAGTAGGCGGGCCGCGGGGCCGGGCGGACGAAGCTGCCGCTGTCCGTCGGGCGGATCCGCTCGGGGTCGAGCCCGGCCTTCTCGAACACGGCGCGGGCGAAGCCGAACCAGGTCGTCTCGCCGGCGTTCGTGCCGTGGTAGATCCCGGCCGGAGCCGCGGCGTCGACGAGCGCGATCAGCCGGTCGGCGAGATCGCCTGTCCAGGTGGGCTGGCCGCGCTGGTCGTCGACGACGGTGAGGGTGGGGTGCGCGCCGGCGAGCCGGACCATCGTCTTGGCGAAGTTGCCGCCGTGCGCGCCGTAGAGCCAGGCCGTCCGGACGACGTAGCCCCGTTCGGGGTTCGCGGCGAGCACGAGCTCCTCTCCCTCGGCCTTGGTGCGGCCGTACGCGGAGATCGGGCCGCGGGGGTGCGACTCGGCGTAGGGGCTGGTGGCCGAGCCGTCGAAGACGTAGTCGGTCGAGACCTGGACGATCGCGGCGCCGATCTCAGCGGTGGCGATCGCGAGGTTCTGCGCGCCGAGGGCGTTCACGCGGCGCGCCTCCTCCTCGTCGCTCTCCGCGTCGTCGACCCGGGTGTACGCCGCGCAGTTGAGCACCGCGTCGTGGCCGGCGACGGCGGCGCGGACGGCGTCGAGATCGGTGACGTCGAGGTCGCCGCGGCCGAGCGCCGTGACGGCGCGATCGCCGAGGGAGGAGCGGAGGTCGGTGCCGAGCATGCCGGAGGCGCCCGTGAGGAGGAAGGTCACCGTCTCATCATGCCGGAGGCCTCCGACGCGCGGACCCCGGCGCACCGGCGGCGACGGTCCACCGCGGCGTCGGCGGGCCGCCGAGCGCTCAGTACACTCGTGACCGTGCAGATCAGAGAGCTCGAGATCCCCGACGCCTACGAGGTCACACCGCGGCAGTTCCCCGACGACCGGGGGGTGTTCTACGAGTTCTACCGCTTCGACCGCCTCGCCGAGAAGGTCGGGCACCCGCTGTCGCTGCAGCAGGGCAACACCTCGGTCTCCAAGCGCGGCACGGTCCGCGGCATCCACTTCGCGCAGATCCCGCCGTCCCAGGCCAAGTACGTCTCCTGCTTCTCCGGCGCGGTGCTCGACTACATCATCGACGTCCGCGTCGGCTCGCCGACCTTCGGGCAGTGGGACTCGGTCCTGCTCGACGACGTCGACCGCCGCTCGGTGTACCTCGGTGAGGGCCTCGCCCACGCCTTCGTCGCGCTGACGGAGGGGGCGGTCGTCTCCTACCTGGTCTCCTCGACCTACGACCCGATCCGCGAGAAGGGCATCGACCCGCTCGACGAGCGGATCGGCCTGCGCTTCCCGGCGGAGGCGGGCGAGCCGCTGCTCTCGCCGAAGGACACCGAGGCGCCGACCCTGGCCGAGGCCGAGGCGCAGGGCATCCTGCCGACCTGGGCCGAGGCGAAGGCGCTCTACGCCCAGCTGGACGGAGCGCACTCGTGAAGGGCATCATCCTCGCCGGCGGCTCCGGCTCGCGGCTCTGGCCGATCACCAAGGGCATCTCGAAGCAGCTGATGCCGATCTACGACAAGCCGATGGTCTACTACCCGCTGTCGACGCTGATGATGGCCGGGATCGACGAGGTCCTGATCATCACGACACCCGAGTACAACGACCAGTTCCGCGCGCTGCTCGGCGACGGCTCGAGCCTGGGCATGACGCTGTCCTACGCGGTGCAGGAGTCGCCCGACGGGCTCGCGCAGGCCTTCCTGATCGGCGAGGAGTTCATCGGCGACGACTCCGTCGCGCTGGTGCTCGGCGACAACATCTTCCACGGCACGGCGCTCGGCACGGCGCTCGCGGCGAACACCGACATCGAGGGCGCGGTGATCTTCGCCTACCAGGTGGCGGATCCGCGGGCGTACGGCGTCGTCGAGTTCGACGACGTGTTCCACGCGCTCTCCATCGAGGAGAAGCCCGCGAAGCCCAAGAGCAACTACGCGGTGCCCGGACTGTACTTCTACGACAACTCCGTCGTCGGCATCGCGAAGACGATCGAGCCCTCCGCTCGCGGCGAGCTCGAGATCTCGACGGTCAACGAGCGCTACCTCGAGGCCGGCACGCTGAACGTGCAGGTCCTGGACCGCGGCACGGCCTGGCTCGACACCGGGACCTTCGACTCGATGATCGAGGCGACGGAGTTCGTCCGGGTGATCGAGCAGCGCCAGGGCTTCAAGATCGGCTGCATCGAGGAGATCGCCTGGCGCCACGGCTGGATCGACGACGCGGCGCTGGCGGAGCTCGCCGCGCCGCTGGTGAAGAGCGGCTACGGCGCCTACCTGCAGCGGCTGCTCGAGCTCGGTCGCTGACGCGGCGGGGTCTCGAGACGCCGCTTCGCGGCTGCTCGACCAGCTCGCCTTCCGGGCGGGTCTCGATACGCCGCTGTGCGGCTACTCGACCAGCATGCATTGACGTCGGCGGGGTCTCGATACGCCGCTGCGCGGCTACTCGACCAGCATGCGTTTCATGCTGATCGAGTAGCCCGCGGAGCGGGCGTATCGAGATCCACCATCGTCAGCAGAGGGGGCATCCCGGCGTCAGCGGCTGGGCCGGAGGCGCATCAGCGCGACGCGGACGCCGAGGCCGAGGCGGACCGCCAGGCGGACGGGCGCCTGGTACCAGGCGTCGTACTTCTGCGCGAGGTAGAGGTAGGCGCTGCGGTGGTGCACCGCGAGCATCCGCGCCGAGGCCAGCCGCGTCGAGTGCCCGCCCAAGTGCGACACGACCGCGTCGGCGAGGTAGACGTTCGACCAGCCGCGCTGCCCGAGCGAGTCGCCGAGCTGCACGTCCTCGAAGTACATGAAGTAGCGCTCGTCGAAGCCGCCGATCTGCTCGAACGCGGTGCGCCGCACCATCACGCAGGCGCCCGACAGCCAGCCGGCCGTCATGCTGCCGTGCTGCATCGTCTCGACCGCGCGGGAGCGGCGGTACCGGCGGGACCAGGGGTTGCCCGGCCAGACGTGCGCGAGCAGCGCGTGGCCGACTCCCGTCCCGAGCGAGGGCAGCGCGCGCGCCGAGGGGTAGACCGTGCCGTCCGAGTCGAGGATGCGCGGGCCGATCGAGCCGATCCCGGGATCGGCGGTCGCAGCGGCGTAGAGCGCGTCGATCGAGCCGGGCAGGAAGACCGTGTCCGGGTTCGTCACCAGGATCCACTCGATCTCGGGGCCGAGGCGGTCGACGGCGTAGTTGATCGCCCTGCCGTAGCCGAGGTTCTCGCCGGTCTCGTGGAAGAGCACCTCGGGGCGGCGCTCGACGACGCGACGGACGGAGTCGTCGGTGGTCGCGTTGTCGACGACGACGACGCGCACATCGTGCCCGGTCGCCTCCGGGATCGACTCGAGGCAGGCGCGGAGGACCTCACCCGAGAAGTGGGTGACGACGACGACCGCGATGGGCAACGTCGAGCGGGCGATGAGAGCCTCCGGGGGAGCGGCGTCGACGGGCGGGGGCACCGTCGGAAGAACTCGACGAGGCTAGCACGGGCCCCGAGCGGGGCTCCGGCGCTCAGCGCGCGGCGGACTCCACCTCGTCGACGACCTCGCCCAGCTCGGGGGCGATCGCCGCGGACGGCGCGCGGAACACGACGAACTTGTAGAGGCAGAAGTTCCAGACCAGGCCGACCATCACCGCGACCGCCTTCGCGACGTTGATCGCGAGGAAGGCCTTCTCGCCCGCGCTGGGCAGGAAGAGGAGCGAGGTGCCGAACCGGGTGTCGAAGAAGACCTCGAACCCGTAGATGATCAGCGACTGGAGCACGAGGGAGCTGAAGCCGGTGACCAGGAAGAACTGCGCGAAGGTGCGCACGGTCGGCCGGTCCGGGTGCCGGAAGACGAAGAAGTGGTTCAGCAGATAGGAGATCGAGATCCCCACCGTCACCGAGGCGACGTTCGCGACCAGCGTGGGCAGCCCGACCAGCAGGGCGAGCGCGTTGAGGATGAGGAAGTCGAGGGCGGTGTTGAGCGAGCCGGCGACGAGGAACCGCACCTTCTGCGATTCCAACCACCGCGACGACGACGGCCAACGCGACACGACTGCTCCTTCGATTCCTCGCGCTGGGAAGATGCGCGTCCGATCACACTACGTGGGGGATCTGTGCCGGACCCGGCATTGAGCCGCGCCAATCTGAGAAGGAAGCCGATCCGACACCGGTCGTTCATTCTTGGGAGGCGCCGACGGCCGCTGGTACTGTTCCACTGCCTCCGCCGCGGCGGACCGTTCATGCTCCCGCCGGAATTGGATCAGATGCTCGCCCTCACCATCGTCACCCCCACGTACAACGAAGCGGACAACATCGGCGAGCTGCTCCGTCGCCTGTCGGCCGCAGTGGCGCGCGAGACGGACGTGCGGATCCGCTCGGTCATCGTCGACGACTCCTCGCCCGACGGGACGGCCGCCAAGGCCCGCGAGCTCGGCGCCCAGCTGTCCACGGACGCGTTCACGGTCGAGGTGCTCGAGCGGACGACCAAGGAGGGGCTCGGCGCCGCCTACCTGTGGGCCTTCGGGCAGGTCCTCTCGGCCGAGGAGCCGCCCGACCACATCCTGCAGATGGACGCCGACCTGTCGCACGACCCGAAGTACCTCCACGACTTCCTGCGCGAGGTGCGGGCCGGGGCCGACCTCGTCGTCGCCTCGCGCTACATCCCCGGCGGCGGCACCCCCGACTGGACGCTCGACCGCAAGGTCCTGAGCCGCGGCGGCAACCTCTATGCGCGGGCGCTGCTCGGCTCGCGCCTCACCGACTGGACCGGCGGCTTCAACCTCTTCAGCAGGGAGCTGCTCGAGCGCATCCACTTCGAGACGGTCGACGCGACGGGCTACGGGTTCCAGATCGCCCTCAAGCACCGCGCGATCAGCGCGGCGAAGCGCGCCCGCGAGATCCCCATCGTCTTCCTCGACCGCACCGAGGGGACGTCGAAGATCCCGGGGAACACGATGCTGCAGAGCATCCTGCTCGTCCTCCGCATCCGACTGGGACGCCGCAGCCCGCGATGACGGGCGTCGACGCGACGCGGTCGAGGCTCCGCGCGGTCGGAGCGGAGGCGGCGGGCCTGCTCCTCGTGCTCGCCGCGACCGCGGTCGTGCTCGCCGTGCTGTCCCGGACGCCGTGGTGGACCTATCTGCTGACGGACGGGGACTCGCTCGCACTCCCGCTGCTCGTCGCGTCGGTCGAGCGCGGTGAGCCCTTCGAATGGGTGGCGACCAGTCAGCTCCTGCTCTTCCCGGAGCTGCCGCTCTACCTGCTGAGCCTGGCGCTGGCCGGCGGGTCGGCCGTCGCCTCGCTCGTCGTCAACGCCTTCGTCAACGTCGCCGTGCTCCACCTCGGCGTGCGCTGGCTGGCGGCCCGCGTGCTCGCGGGCCGGTCGCGGTCGTGGCGGATCGGAGCGGCCGTCGCGGCGACCTCCGTGGTACTCCTGCTGGCGGCGACCGAGGGTCGCGGGCTGATCAACGCGGGAGCGTTCGCCAGCGGCATCCTGCTGACGACCTACTACTCCGGAGTCGCGCTCGCCGCGGTTCTGGCCCTCGCCCTGATGGCCGAGGCGAGCGGAGGCTTCGACCCCGCCCGCCTGCCGGGCGCGCGTCGGACGGCGCTCGCCCTGATCGGAGCGGCGGTCGTCTCTGCGGCGACGACGCTCTCCAACCCGCTGTTCGCCCTGCAGTTCACGGCGCCGGCCGTGGTCTCCCTGCTGGCCGTGCTCGTGCTGCGGCGGATGGCCTGGCGCCGCGCGCTGCTGATCTCCGCCGTGCTGATCGCCGGCGCGGGCATCGGCTACGCCGCCCGAGGTGCCTTCGCGCGCTTCGTCGCCGTCGACGCGGCCACCTACCTCCACCTCGAGCGGGCGGGCTCCGCGGTCGACGGATTCCTCCTGCAGGTGCGCGACGTCGGCTCCACCCGGCTCGGGAAGGTGGAGATCCTCGTCGTCGCCCTGCTCCTGCTCGCGGCCGTGCTCACCCTCGTCGTCGCGGTGGCGACCCAGGTCCGGCCGGAGACGCCCTGGGCCGTGGCCGACTCGAGCGTGGTCCTCGCCGTGTTCGTCCTGGTCGCCTCGGCGTCCCTCGTGCTCGGCCAGATCGTCACCGGCAGCCTGGTCAGCCGCTACCTGCTGCCGCTGGCGGTCTTCCCCGCCCTGATGGTCCTGCCCGCTCTTCAGGACTGGGTCCCGCGCGGCCTGCCCGGGGCGGGCCTGCTGCGCCGGGTCCGGCTTCCTCGGCCGCTGCGGGTCGTCGCCGCCGCCCTCGTCGTGCTCGTCGCCGCGGGGGGAGCGGTCCTCGCGGCGGCGCCGATCCGCAGCGCCGCCGCCCAGGCCGGCGCGACTCCCGAGCGCGCGTGCCTCGAGCAGTGGCTCGACGGTCGCGACCTGGCCGGCGTCGGCTCGTTCTGGACCACCCGGCCGCTGGCGCTCTACGCCGATCCGTCCGTCGACGTCCAGCAGGTCAACTTCGACTTCACGCCGCAGCTCTGGATGAACAACGCGGCCGCGTACCGGTCGAAGACCTTCAGCTACGTGCTCGCCGATCGGGACCCCGACTGGGCGGCCCTCGCGCTCGGCACTCTCGGCGAGCCGGCCTCGGTGACCGCCTGCCCGACCTTCGACGTCTACGACTACGCCGGGACCGAGGGCGAGTCGACCCTGAACGCGATCGTCCGGCGCGGCATCGAGAAGGCGGAGGCCGAGCGTGGCCTCTGAGCGGCGGGTGCGTCCCGCTTCCGAGGCTCGGGGCGGCAGCGGTGCGACGCGCCGGCGCCTGCTCGTCGAGCTCGGCGCGGCGCTCGCCGCCGCCGGCGCGAGCGTGCTCGCCGCCGTCGTCGCGCTGGGCGTGACCCCGGCGGCGATGACGCAGCGCTGGCAGGTGGGCGGTGGCGACCAGACGCTGCACTACCTGCTCTTCCGCAGCGCGACGCAGGCGTTCCCCTTCACCGAGAACGGGGCCCTGGGATTCCCGGACGGCTTCAACGCCTTCTTCACCGCGCAGTTCGACGTCGCCGCCGCGGTGACGGCCGGAGCGCTGAGCCTCGTCGTCCGCGACGGCTTCGTGCTGCTCAACGTCTTCACCCTGCTGACCTTCGCGTCCACCGCCCTGACCGGCTACGCCTTCTTCCGGTGCCTGCGCTCCCCGGTCTGGGCGTCGGCGCTCCTGGCCGCCGTCTTCAGCCTCGCCCCCTACCACTTCCTGCGGGTCGGCTACGGGCATCCGTTCCTCGCCGCGTACTGGGCGATCCCCCTCCTCGGCATCCTTGTCCTCGTCGCCGCCGGTGACCGGACCGACCCGTTCCGCGCCTGGCGGGCGCGCGGCGCGACGCCTCGTGCGCGGCTGCTGCGCGGGGCCGTGCCGGTCCTCGTCCTCCCCGCCCTCATCGCGTCGAGCAGCGGCTACTACTACGTCTTCAGCGTGCTCGTGCTCGGCGGGGTGTGGGCGCTCTGCGCACTCGCCGGTCTCGCCAGCCGGGTGCCGCTGCGCGAGGTCCTCGGCCGGGGGCTGCCGCTGGCCGTCCTCGGGGTCTTCGTCGGGATCGAGATCGCCGTCCTCGGCAGCGACTGGGGCGAGCGCACGACGGCCTACTTCCAGAGCCGCGGAGTGGGGGAGTCGGAGATCTTCGCGGGCAAGCTGCTCTCGCTCTTCCTGCCGTGGCAGGGCACCGAGCTGCCCAAGATCGGCGCCCTGACGAACCTCTACTCGACGGGGACCGCCGTCGCCGTCACGACCGAGCCGCCCGGCATGCCCGTGCTCGCGATCGCCGGCCTGTGCCTCCTGCTGCTGGCGCTGCCGCTGACCGGCGCCGTCGGCGGACGGGCGCTCCGCCTCACCGCCGTCGGGCGGCTCCTCTCGGACGAGCGGCTGCGGGTCCTCGCGATCGCGGCGCTCTGGACGCTCGCCTTCTTCGTCATCGCGGGCTTCGGCATGGCGATCGCGCTGTTCCTCGATCCGACGATCCGCGCCTGGTCGCGGCTGTCGATCGTGATCATCCTGCTCGGGCTCGGCGCGGTCGCGATCGTCCTCGGCCGGATCACCCGGCGCGGACTGCGCATCGCGGCGGCCGTCGTGATCGTCGGGATCGCTTCTCTCGATCAGCTCGCGGGAGTCGCGCGGATGGTGCCGATCGCGCCGACCGACGACGCCGAGGTCTCCGCGCTCGTCGCAGAGACCGACGCCGCGCTGCCGGACGGCTGCGGAGTGGTGCAGCTGCCGATCAAGAGCTTCCCCGACAGCGGGGCGATCGGGAGCATGGGCGACTACGACCCCGCCCTACCGTATCTGCGGACCGAGGGCGAGGACCTCGCCTGGAGCTACGGGTCGGTCGGCGGCACCGAGGGCTACGAGGTCTTCGACGACCTCGGGACACCCGCCGAGTTCGCCGCGGCCGTGCGCGCGAGCGGGGCGTGCGCCGTCTCCGTCGACACCGCCGCGTACGTCGGTCGCGAAGGGGCCTGGGAGGACGACGTCGTCGCGGTGAGCGGGGCGCTCATGCCGACGGCGCAGTCCTCCTCCGGGCGCTGGCTGGTCTTCCCGGTCGACCCCTGACCGCGGTCGCGCCGTGACCGCGGGGCGTCCGGGGTCCGGGGCCACCGGCGGCGCCGCTCACGAGCGGAAGAGCAGCCAGCGCTGGTCGGCGTCGTCGCTGGTGACGGCGGGGGCGTCGGGGTCCGCGACCGCGTCGACGAAGGCGCGCCAGCCGTCGGGGTCGTCGACGTACGCCGCCGTGTCGACGAGGACCGCGCAGGCGCCGGAGGCGTCGTACTCGCGCTCGAAGGCGCGGGTCGTGGTCGCGTCGTCCCAGTCGTCGGCCGAGAACGTCCCGCGCACGGCGCCGTAGCTGAAGCGCAGGCCGTCCTCGTCCGAGGAGTAGACGTAGGGCAGCGCCTCGTCGTAGTCGCCCATGTCGCCGATGTCACCGGTCTCGGGGAAGTCCTTGAGCGGGAGCTGGACCACGCCGCAGCCGGGCTGGAGCACCTCCTCGCTCTCCTCGACGAAGGAGCGGATCGCCGAATCGTCGGTGGCGGCGATGCCGACCGCCGTGCTCGCGCCGCCGACCTGGTCGATCAGGCCCACCACCGCGACCGCCGCGAGGATCGGGAGCAGGACCCGGAGCTTCGGGGCGACCGCCTCCAGCGCGAGCCCCGCGACGCCGAGGGCGAGCACGCTGAGGACGATGGCGAACCGGGACCACGCCCGGATCTCCGGGCTGACCACGTAGGCGAGGATCGCGCCGAAGCCGGCCACGACGAAGAAGAGCAGGCCGACGACGAAGGCCTGACTGAGCAGGCCGACCCGCGCGTCGGCGACGAGCCCGAAGAGGCGCGACCGGCGCTCGGGCGCCGGGCGGCCCGCGCTGAAGAGGGTGACCAGGACGATCAGCAGCACGATCAGGAAGGCGATCGAGACGACCACCGCCGTCGCCGGGTTCTCGGACCTCGGCACCACCTCGGTCGAGGCCTCGTAGCTCCTGGCCAGCGCGGCCAGCGAGCCGAACCCGCTGAGTGGAGAGGGCAGCAGGAGGTTCTGGATCTTGCCGCCGTAGATCTCCGACTCCTGGGCCGAGCGCCCCTGGAAGTACTTCTCGTAGCGGTCGCCCTGATCGTCGGAGAGGACGACGAGCTGCACCGCGATCAGGACGAGAAGAGCGCCGAGCGCGAAGGTCGGCCACGCGAGAGTCCGCAGCGGGGCCCGGCGCACGAGCGCGGCGATCACCGCGACCGCCCAGGCCGCCCCGAGGACGATGGCGCCGAAGACGAAGTAGTACGACTGCGTCCAGGCGACGGCGAGCGCCAGGACGAGCACCAGCGCGCCACGGAGGAGGACGGCGCGGCGGCGGCCCGTGAGCCGGGAGGTCCAGCGGCGGGGCGGGTCGGTGGCGTCGCCCCCGATGACGAGCAGCAGCACGCCGATCAGCGGGACGGACCAGTAGTTGGCCAGGAACGGGTGGCCCAGCGCGAGCTGGAAGAAGTGGTACGGCAGGACCGCGGTGAGCACCCCGAGGACGAGCGAGGTCGGGCGGCGGAGGCGGAGGGCGCGGTAGAAGAGGTACGCGGTGGCGCCCGCGGCGGGGAAGCCGGCGAGGCTGTAGAGGTTGAACAGCCAGACGCCGTCGGGCGTGAACGGGCCGACGAGGGCGACGAACGCGGCGGACCACGGGTCGAACAGCGGTGCGAAGAACAGGTTCTGCGCTTCGGGGAAGCCGAGCCGGTCGTTCGGGAAGAACGGCAGGACGTCCCGCGCGCTCGAGAAGATCGCGTAGTGCAGCACCTGGTCGGCGCCGCCGAAGCTCCAGCGCTGCCCGAGCTGGTCGACACCGACCCGCAGAGCGAGCATGCCGAGCACCGCCGCGACGACCGCCGACAGCAGAGTCAGGCCCGCGTCGACGAGGCGGACGCGGGGCCGGCGCTTCACCGGGACGGGCTGCGCTGCCGGTGCGGGCTGCGCGTCGGGGGTGGTCTGCTCGGCGGGTGCGGGCTGCTCGTCGGGTGCGGGCTGCTCGTCGGGGGTGGTCTGCTCGTCGGGGGTGGTCTGCTCGTCGGGGGTGGTCTGCTCGGCGGGTGCGGGCTGCTCGTCCGGGGTCGTCCGCTCCTCGGGGCCGGTCCGCCCGGCCGGTGCGGTCGGCGTGTCGGACGCGTCCTCGGGTGTCATCAGAGCGGTCGTCCTTCGGTCGGGCACCGGTCGGGCACGGTGCGGGGGAGGGGGGCGCTCCGGAACCCTATGGTATTTTCATTTGGCTTCGCCGGGCCCCCGGTCTGCTCTCCCCTGTCGTTCCCCATCTGAGGAGGCGGTCCTCGACCGTGACCCGCATGTTCCTCCTCGCCGGCGGCGCCGGCTTCCTCGGCTCGCACCTCGCGGCCGAGATCGTCCGCCGCGGTGACAGCGTCGTGGTGATCGACTCGCTCCTGACCGGCTCGACCGCCAATCTCGAGTCCCTGCGCGGACACGAGCGCTTCACCTTCGTCCAGGACGACGCCGCCCACGCCCTCGCAGTCCCCGGCCGCTTCGACGTCGTCCTGCACTTCGCCTCGCCGGCCTCGCCGCCGCGGTACCTCGCCCACCCGATCGAGACGCTGCACGCGGGCTCGACCGTGACCGAGGCACTGCTCGAGGTCGCCAAGCGCGACGGCGCCCGCTTCGTCGTCTCCTCCACCTCGGAGGTCTACGGCGACCCGCACGTGCACCCGCAGCACGAGGAGTACTGGGGCAACGTCAACCCGAATGGGCCGCGCAGCGTCTACGACGAGGCGAAGCGCTACGCCGAGGCGATCACGTTCGCGTACCGCCGCTATTTCGACGTCGACACCGGCGTGGTGCGGATCTTCAACACCTACGGCCCGAACATGGACATCGACGACGGCCGTGCCGTCCCGGCGTTCGTCAAGGCGGCGCTGGCCGGCACCTCGATCCCGATGCACGGCGACGGAACCCAGACCCGCTCGCTGCTCTACGTGGACGACCTCGTCGACGGGGTCCTCCGGATGGCGGACTCGGCGGACGCGGGTCCGATCAACCTCGGCAGCGTCGACGAGCTCGAGCTGGGCGAGATCGCCCGTCACATCGTCGCCCTCATCGGCAGCGACTCGGTGATCCACTACGAGCCGCGCCCGATCGACGACCCGGAGCGCCGCAAGCCCGACATCACGAAGGCGCGCGAGATCCTCGGCTGGCAGCCGACGGTGCCGCTCGAGGACGGACTGGCGCGGACCATCGCCTGGTTCCGGTCCACCCTCGTCACCGCGCCCTGACCGCCGCCCACCGCCGCGCCCCGCACTCCGCCGCGCACCGCAACCGCGCCTGAACCCCACCGCGCCTGAACACCACCGCGCGCCGCAGCCCGCCCGGCGCCGCACGAGAGAGAATCCCGACGTGAAGCTTTCCATCCTCATGCCCGTCTACAACGAGCAGGCGACCCTCCAGAAGGCCGTCGACCGCGTCCTCGCGATCCGGTTCCAGGACGGCGTCGAGATCGAGTTCGTCATCGTGAACGACGGCAGCCGCGACCGCACGAAGCAGATCCTCGACGCGCTCGAGGACCCGCGCATCCGCGTGTTCCACCAGCCGATGAACCAGGGCAAGGGCGCGGCGATCAGCCGGGCCGTGCAGGAGGCGACCGGCGACTACGTGATCATCTGCGACGCCGACGAGGAGTACCGGCCCAGCGAGATCCCGACGCTGCTGCAGCCCGTCCTCGACGGCGACGCGCAGCTCGTGTACGGCAGCCGCACCTTCGGCTCGCACACGTCGTTCTCCTACTGGTACGTCATCGGCAACAAGGGGGTGAACCTCGTCACCAACATCCTCTTCAACGCCTACGTCTCCGACGTGGAGACCTGCTTCAAGCTGATGCCGCTGAGCCTCTACCGCTCGCTCGAGATCAAGGAGAAGGGCTTCGGCATGGAGGCGGAGGTCACCGCGAAGCTGCTCGCCCGCGGCTACCGCCCCTACGAGGTCGGGATCAGCTACAAGGCCCGCACCCGCGAGGAGGGCAAGAAGATCACCGTCAAGGACGGCTTCGAGGCGCTCTGGATCCTCCTCAAGATCCGCATCCGCGAGGGCTCCCGCACCCGCCCGCCGCAGAGCGCGGAGGTCTGAGCCCGTGGCCAGGAGGAGTCCGGTCGCGCTCGTGAAGGCGGTCTACAGCGGTCTGATCTCGTACGCGCTGAAGTTCGGCGTCGTCGGCATCCTCGGCCTCGTCGTCGACGTCACCGTCTTCAACCTGCTGCGGGTCGGCGGGATCGGCGGCGAGCACGTCCTCTCCGGCCCGATCGGCGCGAAGGTCGTCGCGGTCGCCGCCGCGACCGTCGTCACCTGGTTCGGCAACCGCTACTGGACGTTCCGCGAGCACCGCCGCGCCAACTACCTCCTCGAGCTCGCCGAGTTCAGCGTCGTCGCGGTCGCCGGCATGCTGGTCAACCTGCTGCCGCTCTACATCTCGCACTACGTGCTCGGCTTCGACAACCTCGTCGCCGACAACATCTCGGCGAACGTCATCGGCCTCCTGCTCGCCACCGCGTTCCGGTTCGTGCTCTACCGCTTCTGGGTCTTCGGGCACCACCGGAGCGGGGGCGTCGTCGCGAACCGCGAGGCGGAGCAGGCCGCCGCCGCCCTCTTCGAGGACGACCAGGCCGCAGCCGCGGACACCGGCCGGATCCCCCGCCTGCGCTGACCGGCGCGTCGGTGGTCGCTCAGGCCGTCGGCTCGGCGAGAGCCAGGTCGAGGAGCATCCGCGCGGCGCGGTCCCAGCCCGGCACCTCCCGCGGCGGGACGCGTCGCGGGCTGCGCACCGCCGCCTCGATCGCGGCGACCCAGCCGGCCCGGTCGGCCGGGTCGACGAAGACGGCGTCCTCCTCCCGGCCCGCGAGCGCATCGCGCAGTCCCGGGATGTCGGCGGCGAGGACGGGACTCCCGCAGGCGACCGCCTCGAGTGCCGGAAGACCGAACCCCTCGTGCCAGGACGGCATCGCGACGGCGTCGGCGCCGGTCAGCAGGTCGGGCAGATCCTCGTCCGGGACGTAGCCCGACGCGAAGCGCACGTCCGCTCCGGCGGCGACCGCTCGCGCGACGGCCTCGTGGACGTCGCCGTTGTCCCAGCCGTCGCCGCCGACGAGGAGGAGGGTGTGCCCGGCGGGCCTCTGGGCCTCGGCGTAGGCGTCGACGAGGGTCGCGAGGTTCTTGCGCTTCTCGATCGAGCCGACGAAGAGGAGGTAGCGCCCGAGCGACTGCGCCTCGCGGGCCCGGGCGACCTCGGCTGCGCTGCGGGCGTGGAAGAGCTCGACGTCGACCGTGGTCGGCAGCACGCGGACGCGGTCCGCGTCGACGCCCAGCGCGGAGGTGATCTCGCGCGCGGAGGACGGAGTCCCGGTGAGCACGAGATCGGAGCGCCGGAGCCACCGCGGCACCTCCCGCGCGAGCAGCTCGCGGCGCTCGCGGGGGACCAGCTCGGGCAGGACCGCGAAGCAGACGTCGTGCACGAAGGTCAGCGACCGCGAGCGGGCGAGGGGCCAGTTGCGGAAGTTGGGGAAGAAGTAGGCGCCGCGGCCGAGGAGGAGGTCGATCCCCGGGAAGGGGAGCCGCGTCAGCGCGCTCCACAGGCGGCGGGGGAGCGGCACCGGGCGCACGCGGAGGGTGCGGAAGCCGAACCGCTCGAGCGCCTCCGCCTCGCTCGACGGCACGACGAGCAGCACCTCCGCACGCTCCGCGACCTCGTCCGTGTCGAGGGCGCGGAGGATCCCGAGAAGGACCCGGCCCACGCCCGTGAGTCGCGGCGCGGTGAGCGCGGTCGCGTCGACCAGCAGCCGGCCGCGCGCTGCGCTCACGGCCGGCTGAGGCGGACTTCGGAGTCGATGTCGACGACGCCGTCGTGCACGGAGGAGCGCTCGACCGTGAAGGTCGCCGCGACCGGGGTCCGCGTGGTCTCGCCCTGCGAGAAGGTGCCCGCCGAGGCGTGCACGGCGTAGTTGCCGCCGCCGAGGTGCAGATCGGGCAGGGTGAAGGTGACGGTCATCTCGCCGTCGACGCTCGACAGCGGGGTGCCGATGCGCTCGGTGTTCGTGCCGAAGACGCGCTGGCCGAGCGGGGTGTCGATGCCCATGCCGATGTTCCAGTCGTCGACCGGCCGGCTGGTGCGCACGGTGACGTCGAACTCGAGCGACTCGCCGCTGCGGACGACGATGCCGCCGTGCTCGATCGATCCGCCGCGCAGCCGGCAGTCGAGGATGTCGATGAGGGTCGGGGCGGGCTCGTCCTCGGCGCCGGCGGCGGCCGCCTCGCGCTCCTGACGGGCCTGGCGCCGGTCCTCGAAGCTCTCGCGGAGCACCTGCAGGCCCTCCGACGTCTCGCCGTCGAACACGACGTTGCCCTTCTCGAGCACGATCGTGCGGTCGCAGAGCTCGCCGACCTGCTCGAGGGAGTGGGTGACCAGGACGATGGTCTTCCCGGCGCGCTGGAAGGCGCGGATGCGGTCCATGCACTTGCGCTGGAACGGCTCGTCGCCGACGGCGAGGACCTCGTCGACCAGCAGGAGGTCGGGATCCGTGTGGATCGCGATCGCGAACGCGAGCCGGACGTACATGCCCGACGAGTAGAACTTCACCTGGGTGTCGATGAACTCGGCGATCTCCGAGAACTCGACGATCGCGTCGAACTTGCCGTCGAGCTCCGCCCGGGACAGCCCGAGGATGGCGCCGTTGAGGTAGACGTTCTCGCGGCCGGTGAGGTCGGGGTGGAACCCGGCGCCGAGCTCGAGCAGGGCGGCGAGGCGCCCGCGGCGCTCGACCGTCCCGGTGGTCGGCTGGACGATGCCGCCGATCAGCTTGAGGAGGGTGCTCTTGCCGGAGCCGTTGGCGCCGATGAGGCCGACGGTGGAGCCGAGCGGGATCTCGAGGTCCACGTCGCGCAGCGCCCAGAACTCGTCGCGGTGCTTGCGCCCGCGGCCGAAGTTGACGATCCGCTCCTTGAACGACTTGTCCTTGCGGATCACGAAGCGCTTGGACGCGCCGCGGACGCGGACGACGGTGGGGGTGGCCGTGGGGCCCGAGGCCGACTCCGGCTTGCTGGTGAGGGTCACGATCAGATCTCCTGGGCGAAGTTGCCCTCGAGGCGCCGGAAGATGCGGTGCCCGATCCAGACGAACACCACCCCGACGGCGAAGACGATGAGCAGGCGGAGCGCCATGTCGGGCGGCCAGACCTGGGGGGCGATCTCGTTGCCCTCGATGATGCTGACCCGGGACCCGTCGCCCCAGATCGCGCGCTGGAAGGCGAGGATCGCGTTGGACATGGGGTTGAAGAGGTACAGCTGCTCGAGCCAGCCCCGGCCGGCGCCGGTCGTGGCGGTCACCACGAAGTTCCACGCGTAGACGATCGGCGACAGCCAGAAGAAGATCTGCAGGCCGACCTCGACGAGGAACTGCACGTCGCGGAGGTAGACGTTCAGCGCCGACAGTGCGAGCGCGAACGCCAGTCCGTAGACCAGGGTGATCGCGAGCGCCGGGAGGATGTAGAGCAGATCCCGGCCGAAGACCAGCGAGCCGGTGAGCACCGCGCCCACCATCAGCACGACGAACTGCACCGCGAAGTTGAACAGGGCCGAGCCGATCGCGGCGACGGGGAAGATCTCCCGCGGCAGGTAGACCTTCTTGATCAGACCGCCGTTGCCGAGGATCGACGTCGTGCCGGCGGTGACGATCTCGCTGAAGAGCCCCCAGAGCGTGAGCCCGGAGAAGACGAAGATCGCGAAGTTCGGCACGCCGCGCGAGGCGCCGAGGATCTGGCCGATGGCCACGTAGTAGATCAGCAGCATGATCAGCGGCCGGACGAGGCTCCAGACGAAGCCGAGGCTGCTGTCCTTGTAGCGGGACTTCAGCTCGCGGCCGACCAGGAGCCGCAGGAGCTCGCGGTGCCGGAGGATCTCCAGGAGCGAGGCGACGAAGCCGCCGGATCCGCCGCCGACCGCCGAGGTCGTGCCGGCGAGTTGGAAGGGCTCGTCGGCGATGGAGCGTGCGCGATCGACTGGACTGATGGGCATGGAACTCCAAGGTCTCGGCCTCCGCCGTGCGACGGACCGCATCATTATACGTGCCGACCCGAGCGCCACGGCCGGAGAGCGCGCCGACCCCAGCCGCCGCGCGGGTAGTCTTGTCCCCGCTCGCCGACTGAACGACACGAACGAGGTGTTCGCCATGCCCACGCAGCCATCCGACGTCCCGCTGGAGCCTGTGGCCCAGAGTGCCGGCGACCCTGTACCCGAACTCGGGGGCTCCGCCGAGGAGGCGCCGATCACCGCCGACCCGAGCCTCCAGGCCCTCCGGCCGGACGAGGCCCCCTCGAGCGACGAGCTCCCGGGCGACGACGCCGACGAGGTGCGCCGTCTGCGCACCCAGGTCGACGCCCTGCTGAACGACCCCTTCGACCTGTGGGTCGAGCGGATCCAGGTCGGCGGGGTGACCGCCAGCGGCTTCGAGCACACCCTCTCCTGGCGGGTCACCAAGCCCCTGCGCCTGGTCCGCACCTTCCAGATCCGGGTCCGGCAGCTCGGCCTGCCGGGCGCGATCGGCCACTCGGCGCGCTTCGCCAAGCGCCGGCTGTCCGGCCGGGCGCGATGAGCGAGGGCACCGCCGCCGCACGCGCGGAGCGATCCGAGGCGATGCTGCAGCGCCTCGAGCAGATCGGAGCGCTCCTCTTCGACGAGGACACCCGCCGCTCGCTGCTCGCCCGCGGCCCGGGCCCGTACCTCGACGAGGTGGCCCGGGAGATCCGGCTCCGCGGCGACGACGAGCTGACCTGGGTGGCGCTGGTCTCCTTCACCGCCGCCTACCCCACCAGCGAGCTCTTCCAGTGGTTCCGGCGCGCGATCGCGCTGGCCCCCGAGGAGGCGGCGCTGCGCATCTTCATGGAGGCCGGCTCGCGGACCGCGACCGGCTTCGCCGACCTCGGAGCGAGGGTCGAGGTCGTCACCGGCGCCGTCCTGGTGGACGTCGACTTCCCCGCCCGGCACGGCCACAACACCGGCGTGCAGCGCGTCGTGCGCCAGACCGTCTCGCGCTGGGACGCGACGCACGACATCATCCCGGTCGCCTGGGTGCACGGCTCCCTGTCCTTCCGCCGGCTCAGCCCGATCGAGCGGGAGCGCGTCGTCGACTGGGCCGCGTCCGACCGTCGCGCCTGGCGCCACGGCGACCCCGAGCGCACCGAGTTCGTGGTGCCGTACCGCTGCGTCGTCGTGATCCCCTCCGTCCCCGAGTACAACCAGTGCGGGCCGCTGTCCGCGCTCGCGGAGCACTCCGGGAACGAGGTCGTGATCCTCGGGCACGACGCCATCCCCGTCATCAGCGCCGACACGGTCCCGCCGGAGGAGACGGTGCGCTACGTCAACTTCCTCTCGGTCGTGAAGCACGCCGCGCGGGTGGCGACGGTGAGCTCGGCGGCCGCACTCGAGTACGGCGGCTTCGTCCGCGCGCTCCCCGCCCAGGGCCTGGTCGGTCCCTCGGTGCAGGCCGTGCCGCTGCCGGTCGAGCTGCCCGACGGGATCCGCGCGGTCGGCGGCACGACGTCGTCGATGCCGCTCGTGCTCTGCGTGGGCAGCCAGGAGCCGCGCAAGAACCACCTCGCCGTGCTGCACGCCGCCGAGGTGCTCTGGCGCGCCGGGCTGCGGTTCCGCCTGCGCTTCATCGGCGGGGCCAACCCGTGGTCGCACCAGGTCTTCGATCCGCGCGTGCGCGAGCTCGTGGCGGCCGGCCGGCCGGTCGAGGTCCTGCGCGGAGTCGGCGACGACGTGCTCGTCGCCAGCTACCGGGAGGCGCGGTTCCTCGCGTTCCCGTCCCTGCACGAGGGCTACGGACTGCCGGTGGCCGAGGCGCTCTCGATCGGCCTGCCCGTCCTCACCTCGAAGTTCGGCAGCACGGCGCAGATCGCGGAGCACGGCGGCTGCGTGCTCATCGACCCCGCGTCCGACGACGAGCTGATCGACGCGATGCGGGCTCTGCTCACCGACGCCGAGCTCCTCGAGCGGCTGCGCCGCGAGGCCGTGGAGCGCCCGGTGCGCACCTGGGACGACTACGCCGCGGAGCTGTGGGAGGCCCTCATCGCCCCCTCGGCCTTCCTCGACTCGGAGCCGCTCGACTCGGAGCCGCTCGAGCAGGAGTCCGCCGGACCCGAGCGCCTCGATCCCGAGCCCACCGAGCCTGAGGAGGCGCGCCGTGCGCAGTAAGCAGTACCTCATCGAGCGTCTCTCGACCCTCGTCCGCACCCTCGCCCCGGCGGTCGAGCCGCTCTCGAGCGTCGACGCGCTCACCGGGCAGCTGAGCGTCCTCCTCCCGGCCCCGAGCGACCGGGAGGTCTGGCTCGTGCTCTCCGTGCTCCGCGGCACGCTTCCGCGTCGCGAGGACGTCGTCGACGGCCGTCGCCGAGCGCGGCTCGGCGGCACGGCGGAGCTGCTGCGCCACGCCGCGTCCACGATCGCCTCGGACCGCGTCTTCGCCCGGTTCCACCACCCCGACGTCGAGGTGGTCGTCGGGGCCGTCGTGATCGACGTCCACCACACCGCGCGGACCGGTCTCGCGACCGGGATCCAGCGCGTCGTCCGGCAGAGCATCGCCCGGTGGTCCCGCGACCACGAGGTCCTGCTCGCCGGGTGGGACAGCACGCACGAGTCGCTCGTCCTGCTCACCCCGGAGCAGAGCCGGAACGCCGTCGCCGGCGACGTCCGCGACGCCCAGGAGGACCGCTCCCGGGTCATCGTCCCGTGGGAGTGCACCTACATCCTCCCCGAGCTCGCGGTCGAGGACGAGCGGACCTCCCGCATCGCGGCGCTGGCCGAGTTCAGCGGCAACCGCACCGGCACCATCGGCTTCGACTGCGTCCCGGTCACCACCGCCGAGACGGCGAGCACCGGCATCAGCGCGGCCTTCTCGCGCACCCTCGTCGCGGTCTCGCACATGGACCGGATCGCGACGATCTCGTCCGCGGCCGCGACCGAGTACTCGGGCTGGCGCCACATGCTCGGCAGCATCGGAGTGGCGGGGCCGGACATCCGGCCGATCCTCCTGCCGTCGCAGCCCGAGGACGTCACCGAGCAGGAGCTGGCCACCGCGGCCCGCTCGCTCGTGACCGAGGGTCTCCCGCTCGTGGTGTGCGTCGGCAGCCACGAGCCGCGGAAGAACCACCTCGCCGTGCTGCACGCGGCCGAGCTGCTCTGGCGGCGCGGTCTGGAGTTCAGCCTCGTCTTCATCGGCGGCAACGCGTGGAACAGCGCCGAGTTCCTCTACCGGCTGGAGGTGCTCGAGGGCTTCGGGCGCCCGGTGCGCTCGCTGTCCTCGATCACCGACGCCCTGCTCTGGAGCGCGTACCGCCTGGCGCACTGCACGGTCTTCCCCTCGATCAACGAGGGCTACGGCCTGCCCATCGTCGAGTCGCTCTCGGTGGGGACGCCGGTGATCACCTCGGGCTTCGGCAGCATGCGCGAGGTCGCGTCCGAGGGCGGCGCCCTCTTCGTCGATCCGCACGACGACCAGGACATCGCCGCCGCGCTCGAGCGGCTCCTGACCGACACGGCGCTGCACGAGCGGCTGACTGCCGAGGCCCTGGCGATCGACGGCGGGACGTGGGACCAGTACGCGGAGCGCGTCTGGGACTACCTCGTCGAGGGCGCCGGGACGACCGAGGGCGTCGCCTCCGACGACGCGTCCGCCGCAGGCCGGTCGTTCGCCGACGCGGAGTGAGTCGGCCCGGCCCCGAGCGGGGCCGGGCCGCGGTTCAGCTCGCGGTGCGGGCCAGCTCGAGGTCGTTCTCGACCATGCGGGCGACGATCTCCTCGAAGGCGACCGTCGGCGCCCAGCCGAGCTCGGCCCGGGCCTTCGACGCGTCGCCGCGCATCTCGGGGGCGTCGACGGGGCGGGCGAAGCGCGGGTCGATCCGGATCCGGTCCTCCCACTCGTCGATGCCGGCGGCCGCGAAGGCGGCGCCGACGAACTCGCGGACGGAGTGCGCGACGCCGGTCGCGACGACGTAGTCGCCGGCCGCCTCGGCGCGCGAGGCGCGGACGAGCGCGTCGACGTAGTCGGGCGCCCAGCCCCAGTCGCGGCGGGCGTCGAGGTTGCCGAGCGAGAGCTCGGTCGCGGTCCCGGCGGCGATCGCGGCGACACCGGCCGTGATCTTCCGGGTGACGAAGCTCTCGGGACGGCGCGGCGACTCGTGGTTGTAGAGGATCGCGGAGGACGCGTGCAGGCCGCGGCCGCGGTAGACGCCGACGAGGAGGTGCGCGAACGCCTTCGCGGCGCCGTACGGCGACACGGGGCGGATCGGCGTCGACTCCGTCTGCGGGTTCTCCGTGGCGGCGCCGAAGATCTCCGAGGAGGACGCCTGCACGAAGCGGACCTCGCGGCCCGCGGAGTCCTGCAGGGCCAGCGACGCCTCGAGCAGGGCGGCGACCGCGGTGCCGGTCACCTCGGCGGTCAGCACCGGCTCCTGCCAGGACTGCGCCACCGAGGAGATCCCGGCGAGGTGGAAGACCGTGTCGGGCCGCGCCTGGGCGACCACGCGGCCGAGGCCGGGGGGGTCGCGGAGATCGCCCTGGAACGGGCGGACGGACGCGGGCAGGGAGGCGTCCTCGTCGCGCACGAGCGCGGAGACCTCCCAGCCGTCGGCGAGCAGACGCTCGACGAGGTAGCCCCCGTCCTGTCCGCTCGCCCCGGTGACGAACGCTGCGGGCACGGCGGCTACTTGATCAGCGCGGACTGCTCGGCGAGGTCGTTCTCGACCATCATCGAGACCAGCTCCGGGAAGGAGACCTTCGGCTGCCAGTCGAGCACGTCGCGCGCCTTCGCCGGGTCGCCGATGAGCAGGTCGACCTCGGCCGGGCGCATGAACGCGGGGTTCTGCGTGACGTAGGGGGTCCAGTCCTCGATGCCGACGTGGTTGAAGGCGATGTCGAGGTACTCGCGGATCTCGTGGGTCTCGCCGGTGGCGACCACGTAGTCGTCGCCCTCGGGCTGCTGCAGCATCCGCCACATCGCGTCGACGTAGTCACCGGCGAAGCCCCAGTCGCGCTTGGCGTCGAGGTTGCCGAGCTCCAGCGTCTCCTGGAGGCCGAGCTTGATGCGGGCCACCGCGAGGCTGATCTTGCGGGTGACGAACTCCGGGCCGCGGCGGGGCGACTCGTGGTTGAAGAGGATGCCCGACGAGGCGTGCATGCCGTAGGACTCGCGGTAGTTGATGGTCATGTAGTGACCGAAGACCTTGGCGACGCCGTAGGGCGAGCGCGGCCAGAGGAGGGTCTCCTCGCTCTGGGGGACCTGCTGGACCTTGCCGAACATCTCGGACGAGGACGCCTGGTAGAACTTCACGCGCGACATGTCGTCGCCGGCGTAGAGGCGCACGGCCTCGAGGATGTTGAGCACGCCCTTGCCGGTCACGTCGGTCGTGAGCGACGCGTTCTCCCACGAGTAGGCGACGAACGAGATCGCGCCGAGGTTGTAGACCTCGTCGGGCTGCGAGGCGGCGAGCACGCGCACGAGGCTCGACACGTCGGTGAGGTCACCGGTGAGCAGCGTCACCTCGGGGACGGTGCGGCGGACGAGCTCGTACTTGGGGTTGTTCTGCCCTCGGACGAGCCCGAAGACCTCGTAGCCCTTCTCGAGCAGCAGCTCGGCGAGGTAGAGGCCGTCCTGGCCGGTGATTCCGGTGATCAAAGCGCGGGGCACGTGGTGGTCCGTTTCGTCGGGGTCGGTGACAGCGGGCTACATACTACCCACCGGCCTCCGCCGCGCCGCGGAGCACCCGCCGGGGCGCTCCGCGGCGCCGAGGGCGGGCGCGGGTAGTCTGACCCGGCCCTCACCACGAGGGAGCCTCGATCCGATCGGACGCCATGCCGGAACGCCTCCCCGTCACGCTCGCCGTGCTCACCGTCGACCCCGGCGGGATGGGCGGCGGCGAGACCTACGCCCGCGCGCTCACCCGCCTCCTCGTGACGCGGCCGGGGGAGGAGGGGCTGCGCGTGCAGGCGCTCGTCCCCGAGAACGCCCGCGGCTTCAGCGAGGGCGTTCCCGAGATCGTCGCCGAGGGCGTCGTCAGCGGGGCCGGCCACCGGCGCCGGGCGACGGGCATGCTGCAGGCGCTGCTGCGCACCGTCCGGCTCCGGCGCCTGCTCGGGCCGGACGAGATCCTCTACTTCCCCTTCACCGTCCCGCTGCCCTGGCCGTCGCGCCGGCAGGGGCACGTGCAGATGCTCTTCGACCTCCAGCACCGGGACCTCCCGCAGCTCTTCCCGCGCGTCGAGCGCGTCTTCCGGCGGATCGCCTACGAGGCCACCGCGCGCCGGGCCGACGCGATCATCACCATCAGCGCGTTCACCAAGGGGCGGATCGTCGAGCTGCTCGGCATCCCGGAGGAGCGGATCCACGTCTCCCACCTCGGGGTGGACACCGAGCGCTTCCGCCCGCACCTGGGCGCGCGCGAGGACTTCGTCTTCTACCCGGCGCGCGCCTGGCCGCACAAGAACCACGCGCGGCTGTTCGAGGCGATGCGCCTGCTCCGCGCCGAGGGCCACGACCTGCGGCTCGTGCTCACCGGAGGCGACCTGGAGAAGCTCGGCCCGCTGCCCGACTTCGTCGAGTGGCGCGGGCACGTGGGCACCGAGGAGCTGGCGGAGCTCTACCGGCGCGCCGCCGTCCTCGCCTTCCCGAGCCTCTACGAGGGCTTCGGCTTCCCGCCGATCGAGGCGATGGCCTCCGGCTGCCCGGTCGCGGCCGCCGACTCCGGATCGCTGCCCGAGATCTGCGGCGACGCGGCGGTGCTCGTCGATCCGCTCGAGCCGCGCTCGATCGCGGACGGGATCCTCGAGGCGATCGAGCGCTCCGCCGAGCTCGGCGCGAAGGGCGTCGAGCGCGCGGCCCGGTTCAGCTGGGAGCGCTGCCGGGAGGAGCACCTGGCGGTGCTATGGGCTGTCGCGGCAGCCCGCCGGGCCGGTCGCCGGGGTGCAGGAGCCGCCGCCAGCTGAGCCCCTGCGCGGCGCGCATCGCGCAGATCACCAGCAGCAGCCAGCCGGCGTCGACCAGGAGCGAGCTCTCCGCGAGCGAGGTGACGACGAGGACGCTGAGCACCAGCACCGGCCAGACGTGCACGACCGCCTTGCGCTCGGAGGCGATGATCCACGAGCGCCAGAGCGCGAGGCCGACCAGCACGAGGAAGAGCGCGACCCCGACGACGCCCACCTGCAGCGCCAGGTCGAACACCGCGTTCAGGCTGGAGGAGTGCGGCCGGCCGGAGAGGAAGTCGATCGCGTTGAACGGGTACAGATCGGTGCGCCAGTAGCCCACCCAGCCCCAGCCGATGATCGGCGCCAGGTCGGTGAAGCGCCAGACCTGCTGCCAGAGCGTGACCCGGAACTCGAACTCGCTGCCCGCGTTGAGCAGGTCGACGATCCGGAAGCGGAAGAGCCCGGCGGTGAGCGCGGATGCCACGAGCACCGCGAGCGTCGTGTACTGCCGCCGCCGGCGCTGCTCGCCGGTGGCGCGGCGCACCCAGCGCAGGATCAGCGCGACGACCGCGGCGACGACGAGCACTCCGGCGCTGACCGCCGAGCGGGTGAGCACCAGGGTGACCGCGGCGAGAGCGAGGGAGGCGAGGGCCGGGCCGCGCGCCACGGACCGGGTCATCAGCTCGACCGAGAAGGTGACGACCGCCAGCAGGCAGACCAGCCCGAGCTGGTTGCGGGTGCCGACCAGCCCCTGGATCGGGCCGCCGGCGGCCAGGAGGCCCTCGACGCCGAGGAAGCGCAGCGGCCGGTCGATCAGGGCGCCGGAGAGCACCTCGACGGCCAGCGAGCCGATCAGCACGAACCGCATCACGTCGCCGACCGCGCGGATCACCTGGATGATGTCGCGGGTGAGGCCGATCGCGATCGCGAGGAAGGCGAGGGCGAGCTGGTAGAGCACGCTCGAGGCGGTGGCCCACTGATAGCCGCTCCACAGCGTGCTGAGGGCGATCCAGCCGAGGAAGACCAGGATGCTGGTCGGCAGCAGCCCCTCCCAGTCGAGCAGCTCGCGCCGCAGCACGAGCATGACGGCCGCGAGGGCGGTGAGCGTCGTGATCGCTGCGATGTAGCCGGGCCAGCCGATCATCCCGCGCACGGCCGGCGCGCAGAGCACGACGACGAGGGAGGTCTGCGCGAGGGCCGCCGCGAACTGCGGGGACGCCAGGGCGTCCGCGAGGGCGGCCGGCAGCGCCGACGGCCGTCCGCCCCTCATCGGACGGCGCGCTGGCCGGCGAGGGGGATCGGCTCGGCGGTGAGCGCGTCCTCCTCCTCGTTCGCGGGCTGCTTGGTCAGGACCGCCAGGGCGGCCAGCAGGAGCCAGCCGCTCTCGATCAGGAGCCGGCTCTCGAACAGCGCCTGCGCGAGGAGGGCGGCGAGCAGCAGCAGCGGCGCGAGCGACACCGCCGAGTAGGGCAGCGCCGTCGTCGCGCTGCGGCGCGGCCGGTCGACGGCGCGGAACCAGGCGCGCCAGAGGGTGGAGACCACGAGGGCGGTGAAGAGCACCAGCCCGACGAGGCCGAGCTGGAACCAGACGTCGAGCCAGGCGTCGTGCGCCTGCAGGTAGAGGACGCCCTTGCGCTCGGCGAGCGTGTCGAACGGGGCGGTCCAGGGCGCCCAGTAGCTGACCCAGCCCCAGCCGAGGACGGGCCGCTCGGCGGCGAGCGCCCAGACCGAGCGCCAGATGTCGAGCCGGCCGGTCGCGTCCTCGCTCTTGCCGAGCAGGCCCAGCAGGGTGCCCCAGCCGGCGATCGCGCCGCCCGCGAGCACGACGGCGGTCGCCGCGGCCGTGACGTAGACGGGCCGCCGCTCCGACTCGCCGCGGCGCCGCGCCCAGAGCGCGAAGGCCGCGGCCGCCGCGACGGCGACGACGCAGAGCAGCACGGTGGCGGAGCGGGTGAGCAGGAGCGTCGCGGCGAACAGGACGATCCAGACGACGCCCCAGCGGAGACGGAGGCTGCGCGCGGCCAGCTCGATCAGCACGACGATCAGGCCGAGCAGCGCGAGGAAGCCGAGCAGGTTGCGGTTGCCGACGAGCCCCTGGATCGGCTCGCCGGTGAACAGCGCGGCCTGCGACCAGTAGAAGGCGTCCGGAATGCGGCCGGCGGGCAGATCGATGACGAACGGCAGCACGGGCGCGCGGACGACGACCGCCACGACGAGCTCGAACAGGAGCGAGGCGCCGACGGTGATCCGCAGCGCGCGGCCGAGGGCGGTGACGAACTGCGCCGTGCTGAGCGTCAGGGCGAGGGCGACCGCCCCGAGCGAGGTGGCGAGCTGCGCGACGACGCCGATCGCGCTCGCCCCGGGGTACGCCGACCAGAGCAGCGAGAGCACGGCGAGGGCGAGGAAGGCGACGAGCGCCTTGGGCGTCCGGCTCCAGCGCAGGCGCGGCCGCACCCGGACCAGCAGCACGACGACGCCGACCAGCAGCGCCGCGACGACGACCCCCCAGCCCCACCAGCCCGCGAGGTTCCGCAGCGCCTGGCCGCCCAGCATCACCGTGAGCACGGCCACCGCGAGCGCTCGGGGAGCGGCGGGCGCGGCGCGTCGGATCATGGCGAACAGTCTAGGGAGCGGGCGGCCGGCGAGCGGGCGGGCTGCGCCTCAGACGAACGCGGCGCTGCCCGTGATCGCGCGGCCGACGATGAGCGTGTTCATCTCCCGGGTGCCCTCGTAGGAGTAGAGGGCCTCGGCATCGGCGAAGAACCGGGCGACGCCGTAGTCGAGGACGATGCCGTTGCCGCCCATCACCTCGCGGCACCAGGCGACCGTCTCGCGCATCCGCGCCGTCGTGTACGCCTTCGCGAGCGCGGAGTGCTCGTCGCGCTGCTCGCCGGCGTCGAGCATCTCGGAGACCCGGGTGGCCAGGGCGATGCTCGCGGTGATGTTGCCGATGCTCTTCACCAGCAGGTCCTGCACCAGCTGGTGCCCGACCAGCGGCTTGCCGAACTGCACGCGCTCGCGGGCGTAGCGCAGGGCGGCGTCGTAGGCGCCGATCGCGACGCCGATCGCCTGCCAGGCGACCTCGGCGCGGGTGAGGCGGAGCACCTTCGCCGTGTCGCGGAACGAGTTCGCGCCCTGCAGGCGCAGCGACTCCGGCACGCGGACCCCCTCGAGCACGATGTCGGCGTTCTGCACGGTGCGCAGGCTCTGCTTGCGGGCGATGGCCGTGGCGCGGTAGCCCGGGGTGCTCGTCGGGACGAGGAAGCCCTTCACCTGGCCGTCGGCGACGTCCTTCGCCCAGATCACGGTGACGTCGCTGAAGGTCGCGTTCCCGATCCAGCGCTTCTCGCCGTCGAGGATCCAGGTGTCGCCCTCGCGGCGGGCCGTGGTGCGCAGGCCCTGCGCGGAGTCGGAGCCGGAGTGCGGCTCCGTCAGGCCGAAGGCGCCGATCACCTCGCCCGAGGCGAGCTTCGGCAGCCACTCGGCCCGCTGCTCCTCGGAGCCGGCGACGCCGACCGTCCCCATCACCAGGCCGTTCTGCACGCCGACGTAGGTGGCGATGCTCGCGTCGACCCGGCCGAACTCGAGGGCGACCCAGCCGCGGAACACCGACGAGTTCTCGATCGTCCGCGTCTCGGGCCAGGAGAGGCCGATCACGCCGGTGGCGTGGATCCCGGGGATGAGCTGGCGCGGGAACTCGGCGCGCTCCCAGTACTCGTCGGCGATCGGGCGGACCTGCTCCTCGAGGAACGCGCGGACGCCCACGAGGAGCTCCTTCTCGGCGGCGGTGAGCCGCGACTCGAAGCCGTAGAAGTCGGCGGTGAGCAGTTCGAAGGTCGTGCTGTCCATGGTTCATCGCTCCATCGCTCGGGCGCGCAGCGACTCGGCCCGCAGGAGCGGCGGCGGTGCGGCTCCTCCCAGCGTACGAAGGGGGCGGACGGCCGGCGCGGACGCTGGCGATCGGCGCCAAGCGGCGGCCGGTCCTCCGGGGCCGCTCTTGTAGATCCTGCTAGCGTCGGGCCCGGGCCGCCCCGGCAGGGTCCGGACGGCGCAGCCCCGCATCCCGCCTCGCAGCCCGCCCCGGAACGGAAGGCCCTCGCCGTGTTCATCCCGATCGGCAACACCCCCCGCGACTACGCCTGGGGCTCGCTCACCGGCATCTCGGACGCCCTCGGCACCGCGCCGTCCGGCCGTCCCGAGGCGGAGCTCTGGCTGGGGGCGCACCCGGGCTCGCCGGCCCGCATCCTCGACCCCGCCTCCGTCGGCGCGTCGACGCTCGCGGAGTGGATCGCCCGCGAGCCGGAGACGGCGCTCGCCGGAGTCGCCGGCTCGGTCGACCCCGTGTCCGGCGCGCCGCGGCTGCCGTTCCTGCTCAAGATCCTCGCGGCGGGCGCGCCGCTGTCGCTGCAGGCGCACCCGTCGTCCGCGACGGCGCAGCGCCGCTTCGTCGAGGAGGACGAGGCCGGTGTCCCGCGCGACGCGGCCGAGCGCAACTACAAGGATCCGTTCCACAAGCCCGAGCTGATCTACGCGCTCACCGAGAGCTTCGACGCGCTCTGCGGATTCCGCGAGCTCGACGGCACCCGGGCGCTGCTCGCGGAGCTGGCCGGCCGTGCCGCGGGGGAGGGGGCGGCGTCGATCGCGCGCTTCGCCGGCGGGCTCGAGGGCGAGCCGTCGGTCGTCCTGCGGCGGGCGGTCTCCTGGCTGCTCGCCGACGGCGACCGCGCGGAGGTCGCGGCCCTGATCGCCGCCGTGGTGGAAGCGTCGGAGGGCGACGACCGCCTCGAGACCGAGACGGTGCTCTCGCTCGCCGAGGCCTACCCGGGCGACCCGGGCGTCGTGCTCTCGCTGCTGCTCAACCGCGTGCGGCTCGCCCGCGGCGAGGTGCTCTACCTGCCCGCCGGCAACATCCACGCCTACCTCGCGGGCACGGGGGTCGAGCTGATGGCCGCCTCCGACAACGTGCTGCGCGGCGGGCTCACGCCGAAGCACATCGACGTGCCCGAGCTGGTCAGCGTTCTCGAGTTCTCGCCGCTGCCGGTGCCGTACCTGCCGGCCGAGGAGCCGGCGCCCGGGCTGCGCGTCTACCGGCCGGACGTGCCGGACTTCCTGCTCGCCGTCGTCGAGCCGGCCTCGGACGAGCCGGTGCGCGTCGAGCTCGACGGTCCGGCCATCGCGATCGCCACCGCCGGGTCCTTCACCGTCCACGGCGCCGAGGGCTCGGTCGAGGTCGAGCGCGGCGGCAGCGTCTACGTCACGCCGTCGGAGCGCGCCCTGTCGGTCACCGGCCGCGGCACCCTCTTCGTCGCCACGGTCTGACGGGCGGCTCTTCGGCCCACCGTGCTTGCGGTGGTGGATCTCGATACGCCCGCTGCGCGGGCTACTCGATCAGCATGGACGGCCGCCCCACCCATGCTGGTCGAGCAGCCCGCAGGGCGGAGCATGCTGGTCGAGTAGCGCGCAGCGCGCACCATGCTGGTCGAGTAGCGCGCAGCGCGTATCGAGACCCACCTCCGTCAGCCCGTCGGTCTTGGGGTGGTGGATCTCGATACGCCCGCCGGGCGGGCTACTCGATCAGCATGAGCTTTCCGCCCGTCGGGCAGGCCTTCGGGCGCTTCATGCTGGTCGAGCATGCCGCCGGGCGCTCCACGCCGGTCGAGCAGCGCGCAGCGCGCACCATGCTGGTCGAGTAGCGCGCAGCGCGTATCGAGACCCACGGCCATCGGGTCGGTGGATCCCGGCGCCGGTCAGGAGGCGGCCGCGGCCGCCGTCGCGAAGGTGCGGCGATAGGCGGCGGGCGTCGTCTGCAGCACGCGGGCGAAGTGGTGGCGGAGGACGGCGGCGGTGCCGAAGCCGACGCGGGCGGCGATCGCCTCGAGGGTCAGGTCGGACTCCTCCAGCAGCTGCTGGGCGCGGAGGAGCCGCTGGCGGTTCAGCCAGGCCAGCGGCGTGGTGCCCAGGTCGGCGCGGAAGCGGCGGGCGAAGGTGCGCGGCGACATCAGCGCTCGACGCGCGAGGACGTCGACGCTGAGCTCCTCGTCGAGGTGGTGCAGCATCCACTCGGTGACGTCGGCGAGCGAGTCCGCGCGCGCCTCCGGGATCGGCGTCGGGATGAACTGCGCCTGGCCGCCGTGGCGCTGCGGCGGCACCACCATGCGGCGCGCGACGACGTTCGCGGCCGCGGCGCCGAGCTCCTCGCGGACGATGTGCAGGCACGCGTCGATCCCGGCCGCGGTCCCGGCGCCCGTGACGATCCGGCCCTCCTGCACGAACAGGACGTCCGGGTCGACCTCGACCGCCGGGTGGCGCCGGGCGAGCTCGTCGGCGTGCATCCAGTGCGTCGTCGCCCGTCGCCCGTCGAGCAGTCCCGCCTCGGCCAGCACGAAGGCGCCGCTGCAGACGCTCACGATCCACGCCCCGCGCTCGTGGGCGCGGCGCAGCAGGGCGAGCACGCGCTCGTCGGCGGGGCCGATCGGGTGCGCCGGCACCGCGATCAGGTCGGCGTCCTCGGCCGCCTCGAGGCCGTCGGCGATCATCAGCTCGAAGCCGAGCGAGGTGCGCACCGGCCCCGGATCCGCGGTCGCGATGCGGAAGTCGAACACCGGCCCGCCGTGGTCGCGCCGGTCGATCCCGAACACCTCGCAGACCACGCCGAACTCGAACGGGGCGACCCCGGGCAGGGCGAGGACGGCGACGGAGCGGAGCACGACGGCAGGATATCGCGACACCACGAGATCCCGCCACCTGGCCCGCGCCGCCCCGCCGCTAGGGTTGCGTCGGTGCGCGCGCGGCGCCCGTCATCGAGGAGGATCCACATGGCATGGCTGGTCACCGGGGGAGCCGGGTACATCGGAGCGCACGTCGTGCGGGCGTTCGCCGAGCAGGGCATCGACCCCGTCGTCCTCGACGATCTGTCGTCCGGCCACGAGGGCTTCGTCCCCGAGGGCGTGCCGTTCCACCGCGGCTCGATCCTCGACGAGGCGCTGCTGGACGAGGTCTTCGCGCAGCACGACATCGAGGGCGTCGTGCACGTCGCCGGCTTCAAGTACGCGGGAGTGTCGGTGCAGCGCCCGCTGCACACCTACGAGCAGAACGTCACCGGCACGATGCGCGTGCTCGCCGCGATGGAGCGCGCCGGCGTCCGCTCGATCGTCTTCTCCTCCAGCGCCGCGGTGTACGGCGCTGTCGACGTCGAGCTCGTCACCGAGAGCACCCCGAAGAGCCCCGAGTCGCCCTACGGCGAGTCGAAGCTGATCGGCGAGTGGCTGCTCGCCGACGCCGGCCGCGCGCACGGGGTGCGCCACGCGTCGCTCCGCTACTTCAACGTCGTCGGCTCCGGCTACCCGGACGTCTACGACACCAGCCCGCACAACCTCTTCCCGCTCGTGTTCGAGGCGCTCCTGGCCGGACGGACGCCGCGCATCAACGGCGACGACTACCCCACTCCGGACGGCACCTGCGTCCGCGACTACATCCACGTCGCCGATCTCGCGCTCGCGCACGTCGCGGCGGCCCGGCGCCTGGCCGCCGGCGAGCCGATCGAGCCCGTCTACAACCTGGGCAGCGGAACCGGCGCCTCGGTCGGCGAGATCATGACCGCGATCGCCGACAGCACCGGCATCGCCTTCACCCCGGAGGTCGCGCCGCGCCGCCCGGGCGACCCGCCCCGCATCGTCGCCTCGGGCGAGACCGCGGCCCGCGACCTCGGCTGGGAGATGCGCCACACCGTCGCCGAGATGGTGGAGAGCGCCTGGCGCGCCCGGAGCGCCGCGGGGTCCTGACGCCGGCCGGGAGCTTCGACACGGTCGCGACACGCCGGTGTGTCGTGAACCCTCCACGGCGGGTTGAGGGTTTATGGTCCGCGACTTGACCTCAGCGAATGACACCGGTGTAATTACTGAGGCGGCCCACCCTCCGGGAGGAGCCGGTCGCCGATCATGTTCGCGGGCGGGGTAGGAGACGGTATGGCGATTCCCGACAGCGTCTCTGGCAGCGACAGAGGCTTCGGAACCGACAGAGGCTTCGGAGACGACGCAGGCCCCGGCAGCGACCGGGCCTCCGGCATGAGCGCGGTCCCCGAGGACTGGTTCGTCGATCCCGTCCGGCTCGGTGTCCCCGGCGTCCGCCAGGGCATCGACTCGGGCAGCGAGGCGCCCGGTGGCGCCCTCTCCTGGCAGGTCGACTCGCTCTGCGCGCAGACCGATCCGGAGGCGTTCTTCCCCGAGAAGGGCGGATCCACGCGCGACGCGAAGAAGATCTGCACCTCGTGCGAGGTCCGGGCGCAGTGCCTCGAGTACGCGCTCGAGAACGACGAGCGCTTCGGCATCTGGGGCGGCCTCTCCGAGCGCGAGCGCCGCAAGCTGCGCCGTCGGGCGTGACGACCGCCGCTCACCGGGGGCGGCGAGCCGCCGCGGGGCGCCGCGCGCCCATCGCTTAGGGTGGTCCGCGATGTATCCCCGAGTAACCGCCGTCCTGGTCGCCCACAACGGCGCGGCCTACCTGGAACGCACCCTCGCGGCGCTGCGGGCCCAGACCCGGCAGCCCGATGCGACCGTGTTCGTCGACGGCGGCTCGAAGGACGCGACCGGGGAGCTCCTCTCCGGCTGGGGTCCGACGCAGTTCGTCCAGGTCGCCGAGAACCTTCCGTTCGGCCAGGCCGTCGCCCGCGCCGTGCGCGTCATGCAGGCGCCGACGGGGGAGGACGAGTGGCTGTGGCTGCTCGCCGCCGACTCCGCCCCTGAGCCGGGTGCGCTCGCCGCGCTCCTCGGCGCGGTCGAGGTCGCGCCCTCCGTCGCGGTCGCCGGGCCGAAGGTCATGGACTGGACCCGGTCGGGCTACATCCGCAGCTACGGCGAGTCGATCACCAACTACGGCACCACCGTCCACCTCGTCGAGGACGAGCTCGACCAGGGCCAGCACGACGCCACGCCCGACGTGCTCGCCGTCGCCGCCGGCGGCATGCTGGTGCGGCACGCGCTCTGGGAGGAGCTGGGCGGCTTCGACCCCGGGCTGCCCGTGGTCGACGACGCCCTCGACTTCTCGATCCGCACCCGCCTCGCCGGCCACCGGGTCAGCCGCGTCCCCGACGCCCGGGTCACCACCGCGCGCATCGGCCTGCAGCGTCCCGACGGTCGCCGGATCGACAGCGGGGAGCGCCGCCGCGCCCGCCAGCACCGCACCGCGCAGCTGCACCGCCGCCTCGCCTACGCCCCGGTGGCGCTGCTCGTCGTGCACTGGCTCTCGCTCGTGCCGCTCGCCGTCGGCCGCGCGGCCGTCCGGCTCCTGCGCAAGCAGCCCGGCCTCGTCGGCGGCGAGCTGCTCGCGGCCTTCGTCGTCGCCTTCGGCGGCACCAAGGTCTTCCACGCCAGGCGCGTGCTCCGCTCGTCGAAGAACGTCGGCTGGAAGGCCATCGCGCCGCTGCGCATCCCGCTCGACGTGGTCCGCCAGCTCCGCTCGGTCCGGCACGACGCCGTCCGGGTGCAGGCCAGCCGCGAGCGCCACCCGCTGCACTTCTTCCAGGGCGGCGGCGTCTGGATCGTCCTGGTCGCCGCGATCGCCGGGCTGATCGTCTACGCGCGCCTGCTCGCGGCCACCGCCATGGGCGGCGGCGGTCTGCTCACCCTCTCGCCGTCGGTCGGCGAGCTGTGGCGGAACGCCGCGTACGGCTGGCGCGACCTCGGCTCCGGCTTCATCGGCGCGGCGGACCCGTTCGCCGCCGTGCTCGCCGTGCTCGGCTCGCTCACCTTCTGGGCGCCGAGCTTCTCGATCGTCCTCCTCTACCTCACGGCTCTGCCGCTCGCGACGATGGGCGCGTGGATGATGATCGCCCGCCTCACCGCGCGGCCGATCGCCCGCGGCGCCGGCGCTTTCGTCTACCTGCTCGCGCCGGCCTTCTTCGCCGCGCAGTCCGAGGGCCGCCCGGCCGCGATCCTGGTGCACGTCCTGCTGCCCTGGCTCTTCTTCGCCGGATTCGGCGCCTACCGCTCCTGGTCGTCCTCGGCGACCGCCTCGATCCTGGCCGCCGCCGTCGTCGCCTGCGCGCCGGTGCTCGCGATCCCGCTCGCGATGATCTGGATCGTCGTGCTCGCCACGTCCGGTCGCCGGATCGGCCGCTTCGCCGGACTGCCGATCCCGGCTCTCGCGCTGCTCTTCCCGATCATCGTCGCGCACGCCCAGCGGGGCGACTGGTTCGCGATCCTCGCCGACCCGGGCGTGCCGCTGCCGTCCGGCCGGGTCGACTTCTTCTCGCTCGTCGCCGGCTTCCCCTCGGGCTTCACGACCGGCTGGCTGGAGCTCCTGGGCGGTCTGGGCGTCCCCGCTTCCGCGGCCGGTCTCGCGACCGCGGTGCTCGTGCTGCCGCTGGTGATCTCGGCGCTCGCGGCGCTGCTGCTGCCGAACAACCTCTCCGCCCTCGGCGGCGTGGGCGTGGCCGCCTCCGGTCTGCTGACCGCCGCGCTCGCGCAGGACGTCCAGGTGGTGACCACCGGGTCCGAGGCGGTCGCCGTCTGGAGCGGCACGGGCCTCAGCCTGTACTGGCTCGGCCTGGTCGTCGGCTTCTCGCTCTCGGTCGCCGCGCTGCCGTCCTACCGGGTCGTCCCGGCTCTGGTCGTCACGGCCGCCGCGGTCGTGGCGGTCGCTCCGCTGGCGGTGCTGTTCCCGATGGGCGGCGGGACCGTGACGACCGCCGGCTCCGATCGCTCGCTGCCGGCGTACGTCGCGGCGGAGGCGCAGAACGAGCCGCGGGTGGGCACGATCGTGCTCGTCCCGCAGTCGGACGGCGGGATCCTCGCGCGGCTCGAGCGCGGCGCGGGAGCTACCCTCGATCAGCAGTCGACCCTCGCCGCCACCGGCACCGAGCAGACCGACGCGATCGACGAGCTCGCGGGCAACCTCGTCTCGCGCACCGGCTACGAGGTCGGAACGGCGCTGCAGGACCTCGGCGTGCGCTTCGTCGTGCTCGCTCCACCGGCCAGCGCCGACGCCGGCGACGCGGCCTCGGCCGTCAGCGCCCGCGCCGCCGTCTCGCTGGACGGGAACGCCGCGTTCTCCGCCGTCGGCGACACCCAGTACGGCCTGCTCTGGACCGCCGTCGACACCGAGGGCACCCGCATCGACGCGGCGCCGCAGGGCGTCGTCGGCCCGTTCGGCGTGGCCTACACGATCGCGCTGCTCATCGTCTTCCTGGTCGCGTTCCTGCTGGCCGTCCCCACCGGCCTCTCGCTCGAGCGCTCCCGCTCGGGAGCCGCGGTCGCGGGGATCGACGACGAGCCGGGCGAGGCCACCGGCCAGTTCGACGACGGGACCGACGATGCCTGATCCGTCCGTGCCCGATCCGTCCGTCCCCGATCGCTCCGGCCCCGGTTCCGACGTGCCCGATTCCGACGTGCCTGATCGCCCCGTCCCCGATCGCTCTGTGCCCGATTCCGACGTGCCCGATCCCGTGGAGTCCGATCCGGCCGGTCCCGATCGCTCCGTGCCCGATCCCGCGGTGCCCGCTCGCCGCGCGGCCGAGTCGTCCGCGCCCGGCCGCCCCGAGCCTGATCCCGCCGACCAGGAGAAGCGCATGACGCCGACCCCGCCCCGCCCCTCGCGTGCCGAGCGGCGCGCCGAGCGCTCCGCCGCGAAGCCCGGCAGAGACGCCCCTGCAGCCGCCCCGAAGCGCGACCGGACCGTCTCGGCCGCTCGCCGCCGCCGGACCGCGCTCCGCACCGCCGCCGGCGTCGCGGGGCTCGCCCTCGCCGGCGCCGCGGTCGTCCTGCCCCAGATCCTCCCCGGGCCGCTCGCGAGCCGGGCCGCCGACGGCGTCGTGGTCACCCCCGTGGCGGCCGACGGAGCGCTCGTCTGCGCGGGCGACCTGATCGACGCGAGCGACCCCGAGGAGCTCAGCGCGCTCGGCGAGTCGGGCAGCTCGCTCTGGCCGCAGGACGCGACGGGCGACGCCTCGGCACTCGAGGAGGCCGACGTGGCCTCCCCGGGCACCGGGATCACCCGGGTCGACGTCCCCGCCGAGTCCGATCCGACGCCCGGCGGCGTGACGACCCAGTCGATCGCGACGGAGGAGCTGTTCGGCCTCTCGGCACTCGGCTGCGCCGAGCCGTCCGCCGACAGCTGGCTCGTCGCCGGATCGACCGACGTCGGCCGGACCTCGACCCTCGTCCTCGCGAACGCCAGCGAGGTGGCGGCGACGGTCGACCTCGCCCTCTACGGCGAGAACGGCGTCGTCCCGGCGACCGGGGCGACCGGCATCGTCGTCCCCGCGGGCACCGTCCGAGCCCTCCCGCTCGCCGGGCTCGCCCCCGACGTGCTCCAGCCGGTCGTCCGGATGACCGCGCGCGGCGGCGAGATCGCGGCGAGCATCCAGAGCAGCGTCATCTCCGGCCTGACCCCGCAGGGTGTCGAGACGACCGGCCCCGCAGCCGCGCCGTCCACGCTCGCCGTCATCTCCGGCTTCACCGTCGCGTCGCCCCCGGCCGACACGGCGGGCGACGACGGCACCGGAGGCGACGGCACCCCCGTCCTGCGCATCCTCGCCCCCGGCGAGGCGGACAGCACGGTCTCGATCGAGGTCGCGAACGAGGACCCGAGCGGCATCGGCACCTCGACCCAGGTCGTCGTCCCGGCCGGCCGCGTCGGCGAGGTCCCCCTCTCCGGCCTCGCGGACGGCTCCTACCGCGTCACGCTCACCTCCGACCAGCCCGTCGTCGCGGCCGGCCGCACGACGTCGACCGGCACCGCCGGGACCGACTTCGCCTGGTTCGTGTCGGGGACGGCGACCGACGTGCCCTTCGGCGTCGGCAACACCCGCGAGACCGGAGCCGTCCTGCACCTCGCGAACGGCAGCGACTCCTCGGCGTCGGTGCAGCTCGAGTCCGAGACCGGGACCCGCACCCTCGACATCGGCCCCTTCGCCTCGGTGTCCGCCGAGCTCGGCGTCGACCCCGTGGTCGTCACCAGCGATCAGCCGGTGCAGGCGTCCGTCTCGATCGCGAACGAGGGGCGCATCGCGGGCTACGCCATCGTGCCGCCCGGACCGCTGTCCTCCCCGGTCACCGTCTACTCGCACTGAGCGGCCGGCGGCGTCCCGGAGGCGCCGCCCGGCTCAGTGGGGCCGGACGCTCAGTGGTGCCGGAACCGGTCCGGCGAGATGTCCCACGGGTCGCGGCCGAGCAGCTCGGCGACCGCGCGGAAGACGTAGCTCTCGATCATCATCCGCTGGTGCCACTCGTCACGGCGGTGCAGCTTCGCCAGCCGCTCGATCGGGACGCGGTACAGCGTGATCCGCCGCGCGGCGTGGTCGACCCGCCAGCGGGCGATGCCCGTGCTCTCGAGCCGGGCCGGATCGACGTCGGGCGTGGAGGCGAGCTCCACCCGGATCCCCGCGAGCTCGTCCGGCCAGGCGTCGCGCAGATAGTCGAAGGCGGAGCCGATGGTGGTCTCGAAGAAGTCGGCGCGGGTCTGCAGCGGTGGCAGGTGCGGGCCGGTCACGGCGCCGCGGATGCCCCGGCCGTGCCGGTCGCGCGAGCCGCCGCGCACCGAGCTCGACTGACGAGCGGTGGAACGGCGTGCGCGGGGCATTGGACCAGCTTATTGCCCCGGAGCCTCTTGCTACTGTGGCGCGATGGACCGACGGCAGTGCTCGCGCACCGGGTGCAGCCTCCCCGCGGTCGTGACGCTCACCTACGACTACCGCGACTCGCTCGTCGCGGTCGGGCCGCTCAGCCCGCAGCCCGACCCGCACGGCTACGACCTGTGCGCCGAGCACGACCGGCGGCTGCTGGTGCCCCGGGGCTGGGAGACCGTGCGCTACCTCGAGCCGCCGTCCGCCTGAGCGTCCTGCGGAGCCGGAGCGCCCGGTGCAGCCGGAGCGCCCCGCGGAGCCCGAGGCGCCTCGCGCACCGGGAAGCCGCGCGGCGCGTCCGCGAGCACCGGTGCGAGCCGGCTCATCCGCCGGTCGACGAGCTCCAGCGCCCGCTCCTCGCGGCGGCGGCGCAGCGCGGCGACGGCGAGCAGGAAGTCCTCGGCGGGCGCGGCCGGCAGCGGCGAGACGAACGCGGCGGCCTCCTGCGCCAGCGAGCGGGCGAGCTGCGACCGCGAGGGCTCGGTCATCCCGGAGCGCTGGCGGAGGAACTGCGCGAGGCGGCGCGCCAGGGCGTCGGGCAGCCGCGCCACGTCGGCGGTCGTCGCCCAGCCGGCGAGCGGCGCCGGGACCTCGATGACGAGCGGGGGCGCGGCGGGAACCCGCTCGAGCTGGCTGTGCGTGCCGGCGAGCACGTCGCCGAGCCGGCGCGAGCGGCGCGACAGCAGACCCACCACCGCGGCCAGCCCGCCGGCCGTCATCACGATCTCGAGCACGCCGGTGAGACCCCGGACGAGGGCGTGGCGGAAGCCGATCGCGCCGCCGTCGTCGCGGACGACCCGGGCGCCGACGGCGAGCTTGCCGAGCGAGCGCCCCCGCGTCGCGGTCTCGACGGCGACGGGCACGAGCACGATCGAGAGGACGAGTGCGGCGATCGCGACGGCGGCCGTGGCGGCGGGGTCGAGTCCGCCGTCCCCCGCCAGGACGAAGACCAGGTAGAAGAGACCGAGGGCGAGCAGGAACTCCGCGACGAGGTCGATGATCGCGCCGGCGGCCCGCAGGACGAACGAGGTGACGGGGATCTCGAGGGCGATCGCCTCGCCGGTCACCAGGCCCGCCGTGTCGAAGCCGGCGCTGTCGAGGCGGGCGTCGTCGCGGTCGTCGGACATGCAGCAGCTCCCTCGATCGTCGGCCCCGGCTATCATCTCAGCAGATGGACATCGATGCTCTCTCGGCCGCGCGCGGCGGCCAGTGGACCCGCCTGGACGAGCTCGCGCGCAAGCGCCGGCTGACCGGCGGCGAGGCCGACGAGCTCGTGGAGCGCTACCAGTCCGCCTCCGCCGATCTCGCCGCGATCTCCTCGACCGCGGGGTCGACCGCCGTGGGCACGCGCCTGGCCGTCTCGCTCTCGCGGGCGCGGGGCCGCCTGACCGGGACGCGCGAGGATCCGCTCGCCGCAGTCGCCCGCTTCGCCGTCGTCTCGTTCCCCGCGGCGCTGTACCGGATCCGCTGGCTGACCCTGGCCGTCGCGCTGGCGACCGTGCTGGTCGCCGGTCTCTTCGCGGTCTGGATCCTCGGCGACCCGCGCCTGCTCGCCGCGCTCGGCGACGACGCGCAGCTGCGCCGCTTCGCGCAGGAGGACTTCGTCGACTACTACTCCGAGAACCCGGCCGCGTCCTTCGCCGGCCAGGTGTGGACCAACAACGCCTGGATCGCGGCGCAGTGCGTCGCCTTCGGCATCGTCGGCGTCTACGTGCCGTACATCCTGCTGCAGAACGCGCAGAACCTCGGCACCTCGGTCGCCGTGATGTTCCACGTCGGCGAGGGCGACACCTTCTTCCTCTACATCCTCCCGCACGGCCTGCTCGAGCTGACGGCGGTCTTCGTCGCCGCGGCGGCCGGGCTGCGGATCTTCTGGGCCTGGATCGCGCCCGGGCCGCGCACCCGGGGGCAGGCGCTCGCGGAGGACGCGCGGAGCCTGTTCACGGTCGCGATCGGGCTGGTCTTCGTGCTGCTCGTCTCGGGCGTGATCGAGGGCTTCGTGACGCCGGCGCCGTGGCCGTGGTGGCTGAAGATCGGCATCGGCGCGCTCGCGCTCGGCGGCTTCATCGCCTACTTCGTGGTGCTCGGCGGCCGGGCCGTGCGGGCGGGGGAGACGGGCGATCTCGGCCGCTTCGACGCCGGCTCACGGAGCATCAGCGAGGGCTGAGCGCGAGGTCCGGGCTCAGAGCCGGCCGGTGGCCTTCAGCGCGAGGTAGCGGTCGGCGAGGGCGGGCGGCAGCTTCTCCGGCGAGGCGAGCACCACGTCGCCGCCGAGCCGTCGGACCGCGGCCGCGAGTCGGTCAGCGTCGGCGAGCGAGCGCTCCGCCGCCGCGGCCGCGTAGACCGCGCCGCGATCGCCGCGGTCGGCGGCCATCCGGGCCAGCTCGGGGTCGATCGCGCAGGCGACGACCACGGTGTGCCGCCTCGTCAGCTGCGGGAGCACCGCGAGCAGCCCCTCCGCCGCGCCGACGGAGTCGAGCGCCGTGAGCAGGACGACGAGCGAGCGCTGCGAGACCAGGGTGCGCACCTGGCCCGGCACGGCCGACCAGTCGGTCTCGATCAGCTGCGGCTGCACGGGCGCGAGCGCGTCGACGACGCGGCTCAGCACCTCCGTGCCGGTCGCGCCGTGCACGCGGGCGCGCCGGGTGCGGTCGAAGGCGAGGACGTCGATGCGGTCGCCGGCCGAGGCGGCCAGCGCCGACAGCAGCAGCGACGCCTCGATCGCCGTGTCCAGGCGCGGCTCGTCGTCGATCCGGGCGGCGGAGGTGCGGCCCGTGTCGAGCACGAGCACCACCCGCCGGTCGCGCTCGGGCCGCCAGGTGCGGACGACGGGCTCGCGGCGCCGGGCGGTGGCTCGCCAGTCGAGCGAGCGGACGTCGTCGCCGCGGACGTACTCGCGCAGGCTGTCGAACTCGGTGCCCTGACCGCGGATCATCACGCTGGTGCGCCCCTCCAGCTCGCGGAGGCGCGCGAGGCGCGAGGGCAGGTGGCGGCGGGAGCGGAACGGCGGCAGCACCCGGACGACCACGGGCGCGGCGAGGGTCGCCTGCCGGCCGGCCAGCCCGAGGACGCCGTTCGAGCGGATCGTCACGTGCAGCGCCCTGCGCTCTCCGCGGCGGCGCGGCTCGAGGACCGTGCGGACGGCGCGGCGCTCACCGGGCGGCAGGCGCAGCGGCGAGCGGGTCGCGAGCGCCCCGGCGGAGGGCTCCCACGCGTCTCGGACGACGCCGGTGATGCGGCGCCGTCCCGTGTTCGTGATCAGCAGCGTCGCCTCCGCGCGCTCGCCGAGGCGGACCCGGTCGGGGGTCCGCCTCTCGAGCACGACCGCGCGCGCGGAGCCGGCCACCGCGAGGTCGACGCCCACCAGGATCAGCCAGACCAGCAGCCAGAGCCCGAGCACGGCGAAGGCGACCTCGGCCCGGCGTCCGAGCAGGACGACCGGCACGAGGCCGACGAGGAGGACGAGGACGGAGCGTCCGGTGAGGTGCACGGCTCAGACCGGGACGCGGACCTGCTGCAGGATGCCGCCGAGGACGGCCTCCGTGCGCACGCCCTCGAGCTCCGCCTCGGGCTGCAGCTGCATCCGGTGCCGCAGCACGGGCAGCACCATCGCCTGGACGTGGTCGGGGGTGATCGAGCCGTAGCCGTTCAGCCAGGCCCAGGCGCGGCTCGCGGCGAGCAGCGCCGTCGATCCGCGCGGGCTGACGCCGAGCTTCACGCTCGGGCTCTCGCGGGTCGCGCGGGCGAGGTCGACGATGTAGCCGAGCACGTCCGGGCCGGCGCCGACGCGGCGGACGGAGGCCTGGGCCGCGCTCAGGCGCCCCGCGTCCAGCACCGGGTGGACGCCCGCGGCGGCGAGGTCGCGCGGGTCGAAGCCGGCCGCGTGCCGCGAGAGCACCTCGACCTCGACGTCGCGCGGCGGCACGTCCAGCACCAGCTTGAGCAGGAAGCGGTCGAGCTGCGCCTCGGGGAGCAGGTAGGTCCCCTCGTACTCGACCGGGTTCTGCGTCGCCGCGACGAGGAACGGGTCGGGGAGGCGGAGCGTGCGGCCGTCGACGCTGACCTGGCGCTCCTCCATCGCCTCGAGCAGGGCGGCCTGCGTCTTCGGCGGCGTGCGGTTGATCTCGTCCGCGAGCAGCAGGTTGGTGAAGACCGGGCCCTCGCGGAAGGCGAAGCCCGAGGTGGAGGCGTCGTAGACGAGCGAGCCGGTGATGTCGCCGGGCATCAGATCGGGCGTGAACTGCACGCGCCGGGTGTCCAGGCCCAGCGAGACCGAGAGCGCGCGGACGAGCAGCGTCTTCGCGACGCCCGGCACGCCCTCGAGCAGCACGTGCCCGCCGGCCAGCAGGGCGATCAGCAGCCCGGAGACGGCGCCGTCCTGGCCGACGACGGCGCGGCCGACCTCGGAGCGGACGCGGTCGAGCTCGCGGCGGAGCTCGTCGTCCGCGATCGGGGGGAGGGAGGAGTCGCTCATCGGAGGGGGCCTTCCGGTCGTTCGTGGTCGGGCTGATCGTGGTCGAGGCGGTCGTGCGCGGGTCGAGCGGTACCCGGTCCTGCGGCGCCGGGTCCTGAGGCGCCGGGTCCTGGGGTGCCGGCCGCGGTGGTGCCCGTCCGTGGTGCGCGGGCGGCGCGGAGCGCGCTCTCGAAGCGCAGGAGCTCGTCGGAGGCGGCCACGAGAGCGGCGTCGTCCGCCGGCTCGTCGTCGACGAGGAGCCGGCGCACGGCGCGCGGATCGCGCTCGAGCAGGGCCGCGGCCGCCGCGACGACCTCGTCCACTCCGCTCGACGGGGCCAGGCCGAGCAGGGCGGCGGAGCGGTGCAGTGTGCCGATCCGCAGGGCGTCCAGCGCGCGCACCCGGGTGGCGCCGTGCGCGTAGAGGCGGGCCCGGCCGCGGGCGGTCTCGCTCGCGTGCACGACGACGGGCAGCGGCTCGACGGCGAGCGGGCCGAAGCGCCGCCCGCGCCAGACGGCGGAGGCGACGAACACCCCGACGAGCAGCAGCAGTGCCGGAGTGACCCAGCCCGGCGCGAGATCGGCCGGGTCGACGGCGGCGGAGGTCGCATCGGCCGTGCCGGCGCGGTACCAGACCAGGCGGTCCTCGCCGCCGAGGAGGCCCAGCGCGAGGGCGGCGCGTCCCTCCTCGGCGACGGTGCCGTTGCGCAGGAGGTCGGCGTCGCCGACGGCGACCACGTCGGGGCCGCCGGCCGGGGAGTCGGCGACGAGCGCGAAGGCGTCGTCACCGGACGGGAAGCAGCCCACGGCCCCGCCCTCGAGGACGCGGAAGGTGCTGCCGCCCGCCGGGATCCCCTCGGCGCGCTCCGCGGCGGGCAGCGCGCAGGACGCGGCGAGCACGCCGTCCTCCCGCGGAGCGCCGGCGAAGGCGACGCCGGGCAGCAGCGCGTCGAGGGCGGCGCCGGACGGCTCGACGAGGACGACCGCGGCGGGGTCCTCTGCGAGCCGGGCGTACTGCTCCTCGTCCAGGGCCGAGCCCGGATCGTCGAGCAGCAGCGTGCTGCCCGGACCGACCGCGCGCAGGGCCTCGTCGAGGGAGTCGGCGCGGACGACGTCGATGCCCTGCTCGCGCAGGACCTGAGCGACCGCGCGGGCGCCGTCCGGTGCCGCGCTGTCGACGTCGAGGTCGGCCGCCGGCACTGGGGAGCCGGTCGCCACGGTCAGCAGGACCGTGCCGACGGCGACCATCGCCGCGAGGAGCGCCCAGATCCGGCCCCGGCGCAGCAGCGCGCCGAGGGTGGGGGAGGAGACGGTGTCGACGGGAGCGTCCGACGCGGTCGAGGCAGCAGGCGCCGTCATCGCAGTGCCTCGAGCGGGACCGGCGCGGCCGCGAGCGCGCGGTCGAGCTCGGCGACGCGCTCGCAGTCCTCGCGCCCGCAGGGCAGGCCGAGGTAGCGGACCCGGTCGAACGCGTCCGCCGAGCGCCGGAGCGCGTCGGCCGAGGCGGGGAAGACGGCGGCGGCCCGGCGGGAGAAGCCGTGCGCGGTGGTGCCGGGCGAGACGGTGAGGATCGTGCGCTCGTCCAGGGCGCGCACCAGGGCGCGGAACCGCTCCACCAGCGCCTCGTCCCAGTCGCCGCGGGCGGCGGCCGCCTCGGCGAGGGCGCGCAGCTCCGCGGCCGAGCGGCCGTCGTCGTCGGCGAGGACCGCCCCGGTCACGCGACTGCGCTGCCGCAGTCGCGGCCGTCCCGCGATGACGAGGGCGACCACGACGAGCACCACCAGCACGAGCACGCCGATCAGCGCCGCGAGCGGCACGCCGACCCCGTCGCCCGGCAGGGTGAGCGAGGTGAACCAGTCGCGCACGGCCTGCACCAGGCGGTCGAACCAGTTCGGCTCGGCGGCGCGGTAGCGCGGGTCGGCGAGCTCCTCGAGGAGCAGCCGGCGGGCCTCCTGCGCATCGGGGTCGAGCGGCGCCGTGACGAGCGCGAGGCGGATCACGGCTCGGTCCGCTCCGGCGCGGGGAAGGGATCGGCGGACTCGCGCCCGGCCGCGCGCTCCTCCACGTGCCGCATCAGCACGAGGTCGAAGCCCTCGCGCCGGATCCGGCGATCGAGGTAGACGAGCCCGGTGACCGCCGACTGCAGCACCGTGCCCACCGCGCCGACGACGAGGCCGACGGCGACCGAGAGCAGCGCCACGACGATGGACGCGACGACCTGCGCGTTCGGATCGGTCGGTGCGACCAGCGCCCCGCCGATCGGGATCAGCAGGCTGAACGGCGTCGAGACCACCTGCCCGGCCGCCTGGATGATCACCGCCATCAGCGCGAGCGCGCCGAACGTCCGCCAGAACCCGCCGGTGACGAGCCGCCAGGAGCGCGCGATCGCCCGGCGCAGCGGGAGCCGCTCGAGCACCAGGAGGCTCGGCACCAGCGCGAGCTTCGTCGCGAGCCAGACGCCCACCGCGGTCGCGGCGAGGCCGGCCAGCACGAGCACCAGGATCCCGCCGACGACGGCACTGGCCCCCGCGTCCTGGGCGCCGAGGAGGAAGAGCGGCACCGAGAGCGCCGCCGCGGCGAGGACCAGCACGAGGACGCCGACGCCCTGCAGCACGGTCCAGCCCACCAGCGCCCAGAAGCGGCCGCGGAGCCGCCGGAGCAGCGCGCGCAGCGTCGGCCGCTCGCCGAGGACGGCGCGCGACACCTCGAGCACGACGACGCCCTGCACGAGCGCGCCGGTCGCCAGGGTGACGGCGAGCGGGATCAGCGCCGCCAGCACGACGATCGCCAGCGACCCGGACGCGACGGCGTCCCGATCGGCGACCTCGGCCTGGGTGATCCGGCCGACCGCGAGAAGCGCGACGGCCCCGTAGAGCACGAGGGCGAGCAGCGAGCCGAGGCCCTGCACGAGCAGCGCGACGCCGAGGGTGGTCCGCGGGCTGCGGCGGAGGACCGCGAAGGGCGCGCCGAGCAGGGTGCCGAAGCCGAGCGGCCGCAGCGGGATCAGCCCGGGCTTGGGCGGGGGAGTCCAGCCCTGCGGCGGGGGCGGGCCGGCGGGACCCGCGGTCGGAGACCAGGACACGGGCGCCACCGGTGCGACGGGCGCGACGCGCGGCCGTGCGTCGCCGTCCTCCGGAGCCCCGGCGGGCGGTGGCCACTGAGCTGCGTCGGTCATCCCTCCCATGCTGTCACAGCCGCGCTCGGCGCTCGCGGTCGGGCGCGGCCGTGCTCCCACTCGCGTCGGTTAGCCTGACCCCATGAGCGCGCGAATCCTGGTGGTCGACGACGATGCGGCCCTGGCCGAGATGATCGGCATCGTCCTGCGCGCGGAGGACTGGGACGTCTCCTTCTGCGCCGACGGCACGGGCGCCCTCGAGGCCTTCCGGCGGGCCCGGCCGGACCTCGTCCTGCTCGACCTGATGCTGCCCGGGATCGACGGCATCGAGGTCTGCCGCCGGATCCGCGCCGAGTCCGGCGTCCCGATCATCATGCTGACCGCCAAGTCCGACACCTCGGACGTCGTGCAGGGCCTCGAGTCCGGCGCGGACGACTACATGGTCAAGCCGTTCGACCCGAAGGAGCTGGTCGCGCGGATCAAGACGCGCCTGCGCCCCTCCCAGGTCGCTGCCAACGCCGTCCTGCAGGTCGGCGACCTCAGCCTCGACGTCGCCGGGCACGAGGTCCGCCGTGGCGAGACCCGCATCGGCCTGACGCCGCTCGAGTTCGACCTCCTCCTCGCCCTCGCCTCCAAGCCGCAGCAGGTGTTCACCCGCGAGATGCTGCTGGAGCAGGTCTGGGGCTACCACTACAAGGCCGACACCCGGCTCGTGAACGTCCACGTGCAGCGCCTGCGCGCGAAGGTCGAGAAGGACCCGGACGATCCGCGCATCGTGATGACCGTGCGCGGCGTCGGCTACCGCGCCGGCTCCGTGCTGCCGAGCTGACGTGAGCCTCGCGCGCCGCTTCCGGGCGCCGGCGCTGCGGCGCTGGCCGCGGAGGGTGCTCCGGGCCTGGCGGAGCTCGCTGCAGTTCCGCGCCGTCGCCATCACCGTGCTGCTCAGCGGCATCGCGATCGGCTCGACGGGCGCCTACCTCTCCTACAGCATCAGCGACAACCTGTTCCAGTCGCGGCTCGACCAGGTCACCGGCGACACCTCGCGCGCGACCCGCGCCGCGCAGGGCTACCTCGACGCGGCGACCGTCTCGACCCGGCAGGACATGGAGGAGGTCATGAACTCGGTGCGCACCGCGGTGCGCGACGCCTCCTCGTCCGCCCTGATCGCGGTCGTGCGTGCGCCCGATCAGGAGGCGTCCTCGCTCGCCCCGCAGGACAGCTACAACCGCGAGCTGCAGAACGGCGTCATCAGCGACGACCTGCGCGCGCGGGTGCAGGCCGGCGCCGAGGGCCAGTACTGGCAGTCGGTGAGCCTCGGCGCCTCGGGCCAGCAGCTCCCGGGCATCGTCGTCGGCTCGACGATCGAGCTGCCGAGCTCCGCGGGGCGCTACGAGCTCTACATCGGCTACTCGCTCGCGGACGCGGAGCGCACGCTGCAGTTCGTGCAGCAGGTCCTCAACGTCGCCGGCATCCTGCTGATCCTCCTGATCGGCGCGGTCAGCTGGGTCGTCGTCCGGATCGTGGTCGCGCCCGTGCGGGTGGCGGCGGAGACCAGCCAGCGCCTCGCCGCGGGCGACTTCGACGTGCGCATCCCGGAGAGGGGACAGGACGTGATCGCCACCCTCGCCCGCTCGTTCAACGGGATGGCCGACAGCCTCCAGGAGCAGATCAGCGAGCTCGCCACGCTCAGCCGGGTGCAGCAGCGCTTCGTCTCCGACGTCTCGCACGAGCTGCGCACCCCGCTGACCACGATGAAGCTCGCCGGCGACGTGCTCTACGACCAGCGCGAGGGCTTCCCGCCGGTCGCCGAGCGCACCGTCGAGCTGCTGCACGGCCAGATCGGCCGCTTCGAGAGCCTCCTCGCCGATCTGCTGGAGATCTCCCGCCACGACGCCGGCTCGGCTGAGCTCGAGCTGGAGCCGGTGAACCTGGTGCGGCTGGCCGGCGAGGAGATCGAGGGGATGCGCGGGATCGCCGAGGCGAACGGCTCGCGGCTCACGCTCTCCGCCCCCGGCGGCTACTTCGACGCCGAGATGGACGCCCGCCGCATCCGCCGCATCGTGCGCAACCTGCTCGGCAACGCGGTCGAGCACGGCGACGGCCGCGAGATCGTGGTCACGGTCGACAGCAACGCCACCGCGGTGGCGCTCGCCGTCCGCGACTACGGTCACGGCATGAGCTCCGAGGAGGTGGTCCGCGTCTTCGACCGCTTCTGGCGCGCCGATCCGTCCCGCCGCCGCACCCTCGGCGGCACCGGCCTCGGCCTCTCCATCGCGCAGGAGGACACCGCGCTGCACCACGGCTGGCTGCAGGTCTGGTCGATGCCCGGCCGCGGCGCGTGCTTCCGGCTCACGGTCCCGCGCCGGCGCGGCGAGCGGATCGACGCCTCCCCGCTCCCGCTGCCGCCCGTGGACGCGGGCGAGCAGGCCTACTCCGGCCCCATCGTCCTGCCGCCGCTGCCGCTCGGCGGCGTGCCCGAGCACGGGGTCGTCCAGTGAGGCGCGTGCGCTCCGCTGTCGCCGCGGTGCTGCTGCTGGCCGCCCTCGCCGGCTGCGCGGGCATCCCGCGCGGCGGCGACGTCGGCGTCGGCCGCCCGGACACGGCGCCGCAGGACCTGCAGTACGACTTCCTCCCCTCCGGCCCCGCCGAGGGCGCCGACCAGTTCGAGATCCTCACCGGCTTCATCGACGCGGCGTCGAGCCCGCAGAACAACTACAAGATCGCCCGCGAGTTCCTCTCCACCGGGGCCGACTGGACTCCGGGCGAGCACGTCACCGTCGACGAGGGCCAGCGCTCCTCGACCCAGCCCGGCGCGTCGACGCTCTCGCTCACCATCACCCCCGTGGCCGAGGTCGACGCCACCGGCGTCTACTCCGAGGTCGCGACGACCACCGCGCTGGAGCTGGACTACGGCTTCGTCCAGGAGAACGGCGAATGGCGGATCAGCTCTCCGCCCAGCGGCGTCGTCATCGACCGGACCACCTTCGAGCAGGTCTTCTCCACCTACGCGCTCTACTTCTTCGACCCGAGCTACTCCTACCTGGTGCCGGATCTGCGCTGGTTCGCCTCGCGCGCGGACAGCTCGACCAGCACCACGATCGTCACCGAGCTGCTGCGCGGGCCGACGCCGTGGCTCCGCGACTCGTCCGCCGTCGTCTCGGCCTTCCCGACCGGGACGGCGCTCGCCGCCGAGACGGTGCCGGTCGAGGCGCAGCGGGCCGTCGTCGACCTGAACTCCGCGGCGCTCGAGGCCGACGAGCGGCAGTGGCGCCGGATGGCGCTGCAGCTCGGCAGGAGCCTGGCCAACGTCTCGAACGTCACCGGGGTCTCGCTCTCGGTGCAGCAGAACCCGATCGAGATCCCGACCGAGGTGACCGGGCTGCCGACCTCGCCGCGGGTGGACACCCGGCCGCTGGTGCTGACCGACGGCGACTTCGGCTTCCTCGGCTCGTCGGGGCTCGCCGAGACCGCCGTCTCCGACCGGATCGCGGCGCTCTCGCCGCGGGCCGCGGTGCTGGGCGAGCAGCGGGGCGCCGACTCGAGCGCCTCGGCGGCCGTCCTCACCTCGGCCGGCGTCTCGCTGCTCACGCCCGGCGTCGACGACGTGCTGCTCGACGCCCGGAGCGGCCTCGCGGCCCCCGGCATGGACCCCTTCGGCTACGTCTGGTCGGTTCCCACGGCGGCGCCGGGCCAGCTGGTCGCCTACTCCTCCGACGGCTCCCGGTCGCTGCAGGTCGCGACCGCCTGGCCCGAGATCGAGTCGATCGCCTCGTTCGCGCTGTCCCGGGACGGCACGCGGATGCTCGCCCTCGCGCAGGACGGGCAGCAGGCGACCGTGCTCGTCGCCGGGGTCACCCGCTCGGCCAACGGCGACCCGATCGCGGTCGGCGAGCCGGTCGTGCTGCGCTCGACCCTCGGCACGGCGGTCGCCGCCGCCTGGACGGACGAGCTCGACGTCGTCTCGGTCGTCCGCGGCTCCACCGGCGAGGACACCGTGACGATGAACCAGCTCGGCGGAGGGGACACCCCGCTGGGGACGACCACCGGGACCGTGCAGATCGCGGCCGGCAACGCCTCGACGCAGATCCGCATCCTCGCCGAGGGCGGCGAGCTGCGCCAGCAGCGCGGCTCGGCGTGGCAGACGGTCGCGACAGGCATCGAGCTCCTCGCGACGCAGACCGGCATGGGGTCCTGAACCCGGGCACACTCGCCCGATGCTGCGCGATCACCTCCTCGACGCCCTCGCCGTGCTGCTGCCGGTCGACTGCCCGGCCTGCGGCCGGCCGGCGACGCGGGTGCCCTGCCCGGACTGCGCAGCGGCGCTCGCCGCCCAGGCGCGACCGGACGTCCGCCGCCTGGGGTCCGCCGACGACCCGCTCGAGGTGCGCGTCGGCGCGGAGTACGCCGGGACGGTGCGGCGGCTCGTCCTCGCGCTGAAGGCGGAGGGGCGGGTGGCCGCGGCGCGACCGCTCGGCGCGCTGCTGCGACCCGTGCTGCTCCAGGCGCTCGACGGCGCTCCGGCGCTGCTGGTCGCACCGCCCGGCTCGCGCCTGCGGCACCTGCGGCGCGGCTTCGAACCCGTCGACCTGCTGGTGCGCGCGGCCGGCGGGCGCCTCGCCCGGCCGCTCACGAGGACCCGGCTCGCGCTCGACCAGGTCGGCCTCGCCCGGGCGGAGCGGCGCGCGAACCTCGACGGCGCGTTCCGCGCCAGGCGTCCGCTCGACGGCGAGCGGATCCTGCTGGTGGACGACGTGGTCACCTCGGGGGCGACCCTGCTCGAGCTGCGCCGGGCCGTCCGCGCGGGCGGGGGAGACGTGGCGGGGGCGGTCGCGCTCGCGGGGACCCCCGGCGGCCGCGGCGCGACTTCCTGATGAACTCCAGGGGACGATCCGGTGACCACGGGTCTACGCTCGGGGGACGGCGTGAACGGTCCGCCCGGAGAAAGGCGGCACGCCGTACTCGACTGGGAGGTTGTCATGGACATCGACATCACAGGCCGCAACATGGGCATCACCGATCGCTTCCGCGCCTACGCGACGGAGAAGTCGGAGAAGATCGCCCACCTCGCCGACCGGGCGCTCGCGCTCGAGATCAAGGCGAGCCGTCACAGCGAGGGCAAGGGCGCCGCCGGCGGCGACCGGGTCGAGCTCACGCTCATCGGCAAGGGGCCCGTGGTGCGGGCCGAGGCGAGCGGGGCCGACAAGTACGCGGCCTTCGACGTCGCCCTCGGGCGCCTGCTCGAACGGGTGCGTCGAGCCAAGGACCGCAAGAAGGTGCATCGCGGTCAGCATCGGCCGACCTCGCTGCGCGACGCGGCGGCCGACGACTTCAGCGTCGTCGCGATCCAGCCGGCCGACGCCGAGGTGCTCGAGCGCCTGAGCACGGGCGTGATCCCCGTGCAGGAGGAGCCGGCCCCGGAGCCGGTCGCCGCGGACGAGGACGACGCGGAGGAGCCGTACTGCCCCGTCGTCATCCGCAAGAAGGTCTTCCCCTCCGTCTCGATGAGCGTCGACGACGCCGTCGACTACATGGAGCTGGTCGGCCACGACTTCTACCTCTTCATCGACGCGGACACCGACCGCCCGAGCGTCGTCTACCGCCGCAAGGGCTGGGACTACGGCGTGATCGGCCTCGGCGACGAGGCGGACGCGCAGCCCGAGGCCGCCGCGGTCTGACCCGGGAGCCCCCCGGAGGTCCGCCTCCGGGGGGCTCTTCGCGCCCTGTCGGACCGCGCACAGCCCGCCCCGGCTAGTGTGGTTCCGTCCGCGCCGTGCCGTCGGGCACCTGTCTTCTACGTTTTGGAGTACCCCGTGGCCTCAGTTCTCGAAAAGGTCCTTCGCGTCGGGGAGGGCCGGGTCCTCCGCCGCCTCGAGAACTACGCGAAAGCCGTCAACGCCCTCGAAGAGGACTTCACGCACCTCAGCGACGAGGAGCTGAAGAACGAGACCGTCGAGCTGCGCGAGCGCTACTCGAACGGCGAGTCGCTCGACGACCTGCTGCCGGAGGCCTTCGCGGCCGTCCGCGAGGCGTCGCGCCGCACGCTCGGCCTCCGCCACTTCGACGTCCAGCTGATGGGCGGCGCGGCGCTGCACCTCGGCAACATCGCCGAGATGAAGACCGGTGAGGGCAAGACCCTCGTCGCGACCCTGCCGGCGTACCTCAACGCCATCGCGAGCCGCGGCGTGCACATCGTCACGGTGAACGACTTCCTCGCGAACTACCAGTCCGAGCTGATGGGCCGCGTGTTCCGCGCCCTCGGCATGACGACCGGCGTGATCCTCTCCGGCCAGACGCCGGAGCAGCGCCGCGAGCAGTACGCGGCCGACATCACCTACGGCACGAACAACGAGTTCGGCTTCGACTACCTCCGCGACAACATGGCCTGGCAGGCGCAGGACATGGTCCAGCGCGGCCACTTCTTCGCCGTCGTCGACGAGGTCGACTCGATCCTCATCGACGAGGCGCGCACCCCGCTGATCATCTCCGGCCCCGCCTCGGGCGAGGCGAACCGCTGGTTCGCCGAGTTCGCCGGCCTCGCCACGCGCCTCATCGAGGGCGAGGACTACGAGGTCGACGAGAAGAAGCGCACCGTCGGCGTGCTCGAGCCCGGCATCGAGAAGGTCGAGGACTACCTCGGCATCGACAACCTCTACGAGTCCGCGAACACGCCGCTGATCTCCTTCCTCAACAACTCGATCAAGGCCCGCGCCCTGTTCAAGAAGGACAAGGACTACGTCGTCCTCAACGGCGAGGTGATGATCGTCGACGAGCACACCGGCCGCATCCTGGCCGGCCGCCGCTACAACGAGGGCATCCACCAGGCGATCGAGGCGAAGGAGGGCGTGCAGGTCAAGGCCGAGAACCAGACCCTCGCCACCGTCACGCTGCAGAACTACTTCCGCCTCTACGGCAAGCTCTCCGGGATGACCGGAACGGCCGAGACCGAGGCCGCGGAGTTCATGTCGACCTACAAGCTCGGCGTGGTCTCCATCCCGACCAACCGCAAGATGCAGCGCATCGACAACGCCGACCTCGTCTACAAGAACGAGCAGGTCAAGTTCGAGCAGGTCGTCGAGGACATCGTCGAGCGCCACGCGGCGGGCCAGCCCGTCCTGGTCGGCACGACGAGCGTCGAGAAGAGCGAGTACCTCTCCCGCCTGCTCGCCAAGAAGGGCGTGCGGCACGAGGTGCTGAACGCCAAGAACCACGCGCGCGAGGCCGCGATCGTCGCCCAGGCCGGCCGCCTCGGCGCCGTCACCGTCGCGACCAACATGGCCGGCCGCGGCACCGACATCATGCTCGGCGGCAACGCCGAGTTCCTCGCGGTCACCGAGATGTCGACCAAGGGCCTCAGCCCCGTCGACACCCCCGAGGAGTACGAGTCCGCGTGGGACGACGTCTTCGCGGGCGTCAAGGCCAAGGTCGCCGAGGAGGCCGAGAAGGTCCAGGCCGCCGGCGGTCTCTACGTGCTCGGCACCGAGCGCCACGAGTCACGCCGCATCGACAACCAGCTCCGCGGCCGCTCCGGCCGCCAGGGCGACCCGGGTGAGAGCCGCTTCTACCTCTCGCTCACCGACGACCTGATGCGCCTGTTCAACTCCGGTGCGGCCGAGGCCCTGATGGGCCGCGGCAACGTGCCGGACGACATGGCGATCGAGTCGAAGGTCGTCTCGCGCGCCATCCGCAGTGCGCAGTCGCAGGTCGAGGCGCGCAACGCCGAGATCCGGAAGAACGTCCTCAAGTACGACGACGTCCTCAACCGCCAGCGCGAGGCGATCTACTCCGACCGCCGCCACATCCTCGAGGGTGACGACCTGCACGAGCGCACCCAGAAGTTCCTCGTCGACGTGATCGACGAGATCCTCGAGGTGCACACCGGCGAGGGCAACGGCGACGACTGGGACTTCGACGCGCTCTGGACCGAGCTGAAGACCCTTTACCCGGTCAGCCTGTCGATCGACGAGGTCGTCCAGGAGGCCGGCAGCCGCGGCCGGATCAACAAGGAGTTCATGCGCCGCGAGATCCTCTCGGACGCGAAGCTCGCCTACCAGGGCCGCGAGGAGCAGCTCGGCGCCCCCGCCATGCGCGAGCTCGAGCGCCGCGTCGTCCTCTCGGTGATCGACCGCCGCTGGCGCGACCACCTCTACGAGATGGACTACCTGAAGGACGGCATCGGCCTGCGCGCGATGGCCCAGCGCGACCCGCTGGTCGAGTACCAGCGTGAGGGCTTCACCCTGTTCCAGCAGATGATGGGCCAGATCCGCGAGGAGACCGTCGGCTTCCTCTTCAACCTCGAGGTCGAGGTCACCCAGAAGCAGGGCGAGGTCGCCGGCGTCGCCGCGAAGGGCCTCTCCGAGCCGGTCGCTCCGGTCGAGAAGCTCAGCTACTCCGCGCCGAGCGACTCGGGCGGCGTCGAGGTCCGCGACCAGCGCGGTCGCGTGCAGCAGGCGGCGACGGCCAGGGCCAGCGCCGCGGCGGCCCGCGAGGCGCGTCCGGACGACGCGGAGGACGCCGCGACCACCGGCGCCTTCGGCCAGCAGACCGGCGGCTCCGACGAGACGCCGAACAACCGCCAGGAGCGCCGCGCGCAGACCAAGCGCCGCTGATCCCGGCCCTGCCGACCGGCACGACGAAGGCCCCGGCTCCGGCCCTGCTCACGCGGGGTGCGGGGTGCGGGGTGCGGGGCCTTCGTCGTCGGCCCCGTCAGGTCAGACGCGGTGCCGCACCAGCGCCGAGACGAAGCCGCCGGCGAAGGTGTCGCCGAGGCCGATCGTGGTGGGGCGGTCGGTCTCGAGCACGAGGCCGGGCGTGCAGACGGCCTGCAGTCGAGCCGCGACCGCCGCGCAGACCGCGACGCCGCCGGGCTGCGCCGGCAGCTGCGCGACGCGGTCGTAGTCCGCGGCGGTGATGCCGTCGCCGAGCAGGTAGCGGGTGCTCGCCATCGTCACTCCGCCCAGGAGCGCCGCGCGGTAGCGCTCGGCCTCCGCTCCGACGGCCGCCGACCAGTGCCGGGTGTGCACGACGAGCACCGGGCCGGGGAGCAGCGCCGCGGCCGCGCCCAGCGCCTCGACCACGGCGTCCGGGTCGAGCAGGTCGAGCCGGTGCCCGAGCAGCGCCTGCAGCTCGTCCTCGTTCATGCTGACGACGTCGACGCAGCCGAGCAGGGCGGAGCGGGCCCGGTCCTGCAGGGCGGGCAGGTGGAACCCGGCGTCCTCGTAGATCACGTCCGCGGAGGCGGGCAGCGCCGCGAGGTGGCGCTGCAGCGTCTCGAGCCGGTCCGTCAGCACCGCCCCGTCCTGGATGCTGTTGAAGCCGGAGACCAGGAAGACGCCCGCGTCGGCCAGCACCCCGCCGAGTCCCTCCGCCAGCAGCAGCTCGCGGTTGGGCGGGTCGTTCGCGAAGATCACCCGGTTCGGGTGCGGCGCCACCAGCACGCGGTCGCCGAGGCGCACTCGGGCGCCGCGCGGGAACTGCACGATCAGGTGCGGGTCGGTGCTGTCGGCGGTCGCGCTCGAGACGTACTCCGTGCCCGCGGGCAGGAGCCGCCGGACGTGGTCGTCGATGCTCACCAGGTGCTGCACCGCGGCGAGGCCGTGCACGGCGAGCGCGTAGCCCGCGCGCACGCCCGTGCCGCCGAGGGTGATGCGCCGGGGGAAGCGCTGCGCGAACTCCTCGACGATGCGGGAGGAGGAGGCGAATCTCTCCCCTCCCGCACCGTCGGCGAGGAACGCGAGGAGCGCCACGACGAGGTCGCGCTCGATAGTGACCGGCGCCGTCCTCGTCAGCTCGTCCGCGCGGATCCCGTACTCCTCCGCGAGCGACTGGACGACGTCGTCGTCCCAGTCGATCTCGTAGTCGACGGTCCCGCCCAGTCCGAGCACGATCCTCTCGTTCACCGCGCTGCTCTCCTGCGTCTCGCCGGGCCTAGTAGAGCTCGGCCTTGCCGGCGGAGCCGAACAGATCGATCTTCTCGGCGGCCGTCTCCTTCATCGCGGCGATGGAGGGCGGCTGGATCGTGTTGGGCTCGCGGACGGAGGGGTCGGCCAGCACCTCGCGCATCTTCTTGTGGTAAGCGGCCTTGATGTCGCTGGAGATGTTGATCTTGTTGACCCCGCGCTTCACCGACTCCGCGATCTCGGCGTCGGGGTTGTTCGAGCCGCCGTGCAGGACGAGCGGCACGGCGACGCGCTTCTTGATCTCGGCGAGCAGATCGAGCTTGAGGGCGGGCTTCATCGACGCCGGGTAGAGGCCGTGGCTGGTGCCGATGGCGATCGCCAGGCTGTCGACCCCGGTGGAGGCGACGAAGTCGACCGCCTCGTCGGGCTCGGTGTAGATGATGTTCGCGGCGCCGTCCTCGGCCTCGTTGTCGGTCTTTCCGATCGTGCCCAGCTCGCCCTCGACCGAGACGCCGACGGCGTGCGCCGCGTCGACGACGCGCTTGGTGATCGCGACGTTCTCGTCGTAGGGGAGCATCGAGCCGTCGATCATCACCGAGGTGAAGCCGGACTTGATCGCGAGCAGGACCTGCTCGTAGGTGGCGCCGTGGTCGAGGTGGATGGTCACCGGGACGCTGGAGCGGTGGGCGCGGGCGATGATCGCGTGCAGGATGTCCACTCCGGTGTGGCTCAGCTCGTCGGGGTGGATCGCGATGAGCAGCGGGGAGGCCTTCTCCTCGCTGATCTCGAACAGGCCGTTCATCATGGCGTAGTCGCTGACGTTGAACGCCGGGACGGCGAAGCCGTTCGCATTGGCGACGTCCAGCAGGTCTTTTCCGGAAACAAGCATTCTCTGACTGTCCTTCTCGTGGTGGTGGTGGTGTTCCGGACGCGCGGACGCGCGCCTCAGCTCTTGACGGCCCCGGCGGTCATGCCGCCGATGAAGTACCGCTGGAAGAAGAGGAAGAGGAGGAGGACGGGAACGCATCCGAGGATGCTCATCGCCATCATCTCGTTCCACTCGTAGGAGTTCTGGCCCATCAGCAGCTGGATGCCGATCGGCACCGTGCGCATGTCGTCGGTGCGGGTCAGGGTGAGCGCGAAGAGGTACTCGTTCCACGCGATCATGAAGGTGTAGACCCCCACCGAGACGATCCCGGGGATCGCGATCGGCACCAGGATCCGCCAGAGCACCGTCATCGGGCCGGCCCCGTCCATCCGCGCCGCCTCGTCGAGATCGCGGGGGAGGGTGTTGAAGTAGCCGGTCAGCATGATGATCGCGTAGGGCAGCGTGAAGACCAGATAGGTGAGGATCAGCCCCTGGTAGGTGTTGTAGAGCCGCAGCGTCACCATCAGCCCGAAGAACGGGATCAGCAGGGTGATCGGCGGCACCGCCTGCACGCTGACGATGATGATGTTGATCGGCCGCTTGAAGCGGAACTCGTAGCGGCTGAACGCGTAGGACGCGAGGATCGCGACGACCAGCGTCAGCGCGACGACCGCGAGGGCGACGACGTAGCTGTTGATGAAGAAGCGGACCTTCGTCGGGTCGCCCAGGATCCCGGCGTAGGCCGAGAACGAGAACGTGTCGGTGATCAGCCGGGGCGGGTACTCGAAGATCTCGGTGTTCGACTTGAACGAGCTGGCGGCCATCCAGACGATCGGCAGGCCCGCGAAGGCGGCGCCGATCAGGAGGAGGACCCAGACCCCGGCCTTCGCGGCGAGGAGTCGCGGCGTGCGGACGGCCGGGCGGGTGGCGGTGGCGGTCACGTCAGTCCCTGGCTTTCTGGTTCCGCACGTAGAAGAACGCGAGGACCATGGTGAGGAGGAGGATCAGGACGGCGCTCGCCGAGGCCACCGAGAACTCGTAGCGGCTGAACGCGAGCTTGTAGGTGTAGGTGCTGAGCATCTCGGTCGCGTCGATCGGGCCGCCGCCGGTCGTCATCCAGATCAGCGCGAACTGCTGCGAGGTCCAGATGATGTCCAGGACCGACATGCTGATGATGATCGGCTTGAGCTGCGGGATCGTGACGTTCCAGAACCGCTGCCAGGCGCTCGCCCCGTCGACCTTCGCCGCCTCGTAGAGGTCGTGCGGGATGCCCTGCAGACCCGCCAGCAGCGTGATCATGTAGAACGAGTAGCCGGCCCAGATGTTGATGAAGGTCACCGAGAGCAGCGCGGTCGCGGGGGAGGCGAGCCACTCGATGCCCTTGTCGGTCAGCCCGAGCGAGATCAGCGCGTAGTTGATCACGCCGTTCGGGTTCAGCAGCAGCCGCCAGAGCACCGCGATGATCGCGACGGTGAACAGCCACGGCAGGACGTAGACCACGCGGAAGAGCGACTTGGCGACGGTCGGCACGAGCGGCGAGTTCAGCAGCATCGCGAAGCCGAGGCCGAGCACCAGGTGGGCGGCGACGCTGACGCCGACGAAGACAATGGTGTTGCCGGTGGCCGTGCGGAACTTCGGATCGCCGAGGACCTCGAGGTAGTTGGCGAGGCCGACGAAGGCGGGCTTCGGGTTCGTGATGACGTTGTCGAAGAACGAGTACCCGATCACCAGCAGCACCGGCACGAGCATCAGGACGAGCATCACGATCGCCGTGGGGGAGAGGTAGAGGTAGGGCGCGACGTCGCGGCGCTTCCGGCGGCCCGTGGGGGCGGGGGCGGGCGTCCCGGAGGCGGGACGCTGGGGGGCGCTCAGCAGGGAGACCACGGCGCTCCTCCTTCGATCGGGGACGGGGTGAGGGGGGACCGCGCCGCGGGAGAGGACTCCCGCGGCGCGATCGGGGACGGACGGGTCACGGCTCAGAACTCGCCGAGCCAGGCTTCCTGGGACTTCTCCAGCGCCTCGTCGACGCTCTGGTCGCCGTTGAGGGCGGCCTGCAGCTGCTCGTCGAAGTCGCGCATCAGCTGCTCCGCGACGGGCAGTCCGACGAACTCGTTCGCCGGGTAGCCGGCCGAGTAGATGTCGAAGGCCTCCTGGTACAGCGGGTCGCTGTCCGAGAAGTCCGGCGTCGAGGCGGTGTTGCCGGGGAAGGCGTTCGCCAGCGTGGACAGCTTCGAGTTCGTGTCGCCGCTCATCAGGAACGACACGAGCTTCGCGGCCTCGGCCGGGTGCTCACTGCTGGCCGAGACCCCGATGCCCCAGGAGGCGAAGGGGATGCCGCGCTCGCCGCTGAAGCCGTCCTCGGCCGGGATGGCCGAGATGCTGAACTTCAGGTCGGGGTTGGACTCGCGGATGGTGGCGATGTGCGAGAGGGAGTCGATCATCATGCCGACCCGGCCGTTGGTGAACTCCTCGACCTTGTCCTGCTCCTTCATCGTCGCGGCGCCGGGGGCGATCACGCCGTCGGCGTCGAGCTGCGCGATGTAGTCGACCGCGCTGGTGACGGCGTCGTTGGTGAGATCCGGCTTGCCGTCGTCGAGCATGCTGCCGCCGGAGGCCCAGACCCAGGACATGACGTCGTTCTGGATCCCGTTGGGGGAATCGCTCGAGAGCGGGAGCACCCAGCCGCTGGTGTTGTCGCCCAGCGCCGTGATCGCCTTGGCCGCGGACTCGAACTCGCTGCGGGTCGAGGGCGGAGCGGCGACGCCCGCCTCGGAGAGCAGGGCGTCGTTGGTGAAGAGCGGGTAGACGAAGTTGACGACCGGGACCATGGCGGTCTTGCCGTCGACGACGACCGTCGAGGAGAGCTGGCTCTCGTCGAAGCCCGCGTCCGAGAGCAGGGGACCGAGGTCGGCCAGCGCGCCCTGCTTGGCGAAGTCGCTGATCCAGGCGCCGTCCAGTCCGACGACGTCGGACATCGTGCCGGCCGCGGCGCCGGCGAAGAGCTGCTCCTTGGTCGAGGCGTACGGGCCGCTGAGCAGGTCGACCGTGATGCCGGGGTTCGCGGCCTCGAAGTCGTCCATCAGGCCGCGGAGGGCGCCGTCCGAGAGCTCGGGCTCCCACCACTGCGCGAATTCGAGGGTGACGTCTCCGCCTGCCGCGGAGTCGCCGCCACCCTGACTGCAGCCGGTCAGCATCGTCGCGGCGAACGCCGCGCTGACGGTGAAGACGACGGCTCTCTTGATGCGAGCACCTTTGCTCATGTCACTCCCTGCAACTCTGCAGTTATCTGCTGTTGTGTGCGCATTCTTGCGCTTGTGTTCTGCGAATGTACCTGGCGATGCGTGGTCATGCAAGAACCGGCAGGAAATTGCCGAGATGTGCGACAGACGAGGACCAGACCGCAGGATCCACCGCGATCCGAGTGCGACAAGTTGCAGGATCCGGCACGGCGGTGTTAGACAACGCACATGCCCGACACCGACGACGCCCCCGCCGCGAACGACGTCCCGCTCCGTCTGCCGGCCGGCCGGAAGGCCGATCTGGCCGCCTACGTCGCCGAGGCGGGCGAGGTCACGGTCACCACGCTCGCCCGCCGCTTCGCCGTCTCGGCCGACACCGTGCGCCGCGATCTCGACCAGCTCGACGCCGACGGCTACCTCGTCCGCACGCACGGCGGCGCGGTGAGCCTCTCGGTGATGCCCGCGACGGAGAAGCGCCTGGACGTGCGCCTGGGCATCCAGCGCGGCGCGAAGGAGAAGATTGGCGCGCTCGCCGCCGGCCTCGTCGAGAACGGGGCGGTGGTGATGCTGAACGCGGGCACCACCTCGCTGGCGGTCGTCCGCCACCTCAACGACCACCGCGAGCTGACCATCGCGACGAACAACCTGCGCGTCCCCGCCGAGATCGGCTCGAAGACCTGCCGCGACCTCTTCGTCTTCGGCGGCGCCGTCCGCCTCGGCGGCCAGTCGACGGTCGGGCCGGTGGGCTTCGCCGCCGCGGAGCCGGGCGGCGCCGTCGACCTGCACTGCGACATCGGCCTGATCTCCGTCGGCGCCGTGTCGGCCGAGAACGGCTACTCGACCAGCAACCTGGCGGAGGGCGTGATGATGAGCGAGATGATCGCCCGCTGCGAGCGCGTGGCGATCCTGGCCGATCAGACCAAGTTCGGCCGGACCCTCTTCGCCCAGGTGGCGGAGCTCGGCCGGGCCGACTACCTCGTCACCGACGCGCCGCCGCCGCCGGAGCTCGAGGAGGCGCTGCGCGAGAAGGGCGTCCAGGTGGTGCTGCCGCCGGTGGCTCCCGTCCGCGAGCGCTGACCCGGGCGTGCCGGCGTGCGAGCGCCGAGCCGCGAGCGCCGGCCGGTCTCAGAGCACGTTGATCGCGGTCGCGCGCCAGCGGGCGTCGGTGCCCTCCAGCCGGATGGCGACCGCTCGGGTGCGCACCCGGTTGTGCACGAGGACGACCGCCTCGACGATCCCGTCCCGCGGCTCGGTGACGACGACCCGGCCGACGGTGGACGGGAGGCGCTGCGTCGACCGCCCCTTGAGGCTGCGGGCGCGGGCGGCCATCACCACCCGCTTCTGCAGATGCCGGTAGACGTCGTCGCTCAGCCAGCGGGCCAGCTGGTCGATCTCGCGGGAGCCGGCCAGGACCTCGACCACCTGCAGCGTCAGGCAGGCGAGGATCGGCTCGGGATCGGGCAGCTCCGCCCGCGTGGCCGGCTGCGGGGCGAAGAACGCGGCGGCCGACGTCGCGGGGGCCGCCGCGTCGGCGTCGAGCGGCAGGGTGCGGTAGTGGAACGCGTTGGTGGGGTGGATCATGCGGCGTGCTCCAAAGGCAGGACGAGCGACTCACGGTTCGGATCTCCTCTCGGCTCGGGCGGTACGTGCCGCAGCAGGACGAGCGCGACGGGGTGCCCTCATCGAAGCAGCCGAGCGATGCTCACGTCAGGCTCAGCGCCGGACTGTGGATAACCGGGCGCGGGGCACCGCAGGTGCGGTGCGCGCGATGACGGGACCTAGGCTTGTCGGGTGTCGACCCTCAGTGATCTCGTCCTCTCCCACGGCCGCTCCACGGACGCGGACGTCGAATGGCTGCACCTCCTCGTCGGCGACCTCCAGCTCCTCGCCGACCTCGCCTTCGCCGACATCGTGCTCTGGGTGCCGACCGCCGAGGGCGGCTTCGTCGCCGTCGCGCACGCCCGGCCCTCGAGTGCGGCGACCCTCTTCTACCGCGACTTCGTCGGGCAGAAGATCAAGGCGGAGTGGCGCGCCCAGGTCGCCGAGGCCTTCGAGAGCGCCCGCATCGTCGACACCTCGGCCCCGGACTGGTTCGAGGAGACGCCCACCCGCGTGCGCGCCGTGCCGGTCATCCGGCGCCTCGGCGGCTCCGACAGCGCGACCATGGATCAGCCGATCGCGGTCGTCACCCGGCACACCAACCTCAGCGAGACGCGCACGCCCAGCCGCCAGGAGCTGACCTTCAACGACTGCGCGAACGACCTCTTCTCGATGATCGCCTCGGGCGACTTCCCTGACCTGGGCGCGCCGACCGGGCCCCGGCGCGGTGCCCCGCGCGCCTCCGACGGCCTGATCCGCCTCGACGTGGACGGGATCACGACCTTCGCCAGCCCGAACGCGCTGTCGGCGTTCAACCGCATCGGCTTCGCGGACGAGCTCGAGGGCGAGTCGCTCGCCGAGGTCACCACCGGCCTGGTCGCCGGCAAGGTCGTCATCGACGAGTCGCTGCCGCTGGTCGTGACCGGCCGTGCACCGTGGCGCACCGACATCGAGGCGCGCGGGGTCACCGTCTCGCTGCGCGCCATCCCGATCCGCGACCGCGGGGAGCGCGTCGGCGCCGTCGTGCTCTGCCGCGACGTGACCGAGCTGCGCCACCAGGAGCGGGAGCTGATCACCAAGGACGCGACGATCCGGGAGATCCACCACCGGGTGAAGAACAACCTGCAGACCGTCGCGTCGCTGCTGCGGATCCAGGCCCGGCGCACCCATTCCGATCTCGCCCGCGAGGCGCTGACGCAGGCCATGCGGCGCGTCGCGGCGATCGCGGTCGTGCACGACACGCTCTCCGAGGGGCTCGCGCAGAACGTCGACTTCGACGCGGTGTTCGACCGGGTGCTGCTGCTGATCGCCGAGGTCGCCTCGACGCACAACACCACCGTGCACCCCACCTTCACCGGCAGCTTCGGCGACCTGCCGAGCGAGTACGCCACTCCGCTCGCCCTCGCGCTGACCGAGCTGGTCACCAACGCGGTCGAGCACGGGCTCGCCGGCCGGGAGGGCGACGTCGAGATCGTCGCGACCCGCGGCGACGACGAGCTCACGGTCAAGGTGCGCGACACCGGCGTCGGACTGCCGGAGGGCAAGGTCGGCTCGGGTCTGGGCACGCAGATCGTGCGCACCCTGATCCAGGGCGAGCTCGGCGGCACGATCGACTGGCACACGCTGGTCGGCCGCGGCACCGAGGTGACCATCGAGGTGCCGCTGCGCTGGCTGAAGGGCCCGCGGGTCTGAGCCGGACCGCTCCGAGCCGGACCGGTCCGCGCCGCGCGGCCCCGGCTCCCGCCGGGCGTCCTCGGGAACGACGCGACCCCCGCTGCCGGAGGGCGAGCGGGGGTCGGGGTCGTGCGGTGCCGGGTGGTCCCGGTGCCGGCGCTACGAGGCGCGGCGGGCGCGGGCGGCGCGGCGCTTGAGGGCGCGGCGCTCGTCCTCGCTGAGGCCGCCCCAGACGCCCGAGTCCTGACCGGTCTCGAGGGCGTACTGCAGGCAGACCTCGGTGACGGTGCAGCGACCGCAGACGGTCTTCGCCTTCTCGATCTGGTCGACCGCGGGTCCGGTGTTGCCGACCGGGAAGAAAAGCTCGGGGTCAGCGGTGAGGCAAGCGGCCTTGTCGCGCCAGTCCATGCGGGTGCTCCTTGTGTGACAGCGTGCGTGGAGGAACCACGCAGTGTTCGGGTGGGATGATCGAGTCACACCGACGGCCTGGACCATCGGTATGCACCGGGCGCCCGAACCGGCGCACGCCACGAGACCCTGCGCAGCTGCGCAGGGCGGTTCGGGTGCGGGACCGGACGGTGCTCGGTTCTTCCCGACAGATCGCCCCGCTCGCACGCATGCCTCTCGGCACGGCAGGATCGGGGTGTTCACATCGGCGGTAACCCACGACCCTGTGAGCGGTGAAACGAACTGCACTAGCCTGTCACGGAGGCAGGCTCGAATCAAGAGTGCTGGATGGGATGCAGCTGTGATCATGGACGGGAACCGGCCTCCGACCAGGCCGGGAAGCGGCCGGCGGCCCCTCGGCCTGCTCCTCCTGGTCGCCGTTCTGGCGCTGGAGACCGCTGCCGTGGCGTGCATCACGGGGTGGCTCGTGATCGAGCTCCTCACCACCCGGGCCGGCTCGATCGGCGGCGGGATCGCGATCGTCGTGCTCTCCTTCATCGCCCTGGCCTGGGTCGCCGCGACGACCGTGGGCACCGCCCGGCGCCGCAGCTGGATCCGCGCCTCCGCTCTGACCATCCAGCTGGTGATGATGGCCGTCGCCCTCGGCGCGTTCCAGGGGCAGTACGCCGTGCCGGACATCGGCTGGGCGCTGCTGGCCCCGGCCCTGCTGGCCGTGGTGCTGCTCTTCCTGCCGAGCACGGTCGCCGCCACCCGCCGCGATCCCGGGCTGGGCTAGCGTCTCCGAGCCGGCCGCCCCGGGCCGGCGTCACTGGGCTAGCGTCGGAGGATGGACTCCACCCGACTCGGCCTCAGCGGCCTCCAGGTCTCCCCGATCATCCTCGGCTGCATGAGCTTCGGCGCCCCCGACCGCGGCGCGCACGGCTGGAGCATGGGGGAGGAGGAGTCGCGGCCCTTCCTCCGCCGGGCGCTCGAGCTCGGCATCACCACCTTCGACACCGCCGACGTCTACTCCGACGGCACGAGCGAGGAGTTCGTCGGCCGGGCGCTGGCGGACTTCGCCGTGCGCGAGGAGGTCGTCATCGCGACCAAGGTGCACGGCACGATGCGTCCCGGAGCCAACGGCGGCGGGCTCTCGCGCCGCCACATCCTCAGCGCGATCGACGACAGCCTCCGCCGCCTCGGCACCGACTACGTCGACCTCTACCAGATCCACCGCTGGGACCCGCAGGTGCCGATCGAGGAGACGATGGAGACCCTGCACGACGTCGTCCGCTCCGGCAAGGCCCGCTACATCGGTGCGTCGAGCATGTGGGCGTGGCAGTTCGCGAAGGCGCAGTACACCGCGGACCTCGGCGGCTGGACGCGCTTCGTCTCGATGCAGGACCAGTACAACCTGATCCAGCGCGAGGACGAGCGCGAGCTGCACCCGTTCTGCCTCGACCAGGGCGTCGGCGTCATCCCGTGGTCGCCGCTGGCCCGTGGGCGCCTCACCCGCGACTGGGACGCGACCACGTCGCGCACCGAGACCGACCTCTACGGCAAGACGCTCTACCACCAGCAGGAGGAGGCCGACCGCCGGACCGCGGGCACCGTCGAGTGGATCGCGGCCGAGCGCGGCGTCCCGCGCGCGCAGGTCGCCCTCGCCTGGGTGCGCCAGCAGGAGGCGGTGACCGCCCCGATCGTCGGCGCGACCAAGATGCAGCACCTCGAGGACGCGGTCGCCTCCGTCGACCTCGAGCTGACGGCCGACGAGCTCGACGCCCTCGGCGCCGACTACGCCCCGCGCTTCAACGAGGGCTTCTAGCCCTCGGCGGATCTCGATGCGCCCGCTGCGCGGGCTACTCGATCAGCATGGAACGCCGGAACGGCGGGCAGCCGCCTTGCACGGCGCGCCGGAACGCCCGGCGGCTGCCTCGCGTGGTGTGCCGGAACAGCGGGCGGCCGCCCTGCATGCTGATCGTGGAGGTGCCGAAGGCGTCGTATCGAGCGGCGAAGCCGCTTTGCGTCTCGGTGGTGAGGGAAAGGACGCGGCTGCGCCGCGTCATGCTGGTCGAGTAGCCCCGCAGGGGCGTATCGAGACCCGCCACCACCAGCAGGGCGGGTCTGCAGACTCGCGTTCTGACGGTGGTGGATCTCGATACGCCCGCTCCGCGGGCTACTCGATCAGCATCGTTCTCCCATACGTTTCGGGTGATCTTTCCTAAAAGACCCGGCGGGTCAGGCCAGCTTGAGCTTCTTGCGCAGGGCCTGCACGTGGCCGGTGGCGCGCACGTTGTACTGCGCGAACTCGAGGGCGCCCTCGGGGCCGACGACGAAGGTCGAGCGGAGGACGCCGACGACCGTCTTGCCGTAGCTGTTCTTCTCGCCCCAGACGCCGTAGGCGCGGTGCACGCTCATGTCCGGGTCGCTCAGCAGCGGGTAGGCGAGGCCGTGCTCGTCGGCCCAGCGGCGCAGCGCCTCCGGGGTGTCGCGCGAGACGCCGAGCACCTCGTAGCCGGCCGCCTGCAGGGCCGCGGTGCTGTCGCGGAAGTCGCACGCCTCGGTCGTGCAGCCGGGGGTGTCGGCCTGCGGGTAGAAGAAGAGGATGACGCGGCGGCCGCGCAGGCCCTCGAGGGCGACCGGGCGGCCGTCCTGGTCGGGCAGCGTGAAGTCGGGGGCGGCGTCGCCCGCGGCGAGGCGCTCGTCGACGGGGATCGGGGGGAGGGCGGTGTCGGTCATCGTCTGCTTCCGTCGGTGGTGGCGAAGGTGGTCAGGAGGCGCTGGAGCGAGTCGAGGCGCTCCGGCCCGCTCGCGCCGAGCAGCCCGCCCTCGACGGCCTCGATGATCGCGCAGTCGGGGGAGTCGGGGAGGTGCGTGCAGCCGCGCGGGCAGTCCTCGGCGAGCACGGCGAGCGTGGTGAAGGCGCCGAGGATGTTGTCGGTGTTCACGTGGCCGAGGCCGAAGGAGCGCACGCCCGGGGTGTCGATCACCCAGCCGTGCCGGTCGCCGCGCTCGACGCGCAGCGAGACGGTGGAGGAGGAGGTGTGGCGGCCGCGCCCGGTCACCGTGTTCACCCGGCCGATCGCCCGGTGCGCGTCGGGGACGAGCTTGTTCACGAGCGTCGACTTGCCGACTCCGGAGTGGCCGACCACGACGGTCTCGTGGCCGAGCAGCGCCTCGGCGATCTCGTCGACGGGCGGCTCGTCCTGGCTGGAGAGGAAGACGCGGAGGTCGAGGCCCTCGAAGTTGCGCAGGAACGGCGCCGGGTCCGCCAGGTCGGTCTTGGTGATGCAGAGCATCGGCGTGATCCCGGCGTCGAAGGCGGCGACCAGGTAGCGGTCGACCAGCCGGGTGCGCGGCTCCGGGTCGGCGGCGGCCACCACGCAGACCATCTGGTCGGCGTTGGCGACGATCACCCGCTCGATCGCGTCGGTGTCGTCGGCACTGCGGCGCAGCAGCGTCGAGCGCTCGCGGATCCGCACGATGCGGGCGAGGGTGCCCTCGTCGCCGCTGGAGTCGCCGACCACGTCGACGCGGTCACCGGGGACAATCGCCTGCTTGCGCAGCTCGCGGGCGCGCGCCGCCGTGAACTCGTGCTCCTCCGGGGTGCCGTCGCCGATCATCACCGTGTAGCGGCCGCGGTCGACGCCGAGGACCATCGCGATCTCGGCGTCCTCGTAGGCCGGCCGGTTCTTCGTCCGCGGCTTGGTGCCCTTGGGGTTCGGCCGCACTCGCGCGTCCGACTCGTCGTAGCCGTCGAAGTCGTCGAGCACTCCGTCGGCGTCGAGGCCGCTGTCCGTCCACCACGACACGGGTCAGACCCCGCCCGCGAGTGCGGTCCAGAGCTCGGGGAACTGCGGCAAGGTCTTCGACGTCGTCGCGATGTCCTCGATCGCGACGCCGGGGACGACCAGGCCGATCAGCGCACCGGCGTGGGCCATGCGGTGATCGGAGTAGGTGCGCCAGCGGCCGCCGTGCAGCGGCGCGGGCTCGATCCGCAGGCCGTCCTCCAGCTCGGTGACGGAGCCGCCGAGGCCGTTGATCTCGGCGGCGAGGGCGGCGAGGCGGTCGGTCTCGTGGTGGCGGATGTGGCCGATGCCGGTCAGCGTGCTCGGGCCGCTCGCGAGCGCGGCGAGGGCCGCGAGGGCGGGGGCGAGCTCGCCGCCCTCCGAGAGGTCGAGCTCGACGCCGAGGATCTCGTCCCCGCCGCGGACGACGAGGTCCTCGCCGTCGCGCTCGACGCTCGCGCCGAACAGCGGCAGGATCCGCTCGAGGTGCGCGCCGACCTGGGTGGTCTCGGCCGGCCAGTGCCGGAGCCGGACGGTGCCGCCGGTGACGAGTGCGGCGGCCAGGAACGGCGCGGCGTTGGAGAGGTCGGGCTCGATCAGGACCTCGGCACCGGCGATCCGCTGCGGGGCGATCGACCAGGTGCCGGGGGTCGAGGCGTCGACGCTCACGCCGCGGGCCGCGAGGGCGGCGATCGTCATGTCGATGTGCGGCTGGCTCGGCAGCGCGCCGCCCTCGTGCGTCAGGCGCAGGCCCTCGTCGAACCGGGCCCCGGCGAGGAGCAGGGCCGAGACGAACTGGCTCGAGCGGGTGGCGTCGACCACGGCGTCGCCGCCGCGGATCGAGCCGGAGCCGTGCACGGTGAAGGGGAGCGAGCCGCGCCCGTCGTCCGCCACGTCGACGCCGAGCGAGCGGAGGGAGGCGATGGTCGCGCCCATCGGCCGCTTGTAGGCGTAGGCGTCGCCGTCGAAGGTGGTGGGCCCGAGCGCCAGCCCGGCCAGGGGCGGCAGGAAGCGCATCACCGTGCCGGCCAGTCCGCAGTCGATCGTCGTGGAGCCGAAGAGCTCCTCGGCCGGCTCGACGACGAGATCGGCGCCGAAGGAGCCGGTGGCGCCCTCCTCGCGGATCGTCGTGCCGAGCGAGCGCAGGCCCTCGATCATCAGGGCGCTGTCACGCGAGTGCAGCGGCGCGCGCAGCACGGACGGAGCGTCGGCCAGAGCGGCGAGGACGAGCTCGCGGTTCGTCAGCGACTTGGAGCCGGGCAGCTCGACCACGGCGTCGAGGGCGCCGGCGGCGGACGGCGCGGACCAGTCCTCCTCGCCGGGGAGCGCGCGGGCGTCGCCGTACGGATCGAACTCGGGAGCGGAATAACGCGAGAAGACCATCGGTTGTCAGAGTAGTCGGCGAACGGACCGACGGCAGGATCAGGCGGGAGGCGAGGCATGACGGCGACGATCGACCTCGTGCGACCCCGGCCGGCCCGGCAGGCCGCCGCCCGGCGCCGCGGCCTAGAATCGCGTGTGATGACTCGCGACGACAGCACACGCCCCAGCACCGCCGACGAGGCGCAGGCGACCGAGGAGACCGAGACGATCGAGGAGACCGTCGAGGAGGCTCTCGACGACGCCGCTCCCGACGCTCCGGTCGATCTCCGCGCGCTGTTCGAGCAGCAGGCGCTGCCCTTCATCGACCAGCTCTACGCGGCCGGCCTGCGGATGACCAAGAACCCCTCCGACGCCCAGGACCTCGTCCAGGAGACCTTCGCGAAGGCGTTCGGCGCGTTCAAGCAGTTCGAGCAGGGCACGAACCTCAAGGCGTGGCTGTACCGCATCCTCACCAACACCTTCATCAACTCGTACCGCAAGAAGCAGCGCGAGCCGTACCAGAGCGCGATCGACGAGCTCGAGGACTGGCAGCTGGGCGGCGCCGAGTCGACCACCGCCACCTCGAGCCGCTCGGCCGAGGCCGAGGCGATCGACCACCTCCCCGACACCGCCGTCAAGGAGGCCCTGCAGGCGATCCCGGAGGACTTCCGGCTCGCCGTCTACTTCGCCGATGTCGAAGGCTTCTCGTACCAGGAGATCGCCGACATCATGAAGACCCCCGTCGGGACCGTGATGAGCCGGCTGCACCGCGGCCGGCGCATGCTGCGCGAACGACTCACCGACTACGCACGCGAGCGCGGGATCCGCGCCGCTTTCACCACCGGGAGCACGAAATGACCGACTGCGGCTGCACGAAGGCGAAGGCCGAGCTCGAGGAGTACCTCCACAACGAGCTGTGCAAGGAGGACGCCGCCGACATCCGCGAGCACATGGCGAACTGCCCCGACTGCTCCGGTGAGGCGAAGGTCGGCGTCGTGCTGACCGTCGCCGTCCAGCGCGCGTGCAAGGAGACGGCGCCGGAGGACCTCCGCGCCCAGGTGCTCGGCATGCTGCGCGATGCGCAGGCGAGCCACGCGGCGGCTCCGGCGCGCGTCTAGCGCTCAGCACTCCCCGCTCGACGACCTCCGGCTCGTCGGAACGTGCCCGGCCCGCAGGAGCCGCCCGTTCCGGCGAGCCGGAGGCGTTTCTGTGTGCCGGAGGTGGGCCGGGCAAGCGCTCGACGAGGTCCGGCACGCGGAACGACGTTCGGCTCGCCGGATCCGAGGATTCCGACGAGCCGAACTCGATTCTGCGAGCCGGAGCCGCCGCCGAGGGGGGCGGCTCCGGTCGGGCGGTCAGCGCTGCAGCGCCCGGCCCAGCAGATCGGCCTGCTCGGAGGCGTGCCGCTTCGCCGAGCCCGCGGCGGGGGAGGCCGCCGCCGGGCGCGAGACGACGCGGATCGGCCGGTCCAGCTGCGGAGCGACGTTCAGCGCGATGAACGGCCAGGCGCCCTGGTTCTCGGGCTCGTCCTGCACCCAGACGAACTCCGCGTCCGGGTAGCGCGCGGCGATCGCGCGCAGCTCCTCGATCGGCGCCGGGTAGTACTGCTCGACGCGCACCAGCGCGATGCCGTCGTCCGGCTTCTTCTCCAGCTCGGCCTTGAGGTCGTAGTGCACCTTGCCGGCGTGCAGGAGCACCCGGGTCACGGCCGACGCGTCCTGGACGCGGGCGTCGTCGATCACGGGCTCGAAGCGGCCCGAGGTGAAGTCCTCGACCGGGCTCGACGCCCCGCGCAGGCGCAGCATGGCCTTCGGCGTGAAGACCACCAGCGGGCGGCGCGGCCGCGAGTACGCCTGGCGGCGCAGCAGGTGGAAGTACGACGCCGGGGTCGACGGACGCGCGACGGTCATGTTCCGCTCCGCGCACATCTGCAGGTAGCGCTCGATGCGGGCGGAGGAGTGGTCCGGGCCCTGGCCCTCGTAGCCGTGCGGGAGCAGGAGCACGAGCGACGAGCGCTGGCCCCACTTCTGCTCGGCGGAGGAGATGAACTCGTCGATGACGATCTGGGCGCCGTTCGCGAAGTCGCCGAACTGCGCCTCCCAGAGCACGAGCGAGTCGGGGCGCTCGACCGAGTAGCCGTACTCGAACGCCATCGCGGCGTACTCCGAGAGCAGCGAGTCGTAGATCCACAGGCGGGCCTGCGAGTCCGACAGGTTCATCAGCGGCAGCCACTCCTGGCCGTTCTCGCGGTCGTGCAGCACCGCGTGGCGCTGGACGAACGTGCCGCGGCGGGTGTCCTGGCCGACGAGGCGCACCGGGGTGTCCTCGAGCAGCAGCGAGCCCAGGGCGAGCAGCTCGCCGAACGCCCAGTCGATCGAGCCGGAGCGGCTCATCTCCTGACGCTTGGTGAGGAGCTGCTGCAGCTTCGGGTGCACGGTGAAGCCCTCGGGCGGCGAGGTGAACGCGTCGCCGATGCGGGTGACCACCTCGGCCTTGACGCCGGTCACCTCGGGCTCGCCGGGGTAGTCCTCGCCCTGCTGGGCGTCCGGCAGCTCGAGGTCGGCCACGGAGTCGCCGTCGGCGCTGATCACCGGGATCGCGCCGGTCTGCGCGGCGTGCGTCTCGGCGAAGGCGCGCTCGAGGCGGTCCTGGAAGTCCTGGTGCGCCCGGTCGTACTCCTCCTCGGTGATGTCGCCGCGACCGACGAGCGCCTCGGTGTAGAGCTTGCGCACCGAGCGCTTGGCCTCGATCAGGCTGTACATCAGCGGCTGGGTCATCGAGGGGTCGTCGCCCTCGTTGTGGCCGCGGCGGCGGTAGCAGATCAGGTCGATGACCACGTCGCGGTTGAACCGCTGGCGGTACTCGAACGCGAGCTGGCCGACGTGCACGACGGCCTCGGGGTCGTCGCCGTTCACGTGGAAGATCGGCGCCTGGATCGTCTTCGCCATGTCGGTCGAGTAGATCGAGGTGCGCGCCTCGTGCGGCGGGGTCGTGAAGCCGACCTGGTTGTTGATGTTGATGTGGATCGTGCCGCCGGTGCGGTACGCCCGCAGCTGGGACATCTGCAGGCCCTCGACGACCACGCCCTGGCCCGCCATCGCGGCGTCGCCGTGGACGAGGATCGGCAGGGTGGTGAAGGTGCCGATCGGCTTGCGGTCCTGCTTGGCGCGGACGATGCCCTCGAGCACGCCGTTGACGGCCTCGAGGTGCGAGGGGTTCGCCGCCAGGTAGACGGGGATCTCCTCGCCGCCGGCGCCGCGGAAGGTGCCCTCGGTGCCGAGGTGGTACTTCACGTCGCCCGAGCCCTGGACCGTCTTGGGGTCCTGGGTGCCCTCGAACTCGCGGAAGATCTGGCCGTAGGTCTTGCCGGCGATGTTGGTCAGCACGTTGAGGCGGCCGCGGTGGGCCATGCCGATGGCGACCTCGTCGAGGTCCGCGTCCGCCGCGCCCTGCAGGACGGCGTCCAGCAGCGCGATCAGCGACTCGCCGCCCTCGAGCGAGAAGCGCTTCTGGCCGACGTACTTGGTCTGCAGGAAGGTCTCGAACGCCTCGGCCTCGTTGAGGCGGCCGAGGATCCGCAGCTGCTCGTCGTGGCCCGGCTTCTCGTAGCCGCGCTCGAGCTTCTGCTGCATCCAGGCGCGCTGCTCCGGGTCCTGGATGTGCATGTACTCGACGCCGACGGTGCGGCAGTAGGAGTCGCGCAGGATGCCGAGGATGTCGCGGAGCTTCAGCTGGCGGGAGCCGCCGAAGCCGTCGGTGACGAACTCGCGGTCGAGGTCCCAGAAGGTGAGGCCGTGGCTCTCGATGGCGAGGTCGGGGTGCGAGCGCTGGACGTACTCCAGCGGGTCGACGTCGGCCATCAGGTGGCCGCGGACGCGGAAGGAGTTGATGAGCTCCTGCACCCGCGAGGTCTTCGAGACCCGCTCGGCGAGGTCGACGGCGATGTCGGTCGACCAGTGGATCGGGTCGTAGGGGATGCGCAGCGCGGAGAAGATGTCCTCGTAGAAGCCGCGCTTGCCGAGCAGCAGCTCGTGCACGATCTTGAGGAACTCGCCCGAGCCGGCGCCCTGGATGACGCGGTGGTCGTAGGTCGAGGTCAGCGTGATCGTCTTGCCGATGCCGAGCTCGACGAGCGTCTTCTCGGACGCGCCCTGGAACTCGGCCGGGTACTCGAGGGCGCCGGCGCCGATGATGCAGCCCTGGCCCTTCATCAGGCGGGGCACGGAGTGCACGGTGCCGATGCCGCCCGGGTTGGTCAGCGAGAGGGTGGTCCCGGCGAAGTCGCCGGCCGCCAGCTTGTTGCCGCGGGCGCGCTTGACGAGGTCCTCGTAGGCGGCGAGGTAGGCGGTGAAGCTCAGCGTGTCGGCGCGCTTGATGCTCGGGACGAGCAGGGCGCGGGTGCCGTCGGGCTTGGGCATGTCGATCGCGATGCCGAGGTTGATGTGCGCCGGGGCGACGACCGAGGGCTTGCCGTCCGGCTCGTCGTAGTAGACGTTCTGGCTCGGGAAGTCCTTCAGCGCGCGGATCAGCGCCCAGCCGATCAGGTGGGTGAACGACACCTTGCCGCCGCGGGTGCGCCGCAGGTGGTTGTTGATGACGATGCGGTTGTCGATCATCAGCTTCGCCGGGATGGTGCGCACGCTGGTGGCCGTCGGGATCGACAGGCTCGCGTCCATGTTCGTGGCGAGGCTCTTGGCCATGCCGCGCAGGGGGGAGACGACGTCCTCCTCCACGGCGGCGGCGGGCTCGGCCGGCTTGCTCACGGGCGCGTCGGCCGGGATGGGCTGCGCCTTCGGCTGCTTCGAGGTGGTCTTCGCCGTGCTGGTCGCCGAGGTGGCCGGGTGGCTCACCGCTCCGCCCGCGCTCGTGGACACGCGCTCGGCGACGGGCGCCTTCGCCGGGGCGGCGGGGGCGGCGGCCGCAGGGGCCTCCGCGCCGGCGGGGGCGGCACCGCCGAGCTGCTTGCCGTAGCGCTCGAGGATCGGCCACCAGGACTCGTCCACCGAGGCCTTGTCGGCGCTGTACTGCTCGTACAGCTCCTCCACCAGCCACTCGTTGGCCCCGAAGTCCTCCGAGCCCTGATCTGTTCCCGCTCCGGTCAACTGGCTCGACACAGCCGATCGCCCACTCTCTCCGTTGATTCGTTCTCGATCATCCGGACGGCACCGTCGCATCCGACACGCATCTGGGCGTCGTCGCCCGGTCCCGTCCCGGTCGTCAAGCCTAGCCCGGATCCTCCGGCGAAGGTCCCCAGCCGGGCCGGAGTAGCGTCGTCTCCATGCGCTTCTACGGTGGAACACCCTCCGGCGACCTCACCTACTCGGACGTCTTCCTCGTTCCCGGCCGGTCCTCCGTGACCAGCCGGCTCGACGTGTCGCTCGCTCCCGGTGACGGCACCGGAGCCAGCATCCCGATCGTCTCCTCGAACATGAACTCGGTCACCGGGCCCCGGCTCGCGGCGACGCTCGCCCGGCGCGGCGGCCTCGGCGTCCTGCCGCAGGACATGCCGCTGCAGCAGCTCGACGCGGCCATCCGCTGGGTGAAGGACCAGCCGGTCGCCTTCTCCGGCGCGCTCACCGCCTCGCCGTCGACGACGGTCGAGGAGGCGCTCGCGATCCTCCCGGCCGTCGCGGGCCACGGATTCGTGGTGCAGGAGGAGGACGGCACGATCCTCGGCTGCGTCCCGGCCGCGCGGCTCGCCACTGCCCTGGAGGACGCCAGGCTCGGCGACCTCGTGCACGGCGCCTCCGCCTCGATCGACGCCGACGACGTCACCACCGCGCGCGCCGCCTTCGACCTGATGGTCGCGGCCGATCTCGACTTCGCCCCGGTGCTGCACCACGGCGCACTGGTCGGCACGCTCTCGCGCACCGGCGCGCTGCGCTCGACCATCTACGACCCCGCGCTGGACGCCGACGGGCGCCTGCGGATCGCCGCGGCGGTCGGCATCAACGGCGACGTCGCGGCCAAGGCGCGCGCCCTCGTCGCCGCGGGCGTCGACGTGCTCGTGCTCGACACGGCGCACGGCCACCAGGAGGGGATGCTGCGCGCGCTGCGCACCGTCTCGGCGCTGAAGCTCGGCGTGCCGATCGCCGCCGGCAACATCGTCACCGCCGACGCGGTGCACGACCTCGTCGACGCGGGCGCAGACATCCTCAAGGTCGGCGTCGGCCCGGGCGCGATGTGCACCACGCGGATGATGACCGCTGTCGGGCGGCCGCAGTTCTCCGCGGTGCTCGAGACGGCGGAGCGGGCCCGCGAGCTCGGCGCGCACGTCTGGGCCGACGGCGGCGTGCGCTACCCGCGCGACGTGGCGCTCGCGCTCGCGGCCGGTGCGGCCTCGGTGATGATCGGCTCCTGGTTCGCCGGCACGATCGAGGCGCCGGGCGAGCTGCGCAGCGACGCGGCCGGCCGGATCTACAAGGAGAGCTGGGGGATGGCCTCGGCCAAGGCGGTGCAGGAGCGCTTCGACCGCCTCGACCCCTACGAGCTCGCCCGCAAGCGGCTCTTCGCCGAGGGCATCTCCTCGTCGAAGATCTACCTCGACCCGCTGCGCCTCTCGCTCGAGGACCTGCTCGACATGATCACCTCGGGCGTGCGCTCCTCCTTCACCTACGCCGGGGCGCGCAGCGTCGCCGAGTTCCACGAGCGCGCGCTGGTCGGCCTGCAGTCGGCGGCCGGCTACGAGGAGGGCAAGGCGCTGCCGGTCAGCTGGTGACCGCTCGCCGGTGACCGTCAGCCGGTGCCCGGCGCGCGCGTGCTAGAACCGAGGCCATGACGATCGTCGACAACGCCGTGTACGTCGGCGGTCACCGCATCCGGAACCCCGACTCGCTCGAGGACACCTTCGAGCTGATGCGCGACGAGCACGGCATGGCCTGGATCGGGCTCTACCGCCCGAGCCGTGAGGAGGTCGAGGCGGTCGCCCAGGAGTTCGGGCTGCACCCGCTCGCCGTCGAGGACGCGCTGAGCGGCCACCAGCGGGCGAAGCTCGAGCGCTACGACGACGGGCTCTTCGTGGTGCTCCGTCCGGCGCGCTACGTGGACTCGGCCGAGACGGTCGTCTTCGGCGAGCTGCACGTGTTCGTGGGCCCGGACTTCGTGGTGACCATCCGGCACGCCGACTCGCCGGACCTGGCGGCGGTGCGCAAGCGGCTCGAGGGGGATCCGTCGCTGCTCTCCCGCGGACCGGAGGCGGTGCTCTACGCGATCCTCGACCAGGTCGTCGACGAGTACGCGCCGGTGGTGCACGGCGTCCAGGGCGACGTCGACGAGATCGAGGACCAGCTCTTCGGCGACGGCTCGGACGACGGGCTCTCGGAGCGCATCTACCGGCTCTCCCGCGAGGTCATCCACTTCCAGCGCTCGGTGCAGCCGCTGACGGCGCTGCTGCACGAGCTCGCCGAGGCGCCGGATGCGGCCCCGGGCGTCGACGCGACGCTCGACCACGTCGAGCTGCACCGCTCGCTCCGCGACGTGCTCGACCACACCATCCGGGTGACGGAGGCGGTCGACGCGCTGCGGGCGATCCTGGACAAGGCGCTGACCGTGCACTCGACGCTGGTCTCGCGGCGGCAGACCGAGACCGGGCTGGCCCAGAACGACGTGGTGCGGAAGATCTCGTCCTGGGCCGCGATCCTGTTCGCGCCGACGCTCGTCGCGGGCATCTACGGCATGAACTTCGACGACATGCCGGAGCTGCACTGGCGGCTCGGCTACCCGTGGGCGATCGGGCTGATGCTGGTCTTCGGCTTCGTGCTCTACGCCGTGTTCAAGCGCAAGAAGTGGCTCTGAGCGCGGCCCTGCCGGAGCCGGGCTGCCGCTAGACTCGACGCCACAATGGACGACCCCCCTTCTGCGCATCCGCCCTCGCACCGGCTCGTTCGGATCTCCCCGATCCCCTCGCGCTCGATCCTGCAGCCGCTCCCGCTTCCGCTGACCGGGGGTGACCCCCGTGGGCACTGAGTGGCTCCTGCTCGGCGTCGGCCTGCTGCTGACGCTCGGCACCGGCGTGTTCGTCGCCAGCGAGTTCGCGCTGGTCAACCTCGACCGCGCCGATCTCGAGGCCCGCCGCGACCGCGGCGAGACCCGCCTCGGCATGACGATCGCCGCCCTCCGCGTCACCTCGACGCATCTCTCCAGCGCGCAGCTCGGCATCACGCTGACGACGCTGCTCACCGGCTACACGATGGAGCCGGCGCTCTCGGCCCTGCTGCGGGTGCCGTTCGGCGGCCTCGGCATCCCGGACGAGGTGCTGACGCCGATCATGACGGTGCTCGCCATCGTCATCGCGACGCTGCTGTCGATGATCCTCGGCGAGCTGGTGCCGAAGAACTTCGCGCTGGCGCTGCCGCGGGCGACGGCGAAGCTGGTCGTGCCGATCCAGACCGCGTTCACCACCGTCTTCCGCCCCGCCGTCGCACTGCTCAACGGCAGCGCCAACGCCTTGCTCCGCCTGGCCGGCATCGAGCCGAAGGAGGAGCTCTCGGGCGCCCGCAGCGCCGAGGAGCTCTCGAGCCTGGTGCGGCACTCCGCGAGCGCCGGACTGCTCGAGGAGGACACGGCCGACCTGCTCGGGCGCACCCTCCGCTTCTCCGCGCTCTCGGCGGGTGACGTGATGACGCCGCGGCTGCGGCTGTCCACGCTCGAGCGCTCCAGCACCGCGCAGGACGTCCTCGACCTCGCCCGGACCACCGGGCTCTCGCGCTTCCCGATCACGGACGACGACATCGACGACATCGTCGGCGTCGTGCACGTCAAGCAGGCGGTCGCGGTGCCGCGCGGCAAGCGCTCCGAGGTGCCCGTCACCGCGCTGCGCTCGGAGCCGCTCCGCGTGCCCGAGACCATGAAGCTCGACGTGCTGCTCACCGAGCTGCGCGGCCGCGGCTTCCAGCTCGCCGTCGTCGTCGACGAGTACGGCGGAACGGCGGGCGTCGCGACGCTCGAGGACCTCGTCGAGGAGCTCGTCGGCGAGGTGGCGGACGAGCACGACCGCTCCCGCCCCGACGTCGTGAAGCTGCCCGGCTCGACCACCTTCCCCGGCATGCTGCGGCCCGACGAGGTGCGCGACCGCGCCGGCGTCGTCATCCCCGAGGAGGGGCCGTACGAGACGGTCGCCGGGTTCGTGATGAGCGAGCTCGGCCGCCTGCCCGCCGTCGGCGACGAGGTGCCCGTCGAGGGCGGCTCGCTGCGCGTCGAGCGGCTCGACGGCCGGCGCATCGACCGGCTCCGCTTCACCCCGGACCCCGACGCGGCGGGCGAGGGCATCCCCGACCCGCTCGCCGACGTGGGCCGGCCGCACCGAGGACGCCAGGAGGCCGACCATGAGTGACTGGGCAGGAATCGCCTGGCTCGTGGTGCTGCTCGCCGCGAACGCCTTCTTCGTCGGAGCGGAGTTCGCGGTCATCTCCGCGCGCCGCTCCCAGATCGAGCCCCTCGCCGAGAGCGGACGCCGCAGCGCGATCACCGCGCTCGCCGCGATGGAGCACGCCACCCTGATGCTGGCGACGACGCAGCTGGGCATCACCGTCTGCTCGCTGCTGATCCTCAACGTCAGCGAGCCGGCGATCCACCACCTGCTCGAGGTGCCGCTGCACGCGGTCGGCATCCCGGACGAGTTCTCGGGCACGGTCGCCTTCGTGATCACCCTGGTGATCGTCTCGTTCCTGCACGTCGTGCTCGGCGAGATGGTGCCGAAGAACATCTCCTTCTCGATGCCGGACCGCGCCGTGCTGCTGCTCGCGCCGCCGCTCGTCGCGATCGCCCGCGTGATCAGCCCGATCATCGTCGCGCTCAACGCGATCTCGAACGGGGTGCTGCGGCTCTTCCGGGTCGAGCCGAAGGACGAGGCGAACAGCACCTTCACGCTCGAGGAGGTGCAGACGATCGTCGACCAGTCGACCCGCGAGGGCACCCTGCGCAGCAACGGCACCCTCCTCGCCGCGTTCGAGTTCACCGAGAAGAAGGTGCACGACGTGGCGCTGCCGCTCGACGGCATCGTCAGCCTCCCCGCCGGAGCCTCGCCCGCCGACGTCGAGCGCGCCGTCGCGAAGCACGGCTTCTCGCGCTACGTCGTGCTCGGCGAGGACGGACAGCCCGAGGGCTACATCCACCTCAAGGACGTCCTCGACCTCGACGGCGACACCGAGGGGCCCAAGTTCCGCCTGCCCATCCCGGCCAAGCGGATCCGCCAGCTCGCCTCGATCTTCGAGGCCACCGACCTCGAGGACGCCCTCGCGATCATGCGCCGCACCGGCGCCCACCTCGCGCGCGCCTTCGACGAGCAGGGCCGCGCGACCGGCGTCCTCTTCCTCGAGGACATCATCGAGGAGTTGGTCGGCGAAGTCGACGACGCCACCCGCCGCTGAGGCGCGGGCCGGGGAGGCGGCGCTCGCGGCGTTGTCGTCGGACGCGATACCGCCGGTATCGCTCCCTCCTCCGCCTTGCGATCACCACCTCCCCGGCCCGCGCCTCCACTCGAGGTGGGGTGGCAGCGGCTTCGCCGACTGCGGTGGGCAGCGGCTTCGCCGACTGCGGTGGCAGCGGCTTCGCCGACTGCGGTGGGCGGCGGCTTCGCCGACTGCGGGAGCAGCGGCTTCGCCGACTGCGGTGGGGTGGCAGCTGCTTCGCCGGCTGAGGTGGGCAGCTGCTTCGCCGACTGGGCTTCTCGGCGGCAGCGTCACCGGCTGCGGGTGCAGCAGCGGCGGCCCTTCATGCTGGTCGAGTAGGCCCGCAGGGGCGTATCGAGACCCGCCATCACCAGTAGGGCGGGTCTGCAGACTCGCGTTCTGACGGTGGTGGATCTCGATACGCCCGCTCTGCGGGCTACTCGATCAGCAGGGTTCTCCCATACGTATGAGGTGATCTCTCCTAGGAGACCAGGCGCCATCAGGCGCGCGGCTGCCGACGTTCTGCTGCGGGTGGATCTCGCAGAGGGCGGCGTCGGGGGTGCGACCTAGGCTGGCGGGATGACGGATGGGCAGAGGGAGTTCGGGCTCGCGGAGGCGGCGTCGGCCGTGCGGGTGCCGCGCGCCGACGACGACAAGTACAGCCGCGGGGTGCTCGGGATCGCAACCGGGTCCGAGCGCTACCCGGGGGCGGCGGTGCTCGGCGTCGAGGCGGCGGTGCGCACGGGCCTCGGCATGGTGCGCTACCTCGGGCCGGAGCGGCCATCCGCGCTCGTGCTGGCGCGTCGCCCCGAGGTCGTCACCTCGGCCGGGCGGGTGCAGGCCTGGCTGCTCGGTTCCGGGACGAGCGCGGACGACCGGTCCGAGGACGAGCGCGCCGCGCTGCTCGAGCAGCTGCACTCGGGGATCCCCGTGGTGCTCGACGCAGGCGCGCTCGACCTGATCGGCGAGGCCCGCGGGCCGGTGGTCATCACTCCGCACTACCGCGAGCTCGCCGGCCTGCTCACGCGGGCCGGGGTGGACGTCGACGCGGCGGCGATCGCCGCCGACGCGAGCGGCTGGGCGCGGCGCACCGCCGAGCGCTTCGGGGTCTGCGTGCTGCTCAAGGGCAGCACCACGCACGTGGTCTCCGGGAGCACCGCACACGAGGTCAGCGGCTCGACGCCCTGGCTCGCCACGGCGGGCAGCGGGGACGTCCTCGGCGGAGTGCTCGGCGCACTGCTGGCCGGCCGGGCCGCGGACGCGGAGAGCCGGGGGACGGCGCTCGGGGACGAGGATCTCGCGGCGGTGGCCGCCGCCGCGGCCGTCCTGCACGCGCAGGCCGGCGCGGCGGCGTCCGGAGGCGGGCCGATCGCGGCCCTCGACATCGCCGAGCAGCTCCCCGGCGTCGTCGCACGGCTGCTGAACTGAAACGCCGGCATCGCCTGCCGCACTGAACCGATCGCGTCCTCGGCCCGTTGACACAGGAGAGACGGCCTTCCCCCGCGACCCGGACATCGGAGCCGCACAGCCGCCTCATCGGAACCCCCGAGCTCCCGGCCCTAGCGTCGGAGACGACAGCCGCGTCCGCCCCCCATACAGGAGAACAGACATGACCGCGAAGACCACGACTCCCGTCCGCTACGCCCTCACCCTCCTCGCCGGCGCCGGCACCCTCGCGGCCCTCGCCGCCTGCTCGAGCACCGCCACCGCCGGGACCGAGGACGCCGGCTCGAGCGCCGCCGCGACCAGCGCGCCCGCCGCCACCTCCAGCGCCGCCCCCGCGTCGACCGATTCCGCGTCGACCGGCTCCGCCGCGACCGGCGCCTACGCCGACGGCACCTACGAGGCCGACGGCTCCTACACCTCGCCCGGCGGCAACGAGTCGGTCGGCGTCGAGCTGACCCTCGAGTCGGGCGTCGTCACCGCCGTCACAGTGACCCCCGAGTCGGAGAACCCGACCGGCCAGGAGTACCAGACCCGCTTCGCCAGCGGCATCTCGGGCGAGGTCGTCGGCAAGAGCCTCGACGAGCTCGACGTGACCAAGGTCTCCGGCTCCTCGCTCACCTCCGGCGGCTTCAACGACGCCGTCGAGACGATCAAGGCCGATGCCGCGGCCTGAACCTCTGCACCCTGACGCCGCGCCGACCGCGACCCGGCGCGTCCTCGAGAGCGCCTGGCGGTTCGAGGCGATCGGCACCACCTGGCAGATCGACACGGACGCGCCGCTGGACGCGCTCGTGCGCGAGCGGGTCCGCGCGCGCATCGAGGCCTACGACCGGACCTGGTCGCGGTTCCGCGACGACTCCGCCGCCTCGCGCCTTCGGACCGAGCCCGGCGAGCACGTCTTCCCGGCGGAGGCGGTCGAGCTGTTCGCCCTCTACGACGAGCTCTTCGCGCTGACCGGGGGCGGCGTCACGCCGTTCGTCGGCGTCGCCCTCGAGCAGCTCGGCTACGACCCGGCCTACTCCCTGGTGCCGCGCGGCCCCGTCGCGCCCGCTCCGTCCTGGGCCGCGGCCCGCGGCGGCGGGGGAGCGACGCTCCGCACGGCCGCCGGAGTCGTGCTCGACGTCGGCGCGGCCGGCAAGGGTCAGCTCGTCGACCTCGTCCTGGACGAGCTCGCGAGCGCCGGCGTCGAGCGCGCCGTCGTCGACGCGAGCGGCGACCTGCGCGCCCGCGGGGTCGGCGCCTACCGCGTCGGCCTCGAGCACCCCTTCGACGCGAGCCGCGCGATCGGCGTCGCCGAGCCGGGCGAGCGCGCGCTCTGCGCCTCGGCCGGCAACCGCCGGGCCTGGGGCGACGGGCTGCACCACGTCCTCGACGGCCGCACCGGCCGCCCGGTCGACACCGTCATCGCCACCTGGGTCGTCGCCGACAGCACCCTCGTCGCCGACGGTCTCGCGACCGCCCTCTTCGTCTGCCCGCCCGAGGTGCTCGCCGAGCGCTTCGACTTCGAGTTCGTCCGCGTGCTCAGCGCCGGCGGCCTGCACTACTCGCCCCGCTTCCCCGGAGAGGTCTTCTGATGATCGGCACCCTCGATCGCGCCCTCGGTCGCATCACCATGTACCGGCTGGTCTGGCTGACGCTCGCCGCGCTCCTCGTGGTCGCGCTCGGCTACTCCGCCGCCGGGCTGATCTTCTTCACACCGATCGAGATCGCGGCGACCGCGGTCGTGGCGATCGTCTCGACGACCGGGGCGACCTGGCTGATCGCCCGGCTGGTCGGCTCGCCCGCCCACCTCGAGTCGTCGCTGGTGACCGGACTGCTGATCGCGTTCCTGCTCTTCCCGACCTCGGAGCCGCGCGCGCTGCTCGTCGTCGCGCTGATCGGCGTGATCGCCGCCGCCTCGAAATACGTGCTGGTCTGGCGCGGACGCCACCTCTTCAACCCGGCCGCCGTCGCGGTGCTGATCGTGGGCATCGCGCAGGGCCTGCTGCAGGACACCCCGTTCGCGGGCTCGCTGACCGCCGCGGCCTGGGCGCTGCCCACCGGCGCGCTCTGGCCGTGGGTGCTGCTCGGCGCGCTCGTCGTCGTCGCACGGGTGCGCCGCTGGGCGATCGTCGTCGTGTTCATCGCGGTCGCCGGCGCCGTCTCCGTGCTCAACTCGGTGATGAACGGCCAGGAGCCCGGAGCCGCGCTGTCGCTGGTCCTGACGGCGTACCCGTTCGTGTTCGCCGGCGCCTTCATGCTGACCGAGCCGCTGACCCTCGCCCCGCGCCGCTCCCAGCAGCTGATCGTGGCCGTCGTCGCGGCTCTGCTCACGACGGTCCCGTTCTCGCTCGGACCGCTGCACGCCAGCCCGGAGCTCGGCCTGGTCGCGGGCAACGCGATCGCTTTCTTCTTCGGCCAGCGCCGGCGGCTGTCGCTGGAGCTGCGCTCCTCGAGCGTCATCGCGCCGGGCATCACGGAGTACCGCTTCGCCCCGCGGACGCCGGTGCGCTTCGAGGCGGGCCAGTGGCTCGAGCTCGACGTGCCGCACCGCTCCGACGGCCGGGGGAGCCGCCGCACCTTCTCCATCGCCTCCGCTCCCGCCGACGGCGAGATCGCCGTGGCCATGCGGCTGCCCGAGAAGTCGAGCAGCTTCAAGCGGGCGCTCGCCGGGCTCGAGCCCGGCGCCGTGGTCCGCGCCACGAGCGTCGGCGGCGACTTCGTGCTGCCGGCCGACCCGGCGACGCCGCTGCTCCTGGTCGCGGGCGGGATCGGCATCACCCCGTTCGCGAGCCAGCTCACGGCGATCGCGGCCGGACCGGAGCGCGACGTGGTCGTCGTCTACGCGGCCGCCCGGCTGGAGGACGTGGCGTACCGCGAGCTCCTCCGCGCCTCCGGGGCCCGCGTCGTGCTGGTCTCGCCCGAGGCGCCGGATCGGCTGCCCGAGGGCTGGTCGCACGTGGCCGGACGGATCACGGCGGATCGCCTCGCGGACGCCGTGCCCGACGCGCCCCGTCGCGTCGGCTTCGTCTCCGGGTCGCCCGCGTTCGTCGACTCAGTCCGCGGCGCCCTCCGCTCGGCCGGTGCGAAGAAGGTCCGCACCGACGCCTTCGCCGGCTACTGATGCGGGCGGTGGCCGCTCAGGGAGGGGTTCCCGGGGCCGTTCAGGGGTCCGATGAGGGCGCCGTCTACACTGACGCGGTGCCGACCCCTGCCGCCTCAGAGACCGCCGCCCCCCGGGCCTCCTCGCGCCCGATCGCGTGGCTGCGCGAGAACCGCGACTCCGCCGCCGTGCTGTGGTGCGGCTTCGCCCTCGTGCACGTCCTGCTCTCCCTGCTCGCGCTCTACGCCCCGGGACTGCCGATGGGGGACGTCAGCGTCGTCTACAAGGGCTGGATGCGGACCGCCGTCGAGGGCGGCGGGCTCGTCGGCTTCGACGGCGGCTGGGTCTACCCGATCCTCGCCCTGGTGCCGATCAGCGCCGCCTGGCTCTTCGGAGAGGCGGGCTACGACCTGACCTGGCTGGCCGGCGTGCTCGCCGTCGATGCGGCGGCCTTCGCGCTCCTCCTGCACCGGGGCGTCCCCGCCCGGCTCGCCGCGGCGCGCTGGTGGCTGCTCTTCCTGGTGCTCCTCGGGCCGATCGCCGTCGGCCGGATCGACGCCTTCACCGTTCCGCTCGCCATCGCCGGGCTGCTCTGGGCCTCGAGCCGCCCGGTGATCGCGGCGCTCGCGCTCACCGTCGCCACCTGGATCAAGGTCTGGCCCGCGGCCCTGCTGGGCGCCGCCGTCCTGGTGCTGCGCGGCCGCTGGCGGCTCGTGGCGGTCGGTGCCGGGCTCTCCGTCGCGATCATCGCCGGCGTGTACGCGCTCGGCGGCGGCGAGTACGTCTTCAGCTTCGTCACCGACCAGACCACGCGCGGTCTGCAGATCGAGGCGCCCGTCAGCACGCTCTGGATGTGGCTCTCGATCGGCGGCTGGGCCGGCAGCTACGTCTGGTACGCGGCCGACATCAACACCTTCGAGATGCACGGCCCGTTCACCGACGTCGCCGCCGAGCTGATGAACCCGGCGCTCGCGCTCGCGGTGATCGGCACGGTGCTGCTCGGCCTGCGCGCGCTGCGGGCGAAGGCGTCGCCGGTGCGGCTGCTGCCGCTGCTGAGCCTCGGGCTCGTCCTGGTGCTGATCGACATCAACAAGGTGCTCTCGCCGCAGTACATCGTCTGGCTCGCGCCGCCGGTGATCGTCGGGCTCGTCGTGGCCGGTCGCGACTTCGCGACGCCGGCGAAGCTGACCCTGGCGATCGCGGTGTTCACGCAGATCGTCTACCCGTACCTCTACCTCTTCCTGCTCTGGTCGAACGCGGGCATGGTGCTGGCGCTGACCGTGCGCAACGTCCTGCTGCTCGTGCTGCTCGGCTGGGTGCTCCGCGAGCTGTGGCGGACGGGGAGCCGCGCGAAGGACGTCTCGCCGGAGGCCTCGGGGGAGCGGTCGCCGCTCGCGCAGGCCGTGGTGACCGACGGCGCCGTCGGCGGTCCGCGCGCCTAGGCTGGACGGCGGGTCCGGTGGTCGGGTCCGCTGGGAGGTCCCTCGTGCTGGTCGCATTCTCCGTCGCTCCGTCCGGCGGTGAGGGTCCCGACGCCTCCGTCCACGACGCCGTCGCCGCCGCCGTCCGCATCGTCCGCGACTCCGGCCTGCCGAATCGCACGACCTCGATGTTCACCGAGCTCGAGGGCGAGTGGGACGAGGTCTTCGACGTGATCAAGCGCGCCACCGAGGCGGTCGGCGCCTACGGGTCGCGGGTCTCGCTGGTGCTGAAGGCCGACATCCGGCCCGGCTACTCGGGCGAGATCGACGCGAAGATCGAGCGGCTCGGCCGCGCGCTCGAGGAGTGAGGCACGCGAAAGCGCTCTCCGACTCGAATCGTTTCGATCCGCTTCCGATCCTCGCTATCGTGGTCCGGTGACCCTCTCCCCGGCCCGGACCCGCCTCGCCCTGCTCGCCCTCGCGATGGGGGGCTTCGGCATCGGCTCGACCGAGTTCGTCGCGATGGGGCTGCTGCCGCAGCTCGCCGCCGACCTGCTCCCGGACGTCTACGCCGCGAGCTCCGAGCAGGCGAACTCGCAGGCCGGACTGCTGATCTCCGCCTACGCGCTCGGCGTCGTCGTCGGTGCTCCGACGATCGCCGCGGCCGCCGCTCGCTGGCCGCGCAAGCGCCTGCTGCTGATCCTGCTGGCCGCGTTCACGATCGGGACCGTCGCCTCGGCCCTGCTGCCGACCTTCCCGCTCGTGCTGGCCGCCCGCTTCGTCGCGGCGCTTCCGCACGGCGCGTACTTCGGCATCGCCTCGCTCGTCGCCGCGGACCTGATGGGGCCGGGCAAGCGCGGCAAGGGCGTCGCCTTCGTGCTGTCGGGGCTCACGATCGCGAACGTGGTCGGGGTGCCCGCCATCACCTGGGTGGGGCAGAACGCGGGCTGGCGCAGCGCGTACCTCGTCGTCGCGGCGATCTTCGCAGTGACCGTGGTGGCCGTGTGGCTGCTCGTGCCGTTCCAGCGGGGGAACCCGGGCGCGACCATGCGCAACGAGCTGAAGGCGTTCGGCCGGCTGCAGGTCTGGATGACCCTGCTGATCGGCGCGATCGGCTTCGGCGGGCTCTTCGCGATGTACAGCTACATCACGCCGCTGTCGACCGAGGTGACCGGGCTGCCGCTGGGCGCGGTGCCGTGGATCCTGGTGGTGATCGGCCTGGGCATGACGGTCGGCAACCTGGCGGGCGGCTGGGCGGCCGACCGGAACGTGCGGCTCGCGCTCGTGGTGCTGTTCCTCGGGGTGCTCGTCTCGCTGATCGGCCTGGCGCTGACCGCGACGTCGGTCGTGGGCCTGGTCGTGTTCACGTTCCTCGCGGCGGGCTTCTCGGCGGGGGCGTCGCCGGCCATCCAGACCCGGCTGATGGACGTCGCCCGCGACAGCCAGACCATCGCCGCGGCGCTGAACCACTCCGCACTCAACATCGGCAACTCCGTCGGCGCCGCGCTCGGCGGGGTCACGATCGCCGCCGGCCTCGGCTACCTGTCGCCGATCTGGGTGGGCGTGGTCCTCACCGCGGCCGGCATCCTGCTCGCGTTCGCCAGCATCGCCATCGACCGGGCCCGCGGCACCGTCGACGCGCCGCGCGACCCCGCCCGCCCCGCCACGGGCAGCGTCCCGGTCAACGCCCTGTAGGGCTTCGCTGCCGCACATGCAGGCACCGGACGGGGGTCTGCATGCCACCCTGTCGACGCCGGTGGGTCTCGATACGCCCCTGCGGGGCTACTCGACCAGCATGGAAGAGGGCACGGATCTATCGTGACTGAGGACCGCGCATGCTGATCGAGTAGCCCGCGCGAGCGGGCGTATCGAGATCCACCGGCAACGCACGGGGGGTCTGCAGGCCGCTCTGTTGACGTCGGTGGGTCTCGATACGCCCCTGCGGGGCTACTCGACCAGCATGGAAGGGGGCACTACTCGGTGGGTCTTGCCTGCAGACGAGCCAGCCACGCAGCGGCGCAGACGGAAATCCGCGTGCCAGCGGATTTCCGCAGCCGCGGCGAGACGCTCTGCGGAACGCGCCCACTTCGTGGAGCCGACTGCGGCGGGGGCGGGCGGGGACCGCCCCCGCGAACGGATTCAATTCGTCGCGCCGCGCGGCGCGACGAATTCAATCCGTTTCGATCAAGATGCCGTCGTGGATGGCGCGCTTGCGCAGCGCGACCTTGGTGCCGACGTCGATGCCGACCACGCGGTACTTCTCGCGGATGCGCTTGAGGTAGGACTTCGCGGTCTCCTCGGAGATGCCGAGCTCGAAGGCGACGGACTTGACGGGCTCGCCGCCGCCGTAGAGCGCCATCACCCGGCGCTCCTGCGCGCTGAGCTTGGGGGCGCCGTCGGAGTCGCCGGTGGAGAGCGCCATGTCGAGCTCGTGCGAGATGTAGGAGTGGCCGTCCTTGGCCGCGCGGATCGCCTCGACGATCATGTCGGCGTCCTCCGTCTTGACGAGGTAGCCGAGGGCGCCGGAGGCGAGGGCCTCGCGGACCACGGCCGGCTCGGAGTAGGTGCTCATCAGCACGGTCTTCACGCCGGTGGTCTTCAGGGTGGAGAGCTTGACCGAGATCGGGATGTTGTCCTTGAGGTCCAGGTCGAGCAGCACGACGTCGACGGGGAACTCGGGGTGGGTGAGCAGCTCCGGCCAGGAGGCGACCGCGGCGACCAGCTGGATGTCCGACGCGGCGCCGCGGATCCATTCCGTGAGGGCACCGAGGAGCATCTTGTGATCGTCGACCACGGCGAGCGTGATCTTCGGTTCTGCGGTGGAGGTCATCGGTGTCCTTCGGCTCGGCGGGAGGGCGGGGCGGTCGTCTCTGCTCAGCGATCGGCCGGATTCTCGACGTAGCAGTCGATCTCGATCCGGAGCGCGTCGTCGTGGGACGTGTCGCGGAACGCACCGACCTGTGCGATAGCCTCCCACGTCGCGGGATCGACTCCGCGCACGGGCACGCCCTCGGACTGCAGAGTGAGCGGCACCAGCAGGGAGCGCGGCGGCGCGTCGGCGTCCGGTTCGCGCGGTGCTCCGGCCTCGACGTGCAGCACGACGGTGAGCCCGGAGGTGCCGTCGAGGATGAGCCAGATGGCGGAGAGCAGGCCGTCGCGCTGCTGGTGGCCGAGGAGGCCGGCGGTGCCGTCGGGGTCGTGCAGCTCGACGAGCGGGGCCAGCAGCTCGGACTCCTGGATCGCGTGGTGCAGCCAGGTCTCGCGGCGCCCCTCGATCAGGTGCAGCCGGAGGCTGGTCGCGAGCGCGGCGGCGTGCGCGGCCCGGTGCGGGTCGAGCGGCAAGACCGTCGTGCCGTCGCCGACCTCGGCGAGCAGGCGCTCGGCCGCGAGGTCGAGGCGGGCGAGCTCCTCCGAGGCGAGCATGCCGACCGCGTAGCGCGGCCCGAGCGTGGTGCTCTGCACGAGGGCGCGGTCGATCTCGAGCTGCACCATGCGGCGGAAGCCGCGCATCATCACGACGGCGACGACGGCGGGCGCGAGGGTCACGGCCATCGCGCTGATGCGCACCGAGAACGAGGTCTCGTCGCCCGCGCCCATGGCGCCGTAGGCGATCAGCTCGGCGACGGCGATGGCGAGGGCGACCGCGAGGACCTCGATGCTGCGGCGGTGCACGATCATCGCGGCGTGGGCGACCGCGGCGGCCACCGCGGCGGTCGGGACCGCGGCGGACGGGCCGTGCCCGGCGACGGCGATCAGGTCCAGCGCCACGGCCCCGGTGATCCCCACGAGCAGGCCGACGTAGGCGGCCGTGGGCAGCCGCTGCCCGCAGGCGTGGATGGCGACGACGGTCGCCGTGAAGGAGGCGACGAGGAGGAGCCAGGCGACGACGACCAGCCCCGGCCGCGCGTAGTCGTCGACGGTGGCGAGGAAGACCAGGAGCTCGTAGGCCATCAGCGCCGCCGCGATGCCGGTGAGGCCGCTGCCGAGGTAGCTGGTGCCCAGGGTCTCCTGCTGTCCCTTCCGCGCGCGGGCGGAGCGGGGCGAGCCGTCGGGCCGGCGAGGAGCGGCGCCGGGTCCGCCGAGGAGGGGGGAGGCCCGCTCGGTGCCGGCGCTCACTTGGGCACCTCCAGCACCACGGTCGTGCCGGAGCCGGGCGAGCTGAAGAGCCGGGTGCGGCCGCCGACGTCCGCGAGCCTCGCGACGACCGACTCCTTGAAGCCGAGCTTCGTCGCGGGCACCGTGGCGATGTCGAAGCCGGCACCGGCGTCCGTCACCATCGCGCGGACGGTCTGCTCGTCCTCGGTGATGGTGACGTCGGCGGACTCGACACCGGAGTGCCGCCGCACGTTCTCGAGGCACTCGGCGAGGGCGAGCAGGAAGGAGTCGAGCGCGGCGCCCTCGAGGACGACCTCGCCGGAGCCGTGCAGGACGACCTCGAGACCCAGCCGGCCGAACCGGTCCCGGACGTCCTCGAGCGAGGTCGCGGCGGGCGACGCCGTGACGCTGGTCAGCTGGTAGGAGCCGGACGCGCTCGGCGTCGGCGTCCCGCCGAGGCGCAGCTGGCGCAGGAGCTGCGCGTCCTGCGCGGCCTGGCGGCGGAGCGCGTCCTCGGAGACGCCGCGGCCGGAGTGGGCGAGCAGGGTGAGCGTCGCCAGCACCGTGTCGTGCAGGAGCCGCGCTCCCTGGCGGCGCTGCGCCTCCGTCTCGCTGGCCTGCCGCTCGACGCGGTGCGCGTTGCCGATGCTGTCGATGCGCCGGACGACCCGGGGGACGGCCGTGCTGATCCAGAGCGCGAAGCCGGCGAGCGTGCCCCAGGGCAGCAGGCTCTGCACGAGTGCGTTGGACAGCATCGCCTCCTCGGCGACCAGCACGGAGACGACGACGCTCGGCACCAGGACGGGCAGGAGCAGCAGCAGCCGACGGACGGAGGTGGTGATGACGACGGCGACGGTGCTGGTGACGGCGTTGGCGGTGCCGACGAGCACGTACCCCTCGAAGCCGCTGCTCACGCCGATGGCGCTCGCGAGCCCGATGCTCAGCGCCAGGCCGCCGACGGCGAGCAGGAGCACCCAGAGCGTGCGTCCGCTGCGGCCGAGCTGCAGGTGGAGGACGGCGAGTCCGAGGAGCAGCGCCACCGCGAACGGCACGGCGTCGGGCGCCAGCGCCCCGGGGCCGAGGACCAGGGCGATCGCCGTGGCGTCGATCAGGAGGCCGATGCCGCACGCGGACTGGCGGAGGAGGCGGTCGCGCTCGCGAGCGCTGCGGACCAACGGCACGGGCACGCTCCTTCCGGTGGGCGGCGCGGGGCGGACCCCCGTCTCACGATAGTCACAGACCGGCGGTCGGCCCGCGGGACGGCCGGGATCGGGTCAGACCGCCAGGAGCCTCGCGAGGTGGCCGCCGACCGCGTCGTCCTCGATGAGGAAGGCGTCGTGCCCGAACGTCGAGCTGATCACCGCGACCTCGTCGTCGTCGATGTTGCCGCGGGCGTGGGCGGCGATGATCCGCTGCCCGTCCACCGGGAACAGCCGGTCGCTGTCGATCCCGAGCACGAGCGTCGGGCTGGTGATCCGCTCGAGCGCCTCCGCCTCGCCGCCGCGCCCGCGCCCCACGTCGTGCGAGTTCATCGCCTCGACGAGGGTGATGTAGCTGTTGGCGTCGAAGCGCCGGGTGAACTTGTTGCCGTGGAAGTCGAGGTAGGACTCGACCGCGAACCGGCCGCCGCCGCCCAGGGGGCTGAGGCCGGACTGCCAGCTCCGCTCGAAGCGGTCGTTGAGCTCGGACGGGCTGCGGTAGTTGAGCAGCGCCATCCGGCGGGCCAGCGCGAGGCCGTGGTACGGGCCCTTGCCGTCGCCGGCGTCGTAGTAGGCGCCGCCCGCGAAGGCGGCGTCGTTGCGGATCGCCTCGAGCTGGACGAAGTTGAGCGCGATCTGGTCGGAGGTGGCGCGCGGAGGAGCGGCGAGGACGGCGAGCCGGGCGACCCGCTCGGGGTGGTCGATGCCCCACTCCAGGGCCTGCATCCCGCCCATCGAGCCGCCGATGACGGTGTGCCAGCGGTCGATGCCGAGCCGGTCGGCGAAGAGCGCCTGCACGGCGACCTGGTCGCGGATCGTCGTGTACGGGAAGCGCGCACCCCACTCGTGCCCGTCGGGGGCGAGCGAGGCGGGGCCGGTCGAGCCCTGGCAGCCGCCGAGCATGTTCGGAGCGACGACGAAGTAGCGGTCGGTGTCGATCACGAGACCGGGGCCGACGAGCCCGGACCACCAGCCGTCGGTCGCGTGACCCGGGTCACCGCGGCCGATCAGGTGCGAGTCGCCGGTCAGCGCGTGCAGGACGAGGATCGCGTTGTCGCGCGCGGGGGAGAGCTCGCCCCAGCTCTCGTACGCCACCCGGACGTGGGGGAGGCGACCGCCCGCCTCGAAGGCGAACGGGCCGATCTCGACGAAGCGCCGCCCGCCGGGGTGGTCGCCCTCGCGCCAGGCGCCGGTGGCGGGCGGCTTGCCGATCACCGAGCGGAGCTGGCGCTCGGTGACGAACGCCGAAGGGACGGTGTCCTCGAGTGTCTGCTGCCAGTCCATAGCGGTGTCCATCGTGGCAGAGCGCGGCGGGCGCCCGGCCTTTGTTACGCGGGGGTGACGCTCGTCCTGCTGATCGAGTAGGCCGCGGCGCGGCCGCCCGCCCATGCTGATCGAGTAGGCCGCGGAGCGGACCCCTGCTGATCGAGTAGGCCGCGGAGCGGCCGTATCGAGATCCGCCGTTCTCAGCACGGTGGGTCTCGATACGCCGCTGCGCGGCTACTCGACCAGCATGAAGGGCGCCGCTGCGCGGCTGCTCAACGGACGGAGGCGCGCCGTTTCATGCTGATCGAGTAGGCCGCGGAGCGGCCGTATCGAGATCCGCCGTTCTCAGCACGGTGGGTCTCGATACGCCGCTGCGCGGCTGCTCGACCAGCATGACGGGGCCGTCAGGCGTTGGCGCGGGAGGCCTCGACGACGCTGCGGGCGGCCTGCAGGGCCTGGGCGAGGTCGGCGCGCAGGTCGTCGATGTTCTCGAGGCCGACCGAGAGGCGGACGAGCCCGGGGGTGACGCCGGCGGTGAGCTGCTGCTCCGGGGTGAGCTGCGAGTGCGTGGTCGATGCCGGGTGGATCACCAGCGAGCGGACGTCGCCGATGTTCGCCAGGTGCGAGAACAGCACGAGCGAGTCGACGAACGCGCGTCCCGCGTCCACCCCGCCCTTGAGCTCGAACGAGAGCACCGCGCCCACGCCCTTCGGCGCATAGTGGTTCGCCGCCGCGTACCAGGGCGAGGTGGGCAGCCCCGAGTAGTTGACCGTCGCGATGTCGGAGTGGTTCTCGAGGTACTCCGCGATCTCCTGCGCGTTCTGCACGTGGCGCTCGATCCGCAGCGACAGCGTCTCGATGCCCTGGATCAGCTGCCAGGCGCTCGCCGGGGCGATCGAGGCGCCGAGGTCGCGCAGCAGCTGCACGCGGGCCTTGATGATGTAGGCGAGGGAGTCGCCGACCGCGTCCGTGTACACGGCGCCGTGGTACGAGTGGTCCGGCGTGGTCAGCCCGGGGAACTTCGCCGCGTTCGCGGTCCAGGAGAAGGTGCCGCCGTCGACGATCGCGCCGCCGATCACCGTGCCGTGACCACCGAGGAACTTCGTCGCCGAGTGCACGATGATGTCCGCGCCGTGCTCGAACGGGCGGATCAGGTACGGCGTCGCGATGGTGTTGTCGACGATCAGCGGGACGCCCGCCGCGTGCGCGACATCGGCCACGGCGCGGATGTCGAGGATGTTGATCTTCGGGTTGCCGATGGTCTCGGCGAAGAAGAGCTTGGTGTTCGGGCGGACCGCGCGGCGCCACTCCTCCTGGTCGTCCTGGTTCTCGACGAAGGTCGTCTCGATGCCGAGCTTGGCCAGCGTGTACTTGAAGAGGTTGTAGGTGCCGCCGTAGATCGACGACGACGAGACGAGGTGGTCGCCCGCCTGCGCGATGTTGAGGACCGCCGCGGTCTCGGCCGCCTGGCCGGACGCGAGCAGCAGCGCCCCGGAGCCGCCCTCGAGCGCGGTGAGGCGCTCCTCGACGACGGCCTGCGTCGGGTTCTGGATGCGGGTGTAGATGTTGCCGAACTCCGCGAGCGAGAAGAGGTTCTTCGCGTGCTCGGCGTTGTCGAAGACGTAGGAGGTGGTCTGGTAGATCGGGGTCGCGCGCGCCTTGGTGACGGGATCGGGCGCAGCTCCGGAGTGGATCTGCTTGGTCTCGAACTGCCACTTCTCGGAGTCGGTCATGGTGCATCCCATCGCATCGTCGGTTCGGAACGGAAGGCCGTTCCCCGTCGCGACGAGCCTAGGTGCGGGTCCCCGGCGCGGCCAGGGCGCCCGACACACGGGGTAACCGCGACGGATCAGCGGCCGGTGCGGATCCCGGACGTCGGATGCGGGTCGCGCTTGGACCCGGTCGGGTCGGCCCGGTTCGGGCGCTCGGGCCGCTCGTCGACCACCGGCGCGAACAGCCACGCCGCCCTCGGCTCGACGATCTTGTGGAAGACGGTGCGCGTCCAGCCCAGCGAGAGCACGATCGCGACCGCGATGCAGAAGACGATCATCAGGATCAGCGCGACCGTGCTCTCGGTCGCGGACAGCAGCCCGGACTCGCGCAGCGGGTAGAGGACGAAGCTGTGCAGCAGGTAGACGTACATCGTCGACTGCCCCCAGGCCGTCATCGCGGTGCGTCGGCGCGGGATCAGGCTGAACAGCGCGAGCGAGAGCACGACCGCGGTCGCCATCAGCGCAAGCCGGACGAGCCCCGCCCACCACGCGGTCTCGCCGAGCGCGTCGTACGGCCGGTCGTAGAAGAACCAGTAGCGCAGATCCGCCGCGCGGAAGGCGTCGATGTTGACGGTCATCACGACGACCGTCGCCGCGAAGAGCGCGACGGCGATCACCCGGGAGAGCAGGATCTGCCGCGGCGTCAGGTCGAGCCAGCGGTCCACCAGCAGCCGCGAGCCGGCCTTCCAGCCGCGCAGCCGCCAGCCGAAGACGAAGAACGGCAGGATCCCGATCGCCCGCGCGAGCGAGAAGGTCGAGTCGATGTTGTCGTAGTAGCTGACGCCGACGGCGAGGACCACGCTGATCAGCAGCGGCCAGCGCAGCAGCGCGAGGTAGGGGAGGACCAGCCGGAAGATCCCGAGCGCGAGCAGGAACCACAGCGTCCAGCTCGGCTTGGTCGGGTTGAACTCCTGCTTGCCCTCGACCGCGAACTGCACCAGCGTCCAGATCGTCTCCATGATCAGGTAGGGCAGCAGGATGTCGGTGAGCACCCGGCGCATCGCGCGGGCGTTCGGCGCTCCGCCCTTGGAGAAGTAGCCGGAGATGATCGCGAAGGCCGGCATGTGGAAGGCGTAGATCGTCAGGTAGACGACGAGCGACGTGTCCGAGTTCGCGGTCAGCCGCTGGATGCCGTGGCCGATCACCACGAGCGCGACGCAGACGAAGCGGGCGTTGTCCCAGAGGGGCACGCGGCGCTTGGGGGCGGTGGGCGACCCGGCGGTGGCGGGAGCCGGGTCGGCGGGCTGCATGCGGCCAGGCTAGCGTTGGCTCCGACGACGGAGTCGATGGTGTCCGAGGCTTGACGGAAAGAGGACGAGCGTGGTTCGACGCGTCGTGGTGACAGGAGCGAGTTCGGGGATCGGTGCGGCGACGGTCCGCCTGTTCCGCGAGCACGGCTGGGACGTGGTGGCGGTCGCCCGCCGCCGGGAGCGGCTGGAGGCGCTCGCCGCGGAGACCGGGGCGGGCCTGTTCGTCGCCGATCTCACCGACGCGGCGCAGGTCGACGCGCTGCGCGACCACCTCGCGGAGACCGGTGCGGTGCACGCGCTCGTCAACAACGCCGGCGGCGCGCTCGGCCTCGACTCGGTCGAGGCGTCCGACCCCGCCGACTGGACCCGGATGTTCGAGATCAACGTGCTCTCGGTCAAGCTCGTCACGAGCGCTCTGCTCCCGCTGCTCCGGGCGGGCATCGCCGACGCCGGCTCCGAGGGCTCGGCCGACATCGTCACCGTCACCTCGATCGCAGGCCACGTCGCCTACGAGGGCGGCGGCGGCTACAACGCCGCGAAGTTCGCCGCGCACGCGCTCGTCGCGGTCCTGCGCCTCGAGCTCGCCGGCGAGCCGATCCGCGTGATCGAGATCGCGCCCGGGATGGTGCACACCGAGGAGTTCTCCCTGGTCCGCTTCGGCGGCGACAAGGAGCGGGCCGACAAGGTCTACGCCGAGGTCCCGGCCCCGCTGGTGGCCGAGGACGTCGCCGCGGCGATCGTCTCCTCCGTCGAGCTGCCGCCGCACGTCAACCTCGATCTGGTGACGATCAAGCCGGTGGCGCAGGCCGCCCCGCACAAGGTGATCAAGGGCGCGCTCACCCCGAAGGCGTGACAGGTGCCCGTCGCGGGGCCCCGTGATGTGACGCGGGGCCTCGCGACGCTCTAGCCTGTCCCTCATGGTTTCCGACGCCGACGACTCCGCCGCCCTCCTCGCCGCCACGGAGAAGGAGGTCCTCGGCTGGCTCGAGTTCGGTGACGCCGCTCGCCATCTCGCCGACGACGTCGTCGCCTCCGGCTACCGCCCGGAGCTGGTCGTGGCCATCGCGCGCGGCGGTCTGCTGCTCGCGGGCGCGGTCGCCTACGCGCTGGGCATCAAGAGCTGCGGTGCGCTGAACGTCGAGTTCTACACCGGCGTCGAGGCGCGGCTGGCGGCCCCGGTCGTGCTGCCGCCGCTGCTGGACGAGGCGTCGGTGCGCGGCAAGCGCATCCTCCTGGTCGACGACGTCTCCGACTCCGGCCACACCCTCGCCCTCTCGGTCGACCTGATCCGCGCGATGGGCGCCGAGGTGCAGACCGTCACGCTCTACACGAAGCCCCGCACGGTGCTCGAGCCCGACTTCTTCTGGCGGCGCACGCCGCGCTGGATCGTCTTCCCCTGGTCGGCGCTGCCCCCGGTGGCCGGCGCCCTCGCGGAGGACGACGAGTGAGCGTCCACCTGATCGGCGGCGGCGGCGGAGCGGAGCACGACCCGCAGCTCTACGGAGCGTTCCTGGCGGAGGCGCACGACCGCGCCGTCGACGCCGGCCGCATCGAGGGCCCGCGGATCGCGATCGTCGTCGTGCACGACGGCCTCGGCCCCGAGGTCTACGCGGGCTGGGCCGCGACGCTCGCCACGGTCGGCAAGCTCCTCCCGTTCGCGGTGATGAAGCCCGAGGGCGGCCGGATCGACCCCGCGGTCTTCGACGACGTCGACGGGATCTTCGTCGGCGGCGGACTCACCCCCGCCTACCGCGACGCGCTCGAGGCGTCCTTCCCGCGCCTGCGCGACCTCGTCTCCTCCGGAGTGCCGTACGCCGGCTACTCGGCGGGCGCCGCGGTCGCCGCCGACCGCGCGATCGTCGGCGGCGACCGCATCGGCGGAGTCGCCGTGGCGCCGGAGCACGCGGCCGAGGAGCTGGACGAGGTGACGGTGCTCGAGGGCATCGGCCTCGTCGACGTCTCGATCGACGTGCACGCCGCGCAGTGGGGCACCCTCGGCCGCCTGGTCGCGGCCGTCGAGGCCGGACTGGTGGACGGCGGCGTCGCGATCGACGAGTCAACCGTCCTCACCGTCGGCACGGGTGCCCTGCGCGTCCGCGGCGCCGGCTCGGTCTGGCGCGCGAGCGCGGGCGAGGCCGGAGTGTCGGTCGCCACCCTCGCCGCGAGCTGAGCGTGGACCTGCAGGAGCTGGCGGGTGCCGGCCTGATCGACCGCGGCTGGGCCGAGGCGCTCGCCCCGGTCGCCGGCGACATCGCGGCGATGGGCGACTTCCTCCGTGCGGAAGTGGCGGCAGGGCGGCCCTACCTCCCCGCCGGGGCGCAGGTGCTCCGCGCGTTCGCCGCGCCCCTGGAGGACGTCCGCGTCCTGATCGTCGGGCAGGACCCGTATCCGACACCCGGGCACCCGATCGGGCTGTCCTTCGCGGTGGACCGGCACGTCCGGCCGCTGCCGCGCAGTCTGCAGAACATCTACCGCGAGCTCCGCGACGACCTCGGTGTCGCCCCGCCCGAGCACGGCGATCTCAGCGGCTGGACGCGCAGCGGCGTGCTGCTGCTCAACCGCGTGCTCACCGTCGCGCCGGGCGCACCCGCCTCGCACCGCGGCAAGGGCTGGGAGCGGGTCACCGAGCACGCGATCCGCACGCTCGTCGCCCGCGAGCAGCCGCTCGTCGCGATCCTCTGGGGGCGCGACGCGGCGAACCTCCGGCCGCTGCTGGGCGACTCCGGGATCGTCGAGAGCGTTCATCCCAGCCCGCTGTCCGCCTCCCGCGGCTTCTTCGGCTCGCGCCCGTTCAGCCGCGCGAACGAGCTGCTCGCCGAGCGCGGGGCCGAGCCCGTCGACTGGGCGCTCCTGCCCTGAGCCTCGGGGCCCGACACCCCGGCCCGCCGCGCGTGCGGTGCTCCGCCACCCCGGCTACGCTGGCCCGGATCGCGGCCGCCGCCCGGGATCAGCGACGCCGACCACCACCGCCGAGAAGGAGCGAGATGCTCGAGGAAGAGTACGAGCAGCGCCGGGTCCTCCCGCCGCACCTGCGCCGGGCGCCCGCCCCCGAGCCAGAGTTCTCCTTCGAGATCCGCGAGGCGCGCAGCGCGGATCTGCCGGACATCCAGGAGATCTACAACCACTACGTCCGGAACACCGTGGTGACCTTCGACGAGGACGACTCGACGCTCAAGGAGTGGCGCTCGAAGTTCGCGCGCAATCAGAAGCTCGGGCTGCCGTTCATCGTGGCCGTCTCGCCGTCGGGGCAGATCCTGGGCTACGCGATGGTGTCGCCGTGGTCGTCCAAGCGCGCCTACCGCTTCACCGTCGAGAACTCGATCTACCTCCGCGCGGCCTCGACCGGCAAGGGCCTCGGCAAGGCGCTGATGACCGAGCTGCTCGACCGGGCGAAGGCGGTCGGCATCCGCCAGGTCATGGCCGTCATCGCCGACAAGGGGGCGGAGGCGTCGCTGACGATGCACGCGAAGTACGGCTTCGTCGAGGTCGGCCGGATGGGCCGCGTCGGCTTCAAGTTCGAGCGCTGGCTGAGCACCGTGCTGATGCAGAAGACGCTGAAGTAGCGCCACCGGCGTCTCTGCGAATGCGCCGGACTGCGAAGAACGGCGCGGGGTCCTTCCCTACACTTGTCGGCATGGAATGGCTCGTCCCGCTCATCGTCGTCGTCGTGCTCGTCGTGATCCTCGGGATCTACCTCTGGGCGACCTACAACTCCCTGGTCACGCTGAACGTCCGCGTGGACGAGGCCTGGAGCGACATCACCGTCCAGCTGAAGCGGCGGGCGGATCTCATCCCGAACGTCATCGACTCGGTGAAGGGCTACGCCTCGCACGAGCGACAGGTGTTCGATTCGGTGACCCGCGCCCGCGCCGAGACGCTCTCCGCGCAGGGTCCGGCCGAGGCGTCCGCCGCCGAGGACCACATGCAGAAGGCGCTGAAGTCGATCTTCGCCGTCGCCGAGGCGTATCCGCAGCTGCAGGCCAGCCAGAACTTCCTGCAGCTGCAGGGCGAGCTGGTCGACTCGGAGGACAGGATCCAGTCGGCCCGCCGCTTCTACAACGGTGGCGTCCGCGAGATGAACACCAAGGTCACCGTCTTCCCCAACACGCTCTTCTCCCGCCGCCTCGGCTTCTCCGAGCGCGAGTTCTTCGAGGTCGGCGACCTCGCCGCCATCTCGGAGCCGCCCCGCGTCCAGTTCTGACGCCACCCACCCGCGCATGCTGGTCGGGTGACGGCGGAGCGGCGCATCCATGCTGGTCGCTGAGCCGCAGAGCGTTGCAGTCATGCTGGTCGAGTAGCCCCGCAGGGGCGTATCGAGACCCACCGTCATCGACACGCCGGGTCTGCAGACTCGACTTCCGACGGTGGTGGATCTCGATACGCCCGCTGCGCGGGCTACTCGATCAGCATGTGCTTCCTCGGTCGCGTGAGCTGCGGAGCCGCGCAGCGGCGCCTCCCTGCTTTCCGCAGGGCCGCGGAGCGGCCCTGCATGCTGGTCGAGTAGCCCCGCAGGGGCGTATCGAGACCCAACATCGTCAGCAGGGGTGGTCTGCAGACTCGACTTCCGACGGTGGTGGATCTCGATACGCCCGCTGCGCGGGCTACTCGATCAGCATGTGCTTCGTCGGTCGCGTGAGCTGCGGAGCCGCGCAGCGGCGCCTCACTGCTTTTCAGACGGCCGCGCAGCGGCGCATCCATGCTGGTCGATCAGCCGCGCGGCGACGCTTTCATGCTGGTCGAGTAGCCCCGCAGGGGCGTATCGAGACCCCGCGTCAGCGCGCGTCCGGGGCTCCCGCCGCGAGCGGGCCGCCGTCGAGCGTCGTGAGGTACTCGTCGAAGACGGGGGACGGGTCGGTGCCCGTCGCTACGGCGTCCACGAGGGCGCGCCGCACCAGCGCGAGCACGACCGTGGCGAGCACGGCCGCGCGCGGCTCGTCCGCCGCGGGCAGGCCCATCCGCTGGGCGATGCTCGGGGTGAGCGCGGCCTCGCCGTCGTGCAGCGACTGCGCCCAGACCGCGCGCATGCCGGGCGTCTCGGTGAGCAGCGGCATCAGCCGCAGCGTCCGCTCGAGCTGCGGGCCGGACGCGGCCGCGGCGAAGGCGGCGCCCAGCGCGGTGTTCAGCGACTCCGACTCCGGCCGCGCGACGAGCTCGCGCGCCATCGCCGCGATGGCCGCGTAGAGCACGGGCCGCACGCAGTCCTCCTTGCCGCCGAGGTAGCGGTGGAAGGTGCGCAGCGAGATGCCGGCGGCGTGCGCCAGGTCGATCGAGCTGACGCCCTTCGTTGTCCCGCGCTCGAGCAGCAGGGCGACGCACTTCTCGGACAGGGCGAGCGCGATGGTGCCCTGCCGCTCCTGCGGACCGCTCATGCGAGGACCTCCCGGTGGCCGGTGGTGAGGGCGACGAGGAGCTCGGGCGCGAGGGTGCCCCGCCCGACGACGTCGACCGTGTCGAGCCCCTGCCAGTGCGCGGCGGCGACGAGCAGCGCGGCGAGGCGCTCGGCCGTGTCCGGCGGCGCTCCGGGCTCGCGCCACGCGGCCTGCACCCGCAGCACGCCGTTCTGCCGGTCGCTCTTGAGGTCGACGCGCGCCGCGATCACATCGTCGAGCAGCACGGGCAGCACGTAGTAGCCGTGCACGCGCTGGGCCGCGGGGGTGTAGATCTCGATCCGGTAGTGGAAGTCGAAGAACAGCTCGGCGCGCGGGCGGTGCCACACCACGGGGTCGAAGGGGGAGAGCAGTGCGTCGGCCCGCAGCTCGCGCGGTCGCCGCGCCGCGGTGTGCCGCCAGAGGGGCAGTGGGCGCCCCGAGCGCTCCCAGCCGCGGACCTCGACCGGCACCAGCTCGCCCGCGTTGACGAGGTCGTGCACGGCCGCGAGCGTCGGCGCCTTCAGCAGCCGGTGGTAGTCGGCCAGATCGCCGAGCGTGCCGACGCCGAGCGCGAGGGCGGAGCGGCGCACCAGCTCGCGGACCGCGTCCTCGGTGGAGAGCTCGGCGTCGAGCACCTCGCGGGGCAGCACCTGCTCGGCGAGCGCGTAGGAGCGCTCGAAGCGCGTGCGCCCGGCGGTCACCACCTCGCCCCAGCGGAAGAGCACCTCGAGCCCGCGCTTCATGTCGGACCAGCCCCACCACGGACCGGTCCGGGTGTTGGCCTCGTGCTCGATCTCCGACGCGCGCAGCGGCCCGTCGGCGAGGGCCGCCCGCAGCCAGTCGAGCGTCGACCGGTTCTCGGCCGCCCAGCCCTCGTGCTCGGGCAGGCGCACGCGGCGGTAGTGCTCCATCCGCCAGCGGTAGAGCGGGAGGTCGGCGCGGCGGATCAGCGCCGCCTCGTGCGCCCAGTACTCGAGGTAGTGGCCCTTCGGCGAGAACGCGACCGCGTCGAGGAGGGCGCGGTCGTAGGGGCCGAGCCGGGCGAGGACGGGGAGGTAGTGGCTCCGCTCGAAGACGTTGACCGAGTCGAGCTGCAGCGGCCGGATCCGGTCGATCACGCCGAGGATCTGCCGCGTGCCGACCCGCGGCGGCGGCGCGGCACCGAAGCCCTGGGCGGCCAGGGCGATGCGGCGCGCGAGCGCGGGGCTGAGCTGCTCGGTCATGGTGCCCCCACGCTAGCGAAGGCCGCCGACATCGGCCGATCCCGCCCCGGCGCCGAGTGTTCCCGTCCGGTTCATCCGGGTGGCCCCGGGATGTCGGGAGCCGCCCCTACGTTTCCCGAGGCGCCCGCAGGGGCCCACCCACCCGACTCCTGGAGGACTCTTGACGACCCAGCGCTTCCCCCGCGCCGGCGTGCTCGCCGCCGCGACCGCCGCTCTCGCTCTTACCCTGACCGCCTGCTCCGGCGACGCCGGCGCCTCGTCCGGCGACGCGTCGGTCGACGCCTCGACCGCGACCTCCGCCGCCGACGTCGGCGGGCTCGACGCCCTGGTCGAGGCCGCGACGGCCGAGGGCGAGCTGAACGTGATCGCGCTGCCCGACAACTGGGCCAACTACGGCGAGCTCATCTCGGGCTTCGAGGACGAGTACGGCATCACCGTCAACTCGGCCGACCCCGACGTCTCCTCCGCCGAGGAGATCAGCACCGCGCAGAACCTGGCCGGCCAGGACACCGCTCCGGACGTCTTCGACCTCGGTGCCGCCGTCGCGCTCGCCAACACCGACCTCTTCGCGCCGTACAAGGTCGAGACCTGGGACGACATCCCCGAGGGCAACCGCGAGGAGACCGGCCTCTGGGTGAACGACTACACCGGCCTGATGTCGATCGGCTACGACGCCGACGCCGTGCCCGCGCCGGAGTCGCTCGACGACCTGCTCGGCGCCGACTACCGCGGCTCCGTCGCGATCAACGGCGACCCGACCCAGGCCGGTGCCGCGGCGGCCGCCGTGCAGCTCGCCGCCCTGCAGTCGGGCGGCTCGGCCGACGACGTCCAGCCCGGCATCGACTTCTTCGAGAAGCTGAACGACGCGGGCAACTTCCTGCCGCTGGACCCGACCGACGCGACCGTCGCCTCCGGCGAGACCCCGGTCGTCTTCGACTGGAGCTACAACAACCTCGCCGCCGCGAAGGCGAACGAGGGCACGCGCGAGTGGACGACGACGGTGCTGCCCGGCACCGCGGTCGGCAGCTACTACAACCAGGCGATCAACGCCGACGCGCCGCACCCGGCCGCCGCGCGCCTCTGGCAGGAGTACCTCTACTCCGACGCCGCGCAGAACCTCTACCTCGCGGCCGGCGCCTACCCGGTGCGCCTGGCGGCCATGGTCGACGCCGGCACGGTGGACAAGGACGCCCTCGACGCGGTCGGCGCCGCTCCGGAGGACCTCGTCCAGTTCACCTCCGAGCAGACCGAGGCCGCCTCGGCCCTGCTGGCCGAGAAGTGGGGCGCGGCGATCCAGTGACGACCGCCGCCGTCCGCGCCGTTCCCGGGGCCCGCGCGCCCCGGGGACGGCGCGGTCTCCCCGCAGCGCTCGGCGTCGCTCCGTTCGCGGTGTACGTCCTGCTCTTCCTCGCCGTGCCGACCGTCCTCGCGGTCGGGACGGGCTTCGTGGACGGCGACGGGCGGCCGACGCTCGCGAACGTCGCGGCGCTGGGCGACCCGGTCGTCCTGTCCGCCTTCGGCGCCTCGCTCGGGCTGTCGGCGCTCACCGCCGTCGTCGGCGCGGTCCTCGGCGGCATCGTCTGCCTCGCCCTGCTCGGCGCCGATCCGCGCGGACCGCTCCGCACGATCGTCGACGCCGCGGCGAGCGTCCTCGCCCAGTTCGGTGGTGTGATGCTCGCCTTCGCCTTCATCGCGACGATCGGCGTGCAGGGCCTGGTCACGACCCTCCTGGCCGGCGCCGGCGTCGACCTCTACGCCGACGGCGTGTGGCTCTACCAGCTGCCCGGGCTGATCCTGCCCTACCTCTACTTCCAGGTGCCGCTGATGGTGCTGACCTTCCTGCCCGCCCTCGAGGGTCTGCGCCCCGAGTGGGCCGAGGCGAACGCCGTGCTCGGCGGGGGAGCGGTGAGCTACTGGTGGCGGGTCGCGGTCCCCGTGCTCGCGCCCTCCTTCCTCGGCTCGGTGCTGCTGCTGTTCGCCAACGCGTTCTCCTCGTTCGCCACGGCCGCCGCGCTGATCAGCCAGGGCGCGCAGATCGTGCCGCTGCAGATCCGTGCCGCGCTCGTCAGCGAGACGGTCCTCGGCCGGGAGAACCTGGCCGGCGCGCTCGCGCTCGGGATGCTCCTCGTGATGATCGTGCTGATGTCCGGCTACGCGCTGCTGCAGCGCCGCGCCCGGCGGTGGCAGCGATGACCCGCGCCCTCTCGCGCATCGTCCTGGTCGTCACCGGCCTCGGCTTCGCGGTGCCGCTGATCGCGATGGCCGAGTTCACCCTCCGCGGCGCCGGTGGCTACGACCTCTCGCACTGGACCGCGATCCTCGACCCGGAGAACGAGCGCGGCTACCGCGCGCTCTTCCAGGGCATCGGCAACTCGCTGATCCTCGCGGTCGTCACCGCCCTGATCGTGCTCGTGCTGCTGGTGCCGACGATGCTCCTCGTCGAGATCCGCCTGCCGCGCCTGCGCCGGGCGCTCGAGCTGGTCTGCCTGCTCCCGCTGACCGTCCCCGCGATCGTGCTGGTCGTCGGGCTGGCCCCGGTCTACTCGGTGATCACCCGGCTCGTCGGCTCGGCGCCCTGGACGCTCGCGCTCGCCTACGGCGTGCTCGTGCTGCCCTACGCCTACCGCGCGATCGCTGCCGACCTCGCGGGCCTGGACGCGATCACGCTCTCGGAGGCCGCCCGCTCGCTGGGCGCCGGCCCGGTAGGCGTGCTCGTCCGGGTGCTGCTGCCGAACCTGCGCCGCGGTCTCGTCGCCGCCGCGCTGATCACGGTCGCCGTGGTCCTCGGCGAGTACACCATCGCCTCGCTGCTCAGCCGCACGACGCTGCAGACCGGTCTCGTGCAGGTGTCGAAGCAGGACGCCTACGTCGCCGTGATCTTCTCCCTCCTCTCCCTCCTGTTCGCCTTCGCCCTGCTGCTCGGGATCGGCCGCCTCGCGCGGATCGGCCTCGTCGCCACCGGGCGCCGCGCCTCGAAAGGAACCTCGTGACCGCGCCCCTCTCCCCGGGCGCCCGCGTCCGCTTCCTCGACGTCGCCCGGCACTTCGGCGCGGCTCGCGCCCTCGACGGCGTCTCGTTCGACGTGGCGCCCGGGGAGTTCATCGCCCTGCTCGGCCCGTCCGGCTGCGGCAAGACCACTGCTCTCCGCGCCCTCAGCGGGCTCGAGCGGATCGACTCCGGCCGCATCCTGGTCGACGAGCGCGACGTCGCCGATCTGCCGGTCGCCCGCCGCGACATGGGCATGGTCTTCCAGTCCTACTCGCTCTTCCCGCACCTGCGCGCCCGCGAGAACGTCGAGTTCGGCCTGCGCACCCGCGGTGTCGCGGCGAAGGAGCGGCGGACGGCCGCGCAGGACGCGCTCGACCTGGTCGGGCTCGGCGCCCTGGGCGACCGCTACGCGCACCAGCTCTCCGGCGGGCAGCAGCAGCGGGTCGCGCTGGCGCGGGCGCTCGTCACCCGCCCCCGGGTGCTGCTCCTGGACGAGCCGCTCTCCGCGCTGGACGCGAAGGTCCGCGTGCAGCTGCGCGACGAGATCAAGCGGCTGCAGTCCGAGATCGGCATCACCACCTTCTTCGTCACCCACGACCAGGAGGAGGCGCTCGCCGTCGCCGACCGGGTCGCGGTGATGAACGCGGGACGGATCGAGCAGCTCGGCGCGCCGGAGGACCTCTACGCCCGGCCGTCGTCGCCGTTCGTCGCCCACTTCGTCGGCCTCTCCAACGTCGTGCCGGGGGTCGTCTCAAGCGGGGCCGTCTCCGTGCTCGGCGCGCGCCTGCCCCTGGTGGACGGCGCGGCCGTCGACGGCGCCGTCTCGGCGTTCCTCCGGCCCGAGGACATCGAGATCGTGCTGGGCGGCGCTCCGGGCGATCTGCCTGCCGTGGTCCTCGCGACCAGCTTCCTCGGACCGGTGCGCCGCTCCACGGTCCGCACCGAGCAGGGGGACGAGCTCGTCGTCCAGCACGCGGCCGGGATCCGGCTCGAGCCGGGGGAGCGGGTCGGCCTCGCGCTCGCGCGGCGGCCGGTGGCCGTCCGCGCGGCCTCGTGAGCTGTCGCGGATTCCGCCCGCGGAATGCGGCGGGGATTAGTCTGGGCGGATGAGACTCGGCCGGTCCCGCCGCACGTCCGGCGCCCGCGACGCCGTCCGCGCCGCCGCGGCTCCCGAGCGGGCTCCGCAGCCCCGCCCGCTCGACCCGGACGTCGCCTTCGTCAGCACCGGGATGCGCATCGCCGGCGCCTGGGCCTGGCGGATCCTCGTGGTCGCCGGCGCCCTCGCCGTGATCGGCCTGCTGGTGATCGAGCTGCGGCTGATCGTCATCCCGCTGCTGCTCGCGATCGTCATCGCGGCGCTGCTCGTGCCGTTCTCGACGTTCCTGCAGCGCCACCACTGGCCCAAGTGGCTCGCGATCGTGGTGGCCGAGCTCGGCATCGTCCTCGTGATCGGCGGCCTGCTCTTCCTCGTCGTCACCCAGGTCACCTCCGGCTTCGACGACCTCAGCCGCCAGACGGTGCAGTCCTACGACGCCCTGAAGTCGTGGCTGCTCGAGGGGCCGCTGCACCTGACCGAGACCGACATCAACCAGTACGCGCAGCAGGCGCTCGCCGCCGTGCAGCAGGACTCGGGGATGCTCGTCAGCGGCGCGCTGAGCGTCGGCTCGACGGTCGGGCATGTGCTCACCGGCGTGCTGCTGACCCTGTTCTCGACCCTCTTCATCCTGATCGACGGTCCGAACATCTGGCGCTGGGTCGTGCGGCTCTTCCCGCACCGCGCCCGGAGCGCCGTCGACGGGGCCGGCCGCGCGGGCTGGATCACGCTGACCAACTTCGTCAAGGTGCAGATCCTGGTCGCCTTCGTCGACGCGGTGGGCATCGGGCTCGGCTCGTTCCTGCTCGGCGTCCCGCTCGCGATCCCGATCGGCGTGCTGGTCTTCCTCGGCTCCTTCGTGCCCGTGATCGGCGCGGTCGTCACCGGCGCGCTGGCCGTCTTCATCGCTCTCGTCTACAACGGACCGGTCATCGCGCTGATCCTGCTGATCGTCGTCCTCGGCGTGCAGCAGCTCGAGGGGCACATCCTCCAGCCCCTGATCATGGGCTCCGCCGTCAAGGTGCACCCGCTCGCCGTCGTCCTCGCGGTCGCCGGCGGGTCGATCGTCGCCGGCATCGCGGGCGCGTTCTTCGCGGTCCCCGTGGTCGCGACCCTCAACGTCATGGTCAACTACGTCGCGAGCGGAGCCTGGCGCTCGCCGACCCGAACCCCCGAGAGAGTTGCCGAAGAGCATGCAGACTAGCCGCGTCGTCGGACCGACCCTGAGCGAGTTCGAGGCGGCCCGAACCGTCCTCGCCCCCGTCATCGCGAACACCCCGATGGAGACGAGCACGTTCCTCGCCGAGGTGCTCGGCTCGCCCGTCTTCCTCAAGTGCGAGAACCTGCAGCGCACCGGCTCGTACAAGATCCGCGGCGCCGTGTTCCGGCTCTCCCACCTCACCCCCGAGGAGCGGGAGCGCGGCGTCGTCGCCGCCTCGGCCGGCAACCACGCCCAGGGTGTCGCCTTCGCCGCGCGCGAGCTCGGCATCAAGGCGACGATCTTCATGCCGATCGGCGTCGCGCTGCCCAAGCTCGCGGCGACCCGCGACTACGGCGCGGAGGTGGTGCTCAGCGGGCACATCTTCAACGAGGCGCTCGCCGCGGCGGCCGAGTTCGCCGAGAGCACCGGCGCCGTCTTCATCCCGCCCTACGACCACCCCGACGTGATCACGGGCCAGGGCACCATCGGCCTCGAGATCCTCGAGCAGGCGCCGGGTGTCGAGACGCTCGTCGTGCCCATCGGCGGCGGCGGGCTCATCGCCGGCGTCGCGTCGGCGGCGAAGCAGAAGGCCGCCCAGGAGGGCCGCACGCTGCGCGTCATCGGCGTCCAGGCGGCGAACGCCGCGCCCTACCCGCTCTCGCTCGCGGCCGGCGAGCCGATCGCCATCACGATCTCGCCCACCATCGCCGACGGCATCGCGGTCGCGAAGCCCGGCCAGCTGAACTTCGAGATCATCCGCGAGGTCGTCGACGAGGTCGTCACCGTCGAGGACGACGACACCGCCCGGGCGCTGCTGGTGCTGCTCGAGCGCGCGAAGCTCGTCGTCGAGCCGGCCGGAGCGGTCGGCATCGCCGCGATCCTCACCGGCAAGATCCGGAACGCGGGCCGCACCGCGGTCATCCTCTCCGGCGGCAACATCGATCCGCTGATGATGGAGCGGGTGATCAGCCGGGGCCTCGCCGCCTCCGAGCGCTACCTCAAGATGAGCATCGGCCTGCCGGACCGACCGGGTCAGCTCGCGCGGATCGCCGACCTGATCTCGGAGGCGAACGCCAACGTCGTCGAGGTGCTGCACACCCGGCACGGCCGCGGCCTGCAGATCAGCGAGGTCGAGCTCGAGATCAGCGTCGAGACCCGCGGCCCCGAGCACGCCGACCGCGTCCTCCAGGTCCTCCGCGACGCCGGCTACAGCCCGCGCCTCTCCCGCGGCTAGCCCTGCAGAAACGCGAGATGCCACTTGTGACGTCCCGACACGGCGTGTCGAGCGCACAAGTGGCATCTCGCGGAGTGCGTCAGCGCTGAGGGTCAGTGGCCGTTCCAGGTCTCGACGTCGACGACCTTGACGGTGATGTTCCGGCCGTTGGGGGCCTCGAAGGTGGTGGAGTCGCCGACCTTCAGGCCCATGATCGCGCCGCCGAGCGGGCTCTGCGGGCTGTAGACGTCGAGGTCGCTCTCGCCGGCCATCTCGCGGTTGCCGAGGAGGAAGCGCGACTCGTCGCCGGCGATCTCCGCGGTGATGATCGTGCCGGCCTCGACGACGCCGTGGCTCTCGGGCGGCGTGCCGATCTCGGCCTCGCGCAGCAGCGCGGTCAGCTGGCGGATGCGCGCCTCGATCTTGCCCTGCTCGTCCTTGGCGGCGTGGTAGCCGCCGTTCTCCTTGAGGTCGCCCTCCTCGCGCGCGACCTCGATGCGCTTGGCGATCTCGAGGCGTCCGTTGGTGGACAGCTCGGTGTGCTCCGCCTGGAGGCGGTCGTACGACTCCTGGGTCATCCAGGTGACCTGAGGCTGGTCGGCCATGGTGGGCTCCTCACATGACGGCCGCGCGCGACCGACGGTGCTGTCGGGCGCCTGGCCCGTCGAGCGGATCGACCGAGGGCGTGCGGCGGGGGAAAAGACAAGGCCCCGACGAGTCCGTCAGGGCACCCCGACACCCTACGGGAGCCAGCAGGAGGAGATCAAACCTGTCGTGGCGAGCTCCGTGGTGCGCACCGTCTCGGTGTAGGAGCGGAAGCGATCGCTGGACGCGGGGTACTCGACGACGAGCCAGCCGACCACGGCGGACTGCTCGTTGAGCGCCTGGACGGCGCAGGCGGCGTCGCGGCCGGTGGGGACGGTCAGGTCGAAGGACACCTCGACCGTGCGGTCGTCGACGACCTGGTGTGCCGTGTCCTGCACGTCGACGCCGTCGCGGGCGCCGTCGAGACCGGCCCAGATCACCCAGGCGGCGAAGACCGCGACGAAGGCGACGGCGACGAGGGCGAAGAGGCGGCGGTCGCCCCGGCGGCTGCGCGGGGTGCGCCCGTAGCGGGAGGCGAGGGGTCCGGCGGCGCGGACGGCGTCCGGGTCGAGGGCGGGGTCGCTCGCGCGCTCGTCGCTCTCGGACGTTCGGGCGGCCACGGAACTCCCTGGGTGAAGCGACTATTCTGGCGGGTGACGTGCGCCGGTGAGAACCGAGCGACGCCCCCCATTAAACCCCGAGGAATCGAGCGATCGTGTCCCAGGCCGTCCAGGTCTCCGCAGATTCAGAGGCGCGTGCAGCTGTGGCGCCGCGCGAGGTCCCGCGCCTGCTCGCCGTGCACGCCCACCCGGACGACGAGTCCAGCAAGGGCGCCGCGACCCTCGCCTCCTACGCCGATCGCGGCGCCGAGGTCATGGTCGTCTCCTGCACCGGCGGCGAGGCCGGCTCCGTTCTGAACGAGGCGCTCGGCGCCCGCGCGCACGCCGAGCGCGACATGGGCGGCCTGCGCCGCTACGAGATGGCCGCCGCGCAGCGGGCGCTCGGCATCGAGCACGCCTGGCTCGGCTTCGTCGACTCCGGGATGCCCGAGGACGGCGCCGTCGCCGCGGACTCCTTCGCCGGCCTGCCGCTGCCGACCGCCTCGGCACCGCTGGTGCGCCTCGTCCGCCGGTTCCGCCCGCACGTGATCATCAGCTACGACGAGAACGGCGGCTACCCGCACCCGGACCACATCCGCGCGCACCAGGTCGCGGTCGAGGCCTTCCGCGCCGCGGGCGAGGCCGACGAGTACCCCGGCACCGGCGCCGCCTGGTCCGTCTCGAAGCTCTACTACGACCGCGTGTTCTCCTCGCAGAAGCTGCGGGCCATCGCCGAGCACATCCGCTCGATCGACCCGGAGGACCCGCTGCTCGCCTCCTTCGAGGAGATGAAGCGCTGGAACGAGGAGACGCCCTACCTCGCCACCACGAAGATCGTCGTCTCCGGCTTCCACGACCGCCGCGACGCGGCCCTGCTCGCGCACGCGAGCCAGGTCGCTCCCGACAACAAGTTCTTCTTCCTCCCGCACTCCGCGATCGACGCCGCCTGGCCGACCGACGACTTCCAACTCGTGCAGAGCCGGGTCGACTCGCCGACGCCGGAGACCGACCTCTTCGCCGGGATCGACGTCGCGCTGCCGGGTGACGCCGGCCCGGCCGCCACCACCGTCCCCGAGGAGCAGCCCGCATGATCGTCGCGACCGTCCTCGAGGCCGCCCACGTCGCCCTGATCCGCGCCGCCGAGGCGACGCCGGTGCCGACGACCGCGCCGGAGTTCAACGAGGACACGGTGACGCCCGGCCTGTTCGGCTTCATCACGATGTTCGTGATCGCGCTCGCCGCCGTGTTCCTCGCACTCGACATGGTCCGCCGGGTCCGCCGGACGACCTACCGCGCGCAGGTGAACGAGCAGCTCGACTCCGAGGAGCGCGAGCGCGCCGAGGACGCCCCGTCCGGACGCTGACGCCCGGGCGCTGACGCGCCCTGCGCTGACGGCGCCCGGCGCTCAGCCGACGTTGTAGGTCGGGTGCAGGCAGACGATCAGCGCCGCCGTCCAGTGGCAGAGGAACGCCACCGCGGTCAGCGCGTGGAAGATCTCGTGGAAGCCGAAGACCCCGGGCACCGGGTTCGGCCGCTTGATCCCGTAGATCACCGCGCCGACGGAATAGCAGAGGCCGCCGACCAGCACGAGCACCATCATCGCCGCGCTCGCCTCGAACAGCGGGCCGAGGTACATCACGGCCGCCCAGCCCAGCAGCAGGTAGAGCGGCACGTAGAGCCAGCGCGGCGCGGAGATCCAGAACACCCGGAAGCCGATCCCGAGCAGCGCCCCCGCCCAGACCAGCACGAGCAGCAGCGAGCCCTGCGCGGGCGGCAGGGCGAGCGCGGCGAGCGGCGTGTAGGTGCCGGCGATCAGCAGGAAGATGTTCGCGTGGTCGATCCGCTTGAGGATCATCTTCGTCCGCGGCGACCAGTCGAAGCGGTGGTAGAGCGCGGAGTTGCCGAAGAGCAGCAGCGACGAGACGGCGAACACGGCCGCCGCCCACTTCGCCGGTGCGCCGTCCGCGACGCTGACCAGGACGATGCCGGCGACGATCGTGACCGGGAACAGTCCGGCGTGGATCCAGCCGCGCCAGGTCGGCCGCGCCTCCGTCGCCGCACCGTGCGCGATCTCGTCCTCGACGAGCGGGAGAGCGGGGAGCGAGGGGCCGGCCGCGTCGTCCTCCGCCACGGCGCGCGCATCCGGATCGGGCGTGGGGGAGGTCGGCCGGTGGCTCATACGGACGAGGATACGACCCGCCACCGCAGGGCGCCCGGGAGAGCCCGCTCGAACGGGGGAACAGCGGTGGTCCGGTACCGGGCCGCGGTTTCGACTACCGTGGCACCGTGCCGAAGCCGAGACTGCCCGTGGGGAGCGACTTGCTCTACGGCGTCTACAAGAAGCGGCTGCGCTCGAGTCTCGAGGGCGCCGCGCTGCCGAACCACGTCGCGATGATCATCGACGGCAACCGCCGCTGGGCCCGCCAGCGCGCGCTGGAGACGGCCGCGCACGGCCATCGGGCGGGCGCCGCGAAGGTGCACGAGTTCCTGCAGTGGTGCGACGAGCTCGGCATCCGGCACGTCACCCTCTACCTGCTCTCGCAGGACAACCTGGTCGGCCGGGAGAGCTCCGAGCTCACCGAGCTGATCGCGATCATCGCCGACCTCGCCGAGGAGGTCTCGCAGCAGCCCGAGTGGCGGGTGCAGCACGTGGGCTCGGACGACGGGCTGCCGGAGTCGCTCGTCTCGGCGCTCGACCGCGCGGAGGAGCGCACCGCTGCGCACACCGGCCTGCACATCAACCTCGCGGTCGGCTACGGCGGCCGCCACGAGATCGCGCAGGCGGTCCGCAGCATCCTCGACGAGCACGGCAAGCGCGGCTCCTCGATCGAGGACGTCGCGGGCCTGCTCACGCCCGAGCTGATCGGCGAGCACCTCTACACCAGCGGTCAGCCCGATCCGGATCTGGTGATCCGCACCTCGGGCGAGCAGCGCCTCTCCGATTTCATGCTCTGGCAGAGCGCGCACAGCGAGTTCTACTTCATGGAGGCGCTCGGCCCCGACATCCGCGAGGTCGACTTCCTCCGGGCGCTGCGCGACTACGCCGGCCGGCACCGCCGCTTCGGCAGCTGAGCTGCGGCTCCCGCGCGCGCTGTTCACATAGCCGTTACACGTTCGTCTCGGCAAGAACCACACGGCTGTCATTTCCGGGATTAGGTTCGGATCATCAGGTGACGCACCTGGTCGAGTCGGCCACACAAGTACGACTCGATGACTGCCAGTGAAGGAACTGCGCGGTGCCGAGACGCACCACCGGCCGACTCGAATCCTCTGAAGTGAGTCGGGGGCTCCGGCCCCCGGAATGTGGAGAGTCGACGTGACAGTTCCCCAGGGTACGGATCCGCAGAACGGCACGCAGGGCGCGGTCCACCGCCGCGCGCAGCACGGCTCCTCGGATCGCACCGAGCAGCTCCAGCGCACCTACGTCCTCGACACCTCGGTGCTGCTGTCGGATCCCTCCTCGATGTTCCGCTTCGCGGAGCACGCCGTCGTCCTGCCGATCGTCGTGATCAGCGAGCTCGAGGGCAAGCGCAACGACCCCGAGATCGGCTACTTCGCCCGCCAGGCGCTGCGGCACCTCGACGAGCTGCGGGTCAAGCACGAGCGGCTGGACTTCCCGATCCGCGTCGGCCGGGGCGGGACCCTCCGCGTCGAGCTGAACCACTCGAACATGTCGGTGCTGCCCAGCGGGCTGCAGCTCGGCGACAACGACTCCCGGATCCTCGCCGTGGCGATGAACCTGCAGAGCGAGGGCGCCCTCGTCACCGTCGTGTCCAAGGACATGCCGATGCGCGTGAAGGCCGCCTCGATCGGCCTCGCCGCGGAAGAGTACCTCGCCGAGCTCGCCCCTGAGTCGGGCTGGACGGGCATGGACGACGTCACCCTCCGGGGCGACCAGATGAGCGAGCTCTACGACCGCGAGCGGCTGTTCACCGACGAGGTCGCCGACATCCCGATCAACACCGGCCTGGTCGTGCACTCGGATCGCGGCTCCGCGCTCGCCCGGGTGACCGGCAAGCGCCAGATCACGCTGGTGCGCGGCGACAAGGACGTCTTCGGGCTGCACGGCCGCTCCGCGGAGCAGCGGCTGGCGATCGACCTGCTGCTCGACCAGGAGGTGGGCATCGTCTCGCTCGGCGGCCGGGCCGGCACCGGCAAGTCGGCGCTCGCACTCTGCGCGGGGCTCGAGGCGGTGCTGGAGAAGCGCCAGCACAAGAAGATCATGGTCTTCCGGCCGCTCTACGCGGTCGGCGGCCAGGACCTCGGCTTCCTGCCCGGCGACGCCGCCGAGAAGATGAACCCCTGGGCGCAGGCGGTCTTCGACACCCTCGGCGCGCTGGTCTCGCAGAACGTGCTCGACGAGGTGATCGAGCGCGGGATGCTCGAGGTGCTGCCGCTGACGCACATCCGCGGGCGCTCGCTGCACGACGCCTTCGTGATCGTGGACGAGGCGCAGTCGCTCGAGCGCAACGTGCTGCTGACGGTGCTGTCCCGGGTCGGCCAGAACTCGCGGGTGGTGCTCACGCACGACGTCGCGCAGCGCGACAACCTGCGGGTCGGCCGCTACGACGGCGTCGCCTCGGTGATCGAGACGCTGAAGGGGCACCCGCTGTTCGCGCACGTGACGCTGACCCGCTCCGAGCGCTCGGCGATCGCGGCGCTGGTGACCGAGATGCTGGAGTCGAACGAGTCGGCCTGATCCTCCCTGCCTGAGGCTTGCGTCTGGCGGCCTCCGGCTCGCGGAACAGGTTCCGGCTCGCCGGAACGGCTGGTTCTCGCGAGCCGGAGGTCGTTCCGCGTGCCGGAGGTGCTCCGCGACGGGAGTGATCCGGTGCTGCGGCGCGTAGCGTGGGGCGGGTGAGCATCCTCGACGACGCGCTCCTCGAGCGCTTCCGCCTCCGCGCGGCCGACTACGACGCGCGCAACGTCTTCTTCAGCGAGGATCTCGAGGAGCTGAAGGCCGCCGGGTATCTGACGATGCTCATCCCGGCGGAGCTCGGCGGCGGCGGCCTCGGCCTCGAGCAGGCCACGGCCGAGCACACCCGGCTGGCGACGGCCGCTCCCGCGACCGCGCTCGCGACCACGATGCACCTGGTCTGGACCGGGATCGCGAAGGCCCTGCGCGCCCGCGGCGACGCCTCGCTCGAGCACGTCCTCGTCGACGCGGCGGCCGGGCACGTCTTCGCCTTCGGCAACAGCGAGCCCGGCAACGACCTCGTGCTCTCCGACTCGCTCACCCGCGCGGACCCGCTCGGCGACGGCGGCTACCGCTTCACCGGCACCAAGATCTTCACCTCGCTCTCGCCGGCCTGGACCCGGCTCGGCGTCTTCGGCCGCGACGACAGCGGGCCGGAGCCGCGGCTCGTGCACGGCTTCGTCGACCGGCCGTCGCCGGACGCGCCGGTGGCGGGGCTCACCGTGCACGACGACTGGGACACCCTCGGCATGCGCGCCACGCAGAGCCGGACCACGGTGCTCGACGGCGTCGAGGTGCCGGCCGCACGGATGTTCCGCTCGCTGCCTGTCGGCCCGACCGCCGACCCGCTGGTCTTCGCGATCTTCGCCGACTTCGAGCTGCTGATCGCCTCGGTCTACCTCGGGGTCGCCCAGCGCGCCCTGGAGCTCGGCGTGGCGTCGGCGCGGAAGCGGACGTCGCTCCGGGCCGGCGGACGGCCGCTGTCCGAGGACCCGGACATCCGCTGGCGCCTCGCCGACGCCGCGATCCTGCTCGACGGGCTCCGGGCACCACTCGCGAGCGCGGCGGCCGACGTGGACGCGCTCGTGGACCGCGGGGCGGGCTGGTTCCCGTCGCTCGTCGGTGTGAAGATCCGCACCACCGAGGCGGCGCTGCGCATCGTCGAGAGCGCGGTCCGCGTCTCGGGCGGCTCGTCCTACCGCCGCGACTCCGAGCTCTCCCGGCTCTACCGCGACGTGCTCGCCGGGCTCTTCCACCCCTCCGACGACGAGTCCGCGCACGGGCTCTTCGCGAACGCGCTGCTCGGGCCGGTGCCGCCGAGGGAGTGAAGGGTGGCCGTCCGGCATCGCCTGTGGAGAACTCCGGCGGGCGCGGGGCGATCGGCCCTACAGTCTCCGGATGCATCGGCTCCAGGACCTCTCGGCGGTGGTCGTCGGCGCGGTCCTGCTCGGCGCGATCGGGCTCGCGCGGGTCGAGGGGCGGGCGGCGATCGTCGTCCTCGTCGTCGCCATGGCGACCGTGCCGCTCGTGGTCGCGGACGTGCGCGAGCGGCGGCTGCCGAACGCAATGACGGTGCCGATCCTGCTGGCGGGGCTCGCGTCGACGGTCGGCGGGGTCGTCGCGGGCCGGACGCCGGGGGAGCTGCCCGTAGTGCTCGCCACGGCTCTCGCGCTCGGAGTGCTGAACCTCGCGGGCGGGCTCGGCCGGGGCGACGTGAAGCTCGGGACGGGGCTCGCGCTTCCGCTCGCGGCGGTCGATCCGGGGCTCGCGCTCCTGGCGCCGGTGCTGGCGTTCCTCCTGGCCGGGGCGTGGAGTCTGCCGTCGGCGCTCCGGGGCGGGGGCGAGCGGATCCCGTTCGGACCCTTCCAGCTCGCCGCGTTCTGGCTCGTCATCGCCGGGGCGTGACGGGCGAGCCTCGGACGCTGGTCCGCACGGTCGCGGAGGTGTAGACCGGGTGCCGAGCGAGGAGGCCGACGTGGCGGACGGCGACGGGGACGACGGGGTGGACGGCGGAAGCACGGTGCGGGAGCGGCGGACGACCTGCGCGATCGTGGGCGGCGGCCCGGCGGGCCTGGTGCTCGGTCTGCTGCTGGCGCGGGCCGGCGTCGCGGTGACGGTGCTGGAGAAGCACGCCGACTTCCTCCGCGACTTCCGCGGCGACACGGTGCATCCGACGACGCTGGGGCTGCTCGAGGACCTCGGGCTCCTCGACCGGTTCGAGGCGATCCGGCACTCGCGGGTGGAGCGGGTGACGATTCCCGGCCACGACGGGCGCGACGTGGTGATCGCGGACTTCACGCGGCTGCCGGTGCGCCACCCGTACGTCGCGATGGTGCCGCAGTGGGACCTGCTGGTCCTGGTCGCCGAGGCGGCGCAGGCCGAGCGCTGCTTCACACTCCTCACCGAGCACGAGGTGACCGGCGTCGTCCGCGAGGGCGGGCGGGTCGTCGGTGTCGAGTACCGGTCGCCGGCCGGGGAGGGGCGCCTGCTCGCCGATCTGACGGTCGCCTGCGACGGGCGCTGGTCGGCGGTGCGTCGCTCGGCCGGGCTGCGGGTGCGGTCGCTGCCGGTCGGCTTCGACGTCTGGTGGTATCGCCTGCCGACCGCGCGGGCCGTGGGCGAGTCGCTCCTGCCGCGGATCGGGCGCGGGCGGGTGTCGATCGCGATCCCGCGCGACGGCTACCTGCAGATCGCGCGGCTGGGGCCCAAGGGGACCGACGCGGTGGTGCGGGAGCGGGGGATCGAGGCGTTCCGGGCGGAGGCGGCCGAGCTGCTCCCCGAGGTCGCCGAGGACGTGTCGGGGATCGCGTCGATGGACGATGTGAAGCACCTCGACGTCCGGCTCGAGCGGCTGCCGCGCTGGCACGTTCCGGGGGTGCTCTGCCTCGGCGACGCGGCGCACGCGATGTCGCCGGTGGGCGGCGTCGGCATCAACCTGGCGGTGCAGGACGCGGTGGCGTCGGCGCGGCTGCTGGCCGGGCCGCTGCGCCGCGGGGTGCTGCGGACGGCATCCGGCGAGCGCGTCCTCGCGCGGGTGCAGCGGCGGCGCGCGCTGCCCGCCCTGCTGATCGAGTCGCTGCAGCGGGTGCTGCACGCGCGCCTGATCCTGCCGGCGCTGGCCGGGCGGCTCTCAGGGCCGCCGCCCGCGCTGGCGGCGCTGCTCCGGCTGCTGCCCGGGCTCGCCGTCGTGCCGGCGGCACTGGTCGGCATCGGTCCCCGACCCGAGCGCGCGCCGTCGTGGGCGCGGCGGCCGGCCGCGCGCTGACGGCCGACGTCCCGGCCGCGGTGGGTCTCGATACGCGCCTGCGGCGCTACTCGACCAGCATGGTGTGGGCGCCCGTCCCACGGCGGCGGCCCGGTCCATGTTGATCGAGTAGCCCGCGGAGCGGGCGTATCGAGATCCACCAGGGTCAGGACGTGAGTCTGCAGACTCGCCCTGCTGAGCACGGTGGGTCTCGATACGCGCCTCCGGCGCTACTCGACCAGCATGCAGGCGGCGCCCGTCGCGCGGCCGCCGATCATCGCATACCGCAGGGTGGGCATGCTGTGCATGCTGATCGAGTAGCCCGCGCAGCGGGCGTATCGAGATCCACCGTCATCAGGGCGTGGGCGGCTGCATGCTGATCGAGTAGCCCGCGGAGCGGGCGTATTCCATGCTGATCGAGTAGCCCGTGGAGCGGGCGTATCGAGATCCGCCGTTGTCCGGAGGGTGGGTCTCGATACGCACCTCCGGCGCTACTCGACCAGCATGGGAGGGCGGGATTCAGCCCGGGTGGGTCATCGACATGACGTCGAGGGCGCTGTCGAGCTGCGCCTCCGTCACCTCGCCGCGCTCGACGAAGCCGAGGTCGACGACGGACTCGCGGACGGTGATGCCCTTCGCGACCGAGTTCTTCGCGACCTTGGCGGCGGCCTCGTAGCCGATCACCTTGTTCAGCGGCGTGACGATCGAGGGCGAGGACTCGGCGAGGGCGCGCGCGTGCTCGACGTTCGCCTCGAGGCCGTCGATGGTCTTGTCGGCGAGCAGCGTGGCCGAGGCGGTGAGCAGGCGGATCGACTCCAGCAGCGCCGTGCCCATCACCGGGATGGCGACGTTCAGCTCGAAGGCACCGGAGGCTCCGGCCCAGGCGATCGTCGCGTCGTTGCCGATCACGCGGGCGCACACCATCAGGACCGCCTCCGGGATCACCGGGTTCACCTTGCCGGGCATGATCGACGAGCCGGGCTGGAGGTCCGGGATGCTGAGCTCGCCGAGACCGGTGTTCGGGCCGGAGCCCATCCAGCGCAGGTCGTTGTTGATCTTGGTGAGGCTGACCGCGAGGACGCGGAGCGCACCGGAGGCCTCCACGAGCGAGTCGCGGGCGCCCTGCGCCTCGAAGTGGTTGCGCGCCTCGGTGACGGGCAGCCCGGTCTCCTCCGCGAGGCGGGCGATGACCTTCGCCGGGAAGCCGGCGGGCGTGTTGATGCCGGTGCCGACGGCGGTGCCGCCGAGCGGGACCTCCGCGACCCGGGGGAGGGCGGACTGCACGCGCTCGATGCCGAGGCGGATCTGCGCCGCGTAGCCGCCGAACTCCTGGCCGAGGGTGACGGGCGTCGCGTCCATCAGGTGGGTGCGGCCGGCCTTGACGACCTCGGCCCACAGCTCGGCCTTGGTCTCGAGGGCCTCGGCCAGGTGCTCGAGGGAGGGCACCAGGTCCTGGATCAGCGCGCCGGTCACGGCGACGTGCACCGAGGTCGGGAAGACGTCGTTCGAGGACTGCGAGGCGTTGACGTGGTCGTTCGGGTGCACCGGGCGGCCGAGCGCGGTGGTCGCGAGGGTGGCGAGCACCTCGTTCATGTTCATGTTCGACGACGTGCCGGAGCCGGTCTGGTAGACGTCGATCGGGAAGTGCTCGCCGTAGCCGCCGCCGACGACGAGGTCGGCCGCGTCGGCGATGGAGCGGGCGATCTCGCCGTCGAGCACGCCGAGATCGGCGTTCACGAGGGCCGCGGCCTTCTTGATCCGGGCGAGGGCCGCGATCTGGGCGGGCTCGAGGCCGGCGCCGGAGATCGGGAAGTTCTCGACCGCGCGCTGCGTCTGCGCGGCGTAGAGCGCGTCGCGCGGAACGCGGACCTCGCCCATCGTGTCGTGCTCGATGCGGAAGGCGTCGTCGGCGCCGGAGTCGGTCGGGGAGGTGTCCACCACGCTGTGTTCGTCCTGTTCTGTTCGGTTCATCGGTTCGGAGAGAGGAGGTCGAGGGCCGGCTACTCGGCGGCCGGAGCGGTCGCGTCGGGGCTCGACACGCTCTGCAGGGGGCTGGAGGTGCGCTCCTGCTCCGAGCGGTACGGGCTCATCTGCGGCGGGTCGATGCCGAGGACCACGTCGGAGTCGACGGTGCCGTCGGCGAGGCGGTAGTTGGCGCCGACGACCGCGAGCTCTCCCGAGGCGACCGCGTCGGCGATGAGCGGGGAGCGCTGCAGCAGCTCGGCCACCGTGTCGCGGAGGTGCTCGCGGCCGACCGCGAGGGCGTCGGTCGTCGACGGGTCGACGAGCACGCGGCCGTCGGGCTGCGGGCCGACGATGCGGCGGACGGCCGGGATGATCGGCTCGATCAGGTGCTCGATGTGCGGCGGGAGGCGCTCGGCGTCGGGCGCCTGCGACTGGATCGCGGCCTTGACCGCTCCGCACTCGTCGTGCCCGAGGACGAGGATCAGCTTCACGCCGAGCACGGCGACGCCGTACTCGAGGGAGCCGATGATCGAATCGGCGATGACCTGTCCGGCGTTGCGGACCACGAAGAGGTCGCCCAGGCCGAGGTCGAAGATGATCTCGGCCGCGAGGCGTGAGTCGCTGCAGCCGAACAGCGCGGCGAGCGGCTTCTGCTCGGCGGCGAGCTCGTTGCGGCGCTCGACGTCCTGGCGGGGGTGGCGGGGCTCACCGGCGACGAAGCGCTGGTTGCCGCGCAGCATCTCCTTCCAGACCCACGACGGCGGGCGCGATTCGCGCGCGACGGCGATGCTCTGCGGGACCTCGTGCTGGGGACTCGACGGATCGAAGCTCAACGGGACTCCTCCTGGCCGATCTGCGGGGTGATGGCGTCGACGACCTGGCGGATCTCGTCCGTCGGCGCCGTGCCGTAGACGAGGTAGGTGCTGCCACCGGCCGTCGTCTCGAGGGCGTAGGGGCTGTTGCCGGTCTCGCCGGCACCGTCGCGGTGGTCGTAGACCGTCCACTCGCGGCCGTCGATCTGCTCGACGCCGGTCGCCGCTGCGCTGTCGAGCTGGCCGGAGACCCAGCGCTCGTCGGCGTCGAAGCCCTGGCTGACGCCGATGTAGCCGTTCTTCGGCGTGATCAGGCCGACGTACCAGTACTCGATCCCGCCGTCCTCGCGCAGCTCGGCCGCGTTCGAGGACCAGGAGTCGGGCATGTCGGGCGCGGCGAGGGTCTCGCTCTCGCCGAGCTGGAACTGGGCGGCGACCGCCGGGACGTCGACGGGATCGCGGACGGTGCCCTCGCCGCGGGGGACGATCAGGACGATCAGCGCGACGGCGCCGACGGTGGCGAGCAGCGAGAAGACGAGGTTGTTGACGGTCTTGCGCTGGCGGTAGAGCCGGGAGTTCTCGGCCTTGCGGGCCGCGGTCTCGGCAGCCGTCTCGGGACGGCCGAGCTCGGCGACGACGCGCGGCGGCTTCTCGCGGCTCATCCGGCGCTCGATCCGCCGGCGGCCGATCCGCCCGAGCGGGCGGCGTCGAGCCGGGCGCGGGCGCCGATCAGCCACTCCTCGCAGCGGGCGGCGAGGGCCTCGCCGCGCTCCCAGAGGGCGAGCGAGCGCTCGAGGGTGGAGCTGCCCTGCTCGAGCTCGGAGACGACGCGGACGAGCTCGTCGCGCGCCTGCTCGTAGCTGAAGCCGGAGACGTCGGTCTCGCGGGTCGGGACGGGGTCGCTCGACGGCACGGCGGGGGAGTCGGTGCGGGCGTCGGCCATGGGGGTGATCCTATCGATCGGGGCTGCGAGGAGGGCGCGGGCGGGTGGGAGCGGGACGGGTCAGCCGCGGCCGGCGGGATCGGCCGCGGGCCCGGTCGAGCGGGCGGCGACGGCGCCCTCGGCGAGGGTGAGCACGAGCGCCTCGCCCTCGGCCGCGTCCTGCGGCGTGCGGACCACGTGACCGCTGCCGTTCTGCACGATCGCGTAGCCGCGGTCGAGGGTGTGCTGCGGCGACAGCGCGCGGAGCTGGCCGTGCAGGCGCTCGACCTCGAGGTGGGCGCGCTCGATCCGACGCTCGACCAGCTCGGCACCGCGGGCGACCCAGCGGGTCAGCTCCTCCGAGCGCTGGTCGACGAGGACCCGGGGCTGCGCGAGGACCGGCCGGGAGCGCAGCTGCGACAGGCGGTCGATCTCGTGCGAGACGAGCCCGCTGACCCGGGTGGTCATCCGCAGCCGCGCCTGCTGCACCCGGAGCAGCTCGTCGGAGACGTCCGGGACGACCCGCTTCGCCGCGTCGGTCGGGGTGGAGGCGCGGAGGTCCGCGACGTCGTCGAGCAGCGGGCGGTCCGCCTCGTGCCCGATCGCGCTGACCACGGGGGTGGTGCAGGCCGCGACCGCCCGCATGAGGGACTCGTCGCTGAAGCCGAGCAGGTTCTGGAAGTCGCCGCCGCCGCGGGCGATCACGATCACGTCGATGCTCGCGTCGGCGTCGAGGGTGCGCAGGGCGGAGGTCACCTCGGACACCGTGCGCTCGCCCTGCACGGCGGCGTGCACGACGCGGAAGCGGACGGCCGGCCAGCGCAGCTGCGCGTTGCGGAGGACGTCCTTCTCGGCGTCGGAGTCCTTGCCGGTGATCAGGCCGATCCCGTGCGGGAGGAAGGGCAGCCGCTGCTTGCGCGCGGGCTCGAACAGCCCCTCCGAGGCGAGCTGCCGGCGCAGGCGCTCGAGCTTCTCGAGCAGATCGCCGAGCCCGACGTGCCGCATCTCGAACACCTGCATCGAGAGCGTGCCGCCCTTGACCCAGTAGTTCGGCTTGACCAGGGCGATCACCCGGTCGCCCTGCTTGAGGTCCGCCGGGAGGCGGGCCCGGATGGAGGACCAGACCGTGAAGCCGACGGTGGCGTCGCCGGAGAGGTCCTTCAGCTTGCCGTAGACGTTGCCGCCGGAGACGCCCCACTGCGTGATCTCGCCCTCGACCCACGCGGTGCCGAGGCGCTCGATCCAGCCCTTGATCTTGCTCGCGAGCAGACCGACCGGCCAGGGAGCATCGGCGGTGGGAGGGGCGTCTGTCATCGGTGCCTTCGCTGGAGCGGGCGGGTGGAGGAGCGGGCGGCGGACCCGCGACGACAACGGTACGGGATGCCTCCGACACCTCGGTGGCCGCGGCGCCGGGCGGGCGCGAGGCCGCCCGTCCGGGCGCCGGTCAGCGGATCCGGCCCTTCCGCGGGGAGCACAGGATGCACCGCGTAGAATCGCGGGGTGAGTGAAGCCCCGATCAGCCTGCCCATGCCGCGCATGCCCCGCGCTACCGGGCGCCTGCGCGACGAGCCCGTCGACGGCGCCAAGCGGGTGCTCCTCGCCGCCCCGCGCGGCTACTGCGCCGGCGTCGACCGCGCGGTCGTCGCCGTCGAGAAGGCCATCGAGCACTACGGCGCCCCCGTCTACGTGCGCAAGCAGATCGTGCACAACGTGCACGTCGTCTCCACGCTCGAGAGCCAGGGCGCGATCTTCGTCGAGGAGGTCGACGAGGTCCCCGAGGGCTCGCACATCGTCTTCAGCGCGCACGGCGTCTCGCCGGCGGTCGTGCAGGGCGCGGCGGATCGAGGCCTCCAGGCGATCGACGCGACCTGCCCCCTGGTCACCAAGGTGCACCGCGAGGCCGTCCGCTTCGCACGCGATGACTTCGAGATCCTCCTGATCGGCCACGAGGGGCACGAGGAGGTCGAGGGCACCGCGGGCGAGGCCCCCGATCACGTGACCCTGGTCGGCAGCCCCGACGACGTCCCGAACATCGTGGTGAAGGACCCGGACAAGGTCGTCTGGCTCTCGCAGACCACGCTCTCGGTCGACGAGACGATGGAGACGGTCCGCCGCCTCCGCGAGCGCTTCCCCAATCTGCAGAACCCGCCGAGCGACGACATCTGCTACGCCACCCAGAACCGCCAGGTCGCGATCAAGAAGGTCGCCGAGCACGCCGAGCTGGTCATCGTGGTCGGCTCGGCCAACTCCTCGAACTCGGTCCGCCTCGTCGAGGTCGCGCTCGAGTACGGCGCGAAGGCCGCGTACCGGATCGACTACGCCAGCGAGATCAAGCAGGAGTGGCTCGACGGCATCCGCACCGTCGGCGTCACCAGCGGCGCCTCGGTGCCCGAGGTCCTCGTGCGCGAGGTGCTCGACGACCTCGCCGCCGCCGGCTACGGCGACGTCGAGGAGGTCAAGACGGCCGAGGAGGACCTGATGTTCTCGCTCCCCAAGGAGCTCCGCAAGGACGTCGCCGGCAAGCGCGACGCCCGCGGGGCCGGCGGACGCGTGAGCGCCTCCGTCAGCGCCTGACGCTCCGCACGCAGAACGCCGAGAAGGCCGCCGCTCCCGAGGGAGGGCGGCCTTCTCGCGTGAGCGGGTCCGGGCGCTAGACGTCCGTGCCGGTCCCGGCGGACATCCGCGAGACGTAGTCGGCGAAGGTCGGGTCGCCGAGGATGGCGATGGCCGCGACCGTCAGCGAGAGCACGACCGTCGCGACGATCCCCAGGATCGGCACCAGCACGGCGCGCTTGCCGGCCCACAGCCGGCGGATCGAGATCCAGACCGCGAACGCGACGATCAGCGCCTGCGCGAGCGCCACGACCAGCCCGAGGGTGCGGGCGAGTTCGGGGGAGGCGTAGGTGCCGATGCCCTGGCTCGTGTAGAGCTCGGAGAGCGTGGTGGCGAAGCTCGACGGGTCGAGCAGCGTCGGCACGGCGAAGAAGACGCCGAGCGCCAGCAGGATGATCGTGATCAGCCGGTCGACGGGGTGCGCGACGGTCCTCGCCGACGGCGCGGTGGCGGGCCGCGGGTCGGTCTCGGACCCTCGCGGGTCGGGGACGACGACGGCGTCCTCCGGAGGCGTCCACGACCAGCCGGGCGGCGCGTACTCGCCGTACTGCGGTTCCGGGCGCGGGGAGCCGCTCGGCTGGTCGTGTGCGTTCGTCACGGAGCGGTGCCCTACTTCCCGGAGTGGCCGGCGGAGCCGAGCTGGCGGGTCGCCTCGGCGACGCGGACGGCCATGGCGGACTCGGCGATCTTGCCCCACGAGCGCGGGTCGTAGACCTTCTTGTTGCCGACCTCGCCGTCGACCTTGAGGAAGCCGTCGTAGTTCTTCAGCACGGTGTCGGCGACCGAGCGGCTGAAGGCGTACTGGGTGTCGGTGTCGATGTTCATCTTCACGACGCCGTTGCGGACAGCCTCGGCGATCTCCTCGTCGGTCGAGCCGGAGCCGCCGTGGAAGACGAGGTCGAGCGGGAGGGCCTCGGTGCCGTACTTCTTCTGCAGGCCGTCCTGGATCTCGCGGAGCAGCTCGGGGCGCAGGCGCACGTTGCCGGGCTTGTAGACGCCGTGGACGTTGCCGAAGGTCAGCGCGGCCATGTAGCGGCCCTGCTCGCCGAAGCCGAGGGCCTCGACGGTCGCGATCGCGTCGTCGAGCGTGGTGTAGAGGTGCTCGTTGATGTCGTGCGAGACGCCGTCCTCCTCGCCGCCGACGACGCCGATCTCGACCTCGAGGATCGCGTTGATCGCCTTCACGCGCGGCAGGATCTCCTGGGCGATCTTCAGGTTCTCGTCGAGGGGCACGGCCGAGCCGTCCCACATGTGCGACTGGAAGAGCGGCTCGCGACCGGCCTTGACCTCCTCCTCGGAGGCGGCGATCAGCGGGTAGACGAAGCCCTCGAGCGCGTTCTGCGGGCAGTGGTCGGTGTGCAGCGCGACCGTGACCGGGTAGTTCTTGGCGACCTCGGTGGCGAACTTCGCGAAGGCGATCGCTCCGGCGGCGCGGTTCTTGACCGTGTGGCCGGCGAAGTAGTCGGCGCCTCCGGTCGTGACCTGGATGATGCCGTCCGAGCCGGCCTCGGACAGGCCCTGCAGCACCGAGTTGATGGTCTGCGAGGAGGAGACGTTGAACGCGGGGTACGCGAAGCCGCCCTTCTTCGCCTTGTCGAGCATCTCTGCGTACTGGTCCGGGGTAGCGACGGGCATGGCATCTCCTTTGACGGATGAACGGGAGGGGGTCGGGCGAGGCCCGCGTCGGCGTCGAGTCTAGCGAGGCGGCTGCGGGGCATCCCCCGGGCGCGGGGCACGCCTCCGATAGGCTTCGCCCTGGGATGGGGATCCGCTCCGCGGGTCCTGCGACGACGCCGTCTGCACGAACTCGAACGCGAAGGACTCCGCGCTGTGACCGATATCGACCACGACTCGCTCTACCTCCACCCGGACCGCAACCTCGGCATGGAGCTCGTCCGAGCCACCGAGGCGGCGGCGATCCGCGCCGTCCCCTTCATCGGCAAGGGCGACAAGAACGCCGCCGACGGCGCAGCCGTCGACGCGATGCGCACCTTCCTCGGCACCGTGAACTTCGACGGGGTCGTCGTCATCGGCGAGGGCGAGAAGGACAACGCGCCGATGCTCTACAACGGCGAGCACGTCGGCAACGGCTCCGGGCCGGCCGCCGACATCGCCGTCGACCCGATCGACGGAACGTCGCTGACCGCGGCGGGCCGGCAGAACGCGCTGTCGATGATCGCCGTCGCGGACCGCGGGGCGATGTTCGACCCGTCCGCCGTGTTCTACATGGAGAAGATCGTCACCGGGCCCGAGGGCGTGGGGATCATCGACATCGAGCGCCCGATCGGCGAGAACATCCGCGCGCTCGCGCGGGCCAAGCGCAAGCCCGTCGACGAGATGCGGATCGCGGTGCTCGACCGCCCGCGGCACGCGCAGCTGATCGACGACATCCGCGCGGCGGGCGCCGGCACGCGGCTGCTGCTCGACGGCGACGTCGCAGGCGGCATCAACGCCGCTCGGCACGACTCGCGGGTCGACATGTGCGTCGGCACCGGTGGGACGCCCGAGGGCATCATCACCGCGTGCGCGATCCGCGCGCTCGGCGGCGTGATCCAGGGCATCCTCCGCCCCAAGGACGACGACGAGCGCCAGCGCGCGATCGACGCCGGCCACGACCTCGACCGCGTCCTGCACGCGAACGACCTGGTCCGCAGCGACAACACCTACTTCGTCGCCACCGGCGTCACCAACGGCGGGCTGGTGAAGGGCGTCCGCAAGGAGGGCCACATCATCACCACCGAGTCGATCGTCCTGCGCTCGCGCTCGGGCACGATCCGCCGCGTGACGGCCCAGCACCTCGCGGAGAAGTGGGTCTAGGCCGAGGCCGCCACACGCCGGTCGAGTAGCCGCGGAGCGGCGCACCCATGCTGGTCGAGTAGCCGCGGAGCGGCGCCCACATGCTGGTCGAGTAGCCGCGCAGCGGCGTATCGAGACCCGCGTTCATCCGTGGGTGGATCTCGATACGCGCCCCGGGGGCGCTACTCGATCAGCATGGACGGCGCGCTCGGCCGCTGCATGCACGGCGCGTGCGGTCGTACGACGTCGACGCGTCCCATGCTGGTCGAGTAGTCGCGGAGCGGCGTATCGAGACCCGGCGGCTCAGGCCGTGCGCTCGTCCGGGGCGAGGAGCTCGACGGCCGTCAGGCGGCGCGGCGACGTCGTGACGCCGCCGGCCGGCGCGATCACGCGGGACTCGTCGAGGGTGTCGAACTGGCGCGCGGTGACGAGGACGCGGGTCTCGAGCGAGCCGGCGAAGGCGTTGTAGGAGTCGACCGTCTTCTCGATCGAGCGGCGCAGCCCCTCGGCGTGGTCGGCGAGGGTGGCGAGGCGGGCGTAGAGCGTCTTGCCGAGGTCGAGCAGCCGCTTCGCGTCGTCGGTCAGCACGTCCTGCTGCCAGGTGTAGGCGACGGTCTTCAGCACCGACCAGAGCGTCACCGGCGAGGCGAGGGCGACCCGCTTGCGGAACGCGTACTCCAGCAGCGTCGGGTCGGCGTCGAGCGCGCTGGCGAGCAGCGGCTCGCTGGGGATGAACGCGATGACGAACTCCGGGCTCGCCGGCAGCCCGGTCCAGTAGGCGCGGCCGGCGAGGGCGTCGATGTGCCCGCGGAGGGCGCGCACGTGCGCGCGCAGCAGCCCGGCACGCCGCGCCTCCTCCTCGGCCCCCGCCCCCGCGGGGATCGCGCTCGCCTCGAGGTACGCGTCGAACGGCACCTTGGCATCCACGGCGATCGCCTTGCCGCCGGGCAGGCGCACGACCATGTCGGCGCGGCCCCTCCCGCCCTCGCCCTCCAGGCCGAACTGCACGTCGAAGTCGACCCGCTGGGTCAGCCCGGCCGCCTCCACCACGTTGCGCAGCTGCGTCTCGCCCCACGCACCCCGGCTGGCGCTCGAGCGCAGCGCCGAGGCGAGCGTCTCGGTGGTCGAGCGGAGCCTCTCCCCGGCGAGCCGCTGCCCCTCCAGCTGCTCGGTGATGGCGCCGAACTGCGCGGCGCGCTCGCTCTCGAGGCGGCGCACCGACTCCTGCATCCCGCGCAGGCTCTCGGCGACGGGGGAGAGCGTCTGCAGGATCCGCGCGTCGTGGCGCTCGCGCTCGGCGACGACCCGCAGCTGCTCCTGCAGCTCGCGGATCTGGTCGCGGGCGGAGCCGAGGTGCTCGCGGTGCTGCTCGACCACGGACTCGTGCCGCTCCTCGAGCCCCTCGGCCCGCGCCTGCGCGGTGGCGAGCTCCAGGGCGAGCGCGGTGTCGGGAGTGCGGGCGCGGGCGAGCAGCACGGCGACGACGGCGGCGAGGAGCGCGCCGACCGCGAGGCCGAGGACGAAGCTGAGTTCCATGCGCCGAGGAGACCACGGACCTCCGACATCCGAGCGGCGGCGCTCCGGAGCGGCCGCTCTGCGCCCCGGGAGAGGTGCTCGACGGAGTGTCCTCCACCGGTTCGCGGGGCGCCGGCCACGCGATCGGACGCTGCCGCGCGGCTCGCGCCCTGCGGCGGACCGTCCGGCGCCCGGCCGCTAGCGTGGAGGGATGAGCCCGGCCGATCCCTCACCGGCCGCCGCCTCCCCGTCCGCCGTCCGACGGCGCCGCGGAGGGACGGCGGCCCTCGCCGCCCTCGCGGTCGTGCTGCTGCTCACCGGAGCCTCGGACCTGAGCGCCGCGGCCGCTCCCGCAACCGAGGTGCCCGGCATCCGGATGTGGACGGACCTGGCCGGCGGCGTGGACGAGTCCGGCTTCGATCCGGGCGACATCGTCTCGGACGAGGTCTTCTTCGACGGCGGCGCGCTCGGCCCGCTGACCGTGCAGGCGTTCCTGAACGCGCGGGTGCCCTCCTGCGCCGGGACCGACGTCCCCTGCCTGCGCGACTACGCCGAGGACACCGGCGACGTCGCCGCCGCCGAGCAGTGCGACGCGTACCTCGGCGGGCAGGACGTCTCCGCCGCGGAGATCGTCAGCGCGGTCGCGGGCGCCTGCGACGTCAGCCCCGCCGTGCTGCTGACACTGCTGCAGAAGGAGCAGTCGCTGGTGACCGACAGCGCGCCGAGCGAGCGGCAGTTCCGCAGCGCCACTGGCTACGGCTGCCCGGACACGGCGGACTGCGACAGCGACTACTTCGGCTTCTTCGGCCAGGTCTACGGCGCGGCCTGGCAGTTCCAGCGCTACCGGAACCCCGACAGCAGCTTCGACTGGTACCCGGTCGGCGAGACCAGCGAGATCCAGTACTCGCCCGACGCCGCCTGCGGGACCGCTCCGGTGCGGATCGAGAACGCGGCGACGGCGGGGCTCTACTACTACACGCCGTATCAGCCGAACGCCGCGGCGCTGGCGAACCTCTACGGCTCGGGCGACGCGTGCTCGGCCTACGGTAACCGCAACTTCTGGCGCATCTTCAGCAACTGGTTCGGCGACCCGCGCGCGGGGGAGTGAGTAGCAGGGGCTCTCGGATCGCCGGCCCGGGCGTCAGGCGGCGACCGGCGCCTTCGGCCGCAGGCGCTTGACCGAGACTCCGGCCAGCTCGCCGAGCTCGGCCAGGCTCCCGGCCCCGTGCCGGCGGGCGGCGTGCACCACGATCGCGGCGCAGGCCTCGGCGTCGGCCGAGGCGTCGTGGTGACGGAAGTCGTCGTAGCCGGCGGCGAACGCGACGGACGGCAGGCGGTAGGACTCGAGCTGGTAGGTCCTGCGGGCGAGCTGGAGCGAGCAGAGGTAGTCGTAGGCGGGGAGCTCGAGAGCGGTCGCGGCGCAGGCGGCGCGGATGACGCTCATGTCGAAGCCGGCGTTGTGGGCGACGAAGACGTCCTCGCCGGCGAAGGCGACGAGGTCGGCGAACTGCTCGACCCAGGAGGCCGCGCCGTGCACGTCGTGCTTGCGGATGCCGTGGATGCGGGTGTTCCACTCGAGGAAGTCGTCGTAGCCGTAGGGCGGGCGGATGAGCCAGCCCGCGCGGTCCACGACGCGGCCGTCGCGGACCTTCACCAGCCCGACCGAGCAGGCGGACGCTCCGTGCGAATTGGCGGTCTCGAAGTCGATGGCGGTGAAGTCGATGGGCACGACTTCACCCTCTCACGCACCTCCGACGCCGCCGGGACCGGCACGCGGCGCCCCCGCGACCACGCCGTAGGATGGATGCCCGTGGCTCTCACTATCGCAATCGTCGGACTCCCCAACGTCGGCAAGTCGACGCTCTTCAACGCGCTGACCAAGAACACGGTGCTCGCCGCGAACTACCCGTTCGCGACGATCGAGCCCAACGTCGGAGTCGTGAACCTGCCCGACTCCCGCCTCGAGGTGCTCGCCGGCATCTTCGGGTCCGAGCGCATCCTCCCCGCGCCCGTGTCGTTCGTCGACATCGCCGGCATCGTTCGCGGCGCGTCGGAGGGCGAGGGCCTGGGCAACAAGTTCCTCGCCAACATCCGCGAGGCCGACGCGATCGCGCAGGTCATCCGCGGCTTCGAGGACGCCGACGTCGTGCACGTCGACGGCAAGGTCGACGCCGCGAGCGACATGGAGACGATCAACACCGAGCTCGTCCTCGCCGATCTGCAGACCCTCGAGAAGGCCGAGGCGCGCTACGAGAAGGAGCTGAAGGGGAAGAAGATCGAGCCGATCGTGCTCGAGACGGCGAAGAAGGCGCGCGAGTTCCTCGACTCCGGCAAGCCGCTCTCGGCGTCCTCGATCGAGCTCGAGCCGATCCGCGAGCTGGGCCTGCTCACCGCGAAGCCCTTCATCTACGTCTTCAACGTCGACGAGGCCGTGCTGACCGACGACGCGCGCAAGGCCGAGCTGGCCGCGCTGGTCGCTCCGGCGCACGCGATCTTCCTCGACGCCAAGATCGAGTCCGAGCTGATCGACCTCGACGAGGCGGACGCCGCGGAGATGCTCGAGTCCACCGGCCAGACCGAGTCGGGCCTCAACCAGCTCGCGTCCATCGGCTTCGACACCCTCGGCCTGCAGACCTACCTCACGGCGGGCCCGAAGGAGACGCGCGCCTGGACGATCGGCAAGGGCTGGACCGCCCCGCAGGCGGCCGGCGTGATCCACACCGACTTCCAGAAGGGCTTCATCAAGGCCGAGATCATCTCGTTCGACGACCTCGTCGAGACCGGCTCCATCGCCGAGGCCCGCGCCAAGGGCAAGGCCCGCATCGAGGGCAAGGACTACGTGATGCAGGACGGCGACGTGGTGGAGTTCCGCTTCAACGTCTGACGCTTCGCCGGGCTCCGGCTCGCGGAACGGCCTCCGGCTCGCAGGATCTAGATGATCCGGCGAGCCGGAGGTGTTTCCGCGTGCCGGAGGGCCGCGTCGGCCGACGTGCCGAGCCTCAGTTGAGGATGTCGCCGATGATCCAGCTGGAGAGGCCGACCAGCGTGCAGACGCCGACGACGACCCAGGCGACGGTGCGGCGGGTGGACCGGGCCACGGCCTCCGAGGTGCGCGGGGTCGGGCGCAGCGGCGCTACGTAGGCGGGCGGTGCCTCCGTGGCGCCGGGGATCAGGTGGGGGAGGGTCGCCGGGCGGCCGTCGACCCAGTCCGCGGGCAGCTCGGCGGCCCGGGCCGCCTGCAGCGTCAGCTCGGCTTTCAGCGGCGAGCCCTGGAGCGAGCAGTAGGCGACGGCGGTGAGGCCGAGGCCGGCGAGGTGGCGGAGCGTGGGCGCGAACTGCTCGGACATCGCCGCGGTCAGCTCGCCCACGCGGTCGCCGTCGAGGCGGATCTCCACGAGGCCGCCGACGGGGTGGAGCGTCACGAGGAGGAGCCCGCGGCCGCCCTCGGGGACCACGCCGGCCAGACGGACGAAGTGCTCGTCCTCGCGCTGCACCTGCAGGGCACGGCCCCAGGGCAGGATCGAGTAGCGCTCCTGGGGCGGAGCGTTGAGCGGGATCAGCAGCTCGGGGGCGACGAGGGCGACCGTGACGGAGGCGCGCAGTCCCTCCTCCGTCCGCTCGGCGCGGAGCCGGGCGGTGGTGCTGGGGGCGGCGCGACTCGCGACCACGCGGTAGAGCCCGGGAAGCGCGGGGGAGCGGCGGTAGGCGTCGGGGAGGTAGCCGATCACGCGTCCGCCGGCCCGGACCGAGACGGCGGGAGTGCCGGTGGGGTGGTCCGGCTCGGGCACGAGGACGACGTCGAGGATCTGGTCCGAGATCTCGCCCACGCGCAGAGGGCGGCCGACGACGGCGGCGATCTCCTCGATCCGCTCCGCCTCGTCGACGGCGTCGACGGTGGGGGTGCCGGCGGAGTGGGGGAGGCGGTACTCGACGTGCTCGGGGGCGGGGTCCGGCAGCCTGCGCTTCTCCTGCTCGTCCGGGTCGCCGGGCTTCGAGTCCTCCGCGGAGCGGCGGGCGTCGGTCCAGGCGGTGCCGTCCCACCAGCGCATCGACCCCGGGTGGGCGTCATCGCGGTACCAGCCCGCAGGTGCGGCGCGTTCGTCGTCCACCGGGTCCCCGTTCTCTCGGCCCGTCGAGTCTACGAGGGGCCCGCGGCATCCCTCCGCCCGGCGGGGGAGGCCGCGACTCCGCAGAAGTCGCGGTAGTCGCGCTCGACTACCGCAACTCTCGGGGAGTGGAGCGAGGCCGGGAGGCGGAGGCACCTCCGAGTCCGCGGAAGTCGCGGTACTCGCGCTCGACTACCGCGACTTCGGAGGAGTGGGGCGAGGCGGCGACGTGCCGGGTGACGCGGTGGCCGTCGGTGCGCTCAGAGGGCCGGGTTCTCGTCCGCCGGGTCCTCCGTCGCGAAGGCGACGAGCTGGGCCGGGGCGCCAGCGCAGTCGCGGAGCGCCGGGGCGGAGTCGAGGGCGCCGGCGAGCAGCCCGCTCACGTGCCGGGCGTGCCCCGGGTTGATCGGCGCGGGGTCCTCGAGGACCTCCACCAGTCGGTGGAGCACGGCGCAGGTGTCCGGACGCGACATGCGATCCACCGTATTGACGGCCCTCGCCGCCCGGTAGAGGCGATTCGCGCCAGACCCCCCGTCTACGCTTCGGACATGACTCGTTTCGAAGGCTCCGTCGTCCTCGTCCTCGGTGCCTCCGGCGGCCTCGGGCGGCTGATCGCGGACGAGCTGGAGCAGCGCGGCGCGACCGTGGTCCGCTCCGGGCGCCGCGCCGCCGACCTCGGCGACGCGCCGCTCGTCGCCGATCTGCTCGGCGAGGACGCCCCGCAGCGCCTGGTGGACGAGGTCCTCCGCCGCCACGGGCGCCTCGACGGCGTCGTCGTCGCGGCCGGCGTCGTCGCCTTCGGCCCCTCGGCCGAACTCGATCCGGCGGTGCTCGAGGAGCTCGTCGACGTGAACGCCCTGGCGCCGATCCGCGTGCTCACGGCGTCGTTCGCCGCCCTGTCCGCCTCCGGGAATCGGCCCTTCGCGGTCACGATCAGCGGGGTGGTCGCCGAGGCACCGACCGCCGGTCTCGCGGCGTACTCCGCCTCCAAGGCGGCCCTGTACTCGTTCGTCCGGGCATCGGCCCGGGAGTACAGGAAGTCGGGCGTCCTCCTGCTCGACGCGCGGCCCGGCCACACGGAGACCGCGCTGTCGCAGCACCCGCTGGCGGGCACGGCTCCGCGCTTCGGCGCGGGGCACTCGCCGGAGTCGGTCGCGGCGCGCATCGTCCGCGCCGTCGAGGACGGCGAGACGGACCTGCCGCCGGCGGCCTTCGACGCCTAGACGAGTCCGGGAACAGAAGCGGTCGCTCGTCCCTCCACAGCCGCGAGATCGCGCGGCCCTCCCCAGATCTCGGGATCCGGCGCCGGAGCGAGCGTGGCCCTCGCCAGCATCGACGCATGGGAATCCGTTATTACGCTTACGCCTTCGATGCCGATCTGACCGAGCGCGCGCTCGCCGACCCGCGGAGCGTGATCGGCGAGACCGCACTGGCCGGCGCCTGGGGGATGCCGCACGGCGCCGCGATCGAGGCCGCCGACCTGCCGCAGCCGGTTCCGGAGGACGACATGCTCTGCCTCGACCGGGCGTGGTCCGGGTTGCAGGCGCTGACCGCTCCGCGCTCGCCGGGGCAGCCGCCGCGGCCGGCGCACCGGATGCTGGAGGGCCGGGTCTCGCTGCGGGGGATGTGCTGGGACCCGTGGACGCGCGCCGTTCTCCCGGGCGAGGTCCCCGAGATCGCCGACGATCTCCTCGCGCTCCGGCAGGAGCTCGAGGAGGGCCTGTCGCAGCATCCTGAGGGGGAGCAGCTCGGGCAGTACCTGGACCGCGCCGTGGACTTCGCGTCCCGGATCGCGCGGTCGGGTCGCGGCTTCGTCTACCTGATCGGCTAGCGCGTGCCTCGCCCGGACCGGCCGGCGCGAGAGGGCGGACACCCGCCGTTCACCCCGGCGTCGCTCGGGCGCCCTAGCGTCGCTCCGTGCCCTCCGTCTCCGATCGCTCCCTCAGCTCCGACGCCGTCCTCGATGCCGCTCCCGACGCCACTCCCGATGCCGCTCCCCACGGCGCCCTCGTGCCGACGCCCGAGCTGCTCCGCTCGCTCACGCCCGAGGACGCCCGCGATCTCGTCGTGCTCGACGAGGACGACGACGATCCGGTGCTGCTGCGCCGCGACGGCACGCAGATCGACACCTGGCGCGAGGGCTACCCGTACGACGAGCGGATGTCGCGCGAGGAGTACGAGGCCGGCAAGCGGCTGCTGCAGATCGAGCTGCTCAAGCTCCAGAACTGGATCAAGAAGCACGGCCGGCGCCTGGTCGTCGTCTTCGAGGGGCGCGACGCCGCGGGCAAGGGCGGCACCATCAAGCGCTTCACCGAGCACCTCAACCCGCGCGGCGCCCGGGTCGTCGCGCTCGAGAAGCCGACCGAGCGGGAGGGCACGCAGTGGTACTTCCAGCGCTACGTCTCGCACCTGCCCGCCGCGGGTGAGATCGTGCTGTTCGACCGCTCCTGGTACAACCGGGCGGGGGTCGAGCGCGTGATGGGCTTCTGCACTCCGGAGCAGTACGACGAGTTCGTCCGGCAGACGCCGCTGTTCGAGAGCATGCTCGTCGGCGAGGGCATCGACCTGGTCAAGCTCTGGTTCTCGGTCTCGGCCGAGGAGCAGCGCACCCGGTTCACCATCCGGATGATCGACCCGGTGCGGCAGTGGAAGCTCTCGCCGATGGACCTCGCCTCGCTGGACAAGTGGGACGACTACACCGCGGCCAAGGAGGCGATGATGGCGGCGACCGACACCGCCGACGCGCCGTGGACCATCGTCAAGAGCAACGACAAGAAGCGCGCCCGGCTCGAGGCGATGCGCTACGTGCTGAGTCTGTACGACTACGACGGGCGGGACGACGAGGTCGTGTCGCCGCTCGGGCCGGACCCGCTGATCGTCGGCTCGGCGGCGGACGTCTACGAGCGCGGCGAGCACGCGGCGACCGCTCGGGCCGCCGAGTAGCGCCGGACCGGGGGAACGGGATCATGGGGGACACGACCGTGGGGGACGGGATGAGGAACGACGACGGCGTGCGCGATCTGCCGGGGGTGCACCTGCGCTGGCTCGCGCTCGACGAGCAGCGCCTCGACGCCGAGCGGCTGCTGCCGCTGCTCGGCACGGCGGAGCGGGAGCGCTACCGGGCGACGGGGTCGGCGGCGGTGGCGGAGCGCTTCGTCTTCGGCCGCGTCCTGCTGCGCATGCTCGCGGGCGAGCTCCTGGGGCTGTCCGCCTCGATGGTCCGGGTCACCGCCCGCTGCTCCCGCTGCGGCGGTCCGCACGGGCGCCCCTGGATCGAGGGCGCCGAGCACCTCTCCGTCAGCATCGCGCACTGCCCGGGCGCGGTCGTCGTCGCGGCCAGCAGCGCGGGCGTCGTCGGGGTCGACGTCGAGCCGGTCGCGGGTCCGCCCGAGCGCGGCGTCGCGATCACGCGGATCGCCGGCGCTCCGTTCGCCACGGGCGGGTTCCGCGCGGCCGACCCGATCCTGCACTGGACCCGCATCGAGGCCGCGCTGAAGGCCGACGGCCGCGGGCTGGACGTCGACCCGCGGCGCGTCCGGATCCACGAGTCGCGCTTCACCGCGGAGGCCCGGATCGACACCTCGCGCTTCCGGCTCGCCGAGCCGCACCTCGACCCGTCGCTCCGGGTCAGCGTCGCGCTGGGCGACTCCGTCGGCGGTGCCGGTCCGATCATCGGCTGGCGCCGCGAGCACGGCGACGCGCTCGAGGACTCGCTGGTCTCAGCGGGCGGCCGGTAGCGGCGGCAGCCGCACGTCGACGAGCCAGGCGTCGAGCAGCGATTCGACCGCCGTGACGGCCGTGCCGCCCGCGATCGCCGAGCCGCCGGCGACCTCGGCGCAGAGCGCGCGGAAGTCGTCCTCGCTCGCGGTGGCGGACGCGTGCCGCGCGGTCCAGGTGCGCAGGAGCCGGAAGAACGCCTCGTCGCCGAGCCGGAGCCGCAGCGCGTGCAGCGTCAGCGCGCCCCGCTTGTAGACGCGGTCGTCGAAGAGGTCCACCGGTCCTGGGTCGCCCAGCACGAGGTCCTGGCGCTGGAACCGCAGGAGCGCGTGGTGCCGGCGGGCCTGGGCGTCGGCGCTGAGTCCGCCCGACTCCTCCGACCACAGCCACTCGGCGTAGCAGGCGAAGCCCTCGTTCAGCCAGATGTGCCGCCAGCGGGCGAGGCCGACGCTGTTGCCGAACCACTGGTGCGCGAGCTCGTGGGCGATCAGCCGCTCCGAGCCGCCGCGGCCGTCGACGTGGTTCGCGCCGAACACGGCCATGCCCTGCGCTTCGAGCGGGATCTCCAGCTCGTCCGCGGTGACCACGACGGTGTACTGGCGGAACGGGTACGGGCCGAAGACCCGGGAGAAGAACGCGAGCATGGCGCTGAGCGGTGCGAAGTCGCGCGCGACCCGCGTGGCCAGCGCGGCCGGGCGCGCGAGCGTGACGGCCACTCCGGCGAGCAGGCGGTCCTCGAGCACGTAGCGGCCGATCTGCACCGACGCGAGGTAGCTCGCGGTCGGCTCCAGCTGCTCGTACAGCCAGGTGCGGCGGCCCGAGCGCTCGCTCGTCTCGAGCAGCACGCCGTTCGCGAGCACGGAGTAGCCCTCCTCCGCGCTCACCCGGATCCGGTAGGTCGCCTTGTCGGCGACGTCGTCGTTGCAGGGGTACCAGGTCGACGCGCCGGAGGGCTGCGAGGCGACGAGCACGCCGTCGGTCAGCTCCTCCCAGCCGAGCTCGCCCCAGTGGCTGGCGCGCGGCCCGGGGTGCCCGCCGTACTCGATCTCGACGACGGCGCTCGCGCCGGCCTCGAGCGGCTCGGCGGGGGTGATCCGGAGCTTGTGCGCCGCCTGGTCGCTGCGCGCCTTGCGTCCGGCGACCCGCACCCGCGTCGCCCGGAGGCGGCTGAGATCGAGCGAGAAGCGGCGCAGCGGCTGCAGCGCGACGATCCGCAGGGTCGCGCGGCCGGCGAGCCGGTTGCTCGAGACCCGGTAGTCCAGGTCGAGCTCGTAGGACTCGACGCGGTAGCCGGTGTTGCCGATGCCGGGGAGGTACGGGTCGCCCGCCGTCTCCAGCCCGGTCTGCGCGTCGCTCACGCGACGGGCGCGTGGTAGTCGCCGACGCGGACCTCGCGCCACGGGCCGATCGGGTTGCCGCTCCAGCGGCTGCCCGCGGGCACGAGCTCGCCGCGCATGACGAGGGAGGCGGGGCCGACCGTGCCGTGCGCCGCGATGGTCGCGGCGGGGAGGATCACGCTGTGCGGGCCGAGGGTCGCGCCGGCGTCGAGACTCACGAGATCCATGCTCATGATTCGATCATGGAACAGGTGGGTCTGCACGACGCAGCCCCGGTTCACGGTCGCTCCGTCGCCCAGATCGACCAGATCGGCCTCCGGGAGCCAGTAGCTGTCGCACCAGACTCCGCGGCCGATCCGCGCGCCGAGGCTCCGCAGCCACCAGACGAGGGCGGGCGTTCCGGCCGCGGCGTGCGCGAACCACGGCGCCGCCACCATCTCGGTGAAGGTGTCGGCGAGCTCGCTGCGCCAGACGAAAGAGGACCAGAGCGGGTGCTCGCTCGGGCGGACGCGCTGGATCAGGAGCCACTTCGCCGCGGTCGAGACACCGGCGGCGACCGCACCGGCGGCGAGCAGGACGACGCCGCCTGCGACCGCTGTCGCGATCGCCCCGGTCGCCGGCACCAGTGCCAGCAGGGCCGCGACGACGCCGAGGCCGATCGCCATCGAGACGACGACCGGCACGAAGCGCAGCAGCTCCCAGACGATCCGGGCGGCGCGGAGGCGCATGGCCGGCCGGAACGTGCGCGCCGACTCCGCCTCGACCACCGTGCGCCGCAGCCGCACCGGTGGCGAGCCGAGCCAGGACGAGCCCGCCTTCGACTTCCGGGGGGCGGAGGAGAGCACCGCGACCAGTCCGCCCGCCGGCACCGTGTGGCCGGGCGCCGCCATCCCGGAGTTGCCGAGGAAGGCGCGCTCGCCGATCTCCGCGCGGGCCAGCCGCATCCAGCCGCCGCCGAGGGCGTAGGAGGCGACGAGGGTGTCGTCGGCGAGGAAGGCGCCGTCGCGGATGGTGGTCATCGCGGGCAGCAGCAGCACGGTCGAGGCCTCGACGTCGCGGCCGACCTTCGCGCCGAGCAGCCGCAGCCAGACCGGTGTGAACAGGCCGGAGTAGAGCGGGAAGAGGAGGGCGCGGGCGTGGTCGAGCAGGCGCTCCGTGGACCAGACCTGCCAGCCGATCCGGCCACGGACGGGATGCGTGCCGGCCTCGACGCCGCGACCGAGCAGGCGCACGAGCACGACGACCAGGCCCGCCAGCACGACGCCGGTGACGGCGACCGCGGGGACGAGGGCGGCGACGGCGCGGGGGAGCGCCTCCGCGAGATCCGCTGCGCCCTGCACGGCGAGGGCGAGCACGCCGAGTCCCGCCGCGAAGGAGACGACCGGCACGGCGGCGAGGCCGACCGCCGAGACCGCGTAGGCCCAGACCCACGGCGTCGCACGCGGCGGCCGCTCGGCGGGGAAGCCCGCGCTCGCCTTGCCGAGGCGCTGCGCCGGCGAGCCGCCCCAGCGCTGGCCGGCCGGCACCCGGCCGAAGACCGCGGAGCCGGGCTCGATCTGCGCGTTCTTGCCGATGCGGGTGCCGGGCAGGAGGGTGCTGCGGGCGCCGACCGTGCTGCCGGCGCCGACGCGGACCGCGCCGACCCGCAGGACGTCGCCGTCGATCCAGTAGCCGGAGAGATCTACCTCGGGCTCGATGGCGGCGCCGCGGCCGAGGGTGAGCATCCCGGTGAGCGGCGGCAGCGAGTGCAGGTCGACGTCGTCGGCGATCCGGGCGCCGAGCGCACGGGCGTAGTGCGCGACCCAGGGTGCTCCGGCGAGGCTGACGGCACCGAGCTGGTGGGCGATCCGCTCGGCGAGCCAGAGCCGCAGGTGCACCCCGCCGCCGCGCGGGTGGTCGCCGGCGCGCACCCCGCGCAGCAGTGCGCGGGCGGCGAGGACGGTGAGGCCCATCCGGCCGAACGGGGTGCAGAAGAGCGCGAACGCGACGACGAGCCCGGGCAGCGGCACGGTGGGCAGCCAGCCGAAGCCGGGCAGGAGGTCGAGGAGGGCGCAGACCGTGAGCACCACCGTCGTCCAGCGGGCGCCGCTCAGCACCAGGAGCGGCGCGCCGAGGAGGGTCTGCAGCACCTGCATCCGGCGCGGGACCGGGGCGATCCGGTGGCTCGAGACCTCGCCGGCGCCGGTCGCGCGACTCGCGATCTCGGCCGACATCGCCGCGAGCCGGGGGTGCGCGTAGACGTCGGCGACGGTGAACTCGGGGTCCTGCTCGCGGATCCGGGCGACGAGCTGGGCGGCGGCGAGCGACCCGCCGCCGAGGTCGAAGAAGTTCGCCCTCTCGTCGACCGGGACGCCGAGGACCTCGCGCCAGAGTCCGGCGAGCCAGGCGGTCCCGGCGTCGAGCCCGGGGTCGGCTGCGGTGCTCTCGGGCAGCGGCCAGGGCAGAGCGGCCCGGTCGACCTTGCCCGACACGCGCGTCGGCAGCTCGTCGACCACCGCGAGCAGCGGCACGAGGGCGGCCGGCAGCTCCTCGCGCAGCCGCGCCAACGCGACGTCGCGGTCCAGCTCACGACCGCCGGCGAGGGCGAGGTAGCCGACGAGCACCTGGATCCCCGCGCCGGTGGTGCGGACGGCGGCCGCCGCGCCCGAGACTCCGGGGAGCCCCTGCAGCGCCGCCTCGACCTCGCCGAGCTCGATCCGCCGGCCGCCGAGCTTGACCTGATCGTCGGCACGGCCCTGGAAGACCAGCCCGGCGCTCTCGAAGCGCACGAGGTCGCCGGAGCGGTAGGCGCGCTCCCAGCCCAGCGTCGGCGCGGGGGCGTACTTCTCGGCGTCCTTCGCCGGGTCGAGGTAGCGGGCCAGGCCGACGCCGCCGATGATCAGCTCGCCGACCTCGCCCTCGCCGACGCGGCGGCCCTCGGGGTCGACGACGGCCAGCCGCCAGCCGTCCAGCGGCAGGCCGATCCGCACCGGGCCGGACCCGCCGAGGGGAGCGGCGCAGGCGACGACGGTCGCCTCGGTCGGGCCGTAGGTGTTCCAGACCTCGCGGCCGTCGACGGCCAGGCGCTGGCCGAGCTCGGGCGGGCAGGCCTCGCCGCCGAAGATGAGCAGGCGGACGTTCTCGAGCGACTCGGCGGGCCAGAGCGCGGCGAGGGTGGGCACGGTCGAGACGACGGTGATGCCGTGCGTCGTCAGCCAGGGGCCGAGGTCCATCCCGCTGCGCACGAGCGAGCGCGGCGCGGGCACGAGGCAGGCGCCGTGCCGCCAGGCCAGCCACATCTCCTCGCAGGAGGCGTCGAAGGCGACCGAGAGGCCCGCGAGCACGCGGTCGCCGGGGCCGAGGGGCTCGGCCTGGAGGAAGACGCGCGCCTCGGCGTCGACGAAGGCGGCGGCCGAGCGGTGGCTGACGGCGACGCCCTTCGGCGTGCCGGTCGAGCCCGAGGTGAAGATGATCCAGGCGTCGTCCTCGAGGGTCGGCGGCTGCAGCAGCGGGATCGAGGCGGTGCTGGGGTGCGGTGCCGACCCGGTGAACAGTCGCGCGGGCTCCGCGTCGGCGCGCTCGAAGCGGCCGGAGCCGGTGACGACACCGCGGACGGCGGCCTCGCCGAAGACGAGTCGCGCCCGCTCCTCGGGGTCGTCGGCGTCGACGGGGACGTAGGCGGCGCCGGCGGCGAGGATGCTGAGGATCGCGAGGTAGAGCTCGCGCGAGCCGCTCGCCATCCGCACGCCCACCCGGTCGCCGCGACGCACCCCGGCGGCGGTCAGCTCGGCGGCGGCGGAGACGACGCGGGCGAGCAGCTCCCGGTAGCTGAGGGCGCCGGCGGGATCCTCGAGCGCGGAGGCGTCGGGGTGGCGCTCGGCGGTGTCGCGGAGGACGTCGATCAGCGTGCGCGGTGCCGGGGCGAGGGCGCCGGCGTCGAGGAGGTCCTGAGGATGCGCGTCCGTGCTCACGAGTGCTCTCCGTTCCGGCCGCGCGTCCGGGAGCGGGTCGGCCGGGGCGCCACGGTAGGGGCACCCGGTGTCGCGGAGGTGAACAGCCGGTGCCCCGCGCTGACGCGGAGCACCGGCGGTCGGCCTAGTGCGCGACGACCGGGCGCGGGCCGTCCGTCTCGGCGGGGCGCTTCACGAAGAAGGCGGCGACGATCGCGGCGGTCGCGATCGAGGCTCCCCAGACGAACGCGGAGTGGATGCCGCCCGCCGTGGCGACGACCTCGTCGACGCCGTCGCGGGCGAGCGCGGCCGACTGCACCGAGAGCACCGTGACGAACAGCGCCGTGCCGGCCGCGCCGCCGAGCTGCTGGACCGTGCCGATGATCGCGCTGCCGTGCGAGTAGAGCGCGGGGCGCACCGAGCCGAGGCCGGCGGTGAACAGCGGAGTGAAGACCAGCGCGAGGCCGAGGCTCAGCACGACGTGCAGGGTGAGGATGAACCAGGAGACCGAGTTCTCGTCGAGCGTCGTGTAGCCCCAGAGCGCACCGGCCACGATGATCGAGCCGGGCACCAGCAGCACCCGCGGGCCGAAGCGGTCGTAGCCGCGGCCGACGAACGGCGCGAGCAGACCCATCAGCAGCCCGCCGGGGAGCAGCAGCAGGCCGGTCTCGAGCGGGGTGAGGCCGAGGACGTTCTGCGTGTAGAGCGGGAGCAGGATCAGCGTGCCGAAGAGCGCGGACATGCTCACCGCCATCATCACGATGACCACGGTGAAGTTGCCGGAGGAGAAGGTGCGCAGATCCATCAGCGCGCGGTCCGTCCTCTGCAGCAGCAGCTGGCGGACGATGAACGCCGCGAGCGCGACACCGGCGACGACGAAGGGCACCCAGGGCGCGACGATCGCCTCGCCGCCCTCGCCCAGGCTGCTCAGGCCGTAGACCAGCCCGCCGAAGCCGAAGACCGAGAGGACGACGGAGAGCGAGTCGATCGGGATCTTCCGCGGCTCGGTGACGTTCTCGACCTTGCGGAGGCCCAGGATGAGCGCGCCGACGGCGATCGGCAGCACGATCCAGAACATCCAGCGCCAGCTGAGGAAGTTGAGGATGACGCCCGAGATCGTCGGCCCGACGGCAGGTGCGACCGAGATGACGATCGAGATGTTGCCCATCATCCGGCCGCGGATCGCCGGCGGCACGAGGGTCATCACGGTGGTCATCAACAGCGGCATCATGATCGCCGTGCCGCCGGCCTGCACGACGCGCGCGGCCAGCAGGACCTCGAAGGTCGGCGCGAGCGCGGCGCTGAGCGTGCCGAGGCTGAAGAGGGTCATCGCGGCGGCGAAGAGCGTGCGGGTGTGCAGCCGCTGGATCAGGTAGCCGGTGATCGGGATGACGACCGCCATCGTCAGCATGAACGCGGTGGACAGCCACTGGCCCACGTGAGCTTCGACACCGAAGTCGCGCATGAGGTCGGGCAGCGCCACGCTCATGATCGTCTCGTTGAGGATGACGACGAAGGCCGAGACCAGCAGCAGGCTGATGACCAGGCGGCTGCGCGGATCGAGCGCCGTCGAGGGCGTGTCGGTCGCGGCGGCGGGCCGCGTCTCGGGAAGGGTGCGCTCGGTCACTGGTGCGTCTCCGGTCGTGAAGGGGATCGTCGTGAGGGGGCGCATCGCCAGGGTGACGTCGATGCGACGGGTGGTACGAGACTCAGAACACTGCCAGGCGCCTCCGACATTCCCGATCGGCCGACATCCGTCGCGCATCCGGCGTGTCGGCCGCGAGGCGAGCGGTGGCGCGACGGCGCACCGCCGCCGCTCTGCAAGCTGGTCGACTAGCCCCGCAGGGGCGTACCGCATGCGGGTCGAGCAGCCCCGCACGGCCTGTCGCGACTGCATGCGGGTCGAGCAGTCCCGCACGGCCTGTCGCGACTGCATGCGGGTCGAGCAGTCCCGCAGGGCCTGTCGCGACTGCATGCTGGTCGAGTAGCCCCGCAGGGGCGTATCGAGACCCACCGTCCCCAGCAGGGCAGGTCGACAGTCGTCTCGTCTGTCCCCGGTGGATCTCGATACGCCCGCTCTGCGGGCTACTCGATCAGCATGAAGGGCGCAGCGACGTCTCGAAGAGTGCCCGTCACTCGACGGGAATCGGATCCCCGATCAGGCACCGACCGGTCGCGAGCGGCGCGACGACCGCCCCGAGGTACCTCGGGTCGCCGTCCTCGCCCGAGGCCTTGTGCCGGTACTGACCCACGAGGCAGGAGTCGCCGACCCTCACCGCGACGAAGACCGCATCGGCCCTCTTGTCGGCGGTCGTGACGTCGGCCGTGACCTCGAGACCGGCCCGGTCCACGCCACCGGCGGCCAGCGCCCGCGTCAGATCCGCGCCGCTCGGGTCGCCGATCGACGCGACCGTTGCGCTGTTGATCGCATCGAACTCCTCGAGATCGAGAGGCACGGCCGGACCGGGTCCGTCGACGCTCGGGACGGCGCTCGGAGCGGGCGACGGCGGTGCGGATCCATCGATCGGCGGCAGTCCGAGTGCGCAGCCGCTGAGGACGGCGGTCACGACCGCGAGGACGGTCGCCGCCCCGGCGCCGGTTCGGGAGGGCGACGGCGTCCGCTCGCGAATCCTCATCTGCACACCGACCGATCGTCCTTCTGCAGGATCGTCGTCGTCCTGGTCCGTGGAGGACCCTAGGCACGGTCGACAGCCAGAGCCTTCCCGGCGCAAGAACTCGAGGACATCGGCGCACGACGTCTGGTCAGTGGGTCGGGCCGCACGCACATGCTGGTCGAGCAGCCCCGCAGGGGCGTCTCGAGAACTGCCCCGTCGGTAGGTGAGCGCTGAGGGCCCTGCTCGGGACGGTGGTGGATCTACTGGGAAGAGACGCCCGCAGACATGCTGGTCGAGTAGCCCCGCAGGGGCGTATCGAGACCCGCCCCCGCCGGCGCGCGGGCTCGAGGGCCCTGCTCCTGACGGTGGTGGATCTCGATACGCCCGCAGCGCGGGCTACTCGATCAGCAGGGAGGAGGTGTGCCTGCTCCACTCCTCACCAGCAGGGAGGAGGTGCACTCGCGCCGCGCCCTACGCCCGCGCGAGCACCGCCGCGAACGCGTCCGCCGCCGCGTCCGCGTCCGCCGGCGTCGACTCCGCCCCGAAGCTGAACCGCACCGCCGTCTGGGCGACGGCCGGCTCGAGCCCGAGCGCCAGGAGCGTCGGCGACGGCTCGTCGCGGCCGGCCGCGCAGGCCGAGCCGCTGGACACCACGACGCCGCGCTCCTCCAGGGCGAGCAGGATCGACTCGCCGCTGCGTCCCGGCACGACGAACGACGCGATCGAGGGGAGCCGGTGCTCCGCCGCCCCGAGCGGCACGGCCCGCGGCACCTCCGCCGCCACCCGCGCCGCGAACGTGTCGCGCACCGCCGAGACGCGGGCGCCCCGCGCGGGATCCACGAGCTTCACCGCCGCCCCGAGTGCCACCGCGAACGCCACGTTCTCGGTCCCCGAGCGCCGCGCCCGCTCCTGACCGCCGCCGTGCACGAGCGGCTCGAACGGCACGCGACTGCGCAGCAGCAGTGCCCCCACGCCCTTCGGCGCCCCGAGCTTGTGCCCCGAGATCGACACCGCGTCCGCGCCGAGTCCGACCAGGTCGATCCACCCCGCCGCCTGCACCGCGTCCACGTGCAGCGGAATCCGGTGCGGCCGGCAGAGCGCCGCGATCGCCGGCACGTCCTGCAGCGTGCCGATCTCGTTGCTCGCCGCCAGCACCGAGACCAGCGCCGTGTCCGGTCTCAGCAGTGCGGCGAGCGCCGCCGAGTCGAGCCGCCCCGCGCCGTCCACCGGCGCGACCGACACCTCGAAGCCGTGCAGCCGCCGCAGATGATCGGCCGACTCCACCGTCGCCTCGTGCTCGATCGCCGAGATCACGACGTGCCGACCGCGTCCCGCGGCGAGACCGCCGAGCGCGATGCCCTTGACCGCCGTGTTGATCGACTCCGTCCCGCCCGAGGTGAAGAGGACCTCCGAGCCGCGCCCGCCGAGGAAGCGCGCCACGTGCCGCCGCGCCTCCTCCAGCGCACGCGCCGCCGACGCGCCCAGCGCGTGACTGCTCGACGGGTTGCCGTACTCGCCGGTCAGGAACGGCCACATCGCCTCGAGCACCTCGCGGCGCACGGGCGAGGTCGCCGCGTGGTCGAGGTAGATCACGCGGCCGGAGCCTCGATCGCGATGTCGAGGCCGAGGTCGAGCGAGCGGACGCTGTGCGTGAGCGCGCCGACGGAGATCACGTCGACGCCGGCCTCGGCGATGGCGCGGACCGTCTCGAGGTTCACCCCGCCGCTCGCCTCGACCACGGCCCGGCCGCCGATCAGCACGACGCCCTGCGCCAGCTGCTCGGGGGTGAAGTTGTCGAGCATGATCGTGTCGGCGCCGCCGGCCAGGGCCGCGCCGATCTGCTCGAGCCGGTCGACCTCGACCTCGATGTGCGTCGTGTGCGAGACGGCCGCGCGCGCCGCGAGCAGCGCCTCCGTCAGGTCGAGTCCGCGCTGGGCGAGGATCGCGAGGTGGTTGTCCTTCGCCAGGATCGCGTCCGAGAGCGAGAAGCGGTGGTTGTGCCCGCCGCCGCTGCGCACCGCGTGCCGCTCGAGGGCGCGCAGCCCCGGCGTGGTCTTCCGGGTGTCGACGATGCGCGCGCGGGTGCCCGCCGCGGCCTCGACGTAGCGCGCGGTCAGCGTCGCGATGCCGCTCATCCGCTGCACGAGGTTGAGTGCCACGCGCTCGCCGCGCAGCACTCCGCCGGCCGGTCCGTCGATCCGCGCGAGGACATCGCCGGCCGCGAAGACCGTCCCGTCCGCGACGACGTCCTGCACGCGGATCCGCGAGTCGGCCTGCAGGAAGGTGCCGAGCAGCACCGCCCCGCCGCTGAAGACGCCGGGCTCGCGGGCGACGAGGGCCGCGGAGGCCGTCGCGTCGGCGGGCAGCAGGGTGTCGGAGGTGAGGTCGCCCCAGGGGGCGTCCTCCTCCAGGGCCAGGGTGACGATGCGCTCGATGCTCTGACGGGTCAGCACGGGACGGCGACCTTTCTCGTACCGGCGACGCGGTAGGCGCTCGCCGAGGGGTGGGGGTGGTCGGTGCGGTGGTGGGCGCCGCGCGACTCGGCGCGGGCGAGGGCGGCGTCGATCAGGGCGAGGCCGCAGGCGCGGAGGTTCGCGTCCTCGAGGGTCCCCCGGGACAGCGCGGCGGGGGAGCGGGCGGCGGCGAGAGAGGTCCGTGCCGTCTCGAGGCCGGCGGCGTCGCGCGAGAGACCTGCGCCGGTCCAGAGCGTCTCCTGCAGGAGCGCGCGGTCGAGCGCGAGCGGCACGAGGGCGGAGGGCTCCGGCGCCTCGGTCGAGGGCACCGCGGGCGGTCCGTCGAGCGCCGCCGCGACCCGCCGCGCGAACACCACGCCCTCGAGCAGGCTGTTCGACGCCAGCCGGTTCGCGCCGTGCACGCCGGTGCAGGCGACCTCGCCCACGGCGAAGAGCCCGGGGAGGCTGCTCCGCCCGTCGAGATCGGTGGCGATCCCGCCCATCCAGTAGTGCGCGGCCGGCGTCACGGGGATGAGGTCGTCGGCGAGCGAGAGTCCGCCCGCCCGGCAGGCGGCCGAGATGGTGGGGAAGCGGTGCGCGAGCACGTCCGCGGGAATGGCGCGCGCATCGAGGTGCACGGGCAGCCCGCCCTGGAGCAGCATCCGGTCGGCGATCGCGCGGGCGACCACGTCGCGGGGCGCCAGCTCGGCGTCCGGGTGCACGCCGACGAGGAAGCGCTCGCCCGCGGCGTCGCGCAGCACCGCGCCCTCGCCGCGGACCGCCTCCGACACCAGGAACCCGCCGGCCAGCGCGAGCCAGGTCGGGTGGAACTGGTAGAACTCCAGGTCGGCCGTCTGGGCACCGGCCCGGAGCGCCGCGGCGAGCCCGTCGCCGGTCGCCACCGCGGGGTTCGTGGTGTGCCGGTAGAGCTGCCCGGCGCCGCCGGTCGCGAGGACGACCGCGTCGGCGTCGATCCGCTCGACCCGGCCGTCCCGCAGCACATCGACGCCGGTCACGGCGGCTCCCGGGCGCACCAGGTCGACCAGCACCGTCTCCTCGAGCACCGTGACCGCGGCCGCGCGCACCGCGGCGACGAGCGCCTCCTCGATCGCGGAGCCGGTCGCGTCGCCGCCGGCGTGCAGGATCCGCGGCCGCGAGTGCGCCCCCTCCAGCCCGCGGGCGAGGTCGTCGCCGTCGCGGTCGAAGCCGACGCCCCAGGCCTGCAGCGCGGCGACCGCCGCCGGCCCCTCGGCGCAGAGCACCTCGACGGCCGAGCGCGAGCAGAGCCCGGCGCCCGCGGTCAGCGTGTCCTCGACGTGCAGCGCGACGGAGTCTCCTGCCGCGGTGACGGCGGCGATCCCGCCCTGCGCGGCACGCGTGCTCGACTCCTCGAGCGCGCCCTTGGTGACGAGGACGACCTCGTGCCGGCGCGAGGCCAGCAGGGCGACGACCAGGCCGGCGATCCCGCTGCCGACCACGACGACGCGGGCCATGTCACACCCCCGCGACGGGAGCAGGAGCGGGAGCGGCCGGACCGGCCGGCGGCACCGCGGCGAGCATCCGCTCGAGCGCCACGCGCGCCTGGTCCTGCACGGAGTCGTCGACCGAGATCCGGTTGTGCACCGTCCCCGCGACCAGTCCCTCCAGCACCCAGGCGAGGTACCCCGGGTGGATCCGGTACATCGTCGAGCACGGGCAGACCACGTCGTCGAGGCAGAAGATGGTGTGCTGCGGGTACTGCACCGCGAGGCGCTGCACGAGGTTGATCTCGGTACCGATCGCGAAGGTGCTGCCCGCCGGCGCCGCCTGGATCGCCTTGACGATGTAGTCGGTCGAGCCGTACTCGTCCGCCGCGTCGACGACGGCCATCGGGCACTCCGGGTGCACGATCACGCGGACGTCCGGGTGCTGGAGCCGCGCGCGCTCGATCTGCGCGACGGTGAAGCGCTTGTGCACCGAGCAGAAGCCGTGCCAGAGGATGACCTGCGCGTCGAGCAGCGTCGCCTCGTCCGAGCCGCCGCCCGGCTTCCGCGGGTTCCACATCGGCATCCGCTCGAGCGGCACGCCCATCGCCTTCGCAGTGTTGCGGCCGAGGTGCTGGTCCGGGAAGAAGAGGACCCGCTGCCCGCGCGCGAACGCGTCCTCGAGCACGGTGGTCGCGTTCGACGAGGTGCAGACCACGCCGCCGTTCCGTCCGCAGAAGGCCTTCAGTGCCGCGGAGGAGTTCATGTAGGTCACCGGGATCAGCGGCACCCGGCCGTCGGCGTCCGGCTCGGTGCCGTAGAGCTCGGTCAGCTCGGCCCAGGCGTCCTCGACCGAGTCGATGTCGGCCATGTCCGCCATCGAGCAGCCCGCGGCGAGGTTCGGCAGGATGACCGCCTGGTCCGGCCGGGAGAGGATGTCCGCCGTCTCGGCCATGAAGTGCACGCCGCAGAAGACGATGGCCTCGGCGTCGGGCCGGTTCGCCACCGCCTTCGCGAGCTGGAAGGAGTCGCCGACGAAGTCCGCGTACTGCACCACCTCGTCGCGCTGGTAGAAGTGGCCGAGCACGACGACGCGCTCGCCCAGCGTCTCCTTCGCCGCGAGGATGCGGCGGTGCAGCTCGTCGGCGCTCGCCGCGGTGTACTCGTCGGGGAGGCGGCCCTGCACGGGCGACGCCGCCGGGATCGGGTCCGCCTGCGAGGCGCCGGGTCCGTAGGCCGGGAGGCCGAGGTCGAACGCCCAGGGCGCCTCGGCGAGCTCGGGTGCGCAGGTCGCGCCGGGGGCGGCTCCCCGCTCGATGAGCTGGATGGTGCTGTCGACCGATGTCACGGTGTCTCCTCGATGGTGCGGTTCGGACGGGGGCGGCGGCCGGTGCGGGGTCGGCGGCGGCCTGGTGCGGGCGGCGGCCGGTGCTAGACCGGCAGGGGCCCGTTGTCGACGAGTGCCACGGACCCGTCGTAGCGGTACAGCCGAGGCGGGCGGTGACGGGTGCCCGTCAGTCGCTGCTCGGTCGGCACCACGGTCTTGGAGGCCTCGATCGTCCGGCGGAAGTTCGCCGGGTCGAGGGGCTTCTGCAGGACGGCCTCGTGCACCTCGCGCAGCTGGGCGAGCGTGAAGGTCTCGCCGAGGAAGGCCTGCGCGATCCGGGAGTACTCCATCTTGTTGCGCAGGCGCCACAGGGCGTAGTCGACGATCAGCCCGTGATCGAAGGCCAGCTCGGGCAGCAGATCGGTGCAGAGCCAGGCGACGTTCTCGTCCACGATCGCCGCGTCGGCCTCGGAGGTGCGCACCAGCGCCCAGTAGACGATCGACACCACCCGGCGCTCGCCGCGGGAGCGCTCGGTGCCGCCGACGGCGTACAGCTGCTCCAGGTAGCGCGGCGCGAGGCCCGTCGTCTCGCGGAGGGTGCGGCGCGCCGCCTCGGCGAGGTCCTCGTCGGGCCGGAGCGGGCCGCCGGGCAGCGCCCAGAGCCCCTGATACGGATCGCGGAGCCGGCGGACGACGGGGATCCAGACGGCGGCGGCCCCGGTCTCCGGATGCGGGCGCAGCGCGAAGATCACGGTCGACACCGCGAGCTGCGGCACTGCTGCCTCCACGAGACCCCCCTAAAGGTCACCCTGACCCTAACGACTCCCTCGAGCTTAGTGTCACCCCGACCCGAACACCAACCCGGCACCCGTCCTGCTCCCCGCCGCGAGATGCCACTTGTGTACGCGACACGCCGCGAGAAGCGTGCACAAGTGGCATCTCGCGAGGGGGAGGGACAGCGCGCGCACCCGCCCGCTAGGGTGAGCGGACAACCGAATACCGGGCCGCATACGCGACGCGGGAGAGCCGACTCCGGTCGGCACCGAAGGAGCAAGCCTCCCCGCCAATCTCTCAGGTCTTGTACCGCGTCGAACTGGCCACTCTGGAAAGCGATCCGCAGAGGATCCGCCGATGGTGAAAGCGATCGCCCCGCGAGGGGCGGCGTGAATCTCTCAGGCACCACGACAGAGGGGGAGTTCCCACGGCACTGCTGTGCCACGCATCACCGACCTGTGCGGGCGCGTGCGCAGCACTGCGACGAATTGGAGAACTCCCACATGTCCGAAGAAAACTCCGTCGACGAGAACTCCGTCGAAGGCATCTCTGCCCCGACGACCCCTGCCGAGTCCGGCGCCCCCGAGACCGGCGGCATCGAGATCGACTCGCCCGACGCCACCGCGCCGAGCACCGAGCCCCGCCGCTCGCCGCTGCACGACGTGCACGTCGCCGCCGGCGCCTCCTTCACCGACTTCGCCGGCTGGTGGATGCCCGTCCGCTACTCCGGCGACCTCGCCGAGCACCACGCGGTTCGCACCGCGGCGGGCCTCTTCGACCTCTCCCACATGGGCGAGATCCTCGTCGTCGGACCCGAGGCGGTGGACGCCCTCGACTACGCGCTCGCGAGCGACCTCTCCGCCGTCGCCGTCGGCCGCGCGAAGTACACCCTCCTGCTCGACCGCACCGGCGGCGTGATCGACGACCTCGTCGTCTACCGCACCGGCGAGGACCGCTTCATGGTCGTCGCGAACGCCGCCAACCGCCACGTGGTCGCCGAGCAGCTGCGCGACCGCACCGCGATGTTCGAGTGCGAGCTCTACGACGAGAGCGATGACGTCGCGCTGATCGCGATCCAGGGCCCGCGCTCGCTGGAGATCCTGCAGAACGTGCAGGGCCTCGCGATCGAGGTCGACCGCGGCGAGGAGTCGGTGCTCGACACCGACGACGCCGCCCGCCTGCTCGAGGAGCTGCGCTACTACCGCGCCGTCCCCGGCACCTTCGAGGCGCACCCGATCCTGATCGCCCGCACCGGCTACACCGGCGAGGACGGCTTCGAGATCTACGTCGCCCCCGACACCGCCCCCGCGCTCTGGGAGGCGCTCGCCGAGACGGGCGCGGGCGCGGGCCTCGTCCCCGCCGGGCTCGCCGCGCGCGACACCCTCCGCCTCGAGGCGGGCATGCCGCTCTACGGCCACGAGCTCTCCCGCGACGTCTTCCCGGCGCAGGCCGGCCTGGGCCGCGTCGTCGCCCTCGGCAAGCCGATCGACTTCGTCGGCCGCGCGGCCAGCGAGGAGGGCCCCTCCGGCGACGCTCCTGTGCTCGTCGGCCTGATCGGCGAGGGCCGCCGCGCCGCCCGCGCCGACTACAGCGTCCACGGCCCCGACGACGACGTGATCGGCGTCGTCACCAGCGGCATCCTCTCGCCCACCCTCGGCGTGCCGATCGCGATGGCCTACGTCGCGCCGGCCTCCGCGCAGCCCGGCAGCGTCGTCTCCGTCGACATCCGCGGCAGCCGGCTCCCGATGACCGTCACCGAGCTCCCCTTCTACTCCAGAAAGAAGAACTGACCATGGCCGTTCCCACCGAGCTCCAGTACACCTCCGACCACGAGTGGATCCTGGTCGAGGGCGAGACCGCGACCGTCGGCATCACCGCCTACGCCGCCGACAAGCTCGGCGACGTCGTCTTCGTCGAGCTGCCCGAGGCGGGCACGCGGGTCGAGGGCGGCTCCGTCGTCGGCGAGATCGAGTCGACCAAGTCGGTCGGCGAGCTGTTCGCGCCCGTCGACGGCGAGGTCCTCGAGACCAACACCGCGGTCGTCGACAGCCCGGAGCTGGTCAACGCCGACCCCTTCGGCGACGGCTGGCTGATCAAGGTGCGCTTCGACGCGCTGCCCGACGGCCTGCTCGACGCCGCCGCCTACGACGAGCTGGTGGGCGAGTAGATGGCGGCCCGCACCCCCGGTGAGTTCGAGTCCCGCCACATCGGGACCGACGCCGACGCCCAGCGCACCATGCTCGCCGCCCTCGGCTACGACTCCGTCGACGCGCTGGTCGAGGCCGCCGTCCCCGAGTCGATCCACGTCCGCGACCTCGCGCCGGTGCTCCCCGCGCCGGCCACCGAGGCCGAGGCGCTGGCCGAGCTGCGCGCCCTCGCCGCGCGCAACACCCTCCGCCGCCCGCTGATCGGCCTCGGCTACCACGGCACGCTCACCCCGGCCGTGATCAAGCGCAACGTCCTCGAGAACCCGAGCTGGTACACGGCCTACACCCCGTACCAGCCCGAGATCTCGCAGGGCCGGCTCGAGGCGCTGATCAACTTCCAGACGATGGTCGCCGACCTCACCGGTCTCGACACCGCCGGCGCCTCGATGCTCGACGAGGGCACCGCCGTCGTCGAGGCGATGCTGCTGGCCCGCCGCGCCTCGAAGGCGAAGACCGACGTCTTCGTCGTCGACTCCGACGCGCTGCCGCAGACCCTCGCGCTGCTGCGCGGCCGGGCGGAGGCGGTGGGCATCCGCATCGTCGAGCTGCCGCTCTCGCGCACCGACGCGGACGACGTGCCCGAATCCTTCGGCGCCCTCGTGCAGTACCCCGGTGCCTCCGGGCACCTCTGGGACCCGTCCGCCGTCCTCGGCGCGGTCAAGGCGCACGGCGGTCTCGCGATCGTGGCGGCCGACCTCCTCGCGCTCACCCTCGTCCGCTCGCCGGGCGAGCTCGGTGCCGACGTCGCCGTGGGCACCACCCAGCGCTTCGGCGTCCCGATGGGCTTCGGCGGGCCGCACGCCGGCTACCTCGCCGTCCGCAAGGGCCTCGAGCGCCAGCTGCCCGGACGCCTGGTCGGCGTCAGCCAGGACGCGGCGGGCAACCCCGCGTACCGGCTCTCGCTGCAGGCGCGCGAGCAGCACATCCGCCGCGAGAAGGCGACCTCGAACATCTGCACCGCGCAGGTCCTGCTCGCCGTGATGGCCGCGATGTACGCGGTCTACCACGGGCCGGACGGCCTGGCCCGGATCGCCGAGCAGGTGCACTCCCGTGCCGCGCTGCTGGCCCGCCTCCTGCTCGACCGCGGTCACGCGCTCCGGCACGCCGACTTCTTCGACACCGTCGCGGTCGTCGTCCCGCAGGGCGCGGAGGCGGCCGTCGCCCGCGCCCGCGAGGCCGGCTTCGACCTGCGCCTCGTCGACGCGGACACCGTCGCGGTCGCCCTCGACGAGACGGTGACCCCGGAGGAGGTCGTGGCGGTCGCCGTCGCGATCGGCGACCTCGACGCCCGGCACGGCGTCCTCGCCGGCGCCGCGCGCAGCATCCCCGGTGCGCTGGAGCGGACCACGCCGTTCCTGGTGCACCCCGTCTTCAACACGCACCGCAGCGAGACCTCGATGATGCGCTACCTCAAGCGCCTTGCCGACGCCGACTACGCGCTGGACCGCGGCATGATCCCGCTGGGCTCCTGCACGATGAAGCTCAACGCCGCCGCCGAGATGGAGGCGGTCAGCTGGCCCGAGTTCGCCGGTCTGCACCCCTTCGCGCCCGAGGCCGACGTCGAGGGCTCCCTCGCCCTGGTCGACCAGCTCGAGCGCTGGCTCGCGCACCTCACCGGCTACGACTCCGTCTCGCTGCAGCCCAACGCCGGCTCGCAGGGCGAGCTCGCCGGGCTCCTCGCGATCCGCGGCTACCACCGCTCGCGCGGCGACGAGGCGCGCACCGTCTGCCTCATCCCCTCGAGCGCCCACGGGACGAACGCGGCCAGCGCGGTCCTCGCCGGCATGCGCGTCGTGGTCGTCGCCTGCGACGAGCTCGGCAACGTCGACCTCGACGACCTGCGCGCCAAGATCGCGGAGCACGCCGAGGGCCTCGCCGCCCTGATGATCACCTACCCGTCCACCCACGGCGTCTACGAGCACGAGGTCGCCGAGATCTGCCGGCTCGTGCACGAGGCCGGCGGCCAGGTCTACGTCGACGGCGCGAACCTCAACGCGCTGCTCGGCTTCGCCCGCTTCGGCGACTTCGGCGGCGACGTCTCGCACCTCAACCTGCACAAGACGTTCTGCATCCCGCACGGCGGCGGCGGCCCCGGCGTCGGCCCGGTCGCCGCGAAGGCGCACCTCGCGCCGTTCCTGCCGGGCCACCCGCTCGCGCAGCGGCTCGAGCACTCCGTCGGCCAGCACGGCGACACCGTCGTCCACGGCGGCGCGCCCGTCTCGGCGGCACCGTACGGCAGCCCCGGCATCCTGCCGATCTCGTGGGCCTATGCCCGGATGATGGGCGAGGACGGCCTGCGCGCCGCCACCGGCGCGGCCGTCCTCTCGGCCAACTACGTCGCCGCCCGCCTCCGCGAGCACTACCCGGTGCTCTACACCGGCGGCAGCGGCCTCGTCGCGCACGAGTGCATCCTCGACATCCGCCCGCTCACCGCGGCCACCGGAGTGACCGTGGACGACGTCGCCAAGCGCCTCGTCGACTACGGCTTCCACGCGCCGACGATGAGCTTCCCCGTCGCGGGCACGCTGATGGTCGAGCCGACCGAGAGCGAGGACCTCGCCGAGATCGACCGCTTCATCGACGCGATGATCGGCATCAAGGCCGAGGCCGACCGTGTCGGCGCGGGGGAGTGGCCGGTGGACGACAACCCGCTGCGGGGCGCCCCGCACACCGCGGAGTGCCTCGTCGACGCCGAGTGGTCGCACCCGTACAGCCGCGAGGAGGCCGTCTACCCGGTCCGCTCGCTGGTGCGCGGCAAGTACTGGCCGCCGGTCCGCCGCGTCGACCAGGCCTACGGCGACCGCAACCTCGTCTGCGCCTGCCCGCCGATCGAGGCCTTCGCCTGATCAGCGCCTGACGCCCGCCGACGATCCGTCGCGGACGGTCGTGTCCGCTCTCTCGACACGATCGTCCGTGACGGATCGTCTCGGTGTCGGACGACGAGGGTCGTCAGGGGGTCGGAGTGACGGAGGGCGTCGGCTGCGGCGCCGGCGCCGCGAAGAGCTCCGGCCAGAGGGCGACCGCCAGCGGGTAGCCCACGAACGACACGATGTCGATGATCGAGTGGGCGATCACCAGCGGCAGCGTCCGCCCGAAGCGCTGGTAGAACAGCCCGAAGACCACGCCCATGATCACGTTGCCGATGAACGGCCCGATGCCCTGGTACAGGTGGTAGCTGCCCCGCAGCAGGGCGCTCGCGAACAGGATCCTCCAGCGCCCCCAGCCGAGATCGCCCAGGCGCGCGAAGAGGTAGCCGATCATGATCACCTCCTCCTGCACCCCCGCCCGGATCGCCGAGAGCACCAGCACGGGCACCGTCCACCAGTAGGCGTCCAGCGGTGACGCGACCACCGCGACCGTGATCCCGAGCGCCCGCCCGAGCGCGTACAGACCGATGCCGGGTGCGCCGATCGCCACCGCGAGCACGACTCCCGAGCCGAGGTCGGGGAGCGGCCGGTTCAGGTCGAGCCCGAGCCGCCCGAGCGGACGCCGGCCGCCCTGCCAGAGCAGGAAGACGCAGAGCAGCACCGGCACGAGGTCGAAGAACAGCGCGAGCAGCTGGTAGATCAGGTCGAAGGCCGGCCGGTCGCTGAGCGCCCCGTTGATGGTCGTCGACTGCTGCCCGAGCGAGACCGAGCGGGTGAGCTTGTTGGCGATCGAGACGACGGAGTAGACCGCCGACGCCCCGAGGGAGAGCCCGAGGACCAGGAGGATCTCCGCCCCGATCCGGCCCCGGGACTGTGCGGACGCTGGGGGAGCGGTGGACACGCGGGCCCCTTCCTCGGATTCGCTGGTGTGCGCGGAACGACGCGCAGACGCACGTTTCGTGCGAATCCGCGCAAGGATTCCACCTCCTGGTTACCGCTGTGTAACGGTTTCCTCATCGTTTTGTGGCGATAGGCAGTCGATACATAGTCTCGACGGAGGCATTCGCGCGGTGGCCACCAGTCTCGCGCGCCGACGTCGTCGCCACGCGCACGGCACTCCACGCGTCAGGGAAACCACTTCTCGCGCGCCCCCACACCACTGGAGGAATTGTGAAAATCAGACGTTACGGCCTCGGAGCTCTGGCGCTCGTCGCCGCGAGCACGCTGGTCCTGGCCGGCTGCAGCAGCTCGAACGACTCGGGCGGGGGAGACGCGAGCGGCGACACCGCCGCGATCATCTCCACCAACGGCTCGGAGCCGCAGAACCCGCTGGTCCCGACCAACACCAACGAGGTGGGCGGCGGCAAGATCCTCGACGAGATCTTCGCGGGCCTGGTCTACTACGACGCCGAGGGGGCGCCGAACAACGACGTCGCCGAGTCGATCGAGTCGGACGACGCGCAGAACTACACCATCACCATCAAGGACGGCCTGACGTTCACGAACGGCGACCCGGTGACCTCGAGCTCCTTCATCGACGCCTGGAACTACGGCGCGAAGCTCTCGAACAACCAGCTCAGCTCGTCGTTCTTCGCGAACTTCGAGGGCTACAGCGACACCGAGGACAGCGAGCTCACCGGCCTCAAGGCCGTGGACGACACCACCTTCACCGTGGCGCTCAAGTCCCCGCAGTCGGACTTCCCGATCAGCCTCGGCTACTCGGCGTACTACCCGCTGCCCGCCGTCGCGTTCGACGACATGGCCGCGTTCGGCGAGAACCCGATCGGCAACGGCCCGTACAAGCTGGCCGGCGACGACGCGTGGCAGCACGACGTCCAGATCGACCTGGTCAAGAACGAGGACTACTCCGGTCCCCGCGAGGCGCAGAACGGCGGTCTGAAGATCGTCTTCTACGCCACCCAGGACGCGTCCTACGCCGACCTCCTCGGCGGCAACGTCGACGTGGTCGACCAGATCCCGGACTCCGCCTTCGGCACCTTCGAGAGCGACCTCGGCGACCGGGCCGTCAACCAGCCCGCCGCGATCTTCCAGTCCTTCACCATCCCGGAGCGCCTCGCGCACTTCAGCGGTGAGGAGGGCCAGCTGCGCCGTCAGGCCATCTCGATGGCCTTCGACCGTAAGGAGATCACCGACGTGATCTTCGAGGGCACCCGCACCCCCGCCTCCGACTTCACCTCCCCGGTGATCGACGGCTACAGCGACTCCCTCGAGGGCGCCGACGTGCTCGAGTACAACCCCGACGAGGCCAAGGCGCTGTGGGCTCAGGCCGACGCGATCAGCCCCTGGGACGGCACCTTCAAGATCGCCTACAACGCGGACGGCGGCCACCAGGGCTGGGTCGACGCGGTGACCAACTCGATCAAGAACACGCTGGGCATCGAGGCCGAGGGCGACGCCTACCCGACCTTCGCCGAGGCGCGCACCAAGATCGTCGACCGCTCGATCGAGACGGCGTTCCGCACCGGTTGGCAGGCCGACTACCCGAGCCTCTACAACTTCCTCGGACCGCTCTACGTGACCGGCGCCTCGTCGAACGACGGCGACTACTCGAACCCCGAGTTCGACGCTCTCGTCGCCTCGGGCCTCTCCGACGCCGACACCGACGCTGCGAACACCACGTTCCAGCAGGCGCAGGAGACCCTCCTCACCGACCTCCCGGCGCTGCCGCTCTGGTACGCGAACGTGACCGGCGGCTACGGCGAGGGCGTGTCGAACGTCGAGTTCGGCTGGAACTCGGTGCCGCTCTACTACGAGATCACCAAGAACTAAGCTCGAACCACTGGGGCGCTTCGCCCGTGCCGCCGGCCACCAGGTCACGGCACGGGCGGAGCGCCCTGTTTCGGTCACAATCGAATGAGGTCCCCATCCATGCGACTCCGGAACCGGCTGGGCTGACATGCTCGCCTACATCGTCCGACGCATCCTGCAAGCCGTCCCCGTGCTCATCGGCACCACGTTCCTCATCTACTTCATGGTCTTCTCCATGCCGGGGAACCCGCTCCTGTCGCTCTTCGGCGACAAGACGCCGAGCCCCGCGCTCCTCGCCCGCCTCGAGGAGCAGTACCACCTGAACGAGCCGTTCATCGTCCAGTACCTGTACTACCTGGGAGGCGTCGTCCGCGGCGACTTCGGCATCTCGTTCTCGGGCCAGTCGGTCAACGAGATCCTCGCCCGCACCTTCCCGGTGACCCTGACCCTCGCGATGATGGCCATCATCATCGAGATCGTCGTGGCGCTGACCATCGGCCTCATCAGCGGACTGCGCAAGGGCAGCTTCTTCGACGCGAGCGCCCTGGTCGTCAGCCTCCTGCTCGTCTCGGTGCCGATCTTCGTGCTCTGCTTCATCGCGCAGTCGTTCTTCGCGATCCAGCTGGGCTGGTTCCCTCCGACGGTCGGTGCCGACGCGTCGTTCCAGAGGCTCCTGCTCCCGGCGATCGTGCTCGCGCTGTTCGTGGTCGCCTCGGCGATCCGCCTGACCCGCGGCTCGGTCATCGAGACCGCCGGCTCGGACTTCGTGCGCACCGCGTACAGCAAGGGACTCTCGCGTCGTCGCGTCATCCCTGTGCACGTCCTGCGCAACTCGCTGATCCCGGTCACCACGCAGTTCGGAGCCGACTTCGGCCTCCTGATCGTCGGTGCCACCGTGACCGAGGGCATCTTCAACGTTCCCGGCGTCGGGAACACGCTCTACCAGGCGATCATCCGAGGGGAGCGACCGACCGTCGTCTCCTTCGTCACGGTCATGGTGCTGTTCTACCTCGTGGTGAACATCCTCGTCGACCTGCTCTACGCCGTACTCGACCCGAGGATCCGCTATGCCAAATGAGTTCTCCGGCGGCGCGCAGAAGGCCCGCCGCATCGACCACTTCGTCGCCCCGCTCGAGGAGACGCCGATCGCGTCCGTCGACGCGGTCAGCCTCGACGAGAAGCCCAGCAACCTCTGGACCGACGCCTGGCGCGACCTGCGCAAGCGCCCGATGTTCTGGATCTCCGGCGTGATGATCGTCGTGATCATCGCGGTCGCCCTGCTCCCCGGCCTGTTCACCTCGGTGGACCCGCGGCAGTGCGCGCTCTCGTTCAGCAACCAGGGCCCGGGCGGCGGCAGCCTGCTCGGCTACACCAAGCAGGGCTGCGACGTCTTCTCGCGCATCATCCACGGCACGTCCACGTCGCTGACCGTCGGTCTGATCGTGATCGTCATCACGACCGTCTCCGGCGTCATCGGCGGCGCGCTGGCCGGCTTCTTCGGCGGCTGGGTCGACACCGTGATCATGCGCCTCGGCGACATCTTCTTCTCGATCCCCTACATCCTCGCCGCGGTCGTCATCATGTCGGTCTTCTCGGCCTACCGGAACGTCTTCGTCATCGCCCTGGCGATCGGAGCGTTCGCCTGGCCGACGACGGCGCGCGTGCTGCGCTCCGAGGTCCTCCGCGTCAAGCAGTCCGACTTCGTCGGCGCCGCCACCGCGACGGGCCTGTCCAAGATGGCGATCCTCTTCCGGCACGTGCTGCCGAACTCGATCGCCCCCGTCATCGTCGTCACGACCATCTCGCTCGGCGCCGCCATCACCGCGGAGGCGACGCTGTCGTTCCTCGGCGTCGGCCTGCCCGGCTCGGTGATGTCCTGGGGCAACGACATCAGCCAGGCGCAGCGCGACCTGCGCACCAACCCGCAGACGCTGATCTACCCGTCGATCGCGCTGACGGTGACGGTGCTGAGCTTCATCCTCCTGGGCGAGTCGCTCCGCGACGCGCTCGACCCGAAGGCGAGGGCCCTCCGATGACGTCCACGACACCGAGCACCCCGCAGGGGCCACTGCTCCAGGTCACCGACCTCGAGGTCGGCTTCCAGACCGGCAGCGGACTGGTCCCCGCACTCCGCGGCGTCAGTCTGACGATCGAGCACGGCCAGACCGTCGCGATCGTCGGCGAGTCCGGCTCCGGCAAGTCGACGACCGCCGCGGCGATCATCGGCCTGCTCCCCGGCACCGGCACGGTCACCGGCGGCTCCGTCCTGTTCGACGGCAAGGACCTCGCGAAGGCGACCAGGACCGAGCTGGAGGACATCCGCGGCCGCCGGATCGGCTACGTGCCGCAGGACCCGATGTCCAACCTCAACCCGGTCTGGTCGGTCGGCTTCCAGGTCGAGGAGACGATCAAGGCCAACGGCCTCGCCTCCGGCCGCAAGGAGGTCCGCGCCAAGGCGATCGAGGTCCTGCAGAACGCCGGACTCGCGGACGCCGAGAAGCGTCTCAAGCAGTTCCCGCACCAGTTCTCCGGCGGCATGCGCCAGCGGGTGCTGATCGGCATCGGCCTGGCCGCGTCGCCGCAGCTGCTGATCGCGGACGAGCCCACCTCGGCGCTCGACGTGACCGTGCAGCGGCGCATCCTCGACCACCTCGAGACCCTGACGAGGACCGACGGCACCGCGCTGCTCTTCATCACGCACGACCTGGGCCTCGCCGCCGAGCGCGCCGAGAAGCTCATCGTGATGTACAAGGGCCGGATCGTGGAGTCGGGCGCCTCGGTGGAGGTGCTGCAGAACCCGCAGCACCCCTACACGCAGCGCCTGATCGCCGCGGCGCCGAGCCTCGCCTCGCGCCGCATCCAGTCGACCGCCGGGAAGGCCACCGAGGCGGTGCCCGGCGAGTCCGAGGCCGTCCGCGAGGTCGACCTGGTCGGCGCGGCCGGCGCCCACCACGGTGCGGCGACCACCACCGCGCGGCCGATGATCGAGCTCGACGGGCTCACCAAGGTCTTCAAGATCCGCCGCGGCGGGCTGAAGGCCGAGGACTTCACGGCCGTCGACGACGTGTCGTTCTCGATCCCCAAGGGCACCACCACGGCGCTCGTGGGGGAGTCGGGCTCGGGCAAGTCGACGATCGCCCGCCTCGTGCTCGGTCTCGAGACGGCGACGTCCGGCGCGATCTCGATCGACGGCCGTCGGACCGAGAAGCTCCGCGGCAAGGAGATGCTGGCGCTGCGGCGCTCGATGCAGCCGGTGTTCCAGGACCCGTACGGCTCGCTCGACCCGCTGCACAACATCGGCAACACCATCTCCGAGCCGCTGCGGGTGCACAAGGTCGGCGACCGCACCTCGCAGCGCGAGCGCGTGCTCGAGCTGCTCGACCAGGTGTCCCTCCCGCGGGTCATCGCGAGCCGCTACCCGAACGAGCTCTCCGGCGGCCAGCGCCAGCGAGTGGCCATCGCCCGCGCGCTCGCGCTCAAGCCCGAGATCGTGGTGCTCGACGAGGCGGTGTCGGCCCTGGACGTGCTCGTCCAGGCGCAGATCCTCCGCCTCCTGGCCGATCTGCAGGCCGAGCTCGGGCTGACCTACCTGTTCATCACGCACGACCTCGCGGTGGTCCGCGTGATCGCCGACGACGTCTGCGTGATGCAGAAGGGCCGGATCGTCGAGCACGCGTCGACCGACACCGTGTTCGAGTCGCCGCAGCAGGAGTACACCCGCGAGCTGCTCGCCGCCATCCCCGGCGCCGGGATCGAGTTCGCGGTCTAGTCCGCCGGATCCACTCCACGAGGGCCCCGTTCCGGCCCGGCGACACCCGATGTTCATCGGGTCGCCGGCCCGGAACGGGGCCCTCCGCCGTCTCGGCGCGAGCCTGCGGTACGATGGAGGGTCCCCCTTACTGCACGAGAACACGAGACGAGTCCGTTCACATGGCAAGTGCCACCCGCTCCGACCTGCGCAACGTCGCGATCGTCGCCCACGTCGACCATGGCAAGACCACCCTGGTGGACGCCATGCTCAAGCAGACGAACTCCTTCGACGCGCACGCCCACGTGGACGAGCGCGCGATGGACTCGAACGAGCTCGAGCGCGAGAAGGGCATCACGATCCTCGCGAAGAACACCGCTGTGTCCTACAGCGGCAAGCACGCGGTCGACGGCCCCATCACCATCAACGTGATCGACACCCCCGGCCACGCCGACTTCGGCGGCGAGGTCGAGCGCGGCCTGTCGATGGTCGACGGCGTCTGCCTCCTCGTCGACGCGTCGGAGGGCCCCCTCCCGCAGACCCGCTTCGTGCTGCGCAAGGCGCTCGAGGCGAAGCTCCCCGTCATCCTGCTGGTCAACAAGACCGACCGCCCCGATGCCCGCATCGACGAGGTCGTCGCCGAGAGCCAGGACCTGCTCCTCGGCCTCGCCTCCGACATGGCGGACGACGTCCCCGACCTCGACCTCGACGCCATCCTCGACGTCCCCGTCGTCTACGCGTCCGGCAAGGCCGGCCGCGCCTCCGCGAACAAGCCGGAGGACGGCACCCTGCCCGACGCCGAGGACCTCGAGCCGCTGTTCGAGGCGATCCTCAAGCACATCCCGGCGCCGACCTTCGACGACGAGGCGCCCCTCCAGGCCCACGTCACCAACCTCGACGCGTCGCCGTTCCTCGGCCGCCTCGCCCTCCTCCGCGTCTTCAACGGCACGATCAAGAAGGGCCAGACGGTCGCCTGGGTCCACCACGACGGCTCGCACACCAACGCGCGCATCACCGAGCTGCTGATCACCAAGGCGCTCGACCGCTACCCGGCCGAGACCGCCGGCCCCGGCGACATCGTCGCGATCGCGGGCTTCCCCGAGATCACCATCGGCGAGACCATCGCCGACCCGGAGGACATCCGCCCGCTGCCGGCCATCACGGTCGACGACCCGGCGATCTCGATGACCATCGGCACCAACACCTCGCCGCTGGTCGGCAAGGTCAAGGGCCACAAGCTCACCGCGCGCATGGTCAAGGACCGCCTCGACCGCGAGCTCATCGGAAACGTGTCGCTCAAGGTCCTCGACATCGGCCGCCCCGACTCGTGGGAGGTCCAGGGCCGCGGCGAGCTCGCGCTGGCCATCCTCGTCGAGCAGATGCGCCGCGAGGGCTTCGAGCTCACGGTCGGCAAGCCCCAGGTGGTCACCCGTCAGGTCGACGGCAAGGTGCACGAGCCCTTCGAGCACCTCACCATCGACGCTCCGGAGGAGTACCTCGGCGCGATCACGCAGCTCCTCGCCGCTCGCAAGGGCCGCATGGAGAACATGGCGAACCACGGCACCGGCTGGGTCCGCATGGAGTTCATCGTCCCCTCGCGCGGCCTGATCGGCTTCCGCACCGAGTTCCTCACCACGACCCGCGGCACCGGCATCGCGAACGCGATCCTGCACGGCTACGAGCCGTGGGCCGGCGCCATCGTCACCCGCAACAACGGCTCGATCGTCGCCGACCGGACCGGCGTCGTGACGCCGTTCGCGATCATCGCGCTCCAGGAGCGGATGACCTTCTTCGTGAACCCCACCGAGGAGGTCTACGAGGGCATGGTCATCGGCGAGAACTCGCGCAACGACGACATGGACGTGAACATCACCAAGGAGAAGAAGCTGACCAACATGCGTCAGTCCACCTCCGACACGTTCGAGTCGATGACGCCCTCGCGCCAGCTGACGCTCGAGGAGTGCCTCGAGTTCGCCCGCGAGGACGAGTGCGTCGAGGTCACCCCCGAGATCGTGCGCATCCGCAAGGTCGAGCTGGACGCCAACGCCCGCGCCCGCGCGACCAGCCGCCTCAAGAAGCAGGCCTGATCCCAGGGCGCCCCAGCGGCGCCCTCCTACGACGCACGACCGGCCGGAGCCCCGCTCCGCCGGTCGTTCGTCGTTGAGCGCATGCTGATCGAGTAGCCCGCGACGCGGGCGTATCGAGATCCACCCGGGCCAGAAGGACGAGTCTGCAGAGCGGCGTGCTGATGACGGCGGGTCTCGATACGCCCTCTCCGAGGGCTGCTCGACCAGCATGAAACGCAGCGCCGTCGCAGACGGCTCGGCCGGCGTGGAGTGCACCGCCGTCGTCTGCTGCTCGGCCGGCCTCCCGCGAGGACCGCTCCATGCTGGTCGAGTAGCCACGCAGCAGCGTCTCGAGACCGAGGTCCGGCAGAGGGTGGGTCTCGATACGCCCTCTGCGAGGGCTGCTCGACCAGCATGGGCTGCAGCATGCTGGTCGAGTAGCCGCGGAGCGGCGTCTCGAGACCGAGGTCCGGCAGAGGGTGGTTCTCGATACGCCCTCTGCGAGGGCGCTCGACCAGCATGGGCTGCAGCATGCTGGTCGAGTAGCCGCGGAACGCGGCGTATCGAGACCCGGGTCCGGCAGAGGGTGGGTCTCGATGCGCCCTCTGCGAGGGCTGCTCGACCAGCATGGGCTGCAGCATGCTGGTCGAGTAGCCGCGGAGCGGCGTATCGAGACCCGGCCGTCAGCCCGCGGGCGTCGGCGTCGGCGACGCGGTCGCGCCCTCCGCCTCGAGCGTCGCGGTGATGAAGGCGACGAACGCGTCGGCGTCGTCCGGCTTCCCCGTGTACTGCTCGCCGTTGACGAGCACGGTCGGCGTCGAGCTCAGCTTCGCCAGCGTCGAGTTCGCCAGGGGCCCGGTCGTCGCCCGCTTCGTGGCCGCCGCGACCCACGGCCGGAACTCCCCGCTCGTGATGCAGGCCAGCACGTCGTCGTCCGTCACGCCCGCCCCGGTCACCAGCGCTCGCAGCTCGTCATCGCTCAGCCCCGTCGTCCCCTCCGCCGGCTGCTTCGCGAACAGCGCCTCGTGCACGGCGAGGAAGCGGTCCGGATCCTCGTCCGCCACGCAGGCCGCGGCGTTCGCCGCCCGGCTCGAGTACTCCGACCCCGCCGAGGAGGAGTCGAGGATCGCGACCGGATGGATCTCGAGCGTGATCGCCCCCTGCGTCAGCCACGACTGCAGATTGTCCATATTCGCGGTCTCGAACTGCCCGCAGTACGGGCAGAGGTAGTCCACGTACAGGTCGACGGTGACGACGCCGCCCGCGCGCGTGGCGGCCTCGTCGGTCGGCACGGGCTCCTCGCCCGCCTCGAGAGGGGCGGTCGTCACCGGAGTGACCGCCGACTCCGCCCCCGCGAGCACGATCCCGTCGCTCAGCATGTTCGCCGGCCCGGTGCTCGCGATCTCCTGCTGCGACCAGACGTTCCACGCGACGAGCGCCACGACGGCGAGCACGCCGACCACCGCGCCGCTCTGCCCGAGCAGCCGGTTCCGCCGCTTCCGGCGCCGCTCCTGCTCGCGCCGCTCCTTCGCCTCGAGGCGGGCGAGCTCCTGGCGCTCGCGCTTGGTCGGCTGGTTCTTCGCACTGTTCCCGGACATCGCCGTCGAGGCTAGGGAGCCGACCTTGCCGCACTCGGAGAGGCAGCCGCCGACGACCTGTGCCGGGATGGAGATTCCCTCAGGAACGCGAGCGGCTCAGGCGAAGAGCCCCGACCCCACGAAGTCGCTCTCGTCGCGGACGCCCGGCGGGACGGCGAAGACCGCCGAACCCACGTGCTTGATGTACTCGTTGAGCGCATCGGTCGCGAGGTTCCTCTGCACGGTGATGAACTGCTCCGGCGACCGCTGGAACGAGAGGAAGAACAGCCCCGCGTTCAGCCGCCCGAGCTCGTCGTTCCCGTCGACGAAGTTGTAGCCGCGGCGCAGCAGCCGGACGCCGTTGTTGACGGTCGGGTGCGCGAGCCGCACGTGCGACTCCTTGTCGACCAGCGGCACGCCGGTCGCTCCTGCCGCCTCGAAGTCGGGCTCCGTGAACTCGCCGCCGCCCGAGAGCGGGGCGCCGGAGCCCTTGCTCCGGCCGATCACGCGCTCCTGCTCGCCGAGCTGGCTGCGATCCCAGGTCTCGATGATCATCCGGATCTTGCGCGCCACCAGGTAGCTGCCGCCCGCGAGCCAGGCCGGGCCGTCGGCGTCCTGCACCCAGACGTGCTCCTGCACGGCGTCCGGCTCCTCGGACTTGATGTTGGCGGTGCCGTCCTTGAAGCCGAAGAGGTTCCGCGGAGTGGCCTGCGCCGTCGAGGTGGAGGAGGTGCGGCCGAAGCCGAGCTGGGACCAGCGCAGCGAGGCGCGGCCGAAGGCGATGCGGCTGAGGTTGCGGATCGCGTGCACCGCGACCTGCGGGTCGTCGGCGCAGGCCTGGATGCAGAGGTCGCCGCCGCCCGCGGTCGGCACCAGCGCGTCGCCGCGGAACCGGGGGAGCGCCGCGAGCTCGGCCGGCCGGCGGTCGGCGAGGCCGAAGCGGTCGGCACCGGACTCGTCGGTGAAGAGCGTCGGCCCGAAACCGAAGGTCAGGGTGAGTGAGGACGCGTCGAGGCCGAGCGCCTCGCCGGTGTCGTCCGGCGGCGCCGTGTCCGGGCCGCCGACGGCGCCCTCCTCGCTGACGTCGAGGCCCTGCGTGAGGCGGGCGGCCGCGAGGGTCCAGTCCTGGAGCAGCTCGATCAGGTCGTCGCGGGTGGCGCCGGAGGCCAGGTCGAAGGCCGCGAAGTGCAGCCGGTCCTGCGCCGCCGTGGTGATGCCGGCCTGGTTCGCGCCGTGGAACGGCACGACGCGCGTCGCCGCGGAGGAGGCGCTCGCGCTGGTCGCCGAGGTGACGGCGACGGTCCCGCCGATCCCCGCGGCGAGGCCCGCGGTCCCGGCCGAGACGAGGCCGAGCAGCCCGCGCCGCGAGAGGCGGCGGGGCTGCTCGGCGGTCGGGCCCGACTCGGTGCCGGGGCCGGCGGCGTTCTGCTCGGGCTCCACTACTCCGCGGGCTCCTCGACGCCGAGCACCGTGTGGGTCAGCTGCGAGAGCGGCTCGGACAGGGCGTTCACCTGGTCCGACAGCTCCTTCTTCTGCTCATCGGTCACGCTCGAGTAGGCGACGAAGCCGGAGTCGAGCGAGCCGTACTGCGCGAGCATCGCGTCGAGCTCGGCGAAGCGCTGGCCGATCTCGGCGGTCAGCGCGGCGCCGTCCTCGCCGGAGGCGGTCGCGATGGGCTCGACGTTGCCGAAGGCCACTTCCGCGCCCTGCACGTTCGCGGCGAAGTCGGTCAGGTCGGTGCCCGACCACCAGTCCTCCTCGCCGGTGATCTTGCCGGCGGCGACCTCGTCCAGCAGGCCGATCGCGCCGTTCGAGATGTCGCCGACCGAGACGGTGAAGTCGGGCGCGGCGACGAGGTCGTAGAGGTCCTGCACGTCGGAGACGAGCCCGTCGGCGAAGGCGGTCCGCTGCTCGGGAGTGGAGGGCGCCCAGTCGAGCCAGGCGCTCGTGCCGTCGGAGTTCAGCGCGTCGGCGGCGGGGACCCAGAGGTCCTTCTCGATGCGGTGGAAGCCGGTCCAGTCCAGGCCCTCGGCGACGGCGTCGACCTCGCGGTAGTCGATCTTCGGGTCGAGGTCGCCGAACGCCTCGGCGGTGGGCTCGATGCGCTCGTAGAAGACGCGGGTCGCGGCGAAGAGGCTGCGGGCCTTCTCGTCGTCACCGGCCGCGTACGCGTCGGCGAAGGCCGTCACGGCGGGCAGCAGCTCGCCGGACTGCGACTGCACGTAGGAGACGTAGTTGGTGACGGCGGCCTCGGTCGCGGCCTGCTCATCGGCCGACTGCTCGGTCGCCTCGCCGGTCACGGTGAACTCGGCGAGCCCGACGGGAGCGCCGACCTGCTGGAACTTGCAGGCCGTGTAATAGGTGCCGGGCTCGAGCTGGGCGACGTAGGAGACGCTCTGACCGGGAGTGACGTTCTCCTTCTCGCCCACGATGCGCAGCTTGTCCTCGGCGAGGATCTCGAACTCGTTGACGTCCGATCCGGTGTTCTCGAGCGCGAAGGTGACCGCACCCGCCTCGGCCGTCGCGGCCGACACCGCGCAGGCGCCGTCGTCGATCGCGACGTCGAGGGCCGCGGCGGAGGAGGCGGCCGGGGTGTTCGGCACGCAGCCGGTGAGGAGCAGGGCGAGAGCGCCGGCGCCGGCGAGGCCGGTGGCGACGCGGGGGAGGCGGGGTCGAGTGCGCGGGGGCATGGTTCTCCTGGTGGTGGGAGGTCGTTCCGGCGGTGCCGGGGCGAGATCAGACGGAGGTGGCGACGGGAGCGGCGACCGGGGCCGCGCTGCCCCGTCGCGGCCGGCGGGAGCGGACCTGGCGGACGAAGAGGGACCCGACGACGACGAGGTAGAGCAGCCAGGCGGAGAACTGCAGGGCCGTCGGCTCGGGCGTGTAGTTGAAGAGTCCACCGAGGACGGCGGCGACCGTGGCCGGCAGGATCGGGCCGAGGTCGAACAGCGGAGTGCCCCAGCCGGGTAGCAGCGCCGCCTCCTGCAGGTCGCCGACACCGTAGAGCAGCACGCCCGCCGCGACGACGATGAGGAAGCCGCCGGTCCAGGTGAAGAAGCGGCCGAGGTCGATCCGGACGAAGCCGCGGAAGATCAGGTAGGAGGCGACGACCGCGCTGAGGATGCCGAGGAACGCGCCGATCGTGCCGACCCAGGCGTTCGAGGCGGAGGAGGCGCTGCTCGAGGAGACGCTCGCCCAGACGAACAGGGCGGTCTCGATCCCCTCGCGGCCGACGCTGACGAAGCCGAGCACGACGATCCCGAGGGCGGAGCCGCTGACCGCCGCGTCCAGCTTGGACTCGAGCTCGCCCTTGAGGCTGCGGGCGTTCGCCCCCATCCAGAAGATCATCCAGGTGACGAGGCCGACGGCGAGCAGCGAGAGGCCGCCGCCGAGGAGCTCCTGCGCGGTGAAGCTGAGCCCGTAGGGGCCCCAGGTGAGGATCGCGCCGGTGACGAGGGAGAGGACGACCGCGGCGGCGATGCCCGTCCAGAGCCGGGGGAGCACGTCGCGCCGCTGCAGCTTGGTCAGGTACGCGACGAGGATGCCGACGACGAGCCCGGCTTCGAGGCCTTCACGGAGGCCGATGAGGTAGTTTGCGAGCACGTGTGTTCTCTTCGTCGTCTGCACGGGAGGACGGTGCGAAGCCCACCCCCGGGCCGCATCCTCAGGTAAGCCTTGCCTAACCCGTGGATGACTGTAGTGGCCATCCGGTCGCGTGTCCACACATGACGCCGGGCGTGCGATGTGCGGCGCCGAGCAGCCGGTCGGAGACGCTCCGGGCGGGGCCGCGCGGCGGAACGAGAGCACAGGACGGACGAGAGGCGGAGAGTGGACGCGAGTCGAGACGGCGCAGGCGAGCGGGTCGTGGCGGTGCACGCCCATCCCGACGATGAGACCATCACGATGGGCGGGACCCTCGCGCGACTCGTCGCGGACGGCGCCGCGGTCACCGTCGTCACCGCGACGCGCGGCGAGTGCGGCGAGGTCATCCCGGCCGATCTCGCGCACCTCGAGGGCTCGGACGAGCTCGCCGCGCACCGCACCGCCGAGCTGGTCGTCGCCCTGACCGCCCTCGGCGTCGCCGATCACCGCTTCCTCGGCGACCCGGCCGCCCGGGCCGCAGGTCTCACCCCGCGGGTCTACCGCGACTCCGGCATGCAGTGGGGCCCGGGTCGCGTGCCCGTCCCGCTCGAGCCGGTCGACCCGCGCTCCTTCACCTCCGCGCCGGAGGAGGAGGCGATCGCCGATCTCGTCGCCGTCCTCGTGCAGACCGGCGCGACCCTCGTGCTCTCCTACGACGTCGGCGGGGGCTACGGCCACCCCGACCACATCCGCGCTGCCCTGATCGCCTCGACGGCCGCCGAGCGGCTCGGACTGCGCTACCTGGCCGTACTGCCCGAGGCCGTCCCCGAGCAGCCCGGTGACGTCGCGATCGAGCTCGACGACACCGATTACGCCCGCAAGCGCGCCGCGCTCGAGGCACACCGCACGCAGCTCGTCGTCGACGGCGACGAGCTGCGGCTCTCGAGCGGCCCGTCGTTCCCGATCGGCCGCCTCGAGCGCTTCCGCCCCGAGGGTGCTCCGACCCCGCCGGAGCCGGTCGCCGAGGAGCGGCCCGATCTCGGCACCCGCATCGTCTCGGGCCTGCTCTCGGTGCTGACCGGCGCCGTGGTCGGCGCGATCACGACCGTCGCGCACCAGAGCACCGTGACCGTCGGCGACGCGGAGCTCCCGGTCGGCCTCGCCGTGTCGCTGGCCGCCGTGCTGCTCCTGCTGCTCGGACTCCGTCTCGTGATGGTGGACCGCTTCGTCGCCTTCTGCACCGCGATGGGCCTGCTCGGCGCGATCGGGCTGCTGGCGCTGCGCAGCACCGGCGGCTCGGTCCTCGTGCCGGCCAACGGCCTCGGCGTGGTCTGGACCTTCGCCCCCGCGCTGATCGCCCTCGTGGTGATCGCCTGGCCGCGGGTCCGCCCGCCGTCCCGCCCCGCTCCGGCGGAACCGGCGGCCGACAGCACCGCCCCGCCGCTCCCCGTACGATAGAGAACACTGTTCGAAGGGACGTCCACGACCGTGACCTACGTGATCGCACTTCCGTGCGTCGATGTCAAAGACCGCGCCTGCATCGACGAATGCCCGGTCGACTGCATCTACGAAGGCGAGCGCTCGCTCTACATCCACCCCGACGAGTGCGTCGACTGCGGGGCGTGCGAGCCGGTGTGCCCCGTCGAGGCCATCTACTACGAGGACGACCTCCCCGAGGAGTGGTCCGACTACTACAAGGCCAACGTCGAGTTCTTCGACGAGATCGGCTCGCCCGGCGGTGCCGCGAAGGTCGGAGTGATTGCGAAGGACCACCCGGTCATCGCCGTCCTCCCGCCGCAGAGCCACTGAGCGCGCGTCCGTGGCACTCGGACCGCTGCCGGACTACCCCTGGGACCTGATGGGTCCCGCCACCCGGGTCGCCTCCGCGCACCCCGGCGGCCTCGTCGACCTCTCGATCGGCTCGCCCGTCGATCCGACGCCGGAGCCGATCCGCGAGGCGCTCGCCCGGGCGACCGACGCCCACGCCTACCCGACCACGGTCGGCACGCCCGCCCTGCGCGAGGCGATCGCCGCCTGGTACGCCCGGCGCCGGGGCGTCCCGGGGCTCGGCCTCGACGAGGTGCTGCCGACGATCGGCTCGAAGGAGCTCGTCGCCTGGCTGCCGTTCCTCCTCGGTCTCGGCGAGGGCGACGTCGTCGTCCACCCGCGCGCCGCCTACCCGACCTACGCCATGGGCGCCGCCATCGCCGGAGCCTCGGTGCTCGCCTCCGACGAGCCCGACGAGTGGCCGGCCGAGACGCGCCTGGTCTGGCTGAACTCGCCCGGCAACCCGGACGGCGCCGTGCTCGACGTCGACGCGCTGAGGCGCGCGGTCGACCGGGCGCGCGAGCTGGGCGCCGTCGTCGCGGGCGACGAGTGCTACGCCGAGCTCGGCTGGGACGGCCGCTGGGCCGACGAGCCGATCCCGAGCGTCCTCGATCCCCGCGTGGCGGGCGAGGACCGCCGCGGCGTGCTCGGCGTCTACTCCCTCAGCAAGCAGTCCAACCTGGCCGGCTACCGCGCCGCCTTCGTCGCGGGCGACCGCGAGCTGATCGCTCGGCTCGTCACCGTCCGCAAGCACGCCGGGATGATCGTCCCCGCCCCGCTGCAGGAGGCGATGGTCGTCGCTCTCGCCGACGACGGCCACGTGGCGGAGCAGAAGGAGCGCTACCGCTCCCGGCGCGACCTCCTGCGCCCGGCGCTCGAGGCCGCGGGCTTCCGCGTCGACCGCAGCGAGGCCGGCCTCTACCTCTGGGCGACCGAGGGACGACCCGCCTGGGAGTCGATCGACCGTCTCGCGCGCCTGGGGATCCTCGCCGGCCCCGGCGTCTTCTACGGCGACCACTTCACCGAGCACGTCCGCCTCTCGCTGACGGCCACCGACGAGCGGATCGCGGCCGCCGCCGAGCGGCTGGCAAGCGGTCTCTGACCCTCGGCTCACCGCGATCCTGAAGGATCCCCACAACGGACGGGGGCGAGCACTGGGCGGTGTCACAGTGCCGCCGCTTTGCCCATAGGCTGTATGGGGTTCGGTCAGCGTCGCCACAAACGGCCCTGGTTCCGGACAGTTCCAGCCCCCGGCGCCGCCCGCTCCGCGCGAGCGCACCCGGGTGCGACCGATGACCTGGGAGGCGTTGTGACCGAATCCGGCACGCAGAGCGACGGAACCGCGACGGTGGAGACACCCGAGCCCGCCACGGAGAGTGCGCCGGCCGCGGCCGAGGTCCTGCCCGAGAAGGTGACGCTCACGTTCGGTGATCGCACCGCGGAGTTCCCGGTCCTGCGCAGCGTCGACGGCTCCTCGAGCATCGACTTCTCGACCCTGTCGAAGCAGACCGGTCTGATGTCGCTCGACTACGGCTTCGTCAACACGGCCGCCACCAAGTCGAGCATCACCTACATCGACGGCGACGAGGGGATCCTGCGCTACCGCGGCTACCCGATCGAGGAGGTCGCGACGAACGCGACGTACCTCGAGGTGGCCTGGCTGCTGATCTACGGCGAGCTGCCCACCGCGGACGAGCTCGCCGGCTTCGACGACCGCATCCGCCGGCACACGCTGCTGCACGAGGACCTCAAGCGCTTCTTCGACGCGCTGCCGCACAGCGCGCACCCGATGTCGGTCCTCTCGGCCGGTGTCTCGGCGCTGTCGACCTACTACGAGGACAGCTCGAACCCGAAGGACCCGGAGGCGGTCGAGCTGACCACCATCCGCCTGCTCGCGAAGCTGCCGGTGATGGCGGCCTACGCGCACAAGAAGGCGATCGGCCAGGCGTTCCTCTACCCGGACAACTCGCTGAGCTTCGTCGACAACTTCCTCCGCCTGAACTTCGGCACCATGGCCGAGCCGTTCGAGGTGGACCCGGTGCTCTCGAAGGCGCTCGACCGCCTGCTGATCCTGCACGAGGACCACGAGCAGAACGCGTCGACCTCCACCGTCCGCCTGGTCGGCTCGACCGAGGCGAACCTGTACGCGTCGGTCTCGGCCGGCATCAACGCCCTGTTCGGCCCGCTGCACGGCGGCGCGAACGAGGCCGTGCTGACGATGCTCGGCCGCATCCGCGAGTCGGGCGAGAGCGTGCAGACCTTCGTCGAGCGGGTGAAGAACAAGGAGGAGGGCGTCCGCCTGATGGGCTTCGGCCACCGGGTCTACAAGAACTACGACCCGCGCGCGAAGCTCGTCAAGGAGAGCGCCTCCGAGGTGCTGCAGGCGCTCGGCGTCAAGGACCCGCTGCTCGACATCGCGATGGAGCTCGAGGCCCTCGCCCTGGAGGACGACTACTTCAAGGAGCGCCGCCTCTACCCGAACGTCGACTTCTACACCGGCGTCATCTACAAGGCGATGGGCTTCCCGACCCGGATGTTCACCGTGCTGTTCGCCATCGGCCGCCTGCCCGGCTGGATCGCGCACTGGCGCGAGATGAACACCGACAAGCAGACCAAGATCGGCCGCCCCCAGCAGCTCTACACGGGAGCCCCCGAGCGCCACTGGCCCACCGACCGCTGACCCGGCCTACGGGCGCTTCATGCTGGTCGAGTAGCCCGCTTGCGGGCGTATCGAGACCCGGCGTCCCTCGACGGGTGGGTCTCGATACGCCGCGTCCCGCGGCTACTCGACCAGCATGTACCGCGCAGCGTTCAGCGGTGCGCGGCTGCCTGCTGGTCGAGCAGGCCGCGCAGCGGGCCCATCATGCTGGTCGAGTAGCCCGACTGGTCGAGTAGCCCGCACGCGGGCCCACCATGCTGGTCGAGTAGCCCGCGAAGCGGGCGTATCGAGACCCCGCGTCCGCCGAGGGGCGGGTCTCGATACGCCGCGTGCCGCGGCTCCTCGACCAGCAGGTGCCTCGACCCCGCGTCAGGCGTGCAGGGCCGTGTTCAACTCGATGCCGGCTCCGGTGCGCGGGAGCACCTCGACCGCGCCGGTGAGCGAGTTGCGGCGGAAGAGCAGGTTCGGCACGCCCGACAGCTCGACGGCCTTGACCGTCTGCGGCCGCCCGTCGGCGCGCGGGGCGCCGCCGACGACGACGACCTTCGTGCCCGCCGTGACGTAGAGCCCGGCCTCGACGACGGTGTCGTCGCCGATCGAGATGCCGATGCCGGAGTTCGCGCCGAGCAGCGCCCGCGCGCCGATCGACACGCGCTGCACGCCACCGCCGGAGAGCGTCCCCATGATCGAGGCGCCGCCGCCGATGTCCGAGCCGTCGCCGACGACGACGCCCTGCGAGATGCGGCCCTCGACCATCGAGCTGCCGAGCGTCCCGGCGTTGAAGTTGACGAACCCCTCGTGCATGACCGTCGTTCCGGGAGCGAGGTGCGCGCCCAGGCGCACCCGCGACGTGTCCGCGATGCGCACCTTCGCCGGCGTGACGTAGTCCGTCAGTCGCGGGAACTTGTCGATCCCCGCGGCCTGGATCCCGTGACGCCGCAGCGACGGACGCAGCCGGGTGAACGAGTCCGGTGCGACCGGCCCCGCGTTCGTCCACACGACGTTCGGCAGGTGCGCGAAGATCCCGTCGAGGTTCACGGTGTTCGGCTGGACGAGCAGGTGCGAGAGCAGGTGCAGCCGCAGGTACGCGTCGGAGGTCGAGGCCGGCGCGTTCTGCAGGTCGATCTGCAGCGTCACCACGTCGATCCGCACCTCGCGCCGCGCGTCCTCACCGGCGAGGGCCTCGAACTCGGCGGGCACGATCCACGGGTCGCGTCCCGCCGGGATGGTGCCCAGCCGCGGCTCCGGGAACCAGGTGTCGAGGACGGTCCCGTCCGAGGCGATCGTCGCCAGCCCGTAGCCCCAGGCGGAGGCGGGCGCGGGCACGGCGGAGTCAGCGGCGTTCTGGAGGCTCATGTCGCCCAGGGTAGCGCGCACGATCCGGCCGGTACCCTGGGGCGCATGGCCGTACCGACCTCCGCCCCGGCGCCCGTCGCGCCCCTCGATCTGCGCTCCGATCCGATCGCCCTGACCCGGGTGATCTGCGACATCCCCTCCGTCTCCGGGGACGAGCTGGCGCTGGCCGACGCGGTCCAGCTGGCCCTCGAGCAGTACCCGCACCTCGAGGTGATCCGCGACGGCCACACCGTCGTCGCCCGGACGAACCTCGGTCGCGAGCAGCGCGTCGTCATCGCCGGCCACCTCGACACGGTGCCGATCAACGAGAACCTCCCGGTGCGCGCCGAGACGATCGACGGCGTCGAGCACCTCGTCGGCCGCGGCACCACCGACATGAAGGCGGGCGTCGCGGTGCAGCTGGTCCTCGCCGCCGAGCTGACCGATCCGGTCGTCGACGTCACCTGGATCTGGTACGACAACGAGGAGGTCGCCTCCGACCTCAACGGCCTCGGCCGCCTCTCCCGCCACCGCCCGGACGTCTTCGCCGCCGACTTCGCCGTCCTCGGCGAGCCGACGCGGGGCGAGGTCGAGGGCGGCTGCAACGGCACCCTCCGCGTCGACGTGACGACGCACGGCCGCCGCGCGCACTCCGCCCGGAGCTGGGTCGGCGAGAACGCGATCCACGCCGCCGCCCCGATCCTGGACCGCCTCGCCGACTACGAGCCGCGCGAGGTCGAGGTCGAGGGCCTCGTCTACCGCGAGGGCGTCAACGCGGTCCGTATCAGCGGGGGAGTGGCGGGCAACGTGATCCCCGACCTCTGCACGGTGCACGTCAACTACCGCTTCGCGCCGAACCGCTCCGGCGAGGAGGCGGTCGCGCACCTCCGTGAGCTGTTCGAGGGCTTCGAGGTCGAGGTCGTCGATCTGGCGGAGGGCGCGCGCCCCGGGCTCGACGCGCCGCTCGCGCAGGCCTTCATCGCCGCGGTCGGCGCCGAGGCCAAGCCCAAGTACGGCTGGACCGACGTCGCCCGCTTCTCGGCGATGGGCATCCCCGCCGTCAACTACGGCCCCGGCGACCCGCTCAAGGCGCACGCCGACGACGAGCACGTCGCCGTGCACGAGATCACCGACTGCACCGAGGGCCTCCGCCGCTGGCTGAGCGGCTCCGCGTGAGCGCCGTCCTCACCGGGCTCCCGGTCCGCCGCCGCGCGCAGCTGCGCCTCGTCCCCTGGTGGGCGCGCGTCCTCGCGGTCTTCGTCCTCACCCGCATCGTGACGACCGTGATCATGCTGCAGTTCGCCGCGAACCAGCAGGCGAACTCGTGGACCGGCCCGTCGCCGGCCTACGTCGACTTCGCGACGATGTGGGACGGCCGCTGGTACGAGATCATCGCGACCGCCGGCTATCCGACCGAGCTGCCCGTGACCGAGGCGGGGGAGATCGGCGAGAACGCCTGGGCGTTCATGCCCCTCTACCCGGTCGTCGTGCGCCTGCTGATGGTGCTGACCGGGCTCGGCTGGGCGACCGCGGGCGTCGCCGTCTCGGTGATCTGCGCGGCCGTCGCCTGCCTGGTGCTCTACCGGCTGATGCGGCACTCGCTGAGCGAGTCGCAGTCGCTCGTCGCCGTGCTGCTCTTCTGCGTCGCGCCGACCTCGCCGATGCTGCAGATCGCCTACGCCGAGTCGATGGCGATGATGCTGACCGCGATCGTGCTGCTGCTGCTCGTCCGGCGCCGGTACGCCTGGGTCTTCCCGGTCGTGCTCGCGCTCGGGCTGACGCGCCCGAGCGGGCTGGCCTTCGCCGCGGCGATGGGCCTCTACGTCGTCTACCGGTTCGTCCGGCGCGCGAAGGAGCCGTTCCCGCGGGCCGACGCCGTCCCTGCCGTCGCGCTGACGGTCTGGGGCCTCGTGGTCGGCTTCCTCTGGCCGGCGGTCGCCTGGGCGGTCACCGGCTCGCCGACGGCCTACACCGACACCGAGCTGGCCTGGCGGGCCTCCTACATCGGCTACCAGGAGCTGTTCCCCTTCACCTCCTGGTTCCAGGGCGGCGCGTGGTGGGGCGGCTGGTGGTTCGGCGCGCCGATGGTCGGCATCGCTCTGGTCGTCGTCCTCGTGCTGCTGTTCGTCGGTGTCCTGGCCTCGCCGTGGACGCGGCGGCTGGACCTCTTCAGCCGCGCGTGGGTCGCGGGCTACGGCGTCTACCTCTTCGCCTTCTTCTTCCCGCAGTCGAGCACGTTCCGCCTGCTGGGCCCGATGTTCCCGCTGGTCGGAGCACTCGCGGTGCCGCGCTCGCCCCTGTTCCGGAGCGCGCTGGTGCTCGTCTCGATCGCCGGCCAGATCGGCTGGATCACCATCGGCTGGGCCGTCGACGGCTACGACTGGACGCCGCCGTGATGAGGGTCCTCCGGGGGAGCGCGCGCCGGCGGAGCTTCTGAGCGGCAGTCCCGAGAACGCGTGTTTCGCGTCAGCTCGTCCTGCGCGGCGTCGTTATGCTAGCGGGAATGTCTCCCCTCACTCCCGCCGGTGAGTCGCGACCTCGGCTGCCGCACCCTGCGCGGTCGCCGATCCCGACCGCGTGCCACGCGACCTCCTCGTCCTCCGTCCGTCGCCCCGCTTCTCCGCCTGCTCGCGCGGTCGCCGGAGAGACGACGTGACCGCCACGGCCGCGCAGGCGGCACTGCCCGCCCCCTCCGCGGAGACCGAGCGCCGACGGCGCTCCTTCCTCCCGTGGTGGGTCCAGGTGCTGCTCGTCTTCGCCGTGACCAGGGTGATCACGACGGCCATCATGCTCCGCCTCGCGATGAGTCAGGGCGGCGTCCCCTGGACCGGTCTGCGGGACACCTACGTCCGCTTCGCGACGATGTGGGACGGCGGCTGGTACGAGAAGATCGGAACCGTCGGCTATCCGCTCGTCCTGCCGCTGTCGCCCTCCGGCGACGTCGAGCAGAACACCTGGGCGTTCATGCCCGTCTTCCCGTTCACCGTCCGTGCCGTGATGACGGTCACCGGCCTCGACTGGTCGACCGCGGCGGTGGCGGTGGCGGTGGTCTGCGGCGCCGGCGCCTGCCTCGTCCTGTACCGTCTGCTGCGCGTCTCGCTCAGCGAGGGGCAGGCGCTGATGGGCATCGTCTTCTTCTGCGTCGCTCCGACCTCTCCGATGCTGCAGATCGGCTACGCCGAATCGGCGTCGATCCTGCTGACGGCGACGATGCTGCTGCTGCTGATCAAGCGGAAGTGGCTGTGGGTGTTCCCGCTGGTGCTGGTGCTCGGCCTCCTGCGTCCGAGCGGCCTGGCCTTCGCGGCGATGATGGGGATCTACTTCCTCTACCGGGTCTGGCGCCACGCCCGCGGCACCGAGCAGTTCCCGCGCTCCGAGTGGATCCCGACCGTCGCCCTGACCGTCTGGGGTCTCGTGGTGGGCTTCGCCTGGCTGCTCATCGCGTGGGGCGTCACCGGCTCCTTCACGGCGTACACCGACACCGAGCTCGCCTGGCGCGCCGTCTTCATCGGCGACACCGAGCTCGTGCCGTTCACCTCCTGGTTCGCCGGCGGCGAGTGGTGGGGGCGGCTGTGGTTCGACTCGCCCCTGGTCGGCATGGGCATCGTCGTCGTGCTGGTGCTGCTCTTCCTCAACATCCTGTTCTCTCGGTGGGCGCGGAAGCTCGACATCTTCAGCCGGATGTGGGTCGGCGGCTACGCGGTCTACCTCTTCGCGTTCTTCTATCCGCAGTCGAGCACGTTCCGGCTCCTGCTGCCGATGTTCCCGCTCGTCGGTGCGCTGGCCGTACCGCGCTCGCCGCTGTTCCGGACCTTCGTCGTCGCGGTCTCACTGGTCGGCCAGGTCGTGTGGCTGATCCTGTGCTGGGTGTTCACGCCCGGCGACTGGACTCCGCCGTGATCCCGCGAGAGGGGGACGATTTCGTCCCTGGCGCGGATGCACGATAATAGACGGATACGTCACGAAAGGGGAACTCTATGGCGGCCATGAAGCCGAGGACCGGAGACGGACCGATGGAGGCTGTTAAGGAGGGGCGACTCATCGTCGTGCGCGTTCCGCTCGAAGGCGGCGGACGCCTCGTCGTCTCAGTCAACGATGCAGAGGCGAAGGAACTCCACGACGCTCTCGCGTCGGTGGTGACTCCAGCCTGACCCACCAGCACCGTCGAGAACGCCCGCCGCATCCGATGCGACGGGCGTTCCCTCGTTCCCGGGGCCGGGACGTGCTACGCGCGGCGCTTGTTCGCCTGGAGCAGCCCGTCGCCGATCGGCGACAGCACGCTGACCACGGCGGGGGAGCCGCAGACCTCGGCGACCAGCGTGCGGAAGGCGGAGGCGATCTCGTCCCGCTGCGCGGGGTTGGAGACGCGGCCGCGCCAGAGCGCGTGCGGCACGAGGACGGTGCCGCCGACGCGGACCAGGCGCAGCGCGTGCTCCACGTTCTCGATGACCTGCAGCGGATCGCCGTCGACGAAGACGATGTCGTAGGAGTTCTCGTTCATCCGCGGGAGCACCTCGAGAGCGCGGCCGGGGATGAGGCGCAGGCGGTTCGGCGAGATGCCGGCCTCGTGGAACTGCGCGCGGGCGTGCTGCTGGTGCACCGCCTCCGAGTCGATCGAGGTGAGCATGGCCTCCGGGGCGCCGTCGAGCAGCCAGAGTCCGCTCACGCCGGTGCCGGTGCCGATCTCGATGATCGACGTCGCCCGGGCGGCCGCCGCGACGAGGGCGGACTGCGCGCCGATCGAGGGCGCGATCGCATCGATGCCCAGCTCGACGGCGACCCGCCGGGCGGAGGCGATCGCCTCGGGCTCGACGACGGCGTCCTCGGCGTATTTCCAGTTGGCATCCTTGTCGGACACGGGTGGGCTCCTCTGGTGGTGGTCGCGGCGGGCGGATCGCGCCTGCGCATCGCCAGGGTACGGGGGTCCGTGCGGTCGTCGGCGCAGGCGCGGCGGACTAGGGTGGTCCCGTGTTCGGTTTGACGTTCGACAAGCTCCTCATCATCGGAGTCATCGCCGTCTTCGTGCTGGGCCCTGACCGCCTCCCCTACTACGCCTCGCAGCTCGCTGCGCTGGTGCGGAAGGTCCGCGGATTCGCCACGCAGGCGCGCGAGCGCGTGAAGGACGAGATGGGCGACGAGTTCGACGAGGTCGACTGGCGCAAGCTCGATCCGCGGCAGTACGACCCGCGGCGCATCATCCGCGACGCCCTGCTCGAGGACGAGCCGGCCCCCACGGTCAAGCCGCCGTCGGCGGTCTCCGCGCCCGTCACCGCGGGCGGCGGCGCCTCCACGGCGGACAGCTACTACACGACGATGAAGCGCTCGGCCGGAGCCGGCGAGCTCTCGACGGTGGCGCCCCCGCCCATCGACCTCGAAGCCACCTGACGCGCGCCTGTCGGCCGAGCAGCCCGACGAGCGGTCCTCATGCTGGTCGAGTAGCCCGCGGCAGCGGGCGTATCGAGACCCACCCTCCGTCAGCCGCACGCGCCGACGACGGTGGGTCTCGATACGCCCCTCCGGGGCTACTCGACCAGCATGGACGGGGCGATCATGCTGCACACGCTGAGGCTCTCCTTGCATGCTGGTCGAGTAGGTCGCGCAGCGGCCGTATCGAGACCCGCTCAGGCCGGAGCGTGCGGCGAAGGCCTCAGCCGACCGACATCGGGAGGCGACGGCCCGTCAGGCCGCGAGGCCGCGAGGCGAGCGTTCGGGCCAGCTCCGTGATCGCGACGGCGGCCGGGTCCTCGGGATCGCCGATGACGACCGGAAGCCCGTCGTCGCCGCCCGCCCGCAGCGCCACGCTGATCGGCAGCGTCGCGAGCAGCGGCACGTCCTCTCCGCTCGCGCTGAGCCGACGGGCGACCTCCGCGCCGCCGCCGCTGCCGAAGAGCTCGAGCACCGACCCGTCGGGCTGCGGCAGCCCTGACATGTTCTCGACCACGCCGACGATGCGCTGCCCCGACTGCCGGGCGAGTGCGCCGCTGCGCTCCGCCACGTCGGCGGCGGCCGGCTGCGGCGTCGTCACGATCAGCACCTCCGCGTGCGGCAGGAGCTGACCGATCGAGATGGCGACGTCGCCCGTTCCCGGCGGCAGGTCGAGCAGCAGCACGTCCAGATCGCCGAAGTACACGTCGGTGAGGAACTGCGAGATGGTGCGGTGCAGCATCGGTCCGCGCCAGGAGACGGCCGCGCCGCGGGTGTCGCCCTCGAGGAACATCCCGATCGAGATCACCTTCACGCCGTGCGCGACCGGGGGGAGCATCAGCTCGCCGACCCGCGTCGGCCCGGCGACGCGGCCGTCGTGCATCAGCCCGAGCAGCCCCGGGATGGAGAAGCCGTGCACGTCGGCGTCGACCAGCCCGACCGCGAGCCCGCGCCGGGCCAGGGCCACCGCGAGATTCGCGGTGACGGTCGACTTGCCGACCCCGCCCTTGCCGCTGGTCACCGCGTAGACCCGCGTCAGCGAGTCCGGGCCGAACGGCATCTCGCGCCGCCCGCCGCGCAGCCGCTCGGTCAGAGCCGTGCGCTGCGCCGGCGTCATCACGCCGACCTCGACCCGCACCGCGGCGGAGCCCGCCGCCGACTCCGCCGCCGCGCGGACATCGCGCTCGATCGCGGACGCTGCCGGGCAGCCGACGATCGTCAGCCGGATGGCCACGGTCACCGCGCCGTCCTCGCCCATCGATACCGAGTCGACCATGTCGAGCTCGGTGATGGGCTTCCGGATCTCCGGATCGATGACCCGGGCGAGGGCCGTGAGCACCGCGCTCTCAAGAGCGGCGGGATCCGCCGGACCCGTCACGGGGGCGTCAGGCATCGCGCCGCTCGCTCGCGATCGACTCCGCCCGGTCCTTCTCGAGCTCCTCGACGAGGCTGCGCAGCTCGGAGCGGATGAAGTCCTTGCTCGCCATGTCGCGGATCGCCAGGCGGAGCGCGACGACCTCTCGGGCCAGGTACTCCGTGTCGGCGAGGTTGCGCTCGGCGCGCTGGCGGTCCTGCTCGATCTGCACGCGGTCGCGGTCGTCCTGGCGGTTCTGCGCGAGCAGCAGCAGGGGCGCCGCGTAGGAGGCCTGCAGCGACAGGATCAGCGTGAGCACCGTGAAGCCCAGGGCCTGGGAGTCGAAGCGCGACTCCTCGGGGCCGTAGGTGTTGAACAGCAGCCAGAACACGCAGAAGATCGTCATGCCGACGAGGAACCACGGCGTGCCCATGCCGCGGGCGAACGACTCGGTGAGGCGGCCGAAGCGGTCGCTGCTCTGGCGGTTGCGCCGGGGGAGCACCCGCGTGCGCAGGCCCTTCGGGGCGTCGAGCCGTCGATCCTGCTTGGTGTCCCTAGCCACGCGCACCCCTCCGTCCTCGTCGTCCTGCCTTGAACCTGCCCGTCGCCGCCACCGGTGCCGCGATCGGTATGCCCTGGGTCGTCGTGCTCACCGGCACACGCGGTTCGTCGTCGCCGTCGTGGCTGCGCCAGTCGTCGGGGAGGAGGTAGTCGAGCACGTCGTCGATCGTGACGACGCCGACCAGGCGGTGCGACTCGTCCACGACCGGCACCGAGACGAGGTTGTAGCTCGCGAGGATGCGGGCGACCTCGGCCGCGGAGGTGTCGGGCGTGATCGGGTCGAGGCTCTGGTCGAGCAGCGTGCCGAGGCGTTCGTGCGGCGGGTAGCGGAGCATCCGCTGGAAGTGCACCATGCCGAGGAAGCGGCCGGTCGGCGGCTCGTAGGGCGGGAGGGTCACGCAGACGGCGGCGCCGAGCGCCGGGGCCAGCTCGTGGCGGCGGATCATCGCGAGGCCCTCGGCCACGGTCGCCTCGGACGAGACGATGATCGGCTCGGTCGTCATCAGTCCACCGGCCGACTCGGGCGCGTAGGAGAGCAGCATGCGGACGTCGTCCGCCTCCTCCGGCTCCATCAGCTCGAGGAGCGCCTCGCCGCGCTCGTCCGAGAGCTGCGCGATCAGGTCGGCCGCGTCGTCCGGCTGCATCTGGTCGAGGACGTCGGCCGCGCGGTCGTCGTCGAGCCGGCCGAGGATCTCGACCTGCTCGCTCTCGGGCATCTCCTCGAGGACGTCGGCGAGCCGGTCGTCGGAGAGCTCGCCCGCGACCTCGAGCATCCGCTGCTGCGGCAGGTCGAGGAGGGTGCTGGCGAGGTCGGCGGGCTTGAGCTCGGAGAGGCTCGCCACGTACTGCTCGGCCGACTGCGCTTCGGTGGACACGCTCTCGCGGACCTCGCGCCAGCCGGCGAAGGTCGTCGCGCCCTTGGCGAAGGGGGAGGGGCTGGTCTTCGGGCGGCGGACGAAGAGCTGTGCGAGCTCCCACTCGCCCGGCCCGACCTCCTCGATCGCGACGTCCTCGACGATCGCGTCGCCCGAGCCGTCGACGAAGGTCATCCTCCGGCCGAGCAGCTCGGCGATGACGCGGACCTCGCCGCCGCGCTGCTCGAAGCGGCGCACGTTGATCAGACCGGTCGTGATGATCTGCCCGCTGCCGATGCTGGTGACCCGTCCGATCGAGACGAACACCCGTCGGCGGCCGGGGATCTCGACGACGAGGCCGACCACGCGCGGCGCGTCGTTCTGACGGTGCACGAGCAGCACGTCGCGGACCTTGCCGACGCGATCGCCCGCCGGGTCGAAGACGCTGCAGCCGGCCAAGCGCGCTACGAAGACTCTGGCGGAACTCACGGCTACCAACCTAGACCCGGGCGCCCCTGCGGAAGCCGAGCGCGGGGTCCAGCGCTCCCACCGCGCGCTCGGGAAGCTCCCGATCCGTGTCCAGAGTGCTCCAAGTCCTCTGTGACAGTCTGAGCAGGTGACTCAGCAGATGCCCATGAACAACCGCCGGGGCGCCGCCTCCCCGACGATCCCGCGCGGCGAGATCCTCGCCACCTTCGACACCTACGAGAAGGCGCAGCAGGCCGTCGACGTCCTCGCGCGGGCCGACTTCCCGGTCAAGCAGCTGGCCATCCTCGGCAACGACCTCAAGAGCGTGGAGCGCGTCACCGGCAAGCTCACCTGGGGCCGCGTCGCTCTCGCCGGCGCCGCCTCCGGCGCCTGGCTCGGTGTCTTCCTCGGCCTGCTGCTGATCATCTTCTCGCCGGCCACCGAGTTCTCCTTCCTCATCGCGGCCGTGCTGCTCGGTGCCGGCTTCGGCATGCTCTTCGGCCTGGCCTCCTATGCGGTCAACCGCCGCCGCCGCGACTTCACCTCGACGATGCAGGTCATCGCCACCAGCTACTCGGTGATCGTCGACCCCGAGGTGGTGAATCGCGCGCGCAACCTGCTCGACGGCACCCCCGCCGAGTCGACGGCGCCGGTCTGGTCGCCGCCTCCCGCGGACGCGGAGCCGGTGCCGATCCGTCCGGAGGACGAGCGGCGCTGACCCACCTCGAAGGCCCCCGGAGCGATCCGGGGGCCTTCGTCGCGTCCGGGCCGTGGTGACCGGACCGTCCTGATCGGACGGCCCGTGCGCCGGGCCGTCGCCTCAGCGGGCGGCGGAGCCCACCGGAGGTAGAACGATGTCGACCGCGAGGCCGTGCGGCTCCCTGTTGGAGAGCGCGACCGTCCCGCCGCCGGAGAGCACGGTCGTGTGCACGAGAGCGAGACCCAGGCCGCTGCCGCCCGAGGCGATCGTGCGCGAGTCGTCGGGACGGGAGAAGCGGTCGAAGGCGACCGGGATGAACTCCGCCGGCATGCCCGGGCCGTCGTCGGAGACCGTCAGCAGCAGCCGGCCGTCCTTCTGCGCGAGCGCGGCGACGATCGTCCCGCCGTGGCCGATCGCCTGGATCGCGTTGCGGACGAGATTGTCGATCACCCGGCCGAAGTCCTGGGTGGCGACGGCGTAGAGCCGGGCGGGCTCGCGCTCGTCGATCTCGTAGTCGATCTCGACGTCCGACTCGGCTGCGAGCAGCCGGGTGCGGTCGACCGCGCCGACCAGCTCGTCGACCAGCTCGGCGAACGGCGAGGCGGGCCGGGCCGACCGGCTCTCGATCCGGGAGATGTCCAGCAGTGCGGAGGCGAGGCGGACCAGGCGGTCGACGCTCTTCTGCGCGTCGAGGATCACGCGGTCGACGGCGACCGGGTCCTCGACGCGGTGGTGCGCGATCTCGAGCTGGGCCGAGAGCGCGGCGAGCGGCGTCCTCAGCTCGTGGCTGGCGTCCGAGACCATCTGCTTCTCCCGCGCCAGGGAGGCCGTCTGCTTGGCGAGGAACGCGTTGAGCGTCTCGGCGAGCTCGTCGATCTCGTCGCGGGTGCCGACGACCGGCAGCTGATCGCCGGGAGTGGGGTCGGCGGCGATCTGGTCGGCGCGCGCGCGCATCCGGCGCACCGGGGCCAGAGCCGCTCCGGTGAGGATCCAGGAGGCGAGCCCGAAGGTGACCACGAGGAAGATCGCCGCGTACACCAGCACGTGCGCGAAGTCGTCGAGCACCAGCTGCGACGCGGCCTGGTCGCGTGCGGTGGCGACGCTCCAGGTGCCGTCCTCGCCCTCCACCGCGGTGATGCGCACCAGGTAGCGCGTGGTGGCGGTGGCGACCTCGGTGTAGCGCGGCACCGCGTCGGCCGCGCGGTCGCGCAGCTCCGCCTGCACCGAGCGGCGCACCTCGGTCGGCATGGTGGTCGCGTCGACCGCGCCGTCCGGGGTGATCGCGAGGTAGAGCTGTCCCGTGGAGGAGTCCCGGACCCGAGGGACGTCGCCGGCCGCGATGTCGCGGCGGATCTCGTCCTCGATCGAGACGAGGATCGTCCGCTCGCTGCGCTCGACGATCCCGGTGACGACCTGGTAGAAGAGCATCGCCGCGAGGGCGAAGAGCACGGTCGCGACGGCGACGGAGCCGACCGTGATCCTGGCGCGGATCGACAGCGCTCCCGAGCGCCGCCTCGCGGCACGCGCCGCGGCGAGCGGGCTCGGAGCGGCCATGCGGCTACTCGACCGGGCGGAGGAAGTAGCCCTTGCCGCGCACCGTGACGATGCTGACCCCGGTGTCCTCGGCGGGCAGCTTCTTGCGGAGGTAGCTGACGTACTGGTCGACGATGTTGTTGTCGACGATCTCGCCGCCGCCCCAGATCTCGGAGAGGATGCGCTGGCGGGTGACGACCGAGCCGACCGGCGAGATGAGCAGCTTCAGCAGCTCGAGCTCCTTCGGGCTGACGTGGATGCGCGTGTTGTCGGCGGTGCGGCGGATGCTCGAGCCGTCCACCGTGATGCGGCCGACCTCGATCGAGGTGGACATCAGCGAGGGGCTCCGCCGCAGCAGCGCCCGCAGCCGCGCGTTGAGCTCGGTGAACGCGAACGGCTTCGTCAGGTAGTCGTCGGCGCCGGCGTCCAGGCCGAAGACGCGGTCCTCCACGGAGTCGCGGGCGGTGAGCAGCAGGATCGGCGTGGAGCGGCCCAGCTCGCGGATGCGCCGGCAGATCTCGAAGCCCGACATCGCGGGGAGCATCACGTCGACGATGGCGGCCGAGAACTCGGCGTTGCTGAACGCGACGAGCGCGTCGATGCCGTTCGTCGTCAGCTCCGCCTCGTAGCCGGCGTCTTCTAGGCCGCCCACGAGTGCTTCGCCCATGGCTGGATCGTCTTCGACGACAAGGATCTTCACGCGCTCACCCTACGACGCCGCTCTCAGGAACGGCGTGTGCGCCGAGCGTGTCTCGGCGGGGCAGAGGGGAGGTGCAGGCTCCGTGCGCCCGCTCCAGCCGGCTCCCGTGCGGGGTGGAGGAGCCGCTCGGACGTGCCCGCGCGCGTGACACGGATCGTGGTGTCTGTCAGGAGTTGCACGGGATTTCACCCTTCATGGACCCCTACGGGGGTCGTACAATGCGTCAAGATGCGACGACCCGAAAGTCGCATGGATACGGTGCGCTGATGCTCATGAAGATCTCTCGACCACCCTCGTTCCTCGCCCGGATTGTCGGTGCTCTCCTCCGACGTCCCTGCGAGTACTGCGGGAAGACGACCCCCGCGGCCGAGCCCTACTGCTCGTCGACGTGCGCTCGCCGAGCGCAGAGGTTCGATCTGAACCCCTGACGACGGCGTCGCGGAGAGTGGTGGACGCGCCGTCGCGGAGAGTGGTGGACGCGCCGTCCCGCGCCAGTTCCGCCGCCGGCAGCGTCCTGAGGACGAGGGCCGGCGCCGATGCGGCAACCTGCTGACGTCCCCCGCTGCGATCGCCGCGAGCTCCGCCGCGTCCGGGTGACGGGACGGAGCGGCCGCGATGACCTACCGAGCCCTCGACTCCGTCCGGGCCTGCGCCGCGCTGCTCGTTCTCGTCGCCCACGTGCGACAGGCCTTCCTGGTTCCGGCTGCTGAGACGCGACTCGGCCCCGCCGATAGCGCGCTCTACGCGCTGACGTCCCTCGGTCACGGCGCCGTCATCGTCTTCTTCGTCCTGAGCGGCTTCTTCGTCGGCGGCTCCGTTCTCAGCGCTTTGTCCCGCGACGCCTTCAGCTGGACGAGGTATCTCACCTCCCGGCTGACCCGGCTGTGGCTCGTCCTGATCCCGGCCCTCGTGCTCACGGCCGTCCTCGACGCCGTCGGCGTCGCCTTCCTCTTGGACCGGCCGCAGTACGCGCCGGGCGGTTCCGCCCAGGTCGACGGCGGCATCCTCGGGGCTCTGGGCAACGTCGTCTTCCTCCAGCCGCACCTGGTTCGGCCCTTCGGCACCGACCAGCCGCTCTGGTCGATCGGCTACGAGGCCGGGTACTACCTCCTGTTTCCGCTGCTCCTCGTCGGGCTCACGCGCGGCTCCGGGCGGCGGAGAGTGCTGTGCGCCGCGGCCGCCGTCGTGGTCGTCTTCGTTCTCGGGCCGGCGGGCACGGGCCTCTTCCTGGCGTGGCTCGCCGGTGCGGCGGTCGCCTGGAGGGGAGCGGCGGCCACGCGGTTCCTCGCCCGGCTCGGGCGGAAGGGCACCGCCGCCTCGATCGTCGCGGTACTCCTGCTCGTGATCTCGGCGATGTCGGTCGACCGGCTCGCGAAAGCCGGCCCGGACGACCTCGGCTGGACGACGTGGGCGACGACGATCGCGGCGGCGGCCCTCGTCGTCGTGCTGTGCCACTCCGAGGGGACTCCAGGGAAGAGTCTCGACCGTCTGCTGCGCGGCGGCACCTGGGTCTCGGGGTTCTCGGTCTCGCTCTACGCGACGCACGTGCCCGTGCTGATGCTGCTCCACGCGCTGCTGTTCCCGCCGCCGTCGGCCTGGTGGCAGCCGTCGGTGGCGAGCTGGGCGGGGGTCCTCGCCCTCGCGCTCCTCGCCTGCGCCGTGGGCTGGGCCTTCGGCGCGCTCACGGAGCGGAGGACCGAGGCCGTGCGTGCCGGGGTGCTCGGCGTCGTCGAGCGTCTCCGGCGACCGCGGCGCGCGGCCACTGGCGGCGGCTGATGAACCCAGGACCCTGACCTGGTCGAGGCGGCCGTTTGAGAAAGCGGGCGGGAACGAAGAAGGCCCGGTTCACGCTGCCTTCCGCGCGATCCCGGGCCTTCGAGAGTGGTGCCCCCAGTAGGATTCGAACCTACGCCCCTGCCTCCGGAGGGCAGTGCTCTATCCCCTGAGCTATGGGGGCCAGGAGTGCCTGTCAACATTAGCACCCGGGGTGGGCGCCGCCGGACGCCCTGGCGGGCCGTGCGGTCGTGCCACGATGGGGGCATGCTGCGCACCGTCTCCGCCTCGCTGGGCCTGCGACTGAACGGGCCGACCGACCTGATCTTCCTCCTGGCGGCGACGCCGACCGGAGACGGGTTCGAGGACTCGTTCACCGTCACTCTGGACGGCGAGCCCGTCCAGGTGCGGGAGTTCCCGGCGCGGCACGGCGCGCGGGTGCACCGTGTCGCGGCGAACGCCGGAGCGATGCAGGTGGAGTACCGCGGCCGCGTCTCCGGGCGCGGCGTGCCGGACGAGCCGAGCGAGCTCGAGCTGGTCGAGTACCTGCGGCCGAGCCGTTACGCCGAGACGGACGCGCTCGGCGGCATCGCCCGGCGCGAGTTCGGCCGGGCGCGGGGCTTCGAGGCGCTCGCCGCGGTCGAGGAGTGGGTGCACGCGCACCTCTCCTACGTCTACGGCTCGACGGTCGCGACCGGGGGAGCCGCGCAGGTGATCGAGAGCGGGCAGGGCGTCTGCCGCGACTTCGCGCACACCGTCGTGGGGCTGCTGCGCGCGCTCGACATCCCGGCGCGGGTGACCGCCGTCTACGCTCCCGGCCTCGAGCCGCGCGACTTCCACGCGGTGTCGGAGGCCTGGGTCGACGGGGCCTGGCACGTGGTCGACGCGACCCGGCTCGCTCCGCGGCCGTCGATGCTCCGGATCTCCTCCGGCCGCGACACCGCCGACACCGCCTTCCTCAGCAGCTACCTCACCGACCTGCGGCTCGAGACGATGAACGTCGAGGCGACCTGCGACGAGGTCGTCGAGGACGACCACGTCTCGCCGGTGCGCCTGGGCTGAGCCCGCACGTTCCGACCGGGTGGTCAGCCGGCGAGGGCGGCGAGCGCCGCGCGCACGAGCGGCTCTGGGTCGCCCGGCTCGACGAACGACGCGCTGGACGCCTCGAGCCAGTGGTCGCCGATGAAGGCGTCCGCGATGCCCCGGCTGTCGGCGACCTCGTAGTAGCCCTCGATCTCCGGGGGCCGACCGTAGGTGGGGACGGCCTCGCTCGTGGTGAAGAACTCGTTCTTGAGGGCCTCGATGACGGCCGGGTCGAGCCGGGCGACCGCCAGCTGGAAGTCGGCGCCCTCGGAGTCGGCCCAGCCGCAGACCAGGCCGTCGTAGCCGGCGATCTCGGCGGAGACCGCGGTCGGCTCCACCGCGTCGCTGGGGGAGAAGCCCGCCCAGAGCCCGGTCAGGGCGGAGGCGGGCACGAGCTGCTCGCAGGTGACGGGAATCGGAGTGCCGGTGACCGCGTCGCTCGCGCTCGGCGCCGGATCCGCGGCCGGCGCGCAGCCGGCGAGGGCCGCGACGGCGACGATCAGGGCGAGGGCGGCGGGTCGGCGCATGCGCTGCACACTAGCAATCGCGGCGGGCGGGGCGCCGGGGCGTGGGCGGGCGGGGTCCGGCAGGTGGGCTCTCGGTGACGGCGGATCTCGATACGCCGGCTGCGCCGGCTACTCGATCAGCATGAAAGCGGTGGATCTCGATACGCCGGCTGCGCCGGCTACTCGATCAGCATGAAAGCGGTGGATCTCGATACGCCGGCTGCGCCGGCTACTCGATCAGCATGACGACGGCGGCCCGATTGGCAGGAAGAAGGCGCGTGGGGACCGGCCGGTAGAATCGTGCCCCGTGACTCCCGAACAGCTCGCCGCCTCCCTGCACGCCCTCGTCCTCGACGCCGTGCAGCGACGAGGGAGCGACGCCGAGGTCGCGCTCGGCGACGTCGTGCTCGAGCGACCGAAGAACCGCGACCACGGCGACTGGGCCTCGAACATCGCGATGAAGATCGCGAAGAAGGCCGGGGCGAACCCGCGCGAGCTGGCGACCGAGCTCGCCGAGGGCCTCGGCGCGGTCGACGGCGTGGCCTCGGTCGAGGTCGCCGGACCCGGGTTCCTCAACGTCCGGCTCGACGCCGCCGCCGCGGGCGCGCTCGCCGGCGCGATCGTCGACGCGGGCGAGTCCTACGGCACCGGCTCCGCCTACTCCGGTCTGAAGATGAACCTCGAGTTCGTCTCCGCGAACCCCACTGGCCCGATCCACATCGGCGGCACCCGCTGGGCGGCGGTCGGCGACAGCCTGGCCCGAGTGCTGATCGCGCAGGGCGCCGAGGTGACCCGCGAGTACTACTTCAACGACCACGGCGCGCAGATCGACCGCTTCACCCGGAGCGTCCTGGCCGCCTACCGCGGCGAGCCGACTCCGGAGGACGGCTACGGCGGCGCCTACATCGCCGACATCGCCGATCGCGTCGTCGCCGCCTACCCGGGCGACCTCTCGGTCCTGCCCGAGGCGGAGCTGAACGAGACCTTCCGCTCGATCGGCGTGGACCTGATGTTCGGCGAGATCAAGCAGAGCCTGCACGAGTTCGGAGTCGACTTCGACGTCTACTTCCACGAGAACTCGCTGCACGAGTCGCGCGCCGTCGAGCGGGCGATCGAGCGCCTCCGCGAGCTCGGCCACATCTTCGAGGCCGACGGTGCGACCTGGCTGCGCACCACCGACTTCGGCGACGACCGCGACCGCGTCATCATCAAGAGCGACGGGGAGGCGGCCTACATCGCCGGCGACCTCGCCTACTACCTCGACAAGCGCGAGCGCGGCTTCGACCGGGCGATCATCATGCTCGGCGCCGACCACCACGGCTACATCGGCCGGATGATGGCGATGTGCGCGGCTTTCGGCGACACCCCGGGCGTGAACCTCGAGATCCTGATCGGGCAGCTCGTCAACCTGCTCCGCGACGGGCAGGCGGTCCGGATGTCCAAGCGCGCGGGCACCGTCGTGACGATGGAGGACCTGGTCGAGGCCGTGGGCGTCGACGCCGCGCGCTACTCGCTGGTGCGATCGTCGGCCGACTCCTCGCTCGACATCGACCTCGACCTGCTCACCAAGCGCAGCAACGACAACCCCGTCTACTACGTGCAGTACGCGCACGCCCGCACGCGGCAGGTGGCGGCCAAGGCGGAGGCGTCGGGCGTGCCGCGCGAGCCGTTCGCCCCCGAGACGCTGGTGCACCCGAGCGAGTCGGCGCTGCTGGGCGGACTGCAGGAGTTCCCGCGCATCGTCGCTCTCGCGGCCGAGCTGCGCGAGCCGCACCGCGTGGCCCGCTACCTCGAGGAGATCGCCGGCCTCTACCACCGCTGGTACGACAACTGCCGCGTGGTCCCGCAGGGCGACGACCCGATCGAGGCCGTGCACTCGACCCGCCTGCGCCTGAACGACGCGACCGCGCAGGTCCTGCGCAACGGGCTCTCGCTGCTCGGCGTGACCGCTCCGGACCGGATGTGACCGCCGCCGACGCCGGTGCGCCGCGCCGCGGACGCCGGATCGCGATCGTCGCCGTGATCGTGATCGTGCTGCTGGCGGTGGCCGCCGTCGTCGGCGACGTGCTCGCTCGCCGCGCCGTCGCCGACACCGCGTCGTCGAGCATCCGGGAGGCGCTCTCGCTCCCCGCGGACCACCCCGTCGAGGTCGAGGTCGCCGGCTGGGCGGTGCTGCCGCAGCTGATCGCCGGCTCGCTCGACCGGCTCGACATCCGCAGCGAGGACGTCGCGTTCGGCGACCTGAACGGCGATGTCGACGCGACCCTCGAGGGCGTCCCCGCGAGCGGCGACGGTCCGCTCGAGGCGGGACGCGCGACCGTGGCCCTCGACCCCGACTCGGTGAGCACGCTCGTCGCCGCGCGGAGCCAGGTGCCGATCGACGGTGTGACGCTCGACCCGCCGCTGGTGCGGGTGAACACCTCGGTCGACGTGCTCGGGCTCACCCTCGCCGCGGGCGTCGGCATCGAGCTCGGCGCGGCCGACGGCGCGATCGAGCTGACGCCGTCCGAGGTGACGGCGGGCGGCACCACGATCAGCGCCGCCGACGTCGAGGACCGCTTCGGCGCCGTGGCCGAGGGGCTGCTCGCCGCGCGCTCCGTCTGCATCGCCGACGCCGTGCCGCAGGGGCTCGCGCTCACCGACGTCGCCGTGACGGCCGACTCGCTGGACGCCTCCTTCGACCTCTCTCCGACGTTCCTCAGCGACCCGGCGCAGCAGGAGACCGGCGTCTGCTCCTGACCCGCGACGGACGCGCAGCGCCCGACCGGTAGGATCGGAGCCCTGTGCCCGCGTGTCCCGCGGGCCGAACGCCGGCAGTGCGCGCACCGAGAGCACTGCCACCGACAGCACTCTCAAGGATCTTGCTGGCTTCAGGGGTCAATCCGGACTCGCTCGCCACGCAGTGACGCTCCCACTCTCTCCTGTGAGGTCTCACCCGTGGCACACGCCGACGCACCCGTCCGCGCCCCCCGTCATCCCCTCGCTCCGGACTGGCTGCACCGCCCCGAGGACGCGAACGCGCTCGCCGACGGCGTCTGGTCCGGCGGCACGCTCCGCTCGGCGGACGGCGGCATCGAGATCGCCGGCGTCGCGGCCACCGAGCTGGCCGCCCGCTTCGGCACCCCGCTCTACGTCGTGGACGAGGACGACGCCCGCCGCCGCGCTGTCGTGACGCGCGAGGCCTTCGAGCGCGAGCTCGGCCGGATCGGCACCGGCGTCACCGTCTACTACGCCGGCAAGGCGTTCCTCTCCACCGAGGTCGCGCGCTGGATGCGGGCCGAGGGCCTGAACATCGACACCTGCAGCGGGGGAGAGCTCGCCGTCGCGCTCGCCGCCGGCGTCGAGCCCGAGCACATGGGCCTGCACGGCAACAACAAGTCGCTCGCCGAGATCGACCGGGCGGTCGAGGCCGGCGTCGGCGCGATCGTCCTGGACAGCGTGCTCGAGATCGAGCGGGTCGCCGCGGCGGCCGAGCGCCACGGCCGCGTCCAGCCGGTGCGGCTGCGGGTGAACAGCGGCGTGCACGCGCACACCCACAGCTTCCTGGCCACCGCGCACGAGGACCAGAAGTTCGGCATCACCCTCGAGGACTGCCCGGACGCCGTCGCGCGGATCCGCTCGCACGGGAGCCTGCGCTTCCTCGGCCTGCACTGCCACATCGGCTCGCAGATCTTCGGCTCGGCCGGCTTCGCCGAGTCGGCCTCGCGACTGCTCGCGGTGCACGCGGGGCTCCTCGCGGACGGCCCGGTCCCGCAGCTCAACCTCGGCGGCGGCTTCGGCATCGCCTACACCAGCGCCGACGACCCGACCCCGATCGACGACATCGCCGCGGCGATCGCGGACGCGGTCGGCGAGCAGTGCGCGAGCCGCGGGATCCCGGTGCCGCACATCGCCATCGAGCCGGGCCGCTCGCTGATCGGGCCCGCCGGGCTGACCCTCTACGAGGTCGGCACCATCAAGGACGTCGCGGTCGGCACGGACGGCGTGCGCCGCTACGTCAGCGTCGACGGCGGGATGAGCGACAACGCGCGGCCCGCCCTCTACGGCGCGGACTACACGGCGCGGATCGCCAACCGCGTCTCCGACGCCGAGCCCGCCCTCGTGCGCGTGGCCGGGAAGCACTGCGAGTCGGGCGACATCGTCGTCCACGACGACTTCCTCCCCGCCGACGTGCAGCCGGGCGACCTGCTCGCCGTCGCCGCGACCGGCGCCTACTGCTGGTCGCTCTCGAGCAACTACAACCACCTCGGCCGCCCCCCGGTCGTCGCCGTCCGGGACGGAGTCGCGCGCGTCATCGTGCACGGCGAGACCGAGGACGACCTCCTCCGCCGCGATGCCGGCATCGAACGAAAGGCCATCCTCCGATGATCGAGTACCGCAGCCTCCGCGTCGCCCTGCTGGGCGCCGGGTCCGTCGGTGCCCAGGTGGCGCGCCTCCTGCTCGACCACGGCGACGAGCTCGCCCAGCGCGTGGGGGCGCCGCTGGAGCTCGCCGGCGTGGCCGTCCGGGACCTCGACGCACCGCGCACCGCGGACATCCCGAGGGAGTACCTCACCACCGACGCCGAGGCGCTGATCCTCGGCGCCGACATCGTCGTCGAGCTGATCGGCGGCCTCGAGCCGGCGCGCAGCTACATCCTCAAGGCGATCTCCTCCGGTGCCGACGTGATCACCGCCAACAAGGCGCTGCTCGCCGCGCACGGCAACGAGCTGTTCGAGGCCGCCGACCAGGTGGGCGCGCAGCTCAACTACGAGGCCGCGGTGGCCGGGGCGATCCCGATCATCCGCCCGCTTCGCGACAGCCTCGCCGGCGACCGGGTGCACCGGATCCTCGGCATCGTGAACGGCACCACCAACTTCATCCTCGACCGGATGGACACCGAGCACGCCACCCTCGAGGAGGCGCTCGCGCTCGCCACCGAGCTCGGCTACGCCGAGGCCGACCCGACCGCCGACATCGAGGGCTACGACGCCGCGCAGAAGGCGGCGATCCTCGCCCGGCTCGCCTTCCACACCGACGTCCCGGTCTCCCTGGTGCACCGCGAGGGCATCACCGGCGTCACCCAGCAGCAGGTCGAGCAGGCCCGCGCCTCCGGCTACGTCATCAAGCTGCTCGCGATCTGCGAGCGCCTCGTCGACGCGAAGACGGGGGAGGAGGGCGTCTCGGCGCGGGTCTACCCCGCGCTCGTGCACCGCACGCACCCGCTCGCCGCCGTGCACGGCGCGAACAACGCCGTCTTCGTCGAGGCGGAGGCCGCCGGCAGCCTGATGTTCTACGGCGCGGGAGCGGGCGGCGTCGAGACCGCCTCGGCCGTGCTCGGCGACGTCGTCTCGGCCGCCCGTCGCCACGTCGTCGGCGGCCCCGGCCTCGTCACCAGCGCCAGCTCCGGACTGCCGGTGCTGCCGATCGGGCACGTCACCACCCGCTACCAGGTGACGCTCGAGGTGCTCGACCGCCCCGGCGTGCTCGCCCAGATCGCCGGCGTCTTCGCCGAGCACGGGGTCTCCGTCGAGACGCTCGTGCAGACGCCGCCCGTGCTCGACCCCCTCGCCGACACCGGTGCGGAGCGGCGCGAGCCGACCGCTACCCTGGTCATCGGCACGCACGCCGCGGCAGAGTCCGATCTGGCGGCCACCGTCACCGCTCTCCAATCCCACGGGTTCGTCGGCGCCGTGACGTCCGTTCTACGAGTTGAAGGAGCCTGAGATGGCCAAGCAGTGGCGCGGAGTCCTGCACGAGTACGCGGACCGCCTCGATGTCACCGAGGCGACCCCCGTCATCACGCTCGGCGAGGGCGGCACCCCGCTCATCCCGGCGGCGGCTCTCTCGGCCCGCACGGGCGCGAAGGTCTGGGTCAAGTACGAGGGCATGAACCCCACCGGCTCCTTCAAGGACCGCGGCATGACCATGGCGATCTCGAAGGCCGTCGAGCACGGCGCGAAGGCCGTGATCTGCGCCTCGACCGGCAACACCTCCGCCTCGGCCGCGGCCTACGCGACGCACGCCGGCATCACCGCCGCGGTGCTCGTGCCCGAGGGCAAGATCGCGCTCGGCAAGCTCAGCCAGGCGATCGCGCACAACGCGCAGCTGCTGCAGGTCCAGGGCAACTTCGACGACTGCCTCGACATCGCCCGCGACCTCGCGAAGAACTACCCGGTGCACCTGGTCAACTCGGTGAACCCGGACCGCATCGCCGGTCAGAAGACCGCCGCCTTCGAGGTCGTCGAGGTCCTCGGCGACGCGCCGGACTTCCACATCGTCCCGGTCGGCAACGCCGGCAACTACACCGCCTACTTCCGCGGCTACTCCGAGGAGCTCGAGCGCGGCGAGTCGACGAAGCTGCCGCGGATGTTCGGCTTCCAGGCCGAGGGCTCCGCGCCGATCGTGCACGGCGCCCCCGTCCGCCACCCCGAGACCATCGCCAGCGCGATCCGGATCGGCAACCCCGCGTCGTGGGAGCTCGCGCTCAACGCCCGCAGCGTCAGTGACGGCTACTTCGGCGCGATCAGCGACGAGAAGATCCTCGAGGCGTACCGCATCCTCGCGGGCGAGGTCGGCGTCTTCGTCGAGCCCGCCTCCGCGATCAGCGTCGCCGGCCTGCTCGAGCGCGCCGAGGCGGGAGCGATCCCCAAGGACGCCACCGTCGTGCTGACCGTCACCGGCCACGGCCTGAAGGACCCGCAGTGGGCCCTCCGCACCGCGGACGGCGAGGACATCACGCCGACCGTCGTGCCCGTGGACACCGCGGCGATCGCCGACGTGCTGGGGCTGGCCGGCGCATGACCTCGGCGGTTCCCGTCGGCCGCTCCGTGCACGTCAAGGTCCCCGCGACCTCGGCGAACCTCGGCCCCGGGTTCGACACGCTCGGCCTCGCGCTCTCGGCGTACGACGAGCTCGAGGTCACGGCCGTCACGGCGACGGGCGCCCGGGTCGCGGTGCACGGCGTGGGCGAGGGCGAGGTGCCGACCGACGAGACGAACCTCGTCGTCCAGGCCATCGCCTACACCTTCGCGGACCAGCGGCAGGAGATGCCCGGCATCGAGGTGACGGCGCGCAACATCATCCCGCACGGCCGCGGCATGGGCTCCTCGGGGGCGGCGATCGTCTCCGGGATCATGGCGGCCAAGGGTCTGCTCGACGGCATCGTCGAGCTCGACTCCGACGACCTGCTCCGGATCGCGACCGAGATGGAGGGGCACCCCGACAACGTCGCGCCGGCGCTCTTCGGCGGTCTCACCATCGCCTGGGTGGAGCCCGGTGCCGAGGGCGGGCCGGAGGCGCCGCTGCGGCCGCGCTCCAAGAAGCTGATGGTGCACCGCGGCGTCTCGCCGGTCGTCTTCGTGCCCGAGCACACCATGTCGACGCGGCTGGCGCGCTCGCTGCAGCCGATCAGCGTCCCGCACGAGGACGCGGTCTTCAACGTGTCGCGCTCGTCGCTGCTGATCGCGGCCCTCATCCAGAGCCCCGAGCTGCTGTTCGCGGCGACCGAGGACAAGCTCCACCAGAACTACCGGGCGGCCGCGATGCCGCAGACCTCCGAGCTGATCGCGCTGCTGCGCTCGCACGGCTACGCGGCCGTCGTCTCCGGCGCCGGACCGAGCGTCCTCGTGCTCTGCAGCGACCCCGCGCAGCGCCTCGCCGCCGCGGATCTGGTGGCGAAGGAGGCGCACACGCCGTGGCGGGCGCACATGCTGGCCGTCGACTTCAAGGGTGCTACAGTGGGGATCGCATCCCGAGGAGCCGCGTAACGAGCGGAATCTGTCCGACGGATCGTCCCGATAATCACGGCCATCACATCGTGTGAAGGGCGCCCCTGCTTCTCGTGCAGATCAGCGCCTGGTCGCTCGTGCCCTCTCTGCGCTTCCCGAGGCAGGTCGAGCCGGCGACCGAGAGCATCGCGTGGATCAGAACTCGCGATGGACCCGCACGGCTGATGTGCTCTCCCGGTGAGCGATCGCTCCCGGGGGGAAGGAACCCCTCTCCAGTGACAGATGTCAACACCCGCGGTACCGCCGCGGACACCAACGCCGATCTCATCGGCCTCCGCGTCGCGGAGCTCCAGGCCCTCGCGACGAGCCTCGGCATCGGCGGAGCCTCCAAGCTGCGCAAGGGCGAGCTCGTCTCGGCCATCTCGGACCTCCGCGCCGGTGCGGACTCCGAGGGCGCCGAGCCCGCAGCTCCCGCCGAGGAGCAGGCGCCCGCCGAGCCCTCGGTCGCCGAGCAGTCCTTCGCCGAGCCGGCCGAGGCCGAGCCCGTCGTGGACGGCACGAGCGTCGAGGCAGAGCCCGCCGACGTCGCCGAGCAGAGCGCCCCGGCGCTCGAGACGCCCGTCGAGTCGACCGCGCCCGCCGAGAGCACGGAGGCGGACACCGCCGACGTCCTCGAGCAGGCCGCCACCACGGTCGAGGAGCCGGCGCCCGCCGCCGCCGAGGCCGCCCCGGTCGAGCTCGAGCTCCCCGTCGCCGCCGAGCCGGTGGCCGAGCCCGCCGCCGAGCGCGCGCCCCGTCGCCGCGGCTCGCGTCGCGCCTCCAGTGGCACCGTCGCCGCCGGCGAGCACCTGAACGTGCCGGCCGGCAGCGGCGTCGAGTCGCTCATCCCCGAGCTCCCGCCCGTCCTCGAGCAGGCCCCCGACGCCGAGCAGGCGCCGCGTCCGGTCATCGAGATCGAGCTGCCCAACGGGCCGGAGTCGGACGACTCCTCCCGCGAGGGAGGCCAGCGCGAGCGTCGCGGACGCCGTCGCAGCCGCGGCGGCAGCGCCGAGCAGAGCGAGCAGCCCGAGACCACCGACGCCGTCGAGTCCTCCGCGCAGGACGCCGGCGACGAGCCGGACTCCGGCGACCGCCAGGACGACCAGCAGAACTCCGGCGAGCAGCAGAACGACGGCCAGCAGAACGGCGGCGACCAGCAGGGCACCGGCCGCGGCCGCAACCGCCGCAACCGCAACCGCCGCGGCGAGGACCGCCAGGCGAACGACGGCCAGCAGAACGGCCAGGGCGGCAGCGCCCAGAGCAACGGCGGCCAGAGCAACGGCCAGAACGGCGGCGGCCAGAACGGCGCCGCGCAGAACGGCAACGGCCAGGCGCCGTCGAACCAGGGCGGCAACCAGGGCAACCAGGGTGGCCAGCCGCAGGGCGGCAACGGGCAGAACGCCCAGGGCTCCTCGCAGAACGGCCAGCAGGCCGACGGCGAGGACGGCCGCCGCAGCCGCTACCGCGACCGCAAGCGCCGCGGGGGAGCGGTCGGCGACGACTTCGAGCCCGAGATCAGCGAGGACGACGTCCTCATCCCGGTCGCCGGCATCCTCGACGTCCTCGACAACTACGCCTTCGTGCGCACCACGGGCTATCTGCCCGGTGTCAGCGACGTCTACGTCTCACTCGGGCAGGTCAAGAAGTACAACCTGCGCAAGGGCGACGCCGTCGTCGGCGCCATCCGTCAGCCCCGCGAGGGCGAGGGCGGCGGCCGCCAGAAGTACAACGCCATCGTCCGCGTCGACTCGATCAACGGCCAGACCGTCGACGAGGCCGCCGCGCGCGTCGAGTTCCACGACCTCACGCCGCTCTACCCGACCGAGCGCCTGCGCCTCGAGACGGAGCCGGGCAAGCTGACCCAGCGGATCATCGACCTGGTCGCCCCGATCGGCAAGGGCCAGCGCGGCCTCATCGTCGCGCCGCCCAAGGCCGGCAAGACGATCGTCCTGCAGCAGATCGCCAACGCGATCGTGCAGAACAACCCCGAGGTCCACCTCATGGTCGTGCTCGTCGACGAGCGTCCCGAGGAGGTGACCGACATGCAGCGCACCGTGCGCGGCGAGGTCGTCGCCTCCACGTTCGACCGCCCGGCGGAGGACCACACCACGGTCGCCGAGCTCGCCATCGAGCGCGCCAAGCGCCTCGTCGAGCTGGGCCACGACGTCGTCGTGCTGCTCGACTCGATCACCCGCCTCGGCCGCGCCTACAACGTGACCGCCGCTCCCTCGGGCCGCGTGCTCTCGGGTGGCGTCGACGCGTCGGCGCTGTACCCGCCGAAGAAGTTCTTCGGAGCGGCGCGCAACATCGAGAACGGCGGCTCGCTCACCATCCTCGCGACGGCGCTCATCGAGACCGGCTCGAAGATGGACGAGGTGATCTTCGAGGAGTTCAAGGGCACCGGCAACATGGAGCTCCGTCTCTCGCGCCACCTCGCCGACAAGCGGATCTTCCCCGCCGTCGACGTGAACGCGTCGGGCACCCGCCGTGAGGAGATGCTCCTCAGCTCGGACGAGGTCAAGATCACCTGGAAGCTGCGCCGCGCCCTCGCCGGGCTCGACCAGCAGCAGGCGCTCGAGATCATCCTGTCCCGCCTGAAGGAGACGTCCTCGAACGTCGAGTTCCTGATGCAGGTCTCGAAGTCCGCCGTCGGCCCGACCACCGCGAACCACGGCAACGGCCACCACTAGCTGCCCCGACGTCCGCGGTCGCCCCTCAGGGGGGCGGCCGCGGGCGTTTTCGCGTCCGTCGGCACCTTCCTCTGCCGAGCGGGCCGCGCAGCGGGCCGCATGCGCATGAGCAGTCCGCGCAGCGGGCCGCCCTGTGGGTCGGTCAGTCCGCGCACCGGGCCGTCCATGCTGGTCGAGTAGCCCGCACAGCGGGCGTATCGAGACCCACCCCGCTGAGCACGTCGGTCTCGATACGGCGCCTGCGGCACCTACTCGACCAGCATGTGCTGCCCACCCCTCCACCACCACCCGGAAACCAGGAACCCCATGTTCGAATCCGTCAGCGTCCTCCTCGCCGAGCACGAGGACCTCCAGACGCAGCTGTCCGACCCCGCCCTGCACGCGGACGCCGCGCGCGCGAAGAAGGTCAACCGCCGCTACGCCGAGCTGAACCAGATCAAGTCGGCGCACGCCGCCTGGATCCAGGCCGGCGAGGACCTCGAGGCCGCGCGCGAGCTCGCCCGCGAGGACGACGCCTTCGCCGAGGAGGTGCCGGAGCTCGAGGAGTCCCTGCGCGTCGCGCAGGAGAAGCTGCGCCGCCTGCTCATCCCGCGCGACCCGGACGACGGCCGCGACGTCATCATGGAGATCAAGGGCGGCGAGGGCGGCGCCGAGAGCGCGCTGTTCGCGGCGGACCTGCTCCGGATGTACCTGCACTACGCCGAGGCGAAGGGCTGGAAGACCGAGATCCTCGACCGCGACGAGTCCGACCTCGGCGGCTACAAGAACGTCCAGGTCGCCATCAAGAGCAACGCGACCGACCCGTCGCAGGGCGTCTGGGCGCACCTGAAGTACGAGGGCGGTGTGCACCGCGTGCAGCGCGTCCCCGTGACGGAGTCGCAGGGCCGCATCCACACCTCGACGACCGGCGTGCTCGTCTTCCCCGAGGTCGACGCCCCGGAGGAGGTCGCGATCAACCAGAACGACCTCAAGATCGACGTCTACCGCTCCTCCGGCCCCGGCGGCCAGTCGGTCAACACCACCGACTCCGCGGTGCGGATCACCCACCTCCCGACCGGCATCGTCGTCTCGATGCAGAACGAGAAGAGCCAGCTGCAGAACCGCGAGGCCGGCATGCGCGTCCTGCGCGCCCGCATCCTCGCCCGCCAGCAGGAGGAGATCGCCGCCGCCGCCTCGGACGCGCGCAAGACGCAGATCCGCACGATGGACCGCTCCGAGCGGATCCGCACCTACAACTTCCCCGAGAACCGCATCGCGGACCACCGCACCGGCTACAAGGCCTACAACCTCGACGGCGTGATGAACGGAGCGCTCGACCCCGTGGTCGAGAGCGCGATCCAGTTCGACGAGGAGGCCCGCCTGGCCGACATCGGCTCCGACGAGTCGTGAGCACAGTGACGATGGACCTCGACGCGCGTGCGCTCCTCGCGGACGCCGTCGCCCGGCTGACCGCGGCGCGCGTGCCCACCCCGGACGTCGACGCCGAGCTGCTGCTCGGACACCTGCTCGGCCTCGGCCGCGGGTCGCTCCAGGCGCGCCTGATCACCGGACTCTCGCTCGACGAGACGACCCGCGACGCCTACGACCACGCGATCGAGCGCCGGGCCTCGCGCGAGCCGCTCCAGCACATCACCGGGGTCGCGCCGTTCCGCTCGCTCGAGCTCGCCGTCGGCCCCGGCGTCTTCGTGCCGCGGCCCGAGACGGAGGGAGTGGCGCAGCTCGCCATCGACGCCCTCCGCGCCGTGGCCGACGAGTCGCCGATCGCCGTCGACCTCGGCACCGGCAGCGGCGCGCTGGCGCTCGCACTCGCGCACGAGGTCCCGCACGCCCAGGTGATCGGCGTCGAGAACTCCGTCGACGCCTTCCTCTGGGCGCGGGGCAACCGCGACCGCCTGGGCCTGGAGAACGCCCGCATCGTCTTCGTCGACCTCGCGGACGCGCTGCCCGAGCTCGACGGCACGGTCTCCGTCGTCGTCTCCAACCCGCCGTACATCCCGTCGGCCGCCATCCCGCGCGACATCGAGGTGCAGCGCTACGACCCGCCGGCCGCGCTCTACGGCGGCGAGGACGGGCTCGACGTCGTGCGCTCGCTCTCGCGGACGGCGCTCCGGCTGCTCCGGGCCGGGGGAGTGCTCGTCATCGAGCACGGCGAGCTGCAGGGGGCGGAGATCCGCGCGCTGCTGACCGCGGACGGCTGGCGCGGGGCGACGACGCAGCGGGATCTGACCGGGCGCGACCGGTCGACGGTGGCGGTGCGCTGAGGACCCGAGCCTAGGCGGGTCACAGTGCTGTGACGACGAACTCGCTGAACGTCGTCTGCCCCGCACTGACTGAGCTGAAATTGAGCCTCAGCCGGTAATGCGTCGCCCAAGCTGGTGCGACTCGGCTCCACGGCATCGGGCCGTTCCTTCGAACGTACGGAAGCGAGGAGCGGATGGTGCTCATCGCCACGTTCGTCGGTCCACGAGCCTCACTCCTCGATACGACAGGCATGTTTCGGGAATCGATGGAGGACACCGCGATCCAGGACTCGATGATCGCCATCGTCCCTGTGGATGTAGAGCTGTCGATGGTGAAGAGACTCCCGTAAGTGAGCCCGTGTGTTACTGGGACATCGATTGCAAGCATGACGGACTTCGTTCCAATACGTGTCACCACTAACTTTTCATCGGCTATGGTCAGCGTCATGAGAGGGCCATTGGTTCGACTCGTTGCATCGCTTGCATTGACGAACTGATCGATGACAGCAGGGAGAGTAAAATCTCCGTTCACCAGCAGATTGGCGCTTCGGTAAGGCATGATCGCACCGTTGCTAGCTCCGGTCGAATTGCCATCGTATTGAATCAGATCGGTGAAGTGCGCCTTCTCGGTTCCCCCGCAGAGGTACCCGGTCGACGTTGCAGAATTGTACATCGTTAGTTGGCTCACGAAGATCCCACCGCCCCATCCCACGTGCCGAGTCTCGAAGATGTAAGGCGCGATTGGCGTCACGGTGTAGAGAAGGATTCCTCCGTTGATTGTGATCTTCGCGCTCTGATTGGCGCCGGTCACGAATTGCGGGTTGAGGGAAGCGGCGCCGGTCTCGTGAAGTTCGATGTGCGGCTGCGACAAGAAGATCCCGCCGTACTCCGCGAGAGCCGCTTGCAAACACAGATCGATAGACACGGCAGTGAGGTGCAGATTGCCGTTCGGGTTGGCGTTGTAAATCGCGAGATCGCATGTGCCGATCCCGCCGCCCATGAACTTGATGTTCTCACCGTAGTTACTCTTGCCGGCAGGCATTGACACGCCTGTCTTGCACCTCGAGACGTGGAAGTTGTAGAACGACAGGAGGTATGCATTGTTCTCGAAGGAGAGACCCGTCTCGAAGGCGGCGACTTCCAAGCCGTAGAAGCCCACTCCGCGTATGCTGCCGCCAGTGGTGTCGAAGAGGAGACCAACAGAATCGGATGAGGATGCGCCGGGCCCAATCAGCCGTAGACCTCGGACCGAGGATCTATTGTAGGCGTAGCCCGATGTGCTCGAACTCCTGAATTGGAAAGCGGGTTTACCGCTCAGAGCCGTTGCATCGACATTTCCTGTCGTAAAATCCAACGAGATGTAGGAGGTGTCGACAACGAGCGTGTCCGTGATGACAAAACTGCGAGAAACTGTGAGCGTCACTTCCTGGCGGGCGGTGACGAAGTAGTCGACAGCCATTCGGAACCGGTTCTCGTCGCTGATGCTCGGGTCACCAAATTCGAGGATGTTGTGAACCCCGTGAACGGTGAGAGGGTTCACGACAGAATCCGCTGCCTGGGCCTGCGGAGCCACCGCGGTCGATGCTGCGATTCCTCCCAGCGCACTTAGGCCTGAAAGCGCGATGAAGCCTCTGCGGCTATTCGGCTCGAATTCACGAGAAGTTGTCATGGGGACATGGTAAAAGTATTGCTCGCTTTTATTGCAAGTCACTCGTGCCCCAAAGAGGGGGCACGAATGCTAAGGGAACGTCATCTGTGCGACTGGTGTGCTCATGATGAGTACATCGTCTGCTCCCCGACGCGGGCGGGACATGAGCGAAGTCGACCGGCCGCCATGTCGTCCACCGGCGAGCCCGCTGCCGCGGCGAAGTGGAAAGCTCGCGTGGAGTGCGGGTACGAAGGAGGCGGCGACGGCGCTACGCTGTGTCGATTGACCAGTCGGGGGAGGCTCGTGGCTCAGCGTTCAGTTCAAGCTCGGAAGTCGGATTCACGACAGTCTCGATTGACGGGGCTGGCGAAGATGAAAATCGCTGACTCGGCGTTGCTCGGATCGGTAGTGCTTCTTCCGTTTCAGCAGGCGGCCACGCTGAGCGTAGGATTTCCGTTGAAGTTGTCGGAGATCTTCGCCGTACTCGGAATCGGCTTGCTTGCATTAGAAGGACGGTCGAGGCAGCGTCGCAACCCCGCCGCCCCCCTGATGGTCGTCATCGGCGTCATCGTGCTGTTGTCGCTGTTGCGGGCTGAGGTGTCATCCTCGAACGACAGCGCTGAGGGCTACCCGCTTGGGCTGGCAGTCGACGCGGTCGTTTACTCGGCGTACGCCGTCCTTGCTCTTGTCCTAGCGTATTCCCTCTCCACGTTGGTAGACGTGAAGAGAGTGGTGCGTGCTTATCTCATCGGTGTGCGATTGGCCGCGATCTATGCGGCAGTCCAGGCGGTGCTGTGGTTCGCGGGTTCAACATTGCTTTCCACACTCAATGGCGCGACCCAGACCGGAACTCTTTACGGTTTGGCCCTTCCGCGTAATGGACCGTTTCTCGAGGGGAACTACTTCGGATTCTTCGCGGCGGCGGGTGTCTTCATTGCAATGTACGCGAAAGATAGAACGGGGTTGGTTCTCTCTATCGCTCTTGTTCTGTACTCGCAGTCGTCGGGTGCGACGCTCGGAGTCGTGGTGGGGCTGCTTGTGCTTGTAGCGCTTCGCCCTCAGATCAAGACGACCTCGATCATCTCCTTCTTCGCTGTCGTCGTCGTCGTCGCGGCCACCGCTATTCCTGCGGTCGGTCTCTACGCGCAACGACAATTGATCAAGGTCGGGCTCTCGCAGAACACGCTGAACGAGTCACTCGGGTACTCGATTCGTTCCCGCTCCGCGAACGCCGACACGGGCTTTGCGATGGGAATAGGAAATCCAATGCTCGGAGTGGGACCTGGGCGGTACGGAGCGAACTATTTCGATTATCTCGACCGTACTGGTCTGCCGGCCGGGTTCGGTCAGCGCGCGATTCGTCCGATTGCGAACAATGTGTATGCGCACATCGCTTCCGAACTGGGCCTGATCGCTCTGGCTCTCTTCGGTCTCATGCTGGCTCTGCTTCTCGTTCGGGCTTTCCGTAGAAGTGGCCCGATCTTCGGACTCGTCACGTTCGTCGTGGTTGCGATGGTCGCAGCACCGGCCTGGACGGGGCTGCCCATTTGGATCGTCCTGGCCATCGTTATGGCCGTCGTGAGTGACGAGCGGAGCGCCGCGGCGGTCTCGCCGAGTGGTGTTCGGGTCAGGAATGTGCCGGGACAAGCCCTTTCATCCGGACGCCTGCGCGCAATCCCGCCGGCCTAGCCGCCAGCTCTCTTCTCGCGCTGAGTCGGAAGACTGCGCACTAATGATGCTTGTTCGGGCGCACGTGTCGTGGCTCGCAACCAGAAGTCCTGCCGGCGGCAGAGGGGGTCTGCGGAGCGCCGGCGCAAGACAGACGCCAGGAAGCGGCTAGCCGATGAGGGCCGCGTGACTCGGCTTTTGCGCCCGTCAGGCTGCGGGAGATGTGTTTTCGTGTGGCCTGTGAAGGAGGACTCCCTCTGCAAGGAGGTGTTCGAGAAATCTCTTGCAATCTGACCTGATCAAGTGCTCGGACACGTCGTAGATTGCGGCGACGGCCGCGACCAGCTCTTCGAAGCTCGGGGCCGCCAGTGCTTCTCGCCATATCGAGAGAGCGGAGTCGGTGAACTCAGAGATTGCTTCTTCCTTCGCCACATCCAGGACCAGTACTCTGTCCTCGGCATCGACATAAGCGATTGTCGCGCCTAATTCCAAGTAGGGCGCGGGTGGTACTTGTTCGGCATCGATCGCATCTGACACGTCTTCTCGATTCTGGGGTGGGCCCCCGTCTGTGGGACATCGATGTCCAGGATCCATCAGTGCAGAAGCCGCCTGACGCCCGATTTCAGGGACTGTGTCATGCTTCCGGCTCCACGCCACCCGGACTGGGGCGGAACACTCCGCTGAGCGAATTGTCTGCCGCTGCCTGTTCCTGTAGGCCGTTGTGCGAGGTGACGCTACGCACTCCCGGTGCCTCCGGCAAGCGACTGGCCGTGGGTTATTCTTGTCCCTTGGAAGCCCCGTGAGGCGTCGACCCCAGACGGGGTGCGGCGAAGTGAAAGCTGATCGTGGGATCGCGGAGTCGCGCTCGTTCGTCGGTCGCCTGTCCCGCCTCTGAACTGTGGCGGCGAAATCAGATGTTGGAGCTCACGTGACCGTTAGTCGTATGCGCCGTGGCGCGAGCCCGGCGATGGGCGGCGAGACGGTCGTGCACGTGGCGGAGAGCTTCGCGGGAGGGGTGTCCGCCGCCGTGCGGGACTATGTGGGCAGCACTCCGCAGTACCGCCACGAGCTGGTTTACGCTCCTCGGGATGACGCGCCTCTGAACATCGACGATCTCGAGGGGTTCGAGCGTGTCACTGAACTGCCGGGCGGCACGCTGGCGCGCGTGAAGACCGTGCGATCGGTCGTGCGTCGCCACGAGTCGGTGGTGGTTCACGCGCATTCGAGCTTCGCTGGTGTCTACGCGCGTCTCGCGGTGCGCAAAGGCCGGCCGGCCGCCATCGTCTACACGCCCCATTGCTACGGCTTCGAGCGCCGCGACGTATCTGCTGGCGCCCGCTCGATCTACCGAGTCATCGAGGGTGTCCTCGCGCTCAACACGTCGGGCTACGCCGCATGCTCGCCGCGTGAGGCCAAGCTCTCCCACTGGCCTCTCGCCCGGGCGGTGAGCTGTTTCGTGCCGAACGTGGCGCCGCTGAACATGCCGAGTCCGATCGAGTCCGTTTCGACTGACGGGGCGCTGCGCGTGGTCGGTGCCGGCCGACTCGCGCCTCAGAAGGACCCGGATTTCTTCATCGAGTGCGTCAGCGCACTGCGCGCGTCGGGTCTCGAGATCGACGCTGTATGGATCGGCGGCGGCAATCCCGTCATCGAGGATCGTCTCCGAAGCGGTGGCGTCACACCCACCGGTTGGCTCGCGCGGACCGCTGCGCTGGAAGAGCTCCGAGCGGCAGACCTCTACATCCACTCGGCCGCCTGGGAGGGGTTCCCCATCGCCGTACTCGAGGCAGCGGCGCTCGGAGTCCCCACCATTGCTCGACGCATCCCTGCCTTCGAGGGCGTGGACATGCCCGAGCTGTTCGACTCGCCCCAGGAGCTCGGTCGCCTGCGGCCGGTTCTCGAGTCTGAGCGGGGACGCCGGCGGCTCCTCGAGGATCTGCAGCTGGCAGTGGCCTCCTTCAGCCGACCTGAGCAGGCCCGTGTCTTGACCGAACTCTACGAACGAAGCTTCCAGCGCATGCGGGTCGCTTCCTGATGGGGAAGGCCCTCCACCGCCGATGACGAAGGTTCTTGTTTCGGGTCGTGTCCTCGACGCCCAGACCGGTGGAAACACCAGGTACGCGCGCACTGTCTACGCAGGGCTCGGCTCCTTCGGGGTGGAGCACAAGGTCGCCCGGGTGTCCGGACTGCGCGGTGCAGCCCGCTCGGCCGCTTACGGTGCACTCGAAGGGTTCGTCTGGCCGATGACTCCGGGGCGGGACGTCGATGTGATCCACTTCCCCGCGGATACTGGAGCGCAGATCCCGTCCTCGAGACCGATCGTGTCGACAGTGCACGGACTCGCCACCCTCCACATCGACGGTGTCCGCAAGCCCAGTGCAGACCGGCTCTGGCTGCAGCGCGTGACCCGACTGGTCGAACTGAGCAAGACGGTGATCACCGTGTCGGAGTCGTCTGCTCGGGACATCGCCACCCTCGTACCAGCGGCAGCATCGAAGATCGTGCCGATCCTGCACGGAATCGACCACTCGGTCTTCAACACGGTCGGGGCCGAGCACGACTCGGCGGTCCTCGCGGCGGAAGGGATCGATGGCGAGTACTTCCTCTACCTCGGCAATCTGGACCCGCGCAAGAACGTGATCGAACTGAGTCGTGCCGCGTCGGCCGTCTTCGATCAGACCGGAATACCGCTTCTCATCGCCGGTGCACCGGCCTGGGAGAGTGACGAGATCGTCCAGGCGGTGAAGGGCACGAGGGGTGTGCGCTATCTGGGGCGAGTGAGTGACGAACTCATGGTCCCGCTCATGCGGAGTGCTCTCGCGTTCTGCTTCCCCTCGCGCTACGAGGGATTCGGTCTGCCCGTCGTCGAAGCGATGGCGTGCGGAACTCCCGTCATCTGCAGCGACCGTGGCTCCCTAGGGGAGGTCGCCGGTGGTGCTGCGATGATCGTGACCGACCTGAGCGCGGCGTCGATCGAGGCCCGGATGCTGGAGATCGCTCGGGACTCCTCGTTGAGGACGGAGCTTCGCGACCTCGGCCTCGCCAACGCTCAGCGCTTCCACTGGAGTGAGTCGATCGCGAAGCATGTCGACGTCTTCGAGGGGGCTGCGCGGTGAGGATCGTCCTCGTTCATGCCTACAGTCGAACCAACTCGGGTGACGGTCTTCTCGTCGATGAGGCCGTCGAGCTGGCTCGGCAGGCTTTTCCTTCCGCAGACTTCTCGCTCGTAGCACTCGATCCCGATTCGTTCTCCGAGGATGGACTCTCGAGGGTCATCCATCCGCTGACCGGCAACACTCAGAGCGTCGGCACCGTTCAGTCGCTGAGCGCCGGGTTTCGCCACCTGGTTCTGCAGTCCCGACCGAGCGCCGTTCAGCAGCTGATCGACTCCGCTGACCTCGTCGTCGCTGTGGGCGGCGGGTATCTCCGGGCGAAGCACCCGGTCGAGGCGGTGAAGACACTGCTGGCGCACCGACTGCAGCTGCCCAACCGTGCCGACAAGACTCGCTACATCTATCTCTCGCAGAGCATCGGCCCGTTCACTTCGGGCACGCGCGCACTCTTCCTGAGTCGGCTCCGCCATGCGGCGAAGGTCGTCGTGCGTGACGACCGTTCGATGCAGCTTCTTCGGGGCCGTTCGAACGTGCTTCGTGCTCCCGACATGGCGCTTCTCGGTCTGCCGGACGAATGGAGCAACGATGCGATCGTTGACCCGCGTGGCGGTGGTCCGGTCGGATTGGTCGCCCGCGCGCTCAGTGGCTCCTCGGCTCGCCGCAGGCGATACCGAGACGCGATCAGCGAACTGCACGATTCCGGCATGGAGTACCTGGTCCAGGCGAACGCCCGTGGCAACAACGACACCGATTTCTACAGATCACTGGGATTCACCGGCAGCGCGCGACTCTTGCGTGACAGCGTCCGCGCCGGTGCCTCTGAACGACCGAGCGTCGTTGTCTCCGTGCGGCTGCACGGGTCCCTGCAGACGATTCGATCCGGTGTTCCGAGTGTCCACCTGAGCTACGAACGGAAGGGGTGGGGCGCCTACGACGATCTGGGAATCGCCCGATACGTCCATAATGCGTTCGACTTCGATGCTCGGCTCGTGAAAGACCAGGTCGAGGAGTTGCGGGAGGATCCGAGCGGCTACTGGGGAGCGGTCTCCTCCTCCATCGGCTCACTCCGCGACCGTCGCGCCGACCTCGTCGCGCTGCTCCGTTCCACCGCCGAAAGCGGGGACTCTCAGTGAGAATCGCCTTCGCGAGCCACACCGCGGAGGTCGGTGTCTTCAAAGTGGGCAGCCACCACCTGGCTCGGGAGTTCGCCAAGGCAGGTCATGAGGTTCTGCATGTCTCCTCTCCGGCCAGTTTTCTTCACCTCGCCCGCGTGCGTGATCGGACGGTTCGAGAGCGCTTGAGATTGGCTCTCACCTCACCTCGGCTCGATGAGTACGGCGTGACGCACGTCGAGCCGTTCGTCGTCGTGCCGCCGGGCAGGCTGTCACCCGCACTTCGCGCTTTCGAGCTTCGGCATCCACTTCGCCCCTGGTCCAGGACCCTTCGCGAGTGGGGGCGGAAGCCGGTCGATGTCCTCTTCATCGACCAGCCGCTTCTGGGTACAGCGATGATCGACGTCCTCACACCCCGGAAGGTCGTCTACCGGCCGACCGATGCCCACTACGACACCGTTCTCCGCCAAGCCGAGCTCTCCGTGCTCGAGGCGGCTGACGCCGTCGTGGCGACGTCCCGACCAGTGCTCGACGATGTGTTGTCGGAGTCGTCCCGCTCCCTTCCCGAACTCGTGATCGAGAACGGGGTCGAGTACGACCGGTTCCATGAGTCCGATAGGGGAAACCGATCGCGTTCCGGAGTCGTCTACCTAGGTGCACTCGATCGCCGGTTCGACTGGGCGACACTCGCCGGACTGGCTGCTTCGCACCCGGAGACACCGTTCGAGATCGCCGGCCCCGTGGCTGTCCAGCCATCGATGCAGCTGCCGCCGAACGTCCGGCTTCGAGGCGGAGTCCCCTATTCGGCCGCCCCCGATCTTCTGAGATCCTGCAGCGTCGGACTGCTCCCTTTCTCGGACGACCCCGGCAATCAGGGGCGAAGCCCGATGAAGTACTACGAGTACCTCGCCGCCGGGCTCTTCGTGGTGGCCAGCACTTCGCCCGCTCTCGCTACTCGCTCCGCGCCCGGAGTGTGGCTCTACTCGAACCTGCCCGAGGCGAAAGCCGCTCTCGGCGGCGCGCTCGCGGTAGCCGGCCGATCGAACGAGGACGGCGCTGCTTACGCCGCTCAGTACAGCTGGGCGAGTCGGGCAGCTGCTCTCGCTCACTTCGTCAGGGGGCTCGAGTGATCGCGGCGCTCGACGGATGCACGACCACCACCGATCCGGGAGGGAATCGATGAAGGCCGACGTCGCTGACGCCGAGTTCTCTCGTCGCCGCTCCCTGGGAAGCGCGGCCTGGGCGACCATCCAGCAGTTCGTGACACTCGGATCGACGGCGCTCAGCGGCATCATCCTCGCGCGCTTGCTCTCCGTCTCGGACTTCGGCATCTTCAGCTACGCGACCAGCCTGGCTTCGATGGGCATGGTCGTCGTCACTGCGGGACTGTCCGGGCTGGCGTTGAAGCTGCTCGTGAGCGAGCGGTCGAACGAGCGGGCCCTGATGACGGGTTTGATCCTGACCCGGGAGTTCTTCGCCCTCATCGCCTACCTGGTGCTCCTGGCCGTCGCGCTGCTCTCGGGGAGCGGTGCCAACGTCGCAGCGACGGCGATCGCGCTCCTGGTCATGTTCGCCCGGGCTTTCGATGCGAGCGAGTACTGGTTCCAGTCACGTGCTGAGAGCAGCAAGACCGCTCCGATCCGCATCTCCGTCGTTCTTCTCTTCCTCGCGGTCCGCATCGCGCTCGCTCTGCTGGGTGCAGAACTGATCGTCTTCCTGTTGCTCTACGTCGCCGAATCGGTCGTCGTCTCGATCGGGCTGGTCGCGCGCTATATCCGCGACCCCCGATCTCCGGGATTCGGTCGGCCAGAGGCGGCGACACCCAGGCGGATGCTGCACAGCTCGTGGCTGCTCCTCCTCTCCGGCATCGCCGGACAGATCAACTCCCGCGGTGACGTCATCATCGTGCAGGCACTCCTCGGCAACGCCGCTGTCGGCCTCTACTCGGCAGCCGCGCGTTTGTCGGAGCTGTTCTACTTCCTCCCCGTGGTGTTCATGACGGCGACGTTCCCGCGCCTGATCAACATCCGGAACAAGTTCGGGAAGGACTCCGCTCAGTACCGGGTCGAGCTTCAGCGCTCGTACGACCAATCGTGCTGGGTGGGAATCGGGATCGCTGTCCTCGTGTTCCTCGGCGGTCCCTGGGCCTTGGCGCTTCTCTACGGAGAGCGATACGCAGACGCGGGAGCGATCCTGCAGGTGCATGTCCTCGCGCTCCCGTTCGTCTTCATGGCGGCCGTGTTCAGCAAGTGGATCATTGCGGAGAACCTGCTGATCGCGTCTCTGATCCGACACGCCTTCGGCGCGGCGCTCAACGTCGGTCTGAACCTGCTTCTGGTCCCCTCGGTCGGCCTGATCGGCGCCGCCTACGCAACCGTCGTGTCCTACGTCGTCTCCTCCTACCTCGCGTGCTTCGCCACGCGTTCAACGCGTCCCGCAGGCATCCAGATGTCGCTCGCCCTCGTGTGGCCCATCCGTCTCGCCTTCGGCGTCATGAGGAATGCCCTCAAGAAAGGATCTGCTCATGAGTAGCCTCCGTTCCACCGCAGGAAGGGTCAAGCGAGGCCTGACCGTGCGCCTCCGTCAGGGAACCCCTCTCGAACGCGCCCTCTACTACACCTTCATCAGCGACGCCTTCAGTCGAGAGCGCAAGCTGGTCGCCAAGGGCCATCAGGAGTACTCGAAGCGCGTGGAAGGCGGTCGCCAGGAATTCCTCCTCCGTCGCAACATCCACATGCTCGAGAAGGGCCTCACGATGAGGCCTCGGCGTGAGACCTATGGCATTGCCTACATCGAGGAGACGGTCCGGCTCTTCCGCCAGATCCTCGCTGCGCCGACTCCGATCATCTCTGTGGAGGTGGAGCACTGGGCGCGCGAGGTGCTCGACCGGTACTTCGACGCGACGGCGAAGAGCGCTGCGCCGGAGATCCAGCGGGCGCGCGCATCGTACGAGTCGTTCCTCTGGGAAGCCGAAGGCAACAAGCTGAGCGGTCCCCATGCCCCCTTCGTCGACCAGGCTCCCGTCGACATCGATTCGATCACCGCGCTCGCCGTGCGGCGCAAATCGGTGCGGTGGTTCAAGCCTGACAAGGTCGAGCGCGAGAAGGTGGACCGCGCGATGCTCGTCGCCGCAGAGGCGCCGTCGGCCTGCAACCGTCAGCCGTTCAGCTTCAGGATCTTCGATGATCCGGAGATGGTCGCCGCGGTGACGAAGATCCCGATGGGTACCGCCGGCTACGGCCACAACCTTCCGTCGGTCGCAGTGATCGTCGGCAACCAGTCCGCCTTCATCGACGAGCGCGACCGCCACCTCATCTACATCGACGGCTGCCTCGCTGCGATGTCGTTCATCCTCGGACTGGAGTCACAGGGTGTCGCCTCCGTCTGCATTAACTGGCCCGACATCGCGGCTCGCGACAAGAAGATGAGCGACCTGCTGCATCTCGAGTCTTACGAGCGTGTCGTGATGCTCGTCGGATACGGATATGCGGACGAGACCGGCGACACCCCGTTCTCCGCGAAGCGAGCGCTCAAGGACCTGAGGAGCTACAACCAGCTATGACTATCGATATCCGCGGTGTCAATACGCACAACAAGGGCGCGCAGCTCATGATGATCGCGATCGCCGAGCGGATCGGAGATGGCTTCGATCTGTCGGTCTCGCCCAACGGCTCCGAGTACGACATCCGCGCTCGGCTGGGAATGAAGCAGACTCTGCTGCTCAATCAAGCCAGGGGAGCGGCGGCGCCGTTGAGCGACCTCGTGCCCCGAGGTGTCAGACGCGCCTTCGGCTTGGTCAGCGATTCGGATCTCACCGGCGTGCTCGATGCCGCCGGCTTCGCCTACAGCGACAGCTTCGGACCGCAGAGAGCTAGGCGGGAGTCGGCGCACGCTGCTCGGTGGAAGAAGCGAGGTGTACCACTCGTCCTGCTTCCTCAGGCATTTGGCCCCTTCGACAAGCCGGAGCAGCGCGAGTGGTGCAGCAAGCTCCTCACCAACGCATCCCTCGTGTTCGCGCGAGACAGGGTGAGCCTCGACTACGTGAAGAAGCTCGGACTCCCGATCGACGTCAGGCTTTCCCCCGACTTCACCGTCGGCCTCGCTCCGCACGCTGTCGAACGCCAGATCGAGGGAGAGTACGCGGCGATCGTTCCGAATCAGAAGATGGTCAGCCACACCGCCATCGACGAGCGGGCCTACATCGAGATCCTCATCGCTGCTGGCCGGGAGCTCCGAGCCAGGGGGTTGGAGCCGGTCGTCGTCATTCACGAGTTCAACGACATCCCGATCGGGAAGCGAGTGGCGGATGCGCTCGCCTGCCGCACGTTCTCGCACCCCGACCCCCTGGTGCTCAAGCGCGTTCTCGGTGACGCGTCGGCGGCCGTGGCCAGCCGTTTCCACGCGATCGTCGGCGCCCTCTCCCAGGGGACGCCTGTGCTCGCCTTCGGCTGGTCGCACAAGTACAAGGAGCTGCTCGCCGACTTCGGTGTCCCTCAGTGGCTCTTCGATGAGAAGTCGGATCCCGCGTCGAGCATCGATACGCTCTTCGCCGACGGATCGAGCCGCACTCTGGCCGACCACGGCACGGAGCTTCGGGGGAAGAACGATCGCATGTGGGACGAAGTGGTCGGGCTCCTCGAGTCCGCCGACCACTGAATCGGCAGGGGTGCTGATGGTGAGTGCTCGGCGGACGTCCGGAGCGCAACCTGGTCGCGGCTCAAGCGCACGGTCCAGAGACCGCCACTTTTGCGAAAGCGAGCGACTGGTAGAGGTAGGCGAGCGACCAATCGGTGATCGAACGGGGACCGTCGACCGCACGGACGGCCGTGTGCACCGTCAGGCATCGGTCCGCGAGGAAGGTCACGCGCGCTACGTGAGGGGTGGCTGTCAGCAGAATCACCTCGGTCCATCCATGCTCTTGCGAGAGAGCATCGATCGCTTTCATCTCGCCTGCGGTCGAGAACGGCTTCGGCGCGAAGCAGTCGACCGCCACGGATGCCGGCCTGGTGCATTGCGGGGCCGCGAAGGATCCGTCCGGTCGGAGGGCGGAGGATACGGCGACCGTCTGTGCGCCACTCTCTTCCGCGGTATCGATTCCTGCTGCGATCCTCTCGGCAGTGGCGGGCCCGAGCACGACGACCGCGCTCGGGTCTGCCGCGCTGCGAGAGGTGTCGGGAAAGATGAAGAGGGGCGCGCCAATGGCACCGATCACGGCGATCGACGTGGTCACCGCGAAAAGCGCTCTCTGATACCGGAGGAAGCGTCTCTGCCAACGCTGCGTCCCCGAGATGGACGAAGCGACGAACATGCTCTCCGTCGCGGCGAGGCTGGCTCCCACGACGCTTCCCGCCACCGTGGCGCCGACGACCGCGAGCAGTTCGTCGGTACTCGAGTCTGCCGCACGCCATCCGGCCACGGCGAGTGCGATCGCAGAGACCGCGGGGATCATCGCGGCTCTCCATGGGCGCGCCCTGGCCAGGGCGCCGGAGAACCACCCGCATGCCGCGACGAACCAGAAGACCACCAGCGCGGCGACGACTTTCGGTGTGAGCAGGTCGGCGATGGGGTTCGGGAGCTGGCGAGCGACAGCAGTGACGATTCGGAAGCTCCGCTGCGAATCCGAGGGATTCGCGACGAGGTAGAGGAGCACCAGCGACACGGAGTGGCCGACCAGGAGACCGGCGATCTCGCGACGAGAGGTGCGCACCGCTCCATCCTGCCTCACCGCTCGGGACCGCCGTCTCATCTCGGTGCACCAGAGGGGCGCTTGAGCCAGCCCTACAATGAAATGGGCTCCGTCCGCAGAGATGAGCGATGCTGCTCCGTCCGCTGCTCGGCCCACAGCCGAGCAGTACAGGAGAGTGAGTGATGACCCCCTCCTCTTCTCTCGCAGGCGGGATAGCAGTGCCCCTCGTCTACGCCTACGTCGATCATCTTGCGAAGACCGCCGGTGCGCGTGTTCTTGCGATCAAGGGCGCGGTCGCCATCGCACATGGCTATCGCGACGCCGGCAGCTTCTCGAGTGACGCCGATGTGATCGTCGAGCCCGCCCGGTTCGGCGATTTCATAGCGCTTCTCGAAGCGCGCGGGTGGAAGAGACGTCGCGAGGCTCGGGCGCCGCGGTACTTCGGAACGCATTCGGCGTCGCTCTACCGGGAGGACTGGCCGTGCGACATCGATGTCCACTTTCGATACCCGGGGTTCTTCGCTGACGCCGGTGAGGCGTTCGACGTCATGTGGGCGCGACGAGTCTCGATCTCGGTCGCTCACCGATTCATCAGCGCGGTCGACCCGGTAGTCGGCGGTATAGTCCTCGCCGTCCACGCGCTTCGCGATCCCGAGCGATCCCGCAGCAGAAGTGACCTGGACTCCGTCGCGAGAAGGTTCAGTGAGTCGCGATCGGACTCCTTCGATGAGGAGCTCGTCCTCCTCGCGGAGCGACTCCGAGCCCGATTCGTCCTCGTGCCGCTCTTCGAGCGGATCGGGTTGGACGCTGGACCCTCTGATCTGACGGAGTCGGAGATGGAGTCCTGGCGGTTCGTCGTGGCAGGAGTCGGGTCGACGGCGTTCCACTGGTGGGTCGCTTTCCGCCGAGCGAGTTTCGCGCAGCGCCTTCGCCTGGTTCCGGACCTTCTCGCGGCCGTGGCGGTAGCATCACTGCCGCGAAGCCGAACGGCACCAGACGGTTCGATGGCTCCTCCGCCCTGGCGCCGTGTTCGCCAGTTGCGTCGGGAGATCCGAGAGGGCCGGTCTCACCTCGAGCGCTGAGCGAGGACGGACCCTTCACGCGTGCTCCGGAAGGGTGGTGCCGCGGATCAGCTCGCAGCCGCCGAGTACTTCGCCTCGGTCGCCGCCTTCTGCGGACGCCACCAGTCCTCGTTCTCGCGGTACCACTGCACGGTCGCCGCAAGACCCGACTCGAAGTCCGTGTAGCGCGGCTCCCAGCCCAGCTCCGTGCGCAGGCGCGTGGAGTCGATCGCGTAGCGGAGGTCGTGGCCGGGCCGGTCGGTGACGTGGTCGAAGGCGTCGGCGTCCTGGCCGAACTCCTTCAGGATCAGCCCGATCACCTCGAGGTTGTTCTTCTCGCCGTCCGCGCCGATGAGGTACGTCTCGCCGAGCGCCCCGCGCTCGATGATCGCCCAGACGCCGCTGTTGTGGTCGTCGACGTGGATCCAGTCGCGGACGTTCTCGCCGGCGCCGTAGAGCTTGGGCCGGACGCCGTCGATCACGTTCGTGATCTGCCGGGGGATGAACTTCTCGACGTGCTGGTACGGCCCGTAGTTGTTCGAGCAGTTCGAGATAGTCGCCTTCACGCCGAAGGAGCGGACCCACGCGCGCACCAGCAGGTCGCTGCCGGCCTTCGTCGAGGAGTACGGGCTGGAGGGGTTGTACGGCGTCTGCTCGGTGAACTTCGCCGGGTCGTCGAGCTCGAGGTCGCCGTAGACCTCGTCGGTCGAGATGTGGTGGTAGCGGACGTCGTGCTTGCGCACGGCCTGCAGCAGCGTGAAGGTGCCGATGATGTTGGTCTCGAGGAACGGGGTCGGGTCGTTCAGCGAGTTGTCGTTGTGCGACTCCGCGGCGAAGTGCACGACCAGGTCCGCGTCGGCGACCAGGCGGTCGACCAGCTCGGCGTCGGCGATGTCGCCCTCGACGAACGCGATCCGGTCGGCGACCGGGGCGAGGGAGGCGCGATTGCCCGCATAGGTGAGCTTGTCCAGCACGGTGATCCGCGCGTCGGGCCGCTCGCGGAGGGTCAGGTGGACGAAGTTGCTGCCGATGAAGCCGGCTCCGCCGGTGACGAGGATTCGCACGAGTGCTCCTGCTGTGAGTGGGAGGGACGGGGACAGGGGCTTCCAGCAGGGACGTTACCGCACCACGAGCGGACGCCCGGACGGCATCGCGGAGCTCACCGGCCGGGAGCGGCCCACCCGACGCGGGCGACGTCCCGCGCACGCGGACCCGCGATGCCGCGCCCCGGGGCCGTTCTCCGGCCGACGGCTCCTACGGTTTCCTGCGGCGCGGATCCGCGTCCCGGAGGACGGAGGAGGGCAGCCACCATGCGACCCACCGTCGACCTCCCGCTCGCCGCCGCCGTCGGCCTGGTCCACGCTCTGGTGGACGACCTCGCCCGCGGCGCGGGGATCCGCACCCTGTTCCTCAAGGGACCGATCGCCGACGCGCACCGGATCCGCCGTCCCCATCCCTCCAGCGACGCGGACGTCCTCGTCGCCCCGGGCGACGCGGACCGGCTGCTGACCCTGCTCGGAGAGCGCGGCTGGTCGGTCCGGCCGGGATCCGCCGCGCACCGGGCGTTCGTGACCCACTCGATCACCCTCCTCCACCCCTCCTGGCCCTGCGACATCGACGTGCACACCAGCTGGCCCGGCTTCTTCGTCGATCCGCAGCTCGCCTTCGAGGTGCTCTGGCGGACCCGCTGCGAGATCGTCGTCGCCGGCGTTCCGGTGCGGGCGATCGGCTTCGACACGTCCGTCGTGGTCTCCGCCCTGCACAGCCTGCGCTCGCCGTATCAGCAGCGCAGCGAGGAGGAGTTCGAGGAGCTCGTCGCCGTGGTGGCGGCACAGGGCCGGGAGGAGTCGGTGGTCGCTCGAGCCGCGGAGCTCGGCTGCCTGGAGCCGATCGCCCCCTTCCTCGCGCGGATCGGCAGGACCGTCGCCCTGCCCGCCCGGCCGAGTCGCCAGTACGCGCTCTGGCGGCTGCGCACGCGCCGGCCGAGCAGGACGGCCGACTGGCTGCTGGCGATCGTCCAGGCGCCGACTCTCGCGGAGCGTCTCGTCGTGCTCCGGCGAGCGCTCCACCCCACCGGCCGGGACCTCGTGATCGACCACCCGCTGCTCCCGCCGACCGCCTCCGCCCGCCTGGCGATGCGTGCCCGGCGCTTCGTCGCCGCGACGCGTGCGCTCCTGCCCGCGATCCAGGACCTCGTGGCCGTGCGCCGCGCCTCTCCGATGGGAGCCGACCCGATCGCTGCTCCGGGACTCGCGCCCGGGAGGACCGCTCCCGTCGGCGGAGCTCCCGCGCCGGCGCCCGTCACCGAGCGGACGGCTCCGTCGGCCGGGCCGGTCGTCGACGGCGCGCGGACGTCCTGCGGGCAGTCCGCGACGGGGTCCCGCGTGGCGGCGATGGCGACGCCGCACGGCCTTTACCTCTTGCCCCTCGGTGCAGCCGCGGAGGCGCAGCCGGTCGTGCTGAAGGGGTCGGCTCGGCTGCTCTGGGAGCGGTTCTCCGCTCAGGACGCGCACTCGAGGGCAGGGGCCGCCGAGGTCGTCCACGCCACGGACGACCTCGGCGACGTGCTCGACGACGGCCGTCGGGCGGAGATCGAGCAGCTCCTCGACGAGCTCGTCGAGCTCGGCCTCCTGACGGCCTGACCCCGGGACCCGGCGACCCGGCCCGGGGAGCCGACGGCCCACCCGGGGGATCGACGGCCCGACCCGGAGGTCCGGCGACGACTCAGCGCACGGAGAGGAAGCGCCCCCGGCTGCCCGCGACGACGCCGCGGAGGATCGTGCGGGTCGTCGCGGTCCGGCCCCATCGCAGGCCCCGGGCCGCCAGCGCGGCGCAGTAGAGCCCGCGGTTCAGCGCGAAGACGCTGCCGCCGCGGCGCCCCTCCGTCCGGGCCAGCTCGAGGTCGAGGGCGGTCCGGTTCCGGACGGCGAGGTAGAGCTCGCGGGAGTTCGAGGAGTGCAGGAGTACGTCGGTCGCCGACGCGCGCTCGGCCGCGCTCCGGCACCGGTCGAGATCGTCGATCCGGCTGAGGGGGTGGAGAGTGATCGTGAATCCGGCCCGCGTGATCCGCCGCGTCCACTCCCGGTCGTCGCCCTGGAGCACGAACTCCTGACGCGGCGGCTCCACCTCGACGAGCGCGGCCCGAGAGACCAGCAGGCCGCCGTAGGGCGCGATCGGCACCACGATCGGCGCCTGCGGGCGCGCCCCGCACCGGCCGCCGGCTCCGCGCTTCAGAAGCCGGCGCACGTCGGTGTCCAGGAACCGGCCGGGACTCGGGAACACCTCGGCGGCGGGCCGACCCGTGACGAGCTGGGACTGGTAGAAGTCGGTCTCGCGCAGACTCGCGTGGCAGGCCCGCGGATCGAGCGCCAGGGGAGAGGCCAGCAGCACGGCGAGCGCGTCCGGCCGCGGCGCGGTGTCGTCCTCGAGGAGCCAGGCGTAGTCCAGCTCCTGCGTGCGGCAGTGCTCGATCGCGGCCCGGAAGCCGCCGGCGGTGCCGAGGTCGTTCGGAAGGACCGTGGAGCTCACTCGGGCGTCGAGGCCCGCCGGGAGCAGTCCGCGCAGCACGCGCTCCTGGCCGCCGTTGCCGCTGAAGACGATGTGCACCGAGTCGGCGCCGGCCTGCAGAGCCGCCTCGACGACGCGGGCGAGTGTCGCCGTGCGCTTTCCGGTGGTCACGGTCACGGCGATGACCCGGGGTTCGGTGCCGTCGAGGCGTCGGAGCATGGCGGTGGTCTCTTCTTCGGTGAGGGGCGGGAGCACGAGGCGGGCGCCGAGAGCGGCGCAGCCTCGAGCGAGGAGGACAGGAACAGCACCGTACACGAGAAAATGAGGTGTGCTCGCTATTGCGAGAGATTCTCTCAGTTCCGCCCGCGTCGCGGACCGCAGCCAGCCCGAGCATCCGTTCCCTGTGCCCCCTTTTCGGCGAGGACGATGTCGAGCACCCGCTCCGCGTAGGTGGTCCAATCGGTGATCGACGTCGCCGCGGTGCGCGCCGAGTCCGCGATCGCCCGCCGGGTCGCTCGATCGAGCGGCTGCACCCGGCCGAGCGCGTCCCGGAGCGCCGGGACGTCGCCCGCGGGCAGGACCGTGCTGTGCCGCGGGTCGAGGAGGGCGGAGGCGCCGTTGGCGTCGGTCGTGATGACCGGGAGCCCGGAGGCCGCGGCTTCGGCGACGACCAGGGAGCAGGCGTCCTCCAGCGTCGGGAGGACGAAGGCGTCGGCGGCCCGGAACTCCCGCGCGAGCTCCTCCGCGGAGAGCGGGCCGGTGACGATCACGTTCGACGGGGCACCGCGCAGGAGGCGCCGATCGAAGACCCCGCCGGCCAGGACGAGGTCGACCGGCAGCCCTCGAACGGCGTCCAGGAGCTGGGGGATCCCTTTGCGATGCGAGAGATGGGCCGCGCAGACGAGTCGTCGCCGCTCGGGGTCCCGATCGACGGACGGTCCGTCCGGGGTGAAGCCCGTCAGGCTCACGCCGTAGGGGATCTGCACGATCTTCGCGCGATCGACGCCGTACCGGGCCATCTGCTCCGAGACGAGCGCCGAGGGGGTGAGGACGATGTCGGCGAGCCTGAGCTCCTTCTCGATCCGGCGCACGAGTCGCCCGGGGTAGCGCTCGTCCCAGGTCCGGCGGCGGGAGAAGTGCCGGAGGAGCTCGCCGTTGTGCGCTCGCGGATGCGCGTCGACGGCGTGGAGGACCCGCCGGGCGTCGGGGTGGGCGCGGAAGAGCGCGAGGCAGGCGCCCGGGAAGCCCAGCACGACCGCGCCCTCGGGGAGCTCGACAGCCGCCGCCGCGCGGTCGAAGAGGACCTTGGAGAGGTAGGACGCCCGCAGCGCGAGACCGGGAGAGGGCAGCCGGAGACCCGCGCGGAGCACCATCTCGGCCAGATGCGACACCCGCTCGACCCGGTGGGAACGAGCCGTGGCGTAGCCGTCCCGGAGGACGCGCATCCGCCGCCCGAAGGTCGTGCGGGCTGCAGCGGACGGGAGGGGGAGCGACGCGGCGAGAGCGACCAGCCTCGTCCGCGGAAGGATTTCCGCGGCCAGAGCCCGGCGGGACGCCGCGCCGGCGATCAGAGCCCTGGCCGCCCCCTCGGAGTACGGGCTCGCGACGACGAGTGCACGTCTCGGCGGCGTCATCGCAGCATCGCCCGGAGCTCCTCGCCGATGCGGCGCACGAACTCGGTCCGCGAGAACGCCGCCCGGGAGTGCTCGTGCGCAGCCCGGCCGAACGACTCCACGGCAGCACGATCCAGCCCCTCGAGGACCGCGACCCACTCCTCCACCGCGCCGGGCGTGAGCGTGCGCCCGGTCACTCCGTCCAGCACGATCTCGGGGAGCCCGCCTGAGCGGCTGACGAGTGCTGCTCGTCCGGCTGCGGCGGCCTCCAGGGCGATCGTCGGCAGGGGATCGGGCGACGTGCTCGGCACGACGACGACATGAGCCGCGTCGAGCACTTGCCGCACGTCCTCGCACTCGCCTCGCACCTCGACGGACTCGCCGTTCCGCATGCCCGCCACGATGGCGGGGACGTCGACTCCGGCCCCGCAGACCGGAGGCCCGCCGAGGACGATCAGCCGCACGTCCCGGCGCTCGAGGCGGCTCCACGCCCGGAGGAAGTGCTCGTGGCCCTTCCATGCGTTCCACCGGCTCGCCAGGACGAAGACGAGTTCGTCTCCCTGCGGGAGCGGGACCGGCGGCGCGCTCTCGAATCCGTTGTGGACGACGGTCGACCGTCTCCGGTTCGAGGCGGTCAGCGTGTCCGCGACCGCTCGGCTCACGACGACGAGGCGGTCCGCTGCGCGGAACAGCAGGCAGAGGACCCACCGCTCGATCCCTCGACTGTGCTCGTGCAGGTGCAGGAGGGTCGGTGCACCGAGGAGGCGGGCGACGGGCAGCACGAGCGCGAGCGCGGCGGTGTTCACGTAGACGAGTGCCGGATCGAGCTCGCGGATCGCCCGGCCGGTCGCTGCGGTCCGCCGCAGGAAGGAGAGGAGGTGGCGCGGATGGAGGTAGGCGCGCCGGAGCACCGGCAGCGGCATGCGGCGCACGGTGACACCGCGTTCCTCGAGCAGGCGGGTGAGGGGGCGAGCCGGGTAGTCCAGGTCGTCCGGGAGCCAGACCTCGGCCGTCACGTCCTCGGGGACCGCTCGCAGCGCCTCGAGGAGGACCCGATCGGCGCCGTAGGTCTCGTCGGAGGGATGGAGGAACAGGACCGTCCGCGGGCAGGACGCCGCAGCCGGAAGGCGGGGACGGCGTCGTCGGCCGACGGACCCGCTCACCGGCTCACCAGCGGGCGGCGGTGGGCGCGCGGGCGCGGCGACCGTGCCGAGGCGCCGTCCACCAGCCCGGCGAGGGTCTCCTCGTAGGCGGTGCAGACCGCTTCCCAGGTGTAGTGCTCGCGGGCGCGCTCGCGGGCCGCGTCGCTCGCGGCGCACTGCTCGTCGGGGGAGAGGAGCATCCGCCGCACGGCCGCGGCGATCGACGGGGCGTCGGGTGCGACGAACACGCCGGCGTCCCCGAGCACCTCGCGGTTGTAGACGGTGTCGCGGGCGACGGTCGGAGCGCCGCAGGCCATGGCCTGGACCAGCGCGGGGTTGGTGCCGCCGACGCTGTGACCGTGGAAGTAGGCGCCGGCGTGCTGCCAGAGCGAGAAGAGCCGGGCGTCGTCGCGGAGGTGACCGAGGTGGTGGATGCGCTCGTGGGACGCCGCCAGGCGAGCGGCCCGCTGATCCAGCGCGCCGCCGCAGCCGGTGGAGCCGACGATGACGACGTCGTGGGTGCGCGCGATCGCGGGAGCGGCGGCGAAGAACTCCTCGACGGTGTTCTCGGGAACGAACCGCGAGACGAGGAGGGCGTACGACCGGTGCCGGAGCCCGGGCTCGACGGGCAGGGCCGGCGGGACGTCGCCGCCGTAGGGCAGGAAGACGCCGTCGCGCTGGAAGTCGGTGCCCCAGCGCCGGGCGATCTCGTGCGAGTCGAAGGCGAGCTCGGTGGCGTGCGCCGCGGTCATCCGCGCGCCCCTCCGGAAGACGGATCGCGCGAGAGGCCCCCACTTCTCCCGCTCCCACTCCATGCCGTCCACGTTGACGAGGGTGGGGATGCCGGCTCGCTCGAGCAGCGGGAGGAAGAGGCCGTTCGCGGCGTTCATGACGAGTGCGACATCGGGGGCGCGTCGCACCGCGTCGCGGGTCGCGCTCAGCCCGTGGCTCAGCGTGCTCAGCGACCGGGAGTCCCAGCCGGAGGTGACGACGGTGCGGACGCGCGGGTCCCGGCTCTCGGCGTCGTCGACGGTCGCTCCGGGGCGCCCGTAGACGGTGACGTCCCAGCCCGCGTCGACGAGGTGGGGGGCGAGCCGGCGGACCGCGGTCTCGAAGCCGCCGTAGTAGCTGGGGTAGCCGCGCGTGCCGATGACGGCGAGGGATCTTGGCATGGCGGGGACGCTATTCGCGTGGGACCGAGCGTCGACCCGGAGGGACGTGTTCGTCGGGGAACTGGCGCGCAGCGCCGCTCGGACCGCGTCAGACGCGCCGGAATCGACGCAGGTGGCGCAGGATGCACGTCATCGCCGACCGGCGGCGCAGACCGACGTAGGTGCTCGGCGACACGGCGATGAGGGCGAGTGCGCCTGCGACGGCGAGGTGCCCGTCTCGGACGGTGCGGAGGACGTCGCTCGCTCGGACGTCGGCCTTGACCTCCCGCTCGATCGTGCTGCCGACGTCGCCCGCGGACGGGTGCTCGGCGACGTGGTGCAGCGCCGACAGGTGGGCGACCCGCGCCGTGTAGGAGCTGACCGAGGGGTGCGCGGCGAGTCGGGGGAAGTCCGCCTCGAGCAGGCGCACGACGTGGCGGACGTTCCTCGAGAGGTCCAGGAGGTCGACCCGCAGGCCGTCCGTGATCGCGCCGGGGCGGACGGAGTAGACGTAGAGCTCGCGATCGACGAACGAGACCGTGCGCGCACGGGCGAGCAGGACGGCCATGAGTGCCGTGTCCTCGTAGGAGCGGGAGCCGGGGAAGCGGAGGCCGTCGTAGAGCTCGCGTCGGACGAGCTTGTTCCAGAGGAAGGCCCAGAGCCGGAACTCGAAGAGCTCGACCGCGGCGTCGCATCCCGTCCAGAGGCGGTGCCCGGTGTACGGCATCGCTCCGACGGGCAGCCGCTCGCCCGACTCGCCGACGGCGATCAGGCCGGTCACGACGACGTCCACCTCGCCGGACATCGCGTCGACCATCGCGGCGAGCATGCCGGGATGGACGTGGTCGTCGGAGTCGACGAACCAGAGCGCGTCTCCGGCGGCGTGCTCGAGGATCGTGTTCCGCACCTCGGCGAGCCCAAGATTCGACTCGTGCGTCACCACCAGCACCGAGAACGACCCAGGCGCGTCCGCGATCGACGCGCGGACCTTCACCATCGAGTCGTCGGGGCTCGCGTCGTCCACGATGATCACCTCCACCGCGCATCCGGGCGGCAGCGCGAGCGCCCAGATCGAGGAGAGGCAGCGCTCCACGTACGCGGAGACCCCGTAGACCGGGACGCCGATCGTGACCGAGCGGGGACGCGCCGTGCTCGGGCGGGTCATCGATGCTCGCTCGAGGCCGTCGCCCCGCCGATCGTCCGGCCGTCGCCCTCGAGCAACTGCTGGGCGGCCGCGAGCAGGTCCGGTGCCACCGCGTCCGCGGTGAAGGCGTGGATCCCGCGCGCCGCGCGATCGGTGAGGCGCTCCCTGAGCTCCGGCTCATCGAGCAGTCGTCCGATCGCCTCGCTGAGCGCCGAGCGGTCGTCCCGAGGCACCATCAGCGCATCCACGCCGTCTTCGCAGAAGTCGTCGAAGCCGCTGCCGGTGGTGGCGACGAGCGGGGTTCCCACCGCCTTGACCTCGAGCGCCGCGTTCCCGAAGCCCTCCCAGCGCGAGGGACAGGTCACCACGGAGGCGGCCCTGATCGCGGCGAACACCTCGTCACCGCCGACGTGGCCGAGGAACGTGAACCTGTCGCGGTGCTCGTCGGCGACCATGCCGAGGAGCTCGGCCTCCGTCGGCTCGAGGAAGCAGAAGGCTCCCGCGAAGACGAAGGAGACGTCCGGACGGGTCCGGGCCAGTGTCTCGAAGGCGTGCATCGCGGTCTCGACGCCCTTGCGCCGCTCGATGCGGCTGAGGAAGAGCACCACGGGACCCGGGCCCGGCGGCCAGCCCTCCGGGAGGTCGCCGGACCGCGCGCTCCGCTGCACCGTCGGCACGTCGATGCAGTTGCGGACGACGACCGAGGGCGGAAGCTCGGGGATCCGCGTCGAGTACCAGTCCCGGACCGCGCGGGAGATCGGGACGAGTCCGCGCGACCGTCTCATCTGGCGGGTCTCGAGGCGTTTCTGGAGCCCGATCAGCAGGCGCGTGCGGAGGGTGCGCCCTCTCGCCGACCCGCCCGCGATCCAGTCCGCGATGCGGTAGCCGGTCGCGAGGTTCGTCACGAGCGGGGCGTGCCGCGGGAGCAGCGCGCCCAGGCCTTCCCACTCGGCGAGGAAGATCGCGTCGTAGCGGGTGCGGCGGACGAGCGCGCGCAGGTGGAGCGCCCGCTGCAGGAGCCGGCCGATGGCGGGCCGGCGGCGCAGGCGGACGTACTCGAGGATCCGCACGCCCTCGGGATCGAAGCCGTCGAGTGGCGGGTCGCAGGAGAGGACGACGAGGTCGACCTCGACGCCTGCTCTCACGAGCGCCGGCAGCAGCGAGGCGAAACCGCGCCCGATGCCACCGGTGTAGGGCGTCAGCCCGGCGTACTCCGTCGTGGCGACCAGCCAGCGCCGCGTCGATGTCATCAGCACTCCTCGGTGTCCGCCGGGGACGGGGTGTCCAGCGGCTCGGGGGACGCTACCAAGACGCTCGCCGCCCCTGCGGGGTGAGGCGCGGTCTCCGGTGCTCCTGGCGCGTCGCGGCCGGAACGACCCGATCGTCGCCGGTCCGGCTGCTCCGAGGCGCCTGTCCTGCACTGTTGGAACGGCGAGGGTGCGTGCTGCTCGAGGAGCGCTCGCCGGGGCGGACGCGGCGCAGAGGGACGGATGGGAGTGCGCGCGGCGGTGCCGGTTCCGACCGGGCCTCCGCGATGGTCAGCAGGAGGGCGAGCGCCGGGATGATCAGAGCGGCCGGCGCCGACTCGAGGAGGTTGAAGGCCGACGCCGCCACCAGGTAGGCGACCAGCATCGCGGGACCGGCCACCGCACCCCGTGCGATCGAGCAGATCAGGACGATCAGGAGGTGGGCCAGCAGGAGCGTCGTGCCGATGAGCCCGTAGCTGAAGACCGTCTGCCACAGGCTGCTCTCGAGGACGTAGGTCCCCCCGCCGTTCTGCGCGAAGACGACGCCCGACAGTCCTCCGCCGGAGCCGAAGACGCCCGACTCCGTCGGCAGCACCTTCAGACCGATCCGGAGGACCAGGTCGCGGACGTCCGCGGACCGTGCGCCCTCCTCCGTCTCGGAGCGGGAGTCGAAGGCCTGAGCGCCCACGGTCGACACGATCACGAGGAGAGGGGCGAACGCGAGGATCAGTCTGACGAGGCGGCTCCCCGTGAGGCGGAAGAGGGTCACGCCGCCCGCCACCAGGACGCCGACCGCGATCGCGATCACGGCGCTGCGCGATCCGGAGAGCAGCACCCCTGCGCAGCAGGCCGCGAAGCCGAGGAGGGCACCCGGTCGTCTGCCCTTCAGGAAGAGCCCGAACGCGAGGGACCCGACCGAGGCGAAGAAGGTGCCGTTCACCAGCGGGTGCCCGAGCGTCGTCAGGATCCGGTACACGCTCCACTCCTGCGTGAGCGGGAACGGGGCGGAGGCGAAGATCTCGGCGTAGAGGTTCGACCGGGTCGTGGACTCGACCGTCCCGACGATCGCGAGGGCGATCGAAACCAGGAGGAGGGCGGTGGTCAGCGGCCGGAAGACCGAGGGGTCGCTCATCCACAGCGGAAGGGCGATCAGCGCGATGACGACGACGGCCGTCCACGAGGCGATCGTCTCGATCTGCCCCTGCGGCCGGAGGACGGGGATGACCAGTGCGTAGACCGTGAACGCGATGGGCGCCACCAGTCGGGTTCTGCGGAGCCAGCGCGGTGGTGGAGCTCCGGTGGCGACTGCCAGCAGTGCCGCGAGGACGATGATCGGACTGAGGACCTGGAACGGCGCGGGCAGCGCCAGGTAGTCGAACGGGACGACCGCGTAGAGGACGAGGACGAGCGTCAGTGCGGCGGCCGGCGAGAGCAGTCGGGCGACGATCAGCACGCAGGCCGCCGCGGCGGCGAGCGCCGGGATCCGGAGCTCGCCGGTGACGACCGCGACCACCGCGGCGCCGAGCAGGAGGACCGCCAGGGCGGGAAGCCAGACGGCGTTCGAGCGCTGCGCGGGCGCTCGGCCCGGGCGCGCGGACTCCGGCTGACCGGGCGGTGGCGGCAGTCGTCGTGGAGACCGCGCGAGCGATCGCCGGTGCGAGCCGGTGGGAGGTGGTGTCATGGCGGGTCGCCTCAGAGGTCGGGGGGGTCGGGGCACGGGTGGTCAGCTGTAGGGGAGGAGCGCGGCGCAGAAGCCTGCGGCGCCGATGAGCACGCCGGCCGCGAGGCAGCCGGAGACGCGGAGGAGGCCGGCGCGGCCGATGTCCTGCCCGACGTGCGGCAGGCGACCGGCGAGGGCGACGGCGTCGCGGAGAACGGCGGCGCACGCGCCCGCGAGCAGATCGGCGGCGACGGCGAATCCGGCTCCGACGCTGAGAGCGACGCCGATCCAGTGCCACGGCACGAGCACGCTCGCGCGGCCCTGCACGATCAGGAACGAGGAGGCGCACCACATGCAGGCGATCGGCGCGGAGGAGATGGAGAGGATCGGCACGATCAGCAGGGCGGGATGCCAGGAGGAGTCGAGGACGCGGCCGAGGACGAGGAGATCCAGGGCGACCATCGTCGCCTGGACGACCAGGGCGCCGACCGCTGCCTGCGTCATCACGGAGCGGAGCACGGCGCGCCGCTCCTCGTCCGTCCGGGAGTTGGCCACCCGGGCGCGGAGGACGTTGGTGAGTCCGAGGACGACGGCGTCCGAGACGGCGCGCGCGATCTGACTCGCGATCGAGTAGAGCCCGAGTGTCGTGGCTCCGCCGAGAGCGGAGAGGACGATCCGCTCGGACTGGCCCTGCAACCAGCCGAAGACGTTGCTCTGCAGGGTGGGGATCACGTAGTCCCTGAGCATCGGCCGACGTGGCAGGTCGGGAGTCGGCAGCGTCCCCCGTCTCGAGAGCAGCAGGAGGAGCATCCCCTCGGTCACCCCGGTCTGGAGCGATCCGGCCGCGATGCCGAGCACGGGAGCGAGTGGGACGCAGACGACGATCGAGGCGATGCTGCCGATGGCCTGGCCCCGCGCGATCGAGGCCCATCGTCCCTCGTACTGCGCCCGGGTCAGTGCGGGCAGGATCGCTCCGTGGAGTGCCGCGACGGCGACGAACGGCAGGAGGGCGACGGCGTGCGCGGCGGACGCCGCCGACAGGGCCCAGAGCAGACCGATCGCGACCGCCATCGCCGTCGCCCCGCCGACGGAGACGACGGTGGCGGCGCGCCGGAGCTGGCGCGCGCCCCCCTCCCTCCGCCACATCGCGACGCCGAGCGGGCGCACCGTGTTCTCCCCGATCTCCTGCAGGAGGGAGAGCGCGAGGAACGCCATCGCGTAGACGCCTGCTTCCGCGGGCGACACGTGGACGGCGACGACGAGGCCGACGACCGCGCTCGTGCCGCGGGAGACGAGCCGTTCGAGGGCGGCGTTCGAGGAGCTCCGCGCTGTCGGAGAGCGCAGCAGTGCGGCGACGCGGAGGATCATCGAGCTCCGGGGCGGAGAGCCCCGGACTCCGGCGCGCGGCAGGACGTCCGGTCCATCGAGGGTGCCTCCCGATCGGGGATCACGACGGCAGGCGAGCCGCCGGGACACGGTAGGACGCCCCCGTTCCACATCGCCTCGCGTGGCGCGTCCCGGGGCGCGGATCGCCTGGTCGCCTGCAGCGGGCCCCCTCTCGGCGCGGTCCCTCGGTGCAGGAGCCGTCCGCCGGAGCGGCGCGCGCCCTCCGGGTGGTCGCCGCCGGTGGTCCCGTATCATTGCGGCGTTATGTCACGCATCTACGACTGCTCCGTCGACACGGACCTCCTGACCGGCACCCGTCTCGCGCGCACCGCGATCGGCCGGGGCGAGCTCGTCGTCCTGCCGACCGACACGGTCTACGGGATCGCGGCCAACGCCTTCGACGCCGCGGCGGTGCAGCGCCTGCTCGACGCGAAGGGGCGCACCCGCCAGTCGCCGCCGCCCGTGCTGATCGGCGATGTGGCCGCGCTCGACGCCCTCGCGGAGAACGTGCCCGAGGCCGTCCGCGAGCTGGCGAAGGCCTTCTGGCCGGGTGGGCTCACGATCGTGCTGCACGCGCAGCCCTCCCTCGTCTGGGACCTGGGCGAGACTCGGGGCACCGTCGCCCTCCGGATGCCCGACAATCCGGTCACCCTCGAGCTCCTCGCCGAGACGGGGCCGCTCGCGGTCTCCTCGGCCAACCGCACCGGCCGCCCGTCCGCCACCACCGCCCAGGAGGCGCTCGACCAGCTCGGCGACTCCGTCGACGTCTACCTCGACGCGGGCACCGCCGGGAGCCGCTACAGCGACCGGCCGGTCGGCGCGAGCGAGTCCTCCACCATCGTCGACGCGACCGCGCTCAGCTTCGAGGGCGGCACCCTGCGCATCCTCCGCCAGGGCGTCGTCTCGGCCGAGAGCATCCGCGAGGTCGTCGGCGACCTCCTCCTCGACGGCGTCGCCACGGCCGAGGAGCCCGAGGCCCCCGCGCCGGTCGCGTCCTACGACGCCTCCACCGAGCTCAGCGACCCGACCGTCGAGGACGACGAGCCCGTCGCCGCCGAGGAGCAGCCCGCTCCCACGGCGCGACCGGACTGGGCGTCGCGCGCTCAGGTGCAGGACGAGCCGGCGGCGAGCGGCACCGCGCGCCCCGACTCCACCCCGGGTGAGTAGCCGATGATCACCTTCGTCCTGGTCTCGCTCGCGGTCGCGGTCGTGACCTGCGGGCTGTCGTGGGTCATCTGGAAGCTCAGCCTGCGGTACCGGCTCTACCCGGCGATCCGGGTGCGCGACATGCACACCCGGCCGACCCCGCGCCTCGGCGGCATCGCCATGTTCCTCGGGATCCTCGTCGGCTTCGGCATCGCCTCGCAGCTGCCCTACTTCCGGCTGGTGTTCGCCAACCCCGAGCCGATCCTCGCGATCCTCGGCGCGAGCCTCCTGATCGTCCTGATCGGCGTGGCCGACGACATCTGGGACCTGGACTGGACGACGAAGCTCGCCGGGCAGATGATCGCCGCGGGCCTGATCGCCTGGAAGGGCGTGCAGATCGTCTCGCTGCCGATCGGCGGCCTCACCGTCGGCTCGCCCTGGATGTCGCTGATCATCACCGTGCTCGCGATCGTGCTCGTGACCAACGCGCTGAACTTCATCGACGGCCTCGACGGCCTCGTCGCCGGCGTCGCGCTGATCGCCAACGGCGTGTTCTTCCTCTACAGCTACCTGCTGGTGCAGCAGACGTCGCCCACCGACTACTTCAACCTGGCCTCGCTGATCGCGGTCGTCCTCGTCGGCGCCTGCGCGGGCTTCCTGCCGATCAACTGGCGCCCGGCGAAGATGTTCATGGGCGACGGGGGAGCGCTGCTCGTCGGCATGCTGATGGCGACCTCGGCCATCGCCGTCACGGGGCAGATCGACCCCTCGCAGCTCGCGGCGAAGGAGCTGCTGCCCGCGTTCATCCCGATCATCCTGCCGTTCGCCATCCTCGTCGTCCCGCTGATGGACTTCGGCCTCGCGGTGATCCGGCGGCTGCGCGCGGGCAAGTCGCCGTTCAGCGCCGACCGCAAGCACCTGCACCACCGGCTGCTCGACATGGGGCACTCGCACCTGCACGCCGTGCTGATCTTCTACGCCTGGACGGCCGTCGTCGCCTTCAGCTGCCTGCTGATGTTCGTCGTCGACGTGCTCTGGGTGCCGCTCGCCTTCCTCGCGATCGGGCTGCTCGTCTGCACCGTCGTCACGCTCCTCCCGCTCAGCCGCCGCAAGCGGCTCGAGGCGGCGGCGCAGTCGGCGGAGGCGTCCCCCGTCCTCGACCCCCTCGACCGCGCGTCCGAGACGGACACGAGCCGTTCGCCGATCGGCCTGCCGCTCGGTCGCGACACGACAGCGCCGCATCAGGCGCGGAAAGAAGCATCATGACCGGAGCCTCCCCGGCCGCCCCCCGCCCCCAGCCCGCCTCGGTGCCCGTCCTCCGGCGCACGCTCGCCGTCGGCGGCGTCTTCGTCCTCGCTCTGGCCGTCGTCGGCGCGATCGTCGGATTCCTCGCCGCCGGCGGGGAGGGCGCCGTCGGCGCCCTGATCGGCGCCGTCGTCGGCGGGGTCATGGTGGCGCTCACCGCCGCCAGCATCCTCGTCGCCAACCGGATGGACATCGGCGGCTTCTTCGCCGTGGTGCTCGGCACCTGGCTCGCCAAGTTCGTCCTCTTCGTGATCGCGGCCCTCGTGCTGCGCGACCAGCCGTGGCTGAACAGCACCGCGATGTTCGTCACGATCATCGCGGCGGTCCTCGGCTCGCTCGTCATCGATGTGCTCGTCGTCTCGCGCTCGCGCATGGCGAACGTCAGCGACATCGCCCGATGAGCGCGCCCCGAGTGGCGTCTGAGAGGATCACGATTCGGCTCTCAGGCCGTTCTGTTGCTACAGTAGGGTCCAATCCCCGCAGGCGACGTGTGCCCGTCCTCAGGTCGTCTCATCGTTGATGTCGACCGCCGAGTGCGAACGCCGTCCGAGCGGAATACCCCACCTTTCGTCGTCGCGAGAGCGTTGCGTCCGAACGATTCACGTCGTTCGTCTGCCACGTGCCACGCCCCGAATTCCAGGAGCTAGCGCTGTTTGCTAACGCTGTGACCCTGTTGGTCTCGTCCTCGACCGGTGAGAGTGACTTCCACACCCCGTCGATCTCCGAGTTCTTCCCGCCCGGTTTCCTCTTCGAGGGAACCCCTTTCGAGATCAACCGCGTCATGCTGGTCCGCTTCATCGCGGTCATCGCACTGATGCTGTTCTTCTACCTCGGGACGCGCAAGATGCGCATCGTCCCGGGCCGCTTCCAGAGCGTCGTGGAGATGGCCTTCGACTTCGTCCGCGTGACGATCGCGAAGGACATCCTCGGCGAGAAGGACGCGCGCCGCTTCCTGCCGATCCTGGTGACGATCTTCTTCGCGATCATCGCGATGAACCTCACCGGCATCGTCCCGTTCCTGAACATCGCGGGAACGTCGGTCGTGGGCATGCCCCTCTTCCTCGGCCTGGTCGCGTACGTCACCTTCATCTACGCCGGCATCAAGGACCGGGGGATGGGCTTCTTCAAGAACGCCCTCTTCCCGCCCGGAGCCCCGTTCCTGATCTACTTCATCCTCACGCCGATCGAGCTGCTGCAGACGTTCATCATCCGTCCGCTCTCGCTCGCGCTGCGGCTCGTGATGAACATGATCGTCGGGCACCTCCTCCTGGTGCTGTGCTTCTCGGCCACGCAGTTCTTCCTCTTCAGCTCGCAGATCGACCCGGGCTTCAAGCTCTTCGGTGTCGTGACCTTCGCCTTCGGCGGCGCCTTCACGCTCTTCGAGCTGCTGGTCGCGGTGCTGCAGGCCTACATCTTCACTCTCCTCGCTGCGGTCTACATCCAGTTGGCCGTCGCCGAGGAGCACTGACCCCACTACTCACGGGCTCCCGCCCGTTCACACGATCACCCCACTGAAAGGACCCACTCGTGGACTCAGTCACCGTTCTCGCCGAACTCACCGGCAACATCGCGACGGTCGGTTACGGCCTCGCAGCGATCGGCCCCGGCATCGGTGTCGGCATCGTCGCGGGCAAGACCGTCGAGGCCATGGCGCGCCAGCCCGAGATGGCCGGCCGCCTCCAGACCACGATGTTCCTCGGCATCGCGTTCACCGAGGTGCTCGCGCTCATCGGTCTCGCCACCTACTTCATCTTCGCGGCGTAGTCGTGTTCAGCACCGCTGTGAACATCGCTGCGGAAGAAGGTGACGTCCCCGCGGTCATTCTGATCCCGGAGTTCTACGACTTCTTCTGGTCGGGGGTGATCTTCCTCATCCTGCTGTTCTTCTTCTGGAGGCTGGTCCTGCCGCGCATCCAGACGATGCTCGACGCGCGCTCCGCCGCGATCGAGGGGAACATCGCGAAGGCCGACGAGGCCCAGCGACAGGCTGAGATCGCACTCGAGAAGTACACCGCTCAGCTGGCCGAGGCCCGCGCCGAGGCCGGAGTGATCCGCGAGAAGGCGAACGCCGACGGCAACGCGATCGTGGCGGCGAAGAAGGAGCAGGCGCAGGTCGAGGCCGAGCGCATCCTCCAGAACGCGCACGCCCAGATCGAGGCGGACCGCCAGTCGGCCGTCGTCGCTCTGCGCTCCGAAGTCGGAACCCTCGCCATCGATCTCGCCTCCGGCGTCATCGGCGAGAGCCTCAACGACGACGCGAAGGCGTCCGCGATCGTGGACCGCTTCCTCGCCGACCTCGAGGCCTCGGAGAAGGCGAACAGCTGATGGGCAGCGCGTCCAGGCAGGCACTCGCGTCGGCGAAGGCGGAGCTCTCCGCCCTCGGCGGCCAGGCGTCCCTCGACACCGCCCAGCAGCTCTTCGAGGCGGCCCGGGTCATCGACGGGCAGGCGCAGCTGCGCACGGTCCTCTCCGACCCGAGCACCGACGCGGGCAGCAGGCAGGCCCTCGTCGCCCGGGTGTTCGCACCCTTCGGCGAGCCGGCCAAGCGCCTGCTCACCGTCGTCGTCGGCCACCGCTGGTCGAGCCCGAGCGATCTGATCGCCGGGATCGAGGAGGTCGGGGTCCGTGCGATCGCGTCCGCCACCCCGGAGGGCGTCTCGCTCGAGACCGAGCTGCAGACCTTCGGCGCCGTCGTGGCGTCGGATGCTCAGCTCGAGCTCGCGCTCGGCAGCAAGCTCGCCGCGGCGGACTCGAAGGTCGCGCTCGTGCAGCGCCTCCTCGAGGGCAAGGCCTCCGCGGAGACCCTCGCCATCCTCCGCCAGCTGATCGCGCACCCGCGCGGTCGCCGCATCCCCGAGCTCGTCCGCTTAGCGGCGGGCGTCGTCGCGGACCAGGGCGGCTTCACCATCGCCACGGTCTCGGTCGCGGCTCCGCTGCACCCCGAGCAGCTCGACCGGCTCCGCTCGGCGCTCACGCGCCAGTACGGCCGCCCGGTCTCCGTCAACGTCCTGGTCGACCCCTCCCTCCTGGGCGGCATGCGACTGCACGTCGGCGACGAGGTCATCGACGGCACCGTCTCGGCGCGGCTGTCCGACCTGAAGCTCCAGCTCGCGTCCTGACGGACGCACGTATCCTCAGGGAGCGGCTCGCGCCGCCTCCGACCTCCGCACCACCCAGGTCAGGCCCCGACGACCGCTTCGGCTCGCACGGACCCAACGAATAGGAATTCCCATGGCAGATATCACCATCAGCCCGGATGAGATCCGCGACGCGCTGAAGGACTTCGTCTCGTCGTACGAGCCGGGCAAGGCGTCCACCACCGAGGTCGGCTACGTCATCGACGCCGCCGACGGCATCGCCCACGTCGAGGGACTCCCCGGCGTCATGGCGAACGAGCTGATCCGCTTCTCCAACGGCGTGCTGGGCCTCGCCCAGAACCTCGACGAGAACGAGATCGGCGTCGTCGTCCTCGGCGAGTTCTCCGGCATCGAGGAGGGCATGGAGGTCACCCGCACCGGCGAGGTCCTCTCCGTCCCCGTCGGCGACGGCTACCTCGGCCGCGTCGTCGACCCGCTCGGCAACCCGATCGACGGACTCGGCGACATCGCCTCGGAGGGCCGCCGCGCCCTCGAGCTCCAGGCCCCCGGCGTCATGTCGCGCAAGTCGGTCCACGAGCCGCTGCAGACCGGCATCAAGGCCATCGACGCGATGATCCCCGTCGGCCGCGGCCAGCGCCAGCTCATCATCGGCGACCGCCAGACCGGCAAGACGGCCATCGCGATCGACACGATCATCAACCAGAAGGCCAACTGGGAGTCCGGCGACACGAACAAGCAGGTCCGCTGCATCTACGTCGCCATCGGCCAGAAGGGCTCGACCATCGCCTCGGTGAAGGGCGCGCTCGAGGACGTAGGAGCGATGGAGTACACGACGATCGTCGCGTCCCCCGCCTCGGACCCCGCCGGCTTCAAGTACCTCGCCCCCTACACCGGCTCGGCCATCGGCCAGCACTGGATGTACGGCGGCAAGCACGTCCTGATCATCTTCGACGACCTGTCGAAGCAGGCCGAGGCCTACCGCGCCGTGTCGCTCCTCCTGCGCCGCCCGCCGGGACGCGAGGCGTACCCCGGGGACGTCTTCTACCTGCACTCCCGCCTGCTGGAGCGCTGCGCGAAGCTGTCCGACGAGCTCGGCGCCGGCTCGATGACGGGTCTCCCGATCATCGAGACCAAGGCGAACGACGTCTCGGCGTACATCCCGACCAACGTGATCTCGATCACCGACGGCCAGATCTTCCTCCAGTCCGACCTCTTCAATGCCAACCAGCGTCCGGCGGTCGACGTGGGCATCTCGGTCTCGCGAGTCGGCGGTGACGCCCAGGTCAAGTCGATCAAGAAGGTCTCCGGAACGCTGAAGCTCGAGCTGGCGCAGTACCGCTCGCTCGAGGCCTTCGCGATGTTCGCCTCGGACCTCGACGCCGCCTCGCGTCGTCAGCTCGCCCGCGGCGCGCGCCTGACGGAGCTGCTCAAGCAGCCGCAGTACTCGCCGTACCCCGTCGAGGAGCAGGTCGTCTCGATCTGGGCCGGAACGAACGGCAAGCTCGACGAGGTGCCCGTCCCCGACGTGCTGCGCTTCGAGCGCGAGCTGCTCGACTACCTGGGCCGCAACACGCAGGTCCTCTCCACGCTGCGCGACACCAACGTGCTCTCCGACGACACCGTCGCCGAGCTGCACCGTGCCGTCGACGGCTTCAAGCTCGAGTTCCAGACCGGTGAGGGCAAGCCGCTCGCCTCGGTCGGGCGCGAGGAGCACAAGGCGATCTCGGCCGACGAGGTCGGCCAGGAGAAGATCGTCAAGGGCCGTCGCTAACAGCGGCCCCCTGACGATTCAGAGAAGGACAACAGGAGACACATGGGAGCGCAACTCCGGGTCTACCGGTCGAAGATCCGCTCGGCCCAGACGACCAAGAAGATCACCCGCGCCATGGAGCTGATCTCGGCCTCGCGCATCCAGAAGGCGCAGAACCGCGTCGCCGCCGCGGCGCCGTACTCGAACGCCATCACGCGCGCCGTGTCGGCCGTCGCGACCTACTCGAACGTCGAGCACCCGCTCACGACCGAGCGCGAGAAGCTCGACACGGCCGCGATCGTGATCTTCACCTCCGACCGCGGCCTCGCCGGCGCGTTCTCCTCGAGCGTGCTCAAGGAGGCGGAGGAGCTGGCCTCGCTGCTGCGCAGCGAGGGCAAGGAGGTCGTCTTCTACCTGGTCGGCCGCAAGGCGAACGCGTACTTCTCGTTCCGCCGGCGTCCGAGCGTCCGCATCTGGACGGGCGGCACCGACCAGCCGGTGTTCGAGACGGCGAAGGAGATCGCCGACGCGGTCGTCGACTCCTACAACCTCGACGACGAAGAGGGCGGAGTGGACGAGATCCACCTCGTGTACAACCGCTTCGTCAGCATGGTCACCCAGCAGCCGACCGTCGTCCGGCTCCTGCCGCTCGAGGTCGTCGAGGGCGCCGAGGATCAGAACACCGATCTGTACCCGCTCTACGAGTTCGAGCCCGACCCCGAGACGGTCCTCGACCGCCTCCTGCCGGTCTACGTCGAGAGCCGCATCTTCAACGCGATGCTGCAGTCGGCGGCCTCCGAGCACGCGGCGCGCCAGAAGGCGATGAAGTCGGCCAGCGACAACGCCGACACCCTCATCAAGACGTACACCCGGCTCGCCAACAACGCGCGCCAGACCGAGATCACGCAGCAGATCGCCGAGATCGTCGGCGGCGCCGACGCCCTGTCGTCCTCGAAGTAGACGGCGCACCTCCCCGACACGAAGCCTCCGCCCTCCGGGTGCGGTGAGACCACAGAAGGAAGAAGCAATGACACTGACCGCACCTGAGGCGGCGACCGGGACTCCGGGCGGGGCCGTCGGCCGTATCGCCCGCGTCACCGGCCCCGTCGTTGACATCGAGTTCCCCCACGACGCGATCCCCGAGGTCTACAACGCGCTCTACACGCATGTCGAGGTCGAGGGCGTCTCGTCCAAGCTGACCTTCGAGGTCGCGCAGCACCTGGGCGACGACCTCGTCCGCGCCATCTCGCTCAACCCGACCGACGGACTCGTCCGCGGCCAGGAGGTCCACGACACCGGCCTGCCGATCTCGGTCCCGGTCGGCGACGTGACCAAGGGCAAGGTCTTCAACGTGATCGGCGAGGTGCTCAACGCTGACGCCGACGGCACGATCAACGGACAGTCGTTCGAGATCACCGAGCGCTGGCCGATCCACCGCAAGCCCCCGGCGTTCGACCAGCTCGAGTCGAAGACCGAGCTCTTCGAGACCGGCATCAAGGTCATCGACCTCCTCACCCCGTACGTACAGGGCGGCAAGATCGGCCTGTTCGGCGGAGCGGGCGTCGGCAAGACCGTCCTCATCCAGGAGATGATCCAGCGCGTCGCGCAGGACCACGGTGGAGTGTCCGTGTTCGCCGGTGTCGGCGAGCGCACCCGTGAGGGCAACGACCTCATCGCCGAGATGGAGGAGGCGGGCGTCTTCGACAAGACGGCCCTCGTCTTCGGCCAGATGGACGAGCCGCCGGGAACCCGCCTCCGCGTCGCGCTCTCCGCGCTGACGATGGCGGAGTACTTCCGCGACGTGCAGAAGCAGGACGTGCTGCTCTTCATCGACAACATCTTCCGCTTCACGCAGGCCGGCTCGGAGGTGTCGACCCTGCTGGGCCGCATGCCCTCCGCGGTGGGGTACCAGCCGAACCTCGCCGACGAGATGGGCGTGCTCCAGGAGCGCATCACCTCGACGCGCGGACACTCGATCACCTCGCTGCAGGCGATCTACGTCCCCGCCGACGACTACACCGACCCGGCGCCGGCCACGACGTTCGCGCACCTCGACGCGACGACCGAGCTCTCCCGTGAGATCGCGTCGAAGGGCCTCTACCCGGCCGTCGACCCGCTGACCTCGACCTCGCGCATTCTCGACCCCCGCTACCTGGGTGCCGACCACTACCGCGTGGCCACGAACGTCAAGCAGATCCTGCAGAAGAACAAGGAGCTGCAGGAGATCATCGCGATCCTCGGTGTCGACGAGCTCTCCGAGGAGGACAAGATCACGGTGTCGCGTGCGCGCCGGATCCAGCAGTTCCTCTCGCAGAACACCTACATGGCGAAGAAGTTCACCGGCGTGGAGGGCTCGACCGTCCCGCTGAAGGACACCATCGAGTCGTTCGACGCGATCGCCCGCGGCGAGTTCGACCACGTGGCGGAGCAGGCGTTCTTCAACGTCGGCCCGATCACGGACGTCGAGGAGAAGTGGGCTCAGATCCAGAAGGAGAACGGCTGATCATGGCCGCGTTCCTGAAGGTCAGCGTCGTCTCCGCGAACGCGGAGGTCTGGGCGGGTGAGGCCAAGCAGATCTCGGCCCGCACCGTCGAGGGCGAGATCGGCATCCTGGTCGGTCACGAGCCGATGCTCGCGATCCTCGCCTCGGGCGAGGTCCGCGTCACGGCCGTGGACGGCAGCCGGATCACCGCGCAGGCGGACGACGGCTTCCTGTCCGTCGAGAACGACGTCGTCACTGTCGTGGCCCGCGAGGCCGCGCTGGTCTGACGACCCGCCGCCTCGAGCGGCGACCGGGGGGGCCGGGTGATCATCGCGATCGCCCGGCCCCTCCGTCGTGCGCGGCGTTCCCTCGCCGCGTTCCCCGCGTGCGCTCTCGCACGCCGTCCTCCCGAGGAGTCCCGTGCACGTCCTGCTTCCCCCGTCCGAGACCAAGCGCGACGGCGGCTCGGCCGAGTTCCGGGTCGAGGAGCTGTCGTTCCCGGAGCTGACCGAGCGTCGAGTCGCCCTGCGCGATGCGCTGGTCGCGCTCGCCGGCGACCGGGACGCGGCTGCCCGCGCACTGAAGCTCGGTCCCCGGCAGCTCGGCGAGATCGAGCGCAACGCGGCACTGCCGACCGCGTCGGCGATGCCCGCTGTGGACCGCTTCGACGGTGTGCTGTTCGACGCGCTCGAGGCGGCGTCCCTCTCGGCCGGGGCTCGCGGCGTTCTCGGCCGGATCGTCGTGGTGCAGTCCGCGCTCTGGGGTCCCGTCCGGGGCCTCGACGGCATCCCCGCGTACCGGCTGTCGCACGACTCGCGTATCCCCGGGATGCCGCTCAAGCGCTGGTGGGCTGCCGAGGCGGGGCGTGAGCTGTCGGCGCTCCCGGGTCTCGTCCTCGACCTGCGCAGCGAGTCCTACGCGGCGCTCGGGCCACTGCAGCCGGGGGAGGGGCGCTTCTTCGTCCGGGTGCGGTCGCGCGACGCGACGGGGCAGCTGCGCAACCTCAACCACTTCAACAAGCAGGGCAAGGGTCTCTTCGTCCGCGCGCTCGCGGAGGACGGCGTCGAGACCGACTCCCTCGCCGAGCTGGTCGAGTGGGCGGCGTCCCGCGGGTTCGAGCTGGCGCCGAACGCCGGCAGCGGCGAGCTGGATCTGGTCGTGCGGTCGGCCTGAGCGTCAGGAGCGGGCGCGGAAGCAGCCGGTGAGGTGGTCGTCGACGACGCCGGCCGACTGCAGCAGGGCGTACATGGTCGTCGCACCGACGAAGCGGAAGCCGGCCTTCCGGAGCACCTTCGAGAGCGCGAGGGACGCCGGCGTCGAGGTGGGGACGTCGGCGGGGCGGACGATGCGGTCGGACGGCGTGTCCTCCTCGAACGACCAGACCAGGCGGTCGATCGCGCCCTCGCCGTCGCTCTCGCGCAGGGCGACGGCCGCCTGCGCGTTGCCGATGGTCGCGAGGATCTTGGGGCGGCTGCGGATGATGCCGGCGTCCTCCATCAGCCGGTCCACGTCGTCCGTGTCCATCGCCGCGACGACGTCGAGATCGAAGCCGTGGAAGACCTCGCGGAACCGAGGCCGCTTGCGGAGGATGGTGATCCAGGAGAGCCCCGCCTGGAAGCCCTCGAGGCAGATCTTCTCGAAGAGCGGCCGGTCCCCGTGCAGGGGGACGCCCCACTCCTCGTCGTGGTAGCGGCGGTACTCGACGTCGTCGCCGCTCCAGCCGCAGCGGACGGTCCCGTCCGCGTCGGTGATCAGCCCGTCCTCGGCCGTCATCGGTGGGCGATCCCCTCGTGATCGAGCAGCCAGGCTTTCGTGGCGACGCCCTCGCCGGCGCTGAAGCCGGTGATCCGGCCGTCTCCGGCCAGCACGCGGTGGCAGCCGACGAGGATCGGGATCGGATTCGCGCCGACGGCGCCGCCGATGGGCCGGCCGGAGCGGAGCCGTCCCGTCGCCTGCCCGAGGGCACCGTAGGAGGTGATCTCGCCGAAGCCGATCCCCTGGAGAGCTCCCCAGATCTCCAGCTGGAAGGGCGTTCCGCGGAGCAGCAGCGGCAGGTCGAAGGTGCGCCGCTCACCGGCGAAGTACGCGTCGAGCTGATCCACCGCGCTGCAGAGGACGGGGAGCGAGCCGTCGGGCAGGTGGTCGTGCGGGAGGGTCCCGCCGTTCTCGATCGCGAGCGAGACGATCGACTCGCCGTCGCTGCCGACCTCGATCCGGCCGAGGGGGCTGACGGTGCGGCGCACGTGCAGGGGAGTCGTTCTCATGCCACGAGAGTATCCGCGGGACCCTCGGCCGACCGGCGGGAATCGGACATCGGTGGAGGGCTCCGCAGCTAAGCGGCCTGTGGAGGACGGAACGGGCGCGTCGAGATCCACTGACTTCGCAGTCCCGCCGTGCTGACGGTGGGCGGGTCTCGATACGCCCCTGCGGGGCTACTCGACCAGCAGGGAGGAGGTGCTTCCAGCTGAAGGTCTGCAGCGCCGAGCGCTTCATGCTGATCGAGTAGCCCGCGGCGCGGGCGTATCGAGATCCACCCACCGAGAGACGGTGGGTCTCGATACGCCGCCTGCGGCGGCTACTCGACCAGCATGACCGGGCGCGCGATGGGCTGCGGCTGGTCGACCAGCAGGTGGGCGCGCGTCCGGGCGCGGTCGGCGGGCGTCCTCCACAGGAGGCGTTCCGACGATCTGTCTTCCGGTCGCCGTGGGCCCCGCCCCGCAGCGACGCCGGGCCCGCCACCGTTGCCGCATGACATCCACTGCATCGCCTCCGGTCCGTCCCGTCGATCACAGCGCCGTGCTCGCGGCGATCCCTCGCCTGGTCGGGCACCCGCCTCACGAGAGCGTCGTCCTCGTCCCGCTGAGGGGCGGCACGCTCACCGGCGCCCTCCGCTTCGACCTCGCTGTCGGCGATCCGACACGAGCAGCACGGGTCTGGATCGGGGCCCTCGGGCGCTTCGGGCGCGTGGAGCGCCTGGTGATCGCGCTGTTCTCGAGCGGTCGACGCGATCCGTCCGCGAGTGCGCTCCTCGGTGCGCTGAGCAGTCGAGCGCAGGAGCTCGGACTCGCCGTGGAGGTGCTCGTCCCCTCGGGCGCCCGCCGCCCGACTCGACCGGGCAGCGGAACGACGGTTCTCAGGAGGGCCGACGACACCCCCTCGGCGGAGCTGCTGCCCGCCGTCGACCGAGGGGAGGCGCTCGCGATCGCGGCGGAGGTGGACGCGCTGCTCGACCGGCACCCGCGCGCTCGTCTCCCCGAGGCGGCGACGGCCGACGTCGAGTCCCTCCTGCTGCGCGCGGCCGCGGGTCGTCCCTGGCAGCCGCGGACCCGCGCCCTCGCCGCGCTCATCGTCGGCGCGCAACGGCGGGAAGGCCGGGAGCGGGTGATCCGACTCGTCGCCTCTCCCGACCGCGCCGCTGCGCCGTCCGTCATCGGGCTCGTCGCGCACGCCGCCGCGGCGGCGCCGGGGACCGAGCGGGGACCGCTGCTGGTCCTGCTCGCCACGCTCACGCTCCACTGGTCGTCGGGGTCGACCCGCTCAGCGGCGCTCCTCGCGCGGGAGGCGGTCCGCCTCGACCCGCACGATCACGACTCGCGGATCCTCGTGGCCGCACTCGAGGACGGCGAGCCGTGCCCGTGGGCCGTCGAGGGGCGACGTGCCGCGTGAGGGCGTGCTCAGCGGGCTCGTGCGCGCCGCCACTCGATCCGGCGGCGCGCACGAGCACGTCAGAGTCGCGCCCAGGCCTCCGTCAGCACCGAGCGCAGGATCTGCTCGATCTCGTCGAACTCCTTCGGACCGATCGTGAGCGGCGGCGCGAGCTGCACGACGGGGTCGCCGCGGTCGTCCGCCCGGCAGTACAGCCCGGCGTCGAACAGCGCCTTCGAGAGGAAGCCGCGAAGCAGGCGCTCGGACTCCTCGGCGTCGAAGGTCTCCTTGGTCGTCTTGTCCTTGACCAGCTCGATCCCGAAGAAGTAGCCCGCGCCGCGGACGTCGCCGACGATCGGCAGGTCGAGCAGCTTCTCGAGCGTGGAGCGGAAGAGGGGCGAGTTCTCCCGCACGTTCTCGTTGAGCTTCTCCTCCTCGAAGATGTCGAGGTTCTCCAGCGCGACCGCGGCCGAGACGGGGTGCCCGCCGAAGGTGTAGCCGTGCGGGAAGGAGACCTCGCCGTGCCGGAAGGGCTCGTAGATGCGGTCGCTGACGATGGTGGCGCCGATGGGGGAGTAGCCGCTGGTCATGCCCTTCGCGCAGGTGATCATGTCCGGCACGTAGCCGTACTCGTCGCAGGCGAACATGTGGCCGATCCGCCCGAAGGCGCAGATCACCTCGTCCGAGACGAGGAGCACGTCGTGCCGGTCGCAGATCTCGCGCACCCGCTGGAAGTAGCCGGGCGGCGGGGGGAAGCAGCCACCGGAGTTCTGCACCGGCTCGAGGAAGACGGCGGCGACCGTCTCGGGGCCCTCGAACTCGATCATCTCCTCGATGCGGTCCGCCGCCCAGACTCCGAAGGCCTCCAGGTCGTCGCCGTGCTGGGGCGCGCGGTAGAAGTTGGTGTTCGGCACGCGGAAGCCGCCGGGCACGATCGGCTCGAACATCGCCTTCATCGCCGGGATGCCGGTGATCGCCAGCGCGCCCTGCGGAGTGCCGTGGTAGGCGACCGAGCGCGAGATCACCTTGTGCTTGCCCGGCTTGCCCTGGAGCTTCCAGAAGTGCTTCGCCAGCTTGAAGGCCGTCTCGACGGCCTCACCGCCACCGGTCGAGAAGAACACGCGGTTGAGGTCGCCCGGTGCGTGATCCGCGAGACGATCGGCGAGCTCGATCGCCGAGGGCGTCGCGTACGACCAGAGCGGGAAGAACGAGAGCTCTGCCGCCTGCTTGGCCGCGGCCTCCGCGAGCCGCCGCCGGCCGTGGCCCGCGTTGACGACGAAGAGCCCGGAGAGCCCGTCGAAGTACTTGCGCCCGGTGCTGTCCCAGATGTGATGTCCCTCGCCCCGGGTGATGATGGGGACCCCCGCGCCGGAGTCCATCACCGACTGCCGGGTGAAGTGCATCCAGAGGTGGTCCTTGGCCTTCTTCTGCAGCGCGGCGTCGTCGAAGCCGGCCGGGGCGTCCTCGCCCTTCACCGGATCGCCGGACGCGAGGCCCTGGCTCGAGAATGCTGTCTCTGTGGTCATCGGTTACCGCGTTCCCCAGTTGTAGAACTGCTTGTGGAGTTTCAGATAGACGAAGGTCTCGGTCGAGAGCACCCCCGGGAGCGACCGGATCTCCTGGTTGAGCAGGGCGATCAGGTCGTCGTCGTTCTCGCAGACGACCTCGGCGAGGATGTCGAAGGTGCCGGCCGTCAGCACCACGTAGTCCACCGCGGGTATCGCCGCGAGGCTGTCCGCGACCACCCTGGTGTCCCCGGTGACGCGGACGCCGATCATCGCCTGCCGGTAGAAGCCGAGCTGCATCGGGTCGGTCACGGCGACGATCTGCATCACGCCCGACTCGGTCAGCTTCTGCACCCGCTGGCGGACGGCCGCCTCGCTGAGCCCGACCGCCTTGCCGATCTCGGCGTAGGACCGCCGGCCGTCGGCCTGCAGCTGCTCGATGATCGCCTTGGACACGTCGTCGAGCTGGAGCGGGCGCGGCGCAGGAGGGCGGGAGGGGCTCATGCGATGATCCTGGCAGCCTCGGCGGGGCCCGGCAAGTGAATCCGCATCGGCGAGGCGTCCCGGATGACGGAATCCACTGTCGCGGAAGCGCTCTCGCCCACGCGGGCGACGGTCGGTCCGATCCTCCGAGGGGGCGCTGCGCAGCGCCGCTGAGCGGGCGTCTCCGGTGCTCGCACAGCCGCTAGCATCGGAGGGATCGGCCCGCGTGCGCGGAGCCGGCGGAGGCGAGGAGACGCGATGACGCAGATCGGCCGCAGCCGAGCGTCGGTGACCGTCCCCGTCTCGGCCTGGTCGTCGGACACGCCCTCCGCGGAGGTCACCCTCGGCTGGGCGGCGCGCACCGAGGTCGGCCTGGTGCGCAGTGCCAACGAGGACAGCTACCTCGCGAAGACGCCGCTCTTCGCCGTCGCCGACGGGATGGGCGGCCACGCGGCCGGAGAGGTGGCGAGCGACGCCGTCGTGTCCCGGCTCTCCCTCGCCGCGACCGGCAGCACGGTGGGAGCGGAGGAGATCGACCGCGCGCTCCGTGAGGCCGTGGACGACATCGCCCGCCAGTCGCAGACCGCCGACGGCGGGACCGGGACCACCGTCACCGGAGCGGCACTGACCGCCGTGGGCGGCGAGCCCTACTGGTCCGTCTTCAACATCGGCGACTCGCGCGTCTACCTCTGCGTCCAGGGCGCCCTGGTCCAGCTGACGGTCGACCACTCGATCGTCCAGGAGCTCGTCGATGCGGGCCTGATCACCCGGGACGAGGCCGACGTGCACCCGCACAGCAACGTGATCACCCGGGCGGTCGGCTTCCACGAGCCGCCCGTCCCCGACTACCGTCTCGTTCCCGTCATCGCCCCGTCGCGGCTGCTGATCTGCTCGGACGGCCTGACCAAGGAGCTCACCGACGCGGGCCTCGAGCACGTGCTCTCCACCGCGGAGACGGCCCAGGACGCCGCCGACGGACTGGTCGAGGCGGCGCTCGGCAACGGCGGACGCGACAACGTGACGGTGATCGTCGTCGACGTGCTCGCCGTCACCGGCGAGAGCGACTGATCGAGGACCCGGGAGGCCCACTGGAGCCCCGGGTAGCATGGGTCGAGGAGGGGTGGTCTCGGTGATCTGCAGCACGTGTGGCTCCACCCTCGATCCCGGGGCGATCCTCTGCGGAGAGTGCGGCACCTCGGTGGCCTCGCACGCGACTCCCGGCGCCTCCCGCCCCGCGTCGAGCGGCGACACCACCGTCCTCGACCCCTCGCGCCGTGCCTGGCTCCCCGGTCTCGCACCGGGCCGGCACCGGCGGCCCGCTCCCGGGGCGCCCATGGCGCCGCCGAGTCAGGGGCTCGTGAAGCTGATCTTCGCCTCCGGGCAGCACGCCATCGTTACCGGCAGCGGTCTCATCGGCCGCCAGCCGCTGCCGGATGCGGGCGAGACCTTCCGGCACATCCTCGCGGTCCCGGATCCGACGCGCTCGCTGTCGAAGACGCACCTCGAGTTCGGCTTCGACGAGGGCGGCCTGTGGGTCAGCGATCGCTGGTCCGCGAACGGCACCGTGCTGGTCGCCCCGACGCAGGCCCCGCTCCCGCTCGAAGCGGGCCGCCGCTACCGCGCGAAGATCGGCAGCAGGCTCCTGCTGTCCGCGGTCGAGATGGCGGTGGAGCGGGTCGACGGTTCCTCCACAGCCTCGAACCGTCCACCGATCACCCGCTGACCCACCGCGCGCGGCCGGCGTCCGCTTCGCTGGTCGGATGACGATCCAGCACCCCCGGGCACGGCTCCTGCCGCCCACTCCGCCGCCCACTCCGCCGAGCACGCCGCCGCGGCCGCCGTTCCCGTGGATCGCGGCGCTGACCCCGGTGCTGTCGTCCCTGGTGCTCTACGCGCTGACCTCGTCGCCGTACACGCTGGCCCTCGCCGCTCTCGGACCGGTGGTCGCGCTCGCTTCCTTCCTCGACGCGGCTCGTCTCCGCCGCCGCACCGCGCGGCGGGAGGCGGAGCGCTACTCCCGGGAGCTCGCGGAGCACGCCGTTGCGACGGCGGAGGCGCGGGCGGAGGAGCTCGCCGCCCTCCGCCGCGCGTCGCCGCTCCCGCTCGACGTCCTCGAGCAGCGCGTCCCGGCGGACGCCCGCTGGCGTCGGCCGGCGGAGGGACTCGAGGTCGTGCTCGGTCGGGCGAGGGGAACAGGGGAGGGGGCGCGAGAGGACGGGGAGGTGCTGCTCGCAGCGATGTCCTCGGGAATCGGCGTCGTCGGCCCCGCCGTCCTCACCCGCGCGCTGGTGCGGGGGCTCCTGGTGCAGATCGCGGAGCTCGTCGCGCCGGAAGCCCTCCGCATCGAGCTGCCGTCCGGAACCGGCTGGCGCTGCCTCCGCGCTCTTCCGCACACGCGGTCGGTCGGCGCGCCGCTCGCCCTCGCCGTCCTGGAGGGGGACGCGGCGACCGAGGCGGACGCCGTTCTCGCCCTCGCCGGCACAGCGGCCGAGCTGCCGAAGCGGTGCCGCTGCATCGTCCAGCTCGGCGGGGCCGGCGTCGCGAGCGTCGTCGGCCGGAGAGGGCCCGGCACCACGGAGCCGCTGGTCGTCGACTTCGTGGCAGCGGAGCAGGCGCGCGGCTACGCCGAGTCGCTCGCCGCCGCCCGCGGCGCAGGACCGGCGGAGCTCCCGGAGACCGTGCTGCTCTCCGACCTCGGTGGCAGGGACGGACCCGACGACGGCACCGGCCTCCCGGTGCTGCTGGGGCGGACGCCGAGCGGCCCGATCGAGATCGATCTGGTGCGCGACGGGCCGCACGCCGTCGTCGGCGGGACGACGGGGAGCGGCAAGAGCGAGCTCCTGATCGCCTGGGTCGTGGGGCTGGCGATCCGGCACCCGCCGACCGCCGTGACGTTCCTGCTCGCGGACTTCAAGGGCGGCGCGGGGTTCAGCGCGCTCCGGCCCCTCCCGCACGTGACCGGGGTGATCACCGATCTCGACACCGAGGGGGCTCTCCGCGCCTTCACCAGCATCGCCGCCGAGCTGCGCCGTCGCGAGGTGGTCCTCGCCGAGCGCGGCGTCCCGGACATCGCCCGGCTGGCACCCGGTGTGCTCGCGCGACTGGTCGTCGTCGTCGACGAGTGCGCGGTCGTGCTGGAGCGCGCACCGGAGCTGCACCGCACCTTCGCCGACATCGCCGCGCGCGGGCGCTCGCTCGGCGTCCACCTCGTGCTGTGCACCCAGCGGCCGGTGGGCGTCGTCCGCGACGCGGTCGCGGCGAACTGCGGCCTCCGGATCGCGCTCCGGGTGCACGACGCCGCCGACTCGCGAGCGCTGATCGGCTCGGACGCCGCCGCGCGGATCCCGCATCGCGCGGCGGGCCGGTGCGTGGTGTCGATCGGCGGCCGCGGGCAGCTGGTCCAGGCGGCCCTCGCGCAGGAGGACGACATCGCCAGGGCGAGGCGGAGCGGCGCCGGGTCGGCCCCGGCGCACCGGCCCTGGCTCGACCCGCTCCCCGACCGGATCCCCCTGCCGGAGCGCCGGCGGACGGGCCGGATCGCGCTCGGCGTCGTCGACCGCCCGGCCGAGCAGCGCCAGGACGTCGTCCACCTCGATCACCGCTCCCTCCTCGTCCTCGGAGCAGCGGGCTCCGGTCGCAGCGGCGCGCTCCGCACGGTCGCCGCGCAGCTCGGCGGCGCTCGCACGGTCGGCCCGCTCGACGTCGAGGAGGCCTGGGACGCGGTCGTCGCCGAGGAGGGGCCGTCCGGTCCGCTCCTGCTCGACGATCTGGATCTGCTCTTGCGGCGCTGCACCGAGGACGAGCGCCGGCGACTCCTCGACGCCCTGCAGACGGCGCTCCGCTCCGGCGGGGAGCCGATCGTCGCCACCGCCCGCCGGGCGACCGACGGGCTCGCCGGCCTCCGGGACGCCTTCGACGACGTCCTGCTGCTGCGCGCCGCACACCGGCAGGAGCACCAGCTGCTCGCGCTGCACGGCGAGCCGTACCGCGGCGACCTGCCCCCGGGCGGCGGCTGGTGGCGCGGGGAGCGGATCCAGGTCTTCGCGTCGCCGCCGTCGCCGCCGGGCAGGCGTCCGGCGGCCGTGCCGGTCGTGCCGAGGGGCGAGAAGCCCTTCGCGGTCCTGACGAATCGCGCGGGGGCGCTGAGGGCGAGGCTCACCGCGGCCGGCGTCCCCGCGCTCCCGGTCCCGGCGGTGGCGGACGGGCTGCCTCCGGCCGGCGCGGCGATCCTCGGGTCGGTCGCGGAGTGGTCCGTGGCGAGGGCGCTCCTCGCCCGCCTCCGCGCGAGCGCTCCCGTCGTGCTCGACCTCCCCCCGGCCGAGGCGCGGGTCGTGCTGGGTCCGCTCCCGCCGGCACCTCTCTGCGCGGGCGACAGGGTGCTGCTCCTGGTGGACGACCGTCTCCGTCGTGCGCGCTGGCCGGACGCCCCGGCGTCCTGACCACCGGCGCCGAACAGGAGGAATCCGTGGTCGGAGAGCCCTCGGAGCGCGGATTTCGTGACAATCATGTTTCCAGATCACCGATCTCCTCCGTCCGTCATCGACAGACGTCCGAGCACTGTGCCAGTATTTCCCCACGTTCACGCCGGTGGGCCCGAGCACCGACGCAGTCAGGAGCCGCAGCCATGACCCGTCCTCTCCCGAGGGACCCCGTCCTCCGCGAGGCCATCGCCGTCGCACGATCCCGCGAGCGGGAGCGGCGCGCGATGCTCTCGCGGCGCGCGGTCCTCGGCGGTCTCGGGCTCGGCGTCGGCGCGCTGGCGCTCGCCGGCTGCGCCCCGGTCTCGCGCGCCGCCCCCACCGCCGCGGTCGACGAGTCCGCCTCCGATCCGAGACTGGTCTGGGACAACTGGCCCGCCTATCTCGACGAGGACGACGACGGCGGCTACCCGACTCTGACGGCGTTCGAGGAGCAGTCCGGCATCTCCGTCACCTACAACGTCGCGGTCGACGACAACAACTCCTACTACGGCAAGGTCAAGGACCAGCTCGCGCTCGGCCAGTACATCGGCGCCGACACCGTCTGCCTGACCGAGTGGATGGTCTCGCGGCTGGCCCGGCGCGGCTACATCCAGGAGCTCGACCACGCGAACATCCCGAACATCGCGAACCTCACCCCCTCGCTCGCGAACCCGGACTTCGATCCGGGCCGCCACCGCTCCCTGCCGTTCCAGGCCGGCTTCGCCGGGATCTGCTGGAACAAGGAGAAGCTGCCGAACGGACTCGCGAGCGTGGAGGACCTCTGGGACCCGGCACTGCGGGGCCGGGTCGGCGTGCTCAGCGAGATGCGCGACACCATCGGGCTGATCATGCTCGCCCAGGGCACCGACATCGCCGGCTCCTGGGGGGACGACGAGTTCATGAATGCGATCGACGTCTTCCGGAAGCAGGTCGACGAGGGCCAGATCCGCAACATCAAGGGCAACGCGTACCTGAACGACCTGCAGAACGAGGACACCCTCGCGGCGATCTGCTGGTCGGGCGACATCACGCTGATCAACACCGAGGCCGGCGACAAGTGGGAGTTCGCACTCCCCGACTCCGGCGGCACCCTGTGGAACGACACCTTCGTCGTGCCGATGGGCTCCCAGCGCAAGGCCAACGCGGAAGCGCTGATGAACTACTACTACGAGCCGGAGGTCGCCGCCGAGGTGGCCGCCTGGGTCAACTACATCACCCCCGTCGACGGAGCGAAGGACGCCATGGAGAGCATCGACCCGGAGCTGGCCGAGAACCAGCTGATCTTCCCCGACGAGGACACGCTCGCGCAGTCCCACATCTTCCGGACGCTCACCGCGGACGAGGAGAAGGACTACCAGGCCGAGTTCCAGAAAGTGCTGCTGGGCATCTGATGGCGATGGGAACCTTCGCCGAGCGCGGCGCCGACCTCGAGCTGGTCGGGATCAGCAAGCAGTACCCGGGCTTCACCGCCATCGACTCGCTGGATCTCACGATCCCCGCGGGCTCCTTCTTCGCCCTGCTCGGACCCTCGGGCTGCGGGAAGACCACCACCCTGCGCCTCGTCGCGGGCCTCGAGGAGCCCAGCGCCGGCCGGATCCTCATCGGCGGGAAGGACGTCACGGCCACCAAGACCTTCCAGCGCCCGGTCAACACGGTCTTCCAGTCGTACGCGCTGTTCCCGCACATGTCGATCCTCGAGAACGTCGCCTTCGGTCTCAAGCGCCGGCGGATCGACGACCCGGTCGGCAAGGCGCACGAGGCGCTCCGGCTGGTCGAGCTCGACCACCTCGCCCAGCGCCGCCCGGCCCAGCTCTCGGGCGGGCAGCAGCAGCGGGTCGCCCTCGCTAGGGCCATCGTCAACCGGCCCGCGCTCCTGCTCCTCGACGAGCCGCTCGGCGCGCTCGACCTCAAGCTCCGCCGCCAGATGCAGCTCGAGCTGAAGTCGATCCAGGAGGAGGTCGGCCTCACCTTCCTGCACGTCACGCACGACCAGGAGGAGGCCATGACCATGGCCGACACGGTCGCGGTGATGAACAAGGGCCGGATCGAGCAGATGGGCGCCCCCGAGGCGCTCTACGAGCTCCCGCGGACGGTCTTCGTCGCGAACTTCCTCGGCCAGTCGAACCTCTTCACCGGCGAGGTCGTCGGCTCGACCGCCACGGCGCTGACGATCGCGGCCGGCGACGCCCGGATCGTCGTGCCCACCGCCCGTGCCGCTCGCGAGTCCGGGGAGATGACCATCGGCGTCCGCCCCGAGAAGCTCCTCCTGCTCACCGAGGCGCCGGCCGACACTCCGGACCGCAACGTGCTCGGACCGGGCCGCGTGGTCGACGTCTCCTTCAGCGGCGTCAGCACCCAGTACACGATCGAGATCCCGACGCTCGGCTCGATCGTCGTCTTCGCGCAGAACATGGTCTTCGGGCCGGTCGTCGGCGAGGGCGCGCAGGTCTGGGTCAGCTGGAGCATCGAGCACGGCTTCGGTCTGGCCGACGAGCCGGGCACCGTGCCCCGCTTCGCCGCCGACGACTCCACCCGCTCGATCGCCCTGCAGAAGCGCGGGCTGCTCGCCGGTCGCTCCGGAGGGGCGTAGGCATGGCCTTCGCCGCGTTCGCGACCGGCTCGGCCGACACGCTCGATCCGCCGGTCCGCCGGCGGTCGACGATCGCCCTGGTGCTCCTGCTGCCGGGCATCGTCTACATGCTGCTGTTCTTCCTGACGCCGCTGATCTCGCTCGTGCTGACCTCGTTCCAGGTCGAGGTGCCGGACGGCGACATCGGCGAGTACGCGCCGGGCTTCGCCTGGCAGAACTACCTCGTCGTGATGGCCGACTACTGGCCGCACGCGATCCGCTCCTTCGGCTACGCGCTGATCGCCACGGTGCTCGCGCTTGTCATCAGCTACCCGCTCGCCTACTTCATCGGCGTCAAGGCGCGGCCGTGGCCGCTGCTGCAGAACCTGCTGCTGACGCTGGTGATCGCCCCGTTCTTCATCAGCTTCCTGCTGCGCACACTGGCGTGGAAGCAGATCCTCGCCGACGAGAGCCCGCTCGTGCAGGCGCTCAAGACCGTCGCGATCCTGCCCTCCGACGGCCACCTCACGGGGACGCCGATCGCGGTCGTCTTCGGCATCACCTACAACTTCATCCCCTTCATGACCCTGCCGCTGTACACGACGCTGGAGCGGCTGGACACCCGGCTGCTCGAGGCCGGCTCCGACCTCTACGCCCGCCCCGCCTCGGTCTTCTGGAAGGTCACCGTGCCGCTCTCGATGCCCGGCATCGTCTCGGGGACGCTGCTCACCTTCATCCCGGCCGCGGGCGACTACATCAATGCGAGCCGGGACTTCCTCGGCTCGTCGCAGACCTCGATGGTGGGCAACGCGATCGAGGCGAACTTCCTGACCCTCGAGAACTATCCGGCCGCCGCCGCGCTGTCGATCGTGCTGATGGCCGTGATCCTGGTCATCGTCGGCTTCTACGTGAAGCGCAGTGGAACGGAGGACCTCCTGTGACCGCCACCGCCGACCGGCCCGTCGCGAGCGCTCAGGAGGCGCTGGGGGCACCCGCTCCCGCACCGGTGCGAGGCCCTCGTCGCTTCAAGGGCCTCGGGCTCGGGATCTACACCGCTCTCGCCCTGATCTTCCTGCTGATCCCGATCGGCTACACCTTCGTCTACTCGTTCAACGACTCGGGCAAGAGCAACCTCGCCTGGCGGGGCTTCACCTTCGACAAGTGGGTGTCGGCGTGGACGAGCGAGGAGGTGATGACGGCGTTCGGCAACAGCCTGCTGGTCGGCGTCGTCGCGACGGTGCTGGCCACTGCGCTCGGGACGATGATCGCCATCGCACTCGTGCGGTTCCGCTTCCGGTTCCGCTCGGCGATCAGCCTGCTGCTGTTCCTGCCGATGGCCACGCCCGAGGTGGTGCTCGGCGCCGGTCTGGCCGCCCAGTTCCTCGCGGTCGGCACGGAGAAGGGCCTCGTCACGATCATCCTGGCGCACACGATGTTCTGCATCAGCTTCGTCGTGGTGACGGTGAAGGCGCGCGTCGCGAGCCTCGACCCGCGACTCGAGGAGGCGGGGCGCGACCTCTACGCCTCACCGGGCCAGGTCTTCTGGCGGATCACCTTCCCGCTGCTGCTGCCCGGCATACTCGCGGCGGCCCTGCTCTCGTTCGCGCTGAGCTTCGACGACTTCATCATCACGAACTTCAACTCCGGCTCCGTCACCACGTTCCCGAAGTACATCTACATCGCGGCGGCCCGCGGCATCCCCGCCGAGGCGAACGTGATCGCGTCGGCGGTGTTCGTGCTGGCGATCCTGATCGTCGTCGTCACGCAGGTGTCGGCGGCGGCCCGGGCGAAGCGGCTGGCGCGCACGCAGTAGCGGCGCGACCGGCCGCTCCGGCGGCGCCCCGGCGCCTCAGACGTAGGAGGCGCGGACCGCGCCGACCGGCTTGCCGCCGCCGGTGACGACCGGGTTGAGCCGCGCCAGCACCTCGTTCGCCGCCGTGCGGTCCACGGTGCCCGCCTCCACCAGCAGCTTGAGCGCCACCACCGTGGCGGCGCGCAGGCTGCCGTCGAGGATCTTGAGCGCGACCGTCGTGCCGTCGGGCGAGGCCATCACGAGCACTCCCTCCGCGCCGAGCTTGGCGACCAGGCCGAGCCGCTCGATCACGACGGTGTTGTCGCGACCCGGCCCGTCCAGCGCCCACGCGTTCTCGAGGATCGCCTCGGTGAGCACGCCCGCCTGCCGGTAGAGCCCGAACGGCGAGGCGGGGGAGGAGGAGACGATCCGCGAGATCCCCTTCGCCAGCGCGGTCAGCGGCAGTGCGTGCACCGGCGCGCCGCAGCCGTCGACGGCCGAGCCCGCGATCCGCTCGCCGGTCAGGCGCTCGATCGTGTCCACGATGTGCTGCTGCAGCGGGTGCGAGCGCTCGAGGTAGTCGTCGGTGCTCCAGCCGTTCTGCACGCAGGCGAGCAGCATCGCCGCGTGCTTGCCGGAGCAGTTCATGTAGAGCGGGTCCGCGCTGGCTCCGGCGCGCAGCAGCTTGGTGCGCGAGGCCGAGTCGCTCGGCCAGTCGGCCGGGCACTGCAGGGCGGTGTGGTCGAGGCCTGCACGGAAGAGCAGGTTCTGCACCAGGGCGACGTGCTGCGGGATGCCGGCGTGGCTCGCGGTCGCGATCACCGCCTCCGCCCCGCTCAGCTCGACGCCGGCGGTCATCACGGCGAGGGCCTGGAAGGGCTTGAGGCAGGAGCGGGGGAGGACCGGCGCCGTCGGGGTGCCCAGGGTGCGGGCCACGCGGCCGTCGGAGTCGAGGAGCACGGCCGATCCGGCGTGGCGCGACTCGACGAAGCCGGAGCGCTCGACCACCGCCAGTTCGACGGACTCGGCGAGGGTGAAGGTACCTGCGGACATCCCCCCATCTTGCCCGACGGCCCGGCGCCTCCTGAGCGGAGGGGCCGGGCCGTCGTCGGTGGGGGCGGGGCTCAGAGGGTCGCGAACGCCTCGCCGAGGACCGCGACGGCCTCGTCCAGCAGCTCGTCCGTGAGGGCGAGGCTGGGGAGGAAGCGCACCACGTTGCCGTAGGTGCCGGCGCTGAGCACGAGCACGCCGTGCTTGGCGGCGTAGTCGATGATCGCGGCGACCGCCGCGGTGTTCGGTCGCTTGGTCGTCTGCGCGGTCCCGGGCTCGACGAGCTCGATCGCCATCATCGCGCCGATGCCGCGCACGTCGCCGATGATGTCGTAGCGCTCCTGCAGGGCGTGCAGCGCGGCACCGAGACGGGCGCCTATCCTGTCGGCCTCGGCGAGGAGGCCGTCCTGCTCGATCCGCTCGAAGACGGCGACCGCCGCGGCTGCTGCGACGGGGTTGCCGCCGAAGGTGCCGCCGAGGCCGCCGGCCTGCGCGGAGTCCATGATCTCGGCGCGACCGGTGACGCCGGCGAGCGGCAGGCCGCCCGCGATGCCCTTGGCCGAGAGCACCAGATCCGGGACGAGGCCGAAGTGCTCGCTGGCGAACCAGGCGCCGGTGCGGGCCATGCCCGACTGGATCTCGTCGGCGACGAAGACGATGCCGTTCGCGGTGCACCACTCCTGCAGCGCGGGCAGGAAGCCCTGCGCCGGGACCATGAAGCCGCCCTCGCCCTGGACGGGCTCGACGACGAGGCAGGCCAGCGCGGACGCGCCGACCGTCTTCTCGAGGTAGGAGATCGTCTGCTCGGCCGCCTCGGCGCCCGAGAGGCCGTCGTGGTAGGGGTACGAGCTCGGCGCGCGGTGGACGTCGCTCGCGAACGGGCCGAAGCCGAGTCCGTAGGGGAGCGCCTTGAAGTTCATCGCCATCGTCAGGTTCGTGCGGCCGTGGTAGGCGTGGTCGAGCACCGCGACGCCGGGGCGGCCGGTGTGCTTGCGGGCGATCTTGACCGCGTTCTCGACGGCCTCGGCGCCGGAGTTGACCAGCACGGTCTTCTTCGCGTGGTCGCCGGGGGTGTGCTCGCCGAGCAGCTCCGCGACGCGGATGTACGGCTCGTAGGGCGTGACGGTGAAGAGCGTGTGGGTGAGGCGGCCGAGCTGCGCGGTGGCAGCGGCGACGACCGCGTCGTCGGTGTGGCCGATCGTCGTCACGCCGATGCCGGCGCCCAGGTCGATGAACTGGTTGCCGTCGACGTCGACGAGGATCGCGCCGTGCGCGCGGTCGATGTAGACGGGGAGCGCGGTGCCGACTCCGGTGGGGACGACGGCGAGGCGGCGCTCGTGCAGGGCCCTCGATCGCGGCCCCGGGATCTCGGTCGCGACGCGACGCTCCTGGGGGACGGCCGACGTGGGAACCTGGGGAGCGAGCGTGTCTGTCATGGTCCCCCGAGTGTACCCGCGGGCCTCGGAGGAGCAGGGGTCCAGACCGTCGAGACCGGCCTGAACCACGGCCGAGAAGGAGGATTCCGATGCAAGCGGAGCACGATTACGCCGTATCCGTCGTCTGGGAGGGCAATCGCGGAACCGGCACCAGTGGGTACCGGGACTACGGGCGCCAGAACGTCCTCGTCGCCGAGGGCCCGCCGCCGCTCCTCGGCTCGGCCGACAAGCCCTTCCGCGGCGACCCGGACCGCTGGAACCCCGAGCAGCTGCTGCTCGCCGCCCTCGCGCAGTGCCACCTGCTCTCGTTCCTGCACGTCGCGGTGAAGAACGGCGTCGTCGTGACCGAGTACGTCGACGACGCCGCCGGGCGGATGGTGCAGGAGGGCGAGGGCGGGCGCTTCGTCTCGGTGACCCTCCGGCCGCGGGTCCGCGTCGCGCACGAGTCGATGGTCGAGCTCGCGCAGTCGCTGCACGGCGAGGCCTCCCGGCTGTGCTTCATCGCGAACTCGGTGAACTTCCCCGTGGGACACGAGCCGCAGACCTCGGCGGCCGACGCGCACTGATCCGGGCGGGCCCGGGCAGCGGCGACCGGAGCCGTCAGCGCCGCTCGTGCGGCAGCGCCCGCCGGATCCTCTCCACCGTGGTGACCGGCGGCGACTCGTTGTAGACGCCCGCGGCCTCCTGGCCCGAGAGCGCGTGGATCGCGGTCATCACCTCGTCGGTCGCGTGCCGGCGCGCGCGTCCCGAGTCGGCCGAGCCGTGCCGGGAGAGGTCGAGCGGATCGCCGAAGCGCACCGTGATCCGGTGCAGGCGGGGGATCCTCGAGCCGACGGGCTGCAGCTCCTGCGTGCCGACCAGCCCGACCGGGACGACCGGTGCGCCGGTGGTGAGGGCGAGCCACGCCACTCCGGTGCGCCCGCGGTAGAGGCGGCCGTCGCGCGAGCGCGTGCCCTCGGGGTAGACGGCGAACGCCTCGTCGCGCTCGAGGATCGCGCGGCCGAGGTCGAGGGCCTCCTGCGCGGCCTGGCCGGCGCCCCGCTCGACGGGCACCGCCCCGACCGCCGTGAAGAACGAGCGCGACGCGGCACCGCGCGCGCCGGTGCCGGTGAAGTAGTCGGCCTTCGCGAGGAACTGCACCGGCCGCGGCGCCAGCAGCGTCAGGACGGGGGAGTCGATGAACGACAGGTGGTTGCTGGCGAGGATGACCCGGCCGGTGCGCGGGACGTTGTCGCGGCCCTCGACGATCGGGCGGTAGATCATCCGGCCGAGGCGGCTCATCGTGAAGCGGGCCACGCGCGCGGAGACGCCGATCCCCGGGGGTGTCGGCGGTGCGGGAGCGTCGTCGGTCGGCATTCGCCCGACGCTACCGGCGGGTGCATGCCGCTCGGGTCATGCTCCGCCGACCGCTCCTCCGACCGCTCCGCCGGGGGCCTTTCCGCGGGCCGGGGCGGACGACCGCGGGCCGCCCCTCGTGACGAGGAGCGGCCCGCAGGTCGACGCAGAGGGGGTGACTCAGCCGAAGGTGGCGAGCGCCTCCTCGATGACACCGGCGGCGTCGTCGATCAGCTCCTCGCTGATGACCACGCTCGGCATGATGCGCAGGACGCTGTCCCAGCTGCCGGCGTCGAGGGCGATGACGCCGTTGGTCGTGACGTGCTTGAGGACGGCGGAGAGCGCCTCCGGGTTCTGCTTCTTCGTGCCGGGGTGCACGAGCTCGACGCCGAACATCGCGCCCTTGCCGCGGACCTCGCCGACGACGGCGAAGCGCTCGGCCCAGTCGCCGATGCGGGCCTGCAGGGCGCGCTCGACGCGCTGCGCCTCGGCGATGAGCCCCTCGGACTCGATCGCCTCGAAGGTGGCGAGCGCGGCCGCGGTCGAGACGGGGTTGCCGCCGAAGGTGCCGCCGATGCCGCCGGGCTGCACGGCGTCCATGATCTCCGCACGCCCGGTGACCGCGGCGAGCGGGAAGCCGCCGGCGATGCCCTTGGCCGAGGTGATGAGGTCCGGGACGACGCCGAAGTGCTCGATCGAGTACCAGGCGCCGGTCCGGGCGATGCCGGCCTGGATCTCGTCGGCGACGAAGACGATGCCGTTCTCGGTGCAGAACTCCGACAGCCGCTCGAAGTAGCCGGCCGCCGGGATGATGATGCCGCCGTCACCCTGGATCGGCTCGACGAACAGCGCCGCCAGCTCCTCGGCGCCGATGTGGGTGCGGATGTAGTCGATCGAGCGCTCGGCCGCCTCCTCGCCCGTCATGCCCTCGGGGTCGCGGAAGGGGTAGCTCATCGGGAGGCTGTAGATCTCACCGGGGAACGGGCCCATGCCGGCGCGCTCGGGCCAGGGGCGGTAGGTCATCGCCATCGTGAGGTTGGTGCGGCCGTGGAAGGCGTGGTCGAGCGAGGCGATGGCGCGGCGACCGGTGTGCTTGCGCGCGATCTTGACCGCGTTCTCGACCGCCTCGGCCCCGGAGTTGACCAGGATCGAGTGCTTCTCGAAGTCGCCGGGGGTGATCTCGGCGAGCTTCTCGGCGACCCGCACGTAGTTCTCGTACGGGGTGACGGTGAAGAGGGTGTGGGTCAGCTTCTCGGCCTGCGCGGCGGCGGCGGCCGCGACCGCGGGGTGCGCGTGGCCGATGGTGGTGACGCCGATGCCGCAGCCGAGGTCGATCAGGCGGTTGCCGTCGACGTCGACCAGGACGGCGCCCGAGGCGTGATCCATGTAGATGTTGGCGAGGGTTCCGGCGCCGCGGGAGACGCTGGCGACGCGGCGCTCCTGCAGCGCGATCGAGCGGGGGCCGGGGAGCTCGGTGACGAGCGCGCGGGACTGGGGGACCGAGAATTCACGCATTCCTCCATGCTAGGCGCGGCTCCCGGGGAGGGGGCCGGGGACGCTCCGGGGCGGCGCGACCGGGTGGGCGCCGTGGAGGGATCGTTCAGCCGGGGCAGAGGCGCAGCCCGCAGGATGGACCGATCCCCCCGACGTCGTCCCGCTCCCTGCCGGGCAGGAAAGGTGCACCCGTGCGCAGAACCCTCGCGATCCTCGCCGTCCTCGGCGCCTCCCTCGGCCTCGCGGCCTGCACGCCGGGCACCCCCGGCACCCCCGAGGCGACGCCGAGTGCGAGCCCGACTCCGCTCTCCTGCATCTCCTCCGGAGACGCGTCCGAGGCGGTGGACGCGGCGGGCGACTTCGGGACCAAGCCGGTCACCGTCTTCCCCACCCCGATGAGCGTCGACGCGACCGAGGGCACCACCGTCATCGACGGCACCGGCGAGACGGTCGCCGAGGGCGACACCGTCCTCGTCGACTACACCCTGTACAACGGCACGAGCGGCGCGGAGTTCTCGGCGAGCAGCTACGCCTCCGGGGGCCGCGCGGCCTTCGAGGTCGACACCGAGCAGTACCTGGCCGGCCTGGTGAAGGCGGTCAACTGCGCCACCGTGGGCTCGCGCGTCGTCGCGGTCGTCCCGCCCGCCGACGCGTTCGGCGACGCCGGCAGCACCGACCTCGGGATCGCCGCGGACGACTCCATCGTGATGGTCATCGACGTCGAGGGCATCGTCCCCTCGGCCGCGACCGGCGAGCCGCAGGCCCCGGTCGACGGGCTGCCGACGGTGGCGCTCGCCGAGGACGGCGCCCCGACCGTGACGATCCCCGCGACCGACCCGCCGGCCGAGCTGCAGCTCGAGGTGCTCAAGAAGGGCGACGGGCAGACCGTGGCGGACGGCGACTCGCTGATCGTCCAGTACCAGGGCGTGGTCTGGGGCACCGGCGAGGTCTTCGACCAGAGCTGGGGCAAGGGCACGCCCGCGTCCTTCGGCACGGGCGACGTGATCGAGGGCTTCAAGGAGGCGGTGGTCGGCCAGACCGTCGGCTCGCAGGTGCTCGTGGTCATCCCGCCGGACAAGGGCTACGGCGAGGCGGGCAACGCGAACGCGGGCATCAGCGGCACGGACACCCTCGTCTTCGTGGTGGACATCCTCGCGGTGAGCTGACCCGGAGGGGCTGTCGGCCCGGGAGGGCCGGGAGCCGCCGTGCCAGGATGGGCGCATGCGCAGGGTCATCATCCTCGGCTCGACCGGGTCCATCGGCACGCAGGCCCTCGACGTCATCGGCGCGAACCGCGACCGCTTCGAGGTGGTCGGCCTGGGCGCCGGCTCCAACCGAGAGGTCGTCGCCCAGCAGGCGCGAGACTTCGGCGTCGAGCACACCGCCTTCGGCGCCGCGGAGGCCGAGCAGCTGATCCGCTCGGTCGACGCGGACGTCGTCCTGAACGGCATCACCGGCTCGGTCGGCCTCGGCCCGACGCTCGCGGCGCTCGAGGAGGGCCGCACCCTCGCCCTCGCGAACAAGGAGTCGCTGATCGTCGGCGGCGAGCTGGTCACCTCGCTCGCCGCTCCCGGCCAGATCGTGCCCGTCGACTCCGAGCACTCGGCGATCGCGCAGGCGCTGCTCGCGGGGGAGCACCGCGAGGTCCGCCGGCTGGTGCTGACCGCGTCGGGCGGTCCCTTCCGCGGGCGCGACCGCGCCTCCCTCCGCGACGTCACCCCGGCGGAGGCGCTCGCGCATCCGACCTGGGACATGGGCCTCGTGGTCACCACCAACTCGTCGACGCTCGTCAACAAGGGCCTCGAGGTGATCGAGGCGCACCTGCTCTTCGACGTGCCGTACGACCGGATCGACGTGACCGTGCACCCGCAGTCGATCGTCCACTCGATGGTCGAGTTCGTCGACGGCTCCACGATCGCCCAGGCCTCGCCGCCCGACATGCGGCTGCCGATCTCCCTCGGCCTCGACTGGCCGCACCGCGTCGCCGGCGTCGGCGTGCCGCTGGACTGGACCCGCGCGCAGTCCTGGACGTTCGAGCCGCTCGACGAGGAGGCGTTCCCCTCCGTCCGGCTCGCGAAGAAGGTCGGAGTCGCGGGGGCCTCCTACCCGGCCGTCTTCAACGCCGCGAACGAGCAGGCCGTGCAGGCGTTCCACGCCGGGCGGATCGGCTACCTGGACATCCTCGCGACGGTCGAGGCCGTCGTCGACGCGCACACCGTGGACGGCGAGCTGACCCGCGAGTCGCTGGCCGAGGCCGAGGCCTGGGCGCGCCGCACGGCGGACGCGCGGATCGCCGCCGCCTGAGCGCTTCAGCCGGGCAGCAGCCGCACCATGCTGGTCGAGTAGCCGCGGAGCGGCGTATCGAGACCCACCCACCGGACGACGGTGGATCTCGATACGCCCTCTCCGAGGGCTACTCGATCAGCATGCCTCTGCCGGTCCGGCTGTCCGCCCTCAGGCGAGCGCGCGCTCGACGGAGGACCGCAGGTCGGCGGCACGGCGTGCTCGGTGCGCGAGAGCACCTCGATCGGGTCGCCGGCCTCGAGGCGCTGGGCGCGCCGCACGGCCGACGTGCGGATCGCCGCCGCCTGAGCGCGACGGGCTGATCGCGCCCTCACCGCGATCCTCCAGCGCCTCTCCAGCCGGGGGGTCACCCCGCGGCCTACAGTGACCGAGTGGAATCCGTGCTGCTCTTCGTCCTCGGCGTCGTCATCATCGCCGTGGGCGTCGCCCTGTCGATCGCGCTGCACGAGGTCGGGCACCTCGTTCCGGCGAAGCTCTTCGGGGTCAAGGTCACGCAGTACATGATCGGGTTCGGCCGGACGGTCTTCTCCGTCCGCCGCGGCGAGACGGAGTACGGCGTCAAGGCTCTGCCCCTCGGCGGCTACATCGCGATGATCGGGATGTACCCGCCCAAGCACCCGGGCGACCGCGTCGGCGAGTCGAGCACGGGCTTCTTCAACGGACTGAACGGCAACGAGTCGGCGCCCGACCCCGAGCCCCGCCGTGGGGGCTACGCGACCATGATCGACGAGGCCCGCGCCGCCAGCGCCGAGACCATCGGCGAGGGCGAGGACCACCGCGCCTTCTACCGGCTCGCGGTCTGGAAGCGCGTCATCGTGATGTTCGGCGGCCCGTTCATGAACCTCGTGATCGCCACCGTCCTCTTCGCGGTGCTGCTCTGCGGCATCGGCGTCGCCCAGAACACGTCGACCATCTCCACCGTCTCGCAGTGCGTGGTCCCGGCGAGCGACACCACCACCGAGAGCTGCTCCGCCGACGACCCGCTCGCGCCCGGCGCCGCCGCCGGCATCCTGCCCGGTGACACCATCACGGCGATCGACGGCACGCCCGTCTCCTCCTGGAACGACCTCACCCCGATCATCCGCGCGTCCGCCGGCGTGCCGCTCAGCGTCGCCGTCGAGCGCGACGGGCAGCCCCTCACCCTGACGATCACCCCGGCCGAGAACGAGGTGGCCGTCACCGACGCCGCGGGCAACGCGGTGCTCGACTCCTCCGGCGCGGTCGAGACGCAGACCGTCGGCTTCATCGGCATCTCGCCGACCCAGGCCCTCGTGCAGCAGCCGATCACCGCGGTCCCCGGCACCGTCGGCGAGAACATCAGGAGTGTCGCGGGGGTCATCCTCAACCTGCCGCAGCGCCTCATCGACGTCGCGCAGGCCGCCTTCGGCACCGAGGCCCGCGACGCCAACGGCCCGATCAGCGTCGTCGGCGTCGGCCGCATCGCCGGCGAGATCGCCGCCTCCGACCAGCTGCCCGTCGTCTCCAAGGTGCAGACGATGGTCGGCGTCCTCGCCTCCCTCAACGTCGCGCTCTTCGTCTTCAACCTCGTCCCCCTCCTCCCGATGGACGGCGGCCACATCGCCGGCGCCCTCTGGGAGGGTCTGCGCCGCCGCATCGCCAAGCTCTTCGGCCGCCGCGACCCCGGCCCCGTCGACATCGCCAAGCTCCTCCCGCTCACCTACGCGGTCGTCCTGCTCCTCGGCGGGATGAGCGCGCTGCTGATCTACGCGGACATCGTGAAGCCGATCCAGCTGTTCTGAGCTGTCTTGCGAGCCGGTCCCTGCCCGGCTCGCCGCAGTCGGGCTGTGCTTGTTCGACGCCGGTCCCTGCCCGGCGTCGCGCTGTCGGCTCGGCGACGGGTGGTGTTGGGAGGAGCGGGTTGCGGTCGGCTAGCGCGAATCGCTGGCACGCGATTCGCGCGTTCGCCTTCGAGGTGGCGCCGGTCCTTGCCCGGCCCGCCGCAGTCGGCTTCGCGACGGGTGAGGTTGGGAGGAGCGGGTTGCGGTCGGCTGGCGCGAATCGCTGGCACGCGATTCGCGCGTTCGCCTTGGAGGTGGCGCCGGATCCGGCCCGGCCGGCTGAGCTCGGTTCGATGTGCAGGAGATGTGCCGGAGGCTGCTCGCGGGGACGGGGGTGCGCACGCTATCTGCCGGGGATCTCCTGCAGATCGGACGGCGGCGGTTCCGGAATCCGGTCGAGGAAGGCGTGGCGCGGACGGCGGAGATCGGCGGGACCTGGGAACCGGGGGAGCGGCGGCGTCCGGCCGCGCGGCGCGCGTACGATGGGGCTCGTGCCTGCTGTGAATCTGGGTTTGCCCAAGGTCCCCGTGACCCTCGCCCCCCGCCGGAAGACCCGTCAGATCAAGGTCGGGAAGGTGCTGGTCGGCGGCGACGCCCCGGTCAGCGTGCAGTCGATGTGCACCACGCCGACCACGAACATCAACGCGACGCTCCAGCAGATCGCCGAGCTCACCGCCTCCGGCTGCGACATCGTGCGCGTCGCCGTGCCGAGCCGCGACGACGCGGAGGCGCTGCCGATCATCGCGAAGAAGAGCCAGATCCCGGTCATCGCGGACATCCACTTCCAACCGAACTACGTCTACGCCGCGATCGACGCGGGCTGCGCGGCCGTCCGGGTGAACCCGGGCAACATCCGCAAGTTCGACGACCAGGTCGGCAAGATCGCCGCCGCCGCGAAGGCCGCGGGCGTCTCCATCCGCATCGGCGTCAACGCGGGCTCGCTCGAGCCCAGCCTGCTGCAGAAGTACGGCAAGGCCACCCCCGAGGCGCTCGTCGAGAGCGCCGTCTGGGAGGCGAGCCTCTTCGAGGAGCACGACTTCCACGACTTCAAGATCTCGGTCAAGCACAACGACCCGGTGATCATGGTCCAGGCCTACCGCCAGCTCGCCGAGCGCGGCGACTGGCCGCTGCACCTCGGCGTCACAGAGGCCGGCCCCGAGTTCCAGGGCACGATCAAGTCGGCGACGGCGTTCGGCATCCTGCTCGGCGAGGGCATCGGCGACACCATCCGCGTCTCGCTCTCCGCTCCGCCCGCGCAGGAGGTCAAGGTCGGCCTGCAGATCCTGCAGTCGCTCAACCTCCGCGAGCGCAAGCTCGAGATCGTCTCCTGCCCGAGCTGCGGCCGTGCGCAGGTCGACGTCTACACGCTCGCGAACGACGTGACCGCCGGCCTCGAGGGCATGAGCGTCCCGCTCCGCGTGGCCGTCATGGGCTGCGTCGTCAACGGACCGGGCGAGGCCCGCGAGGCCGACCTCGGCGTCGCCTCCGGCAACGGCAAGGGCCAGATCTTCGTCAAGGGCGAGGTCATCAAGACCGTCCCCGAGTCCGAGATCGTCAAGACGCTCATCGAGGAGGCCAACCGCCTGGCCGCCGAGATGCCCGCCGACGACACCTCGACCGGCTCCCCGGTGGTCGTCGTCTCGAAGTGAGCGCGGGCGGCGGACCGGCACGCGCCCGGTCCGCCGCCACCCCGGTCCGCGCGGGACACCCCGCCGCGGACTCCGGATAGGATCGTCCCTCGTGGTTACCCGTCTCTCGCACCTGTTCGTCCGCACCCTCCGAGAGGATCCGGCCGACGCCGAGGTCGCGAGCCACCGCCTCCTGGTCCGGGCCGGCTACATCCGGCGTCAGGCCCCCGGCGTCTTCGCGTGGCTGCCCCTCGGGCTGAAGGTGAAGCGCCGCATCGAGGCGATCATCCACGCCGAGATGGCGGCCGCCGGTGCGCAGGAGGTCCACTTCCCCGGGCTGCTGCCCCGCGAGCCCTACGAGCTCTCCGGCCGCTGGACCGAGTACGGCGACGGCGTCTTCCGCTTGAAGGACCGCAAGGACGCGGACTACATGCTGGCGCCGACGCACGAGGAGTTCTTCACCCTCCTGGTCAAGGACCTCTACTCGTCCTACAAGGACCTGCCGCTCTCGCTCTACCAGATCCAGGACAAGTACCGCGACGAGGCGCGCCCCCGCGCCGGCCTCCTGCGCGGCCGCGAGTTCACCATGAAGGACGCCTACTCCTTCGACTACACCGACGCCGGTCTCGACGCGAGCTACCAGGTGCAGCGCGACGCGTACGAGCGGATCTTCGCGCGCCTCGGCCTCGAGTACGTGATCGTGCAGGCGGACGCCGGCGCGATGGGCGGCTCGCGCAGCGAGGAGTTCCTGCACCCGACCCCGGTCGGCGAGGACACCTTCGTGCGCTCGGCCGGCGGCTACGCCGCCAACGTCGAGGCGTACCGGACGCCCGTGCCCGAGGCGCTGCCCGTGGACGGACTCGCCGCGGCGCGCGTCTTCGACTCGCCCGGCACCCCGACCATCCAGTCGCTCGTCGACCTCGCCAACGCCCAGGAGCCGCGCGCCGACGGCCGAGCCTGGACCGCCGGCGACACGCTCAAGAACGTCGTCCTCGCGCTCACCGCGCTCGACGGGGCCCGCGAGCTCGTCGTCGTCGGGCTGCCCGGCGACCGGGACGTCGACCTCAAGCGCGCCGAGGTCGCCTTCGCCCCCGCCGAGGTCGAGGCCGCGACCGAGGAGGACTTCGCGAAGCACCCCGCGCTGGTCAAGGGCTACATCGGCCCCTGGTCGGCCGAGGGCGCCGTCCTGGGGGAGGAGTCCGCGAGCGGCATCCGCTTCCTGCTCGACCCCCGCGTCGTCGAGGGCACCTCCTGGATCACCGGAGCGAACATCGCCGGGAAGCACGTGCTCGACCTCGTCGCCGGCCGCGACTTCTCCGGCGACGGCGTCGTCGAGGTGGCCGACGTCCGCAGCGGCGACCCCGCTCCCGACGGCTCCGGCCCGATCGAGACCGCCCGCGGCATGGAGATCGGCCACGTCTTCCAGCTCGGCCGCAAGTACGCGGACGTCCTCGGCCTCAAGGTCCTCGACGAGAACGGCAAGCTCGTCACGGTCACCATGGGCTCCTACGGCATCGGCGTGACCCGGATCCTCGCGATCATCGCCGAGAGCAACCACGACGACCGCGGGCTGATCTGGCCCGAGAACGTCGCGCCGTTCGACGTGCACGTGATCGCGACCGGCAAGGACCCGGCGGCGCTCGCGCTCGCGGAGTCGGTCGGCGCCTCGCTCGAGGCCGCGGGCCGCGACGTGCTGATCGACGACCGGCCCAAGGTCTCGCCGGGCGTCAAGTTCGGCGACGCCGAGCTGATCGGCGTGCCGCTGATCGTCATCGCCGGCCGAAGCGCCGCCGACGGCATCGTCGAGCTCTGGGACCGGCGCACCGGCGAGCGCGAGCAGCTGCCCGCCGCCGAGGCGCTCGCCCGCCTCGGAGCCTGAGCGGCTCCGGTCCCTCCGTCCCGTCCGCCCTCAGCGCGGTCGGTTATGCTCAATGGTCCCGACGCGCGGGCCCGGCTCCGGCCGTGGCGCCGCCGGCGTCGGACCGGTTTTCGACGTGGTCGCGCTGCGCCGCCACGCCCCAAGTGAATAGAGAGAAAGGCCCGCCCATGGACATCGACCTGAGCGTTCTGCGCCTGCTGGAGCGCGAGCGCGAGATCCCCTTCGAGGAGCTCGTGCAGATCATCGAGCAGGCGATCCTCACCGCCTACCTCAAGCACATCGGCCAGGCGGACGACGCCGACAAGGCCACCGCCGTGGACGCCCGCGTGCACCTCGACCGCAAGACCGGGCACGTCAGCGTGTTCGTGCCCGAGATCGACGAGGAGGGCGCCGTCGTCGGCGAGTCCGAGGACTCGCCGCGCGACTTCGGCCGCATCGCGGCCTTCGCCGCCAAGCAGGTCATCAACCAGCGGCTGCGCGACATCGGCGACGAGAAGGTCCTCGGCGAGTTCAAGGGTCGCGAGGGCGACATCGTCGCCGGCGTCATCCAGCAGGGCCCCAACCCGAAGATGATCCACGTCGACCTCGGCTCGATCGAGGCGATCCTCTCACCCGAGGAGCAGGTGCCCGGCGAGGACTACAGCCACGGCCGCCGCATCCGCGTCTACGTGACCAGCGTCAGCCGCGGCCCCAAGGGCCCGTCGGTCCAGGTCTCGCGGACGCACCCGTCGCTCGTCCGCAAGCTCTTCGCCCTCGAGGTCCCCGAGATCGCGTCCGGCGTCGTCGAGATCGTCTCGCTCGCCCGCGAGGCCGGCCACCGCACCAAGATCGCCGTGCGGGCGACCGAGCCGGGCGTCAACGCCAAGGGCGCGTGCATCGGCGAGCTCGGCCAGCGCGTGCGCGCGGTGACCGCGGAGCTGAACAACGAGAAGATCGACATCGTCGACTACTCCTCCGACCTGCCGACCTTCGTCGCCAGCGCGCTCTCGCCCGCCAAGGTGACCAGCGCCTTCGTGATCGACCAGAGCCTCAAGGCCGTCCGCGCCCTCGTGCCGGACTACCAGCTCTCGCTCGCGATCGGCAAGGAGGGCCAGAACGCCCGACTCGCCGCCAAGCTCACCGGCGCCAAGATCGACATCCAGCCCGATTCGGTGATGGACGGGGAGTGATCCCCGCTGTCGGCGGTGCGGGGAGGCGCTCCCGGGAACGAGGGAGTACAGTGGAACCCGTCAGAACGTGCGTCGGCTGCCGTCTGCGCGCCCCAAGGGCCTCACTTCTGAGGCTCGTCCTCCCCTCGAACGTCCTCGTGGTAGATCCGCGGGGTGTCCGTGCTGGGCGGGGAGCGTGGCTGCACGACGCGTACGACTGCTACGAGCTCGCGGTGAAGCGCCGCGCGTTCAGCAGGGCGTTCCGGACGCGCGAGAGCGTGGATGCGAGCGCCGTGGAGCAGTACGTCACCCGTGACCTGACCGGCGCGGCTCCTCACCCTGAGGAACCGGCCAGGCGAACGATCACACCGCAGAGAGAACAGGCAGAACGGCCCGTGAACTGATCATGAGCAACGACTGATGAGCGGCTCGAAATGAGATCCGTCCGTTTGTGATGGCCTGCCCCGTCTTGGGCGCAGGTCCGAGACAGGAGAGAAGTGGCTAAACCACGCGTGCACGAGATCGCCGCCGAACTCGGCGTCGACAGCAAGGTCGCACTTGCGAAGTTGAAAGAACTGGGCGAGTTCGTCAAGGGACCGTCCTCCAGCATCGAACCCCCCGTCGCCCGCAAGCTCCGCCAGGCCCTCCAGGGCAGCGCGAGCACGGGTGCATCGTCGACCCCGTCGGCGCCCACCGCCGGCACCGCCCGTCCCGGGGCTCCCCGCCCCTCGGGCGCACGCCCCTCCGCGCCGATGCCCGGCCCGGCCAAGCCGCCCGCTCCGGCGCCGGCTCCGCCGATGTCGGTCGCCGAGCGTCAGGCTGCCGCTCAGGCCGCCCAGGAGGCCGCGGCCGCGGCTCGCGCCCAGGCCGCTGCGAACGCCCCCGCCGCTCCGGCTCCGACCGAGGCCGCCGCTCCGGCGCCCGCGGCCGAGAAGCCCGCTGCAGCGACCCCCGCCGCCTCGCCCGCCACCCCCGGCGGACCGAAGCCGGCGACCCCGCGTCCGGCCCCGGCGGCAGCCCCGCCGAAGTCCGGCGGCAGCAGCTCCGCTCCCGGCGGCTCCAGCCGTCCCGGTGGTGCCCCGCGTCCGGGCAACAACCCCTTCGCGAGCAACCAGGGCATGGGCCAGCGTCCCGCGACGCCCCCGCGTCCGGGCAACAACCCGTTCGCCAGCTCGCAGGGCATGGGCTCGCGCCCGACGCCCAGCAACATCCCCCGTCCCGCGGCTCCCCGCCCCGGTGCGCCCCGACCCGGTGGACCCGGCATGGGCCAGCGCCCCGCCGGCTTCGGCCAGCGTCCCGGCGGTCCCGGTGGCGGAGCCGGTCGTCCCGGCGGCCCCGGCCGTCCGGCCGGCGGCGGCTTCCAGCGTCCCGGCGGCGCCCCTGGAGCGGGTGGCGGCTTCGCCCCTCGTCCCGGTGGCGGCGGCGGTCGCGGTCGCGGCCCCGGCGGTGGCACCGCTGGTGCCTTCGGTCGCGGTGGCGGCAAGAGCAAGGCCCGCAAGTCGAAGCGCACGAAGCGTCAGGAGTTCGAGCTCAGGGAGGCCCCGTCGCTCGGCGGCGTCAGCGTCCCCCGCGGCGACGGCAAGACGGTCATCCGTCTGCGCCGCGGCGCGTCGATCTCGGACTTCGCCGACAAGATCGAGGCCATGACCGGCGTGCCGGTGCCCCCCGGCAACCTGGTCACCGTCCTCTTCGCCCTCGGCGAGATGGCGACGGCGACCGAGTCGCTCGACGAGGCCACCTTCGAGGTGCTCGGCGGTGAGCTCGGCTTCAAGATCCAGGTCGTCTCGCCCGAGGACGAGGACAAGGAGCTCCTCGAGGGCTTCGGCCTCGACCTCGAGCAGGAGCTCGAGGACGAGACGGACGAGGACCTCCAGATCCGTCCCCCCGTCGTCACCGTCATGGGTCACGTCGACCACGGAAAGACGCGCCTGCTCGACGCGATCCGCAACGCCAACGTCGTCGCCGGCGAGGCGGGCGGCATCACGCAGCACATCGGTGCGTACCAGGTCGTCGCGGAGCACGAGGGCATCGAGCGCCCGATCACCTTCATCGATACCCCGGGTCACGAGGCGTTCACCGCCATGCGAGCCCGCGGTGCCCAGGTCACGGACATCGCGATCCTCGTGGTCGCGGCGGACGACGGCATCATGCCGCAGACCATCGAGGCGCTGAACCACGCCCAGGCGGCCAACGTGCCGATCGTGGTCGCGGTCAACAAGGTGGACAAGCCCGACGCCAACCCGGCCAAGGTGCGCCAGCAGCTGACCGAGTTCGGCCTCGTCGCCGAGGAGTACGGCGGAGACGTCATGTTCGTCGACGTGTCGGCCCGCGCGAACACCGGCATCCAGGACCTCCTGGACGCCGTGCTGCTCACCGCGGACGCCGGTCTCGACCTGCGCGCCAACCCCGACAAGGAGGCCCGCGGAGTCGCGATCGAGGCCAAGCTCGACAAGGGACGCGGTGCCGTCGCGACGGTCCTCATCCAGTCGGGAACGCTGCGCGTCGGCGACGCGATCGTCGCGGGAACGGCCTACGGCCGCGTCCGTGCGATGGCCGACGAGAACGGCGTCGCCGTGCTCGAGGCCGTGCCGTCGCGACCGGTGCAGGTGCAGGGACTCTCGTCCGTGCCCCGTGCCGGCGACACCTTCCTCGTCACCGAGGAGGACCGCACCGCCCGCCAGATCGCCGAGAAGCGCGAAGCCGCTCAGCGCAACGCCCTGCTGGCCAAGGCCCGCAAGCGCATCTCGCTCGAGGACTTCACCCGTGCTCTCGAGGAGGGCAAGGTCGAGTCGCTCAACCTCATCATCAAGGGCGACGTGTCCGGTGCCGTCGAGGCGCTGGAGGAGTCGCTCGTCAAGATCGAGGTCGACGACTCGGTGCAGCTGCGCATCATCCACCGCGGCGTCGGTGCGATCACGGAGTCGGACGTCAACCTCGCGACGATCGACAACGCGATCATCGTGGGCTTCAACGTCCGCCCCGACCCGAAGGCCCGCGAGCGCGCTGCTCGAGAGGGAGTGGACATCCGCTTCTACTCGGTCATCTACAACGCGATCGAAGAGGTCGAGAACTCGCTCACGGGCATGCTCAAGCCCGAGTACGAGGAGGTCCAGTCCGGTGTCGCCGAGATCCGCGAGGTGTTCCGCTCCTCCAAGGTCGGCAACATCGCGGGTGTCATCGTCCGCTCCGGCACGATCACCCGCAACTCGAAGGCGCGCGTCATCCGCGACGGCGTCGTCGTCGGGGACAACCTCGCCATCGAGTCGCTGCGTCGCTTCAAGGACGACGTCACGGAGGTCCGTACGGACTACGAGGCCGGTATCGGTCTCGGCAAGTACAACGACATCCAGATCGGCGACGAGATCGAGACGATCGAGATGAAGGAGAAGCCGCGAGGCTGACCCTGATGCTCACTGGAAGGCCCGGGTCCGCCCGGGCCTTCCGGCGTTACTGGGCCTCCGGGTTCTGGCTTCCGGCGTTCCGCTCGTCTTCTGAGGGGGGATCGGGAGCCCACTCCTGCCCTCGCGCGACTTCCCGCGGGCCTGCGGCCCGCCCGCCAGACCCGAGCCTGTCGCGCGAGGGCAGGAGTGGGCTCCCTCCCTTCGGGAGGATCGCTCCGTCAGCACGTGCGGAGGGGGCCCGGTCTCCGAGGCATGTCGCGTCGGGTACCGGCACCAGCACGTGGGGTGGGGCGCCTGCGCGGGAGGGGGACCGGGAGTACGGACTTCCGCCGGTATTGACGGGAGGTGCGGGTGGGGTGTCTCGTCGCGGCTCCTGGCTCGGGTCTGGCGGGCGCGGCGCAGCCGCGCGGGAAGGATCCGCGGCGAGGCACCCCACCCGCGCCGGCGCAGCCGCGCCTGACGAGTCGAGCACAGAGCAAGCCCCCGGCAGGACTGCCGGGGAGTGGTTAGATGGCGAGCCGAACGGTTCGTCGAGAGAGATGAGGACCAGCCATGGCAGATCCGGCACGGGCGAGGAAGCTCGCCGAACGGATTCAGGTGATCGTCGCCAAGCGGCTCGAGCGCGGACTCCGCGACCCCCGACTCGGCTTCGTCACCATCACCGACGTGCAGGTGACCGGTGACCTGCAGCACGCCTCCGTGTTCTACACGGTCTACGGCACCGACGAGGAGCGCGCCGACTCGGCGCTCGCTCTGAAGGCGGCGACCGGCATGCTCCGCACGGAGGTCGGCAAGAACATCACGGCGCGGCTGACGCCGTCGCTCGAGTTCATCCTCGATGCGATCCCGGAGAACGCGAAGCACATCGAGGACCTCCTCGCGACGGCGCGCAACCAGGACACCCAGGTGCAGTCGCTCGCCGCGAAGGCGGACTACGCAGGCGACGCGGACCCCTACGTGAAGCCGCGCGAGGACGAGGACGAGGACTAGGCAGCAGGCCTGAACACCGCGGAGCCCGTGGCGACGTCGACCAATTCCAGGACGACGACGACACGGGCTCCCGGCGTCTGCGGCACCGGGACGTCGACGGTCATCTCCGGGTCGAGCAGCTGGACCTGCGAGCGGGTCCTCGCGGAGGAGACGACGACGCCCTCGAAGGTGGAGCCCTCGCGGCCGCGGAGGATCGCGGCCTCGACGACGGCGGTGGCGGCGCGGGAGGCGGCTCCGGAGCGGCGGTCGCTCGCGGTCATCAGGGCGGGCAGCTCGGGCAGGGCCGTGCGGAGCCAGGCGGGGAGCTCCGCTCCGGTCGAGATCGCGAGGCAGGTGGCCAGGCCGAAGCGGTCGACCAGGCGGCGGAGCGGAGCCGTGACGTGCGCGTACGGGGCGGCGAGGGCGGACTGCTCGGGCTGCTCGGGGGCGGCGCCGTCGAAGGCGGTGTAGCCGGCTCCGCGGAAGAGCGTCGCCGCGGCGGACATGATCGCGAGCTGCGCCGGGTCGGCGGTGTCGAGGCGGCGGAGGTAGGCGCCGTAGGGCTCGTCAGCGCCCCAGGGGACGCCGAGGGCCTCGGTGCGGGCGCGGAAGGCGGCGACAGTGTCCTCGTCGGCCGCGGGCATGGTGCGGAGGATGCCGACCCCTGCGTCGAGCATCATCGTGGCGGCCGCCATGCCGGTGAGCAGCGAGACCTGGGCGTTCCAGCCCTCGGACGCGAGGGGTGCTCGGCGCTCGATCCGGTAGCCGCCGTCGACCGCGACGATCTCCTCGTCGGGGAGGGCCAGGCTCGCTCCGCCGCGCTCGGCCTCGCGGGCCTGGCGCTCGGTGCCGAACCAGGGGAGCAGCGCGATCGAGGGGTGCGGCTCGCCGGCGTCGACGCTGCGCTGGACGCCGTCGTAGTCGAGCCGGGCGGTGCTGCGGACGAGGGCGCGCTCGAGGCGGACGGCTGTCGGCTCGGCGCTGTCGTCGAGCTCGAGGGTCCAGACCAGGGCGCGGCGCTCGAGGTCGGGGAGGAGCGAGGCGGTGCCCTCGGAGAGGACGGGCGGGTGCAGCGGGACGCGGCCGTCGGGGAGGTAGTAGGTCTGGCCGCGGCGGCGGGTCTCGGCGTCGAGGGCGCTGCCGGGGCGGACGACGGCGGGCACGTCGGCGATGGCGTAGCGGAGCACGACTCCGGAGGACCGCCGCTCGAGGTGCACGGCCTGGTCGAGGTCGAGGGAGCCGGGCGGGTCGATGGTGACGAAGGGGACGCCCGTGAGGTCGATCCGGCCCGCGTCGTCGGCCGTGCGGTCGGCCTGCCCGGCCTCGGCGAGGGCCTCGGGCGGGAAGGCGCCCGGCAGGTCGTTCGCGGTCCGGACGGCGGCGAGCGCGCTGTCGAGCTCGGCGTCGGGGCGGGGGAGTCGGAGTCGGCGACCGGTCACGGCGCCACGCTACCCGCCCCGTCCGACACCGGAGCGCCGCTCAGGAGTGGGGGAGCAGGTAGCCGTCGTCCGGCGAGCCCGTGGCGAGGCCGTCGGCGAGGAGGCCGGCCAGGGCGCGGTCGCGCTGCTCGGCCTCCGGCCAGAGGGAGGCGATCTCGGCGGCGGTCACCGGGCCGTGCGCGGCGCGGAGCTCGGCGAGGATCAGGCCGCGCACCTGCCGATCGGAGCCCTCGTACTTCTTCTGCCGCGCCTTGACCGGGCCGTCGTAGGCCGGGTAGCCGGCGGCCCGCCAGGCGCAGGCGTCGCGGATCGGGCAGGCGTCGCAGCGGGGAGCGCGCGCGGTGCAGACGATCGCGCCGATCTCCATCGCGCCCGCGTTGAAGGCGGCGGCGTCGGCGAGGTCCTCGGGGAGGAGCGCCTCCATCGCGGCGAGGTCGGTCTTCGCGCGCGGCGGGCCGGGCTCGGCCGCGCCGTCGATCGCGCGGGCGATCACCCGCCGCACATTGGTGTCGACGACGGGGTGGCGGTGGCCGAAGGAGAAGACGGCGATCGCGCGCGCCGTGTAGTCGCCGATGCCGGGGAGGGCGAGAAGCGTCTCGACGTCGTGCGGGACGACCCCGCCGTGCTGCTCGGTGATCGCGACGGCGCAGGCGTGCAGGCGCAGCGCGCGGCGCGGGTAGCCGAGCGACTGCCAGGCGCGCACCGCCTCACCAGGAGGAACGGCTGCCAGATCGGCCGGGGTCGGCCAGCGCTCGAGCCACTCGGCGAGCCGCGGGATCACCCGGACGACCGGCGTCTGCTGGAGCATGAACTCGCTGACGAGGGTGCCCCAGGCGGGGAAGCCCTCGCGGCGCCAGGGCAGGTCGCGGGCGTTCTCGCGGAACCAGTCGACGATCGCGGCGGACAGCGCGGGCATCGGTGCGACGGGCACCGATGCGGCGGGCGTCGATCCGGTGGGCATCAGGTCACCCTAGGCCGTCCCGCGTATCGTGGGCGAATGACCAAGTGGGCTCCGCAGAAGGCCGATGTGCTCGACGCTCTCGCGGCGGAGGTGCTGCACAACTACGGGCACGGCCGCGTGGCGGTCGGGATCGACGGCGACGACCCGGAGGTGTCCGGCGCGTTCGCGCTCGCGCTGGCCGAGGCGATGCGCCGGGCGGGCCGGGACACGGTGGTCGCGCACCTCGCCGACTTCCGCCGTCCCCGGGCCGAGCGGGAGGATCCGTCGATTCCGGAGGCGCAGCGCGCCTACCTCGCGGGCTACGACTACGAGCTGCTGCGCCGGGTGCTGCTCGATCCGTTCAAGCTGGGCGGGAGCACCGGCTTCGTCCTGGCCGGTTACGACGGCGTGCGCGACGAGGCGCGGCAGGCGCGCTGGCGCACCGCCGGACGCGACGCCGTGCTGCTCGTCGACGGGCCGTTCGCCCTGCGCCCCGAGCTCCGCGGAGCGTGGAGCACGTCGATCCGGCTCGACACCCAGGAGCCGCCGGTCGACGAGGCCTACCGGGCGAGCACGGATCCGAAGCGGATCGCGGGGATCCTGGTGGACGTCCGCGATCCGGAGCACCCGCGCCGGCTCTTCGCCGACTCCTGCTGAGTCGTCCCGGTCTCCTCCGCTAGACGGAGGACGCGCGCCGGACCACGTCGTCCGCGGGCAGGAAGGCGCCCGAGCGCTCGACCTCGTGCACGAGCTCGACGAGCAGCTGGTTGACCGGCGCCTCGCGCCCGAGGCGGTGCGCCGTGCGGACGACGGCGCCGGCCAGATGGTCGATCTCACTCGGGACTCCGCGCCGCACGCTCTGCAGCGTGGACCCCGGGTTCGGCACGTCGCCCATCCGGGTCGCCATCCGCCGCGGCAGCAGCTCGACGACCGGCAGCGGCGCGGCGGCGAGCGCGCGGATCCGGGCGTCGGAGAGTCCCTGCAGCGCGCCGAAGCGGACGCCGGCGGCCAGGCCGGTCCGCGCCGCCTCCCGCATCGCCCGCGCGAGCAGCCGGCGCAGGCCCGGGTGCGCGATCGTCTCCTGGACCGAGAGGCCGGTGATCGCGGGCAGCGCGTTGACCTCGTTGATCAGCAGCTTGGTCCACTGCGCCCCGAGGAAGTCGTCGGTGGTGGCCGTGGGCACCGCCTCGCCGAGGATCGCGGCGGCCCGGCGGACGTCGTCGTCGGCGGGGCGGCCGGGCACGCCGAGGGTCGTCGTCGCCGGGGCGGTCACCGTGACGCGGCCGGGCTCGAGGTGGCTGGCCGCGAAGAGCGCGAGGGCGCCGACGAGGCAGGCGTCGCGGACCTGCCGGGCGGCGGCGTCCAGGCCGTCGAGCCCGTTCTGCACCACGACGAGGAGCGTGCCGTCGACCGTGCGGCGGTTGGCGCGGAGCGCGTCCTCGGCGTCCTGCGCCTTCGTGCAGAGCACGGCGAGATCGGGGACGAGGTCGAGCGTCTCACCGCAGCGGACCCAGGCGGTGTGCTCGCCCCAGGCGCCGTCGAGGCGGAGGCCCTGCCGCCGGATCGCCGTCAGGTTCTCGCCGCGGGCGGTCACCTCGACGTCGTGTCCTGCGCGGTCCAGGAGGGCGGCGACGGTGCCGCCGACGGCGCCCGCTCCGAGTACGGCGATCCTCATCCGGACAGCCTAGAACCGCGGCGGGCGGGGTCCGTCCCGGGCGCGGGCTCCGCGGGGCCGACTCCCGAACTGCGCGTGTATCCTCGCACCCGTGCTCGAGACTCCCAGCCCTTCTGCGGCGGCTCCGAACGGGATCCTCCTGCTGGACAAGCCGGGCGGGATCACCAGCCACGACCTCGTCTCGCGGACCCGCCGCCGCGCCGGGACGCGCAAGGTCGGGCATGCCGGGACGCTCGATCCGATGGCGACCGGGCTGATGATCCTGGGCCTCGGCCCCTCGACCCGGCTCCTCACCTACCTGGTCGGCCTCGACAAGGAGTACGAGGCGACGATCCGCCTCGGCGCCGCGACGAGCACCGACGACCGCGAGGGCGAGACGCTCATGACCGCCGAGCCCGGTGCCGTGGCGGCCCTCACCGCGGAGACGGTCGACGCCGTCGTGGCGACCCTCACCGGCGCGATCGAGCAGATCCCGAGCGCCGTCAGCGCGATCAAGGTGGACGGTCGCCGCGCCTACGCCCGGGTGCGCGACGGCGAGGAGGTCGTGCTGCCGGCGCGACCCGTCACCGTGAGCGCCTTCGACGTGCTCGAGCGCCGCGAGGCCGACGGCTTCCTCGACCTCGACGTCCGCGTCACCTGCTCCTCCGGCACCTACATCCGCGCGCTCGCGCGCGATCTCGGCGCCGCGCTCGGCATCGGCGGGCACCTCACCGTGCTCCGCCGCACCGCCGTCGGCCCGTTCCGGGTGGCCGGGGCCGGCGTCATCGACGAGCTCGACGTCCCCGCCGCCCTGCTCACGCCGACCGCGGTCGCGGGCGAGCTGTTCCCGCTGCTGCACCTGGACGCCGGCGAGGCGGTCGACCTCGCGAACGGCAAGCGGATCCCGGTGCCCGAGGCGTTCGCGGGGGCCAAGGGCCTGCTCGCCGCCGTCGGTCCGGGGGAGCGCCTGGTCGGCCTCGCCGAGCGCCGCGGCGCCGCGCTGAAGAGCGTCGTCAACTTCCCCACCGAGGAGCTCCGGGTGGGCGCATCGTGATCGACTGGTTCACCACGCTCCAGGTCGGCATCGCCGTGGCGGCGGGTCTGCTCTGCCTCGTGCTCGGGATGATCGGCCGGCGCCCCTCCGACGTCACGGTCGGCGCCATCGCGATCGTCGAGCTCCTGCTGATCGTCCAGCTCGCCGTCGCGATCGTCTCGCCCCTGGTCGGCAACCGGCCCTCGGGCAGCCTGCCGGAGTTCTACATCTACCTGGTCTCGGCGCTGATCCTGCCGCTCGCCGCCGGCTTCTGGGCGCTGATCGAGCGCAGCCGGTGGAGCACGGTCATCCTCGGCGTCGTCTGCCTCGCGATCGCCGTGATGGTCTACCGGATGCACCAGATCTGGTTCTTCCAGGCCGCCTGACGCCCCCGATCCCCGGCCGAGGGGGAGAGGGCGCAGCGAGCGCCTACCATTGACCCTGCGATGTCGAACCAACCCAGCGATGCGCCCGGACGGGCGGCCCAGGACCCAGCTCTGCCGAACCCCGATCAGCGCCCCGCCCGCTCGGCGCGGTCCCGGGGGATCGGCAGCCTCCTCGTGGTCGTCTACGGCATCCTCGCGCTCGCCGCGACGGGCCGCTCGGTCTTCCAGATCATCGACCGCTTCGACGAGGCGCCGCTCGCGTTCTCGCTCTCGGCGCTCTCCGCCGTCGTCTACATCGTCGCGACGATCGCCCTCGTGGCTCCCGGTCGCATCTGGCAGCGCATCGCCTTCGTGACCATCACCTTCGAGCTGGTGGGCGTGCTCGTCGTCGGCGCGATCAGCGTGCTCGTGCCGCAGCTGCTCGGGCTCTCGAGCGCGGATCCGTTCGGCCGGCAGTCGACGGTCTGGGCGGCGTTCGGCGCGGGCTACCTGCTCATCCCGCTCGTGCTGCCGGTGCTCGGGCTCTGGTGGCTGCGGGTGCAGGGCCGGCGCTCCTCCGCGGGGAAGCAGGCCTGATGCGCGTCGAGCAGCGCCCGGCCGACCTCACCGGCATCGGCCCGTCCGCGGTCACCATCGGCAAGTTCGACGGCGTGCACACCGGCCACCGGGCCGTCATCGACACCCTGCACGCGCGGGCCCGCGAGCGCGGTCTCGCGGCGGTCGTCGTCACCTTCGACCGCAATCCGCTCAGCGTCATCGCTCCGGAGAAGTGCCCGCCGGCGCTGGTCGGCAACGAGCAGAAGCTCGAGCTGCTGGCCGGGACGGGGATCGACGCGACCCTGCTGCTGGCGTTCGACGAGCGGTTCCGCGCGCTCACCCCCGAGGAGTTCGTGCAGCAGGTGCTCGTCGACGCCCTGGAGGCGCGCGTGGTGCTGGTCGGCTCCGACTTCCGCTTCGGTGCCCACGGCGCCGGCGACGTCGCGATGCTGCGGGAGCTGGGGGAGACCCACGGCTTCGAGGTCGAGCTGATCGACGACGTGCGGCCGGAGCACGGCCGCCGGGTGTCCTCCACCTGGATCCGCGAGCTGCTCGCCGAGGGCGACGTCGAGCACGCGACCTGGCTGCTCGGCCACGAGCCGGTGGTGCGCGGGGTCGTCGTGCACGGCGCCAAGCGCGGCCGCGAACTCGGCTTCCCGACCGCGAACCTCTCGCCCGAGTCGCAGGGGCTGATCCCCGCCGACGGCGTCTACGCCGGCCGCTTCGTCACCGAGGGCCGCAGCTACCCGGCCGCGATCTCGGTCGGCAGCAACCCGACCTTCGTCGGCGTGCCGCCCAAGCAGGTCGAGGCCTACCTGCTGGACGAGACGATCGACCTCTACGACCGCGTCGTCGACGTGGCCTTCGTCTCGCGCATCCGCGGCCAGGTGGCCTACGAGGGCGTCGAGCCGCTGATCCGGCAGATGAACGACGACGTCGAGAAGGTCCGCACGATCCTCGGCGCGGAGCGACCGGCCGGCTGACGCTCCCGGACTCGGCAGGGCGGCCCCGGCGGTCCTAGCAGTGGCCGGAGCGGCGCACCAGCGGGAGAGCGCCCAGGGGCGGCGGCGTACCGTGGCTCGCATGAGCGAATCCTCACCCGCCCCGTCGCGCCCCTCTGACCCGTCGCGCCCGCTGGCGCTCGTCACCGGAGCGACCGGCTACATCGGCGGCCGCCTCACCCCGCGCCTGCTCGAGGCCGGCTACCGGGTCCGCGTGCTGGTCCGCGACCCGCGGAAGCTCGCCGAGGTCCCGTGGGCCGAGGAGGTCGAGGTGGCGCAGGGCGATCTCAGCGACCCGGAGTCGCTGGCGGCCGCGTTCGAGGGCGTCGACGTCCTCTACTACCTCGTGCACTCGATGGGCTCGGGCGCCGATCACGCGCGCTTCGAGCAGGTGGAGAGCCGCGCCGCGATGAACGTCGCCGAGGCCGCGCTCGCGGCCGGTGTCGACCGGATCGTCTACCTCGGCGGTCTGCACCCCGACGTCGAGAAGCTCTCGCCGCACCTGCGCTCGCGGGCCGAGGTCGGCCGCATCCTGATGGCGTCCGGCGTGCCGACGATCGCGCTGCAGGCCGGCGTCATCATCGGCTCCGGCTCCACCTCGTTCGAGATGGTCCGCCACCTCACCGACGTCCTGCCGTACATGCCCGCGCCGCAGTGGGTCCGCAACTTCATCCAGCCGATCGCCGTCCGCGACGTGCTGCACTACCTGCTCGGCGCCGCCGCCCTCGAGGACGCGACGCTGAACCGCACCTTCGACATCGGCGGGCCGGACGTCCTCCGCTACGGCCAGATGATGAACGGCTACGCGGTCGAGGCGGGGCTCGCGCAGCGGCCGATCGCCTCGTTGCCGGTCTTCACGCCGTGGCTCGCCTCGCAGTGGGTCAACCTGGTGACGCCGATCCCGCGCTCGCTCGCGGTGCCGATCATCGCGTCGCTGCAGTACGACTGCGTGGTGCGCGAGGACGACATCCGCGCGCTGATCCCGGACCCCGAGGGCGGGCTGACGCCGTACCGCCGCTCGGTCCGGCTCGCGCTGGGCAAGATGCAGGCGGGCGAGATCGAGACCAGCTGGCAGAACGCCGAGGTCGTCGGCGCCCCCAGCGACCCGCTGCCGAGCGACCCGGAGTGGGCCGGCCACACGGTCTACGTCGACCTCAAGGTGCGCCGGACGGACGCCGACCCGGCGAAGCTCTGGCGGGTCATCGAGGGCATCGGCGGCACCAACGGCTGGTACTCCTTCCCGCTGGCCTGGGCGATCCGCGGCTGGATGGACAAGCTCGTCGGGGGAGTGGGCCTGCAGCGCGGGCGCCGCGACTCCGAGCGGCTGCACGCGGGCGACGCCCTGGACTTCTGGCGCGTCGAGGCGATCGAGCGGCCGACGCTGCTGCGCCTGCGCGCCGAGATGAAGGTGCCCGGCGGCGCCTGGCTGGAGATGCGCGCGGAGCCCGGCGAGGACGGCGGCTCGGTCTACACCCAGCGTGCCGTGTTCTTCCCGCAGGGGCTCGGCGGGCGGCTCTACTGGTTCGCCGTGCTGCCGTTCCACGGCGTGATCTTCAACGGGATGGCCAACCGCATCACGGCCACCGCGACCGACCTCGCCGACGCCGGCGAGGAGCGCTCCCCTGGTGGGCGCGGGGCGCAGCGGTGACAATGGAGGGGTCCGCGGGCGGCGACGCCGCCTCGGACGCGAACGAGAGGAGCACGATGAGCGAACGATCGGACACGGACGCGGGGCGCGATCTCCAGCTGGGAAAGGTCGCCTTCATCGGCGACAGCATCATCCAGGGCGGGTCCTGGGACGAGTGGTTGACCGCGTCGACGGTCGTCGACGAGGGCATCGGCGGAGCGACCAGCGACGACGTCGTCGAGCGGCTGCCCGAGCTCGTCGAGGCGGCGCCCGACACGGTGGTCCTGCTCGTCGGGACGAACGACCTGGCCTACCACCGCACGACCGAGCACATCGTGCGCAACATCGAGACCATCGTCGCGACCTTCCGCCGAGACCTCCCGGACGTGCGGATCCTGGTGACCTCGATCCTGCCGCGCGCCCGCGAGTTCGGCGCGCAGATCCGCGAGGTCAACCGCCACCTCTGGCAGTTCGCGCCCACCGCGCACGCCGGCTACCTCGACCTCTGGCCGGTGCTCGCCGGCGAGGACGGCGCCCTGCTCGAGCAGTACTCGCCCGACGGCCTGCACCTCAACGAGGCCGGCTACGGCGCCTGGCGCGAGGCCCTCGGGCCGGCCCTCGACTCGGTGCTGCGGATGCCGCCGCGCACCCGGCCGATCACGCTGCCGTACGACGAGTTCGCGCGGCCGAAGACGGCGTAGCGCCTCACCGTCGAGCAGCTCTGCGGAGCCGGAGGGAGCCATGACCGAGGGGTCCGGCTCCCTCCGTTGTTCCCGGGCGCTCGAGAGAGTGCGCGGCCGGGGGACGGCAGAGCTCTTCGGGGATCGATCATCGGCTCTTGCCGGGGGCATAGGCGGCGACGGCACTCTCGAATCTGCACCCGGCCGGGTGCGGACGAGAGCCGGAGGCGCAGCATGAGCAGCACGATCGAGAACCAGGGACCGACGACGGCGGAGTGGCCGCCGCCGACGGCGGGGACTGCGGCACCGGGCGCGGCGGAGCCGGCACGGTCGCGACAGCCGCTCTGGCGGCGACGCCGCGCCCGGTGGATCGCGCTCGCCGTCCTCGCCGGTCTGCTGCTGCTGGGCGGCGGCTTCGGGATCGGCTACGCCGTCGGGAACTCGGTCGGGTCGTCCGCCGTCGGCGGATTCGACCCGTCGCAGCGGGGCGGGATGCCGGACGGCGGCTTCCCCGGCGGTGGCGGGCCCGGGTCGTTCGGCGATCAGGGGAGCGGCACCGGGACGGACTCGGGCACGGACTCCGGTACCGGAGTGGACGCGGGTGCCGGCGCCGCGACCGGGACGGCGAGCTAGCCGAGCGCCGCGCGGAAGGCGGCGAGGGCGTCGTCCGAGAAGAGGACGAAGCGGATCTCGTCGAGGGCGCCCGGCCCGTCCTCGGCGGCGGCGAGCCGGACGGAGTCGACGGCGATGCGGGCCGCGCCGGCCATCGGCCAGCCGTAGACGCCGGCGGAGACGGCCGGGAAGGCGACGGTGCGGGCGCCGAGGGAGCGGGCGACGCGGATCGACTCGGTGTAGGCGGAGGCGAGGACGGCGGAGCGGTCGTCACTCCGCGAGTACACGGGGCCGACGGTGTGCACGACCCAGCGGGCGGGGAGGCGGCCGGCGGTGGTCGCGACCGCGGAGCCGGCGGGGAGTCCATCGCGCAGCTCGCCGGCCCGGAGGCGCCGGCACTCCTCGAGGATCTCGGGACCGCCCGCGCGGTGGATCGCGCCGTCCACCCCGCCGCCGCCCAGCAGCGACGAGTTGGCGGCGTTGACGATCACGTCGATCTGCTCGCGGGTGATGTCGCCGCGGACGGCGGTGAGCGCGGTCACGAGCGGTTGTTCGACAGCTCGAAGATCTTCACGAGCTCGGCGATGGCGGCCTCGCGCGCGTCGCCGCCCTCGTCGAACATCGCGGTCACGTGGGTGCGCAGGTGGTTCTCGACGATCAGCTTGTTCAGCGAGCCGAGCGACTTCTGGATGGCGAGCGACTGCGTGACGATGTCGACGCAGTAGTCCTCGTTCTCGATGGCCTTCTCGAGGCCGCGCATCTGGCCCGCCAGGATGCGGGCGCGGTGCAGGGAGCGCTTCTTCAGATCCTCGATCACCCGCCCAGTTTACGCCGGGACGCCGATACCCGGCGGGGGTATGCCGCCCCGGGGGTGTCCGGATCCTCGACAGATCTCCGCCCCGTACGATCGACGGGTGAACGCTGAGAAGTCCGGCCCCCCGCGCGGCGGCACGACCGCCCGCTACCCGTCCCGCTCGAGCGCGCGGATGGCGCTGGCGCCGGGGATCCTCGAGGCGATCATCCTGCTCGCGGGGCTCGCGCTGGTCGGCGGCGACGCCTACGACTTCGTCCGGTACCCGGTGGCGATCCTCGCGGCCGTCATCGGCTGGTTCGCGATCCAGGCGAAGGCGTACTACTGGTTGATCGGGCTCGCGCCGATCGTCGTGCTCTGGAACCCGGTCTTCCCGTTCTCCTTCCCGGACGCCGTCTGGTCCTCGCTCCACCTCGCCGCGGTCGGCGTCGTGGTCGCCGCGGGCCTGATCATCCGGGTGCGCGTCGCCGAGTGATCCCGCGGGCGCTGAACGCGACCGGAGGCGTGGGGTGCGGCCGATCCGGCGCTGAGGAGTAGACTCGTCGCGCACCCGCACGCCGGGGATGCTGCGACCGGGTCTCAGACCCGTTGCTCGGAGCTCCCGACGGCCACCGGGTGCATCGGTGCCCGTCTCGTCCCCGACGCGACGCGGCCAGTGCAACACACGCGGTGCAGTCAAGACACGCACAGCACGCAAGACACGCACAGTGCAATGCGACGGTAGAGCGCGGGAACCCCTCCTCCGCCCCCGTCCACGTCGAGGAGGAGCATGGCTCGCAGCGGCCAGCGTCAGTCCGGTCAGTCGCGTCGTTCGACGAGCGCGAGCCCGGGAACTCGGCCCCGATCGCGCCCGCGCGGCGTCGACAACTCCGGGATCATCCCGATCCTCGCCCGTCGCGTGCGCGAGGTCGAGGCGAAGGCCCAGACCGGCAAGGTCGGGCCCACCAACCGGACGAAGTTCCTGGTGATCGCCTTACTGATGCGCGAGGAGCGCAAGCGGGTGAAGACCGACACCGAGCTGAGCGACTCGCAGCGCGCGGAGGAGATGAAGCGCCTCGACGGCATCGCGACGATCCTCGCGAAGACCGCGGCGCGCGACACCAGCCTGATCGCCCTGCTCGAGTCGGAGGCCGGCATCACCGCGGCCGCGCAGAAGCTGCGCCGCGACTGGCTGCTGGAGGCCGGCGCCGAGCTGAGCCCCGACGAGCTGCTGATCGTGACCGAGCCGGAGCCCAAGCCGGAGGTGCCGGTCAACCAGGTCGTGCCGCCGTCGGTGCGCGCGCGCCAGCTCGCCAACCCCTTCCTCCCGCCGGACTTCTCGATCGCCAGCGCGCCCACCCCCGCCCGCCGTCGCCTCGACGACTGGGAGCTGCTCGGTCCGCTCTTCAAGGCGTTCGAGTACGGCGCCGGCGGCCGCGCCGCCAGCATGGAGCTGCCCGAGCCGCCGAAGATCGACCGGGTGACGCCGCGCGGGCGCGACCTGATGCCGCACCAGGCCCGCTTCATCGAGGGCGCGCGCGAGGGGCACCGCAGCTTCCTGCTCGCCGACGAGCCGGGCCTCGGCAAGACGGCGCAGAGCCTCCTCGCCGCGTCCGTCACCGGCTCCTACCCGCTGCTGGCCGTCGTGCCCAACGTCGTGAAGATGAACTGGGCGCGCGAGGTCGAGCGCTGGACGCCGCAGCGCCGCGCCACCGTCATCCACGGCGACGGCGGCACGCTCGACGCGTTCGCCGACGTCGTGATCGTCAACTACGACATCCTCGACCGGCACATCGGCTGGCTCGGCAGCCTCGGCTTCCGCGGCATGGTCGTCGACGAGGCGCACTTCATCAAGAACCTCCGCTCGCAGCGCTCGCAGAGCGTGCTGGCGCTGGCCGCGAAGATCCGCGAGACGACGCCGGGCCACGACCCGCTGATGATCGCCCTCACGGGAACGCCGCTGATCAACGACGTGGACGACTTCCGCGCGATCTGGCGCTTCCTCGGCTGGATCGACGAGACCAAGCCCGGGCCCGAGCTGATGAGCCTGCTCGAGGACACCGGGCTCACCCCCGCGGACACCGGCTTCTACCCGGAGGCGCGCGAGGCGGTCATCGACCTCGGCATCGTCCGGCGGAAGAAGATCGACGTCGCGGCGGACCTGCCCTCGAAGCGGATCGTCGACCTGCCGGTCGAGCTGGACGACGACCTCGGCCGCTCGATCCAGAAGGCGGAGCGCGAGCTCGGCGCCCGGATGCTGCAGCGCTACAAGGCCGTCACCGCGTCGATCACGCACGAGCTCGACGACGACGAGCGCGAGCGCTTCGTCCGCATCGTCGCGCAGAGCGAGCTCGAGGAGTCGAAGTCGGCCAAGACCGGCGAGAACGTCTTCACGATGGTGCGCCGGATCGGCCAGGCCAAGGCGGCGCTCGCCGCCGACTACGCCTCGCAGCTGGCCCGCTCGGTCGGCAAGGTGGTCTTCTTCGCCAAGCACATCGACGTGATGGACCAGGCGGAGGAGACCTTCGAGAAGCGCGATCTCACCTCCGTCTCGATCCGCGGCGACCAGTCGGCGACGTTCCGCCAGTCGCAGATCGACGCCTTCAACGAGGACCCCGACGTCTCGGTCGCGGTCTGCTCGCTCACCGCGGCGGGCGTCGGCGTCAACCTGCAGGCCTCGTCCAACGTCGTCCTGGCCGAGCTGTCCTGGACCTCGGCCGAGCAGACGCAGGCGATCGACCGCGTGCACCGCATCGGCCAGGAGGAGCCGGTCACGGCCTGGCGCATCATCGCAGCGCACACGATCGACGCCAAGATCGCCGAGCTGATCGACGCGAAGGCCGGCCTCGCCGCCCGCGCACTCGACGGCGCGGACGCCGAGGTCGCCTCGGCCGACACGGTTCAGCTGGACGCGCTCATGCACGTCCTCCGCGAGGCGATCGGCTGAGCGGAGCCGCGAAGAAGTCGCGCTCGAACACGCTCGAGCGCAGGAACGCGTCGCCCATGGCGGCGCGTTCCGCGTTCGTGCCGCGGGCGGCGGCCGCCTCGGTGATCGCGATCGCGCGCTCGGTCGCGACGGCGAAGGCAGGATCCGCGTAGGTGACGAGCCAGTCCGCGTAGGGGTGCCCGGGCCGGTTCGCCGCGGCGAGGCGCTCGCCGATGTCCGCGTAGAGCCAGAAGCAGGGCAGCAGCGCGGCGACGATCTCGCCGTAGCTCCCTCTCGTGCCGACCGCGAGCAGGTGGTCGACGTAGCCGCGGGTGACGGGGGAGGCCGTCGCCGGGCGCTCGCCGAGGCGGTCGCGGTGCAGCTGCGCCTCCGCCGCCAGAGCCGAGGCCGACGACTCCGCCCAGAACACCTGCTCGGCGGTGCTCGGCGCGCGCTGCGCCGCGACCGCGAGGACCCGGGCGTACTCGGTCAGGTAGAGCGCGTCCTGCTCGAGATACCACTCGAAGTCGTCGCGGGCGAGGGAGCCGTCGCCGAGCGCCGTCACGAACGGCAGCGCGTCGATCTCGGCGCGGAGCTGCTCCGTCTCGGCCCACATCCGCTCGCAGAACGCCGGGGCGCGCAGGCGGTGGAAGTGGTCGATCGGGCCGTTGCCCTCGCCGACACGGAGCGCATCGGCGCCGCGGAGGGCGCCGTTCAGCCAGTCCTTGGCGTCGGTCAGCGCCTGCGTGAGCACGTCCGGAGTCGTCCCGTTGCCGGCGAGGAGCGTCGCCATCGCGGAGGACAGCGAGCAGCCGGTGCCGTGGGTGTTCCGGGTGGCGACGCGCTCGCCGGGCACCTCGCGCACGCCGCCGTCCGCGGTGACGATCGCGTCGGGCGTCGCGGGGCCGTCGAGATGCCCGCCCTTCACCAGGACCGCGGTGCCGAGATCCCCAGCCACGGAGCGGGCCTGCTCGAGCGCGGAGGACCAGTCGGCGGCCGGCTCCGCTCCGGCGAGGACGGCCAGCTCGGGGAGGTTGGGCGTGACCAGGCCGGCACGGCGGACGAGCGCGCGGACCGCATCCTCCGCCTCGGGGTCGAGCAGGCGGTGGCCGCTGGTCGCGACCATGACCGGGTCGACGACGACCAGCGGCGGGCGGACGTCGTCCAGCCAGGCGGCTATGATCCCGCCCAGCTCGGCGTTCGCGATCATGCCGATCTTCACGGCGTCGATCTCGACGTCGTCGCTGACCGCGTCCAACTGCTCGCGGAGGAAGGCGGCGGGCGGCAGATGGATCGAGCGCACACCGCGCGTGTTCTGCGCGACGAGCGCGGTGACCACGGCCATCCCGTAGCCGCCGAGCGCGCCGATCGACTTGAGGTCGGCCTGGATGCCGGCGCCGCCGGTCGGGTCGGTGCCGGCGATGCTGAGGACGCGGGGGATCGGCCGGGGCTGCGGGAGCGCGGCGCTCATCGGTCCCACTCCGCTCGGAAGGCGCGGGCCGCGGACTCCGGATCGTCGGCCGCGCAGATCGCCGAGACGATCGCGAGACCGGCCGCGCCGGCGCGGCGCAGGGCCGCGGCGTCGCCGGCAGTGACGCCGCCGATGGCGACGCAGGGGAGCGGCGTCGCGGCGGCGAGGGCGGCGAAGCCGTCGATGCCGAGCGGGACCGGGTGGTCGGGCTTGGTCGCCGTCGCCCGGATCACGCCGACGCCGAGGTAGTCGACGGTGCCGGCGGGCAGGGCGTGGGCGGCGGCGAGGTGGGCCGGAGTGTTCGCCGTCAGCCCGATCACCGCGCCGGCGCCGAGGATGCGGCGCGCGGCGAGGACCGGGAGATCGGACTGTCCGACGTGCACGCCGTCGACTCGGGCGCCGGCCAGGCGGGCGGCGAGGACGACGTCGACGCGGTCGTCGACCAGCAGGGTCGTGCGCTCGTCGAGGACGGCGGCGACGGCGCAGGTCAGGGCGACGAGCTCGGCGGCGGTCGCCTCGTGGTCGCGGACCTGGACGACGCGGACACCGCCGGCGACGGCCGCGGCGACGACGGCCGGGACTCCGCGCGGACCGCAGAGGCGGGTGTCGGTGACGAGCTGGAGCGAGAGGTCGATCATGCGATCCGCGCTCCGCTCTCGACCTCGTCGGCGGTGAGTGCGGCGAGAGCGTCGAGGAGGCTGACCGCGAACGAGCCGGGGCCGGCGGCGGTGACGGCGGCCTGCTCGGCGGCGAGGCCCCAGACCACGGAGGCGGCGACCGCGGCGCCGAGCGGGTCGGAGCCGCCGGCGCCGAGGAAGGCGGCCATCACGGCGCCCAGCGCGCAGCCGCCGCCGGTGACGCGGGTGAGCAGCGGGTGCCCGCCGGTGATGCGGACGACGCGCTCGCCGTCGGTGACGACGTCGACGGCACCCGAGACGGCGACGACGGCTCCTGAGCGGCGGGCGAGCGCGACCGCGGCCTCCAGCGCCTCCTCCGGGCCGTCGACGGCGTCGACACCGCGACCGCCCGCGCCGAGGCCGGCGAGGGCGAGGATCTCAGAGGCGTTGCCGCGGATGATCGCGGGTCGCGCCTCGAGCAGCTCGGCCGCGAGCGCGGTGCGCACCGGCAGCGGGCCGACGGCGACCGGGTCGAGCACCCAGGGGGTGCCGGCCGCGCTCGCCGCCGCGACGGCCTCGCGGGCGCCGTCGCGCTGCTCCGCGTGCGGGGTGCCGAGGTTCACCAGCGTCGCGGAGGCGATGCCCGCGAAGACGCCGGCCTCGCCCGGCAGATCGCACATCGCGGGACTCGCGCCGAGCGCCAGCAGGCTGTTGGCGGTGAAGCCGGTGACCACCGCGTTGGTGATGCACTGGACGAGCGGCGCGGTGCGGCGCAGCTCGCCGAGGTCTCGGGCGACGGCTGCGCCGTCGAGGAGGGTCGGGTGGGCAGGCGTGCGAATGCTCATTCGCGACATCCCTTCGCTAGTACGAACTAGATCAGGTTCGACGGGTCTCATCTCAGCCCTGGTGGGCACCCCGTGTCACTGCCGACGACCCTAGCGGGTCGCTCCGTCACGCCGTGAGGATCCTGCTGTCGCCGCGGTCGCTGACGACGACCTTCAGCCCGGTGGGCAGCCGCTCGCGCATCGCGTCGACGTGGCTGATCAGGCCGATCGTTCGCCCGCCCGAGCGCAGCGCGTCGAGCGTGCCGAGCGCCGTCTCCAGGGTCTCGGCGTCGAGCGAGCCGAAGCCCTCGTCGATGAACATCGTCTCGAGCGAGACGCCGCCGGACTGCATGGTGACCACGTCGGCCAGGCCGAGGGCGAGGGCGAGCGAGGCGAGGAACGTCTCGCCGCCGGAGAGCGACGCGGGCTGCCGGCGGGCGCCGGTGAAGGCGTCGAGCACGTCGATCCCGAGCCCGGAGGCGGCGCCGCGGTAGGCGAGCGAGTCGTCGTGCACGAGCGCGTAGCGGCCGCTGGTCATCGCGTTCAGCCGCAGATTCGCGGCGGCCACGATCTCCTCGAGCCGGCCGGCGAGGGCGAAGGCCTCGAGGTCCATCCGGCGGGTGTTCTGCCCGCGGCCGTCGATCGTCTCGGCGAGGGCGCGGAGCTCCTCGTGCCGGCGCAGGCGCTCGTCGAGAGTCGCCAGGCGCTCCTCGGCGCGGCCCGCCAGCTCGGCGAGCCGGGCGGCGCGGTGCTCGAGCACCGAGTGCCGCGAGCGGGCCTCGTCGCGGCGGGCGGAGGCGGCGCGCGCGTCCTCCTCCGCGGCGGCGAGGTCGACGGGGGCGGTCGGCAGGCCGGCGAGCTCGGGGTCGGCCAGCACCGAGTCGACGGCGCTGCGGCGGCGCTCGTGCTCGGCGACCACGGCCTCGGCGCGGGCGCGCTCGCCCGAGGTGAGGGCGGCGGACTCGGCGTCGTCGGCGCTCGCGAAGCCGCGGTCGGCGATCACCTCGGCGAGCTGGACCTCGGCCGCCTCGGCCGCCTCGCGGCGGGTGGTCGCCGCGTCCTCGGCCTCGACGAGCGCCTCGGCCAGGCGGCGCTGTGCGGTGAGGGCCGCGACACGGTCGGCGATGCTGGCCGCACCGTCGCGATGGGCGTCGATCCGCTCGCGCAGGAGGCGCAGCGCCTCGGCGGCGAGGGCGGCGTCGGAGCTGAGGCGCTGGTGCTCGGCGCGGGCTGTCTCGAGGGCAGCCGCGAGGTCGTCACTGCGGAGACGGAGGTCCGACCGCTCGCGCCGCAGCTCCTCGAGCCGCGTCGCGGCGCTCCGGGACGCGGTGAGCCGCATCTCGGCCTCGGCGCGGGCGGTCTGCAGCTCCTCGGCGGTCGTGGCGCCGGCCCGCTCCTCGAGGGCCGCCAGCGCGAGCGCGCCGGCGCTCTCGGCTTCGCGGGCGGCGTCCATCGCGGCGGCGGCGCGGTCGACGGCGGTGCGCGCCTTCTCGATCTCGCCGGTGCCGACGGGCGGCAGCTCGCCGTGCTCGGCGGGCCGCGGATGCTCGCAGGAGCCGCAGACCGGGCACGGGTCGCCGCGAACGAGCGCTCCGGCCAGCTCGCCGGCGAAGCCCGCGAAGCGGCGGGCGACCAGCTCGGCGTGCTCGGCGGCGCGGACACCGTGCGCCCGGGCCGCCTCGGCGTGGGCGGAGCGGAGGCGATCGAGCGCGGTCGCGGCACTCGCGCGCTCGGCGGCGGCGCGGATCCGGCGCTCGAGCGCGGCCAGCTCCTCGGTGCGGGCCGGCAGCGCCGTCGCGTCCGGCGCGAGCGCGTCCTCCTCCGCCGAGAGCGCGTCGAGAAGGGCGGGCAGTGCCCGCAGGTCGTGATCGAGGACGGCCAGCGCGGCGGCGGACCGCTCCCGTGCGGTGACGGTCCGCTCGGCGCGGCGGACCGCCTCGGGCAAGCCGCGCTCGTCGGCGAGCGCATCGGCGAGCGCGCCGAGTGTTCCGGCGAGGCGCTCCGCGGCCCGGGTGGCCGCGGCTCGGTCCGCGGGCTCGTCGAAGGCGGCCGTGAACGCCTCGGCCGCGCTGTCGCGGCTCCGGGAGGCGGCGACGGCCCGCTCGGCGGCCGTGCGCGCGCCCTTGAGCAGCGGCAGCACCCCGTCCGCCCGCCGCGTGCGCTCGATCCGCTCGCGCTGCTGCACGACCAGCGACTCCGCGACCGCGAGCTCCTCGGCCTCGATCAGCGCGTTCCGGCGGCGGTCCTGCGCCCGCTTCACCAGCCGCGTCCCGTCCCGGGCGGTCTCGGCCGCGCGGAACGCGGCGTCGGCCTCCGCCACCTCGTCGCGGGCGAGCGCGAGGGGAGCGTCGAGCCGGGTCACCAGGGCGCGGAACCACTCCGCATCGGGCGGTGTCGGCGCCGTCTCCTCGTCACCGGTGAGCCGGACCGCCTCGTCGGCCAGCGCCGTCACCGCCGCGCGCTCCTCCTCGAGCGCCGCTCCGCTCTCCTGCCGCTGCTCGACGAGCCGACGGCGCAGCAGGTCGTAGCGCTCCGTCGCGAAGAGGGTGCGCAGCAGCCGCTGCCGGTCGTCGTTCTTGGCCAGCAGGAACTCGTGGAAGCGGTTCTGCGCCAGCAGGATGACCTGGAGGAACTGGTCCTTGGTCAGGCCGACGATCCGGCCGATGTCGGCCCCCGTCTCCCGCGCGCTCGAGGAGAGCCCCCGCCACTCGCCGTCGACGTGCTCGAGCAGCGCGACCTTCGCCGCCTGCCGGGTGGTGCCGCCGCCGCGCTTGGCCGGCCGCTCGTACTCCGGCGAGCGGCGCACCCGGTAGAGCCGGCCGGCCGCCTCGAAGTCGAGCTCGGCGAACGTCTCGTCCTCGGGGGCGCTGTGGTCGCTGCGCAGGCGCGAGGCCGTGCCGTCGAAGCGCGGCACCGAACCGTAGAGCGCGAAGCTGATCGCGTCGAGGATCGTCGACTTGCCGGCGCCGGTGCGCCCGGCGATCAGGTAGATCCCGACGTCCTCCAGGCGGTCGAAGTCGATCTCCTGCTCCGCGCGGAAGGGGCCGAGACCGGCGAAGGAGAGGCGGCGGATCCTCACCGCAGCGCCTCGGCGTCGACCTGCGCCAGCGCGTCGAGCGCGAGCGCGCGCTCCGTCTCGCTCGCGCCGTGCCCGCCGCGGACGTGCGCGAGGAAGTCGTCGATCACCTCGACGTCGCTGCGCCCGCGGATCCGCTCGGCGTAGCGCCGCTCGTCCACGGCGGCGTGCGGGGGCCGGTGCTCGAGCGTCGCGCAGCCGGGGAAGCGGGACTGCAGCCGCGCCATCGCGTCGAGCGGGCGGACCTCGTCGGTCAGCACCGCCGAGACCCAGTCCGGCTCGTACTCGGCGAGCGACGGGTCGCTCAGCAGCTCGTCCAGCCGTCCCTCGATCACGCTGAGCCGCCGCGGCACGGGCAGCGCCGACCAGGTCACCTCGCCGAGCCCGTCGGCGCCGAGCTCGACCAGCCAGCCGCCGCGCGGCTTCGAGGCCTCGCCGAAGGAGTAGTGCAGCGGAGCGCCGGAGTAGCGCACGTTCGGCAGCAGGGTCGCCCGCCCGTGGATGTGCCCGAGCGCCGCGTAGTCGGCCGCGGCGAAGTGGTCGACCGAGACGTAGTCGATCCCACCGGCCGTGATGTCGCGCTCGACCGTGCCGGCCGGGGCGCCGACGGCGAAGCAGTGCGCGAGCACCACCCAGCGCCGCCCGGCCGCCTCGGCGTGCGCGCGGATGCGGCGCATCGCGAAGGCGAGGACGTCCTCGTGGCGGCGCAGCGACTCCTCCGGGTGCCGGTGCCGGTAGAGGGCCGGCTCGAGGTAGGGGATGCCGTAGACGCCGACCTCGACCCCGTGCCCGTCGCGGAGGACGACCGGCTCCGCGTACGCCTCGGGATCGGTGAGCACGTGCACGCCGGAGCCGCGCAGCAGTCCGGCCTGGAAGCCCAGCCGGGCGGGGGAGTCGTGGTTGCCGCTGGTCAGCACGACCTCGGCGCCGGCCGCGCGGATCGCCTCGAGCGTGCGGGTGAGCAGGGTGTAGTGCTCGGCCGCCGGCACCGCGGAGTCGAAGACGTCGCCCGCGATCAGGACGACATCGACCGCCTCGGAGCGCACCGTCTCGACCAGTGCGTCGAGCACGAGGCCCAGCGCGGCGACGCTCGAGTGGCCGTGGAAGGTGCGGCCGATGTGCCAGTCGGAGGTGTGCAGGAGCTTCACGACCGTCCTTTCGCGGGGTCTGCGGGTGTGCGGTGGCGCTCCCTGTCGTGCCCCTCCAGGCTACTGAGCCGCTCCGACACCGGACGCCGGCCGAGCCGTCGCCGCCGGACACCTCCCGTTCACCCGCGGGTGCAGAATGGGTCGTCGGTCGATCAGAGGAGGCCCCGCGTGAAGCTGCCCCGAGTGCCCTCGACCCTCCTCGGTCTCGGCTCGCGCACCCGCGCCGCCGCCGAGGACACCAGCCCGATCGAGCGGATCCGCCCCGAGGAGGAGCCGGTCCGCCGGAGCACCGTCGACAACGCGATCTATCAGGACGGCCGTCGCGTCGTCTCGCCGCACAGCATCCCTGAGGCCCTCGCCGCCCTGCAGAAGCTGCCGGACGCGATGGCCTGGATCGGCCTCTACCGGCCGACCGAGGCCGAGCTGGCCGCCCTCGAGGACGAGTTCTCGATGCACCCGCTCGCGATCGAGGACGCGATCAGCGCGCACCAGCGGCCCAAGCTCGAGCGCTACGGCAGCGACATGTTCGTGGTGCTGCGGGCCGCGAGCTACGCGGACCAGCGCGAGGAGGTCGACTTCGGCGAGCTGCACCTCTTCGTCGGGCCGAACTTCGTCGTCACCGTCCGCCACTCCGAGAAGCCCGACCTCTCCCTGGTCCGGCGCCGGATGGAGGCCGACCCCGAGCTGCTGCGCAAGGGCCCGGTGGCGGTCCTCTACGCGATCCTCGACGCGGTCGTCGACCAGTACGCCCCGGTCGTCGCCGGCCTCGAGAACGACATCGACGAGATCGAGGCGCAGGTCTTCGAGGGGGACCCCGCCGTGTCCCGGCGCATCTACGAGCTGTCCCAGGAGGTGCTCGACTTCCAGCGGGCGACCCGTCCGCTGACCGGCATGCTCGGGCGGCTGGTCACCGACTTCGACGTCTTCCGCGAGGACGTCGAGCTCCGCCGCTACCTCCGCGACGTCGCCGACCACGTCGCCGTCGTGGACGAGCGCGTCGAGGGCTTCCGGACGACGCTCCGCGAGATCCTCGCGGTGAACGCCACGCTGGTCGCGCAGCGCCAGAACGAGGACATGAAGAAGCTCGCGGAGGCGGGCAACCAGCAGAACGACGAGGTCAAGCGGATCTCCGCCTGGGCCGCCATCTTCTTCGCGCCGACCATGATCTCCAGCGTCTACGGCATGAACTTCGACGCGATGCCCGAGCTGCACCTCGCCTGGGGCTACCCGGCGGCGCTCGGGCTGATGGTCGCCTCGAGCGTGGTCCTGCACCGGCTGTTCAAGCGCTGGGGCTGGCTCTGAGCCGCCGCCGACGGCCGCGCGCGCTGTCAACACCCTGACGGGTCCGGCCGCCGCGCGTAGCGTCGGTCCGAGCCGCCCTCCGCGGCCCGAGTGCAGGGAGACCCGATGAAGCGAATCGACGTGCCGGCGACCGAGCGGACCTCGCTCTGGCGGCAGGACGCCGCGCCGATCCCGGGCGACGCGTTCGTGCCGGGCGCGCACTACGACGACGTGATCGTCGGAGCCGGCCTCTCGGGGCTGGTGACGGCGCTCCTGCTCCAGCGCGGCGGCCGCCGCGTCCTCGTCCTCGAGGCCCGCGAGGTCGGCGCGGTCGCGACCGGCAGCAGCACCGCCAAGCTCAGCCTCCTGCAGGGGACGCACCTCTCGAAGATCGCGGCCCGCAACACCCCCGCGGTCACCCGGGCCTACGTCGCCGCCAACCTCGCGGGCTTCACCTGGCTCGTCGACTACCTCCGCGAGGCCGGCGTGCCCGTGCAGCGCCGCACCGCGTACAGCTACGCCCAGACCCCCGACGGGGTGGACGCGGTGCTGCGCGAGCACGAGACGGCCCGCCGCTTCGGCCTGGCCACCCGCCTCGTCGGCTCGCTCGACACGCCCTTCCCGAGCACCGCCGCCGTGGCGCTCGACGACCAGGCGGAATTCGACCCGATGGCGGTGCTGACGGCACTCGCCGCCGACTTCCGGGCCGCGGGCGGCGTGCTCGTGCAGGGCGTCCGCGCGCTCGGGATGCGCGCCTCCTCGCCCGTCCGCGTGCGGACCAGCGCCGGCGAGGTGACCGGCGAGCGTGCCTACCTGCTCACCGGCACGCCGATCCTGGACCGCGGGCTCTACTTCGCCAAGCAGGTCGCGCTGCGCTCCTACGCGGTGGCGTTCCGTGGCGCGGAGACGATCCCGGACGGCATGTACCTCTCCGTCGACGGGCCCTCGCGCTCGATCCGCGACGTGGAGCGGGACGGGGAGCGGCTGCTGCTGATCGGCGGCAACGGCCACGTCGTCGGCCGGAGGGCGCGGACGCGGGAGAGCGTCGACGACCTGATCGCCTGGACGCGCCGCTCCTTCCCCGGTGCCGAGCCGATCGCGCAGTGGAGCGCGCAGGACTACGAGGCGTTCCACCGCGTGCCCTTCGTCGGCTGGCTGCCGCGCGGTCGCGGGCGGATCTTCTTCGCCTCGGGCTACGACAAGTGGGGGATGACCAATGCGGTGCAGGCGGCGCTGACGCTCGTCGGCGACTCCCGGGGCGAGACGCCGCCGTGGGCGAAGGTCCTGCACCGCCGCCCGACGCTGCCCCGGGTGATGGCGGAGGGAGCCGGAGCCCTCGCCGCGGTCGGCGCCTGGTACGCCCGCGGCTACTGGTCGGCCCTGCGCGCGCCGCGTTCGGTCGACGTGGTGCCGGAGGAGGGGCACGGCGCGCTCGCCCGCGACGGGCTCCAGCCGGTCGCCGTCTCCACGGTCGAGGGCCGTCGCTGCGCGGTCTCGGCCGTCTGCCCGCACCTGGGTGGCGTCGTCACCTGGAACGACGCCGAGCGCAGCTGGGACTGCCCCCTGCACGGCTCGCGCTTCGCCGCCGACGGCACGGTGCTGGAGGGCCCGGCAGTCACGCCGCTCGCGCCGGTGCGCTGAGCCGCTCGGCCCGAGCAGAACATCAGCTGGGAGCCGCGGTCATCGCTGATCAGCGACGACGACCCCTCTCCGCCGATGTTCTGCGGCAGGGCGTCCCGCATCGGCCACCCCTGCTGATCGAGTAGCCCGCGGAGCGGGCGTATCGAGACCCGCTGTCACCGGGAGTGCGGGTGATGGTGGGTCTCGATACGCCCCTGCGGGGCTACTCGACCAGCATGGCGCGATGGGAGGTCTCGATACGCCCCTGCGGGGCTGCTCGACCAGCATGGGTGATCGTGCGAGGAAGCAGTCCGCGAAGCGGGCCCATATGGTGATCGAGTAGCCCGCGGAGCGGGCGTATCGAGATCCGCCGTCGGCCGAGCTACTCGGCCGCGTCGTCCTCGGTGGGCTCCGCGACCTTCCGGCCGTCGGCGCCGGAGGCGTCGCCGTCCACGTGCAGGTCGGTGTCGCCGGGGATGCTGAAGTCGCTCAGCGGGTCGAGCGGCCCGTCCTCGCGGCTGGCGGAGTCGGGGGCGTCACTGGTCTCGTCGCGTGCGGTCATACCTGCACCCTACGAGCGTCCGACGAGCCGCTGCACCGCGGTCACCGGGATCGACAGCCACTCGGGGCGGTTGCGCGCCTCGTAGATCGCCTCGTAGATGGCCTTGTCGAGCTCGAAGGCGTCCAGGACGGCGCGGTGCGCGGTGACCGCGTCGCCCGCTTCCTCGGTGTAGCCCTCGAGGAAGGCGCGGCGGCTGGCCAGCGCCCAGGCCGCCCGGGAGTCGCCCGGGGACGCCTGCTCGTGCGCGCCCGCCGCGTAGTCGAAGGAGCGGAGCATCCCGGCCACGTCGCGCAGAGCGATGTCCGGCAGCAGCCGCTCGTGCATCGGCCGCAGCGGCTCGCCCTCGAAGTCCAGCAGGACCCAGCCGCGGCCGGGCACGGCCAGCACCTGGCCGAGGTGGTAGTCGCCGTGGATGCGCTGCAGCCGCGGCCACGGGGCCTGCTCGGCCGCCTGGAAGACCGCGTCGATCGCGTCGGCGTCCTCGGCGATGACGGGCACCTCGGAGGAGGCGATCCGCAGCCGGCGGCGCATGGTCGCGATCATCCGCTGCACGACCTCGGGCGTCGCGTCCTCGGTCGGCATCACCTCGGCGAGGGTGGAGTGCACCTGCGCGGTCGCCAGGCCGAGCTCGCGTGCCGGCCCGGTGAAGTCGGTGTCGCCGGCGACGGCCTCGAGCGCGACGCGCCAGGCGTCCTCGACGCCCGGCAGGAACTCCTGCGCGAAGGCGAGGTGGCCGAAGGCGCGGCCGGTCGGCTCGCCGCGGTCGTCCCACTCGCCGGTGACGTTGCCGATCACCGGCGGCACGAGCGTGCTGCCCGCCGCGTTCAGCGCCGACTGCACGGTGACGTCCGGGTTCTCGCCGTGGTGCAGCGCGCGGAAGACCTTGACGATCACGGGAGTGCCGGCCGAGCCGTCCTCCGCGGTGGTCTGCACGATGATCGACGTGTTCGACTGCTCGCCGCTGAGGATCCGCGACGACGCGAACGCGCCGATCACGGCGCCGGGCTGGCGGTGTCCCTCGGCGCGGGCGCCGCCCAGGGCGCCCTCCGCGTCGGAGGAGCCGCCGTCGGCGATCAGCTCGAAGAGCGCCCGCGCGAACAGCGGGTCGCGGGGTCCGTCGTAGACGAAGCGGGTGCCGTCGCTCTCGATCAGCGCGTCCTCGAGGCCCGCGACGGGCGCCGAGCGCACCGTCACCGGCACCTGGTAGAGCACCGGGCTCGAGCCGGCGCGGTCGATGACGAGGTGCACGACGATGTCGCCGTCACCGCGCTCCAGGCGCCACTCGCCCCGGATCTCCAGCTCGGGGCGGCGCCCCTTGCTCGCGTACCACCGCTGATCGGCGACCCAGGCCGCGGCCCGGTCGATCGACAGTCCTGCGCTCATCTCTGCACTTCCCCTCGGTCGGCACCCCGAACCTTACGCGGCGCGATCGACGCGCCGGTGGGGCTTGCGGCGCGCCCGCCCGATCCGGATCCCCGGCTCAGGAGCGGGTCTCCTCCGCCAGCCCGAGCACGTCCAGGATCCAGGCGTACTCGAACGCCACCTCGCGCCAGCGCTCGTAGCGCCCGCTCACTCCACCGTGCCCGGCCGTCATCTCGATCTTGAGCAGCGCGGGTGCGCCGACCTCGCGCAGCCGCGCGACCCACTTGGCCGGCTCCACGTAGAGCACGCGGGTGTCGTTGAGGCTCGTCGTCGCGAGGATCCGCGGATACCGGACGCCCTCGCGCACGTTCTCGTACGGCGAGTACGACTTCATGTAGTCGTAGACCTCGGGGTCGTGCAGCGGGTCGCCCCACTCGTCCCACTCGATCACGGTCAGCGGCAGCGACGGGTCGAGGATCGAGGTCAGCGCGTCCACGAACGGCACCTGCGCCAGGATCCCGGCGAAGGCCTCCGGGGCGAGGTTCGCGACCGCGCCCATCAGCAGTCCGCCGGCCGAGCCGCCCTGCGCGACCAGGCGCTCGGGCGTGGTGAAGCCGGCCTCGACGAGGTGCCGCGCCGCGTCGACGAAGTCGGTGAAGGTGGTGCGCTTGGCGAGCGTCTTGCCCTCCTCGTACCAGGAGCGCCCCATCTCGCCGCCGCCGCGGACGTGCGCGATGGCGAAGACCACGCCGCGGTCGAGCAGCGAGAGCCGCGCGATCGAGAAGCCCGGGTCGATGCTCGCCTCGTAGGAGCCGTAGCCGTAGAGCAGCAGCGGCGCGGGGGCCTCGTCGGGCGCCGCCGCGTCCTTCCGCCAGACCAGCGAGAGCGGGATGCGCGTGCCGTCCTCGGCGACCGCCCACTCGCGGCGCTGCTCGTAGCGCGCGGGGTCGTAGTCGCCGAGCACCGGCTGCTGCTTGAGCACGGTCCGCTCGCCGGTCGCCACGTCGAGGGTGAGCACCGTGGAGGGGGTGACGAACGAGGTGTAGGCGAGCCGCAGCGCGGACTGCTCCCACTCCGGGTTGCCGGCGAGGCCCGCGTCGTACAGCGGCTCGTCGAAGACGATCTCGTCCAGGCGCGCGCCGCCGTCGCCGTCGATCAGGAGGCCGAGGCGCGTCGCCCCCGCCTCGCGGTAGGAGACGACGACGTGCCGCGCGAAGGCGTCGACGCCCTCGATCCGGCGGCCCGGGGTGTGCGGGACGAGGACGCGGCGCTCGGCCGCCCGCTCCTCGGGGGAGAGCGCGAGGTCGGCCGGCTCCTCGACGATCTCGAAGTCGAGCGCACCGTCGTTGTGCACGATCAGCAGGCGGTCGCGGCCGTCGACGACGGCGTGGTCCACCTCGTACTCGACGCCCTCGCGGCGCGGCCAGACCGAGCGGAACTCGCCGGTCGGGTCCTCCGCGTCGAGCAGCAGGCACTCGCTGGTGATCTTGCTGCCGATCTCGATGACGAGGAAGCGGCGGCTGCGGGTGAGGCCCACGCCGATCCAGTAGCGCTCGTCGGGCTCGGAGAAGACGACCTCGTCGGCGGTCGACTCGGTGCCGACGGCGTGCCGCCAGATCGTGTCCGGCCGCCAGGACTCGTCGACCGTCGGGTAGAAGACGAAGCGGGCGTCGGCGCCGAAGGTCGCGCCACCGCCGGTGCCCTCGACGACGTCGGGGAGGTCCTCGCCGGTGCTGAGGTCGCGGATGCGCAGCGTGTAGCGCTCGTCGCCCTCGACGTCGGTGCCGAAGAGCAGGAAGCGCCCGTCGCTGGACACGTCGAAGCTGCCGAGCGAGAAGAAGTCGTGGCCCTCGGCCTCGACGTTGCCGTCGAGCACCACCTGCTCGCCCTCGAGCGGCCCGCCCTCGGCGATGGAGGGCGGGGTCCAGTCGTCCGGGCCGGAGATCGGCGCGCGGCAGTGCACGCCGTACTGGCGGCCCTCGTAGGAGCGGGAGAAGTACCACCAGGCGCCCTCGCGGACGGGGACCGAGAGGTCGGTCTCCTTGGTGCGCGAGCGGATCTCGTCGAAGAGGCGCTCGCGGAGCGGGGCGAGAGGGGCGAGGAGCGCATCGGTGTAGGCGTTCTCGGCCTCGAGGTGCGCGATCACCTCGGGCTCCTCCTTCTGCCGCAGCCACTCGTACTGATCGACCACCAGATCGCCGTGGTGACGGCGTTCGAGCGGGACACGGCGGGCGACGGGAGGGACGGGCGCGGTCATCGCTCCAGCCTAGGCCGACCTCGCGCCCCGCCGCGGGCCTGCCGCCGGGAGCGCCGTCCGCGTGCGCACAATGGACCATGGCTCAGCGTGCGGACCGGACGAAGGCGGAGGCGCCGCGGCGCGTGCAGACCGAGGTGGAGCGGAAGTACGACGTCGACGCCGACACCGCCCTGCCGGAGCTGACCGGCGCGGGCACCGTCACCACGGCGCTCGCCGAGGAGCCCGTCCGCCTGTCCGCCCAGTACTTCGACACCGCGGACCGCGCGCTCTCCCGCGGGCGGATCACGCTCCGCCGCCGCGAGGGCGGCGAGGACGAGGGCTGGCACGTCAAGCTGCCCGGCTCGGCCGGCCGCACCGAGATCCACGCCCCGCTGACCGCCTCCCGCACCGTGCCGGCCGAGGTCCGCGAGCCGGTGCTCGGCCACGTCGGCCGCGCGCGGCTCGACCCGCTCGCCACCCTGGAGACCGTCCGCTCGATCACCCGCGTCGCCGACTCCGCCGGCCGCCGCCTCGCCGAGATCGCGGACGACCTGGTCATCGCGCACGACCAGCGCTCGGGCGTCGAGCGGCTCTGGCGGGAGTGGGAGGTCGAGCTCGTCGACGTCCACGGCCCCGAGGGCGAGGCCGTCCTCGACGCGATCGAGGAGCGACTGCTCGCCGCCGGCGCCCGCCCCGCCGAGAGCGCCTCGAAGCTGGCCCGGGCCACCGGCGGTCCGATCGAGGACACGCACCCCGCACCCGAGGACGGCGGGGAGGCGGCGCTCGCCGCGATCCGCGAGCTCCTCACCGGCCTGCGCGCCGTCGATCCGCGGGTGCGCCTCGAGGCCGACGACGCGCTGCACCGGATGCGCCTGCACACCCGGCGCCTCCGCAGCGTCCTCGCCGCCTCCCGCTCCGTACTGGAGCGCGAGGCCCTCGATCCGCTGCGCGACGAGCTCCGCTGGCTCGCCGGCGTCCTCGGCGCCGCCCGCGACGAGGAGGTCCTCGCCGCCCGCCTCCGCACCGCCGTCGACGAGGCGGGGGAGGGACTGCCCGCGAAGGCCGTCGCCGGTACCACCCTCTTCGACGCGATCGAGCGCCGGCACGCGATCGCGCTGCAGCGGGTCGCCAAGACCCTGCGGGGCGCCCGCTACCTCGCCCTGCTCGCCGCGCTCGACGCGCTGCTGGCCGATCCGCCGCGGACTGCGAAGGCGGGCACGAGCGCGAAGAAGCTCGTCCGCCGCTCCCTCGCGAAGGAGGTCGCGCGCGTCGACGCCGCCCGTACGGGCGAGGACGACGTCGAGGCCCGGCACGAGCTGCGCAAGGCCGCCAAGCGCCTGCGCTACGTCACCGAGGCCTGGAGCGCGGTCGTCCCGGCCGCCGTCGGCTCGCGGCGGCAGCGGATCGCCAAGGCGGCGAAGGCCGTTGCCGACGCGCTGGGGGAGGAGCGCGACGCCCTCGCCGCCCGCGACGTGCTCCGCGCGCACGCCCTCGTCGCGGCCCGCCGCGGCGAACCGGCGTTCGCCCTCGGGGTCGCCTCGGCCCGCCAGGAGAGCCGGGCCCGGGAGGCCGCGCGTGCCGGGGACGCGGCCCTGGAGCGGCTGCACTCCCTGTCAAGCTGAGCAGGACGGTCATCCGCACGAAACGGGCGGCGGATAATGTGAATCATGCCTTCCGTCCGTCCTCTGCCGTCAGCCCTCCTGCGTCCGCGCCATTTCGACCGTGACGACGTGGTCGTCCATGCCGGTCTGTTCTCGCTGGTCAACTCGAGTACGACCCCGCAGGCGGCCTGGACCGAGGACCTGATCGCGCTCGGCGAGGTGCTCGACGAGGCGGAGTTCCCCTACCGCCTCATCCGCGGCACGAAGGGCGCGCCCTTCCTCGCGATCGACCGCTCGCTCGGCGCCGAGCTGGCCACGCTGCTCGCCCGCGCCTTCGCCACCGAGCCGTTCTACGTGAAGACCCTCGACAAGCGCGGCACCCCGCCGCTGCTCCTGGCCGAGGGCGCGATCGCCCCCTACCCGCGCGCCGCGGTCTTCTCGCTCTTCCGCCCCCGCGTCTCCTCGAGCGGCTCGCTCCGCTACGGCGCCCGCAGTGGCGTCCGCCTCGAGTTCTGGAAGGTCGGCGAGGAGGAGATCACCACTCCCGCCGAGAACGCGCTGATGCGCAGCAGCCTCCCGGTCGCCGAGGCGATCGACGCGCACGTCGAGGCCTACGGCCGCACCTGGCCCACCTTCGAGGGCATGTTCGAGCCGCTCGTCAGCGACATCCGCTTCGACGTCGACATCGTCTTCTCCTGGGTGGACGGCACCGATCTGGAGTTCCAGCGCGCCCGCGCCGCCCGGATGGCCAGCTACGTCGTGGGCGAGGGCGACGACGCCCCCGCGCGCTTCCGTCAGATCGACGAGCTCAAGTACGCCCTCCGCAGCGTCTACATGTACGCGCCGTGGGTCCGGCACATCTACATCGTCACCGACTCGCCGCGCCCGCGCTGGCTCGACGAGCACCCCGACGTCACCCTGGTCCGCAGCGAGGACCACTTCCGCGACCTCTCGGTCCTGCCCACGCACAACTCGCACGCGGTCGAGAGCCAGCTGCACCGCATCCCGGGCCTGGCCGAGCACTTCCTCTACTCCAACGACGACATGTTCTTCGGCCGCCCCGTCGACCCGTCGATCTTCTTCTCGCCCGGCGGGATCACCAAGTTCATCGAGGCGACCACCCGCATCGGGATGGGCGACTCCAACGCCTCCCGCAGCGGCTTCGAGAACGCCGCCCGGGTCAACCGCCGGCTGCTCCGCGAGCGCTTCGGCGCGATGACGACCCGCCACCTCGAGCACGCCGCCACGCCGCTCCGCAAGAGCGTGATGGCCGAGCTGGAGACCGAGTTCGAGCCGGAGTTCACCGCGACCGCCGCGAGCCGCTTCCGCTCGGCGAGCGACGTCTCCGTCACCAACTCGCTCTACCACTACTACGCGCTGATGACCGGCCGCGCGGTGGTGCAGGAGAACGCCTCGGTGAAGTACGTCGACACGACGATGCACCAGGGCCTCAAGGACATGAAGAAGCTGCTGAAGAACCGCGGCGTCGACTTCTTCTGCCTCAACGACGGCAGCTTCCCCGAGATCTCGGCGGAGGTGCGCACCCGCGCCGTGATCGACTTCCTCGAGGAGTACTACCCGATCCCGGCGCCGTGGGAGCGGGTGGACTGAGCATGGCCTGGGCGATCGGCGGCGGAGTCCTCGGACTGCTGCTCGGGCTCGCCAGCGCGCTCGTCTTCCCCGGCATCGGGGTCGGCGCGGGCATCGGAGTCGGGATCGCGCTCGGCGCGGCCCTCGCCTTCGCCGGGCACCTGTTCGCCCTCGACCGCGGTCGTCCCCAGCGCTGACGTCCGTTCTGCAGGCGATCCGCGGCTCCGGAGACCCGGTCCCGCGGACGGGATCGTCTCTCGGCGCGGATCGCCTGCAGACCGGACGCAGGCCTTTAGGCCCTTTAGGCGCTGACGCTCACGGGCTCCACGACGGGCGGGTAGAGCGCCTCCACCTGCTCGAGTGGAGCGGCCGTGGCCGGTGCGATCTCGACGCCGTGCGAGGCGAGGATCCGCTCGGTCTCGTTCGCCGAGACGTAGGACACCTCGGTCGAGGCGCCGATCGGCACCACCGAGTGCAGAACCGTGCCGTCGTAGACGTGGATGAGGTTGAAGGCCTGCGCGGAGTTGCGGGCGCGAGTGCCGCCGACCGGCACGTTGAGGTCCTGCGTGTAGCAGGTGGCCGACGCGACCGAGACGGGGATGCCGGCGAACGTCGCGGTCGAGGAGTAGTGCAGGTGGCCGGCGATGATGCTGCGGACGTCCGAGCCCTCGAGCACCTCCGCGAGCGCGGGCTGGTCGCGGAGCTCGACGAGCACCGAGAGGTCGAGGACGCTCGGGACCGGCGGGTGGTGCAGCGCCAGGATCGTGCCGTGCGGCGCGGGGCTGGAGAGCTCCTCCGCGAGCCAGTCCAGCTGGGCGTCCGAGATCTCGCCGTAGTGCGCGCCCGGGACGGTCGAGTCCAGCGCGATGATGCGCAGTCCGTTCACGTCGTGCACCCGATCGATCGGCTGCGTGGTCGGCAGCTGGTCGAGCAGCCCGGAGCGGAAGGCACCGCGGTCGTCGTGGTTGCCCATCACCCAGATCACCTCGGCACCGAGGCGGGCGGCGGCCGGCTCGACGACGGCGCGGAGCTTGGCGTACGCCTCGGGCTCGCCCTTGTCCGCCAGATCGCCGGTGATGACCACGGCCTCCGGGCGACCGCCCGAGGCCTCCAGCTCGTCGAACAGGCGGCGGAGCTGGGCCTCGCTGTCGACGTCGGAGCCGTACAGCCCGCCGTCTCCGGCGATGAAGTGGGTGTCGCTGAGGTGAAGGATGAAGTGGTTCGGCCGGGGGTACTCGGCCTGGCGGACAGTCATGATCCTCGGGTTCCACGATCGGTGGGGCCGGCTCGATCGAGTCGGCGTCGGTACGGGATGTCGCATGGTGCTGTACTGCTGGTCCGCGGGCTGGGAACTGCTCCCGCGAGGCTCAGTCCATCATCGCGGGGTGAACGGCGGGCCAACGAGGACCGGCGCGTCATCGAACGGTTTTCCCAGATTCGGCGCCGGACAGCGGCTCCGTCCTCAGGAACCGCTCACCGAATGAGCACTCCCCGCACACCGACCGCCCACGCCGCGCATCGGTTCTGCAGAGGGAGTCGTCAGAGCTCGAGCAGGAGCCGCGCGTAGAACGCGATGGCGCGCTCGAACTGGTCGACCTCGACCGACTCGTCGGCGCCGTGGATGCCGAGCTGCTGCTGCGGGCTGATCTCGAACGGGATGAAGCGGTAGACGCCGTCGCTGATCGCGTGGAAGTGGCGGGCGTCGCTGCCGCCGGTCTGCACGTAGGGCGCGACGATCGCCTCGGGGAAGACCTCCTGCACCACGCGGCGGAGCACGTCGTACGGGCCGCCGTCGCCGGGCTCGCCGGTGGGGGAGACGGGGGAGGGCTCGTGCGCGACGCGCACCTCGATCTCGACCTCCGGGTCGTCGATCACCGCGCGGATCCGCTCGACGACGCCGGCGACGGTGCCTCCCGGGTTGATCCGGACGTTGGCGACGGCGCTCGCGGAGGACGCGAGGACGTTCGCTCCGGTGCTGCCGCGCAGCTGCGTGATCGCCACGGTGGTCCGCAGCATCGCCGCGGCGCGGTTCGAGTGCGACGCGAGGGCGCTGATGACGGCGTCGGGGTGTTCGTGCGGGTGCGCGTACCAGACCGCGTGCGCGGCGTCGGCGCGCGGCGCGGCCGAGCGCACCAGCTCGGCGATCGGCTCGGGCAGCGTGGAGGGAAAGGGGTTCTCGGTGAGCCGGTGGATCGCCCGAGCGAGGCGCTGGGTGGCGAGCATACCCGGCAGGGGCGGCGGAGCGGAGGCGTGGCCGCCCGCGTCGCGGCAGGTGAGCTCGAGGTTCATGATGCCGCGCTCGGTGACGCCGATGACGGCGATCGGCGTGGTCACTCCGGGCACGATGCCCCGGCGGACGTTGCCGCCCTCGTCGAGCACGAAGCGCGGGCGGACGCCGCGCGCCCCGAGCAGCGCGACGATCGACGGCGCGCCGTCCCCCGCCGTCTCCTCGTTGTGCGTGGAGACCAGGTAGACGTCGCGGCGGGGCCGCTCGCCGCGCAGGACGGCCGCCTCCACGGCCTCGAGCAGGGCGACGAGGGAGCCCTTGTCGTCGAGCGCGCCGCGCCCCACGATCGCGGTGCGGCCGTCCGGGCGGAGGACCGTGTCGGCCGCGAACGGCGAGATCGACCAGTCGTCGGGGGTGACGCTGACCACGTCGTAGTGCGCCATCAGGACCGACGGCTCGCCGTCCTCGGTGCCGCGCCAGCGCCAGACGAGGGAGTGGCCGGCCACGGTCTCGCGCTCGAGGGCGCCGTGCAGGGCGGGGTAGAACTGCTCGAGCAGCTCCTGGAAGACGCGGAACCGGCTCCAGTCGGTGTCGGACTCGTCGGAGTGCGACACCGTGTCGACCCGCAGCAGGGCCTGGAAGCGCTCGAGCGCGGTCGTCGTCACCGGGCTAGCCTACGACGGCGGTCCCGACCCCCCCGGACCCGGCGAGCGGAGGTGCGGCATGGGTGTGCGGCCGCCGACCGACCCGCTGCCCGATGTCTGCGTGGTCTACGTCCTCGGCGGGGCGCCCGGCGGCGTCGAGGTGCTGCTCGGCAGGAAGCTCCGCGGACTGGGCGAGGGCCGCGTCGTCGCGCCCGGCGGGAAGCTCGAGCCGGGGGAGTCGCCCGTCGAGGCGGCTGTCCGCGAGCTGGCGGAGGAGGTCGGCCTGCGCGCGGAGCCGGCCGACCTCGAGCCGCGCGGCTCCCTCGACTACCTCTTCCCGCACCGACCCGCGTGGAGCCAGCGCTCGCACGTCTTCGTCTGCCGCCGCTGGTCGGGCGAGGTCGTGCCGTCGGGGGAGCTCGCCGCCGCCTTCGTCCCGCTCGACGAGATCCCCTACGACCGGATGTGGGACGACGCGCGCTTCTGGCTGCCCGCGGTGCTGCACTCCGGCGCCGTGGTCGACCGCACCTTCGAGTTCGGCGCCGACCTCGAGCACGTCGTCGATCGGTCCTGATCCCGCCGTCCGGTCGCAGCACCGCCGGATCCTCGACGCCTCCTCGGTCGAACGTCCTCGAACTCACCGGCACGGCGCGCCCTCGATCAGGTCGAGATCCTCGACTCCCGCATCCTCTGACGAGCGCGCACTCCGTGCGGCTAGACGTCGAGCACGTCGCCCGGCTCGAGGGCGTGGTACTCGCCGCCGCCCTCGCGGGTCGCCCAGCCGAGGCGGTCGTGGCCGAGCTTCTGGCCCGCCTCGGACAGCACGCGCTCGTGCGTCGCGAAGGCGTGCCGCGGTGCGAGCTGGAGGACGTAGTCGATCGACTCCGCGATCTTCATCCAGGGGGCACCGGAGGGGGCCGCCAGCACCTCGACGTCGACGCCGGCCGGCACGGTGAAGGAGTCGCCCGCGTAGTAGAACTGGCCGTTCACCAGCACCCCGACGTTGTCGATCACAGGAATCGAGGAGTGGATCACCGCGTGCCGCGAGCCGAAGAAGCGCAGCTCGAAGGGTCCGACCTCGATCACGTCGCCCTCGGCGACCGTCTCGACCTCGAAGCCCTCGGCCGCCGCGGCGACTCCGGCCGGCCCGAGGATCCGCAGCGCCGGGTTCGCGGCGCGCAGCCGCTCCAGCTGCTCCGCGGTCCAGTGGTCGGCGTGCTCGTGGGTGATCACGACCGCGACAGTGTCGGCCGTGCCCTCGAGGGGGCGGGTGAAGGAGCCGGGGTCGAGGACGAGCCGTGAGCCCGCCTCCTCGACGAGGACGGTGGCGTGCTCGAGCTTGGTCAGTCGCATGCTCCGAGCCTCTCGCGGGGGCTGCCGCGGTGCAAGACGGCCCTGGGGACCGCGCCGTCCGCCCGCTCGATTTGCACCGGTGCGGATCCGTGTGCAACACTCTTCGAGTTGCAAAAACGCGGCCCCATCGTTTAGCGGCCTAGGACGTCGCCCTCTCACGGCGGTAACGCGGGTTCAAATCCCGCTGGGGTCACCACGGCAACACGAGCAGAACCCCCGGTCATGGCCGGGGGTTCTTCTCGTTTAACGGCCCGCTCCCCGGGGAGAGACCGTCGGAATCCACTCACCCCCGGAAGGTCCCCATGCAAGAGCTGCCCGTCTGGTTCGTGACCGGCTCGTTCGTCGTCCTCAGCCTGATCCTGGCCGCGGACCTGCTGCTGGTCTACAAGCGCCCGCACGTGCCGAGCCTGAAGGAGTCCGGCCTCTGGGTCGGCTTCTACGTCACGCTCGCGCTCATCTTCGCCCTGGTGATGCTGCTGCTGGGCGGGGGAGAGGTCGCCGGCCAGTTCGTCGCGGGCTGGCTGACGGAGTACAGCCTGTCGATCGACAACCTGTTCGTCTTCGTGATCATCATGGGCCGCTTCGCGGTGCCGCCGAAGTACCAGCAGGAAGTGCTGATGGTGGGCATCATCATCGCGCTGATCTTCCGCGGGGTGTTCATCCTGCTCGGCGCGCAGCTGATCGAGAGCTTCAGCTGGATCTTCTACCTCTTCGGCGCCTTCCTCGTCTACACCGCCTGGAACCAGGCGTTCGGCAAGGAGGACGAGAACGAGGGCACCGACAACCTCCTCATCCGCCTGCTGCGCAAGCGCGTGAAGATCTCGGACGAGTTCGACGGCTCGAAGATCCGCACGGTGAAGGACGGAAAGAAGTACTTCACCCCGATGCTGATCGTGTTCCTCGCGATCGGCTCCACCGACCTGCTCTTCGCGCTCGACTCGATCCCGGCGATCTTCGGCATCACCGAGAGCCCGTTCATCGTCTTCACCGCGAACATCTTCGCCCTGATGGGCCTGCGCCAGCTCTACTTCCTGCTCGGCGGCCTGATCGACAAGCTCGAGTACCTCAAGTACGGCATCGCGTTCATCCTCGCCTTCATCGGCGTGAAGCTCGTGCTGCACGCCCTGCACGAGAACGACCTCCCGTTCCTCAACGGCGGCGAGCCGCTGCCGGTCTGGGACATCGACACGATCACCTCGCTCGCCGTCATCGTCGTCAGCATGACCGTCGCCACGGTCGCCAGCCTGATCAAGATGCGCCGCGAGCACTCCCACATCGAGCTGCACGACGGCCACCCGGAGGTCGTCGCCGACGCCGACGGGCAGGACCGCGCCGAGAAGAAGTGAGCCCGGCCCCGTGACTGCGACGACGAGCACGACCAGCATCGATCTGCCCCAGGGCGTCCTGCACCTGACGGTGTCGAGCAGCACCGACGTCGGCGCCGTCCGCCGGGTGAACGAGGACGCCCTCCTGGTCGCGCCGACGCTGGTCGCCGTCGCCGACGGCATGGGCGGGCACGCCCGCGGCGACCTGGCCAGCTCGACCGCAGTCGAGAGCCTGCGGGCGAGCGCGGCCGAGGCGATCGGCCCGGTCTCGGACGTCTTCGCCGTCGTCGAGACCGCGAACGCCGCGGTCCGCGACCTCGACGTCGGCGGCGCCCTCTGCGGCACGACGCTGACCGGCCTCACGCTCGTCCGGCCGGAGGACGGCGGACCGGCCTCCTGGGCCCTGTTCAACGTCGGCGACTCCCGGGTCTACCGCTGGGACGGCGCGGGGATCCAGCAGCTGACCGTCGACCACTCGGCGGTGCAGGAGCTGGTCTCGGCCGGCCTGCTCAGCCGGGAGGCGGCCGAGTCGCACCCCGACCGCAACATCGTCACCCGGGCGCTCGGCGCCGACGACGAGGTCGAGACGGACGTCTGGACTCTGCCGATCGTGCCCCGGGCGACCTACCTGCTCTGCTCCGACGGCCTCACCAAAGAGCTCTCCGACGCCCGCATCGCCGAGCTCTTCGCCCGCCGCGACGCGGGGGACCTGCACGGTGCCGATGTCGCCGAGGAGCTCGTGCGCGCCGCGGTCGACGCGGGCGGAAGGGACAACGTGACGGTCGTCGTCGTGGAGGCCGTGCTCGTGCCCCGGGCCTAGACCGTCGACCCGGCTCCACTGGTCGTGCCCCTCGAACAGGTGGCAGCGACTCCGGCTCCGGACTGCAGAGCCGGGCTGTCGATGGGCATACTGGAGGGATGGACACCGTCGAGGCTCTCGATCGCGCGAAGATGCGCTTCGCAGAGGGTGACGTCCGAGGAGCCGTGTCGCTGCTCGAGCGCTGCGTCGAGGCCGACCCCACCTGGATCGACCCCCGCGTCCTCCTGTCCGAGCTCTACCGGAGGTCCGGCGACCTCATCGAGGCGGGCCGGTGGGGCTACCTGATCGAGAACTGCGCCGCCCCCGAGGAGCGGCGGGCCTTCGAGCGTGCGCTGGTGCGCACCGACGAGGACCCGTTCGAGTTCGCCGAGCGCGCCCTGGTGCGCCCGCTCGAGCTCGCGGCCGAGTCGAAGCACGCGGCGATGATGCTCGCGGCGCTCCCGGCCCGCATCGACGAGGCCGAGCGCTTCGAGCGCGAGTCGCCCGACCCGCTCGACGGCGACTGGTTCGAGCACGAGGCGCTGCCGGTGAAGCGGCGCTCGGGCTTCGTCGGGATGGTCGGCGCGGCGGTGGCCGCGGTCTTCGTCGTCGGCGGCGTCGTGGTCGGTGCGGCCGCGCTGCTGGTGGTCCCCGCGGTGCTCATCGCGATGCTCGTCGCGCCCTGACGGCCGCTCCGGTCCGCCCCGATCCGCTCGGGCCGCGCCTCCCTGCCGCTCGTCGGCGCGGTGCTATCCTCGGTCAATGCTGTTCGGCCGGCTCCTTCTTCTCCGCCGCGACGAGACCTCGATCTGACAGGCCTCCCTCGTCGCGGTGTCTCTCGCGGGCTGACCACCATTCCTGAGGAAGAGAAACCCGTCATGAACGACAGTTCCCCCGACACCGCCGCGCCCTCGGCCGCCGAGACCCCGGCCGCCGATCGCCCGTGCACCCTGGCCGAGAAGGTCTGGGACGACCACCTCGTCGCCAAGGGCGAGGACGGCACGCCCGACCTGATCTACATCGACCTGCACCTGGTGCACGAGGTGACCAGCCCGCAGGCCTTCGACGGCCTCCGCCAGGCCGGCCGACCCGTCCGCCGCCCCGATCTGACGATCGCGACCGAGGACCACAACACCCCGACCGTCGGCATCGACAAGCCGATCGCCGACCTCACCAGCCGCACCCAGATCGAGACCCTGCGGCGCAACGCCGCCGAGTTCGGCGTCCGCCTGCACTCCCTCGGCGACATCGAGCAGGGCATCGTGCACGTCGTCGGCCCGCAGCTCGGGCTGACCATGCCCGGTATCACGGTGGTCTGCGGCGACTCGCACACCTCGACCCACGGCGCGTTCGGCGCGATGGCGTTCGGCATCGGCACCAGCGAGGTCGAGCACGTGATGGCCACGCAGACCCTGCCGCTCAAGCCCTTCAAGACCATGGCGATCACGGTCGAGGGCGAGCTGCGCGAGGGCGTCACGGCGAAGGACATCATCCTCGCCGTGATCGCGAAGATCGGCACCGGCGGCGGTCAGGGCTACGTGCTCGAGTACCGCGGCTCGGCGATCCGCGCGCTCTCGATGGAGGGCCGGATGACGATCTGCAACATGTCGATCGAGGCGGGCGCGCGCGCCGGCATGGTCGCGCCGGACGAGACGACCTTCGCCTACCTGAAGGGCCGCCCGCACGCCCCCGAGGGGCAGGACTGGGAGGACGCGGTCGCCTACTGGCGGACGCTGCCGAGCGACGAGGGCGCCGTCTTCGACGCCGAGGTCGTCCTCGACGCGGACGCGCTCGAGCCGTTCGTCACCTGGGGCACCAATCCCGGCCAGGGCGTCTCGCTCTCGCAGGCCGTGCCCGACCCCGACGCGATCGCCGACCCGAACGAGCGCTCCAACGCCCGCCGCGCGCTGGAGTACATGGACCTCGAGGCCGGCACCCCGATGAAGGAGATCCCGGTCGACGCGGTCTTCATGGGCTCCTGCACCAACTCGCGCATCGAGGACCTCCGCGCCTTCGCGTCGATCATCGCCGGCCGCACCAAGGCGCCCGGCGTCCGGGTGATGGTCGTCCCCGGCTCCGCCCGCGTGCGCATCGAGGCCGAGGCCGAGGGCCTGGACAAGGTGATCACCGCGTTCGGCGCCGAGTGGCGCTTCGCCGGCTGCTCGATGTGCCTCGGCATGAACCCGGACCAGCTCGCCCCGGGGGAGCGCTGCGCCTCCACCTCGAACCGCAACTTCGAGGGCCGGCAGGGCAAGGGCGGCCGCACCCACCTGGTGTCGCCGCTGGTCGCCGCCGCGACCGCCGTGCGCGGCACCCTCTCCAGTCCGTCGGATCTGGAGCCCGTCCGCGAGCTGGTGGAGGCCTGATCATGGAGAAGTTCGAGACCGTCACCGGCATCGCCGCGCCGCTGAAGCGCAGCAACGTCGACACCGACCAGATCATCCCCGCCGTCTTCCTCAAGCGGGTCACCAAGACCGGCTTCGAGGACGCGCTCTTCCACGGCTGGCGCCAGGACCCGGAGTTCGTGCTCAACCAGCCGGCCTTCCAGGGTGCGCAGATCCTCGTCGCCGGCCCCGACTTCGGCACCGGCTCCAGCCGCGAGCACGCCGTCTGGGCGCTGCGCGACTTCGGCTTCCGCGTCGTGCTGTCCTCCCGCTTCGGCGACATCTTCCGCGGCAACTCCGGCAAGCAGGGGCTGCTCGCGGCGGCCCTGGCGGAGAGCGACATCGACCGGCTCTGGGAGCTGATCGATGCGACGCCGGGAATAGAAGCGACCGTCGATCTGGTTGGTCGTACGGTCACCGCCGGTGGCGAGACCTTCCCTTTCGAGGTCGACGACTACACTCGTTGGCGCCTGATCGAAGGGCTGGACGACATCGGCCTGACCCTGCGCGACGAAGCGCTCATTTCCGAATTCGAGACCCGTCGCGCGAGCTGGCGGCCCAAGACATTGCCGGTGAAATAGCGTGAACACACTTCTTCAGGACGCCAAGGCGGCGGGAGCACAGGATGCGAAGGCGGCGGGAGCCCGTGTGGGGATGACCACCGAGCGGATCACCATCCACGGCGGGCGGCCGCTGAAGGGCCGGATCGAGCTCAAGGGCGCGAAGAACCTCGTCACCAAGGCGATGGTCGCCGCGCTCCTCGGCGAGACCGCGTCCACCCTGCGCGACGTCCCGGACATCAGCGACGTCCGCGTCGTGAAGGGCCTCCTCGAGGTGCACGGCGTCAAGGTGAAGCAGGGCCCCGAGGTGGGCGAGCTGATCCTCGACCCCTCCAACGTCGAGTCGGCGCACTTCGCCGACATCGACGCGCACGCCGGCTCGAGCCGCATCCCGATCCTGTTCTGCGGACCGCTGCTGCACCGCCTCGGCGAGGCGTTCATCCCCGACCTCGGCGGCTGCCGCATCGGCGACCGCCCGATCGACTACCACCTCGAGGTGCTCCGCAACTTCGGCGCCATCGTCGAGAAGCTGCCCTCCGGCATCCGGATGTCGGCGCCCGAGGGCCTGCACGGCGCCAAGGTGTCGCTGCCCTACCCGAGCGTCGGCGCGACCGAGCAGGTGCTGCTCACCGCGGTCCGCGCGTCGGGCATCACCGAGCTGTCCGGTGCGGCCATCGAGCCGGAGATCATGGATCTCATCAACATCCTGCAGAAGATGGGCGCGATCATCTCGGTCGACACCGACCGCGTGATCCGCATCGAGGGCGTCGACCGCCTGGAGGGCTACACCCACCGCGCGCTCTTCGACCGCAACGAGGCCGCGTCCTGGGCCGCCGCGGCCCTCGCGACCGACGGCGACATCTTCGTCGGCGGCGCCCGCCAGCAGGAGATGACGACCTTCCTCAACGTCTTCCGCAAGGTCGGCGGCGCGTTCGAGATCGCCGAGGACGGCATCCGCTTCTACCACCCCGGTGGCGAGCTCAAGCCGGTCATCATCGAGACCGACGTGCACCCCGGCTTCATGACCGACTGGCAGCAGCCGCTCGTCGTGGCGCTGACCAAGGCCAAGGGCGTGTCGATCGTGCACGAGACCGTCTACGAGCAGCGCTTCGGCTTCGTCGACGCGCTGGTCGAGATGGGCGCGACCATCCAGATCCACCGCGAGTGCCTCGGCGGCCAGGCCTGCCGCTTCGGTCAGCGCAACTTCATGCACTCCGCGGTCATCTCCGGTCCGTCGAAGCTGCACGGCGCCGACATCGTCGTTCCCGACCTGCGCGGCGGCTTCTCGCACCTGATCGCGGCGCTCTCGGCCGAGGGCACCTCCTCGGTCTCGAACGTCGGCATCATCAGCCGCGGCTACGAGAACTTCCTCACCAAGCTCGAGCTGCTCGGCGCCGACTTCTCGCTCGACGCGTAGTCCCGCAGCACCTCCGGCACGTTGGAACGGCTCCGGCTCGCAGAATCCCCCCGATCCTGCGAGCCGGAGCCGTTTCCGCGTGCCGGACATCCCGCCGCCGCTCGTCGGCGCGACCTCCGGCTCGCGGAATCGCCTCCGGCTCGTCGGATCGGCGGGATCCCGCGAGCCCGAGTCGTGTCCGCGTGCCGGAGTCTCGGCCGCACGGTCGCTCCGCGGCTTCGGCCGGCGTCCCGCGGGACCACCCCTCGCGATCGATCCCCGCAGGCCGTGCTGAGGCACGAGTCCCGTTGCGGCGCCGTGCTCAGCGGCTGTCGGGGGACGCGGGCCCGGCCGCCTCCACCCGCGCGCGGAGCCGCCCGTGGAAGCGGTCGACGCTCTCAGCCGATGCCGCCCGTAGTCCGAGAAGCCCCGGCTCCTCGACGAGACGCAGGTCCGCGGACCGCGGCCTGAACCCACGGGACACCGTGACGCCGATCGCGGTCCTGCTCCCGAGGCCGACGGTGCGTCGCTCGAGGGCGCGGATCTCGTCCCAGAGGATCTCGACGCGCCGATCGCCGGCGAGCACCACGAGGGCCTCCTCCGCCGGATCGAGGACGAGGTACGGGTGCAGATCGGGCGTCGGGAGGGTCGGGTCGCCGAACCGCAGCAGGCGCGAGACCGCCGGTCCGCCGACGACCACGACACCGCCGATCGCGCTCGCCTGGACCAGGGCGCGCGGAGCGGTGACGAGGCGCGCGGCGACGAGGACCACCAGGAGCGCGATCGCGACCGCGGCGGTCGCCGCAGCGACCAGGAGCGCGGGGCTCTCCGATGCGTCGGCGAGCACCGCTTCGAGGAGGTGAGGGGCGCGGATCACGTCGACACGGTACCGAGGCGACCCGCCGCACGGTGACGGTGACGCACGGGACGCGTCCGGAGGGGCAGCGCCGCATCGCGCCTGCGCGACGCCCCGAACCGGAGCGCTCCTCCCAGCCGGCGCAGCTCCTCGAGGGTGGCGTCACTCGTCGGGAGTGCCCCAGGCCGGCGCGGGCTCGCCCGGTGGGAGCGCCGCGGCGATGCGGCGATGGAGGAGGACGAGCGTCTGCTCAGAGGCGGGGCTCTGACCGAGCAGCCCCGGATGCTCGACCGGGACGAGCGTGAGCGACCGCGTCCGGCCGCCCCCGGCCCGGGAGAGGTCGACGACGACGGCGTCGTGCCGGCGCAGCCCTCGACGGACCCGGCGTCGCCGGACGGCGCGGACGCGCGACCAGGGGACGATCACGACGTGCGAGCGGAGGGAGACGGAGAGTCCCCTCGCTCCGGGGACGACGACGGCGTAGGGGCGGGAGACCCGCCGCGGGAGGCGGGGCTCCACCCAGCGGAGGACGTCGACCAGGTCTCCGTGGCCCAGCACGACCTCGCCGTCGCTCGCCTCGGCCTCGACGTGCGCGAGCGGGCCGCCGACCGCGCGCGCGACGGAGCGCACGACGACCAGGACGAGCCCCGTGGCGACGGCGACTCCGACCGCGACGAGGCCGGCCCACGCGAGCAGCTGGGCGAGCAGCTCCGGGCTGCGGGTGCCGATCGAGTAGACGGCGACGAACCCGAGCAGGAGGACGAACGCGAGCGTCGGGAGCGCCGTCACCGAATCGGTGAGCCGGTGGAGCGCGGCGGACACCGGGTTCTCGCGTCGCTCGCTCACTCCGCCACGCTAACGCTGCGGCGCCACCCTCCCGTGGTCGGCCGGATCGACGTGCCGGAGTGGTGTCAGCCTGCCGGAACCCGCGAGCGGAGAGCGCGCAGCGGCGGCACGACGGACGTCGTGGGGGAGAGGGGTCTCGATACGCCCCTGCGGGGCTGCTCGACCAGCATGGTCTGCGGGCGTCTCCTCCGGTCGATGCGCGCCCTCGAGCACGGCAGGGCGCTTCATGCTGATCGAGTAGCCCGCGGAGCGGGCGTATCGAGATCCACGCACCGGGGGACGGTGGGTCTCGATACGCCCCTTTGGGGCTACTCGACCAGCATGAGCCCACGGCGCTGCAGCCGTCTCCTCATCGCCGAGACACGGAGCCGCGCCGCCCGTTGGCGTGGGCGGCGGGGGCGGCGGAGCCGGGGTGCGAGGATGAGCGGGTGTCTGAACGAAGCCGCCCGTCCATCTTCTGGCTCCTCGCGGCGTTGGTGATCCCGACGCTCACCGCCTCCGTGGACCTCCGGGTCCGCGACATCGACAAGATCCCGCGCAAGGGCGCGTTCGTGTTCGCGCCGAACCACTACAGCGAGATCGACCCGTTCATCACGGGCTGGGTGCTGTGGCGGGCCGGTCGCGCGCCGCGCTTCCTGGCGAAGGCGTCGCTGTTCAAGATCCCCGTCGCCGGAGCGATCCTGCGCGCCTCGGGGCAGATCCCGGTCGAGCGGGCCGGCTCCGTGCGCGGCAGCGAGCCGCTGAAGGCGGCGAAGGAGCTCGTCGACCGGGGCGGCTCCGTCCTGATCTACCCGGAGGGCACCCTCACCCGCGACCCCGAGCTCTGGCCGATGCGCGGCAAGACGGGCGCGGTGCGGATGGCACTGCAGTACGGACTGCCCGTCGTGCCCGTCGCGCACTGGGGCACGCAGCAGGTCATGGGGCGCTACTCCAAGAGGATCACCCTCTTCCGCCGCAAGCGCGTCGACGTCCTGGTCGGCGATCCCGTCGACCTCTCGGCGTTCCGCGGGCGCAGCCTCGACTCCGCGACCCTCAACGAGGCGTCGACCGTCGTGATGGCCGCGATCACCCGGCTGCTCGAGGAGCTCCGCGGCGAGACGGCACCGGAGAAGCGCTGGAACCCGGCCGAGCACAACCAGAAGGGCACGGGACGCTTTGAGCAGGGGCAGTAGGGCGGAGAAGGCGCCGATCCCCGTGCCGCGCCGCGTCGCCGTCCTCGGCGCCGGCAGCTGGGGGACCACCTTCGCCAAGATCCTCGCCGACGGCGGCTCCGATGTCGTGATGTGGGCGCGGCGGGCCGAGCTCGCCCGCGAGATCACCGAGGCCAAGCGCAACAGCGACTACCTCCCCGGCATCAACCTGCCCCGCAACATCCGAGCGACCCCGCGGATCGAGGAGGCGCTCGAGGGCGCCGACCACGTCTACCTCTCCATCCCGTCGCAGACCCTCCGCGGGAACCTCGAGGCGATCACGCCGTTCCTCACCGAGCGGACCGTCCTGGTCAGCCTGATGAAGGGCGTCGAGAAGGGCACCGGCCAGCGGATGAGCGAGGTGATCTCGCAGGTGCTGCCGATCGATCCGAGCCGGATCGCGGTCGCCTCCGGGCCGAACCTCGCGCTCGAGATCGCCAAGGAGCAGCCGACCGCGGCGGTCATCGCCTCGGAGAGCCTCGTCACGGCGCAGGAGGTCGCGCTCGCCGCGACCAACCGATACTTCCGCTCCTACGTCAACACCGACGTGATCGGGACCGAGTTCGGCGGCGTGCTGAAGAATCTGATCGCCGTCGCGATCGGCATCGTCGACGGCGTCGGCTACGGCGAGAACACCAAGGCGTCGATCATCACCCGCGGCCTCGCCGAGATGACCGACTTCGCCGTCGCGTACGGCGGCCGGCCCGAGACGATGTCCGGGCTGGCCGGCCTCGGCGACCTCATCGCGACGTCGAGCTCGTCGCTCTCGCGCAACAACACGGCCGGGCGCCTGCTCGGCCAGGGCTACAGCTTCGGCGACGTCGTGAAGTCGATGCAGCAGACGGCGGAGGGGCTCTCCTCGGTCGCGCCGATCCTCGAGCTCGCCCGGGCCCGCGGAGTCGACATGCCCATCGTCGAGCAGGTGTCGCAGGTGCTCGCCGGTACGCTCGATCCGAAGGACATCGCGCCGCACCTGACCACGGATTCGGACGAGCCCCAGGGTGAGAGGAACCTCGATGACCAGCAAGCTCGCAGTGGCCGTTCTGTTCGGGGGGCGTTCAAGCGAGCACTCGATCAGCTGCGCAACGGCGGCGGGGGTGCTGCGGGCGATCGATCGTGACCGCTTCGACGTGATCCCCGTCGGGATCACCGCTGACGGCGCGTTCGTGCTCGAGGAGGACCGGCCGGAGAAGTTCGCGCTCGACGCGAGCGCCCTGCCGCGGGTCGAGGACAACGGGACGCGCGTGCGCTGGCCGGAGTCGGCGCTCTCCCGCGAGCTGACCGTCACCGCGGCCGACGGCTCCGTCCGCTCGCTCGGCGATGTGGACGTCGTCCTGCCGATCCTGCACGGCCCGTGGGGCGAGGACGGCACCGTCCAGGGAATGCTCGAGCTGGTCGGGCTGCCCTACGTCGGCTCGGGCGTGCTCGCGTCCGCGCTCGGGATGGACAAGCACTTCACCAAGACCGTCTTCCGCGCCGCGGGCATCGCGGTCGCCCCCTGGTACACCGTGACCGAGGCGGAGTGGCGCGAGGACCCGAGCGACGCGTCGTCGGCCCTCGACGAGCTCGGCCTGCCCGCCTTCGTCAAGCCGGCCCGTGCCGGGTCGAGCGTCGGCGTGAGCCGGGTCGACGAGCGCTCGCAGCTGGACGCGGCCCTCGAGGAGGCGTTCTCGCACGACTCCCGGGTGCTGATCGAGTCCGCGATCGTCGGCCGGGAGGTCGAGATCGGCGTGCTCGGCGCGCGCCGGGGGGAGTCCCCGCGGGCGTCCGTGGCCGGCGAGGTGGTCGTCAGCGGCGGCGGCTTCTACGACTTCGAGGCGAAGTACCTCGGCATGAAGGGCGTCGAGCTGGTCTGCCCGGCCGAGCTCACCGAGGACGAGCTCGCCGAGATGCGGGCCCTCGCGGTCAGCGCCTTCACCGCGATCGGGGCCGAGGGCCTCGCCCGCGTCGACTTCTTCCTCACGGCCGACGGCTTCGTCATCAATGAGATCAACACGATGCCCGGCTTCACGCCGATCTCGATGTTCCCGCGGATGTGGGGCGCGAGCGGCGTCGACTACCCCGACCTGATCAGCGAGCTGCTCGACCTGGCGCTCGAGCGCGTCCCGGCCGCGGTCCGATGACCGAGGCGGGCCTCGGCCTCCGGCTCGAGCCGGGTCCGCGGGCGCCGTTCGAGCAGATCCGCGAGGGGATCACCGCGCAGGTCGCCGCCGGGTCGCTCCTGGTCGGCACGCGGCTGCCCGCGGTGCGGACCCTCGCCGAGGAGCTGGGTGTCGCTCCGGGGACCGTCGCGCGGGCGTACAAGGAGCTCGAGGCCGCGGGGATCGTGGAGACGCGGGGACGCGCCGGGACGGTCGTGTCCGGTGGCGTCGACTCGGTCGAGCACGAGCTGCAGCTGGCGGCCGGCGCGTACGCGGCGCGGGCCCGGGCGCTCGGAGCGACGCCGGAGCGGGCGCTCGAGGTCGCGGCCGCGGCCCTCCGCGGGCCGGACTGACGGGGCGCTCGCGTTCGATATGCAGGCGATCCGCAGACGTCGACGGGAGCCTGTCCCGCGGAAAGCCTTCTCTGTGGCGCGGAACCTGCAGATCGGACGTCCGAGATCAGCCCGCGGGCGTGCTCGGCGGGTCGAGGGTGTCCGTGTCGGACACGTTCGTGCAGGCGCGCTCCTGCGGCAGGTAGGAGACGGCGTTCGCGAGGTCGACGACGGCCGAGGTGCCGGAGGCGCGGCTCTGGTCGACGGTGATCTCGACGGCCGGATCGCGGCCGTAGGTGGTCAGCGTGTAGACGTCGTCGGCGGCCTGCGACTCGTCGATGATCCAGTCGACGCCGCTGACCGAGACGCAGAGCTCGGTCGTCGGACCGGGGGGCGTGACACCGCAGTGCAGGATGACGGCGGCGGGGGTGCCCCAGGCCGCCGTGCCCTGCGCGTTCGTCTCGCGCTCGGGCAGCTCGGCGACGACGTCGGGCAGGCGCACCGAGACCTCGGCGCAGCCCTCGTTCGTCGCGTCGGCGGCCGGCTGCAGCGCCACGGCGGCCGAGCAGCCGCTCAGGAGCAGGACGGCGGCGGCGGCGACCAGGGGGGTGCGGAGGAGGCGGGAGGACATCGACGGCAACGCTAGCGTGTGAACCATGGCACCGGATCCGAGCCCCACCCTGGCCGAGCTCAGCGAGGGCGAGGTCCTCGCGCGGATCCTGCCGAGGCTCGGCGGCGGTGCCGAGACGCTCGTCGGGCCGGGCGACGACTCCGCGGTCCTGCGGGCGCCGGACGGCCGCTTCGTCGTGACCACCGACATGATGGTGCACGGCCCGGACTTCCGGCTCGCCTGGTCCTCGCCGTTCGATCTCGGCTGGAAGGCCGCCGCCTCCAACCTCTCCGACGTCGCCGCGATGGGCGCCCGCCCGACCGCGCTGGTGGTCGCCATCGCGGCGCCGCAGCGGCTGGGCGTCGACGTGCTCGAGGGGATCGCGGACGGTCTCGCCGCGGGCTGCGCGGCGATGGCCCCCGGCTGCGGCGTGGTCGGCGGCGACCTGTCCGCCTCCGCGACGCTGACCCTGGCGATCACGGCCTTCGGCTCGCTCGACGGCCGGCCGCCGGTGCTGAGGAGCGGCGCGCGCCCGGGCGACGTGATCGCGACCGCCGGGCCGCTCGGCGTCTCCGGGCTCGGCCTCCGGCTGCTCTTCGAGCGTGCCCGGACGGACGGCGAGCCCGATGCGGCCGTCGCCCGTGCGCTGCGGGCGGAGCATCCCGAGGTGCTCGACGCGCAGCTGCGGCCGACGCCGCCGATCGCGGCCGGCATCGCGGCGGGCGGTGTCGCCACGGCGATGATGGACGTCTCCGACGGCGTCGTCCTCGACGCCCGGCGGATGGCCCGGGCGAGCGGGGTCGTGCTCGATCTCGATCCTCATGCCGTCGACGCCCACGCCGCCCCGCTGACGGCCGTGGAGGGGATCGACGCGGCACTCGCTCGTGCACTCGTGCTCGGCGGCGGCGAGGACCACGCGATGCTCGCCTGCTTCCCGCCCGGCACGGCGCTGCCGCCGGGGTTCACCGCCCTGGGCACGGTGCGCGAGGGCGCGCCGGAGGTGCGGCTCGGCGGAGTCGCGCTGGACGAGCGCGGCGGCTGGGACCCCTACCTGGGCTGGGACGGCGCCACGGGCTGATCCGCGGCGGCGGGCGGCTCGGCTACTCGCCCGCCGCCGGCGACGCCCACCAGATCGTCGTCTCGCCGTAGTCCTTCCGGCGGTCGCGCTCGAGCCCCGCGGGCCAGCGCGGCTCCGGGCTGCGCGAGCTCCGCTCGACGACGACGACGGAGTGCTCGGCGAGCAGCGGGAGGACACCGGCGAGATCGGCGGCCAGCTCGTCCTCGGGGAGGTCGTAGGGCGGATCGAGGAAGACCGTGTCGGCGTTGACCGCGGGCGAGCCGTCGAGGAACGAGCGGACGGAGGCGATCACGACCTCGATCCGGGGCTTCGGGCGCTTGTTCGAGGCCGCGGCCGTCGCGATCGCGCGGGCGTTCTCGCCGGCGGTCTTCGCGGCCTTCGGGTCGCGCTCCACCAGCAGCACGGATGCGGCGCCGCGGCTGGCCGATTCGAGGCCGAGCGCACCGGAGCCCGCGTAGAGGTCGATGACCGTCGCGCCGTCGAGGGCGTCGCGCGCCTCGAGGGCCGAGAAGATCGCCTCGCGCACCCGGTCGCTCGTGGGTCGCGTGCCGGCGCGGGGGACCCGCAGGGTGAGCGATCCGGCGAAGCCGGCGATGATCCTGGTCACCGTTCCGAGCATAGGACTCGCGCCGAGGGCTGGGAGCCCCCCGGAAGCCTGAGCCGTTTTCCGGTTCGCACTGCGAGAATCACCAGTTATGACGTCCCTCGATGAGACCCGCTCCGCAGTCGGCACCGCATCGGACCGCGGTGCGGCTCCCGGGTCGGCGATGACCCGCGAGGAGTTCAGCGCCCACTGCGCCGCGATCCTGAAGAACCTGTGCAGCGTGATCGACGGCAAGGACGCCGAGGTCTCGATGGCCCTGACCGTGTTCCTGGCGGGCGGCCACCTGCTGATGGAGGACGTCCCCGGCACCGGCAAGACCGTGCTGGCGAAGTCGCTGGCGGCCTCCGTCGGCGGCACCGTCTCGCGGATCCAGTTCACCCCGGACCTCCTGCCCTCCGACGTCACAGGCGTCTCGGTCTTCAACCAGGCCACCCGCGACTTCGAGTTCAAGCCGGGTCCGGTGTTCGCGAACGTGGTGATCGGCGACGAGATCAATCGCGCCTCGCCCAAGACCCAGTCGGCGCTGCTGGAGTGCATGGAGGAGCGCCAGGTCTCGGTCGACGGCGTGACGCACATCCTGCCGCGGCCGTTCGCCGTGGTGGCGACGCAGAACCCGGTCGAGATGGAGGGCACCTACAGCCTTCCCGAGGCGCAGCGCGACCGCTTCATGGCGCGGCTCTCGCTCGGCTACCCCGACGAGCGCGCCGAGCTCGAGATGATCCGCACCCGCGACGCCGCGAGCCCGCTGGAGGAGCTGCGCCAGGTGGTCGGCCACGACCAGCTCGCTCGGATGATGGACTACGTCCAGTCGATCTACGTCGCCCCGCCGGTGCAGGAGTACGTGGTGGCGATCATGCAGGCGACCCGCATCGATCCCGAGCTGCGCCTCGGCGGCAGCCCGCGCGCGACCCTGCAGCTGATCGCCGCGGCGAAGGCGCTCGCCGCGATCAACGACCGCGACTTCGTCGTCCCGGACGACATCGACGTGCTCGCGGTGCCGGTGCTCGGCCACCGCCTGCTGCCGGCGACCCGGCTCCCCGGCCGCTCCGGCACCGGCGCCTCGCACTCCGTCACCGAGATCGTCCAGCGCATCGTCGCCGCCACCCCCGTCCCGTTCAGCGGCCGTGCCGACTGAGCCGCGCGGTCCCCGCGCCGGCGCACCCCGGTCCCGTGAGCCCCAGCGGCGCGGTGCGGAGCGGCCGGCTCGGCGCATCGGCGCGCTCCCGGCCGTCCGGGGGGTCGCGCTCACCCTGCGCGGCTGGGCACTGGTCGTGCTCGGCGCGCTCGGGATCGTCGTCGCGCCGGTCATCGAGTTCCGCGAGCTGCTCTTCGTGGGGATCGTCCTCCTCGGCCTGCCCGTCGCCGCCGTCCTCGCGCTGCTCGCCGTGACGCCCGTGCTGCAGGTGCAGCGGCGCTTCGCCCCGCAGGTCGTCGCGGTCGGCGACGTGGTCGACGTCGACGTCGTCCTCGACAACCGCGGCGCGGCGCTGCGGGCCGGTGCCCGGGCGGAGGATCGGCTCGACCGCGTCGAGCGCGGTCTCGTCTCCGGGCGCACCGTCGCCCGCGGCGCCTTCACCCTGCCGGCGGTCGCGCAGCGGGGGAGCGGCTCGAGCCGGGTCCGCGCCCGCTACCGCCTCCCCGCGGGGCGGCGCGGCATCCACCGCATCGGCCCGCTGCGGCTCCTCCGCGGCGACCTCTTCGGCCTGGCCGTGCGCGAGACGATCGCCGGCGCGGCGCAGCCCTTCGTGGTCACTCCGCGGGCCGTCCCGCTGCAGAGCGACGTGCTCGACGCCCACGGCGCCGGCGGCTCCAGCCCGGTCGCCCACGCGACCGCCGGGGCCGGGACCGACGACGTGATCCCGCGCGACTACCGGCCCGGCGACGCCATGCGCCGCGTGCACTGGCGGGCCAGCGCCCGCTCGGGCGAGCTCAAGGTCCGCCAGGACGAGCAGAACACCGACCCGCACGCCTGGATCCTGCTGGAGACGCGGGCCGCGCGCATCCTCGACGAGCGCGGCGGCGACGACCGCCTGGAGTGGGCGGTCTCGATGACCGCCTCGCTCGCGGTGCACCTGCTCGAGCGCGGCTTCGAGACGCACCTGATCGAGACCGGCGCGCCCGACCAGCCCGTCCGCTCCGAGGACGAGCGCGAGGCCGCGCACGACGTGCTGCTGCGCCTGGCCGAGCTCGCCGCCGCCGCCGAGTCGGTCGAGGCGGTCGGCCGCATCGCCGCCGAGATGCGCGATGCGGGCGGCAGCCGCCCGGTCTTCGCCGTCCTCTCCCGACTGCACGAGGAGGACCTCGCCGCTCTCGCCTCCCTCGCCGCCCACGCGCGCCCGGCCGTCGCCTTCCTCGTCGGCGGCACGCCCGAGGAGGAGGCCGCGCTGGCCTCCCTGGGCTGGTACCCCGTCCCGGTCACTCCGCGCACCGCCGTCGAGGAGGCGTGGGCGCAGGCCCTCGCGCTCCGGGTGGTCGCGTGAGCCGCCGCGGGCGCGACGCCCGCTCGGGCTCGGTCCTGCTCTCCGTCCTGCTCTGGCTCTCGCTCGTCACCGCGTCCTCCGGCATCGGCCGTCTGCTCGAGGGGATCGGCTGGCTCGTCCAGCTGGCCGTCGCGGTCGGCGTCGTCCTCGCCGTCCCGGCCGCCGCGCGCGCCGTCCGCGCTCACCCGGTCGTCCCGCCGATCCTCGGCACCCTGGCCGCCGTCGGCGTGCTCACCGCGATGTTCGTGCCCGGGCGGGCGCTGCTGTTCCTCGTCCCGACGCCGGGAGCGATCGCCGACGCGCAGACACTCGCCCAGGCCGGCTTCACCTCGATCGCCGAGCAGGGCCTGCCGGCGGTCGCCGACAACGGCATCGCCTTCCTCCTCGTCGGCGGTGTCGTCGTGCTGGCCTGGGCCGCCGACCTCTTCGCCTTCTCGGTGCGGCTGCCCGCGCTCGCCGGTCTCTTCCCCGCCACCCTGCTGGCGGTGCCGGCGATCATCGACCCGGCCGACGTCTCCTGGCCGAGCCTGCTGCTCACGGCGCTGGTCTACCTCGGGATCCTCGCGGTCAGCGCGCGTCCCGAGCGCCGTGCGCCGCGCGGGGGCTCGCTCGGCGCCGCCGTGCCGTCGATCGCGATGGCCGGGGTCGTCGTGATCGCCGCGGGGCTCGTCGCCGGCTCCGCGGGCGGCTTCACCCGCGTCTCCACTCCGTCCGGGGTCTCGGGCACGCTCTTCAACGGCTCGATCGACCCGGTCGTCGCCCTCGGCGCCGACCTCCGCCGGCCCAACCCGGTGACGGTGCTGCGCTACTCGACCGACTCCGACCTCCCGGTCTACCTCCGCGTGCTCACCGTCTCGGACTTCGAGGGCGAGGACTGGGCGCCGAGCGACACCGAGGAGACCGCGGACATCGCCGCTCCGATCGCTCCCGCCGGTCTCGGCGAGACCGTTCCGCGCGAGACCGAGGAGGTCGACGTCTCGGTCGAGACCCTCCGCAGCCGCTGGCTGCCGGTTCCCTACCCGGTCTCCGAGCTCAGCGGGGTCGGCGACGGCTGGCTGCAGGACGTGCAGGACGGCTCGATCCGCGGCGACGCCACCACCCGCGCGGGCGACGAGTACCAGGTGCAGGCGCTGCGCCTCGAGCCCGATCCGCAGCAGCTCCTCGACGCTCCGGTGCCCACCGGCTTCGAGCGCTACCTCTCGCTCCCGGAGGACGTGCCGGAGATCGTCCGCAGCACGGCGACGGAGGTCACCGCGGACGAGGTCACCGCCTACGACCGGGCCCGCGCGCTGCAGACCTTCTTCCGCTCGTCCGAGTTCCGCTACTCCGAGGACACCCCCGCCGAGGAGGGCTACGACGGCGACGGCGTCGGCGTGCTCGCCTCCTTCCTCGAGGTCCGCGAGGGCTACTGCGTGCACTTCGCCTCGGCGATGGCCGTGATGGCGCGGGAGCTCGGCATCCCCTCCCGGCTCGCCATCGGCTACCAGCCCGGCTCGGTCGTGCCCTCGGCGGGCACCGAGCTGACCAGCTACCGCGTGCAGTCGTCCGACCTGCACGCCTGGCCGGAGCTGTACTTCGAGGGCGTCGGCTGGCTGCCGTTCGAGCCGACGCCGAGCCGCGGCGCCCCGGCCTCGTACACGCTGCCGAGCGCGACGACCTCCGCCCCGTCGACGACCCCCGGAGCCGCCGCGAGTGCCGCGCCCGGCGCGGAGCCCGGCGAGACGGCGACGCCGACGCCCACGGCGTCGACCGCGACGGCGACGCCCGGGGCCCTCGGCGGCTCCACGACGTCCACCGCCCCGGTCGTCACGCTCTGGTCGCTGCTGGTCCTGCTGCTGCTCGTGCCGTGGCTCCTGCGCGTCGTCCAGCGCGCCGTGCGCCGGCGCCGGGCGGCCGACGGCTCGCTCGAGCCGGCCTGGGCCGAGCTGGTGGCGAGCGCGCGCGACCTCGGTGTCCCGGTCGAGGACGGCGAGTCGCCGCGAGCCCAGGAGGCTCTGATCGCCGATGCCCTTGACGAGGACGAGGGCGCCCGCTCGGCGCTGCGGGAGCTCCGGCAGGGGGTCGAGCGCGTCCGCTACGCGCCGGTGCTCGCGGAGCAGTCCGCGGGCTGGCGCGCGGCGACGACGGTGGTCGCCGGACTGCGCTCCTCCGTCGGCACCGGCCGCCGCCTGAGCGCCGCTGTCGCGCCGCGATCGGTCCTCCCGGGCCTCGCGCGGACCCGGCGTCCGAGGTCCGACCTATGATCGTCGGGTGATCCCGGACCCCCTCGACGCCTCGCTCGCGCCGCTGATCGGCCCGCGCACGGCCAAGCCGATCGAGAAGGCGTTCGGCTACCGCACGGTCGGCGAGCTCCTCGGCCACTACCCGCGCCGCTACGCCAAGCGCGGCGAGCTGACCGACGTGTCGCGGCTGCCGGTGGGCGAGAACGTGACGATCGTCGCCGAGGTCCGCGAGGTGCGCTCGCGCGAGATGAAGAACCGTCGCGGGGGACTGCTCGAGGTGATCATCTCGGACGGCACCGGCATCCTCTCGCTGACGTTCTTCGGCCAGCCCTGGCGCGCCGCGCAGCTGCGCCGCGGCGTGCGCGGCATCTTCGCCGGGACCGTCTCGATGTTCCGCGACACCAAGCAGCTGACGCATCCGGACTACCGCCTCTTCGAGGACGAGGAGGTCACGGCGCACGGCCCGATCGCGAAGTCGGCGCTCACGAAGGACTGGACCGAGCGGCCGATCCCGATCTACCCCGCGACCAGCACGATCGCGAGCTGGCAGCTGCAGGCGGCGATCGACGTGGTGCTCGACGACCTGAAGTACGTGCAGGACCCGATCCCCGCCGAGGTGCGCGCGAACCGCAAGCTGCTCGACCTCGGCGCCGCGCTCGAGCTGATCCACCGGCCGCAGCGCGAGGGCGAGGAGATCCCGGCGCGGGACACCCTGCGCTTCCACGAGGCGTTCCTGCTGCAGCTGGCCCTGCTCGAGCGGCGAGCGGCGGCCCGCTCGACACCGGGGACCAGGCGGGTCGCCGAGCCCGGCGGTCTGCTCGAGCGCTTCGACGCCGCGCTGCCGTTCACGCTGACCGACGACCAGAGGACGGTCGGCCGGGAGATCGCCGGCGACCTCGCGGCCGAGTCGCCGATGTCGCGGCTCGTGCAGGGCGAGGTCGGCTCGGGCAAGACCCTGGTCGCGCTGCGGGCCATGCTCGCGACGGCCGAGAGCGGCGGGCAGTCCGCGCTGCTCGCGCCCACCGAGGTGCTCGCCGGCCAGCACCTGCGCTCGATCGTGCGCACCCTCGGGCCCGAGCTGGCGTCGGAGCTCTCGCCGACCCTCCTGACCGGCGGCCTCGGCGCCGCGGCCCGGCGCGCGGCCCTGCTGCGGATCGTCTCGGGCACCGCGAAGATCGTGGTCGGCACGCACGCCCTGCTCGGTGACAAGGTCTCGTTCTACGACCTCGGTCTGGTGGTGATCGACGAGCAGCACCGCTTCGGCGTCGACCAGCGCGACGCGCTCCGGCGGAAGGGGGCGCAGCCGCCGCACGTGCTCGTGCTGACCGCGACGCCCATCCCGCGGACGGTCGCGATGACCGTCTTCGGCGACCTGGACGTCTCGACGATCCGCGAGCTGCCGGCCGGCCGGCCGGGCATCACCAGCCACGTGGTGCCGCTGGCCGATCACCCCGCCTGGATCGCCCGGGCCTGGGAGCGGGCCGAGGAGGAGATCCGCAAGGGCCACCAGGTCTACCTCGTCTGCCCGGCGATCGAGCCGGGGGAGGCGGCGGAGGGTCCGCTCGCCGGCGAGGACGAGCCCGCGGCCACCCCGCTGTCGACGGTGTCGGAGACGATCGAGGGCGTCCGCGGGCACGCCCTGCTCGGGAAGCGGCGCTCGGCAGCCCTGCACGGCCGGATGACGGCGGAGGAGAAGGACGCCGTCATGCGGGCCTTCGCGGCCGGCGAGATCGACGTCCTCGTCTCGACGACTGTCATCGAGGTCGGCGTCGACGTGCCGAACGCGTCGATGATGATCGTCCTGGACGCGGAGCGGTTCGGCGTCTCGCAGCTCCACCAGCTCCGCGGCCGGATCGGGCGCGGCGGGGTGCCCGGCGTCTGCCTCTTCGTCACCGCGGCCGAGGCCGGCACGACCGCGCGCGAGCGGGTCGAGACCGTCGCGGCGACCCTCGACGGCTTCGAGCTGGCCGAGGCCGACCTCGAGCTGCGCCGCGAGGGCGACGTGCTGGGCGATTCGCAGTCGGGTGGGCGCTCCTCCCTCCGCCTGCTGCGCGTGGTGCAGGACTCCTGGATGATCCTCGAGGCGCGGGTGCTGGCCGAGCGGCTGCTCGAGACCGACCCGGTGCTCGCCACGCACGACCGCCTGCGCGCCGCCCTCGAGCGGCGCGTGCAGGAGCGCGACCGCGAGTTCCTCGGCAAGAGCTGACCCCCGACGGGGTGGTCGGGTCCGGGTAGGCCCGCCGGGGCGCCCGATACGCTGGAGGCATGGCCCGCATCGCCGTCGTCCCCGGCTCGTTCGACCCCGTCACCCTCGGGCATCTCGACGTCATCGAGCGCGCCGCGCGCCTCGTCGACGAGCTGCACGTCGTCGTCGTGCACAACCCGTCCAAGACCGCGCTGCTGCCGATCGCGCAGCGCGTCGCGCTGATCGAGCAGTCGATCGCCGAGGCCGGCATCGAGGGGTCGATCGTCGTCGCCTCCTGGAGCATGGGACTGCTCGTCGACTACTGCACCGACGTCGGCGCGAGCATCCTGGTGAAGGGCATCCGCTCGCAGGTCGACGTGGCCTACGAGACGCCGATGGCGATCGTGAACCGCAACCTCGCGCACGTCGAGACCGTCTTCCTGCTGCCGGACCCCGCGCACGCCCACGTCTCCTCCTCGCTGGTGCGCCAGGTGTCGGGGCTGGGCGGCGACGTCTCGCCCTACGTGCCGCCGGCCGTCGCGGCGTACCTCGCCTCCTGACCGTCCGCTCGCACGTTCCGGGCCCGGGCCGCAAGCGCCCCGGGGGCGTGCGCTCCGCGTCTCCGGCGCCTGGGACAATGGCGGGATGAGTGCGATGCGCGTGGCGGCCTGGGTCCTCGAGGGGATCCCCGAGGTGGTCCCGGGGGACGACCTGCTCGAGCTGATCCTCGCGGCGGTCGCGGCCGCTCCCGAACCCGACCGTCCGGTCGACGGCGACGTCCTCGTGGTGACCAGCAAGGTGGTCTCGAAGGCCGAGGGCAGGGTCGTCGCGGCCGACGACCGCGAGGACGCCATCACCGCCGAGACCGTCCGTGTCGTCGCCACCCGCGCGCACGCGCACGGGGTCACCCGGATCGTGGAGAACCGCCTCGGCATCGTCCAGGCGGCGGCGGGGGTCGACTCCAGCAACGTCGCCGAGGGCACCGTCCTGCTGCTGCCCGAGGATCCGGACGCCTCGGCCCGCGCGCTCTGCGCCGGTCTGCGCGAGCGGCTCGGCGCCCGGGTCGGCGTCGTCGTGAGCGACACGCTCGGCCGTGCCTGGCGGGTCGGCCAGACCGACGCGGCGATCGGCGCGGCCGGACTGCTGGTGATCGACGATCTGCGCGGCGCCGTCGACGCGCTCGGCCGGACGCTCGCGGTGACCATGCCCGCGGTCGCCGACGAGATCGCCGCGCTCGGCGACCTCGTGAAGGGCAAGGCGACCGGGCACCCCGTCGCCGTCGTCCGCGGCCTCGACCGCTTCGTCAGCGGCCTCGACGCACCGGGCGCCCGCACGCTGACCCGCACCGGGCCGGACGACATGTTCCGCGTCGGCGCCGACGAGGCGCACGCGGAGGGCTACGCCGAGGGCCACGCGGCCGGGCTCGCGGCAGCGGCCGGGCGGGTCGCGTCGTGAGCGGCGCCTGGACCGCCGTCGTCGTCTACCGGGGCCGCGGCACCTCCAAGACCCGCCTCGAGCTCGTCGCGCGCTCCGCCCTCGCCGAGGCGTTCCTCCTCGACACCCTGGCCGCGGTCGGCGCGGCGGAGTCCGTGGGCGCCGTCGTCCTCGTCACCTCGGACATGTCCGCGGTGGAGCGGGCCGCGCTCGAGCACCCCGGCCTGCACGTCGTCGGCGATCCCGGGCAGCTCAATCCCGCCGTCGCCGCGGGCATCGCGGCGGCGCAGGACCACCGCCCCGGTTCGCCCGTGATCGCGCTGACCGCCGACCTGCCAGCGCTCACCGCCGCGGATCTCGACGCCGCGCTCGCCGCCGCCGGCGACACCCCGGCGATGGTCGGCGACCGCGCCGGCAGCGGCACGACCGCGCTGCTCCTGCCCGGCGGGACCGGCCCGGAGCCGGCCTTCGGCCTCGACTCGCGCGAGAAGCACGTCGCTGCCGGCTACCGCGTGCTCGACCTGCCCGAGTCCTCGACGCTGCGGCTGGACGTCGACACCGTCGACGACCTGCGCCATGCGGAGTCGGTCGGTGTGGGCGCCTGGACGGCGCGCGAGCTCGCCGACGCGGCCTGAGCGCCCGGAACACGTCAGTCGGCGAGCAGCCCCTGCTCGAACGCCGCCGTCAGCGCGCGGTCCACGGCGAGCGGCTGTCCGTCCACCGTGCGGATCGGTACAGCGCGCCGGGTGCTCGACACCAGCCAGGCCGCGTCGGCGCCGGCCAGCGCCGCGACCGGCAGGTCCCGCCGCGCGGAGGAGAGGCCGCGCCCCTCGCCGATCGCCAGCACTCTCGCCACCGTCGTCCCGTCGAGGATCCCCGCGCCGGCGGCGGGCGTCACGAGCACCCCGTCCGCGAGCAGGACGAGACTCGAGGTCGCGCCCTCGAGCAGGAGGCCGTCGCTCGTGCGCCAGACCACGTCGTCCGCGCCCCGCCGCTTCGCCTCGCGCAGCGCGGCGCGGGTGACGGCGCCGGAGGTCGTCTTGACGCCGCCGAGCAGCCAGGGGGCCTCCTCCTGCACCCCGTGCGGGTAGCCGCGGTCGAGCACGGCGACGGCGACGCCCCCGTCACGCAGCTCCGAGGAGTCGGCGGTCGGCTCCGCGCGGACCGTCGCCCGCGCCGTCGTGGCGTCCCGGTAGCCCGCGACCAGCCGGATGCTGAGGTCCTCGACCGCGTCGTGCTCGCCGACCGCGAGGGCGATCGCCGCGGACCACGCCTCGGCGGACGGGATCCCGAGCCCGACGGCCGCGGCGGAGGCCGCGAGGCGCGCCAGGTGCTCGTCCTGCCCGCGGGCTCGGCCGCAAATCACGGCCAGCGTCTCGAAGACGCCGTCGCCGCGCAGATAGCCCGGCTCGTCGACGCGGACGAGGCCGGCCCCGGGATCGCGGAGCAGGGGAGTGCCGGAGTCGTCGATCTCGACGAGGACGGGGGAGGTCATGCCCCCATCCTGGACCGCTCGGCGGCTCGGCGTGCGGCTCAGCGGGCGGTGAGACCGCGCGCCACGTCCTCGGCCGTGAGCAGCTCGCGCGGCGGCTCCGCCCGCGCTCCGGCCGCGCCGAGGACGTCGACGGCGGCGAGGGCGTCGAGGTCGAGACCCGTCGGCCCGGCCAGGCTCGACACCGGGACCTGGAAAGTCCGGTAGGCGCCGAGCGGGGCGAGGCCCTCGCGGTCCTCCCCGTAGACGATCCGCCGCACCAGCGCGGTCTGGTCGAGCAGGTACGCGCTCGCCGCGAGGGTCGTGCCGTCGGGGCTCCAGGCCGCGATCTTCCAGAAGCGCAGCGGGACGCCGATGCCGCGGTAGACCGGGTCGCCCTCGGCCAGCACCGGGCCGGTGAAGACGTCGATCCGGGCGCGGTTCGCCTGCGCGTACTCGAGGACGAGGTCCTCGAGGCCGAGCCACAGCTCCTTGGACTGGTTGAAGCCGCTCGCCTGCGGCGCCGCGTTCGTGTAGCAGAAGCTGTCCACGTTGCCGGCGCGCGCCTCGGCCGGCTCGCCCCAGACGGGGTCGCGGCGGCGGACGAGGTGGCCGCGGTCGAAGTCGTTCCGCGCGTACACCTCCGGCCCGGTCTGCTCGCTCGCGGGCACGCGCTCGTCGAGGTGCCAGTCGTCGCCGCGGCCGAGGTCGAGCAGCCGCGCGCCGTCGATGTTCACCGCGGTCGAGAGCGCGAGCCGGCGCTCCGGGTCGAGGAGCACCTCGAAGTGCGTGTACGGCAGCTGCCGCACCACGCGGTCGCCGGACGGACGGGGCGCCGCCAGCGGGGCGCCGAGGAAGCCGGGATCGAAGCCGCTCACTGGTCGACCTCCGCCGTCGGGGTGACGGTGGGCGTCGCGGTCGGCAGCGGAGTCGGAGTCGCGGTCGGCTCCGCGGTGGGCTCGGCCGTCGCGGTCGGAGCCGTGGTCGCCGTCGGAGCGGGCGCCTGGGTCGCGGGAGCGGGCACCAGGGCGCCGTTGCTCACCAGCAGCGTGATGCTGGAGTAGCGGGCGATCGTCGTCCCTGCGCCCGGGTCGGTGCCGGCGACGGTCCCGGCGGGCGTCGCGGCGTCGACGGTGGCGCCCTCCTCGACGTCGAAGCCGAGGTCCTCGAGCACCTCCGTCGCGTCGTCGACGGACTGCCCGGCGACGTTCGGCACGGCGATCTGCCGGCCGTTCAGCAGCGCGCTGCTCGGCTCGGCGAAGTCGTCTCCGCCGTACTTCTCGTCGGCGGCCGTCATCACCCTGTTCCAGATGTAGTGGCGGATGTTCGATGCGTAGGGCCGCGACTCCAGGTCCGAGTTCGGGAAGCGCACCTCGCGCATCGAGACGTGGCCGTCGATGTTGCCGACCCAGACAACGGTCGCGACGCGAGAGCTCGCGCCGTCGATCCAGGTGGATTCGGCGTTGTCGGTGGTTCCGGTCTTGCCGATGTGCTCGATCCCGTCATCGGGATCCGACTGGGCGGCCGTACCGGACGTGACGACGCGCTGGAGCGCGTAGTTCGCCACGGCGGTCAGCTCGGGCGAGAGTGCCTGGTTGCAGGTCGACGTCGGCGGCTGCACGCCGACTCCGGTCGCATCCGTGATGGAGTCGATCGCGATGGCCGAGCAGGCGGAGCCGTTGTTCGCGAATCCGGCGAAGGCGGTGACCATCGAGATCGGCGAGATCAGGGTGTCGGAGCCGAGGATCGAGGACGGCTTGTAGTCGATCACGCCACCGTCCGCGGCCTTCACTCCGAAGGCGACCGCCTGGTCGCGGATCGCGCAGAGATCGAGCTGCTGCGCCATGGAGACGAAGACGGTGTTGATCGAGCGCATCGTGCCCTCGAGGACGCTGTAGGTGCCGTTCTCGTTGTCGTCGTTGCCGACCGCGGGATAGGAGAGGTCCTCGCCGCCGTTCGGGTCGCAGCTCGCCGTGAAACCGGAGAAGCCGCGCTCGCGGCCGTTCACCGTCTCATAGAGCGTGTGCCCGTTGGCGAGCCACTGCGCGAGGGTGAAGACCTTGTAGGTCGACCCCACCTGGAAGCCGGCGGAACCGCCGTAGGCCGTATCGGTGTTGAAGTTGATCGCCGAGAAGTTCGCTCCGTTCACGGAGCCGGCGGCGTCGTAGTCCTTGTTCTGCACCATCGCCAGGACGCGGCCCGTGCCCACCTCCATCGAGACGGTCGAGCTGCCGATGTTGACGTCGTTCGTGGGCACCTTCGGCACCGCGGCGTTCGTCGCCGCCGTCGCGACGTCCTGGAGCTCGCGGTCGAGCGTCGTGTAGATCTTGTAGCCGCCGCGCTGGAAGTTGGCGAAGCGGGTGTTCTCGTCGTCGCCGAAGGCGGGGTCGTTCTGGATCACCCGGGTCACGTAGTCGCAGAAGAAGGCGGCGTTGCCGGCCTGCTGGCAGCCCGTGGGCGTCTCCTTGATCGCCGGGACGACCTCCTCGGCCACCGCCGCGTCGTGGTCGGCCTGGGAGATCTTCCCCTCCTCGAGCATCCGGTCCAGGACGTAGTCGCGCCGGACCTTGTTCTCGGGGATGTTCTCCGGCTGGTCGATCCGGAGGCCGTTGGGGTTGTTCACCGTCGCGATCAGGCTCGCGGCCTGGGCGAGCGTGAGCGTCGCCGCGGTGCTGGAGAAGTAGTACTCGGCCGCGGCCTGGATCCCGTAGACCTGCCCGCCGAAGCCGGCGATGTTGAGGTAGCCGAGCAGGATGTCGTCCTTGCTGTACTTCTTCTCGAGGTCGACGGCGAGCTTCATCTCCTTGAGCTTGCGCGCCGGCGTGGTGGCCGTGGCCTCGTCGTAGGCGGCCTGCGAGGCGGCGGCGTCGGTGTCGCTGAGCGCCTCGGCCTTCTGCACGAGGACGTTCTTGACGTACTGCTGCGTGATCGAGGACCCGCCCTGCAGATCGCCGCCGACCACGTTGCTCAGCACCGCGCGGATCGTGCCCTGCAGGTCCACGCCGCCGTGCTCGTAGAAGCGCGGATCCTCGGTCGAGACGGCCGCGTCCTTCACGAACTGGCTGACCTGGTCGAAGGCCACCTCCTCGCGGTTCTGCGCGTAGAAGGAGGCGAGGAGACCGTCGGTCCCGTCGGCGTTCTTCGCGTAGATCTCGGTCTTCTGCGCCAGCTGGCCCAGCTCGAGGTACTCGGGCACGGTCTCGAAGAGGCCGATCGGGTTGTTGGCGGCGAGCCCGGTGACGGCGAGGGCGGGAGTGACGCCGACGGTGATCAGCAGCCCTCCGGCCAGGCTCGCTCCGACGACACCGAGGACGCGGGCGAGCACGCCGCTGCGGGCGGTTCCTTGCGCAGACATGGCTACGAGAGTAGGCGACGAGTCTGTACCGGCGGTGCCGCGCTGCGCCGCGTCGGCTCGGAGTACGGTGAGCGGATGAGCCGGCAGCAGCGATGAGCACCTCCGCAGGCACCGCGACGAGCCGCCCGCGCGCGGTCCTCGTGGTCGCGATCCTCGCCTCCTTCGTGGCGTTCCTCGACGGCACCGTCGTCAACGTGGCACTGCCCGCGATCACCCGCGAGCTCGGCGGCGGGCTCGCCGTGCAGCAGTGGGTGGTGGACGGCTACCTGATCACCCTCGGCGCGCTGATCCTGGTCGCCGGCTCGCTGGCCGACCGGATCGGGCGCGCCCGCAGCATGACGATCGGCCTGATCGGCTTCGGCGTCACCTCGCTGCTCTGCGCGCTCGCTCCGACGGCGGAGGTGCTGATCGTCGCGCGGATGCTCCAGGGCGCCGCCGGGGCGATCCTCGTGCCCAGCTCGCTCGCGCTGATCATCGCGACCGTCCACGGCGCCGCGCAGGCGAAGACCATCGGCGCGTGGACCGCATGGACGGGCACGGCGACGATCGCGGGCCCGGTGATCGGCGGGCTGCTCGTGGACGCCGGCTCCTGGCGCTACGTCTTCGCCCTCAACATCCTCCCGATCGCGGTGACGCTGCTGCTCCTGCGCCGGCTCGGCCACGTCGACTCCGGCACCCGCGTGCCGATCGACGGCGTCGGTGCGGTGCTCGGCGTGATCGGCCTCGGCGGGCCGGTCTTCGCGCTGATCGAGCAGGAGCGGCTCGGCTTCGGGAACCCGCTGGTGCTCGTGGCCCTGATCGGCGGTCTGGCCGCCCTGGTCGCCTTCGTGCTCTGGGAGCGGCGGACGCCGAACCCGATGCTGCCGCTCTCGCTGTTCGCCTCGCGCAACTTCACGGTCGGCAACGTCTCGACGGCGTTCGTCTACGGGGCGCTCTCGTTCGGCTTCTTCGCCCTGGGTCTCTACCTGCAGCAGGGGCTCGGCTTCTCGGCCACGCTCGCCGGCCTCGCCACGCTGCCGCCGACGATCCTGCTGCTGCTGCTCTCGCAGGTCGCCGGCTCGCTGACGGCGCGATTCGGGCCGCGGCTCTTCATGGGCGTCGGCCCACTGGTCGCCGGCGTGGGCTTCCTGCTGCTGGCCGGAGTGCGCCCGCCGGCGGACTACGCCAGCCAGCTGCTGCCGGGCATCCTGCTCTTCGGACTGGGCCTCGCGATCACCGTCGCCCCGCTGACCTCGACCATCCTCGGCGCGGTCGACAGCCGGCACAGCGGAGTCGGCTCCGCCATCAACAACGCGGTCTCGCGGATCGCCGGGCTGGTCGCGATCGCCGCCACCTCCCTGATCGTCGGCGACAGCCTGGACGCCGAGGGCTTCCGCCGCGCAGCGATCGCGACCGCCGTGCTGCTCTTCCTCGGCGGGCTGGTCTCGCTGCTCGGCATCCGCAACCCGGTGCGCGACGCCGAGCCGACGGCCGCGCGCTGACGGGTCGGCCGCCCCGGACGGCTCAGCCGTCGAGCTCGGCGACGTCGTAGCCGAAGATCGCGCCGTCGGCGTCCTCCTCCGCGATGCCGGCGTAGGCGAAGCCGAACGGGTTCTCTCCGTCGACGATCGCGTTGTAGACGCCGTCGAAGGAGAAGCGGCCGGTCACCGGGTCGACCGGGGTGAACCGGCCCGCGTCGCGGCGGAGGTCGACGCGCTCGTTCGGGTCCGAGAAGTTCACGAAGGCCTTCGAGGGCATCGGACCGCGCGAGATGGTGACGGTGCCGGTCAGCGGCGGGAACTCGACCCGGTCGCCGACGCGGGTCCCGCGGTACTGGCGGGGGGTGAAGACGATCGTCCCGGTGATCTCGGTGGTCGAGGCCGCGGCGCCGGGGGAGGCGAGTGCGGCTCCGACCACGGGAGCGGCCCAGGCGCCGGCCAGCACGGTGCGGCGGCGGAGGGCGTCGGCGGGGGTGGGGGCGTCGGTCATCGGTGTCTCCTGTCGAAGGGCGCCTCCGGAGGGGCGCCGGCTCTGGCCGGGGATCGCGCGGATGCTGCGGGGCCGTCCTCAGTCTTCGTCGTGCTCCGCGCGGACTCACCCGGGCGGTGGCGGTCGTCTGTGCCCCTTCCGAGGGTGGAAGGCGGCGTGGAAGTGTCCATCAGTCGTCGGACAGGGGTCCGTTGTCGAAAAAGGTTGTCGCTACATGGAATACTCGATCCGTCGATGCGCTTGCATACATCGGACGGGGACGAGCTTCCCGCGCGATTCACACTCTCGAGGAGAAACCATGAGCGACACCACCACCATCCCCGGATACCGCGCCGGCACCTGGGTCATCGACCCCACGCACAGCGAGGTCGGCTTCAGCGTCCGCCACCTGATGATCAGCAAGGTCAAGGGCAAGTTCGAGCGCTTCACCGCCACCTTCACCACCGGCGAGAACCCGCTGGACTCCAAGGTCGAGGCCACCGCCGAGGTCGCCTCCATCAACACCAACGAGCCCAACCGCGACGGACACCTCCGCACCGGCGACTTCTTCGAGGCCGAGAAGTACCCCTCGATCCACTTCGTGTCGACCGCGGTCCGCGCGAACGGCGACGACTTCCTCGTCGACGGCGAGCTCACCATCAAGGACGTCACCAAGCCCGTGACCTTCGAGGTCGAGTTCGGCGGCTTCGGCTCCGACCCCTACGGCAACTACAAGGCCGGTCTGACCGCCAAGGCGACCATCGACCGCACCGACTTCGGTCTCACCTACAACGCCGCCCTCGAGACCGGTGGCGTGCTCATCGGCGAGAAGGTCACCATCACGCTCGACCTCCAGGCCGCGCACCAGGCGTAGTCCGTCCCCCACGACCGAGGCCGCCCCTCCCCACCCGGGGAGCGGGCGGCCTCGGTCGTCCGCGCACCCACCTCGTGCTGATCGAGCCCATGCTGATCGAGTAGCCCGCGCAGCGGGCGTATCGAGATCCACCGTCGCCGGACGGCGGGTCTGCAGTCCCGCCCTGCTGGTGACGGCGGGTCTCGATACGCCCCTGCGGGGCTACTCGACCAGCATGGCTTCATGCCGATCGAGTAGCCCGCGGAGCGGGCGCATCGAGATCCACCATCGCCGGGAGTCGAGTCCGCAGACCGGTCCTGCTGAGTACGGCGACGAGGGGCCGGGCTAGAGGATGCCGAGCTCGGTCAGCTGCTCGGAGATGCCGGCGCCGTCCGGCGCGTAGACCCACGGGGTGCCGCTCGTCTCCGAGAGGTCGGCCGCCTTCGAGCGGCCGCCGGCGAGCACCGCCTCGCCGTTGGAGAGCTGGCGGATCGCGATCGCGGCGACCCTCTCGGGGTGCTCGTGCGCGAAGTCGGAGTAGATCTCCTCGTCGTGCTGCCCGTCGTCGCCGACCAGCAGCCAGCGCACGTCGGGGAACTCGACGGCGAGCCGGCGGAGGTTCTCCTCCTTGTGCTGCTTGCCGCTGCGGAACCAGCGGTCGTGCGTCGGCCCCCAGTCGGTCAGGAGCAGCGCCCCCGCCGGGTAGAGGTGCCGCGAGAGGAACCGCGTCAGCGCCGGCGCCACGTTCCAGGCGCCGGTGGAGAGGTAGATGACGGGCGAGCCCGGGTTCTGCCGCGAGAAGCGGTCGAGGAAGACGGCCATCCCCGGCGTGGGCATCCGCGCGTGCTCGTCGAGCACGAAGGTGTTCCAGGCGGCGACGAAGGGCCGGGGGAGCGCCGTGACCATGACCGTGTCGTCGACGTCGGACACGACGCCGATCCTCGCCTCCGGCCGCACGATGAACACGGGGGCCTCGACCGGCGCGCCGCCCTCGACCGTGAGGGTGATGCGGTGCCAGCCCGGCTCGAGCGTGATCGGGATGTCGGTGTCGATCACCCCGCCGCGGTCCGCGACCATCCGGTGGCTCTGCCCGTCCACCGAGACCGAGACGACCGCGCCGCTGATGTAGAGGCTCGTGAAGCTGCGCCAGCCGCGGACGCTCTCCACGGGCTGGACCTCCTCCGCCCCGGGCGGGGTGGGCCGGGTGTAGAGGACGCGCGCGAGCACGCGGAGCTGCTCGGTGGTGCCGTAGCCGGTGTAGGGGATGACCCGCGGCACGTAGCCCTTGCGCGTCACCCGGCGCATGCGCAGCGCGTGGATCCGGTCCTCGATGCGTGCGGCGCGGTGCAGGACCTCGGCCGCCCCGGCGCTCATCGGTTTGCTCTCAGGCGTCAGCGGCATCCGCCCAGTGTGCCAGACGGCCCCGACAGCCGGACGCCCCCGTCCGGCGGGCGCCGCGCTCCGCCGGTGGAGCGACGCCGGTCCGGCTCAGTCCTCGACGGGCTCGATCAGCTCCGGCCCGTTGCTGCCCACCGTGCCGACCGCGGCGCCGACGCGGTGCACGTCGAGCTCCTCGGCCAGCTCGGCCGCGCCGTCGGACGCCGCGCGCAGCAGCGAGCCGTCGCCCGGCGTGAGCGGGTCCAGCCAGTCCTCGATCAGCTCCGGCTGCAGCAGCACGGGCATCCGCTCGTGCACGTCGGCGACGGCGCCCGCGGACGGGCGCGTCAGGATCGTCGCCGACAGCAGCCACGGCGCACCGGGCTCCGCCGAGCGCCACCACTCGTACAGCCCGGCGAACAGCACGAGCGCGCCACCGCCCGGGGAGACGAACACGGGCGCCTTCGCGCCGTCGGCGCCGACCCGCCACTCGTACCAGCCGGAGGCCGGCACGATCGCCCGTCGCGCCGCGAAGGACTCGCGGAAGGAGGGCTTCTCGGCGACCGACTCGATCCGCGCGTTGAAGAGCGGCGCTCCGGAGGGATCCGCGGCCGAGCGCGGCACCAGGCCCCAGCGCGCTCCGGCCAGGCGGCGGCGCGGCGGCTCGCCCTCCTCCACGCCCTTCATCGACTCCGCGACGACGGCGATCCGCTGCGTCGGTGCGATGTTCCAGGACGGGCCCGGAAGATCCGCGCCGGGCTCGTCGATGTCGAAGAGCGCGACCAGGTCGGCGCTGGTCTGCGAGAGGACGAAGCGTCCGCACATGGGTCCTCCTGGGGTGCCGCTGCGCGCCCACCCTACGCGGGGCGAAGAAAGCGAGAGACATTCGGTGATTCGACGCGAACGGCACGTCCGCGTGCGTACGATTGTAGAAACCGATACCGAAGGAGCTTCGCCGTGCCGCTTGGAAACCTCGTCGATCGACCTTTCGGAGAGTCGCCTCAGGTCCGCAACGAGCCGGTCCAGGTCCGCAGCGCGGCCCGGCTGGCCTCCCTCCTCGACGCCGCCGCGGCCGTGGTCGACGAGGTCGGCTTCGACCGCCTGACCACCGCGATGGTGGCCGAGCGCGCGGGCGCCGCGATCGGCACCGTCTACCGCTACTTCCCCGACCGCATCGCCGTGCTCCAGGCCCTGCGCGAGCGCGCGCTCGAGCGCTTCCGCAAGAAGGTCATCACCGACATCCGCGAGAAGCACCCGGCGGACTGGTGGGGCGCCGTCGACTGCGCGGTCGACGCGTTCTGCGAGATGCACCGCACCGAGGCCGGCTTCCGCTCGATCCGCTTCGTCGACACGATCCACGCTCCCGAGGTCGCGGGGGAGGCGTTCGAGGCCGGCTTCTTCGCCCGCCGCTTCGCCGAGATCCTGGCCTCCGAGTACGGCCTGCCCGGGGGCGCTCAGCTGTCGTTCCGCCTCGAGGTCGTGATCGAGGTCGCGGACGCGATGCTCACCCGCGCCTTCCTCATCGACCCGGCCGGTGACCAGCGCTTCATCGACGAGGCACGGGTGCTGCTGCGCAACTACCTCTCGATGCACTACGGGCCGATCGAGGCCTGACCGCGACGGCCGCCGACGGCCTAGCTCTTTCCACGCTCCGGTGCAACACTGCGCCATCCGGGTTGGCACGCGTCTCCGAATGATGTTTTGCTGATCGCCAGGTTCTGACCGGGACCACGGGACAGGGAAGAGCAGGACCGTGATCGAATTCCGCGGAGTGAGCAAGCAGTATCCGGACGGCACGCGGGCGGTGGACGACTTCTCGCTCGTGCTGCCCTCCCGGCAGACCACCGTCTTCGTCGGCTCGTCCGGCTGCGGCAAGACGACGATCCTGCGGATGATCAACCGCATGATCGAGCCGACCGGCGGCACGATCGAGATCGACGGCGAGGACATCTCCAGGCTCCCCGCCGTCTCGCTCCGCCGCCGCATCGGCTACGTGATGCAGAACTCCGGTCTCCTGCCGCACCGCCGGGTGATCGACAACATCGCCACGGTGCCGCGGCTGAACGGCGTCGCGAAGAAGCCCGCCCACGACCGCGCGCTCGAGCTGATGGACACCGTCGGCCTCGACCGCTCCCTCGCCACCCGGTACCCGAGCCAGCTCTCCGGCGGTCAGCAGCAGCGCGTCGGCGTCGCGCGCGGCCTCGCCGTCGACCCGAACATCCTGCTGATGGACGAGCCGTTCGGCGCCGTCGATCCGCTCGTGCGCGCCGACCTCCAGCGCGAGACGCTCCGCCTGCAGCGCGAGCTCGACAAGACGGTCGTCTTCGTCACCCACGACATCGACGAGGCGTTCCTGCTCGGCGATCAGGTCGTCATCCTCGAGAAGGGCGGCCGGATCGCGCAGAAGGGCTCGCCCGCCGAGATCCTCGCGAACCCGGCCAGCGAGTTCGTCGCCGGCTTCGTCGGCGCCGATCGCGGCAAGCGGTCGCTGTCGATCGAGGAGCGCGACGGCGCCCGGATCGTCGTCGACGGCGACGGGCGGCCGACCGGCGTCCTGCGCGCGCAGGACGGCGTCGGCGCGTGAACTGGGTCGTCAACAACACCGATCAGATCCTCGCGAACCTGCTGGCGCACCTCGCGCTCTCGGTTCCGCCGATCCTGCTCAGCTTCGTGATCTCGCTGCCGTTCGGCTGGGTCGCCAACCGCTACCGCTGGAGCCGCGGCACGCTGCTCACCGGGCTCGGCGTGCTCTACGCGATCCCGTCGCTGGCGATGTTCATCCTGCTGCCCGCGCTGCTCGGCATCCCGCTGCGCTCCACCGCGAACGTCATCATCGGCCTGACGCTCTACGGCATCGCGCTGATGGTGCGGACCACCTCCGACGCGCTCTCGGCGGTGTCGGAGGACGTGACCCAGTCGGCGACGGCGATGGGCTACTCCGCCTGGGCGCGGTTCTGGAAGGTCGAGTTCCCGCTCGCCGGTCCCGTCCTGCTCTCGGGCCTGCGCGTGGTCACGGTGAGCACGGTCAGCCTCGTGACGGTCGGCGCGGTGCTGGGCATCCAGAGTCTCGGCCTGCTCTTCACCGACGGCTTCCAGCGCGGCATCCAGGGCGAGATCATCACCGGCATCGTGCTCACGATCGTGCTGGCCCTCGTGCTCGACGGACTCCTCGTCCTGCTCGGGCGCCTGCTGATGCCGTGGACCACCCTCGACCGAAGCCGCTCCCGCCGCAGGAGCGCCGCGAGCGCGAAGGCGGTGACCGCGTGAACCTCATCGCCCAGGCCTTCGCCTGGATCGGCGACCCGACGCACTGGGAGGGCATCTACGGCGTCCCGACGCGCGTCGCGCAGCACCTCGGCATCAGCCTCATCGTGCTGGTCATCGCCGCGGCCATCGCCATCCCGCTCGGCTACCTCATCGGGCACACCGGCAAGGGCAAGGGCATCGCGGTGCCCGTCGCCGGCGGCCTCCGCGCGCTGCCCACGCTCGGCGTGCTGGTGCTCGCGGCGATGAGCCTCGGCCTCGGCCTGGGCGCCCCGCTGATCGCACTGGTGATCATGGCGATCCCGTCGATCCTCGCGGGCGCCTACTCCGGGCTCGAGGCGGTCGACCGCCGCACCGTCGACGCCGCGCGCTCCGTCGGCATGACGGAGTGGCAGATCCTGGCGAAGGTCGAGATCCCGCTCGGCCTGCCGCTGCTGATCGGCGGTCTGCGCGTCGCGGCCCTGCAGATCATCGCGACGGCCACACTCGCCGACTACATCGGCGCCGGCGGCCTCGGCCGCTACATCTTCCAGGGCGTGAAGGCGGGCGACTACCCGCAGATGCTCGCGGGATCGATCATCGTGATCGTGCTCACGCTGCTCAGCGAGGTGCTGTTCGCAGTCCTCCAGCGGATCGCCGTGCCCCGCGGAGTCGTGCTCGGCCTCGGCCGCGCCACGACCGAGCGCTCAGGTTTCCGCGCGTCGTCACTCCGACGCCGCGCGGTGGTGGGAATCCCCATCGACGAAGGGAAATAAGAGATGTTCACAGCAACCAAGAAGGGCCGTGTCGTTCTCAGCGCACTCGCGGTCGGCGCCGTGGTGGCGCTGGCAGGGTGCTCGTCCAGCGATCCGCTCGACGAAGGATCGGGAGCGACCACCGGCGGCGACACCATCGTCATCGGCTCGCAGGACTACTACTCGAACGAGATCATCGCCGAGATCTACGCGCAGGCCCTCGAGGACGGGGGGATGACCGTGCAGCGCGACTTCCGCATCGGTCAGCGCGAGATCTACCTGCCCGAGATCGAGAGCGGCTCGATCGACGTGTTCCCCGAGTACGGCGGCAGCCTCCTGCAGGCTCTGGAGCCGGACACGACCGCGACCACGGCCGACGACGTCTACTCGGCGCTCACCGACGCCCTGCCCGACGGACTGCGCGCGCTCGACGCCGCGGACGCGAGCGACCAGAACTCCTACACGGTCACCCAGGCCTTCGCCGACCAGTGGAACCTGACCGACATCGCCTCGCTGAAGAACGTCACCGACCCGATCGTGCTCGGCGGCAACTCCGAGCTGCAGACCCGTCCCTACGGGCCCGACGCTCTGCAGTCGAAGTACGGCATCGCCACGACGTTCCAGGCGATCGAGGACAGCGGCGGATCGACGACCGTCGACGCGCTGGCCAGCAACCAGATCCAGATGGCGAACATCTACACCGCCGACCCGAACATCGAGTCGAACGATCTGCTGCCCCTCGCCGACCCCGACGGCCTGTTCGTCGCGGACAACGTGGTGCCGATCGTCTCCGAGAAGGTCGACGACGACGCCGCCGAGATCATCAACGGCGTCAGCGCGAAGCTGACCGCCGACGACCTCGTCGCGCTGAACTCCGAGAGCGTCAACGAGCAGAAGTCGGCCGCGGCCATCGCGACCGAGTGGCTCACCTCGGCCGGCCTGATCGGCTGACCCGACCCGCTCAGGCCCGGAGGCGCGTCACTCGTCGAGGTGACGCGCCTCTGCGCGTGAGAGGAGCTTCTTGACTCCGATGACGACCAGCACGAAGACCACGATCGCTCCGACGAAGAGGTAGCCCGCGTAGTGCAGGCTGTCCGACAGCTCGCGGTAGCCGCCCGCCGCGGCGGCCCCGACGCCGACGTACGCGAACGACCAGAGGATGCACGCGGGCGTCGTCCAGGCCATGAAGGTCCGGTAGCTCATGCCGCTCATCCCGACGGTGAGCGGGATGAGGGAGTGCAGCACCGGGAGGAAGCGCGAGAGGAACACGGCGATGCCGCCGCGACGCGCGAGGTAGCGCTCGGCCCGCAGCCAGTTCTTCTCGCCGAGGCGGCGGCCGAGGCGCGAGCCGCGGATGCGCGGGCCGAACCAGCGGCCCAGGTAGAAGCCGACCGATTCGCCGCAGAGCGCCCCGATGATCACGGCGATCGCGAGGGCGACGAACTGCAGGGGAGACGTCACGCCGGTCGCGCTGACGATCACGACGGTGTCGCCCGGCACGATCAGCCCGGCGAGGATCGTCGTCTCGAAGAAGACGGCGAGGCCGGCCAGCAGCGTCCGCCAGACGGGCGGCACGCTCACGACGAAGGCGAGGATGCCGGTCAGAGCGTCGTTCACGGGCGCGTGCGCTCCGGCATCTCAGCGGACCCGCTTGAGCAGCGACCAGAAGGTCTCGACGATCGAGCCCATGTCGACCCGGTCGTCGAGCAGCCACTGCACCTGCAAGCCGTCGGAGAGCGCGGTGATCATCTTCGCCGCGAGCTCGGGGTCGATGTCGGCCGCGATGAGCCCCTCGCTCTGGTCCTCGCGGACGCGGGCGGCGAAGACCTCGTTGACGGTCCGATAGCGCTCGACGAAGAACTCGTGCGCGGGATGCGACTCGTCGGTCGCATCGGCGGAGAGCGTCGCGTAGAGGTGGACGAGACCGGGCACCTCGCTGTTGTGACGGATCAGCTCGACGACCTGCTCGATCGCCCGGTCGCCCTTCTGCTCGAGGTCGTAGACGGCGCGGTCGGTGTCGTCGCGCTTGCGGAGGACCTCGGCGAAGAGCTCCTCCTTCGAGTCGAAGTAGTGCAGGAGCCCCGCCTGCGTCAGGCCGACCTCCTCCGAGATCTCGCGCAGCGAGGCCTTGCGGTACCCCTGCCGCGAGAACACCTCGAGGGCGGTCTGCAGAATCTCCTCGCGCTTCGCGACACCCTTGGCGTAGCTCCCCTTGCTCGGCATCCCTCGATCGTAGGGGGCGCGGCCGAGCGGGAGCCGCGAGCGTCGCGCGGTGACGGCGCACGATCTCCCACGGCGGACGCGCGACGCCGGGGCGACTGGGAAAGACCTGTGAAGATGCGAGCTCGACAGCGGGAAGCGTCGGCGCACGTGGTCGCTCGCCGTCGAGAGGTCCGTCGCCGACCCTCTGACGGACGCGGGCGCTGCTCGACCGGACCCACGGGCGGAGATCTCTCGACGTGGAGACGCTCTGTCTCGACGTCGAGACGTCGCTGACGCGCGGGCCGGCGGCGGGCCGCGCGGACCGCCCCGGAAGGGTGTCGCCAGGGGCCCCGCGGGAGGCGCACATCCGCCCCAGTACTGGGATCCGAGGGCATCGCGCCCCTCCGGCCGACCTAGGCTCGGAGCCGTGAACGAACTCCTGGACCCGCTCCTCCTGTCGCGCTGGCAGTTCGGCCTGACGACGATCTACCACTTCCTCTTCGTGCCGCTGACGATCGGCATGGCGCTCACAGTGGCGATCTTCCAGACCTGCTGGGTGCGCACCGGTCGCGTGCACTACCTGCAGCTGACGAAGTTCTTCGGGAAGATCTTCCTGATCAACTTCGCAATGGGCGTGGTCACCGGCATCGTCCAGGAGTTCCAGTTCGGGATGAACTGGAGCGACTACTCCCGCTTCGTCGGCGACGTCTTCGGGGCCCCGCTCGCCTTCGAGGGCCTGCTCGCGTTCTTCCTCGAGGCGACGTTCATCGGCCTCTGGATCTTCGGCTGGGACAAGCTCCCGGCGAAGCTGCACCTCGCGACGATCTGGCTCACCACGCTCGGCACGACGCTCTCGGCCTACTTCATCATCGCCGCGAACGCCTTCATGCAGAACCCGGTCGGCTTCCGGATCAACGAGGCCAAGGGCCGCGCCGAGCTCACCGACATCTGGGCCCTGCTGACCAACAAGGTCGCGCTCGCCGCTTTTCCGCACACGATCTTCGCCTGCTTCATGGTCTCGGCCGCGGTGATCGTCAGCGTCGCCGCGTACCACCTCTCGCGGAACCAGCACCTCGAGACGATGCGCCCCGCGCTGAAGTTCGGCGCCTGGATGATGCTGATCAGCGGTGGCCTCACCCTCTTCACCGGCGACTCGCTCGGCCTCGCGATGGTCGACACGCAGCCGATGAAGATGGCGGCCGCGGAGGCGCTCTACACGACGTCCACCGGCGTCGACGCCTCGTTCTCGGTCTTCACCTGGGGCACTCCCGACGGCTCGAGCGAGCTCTTCTCGATCCGCATCCCCTATCTGCTCTCCTTCCTCTCGACGCACACCTTCACCGGGACCGTCGAGGGCATCAACGACCTGCAGGCGCAGTACAGCGCGGTCTACGGCCCCGGTGACTACACGCCGATCATCTGGATCACCTACTGGTCGTTCCGCTGGATGATGGCGCTCGGCGTCCTCGCCATCGGCGTCGCGGCCGCCGGCCTCTGGTTCACCCGCAAGGGCCGGCAGCCGAAGCAGTGGATGTGGAAGATCGCGATCTGGGCGGCACCGCTGCCGCTGATGGCGATGATCGTCGGCTGGGTCTTCACCGAGATGGGCCGCCAGCCCTGGCTGGTCTTCGGCCTGCTGAAGACCGCGGACGGCGTCTCGCCCGGGGTCAGCGGCCTCGAGGTGCTGATCTCGCTGATCGCCTTCACCGCGATCTACGGCACCCTCGCGGTCGTCGAGTTCCGGCTGATCAAGCGGGCGGCCCAGGCCGGCCCCGACGACGCCCCCGAGATCGACGAGGAGAGCGGTCGCCCGCAGCTCGTCGGCACCGTCTACTGAGAAGGGCACTGCGCACATGGACCTCGGATCGCTCGATCTCGCCACGCTCTGGTTCTGGATCGTCGCCGTCTTCTTCATCGGCTACTTCGTCCTCGACGGCTTCGACTTCGGCGTCGGGATGTCACTGCCGTTCCTCGGCCGCGACGACACCGACCGCCGCGTCCTGATCAACACGATCGGGCCGGTCTGGGACCTCAACGAGACCTGGGTCATCGTCGCGGGAGCGGCGATGTTCGCCGCGTTCCCCGAGTGGTACGCGACGCTCTTCAGCGGCTTCTACCTGCCGCTGCTGCTGATCCTGCTGGCGCTGATCGCCCGCGGCGTCTCCTTCGAGTACCGGCACCAGCGCCCCGAGGCCGCCTGGAAGAAGCGGTTCGACACGATGATCGTGGTCGGCTCGGCCGTGCCCGCGTTCCTCTGGGGCGTCGCCTTCGCGAACATCGTGCAGGGCGTCCCGCTGGACGCCGACCACAACTACATCGGGACGGTCTTCGACCTGCTGAACCCGTACGCGCTGCTCGGCGGCGCGACGACGCTCCTGCTCTTCTTCACCCACGGCGTCGTCTTCGTCTCGCTGAAGACCGACGGCGAGATCCGCGAGCGGGCGCGCCGGCTGGCGACGCGGGCGGGACTGGTGACCATCGCGGTCGCCGCGGTGTTCCTCGGCTGGACGAACCTGGCGCAGGGGAGCGGTCCGTCCTGGCTGCTGTCGATCGCCGCGGCGACCGCCCTGGTGCTCGCCTGGCTCGCCAACCTCCGCGGGCGGGAGGGCCGCGCCTTCGCCCTGCTGGCCGGCACGATCGGCCTCGCGGTGCTCGCGCTGTTCACCACGCTCTTCCCGGCGGTGATGCCCGCCTCGAACGACGTCGCCAACAGCCTGACCATCGAGAACGCCTCGAGCACGCCCTATACCCTGACGGTGATGAGCTGGACGGCGCTGGTCTTCGTCCCGCTCATCGTGGGCTACCAGGCCTGGACCTACTGGATCTTCCGCAAGCGCATCACCCGGAGCCACATCCCGGTCGACGCGCACTGACCGATCGCGACCGTGAAGCCCCTCGACCCCCGACTGCTCCGCTACGCCCGCTCCGCACGGCTGTTCCTCGTGCTCGGCGGGGCGCTCGCGCTGGCCCGCACGGCGACCGCGGTCGCGTTCGCGTGGCTGGTGGCGCAGCTGGTCGCCGGGGCGGTCGACGGGCGCTCGGCCGTCGACCCGGCGCCGTCGCTCGCGGCGCTGCTGGGGATCGTGGCGGTGCGCGCGCTGCTGGCCTGGGCCGTCGAGGTGAACGCCGCGCGGGGCGGCGCCGGTGCGAAGGCGCAGCTGCGGTCGGCGGTCCTCGCCTCGCTCGTCGCACTCGGTCCGGCCGGCCGCACGGGTGGCTCGGGCGGCGTCGTCGCCCTGCTCGGCGGCGGGCTCGACGCGCTCGACGGCTACTTCGCCCGCTACCTGCCGCAGCTGATCGCGACCGCGATCACCACGCCGATCCTGACGTTCGTGGTCTTCCTCGCGGATCCGCTCAGCGCGCTCTTCCTCGTGGTCACCCTGCCGCTGATCCCGGTCTTCATGATCCTGATCGGCTGGGCGACCCAGGCGGTGCAGAAGCGGCAGTGGAGCCGCCTGCAGGCGCTGGCCTCCGGCTTCGTCGACACGGTCGGCGGACTGGCCACGCTGAAGATCTTCGGACGGGCGGAGCGGCAGAGCGCCCGCATCCGCGCGCTGACCGAGGACTACCGCGTGCACACCATGAAGGTGCTGCGGGTGACCTTCGTCAGCAGCTTCGTCCTGGAGCTGGCCGGCTCGCTCTCGGTCGCGCTCGTCGCGGTGTCGATCGGGCTGCGGCTGGTCGACGGCTCGCTCGGACTCGCGATCGGGCTCTTCGTGCTGGTCCTGGCGCCGGACGTGTTCCTGCCGGTGCGGCAGGTCGGTGCGGAGTTCCATGCGGCGGCGGACGGTGTGCAGGCGGCGGACGAGGCCTTCGCGATCATCGAGGCGGCGGCGACCGTCCCCGGGCGAACCGCGGTGCCCGGCCGCTCGGGAGCGCTCGAGCTGGGCGGTCTCGCGGTGGACGACGGTGCGGGCCGCGTGCTCGCGCCCGTCGACGCCGTCCTGCCCGCCGGCTCGATCACGGCGCTGACGGGGCCCAGCGGATCCGGGAAGTCGACCCTTCTCGCCGCCCTCGCCGGCTTCGCTCCCGCGACCGGCGCGATCGCCCTCGGAGGGGAGGCCGTCGACGGCTCCTCCGATCGCGGCTGGCTCGCCTGGTCGGGGCAGCGGCCCGATCTGCTCCCCGGGACCGTCGGCTCGAACGTCGCGCTCGGCTCACACTCGCCCGACCCGGAGCGCGTCCTGCGGGCGCTGGCCGTCGCGGGTGCCGACCTCGATCCCGGCCGGCGGATCGACGCGGACGGCACCGGACTGTCCGGTGGGCAGGCGGCGCGCGTCGCCGTGGCCCGGGCCGTGCACCGCGTCCTCGAGCGCGGCTGCACCGTACTGGTCCTCGACGAGCCGACCGCCGCGCTCGACGAGGAGTCGGAGCGCGCGCTGCTCGCCGGGCTCCGCTCTCTCGCCGACGAGGGCGTGATCGTGCTCGTCGCCACGCACCGCCCGGCGACCATCGCCGCTGCCGACGCCGTGCTCGCACTCGCCCCCGCCGAGGCGGTGCTCCGGTGAACCGCGCCGATGTGCTGCGCGCGGCGATGCCGGCGCCGCGGCGCTTCCTCCCAGGACTCTCCTTCGGGCTGCTGTCGTCCGCGTCGGTCGTCGCCCTGCTCGCCTGCTCGGCCTGGCTGATCGTGCGGGCGGCCGAGCAGCCGCCGATCCTCTTCCTCTCGATGGCCGTCGTCGGCGTGCGCGCCTTCGCGCTCTCGCGAGCGTTCTTCCGCTACCTCGAGCGCCTCTCCGGGCACGACGCGGCGTTCCGCGCGCTGGCCGAGCTGCGCGCCGGCGTCTACGACCGGCTGGTCCCCGTGGCGCCGGACGGCCTCGGTCGGGTCCGCCGCGGCGATCTCGTCTCGCGGGTGGTCGCCGACGTCGACGCCCAGCAGGACGTGCCGCTGCGGATCGTGCAGCCGCTGGTCGTCTCCGCCGTGGTCTCCGCCGCCGCGGTGGTGGGCGTCTGGCTCCTGCTGCCCGCGATGGGCGCCGTGCTGCTCGGTCTGCTCGTGCTCGCGTTCGCCGGCGGAGCCCTCGGCTCGGGGCTGGTCTCGGCGCGCGCCGACCGTGAGCTGGCGCCGCTGCGCGGCGAGCTGGCCGAGCGCCTGAACCTGCTGGTCACCCGGCTCGACGTGCTGATCGCCTTCGACGCGGCCGAGGCCGCGATCGCCGACGTCGCGCAGGCGGAGGCGGCGCTCACCCGGGCCGCCCGCCGGCGCGCGGCGTCGACCGGGCTCGCCGCCGCCGTCCTCGCCCTGTGCTCCGGCGGTGCGGTCTGGGCGGGTCTCGCCCTCGGCGTCCCGGCCGTCGCCGAGCTCGGCGGCCCGGCGCTCGGGGTGCTCGCCCTGGTGCCGCTGGCCGTCTTCGAGGTCGCGGCCGCCGCTCCGCTGGCGGTGCAGAGCGCGCGCTCGGCGCTCTCGAGCGCGCAGCGGCTCGCCGACCTCGACGCGCAGGCCGCGTCGCCGGCGCTGGCGACCGACGCCGACGTCGATCCGTCGGCCGCCGTCCCGCTCGGCCGCGACATCGTCCTCCGCGACCTCTCCGTCTCCTGGCCCGGAGCCGCGACGCCGGCGCTCCGCGACGTCTCGCTCGAGCTGCGCGCGGGCGAGCGGATCCTCGTCACCGGCGGCAGCGGCTCGGGCAAGACGACCCTCGCGCACGCGCTCGTCCGCTTCCTCGACCACACCGGCTCCTATCGGATCGGCGGAGTGGAGGCGCGCACGCTGCCCCAGAACGAGCTGCGCCGGCTGATCGGCCTCGTCGAGCAGCAGCCCTACCTCTTCGACGACACGATCCGGCAGAACCTGCTCTTCGCCCGGCCCGAGGCCGACGACGCGGTGCTGACCGCCGTCCTCGAGCGGGTGGGCCTCGCCTCCTGGACCGCGGCCCGCGGCGGTCTCGACGCCCGGGTCGGTGAGCGCGGCTCGCTCGTCTCGGGCGGTCAGGCGCAGCGGCTGGCGCTCGCCCGTGCCCTCCTGGCCGACTTCGACGTGCTGGTGCTCGACGAGCCCACCGCCTCGGTGGACGCGCCGGTGGCCGACGCCCTGCTCGCCGACCTGCTGCACGCCGCCTCGGGCCGCACGGTCGTGCTGATCGCGCACCGCGTCCCCGCGACCCTCGCCTTCGACCGGCGGATCACGGTCGCGGACGGAACCGCGGTCAGCGCCTGATCGAAGGACCGAGCCGCCGCAGCGTGATCGTCAGCGCGTCGCTCGGGCCAGCGCCGCCACGCGCGCCAGGCGATCGCCCTCGACGGCCCAGCGGTCGAGAACGGCGTCGGCCCGCGTGCGAGCGGGGCCTGCCAGCACGGACAGCAGGGAAGCGATCACGTCGACGGCCAGGGGATCGCCGAGCTCGTCGACCCGCGAGTCCCGAGCGAAGCCCTCCAACCGGGTGAGATCGGAGGCGCGCAGCAGCGCCACCCGCGACTGCAGCAGGACCACCCCCGCCAGCCGCGTCTCGAAGACGGGCGGAGCCCACAGCTCCGATGACAGCGCGGTGACGTCGTCGTGCTCGAGCCCGCGGAACTTCTTCAGCGCGTCCCGAACGGTCCCGCGCACGGCGCCGACGGAGGCTCCGGTGGAGTCGAGCCCTGCACCGAGTCGCTCGCGCACGTCCTGCGCCCGCCAGACGTCGCCCTCGTACTCCAGCGCCGTGCGGATGAAGTCGCCGGCGTCGCTCACCCCTCCATCATGCGACGCGCGGAGGAGCAGCGACGAACCGTGCTCCGCCGGTCCGGGCCCGCCGCAGGGCGGGACCCGCTCAGCGGAGCGTCGAGTCGACCGCGGTCAGCGGCTCGCCCACACCGCCTGGTAGCGGCCGTCGTACTCGACCAGGTTGCCGTCGTCCTGCATGACGAGGCGGAACGGAGCGACCGAGCCGGCGCGGGGCGTCACCGTCCAGGTCCCGGCGCCGTCGCCGCGGACGACGGCCATGAAGCCGTCCTCGTAGAGGTTGAACGAGCTGCCGGCGCCCGACGTGACCGTCGACCAGATCGGGCCGGAGCGGCCGGAGACGACGAAGTTGCCGTCGCCCTGCATCACGGCGCGGTAGACGCCGTTCGCCGAGCGGAGGAGGCTGCCGGCGGCGAGCCCGTTCTCGGCGTAGAGGCTCGAGCCGGGCAGCTGCGCCTGGCTGGTCCAGAGCACGGTGTCGACCTGGTCGACGATGATCAGCGATCCCGCGTTGTTGATGCCGAGGCGCAGATCCGAGCCGCGGGTTCCGGAGGACCACTGGACCGAGCCGTCCGGCCCGTAGATCACGGCGTTGCCGTCGGACTGCAGCACGAGCCGGTTGCCGGCGCCGCGCGTGCCGGTGGTCCAGACGACGCCCTGCGGGCCGTAGCCGACGAAGTTGCCGTCGGTCTGCATCTCGGCGCGGAAGCGGCCGTCGGCGGAGGTGAGCCGGTGCCCGCCGCGGAGGGTCTCGCCGGTGAAGAGGGTGTCGGTCGCGGGCTCGGCGATCCTCCCGTTGACGCTGCTCGCCCAGGCGGGGGAGCCGTTCTCGCGGGACACGACGAGGTTGCCGTCCTGCTGGATGATCAGGTACGCACCGGGCTCGTCGTTCGTGCCGGTGCTCCAGACGGGCCGGTCGTCGGCGGAGTAGATCACGACGTTGCCGTCGGTCTGCATGACGAGGTGGTCGCCGCGGCCGGCGGTGCCGGTCGCGTAGACGACGCGGCCGTCGGGTCCGTAGGTGACGGCGTTGCCGTCGGTCTGCATCACGAACTCGTAGGCGGGTCCGGGGTCGTCGGAGACGATGCTCTCGCCGGGGGCGAGCTCCTCGCCGCCCTCCAGCGCGTTGTAGTACGCGCCGGCGGCGCGGGCCTGCGGGTCGGCGTCCGTCCGGAGTGCGGGCGCCGAGTCGGCGGAGGAGGACGAGGACGAGGACGAGAGCGTCTGCTGCACCGCCTCCTCGGCGAACGCCGGCGTCGCCGTGAAGAGCAGAGCCCCGGTCGCGACGAGCGCGACGAGCCCGGAGCCGACGAATCGGGAGGGCCCGGTGGAGCGCGAGGCTCCGGCGGAGCGGGAGGAAGAGGGAGGCGTCATCGCAGTTCTTTCTCGAGAGGTCGGCATCGCCGAGCGGATCCTCGAATGCTCGCATGCGGGGGCGGGATCGGGCGTGCGCTCGGGACGCCGTGTCCCGGTCGAGCGCTCGCCGGCATCACGGAGGCACTCGCTCGCCCGTCGCCCCGACCTCGGGCCTTCATGACGGCGGCCCGGTCCGTGCGGGAGGCGCACGACCGGGCCGTCGGAGCAGGGCCGACCGCCTCGGCGGAGCCCGCTGTTCGATGCCGTCAGCGGCTGGACCAGACGACGTGGCCCTGGCCGTCGTGCTCGACGAGGGCGCCGTCGTTCTGCATCACGAACCGGAACGGTCCGACCGCACCGGAGGCGGGACCGTTCGTCCAGACCACCGTGTCGCGCCAGTCGTAGATCGACGCGACGCCGTTCTCGGCGACGTACAGCCCGTTGTCGACGCCGGAGGTCCCGCTCTGCCAGACAGTGCCCGTCGGACCGTGGACGACGAGGTCCCCGTTCGACTGCATCACCGCGAGGAACCGACCGTCGTCAGAGCGCAGCACGTCACCGGTCGAGAGGTGGTTCGGTGCGTACAGGACCGACCCGGGCAGCTGGGACTGGCTGTCCCACGCCAGGTCGCCCTCGTCGTCGACGAGCGTCAGCACTCCGCTGTCGTCGAGCTGGACGGTGAGAGTGTCGTCGCTGGTGCCGGACGCCCACTTCACCGAGCCGTCGGCGCCGAGGACGACGGCGTCACCGTCGTGCTGCAGGACGAAGCGGTTGCCCGCGCCGTGGGTGCCGGTGTGCCAGATCATGCCCGAGGGGCCGGAGCCGACGAGGTCGCCGTCGGTCTGCATGACCGCGCGGAACAGCCCGTTCTTCGAGGTCAGCTGCTCGCCCGGCGCGAGGGTGCCGTCGGCGCCGAGGGTGTCGTACGGCGGTTCGGCGGTCGTCCCGGCGCCGGCGGACCAGGCGGGAGAGCCGCTCGGCGACGATGCTGCTCCGGCGGCGCTCTCGGCGAGGGCGGGTGTCGCGCCGAGGAGCAGGGTTCCCGCCGCGACGAGCGCGACGAGTCCGGAGGCGAGGGAGCGTGGATGTGAGGTGGATGTCATGGCAGTTCCTTACTCGAGAGATCGGCACCGCCGTCGACGAGGCGGCATCGCCGAACGGTCTTCCCTCTCACCGAAGCACTGCTGCTGGACGTCGATGCGTTCCGGCGCGGGGCGCAGGGTCGTTGTCGCGTCGTCCCGCTACTGACCTCTGAGGGGGAGTCGCGCAGGGCCGGACCTCGCGCGCGAAGACGCCGATGGCCCGGCGCGTGCAGGGTGTGCACGAGCCGGGCCGTCGGAGGTGACGTCAGCGCGTCCGCCGACGCATCGATCCCGGCGGGGTCAGCGGAGGGACCAGATCGCGTGGCCCTGTCCGTCGTACTCGACGAGGTTGCCGTCGCTCTGCATCACCAGGCGGAACGGGGCGCCGCCGGCGGCGGGCTGCGAGGCCCAGGTGACGGCGCCGTTGCCGGCTACGACCTTCGCCGTCCCGTCCTTCGAGAACTCGAACGAGCTCTCGACGCCGGCGGTGGCGGTCTGCCAGATCGCTCCGGTCGGGCCGTAGACGACGAAGTTGCCGTCGGCCTGCATCACGGCACGGTAGCGGCCGTCGTCGGAGCGGAGGAGGTCGTCCCTCTCGAGGGTGTTGGGGGCGTACATCTGCGCGCCGGGCAGCCCGGACTGGCTCGTCCAGAGCACGGCGTCGTCCTCGTCGAGAACGGTCAGCACGCCGCTGTCGTCGAGGGTGACGTGGTCGACCCCGCCCCCCGTTTCAGCCACCCACTTCCGCGTCCCGTCCTCGCGCTCGACCGTGATGCTGTCCGGCCTCACGCCCAGCCAGTTGTCGGTCCCGCGAGTCCCCGTGTTCCAGATGACACCGTCGGGGCCGTAGCCGACGAGGTTGCCGTCGCGCTGCATCACAGCGCGGAAGAGACCGTTCGGTGAGGTGAGCTGGTGACCACGGTGCAGGACCTCGTAGGTGAGGAGGGTGCTGAGCGGCGGCTCGGCGATCAGGCCGTTGATGCTGCGGGCCCAGGCGGGAGAGCCGTTGACGCGGTAGAGCACGAGGTTGCCGTCCGCCTGGATGACGAGGTGCGCGTCCGGCTCGACGTCGGTCCCGGTGCTCCAGAGCGGGCGATCGTCGGCGGCGTAGATCACCGCGTTGCCGTCCTCCTGCATCACGAGGCGGTTGCCGCGTCCCGAGGTGCCGGTGCTGAAGACGGCTCGACCGGCCTCGTCGTACGTCACGGCGTTCCCGTCGTCCTGCATCCGGAAGGTGTAACCGCCCCCGGGTCCGCCGGAGGTGATGGACTGTCCCGCCGACAGCTGGTCGGATGCCTCGAGTGTGCTGGAGGACGCGGACTCGCCCGCGCGTGCTGTCTCGGAGCGGGGCGCTGAGACAGCGACGTGCGCGCCCTCACCGGAGGCGGGCGCGGCGCCGAGGAGCAGGGCGCCGGTCGTGACGAGCGCGACGAGCACGGAGGCGAGTGGGCGTGAGGAGGTGTGAGATGTCATCGCAGTTCTTTCTCGAGGTGTCGATGCGGAGGGCGAGAGGTCGGCATCGCCGCGCGGAGTGCCTCGATCCTGACCCGCAACGGCGAGTGTCCCTCCCGCTCGTCGCGTGGTGCAGGGTCTCTGTCACGCCGTCCCGCTTCCGACCGGCCGTGACGGTGTCGGTGGCGACGCTGAGGAGGCGCTTCGCACGCCCCGCGGGGAACGTCGAAGGCCCGGCTCGTGGTGGAGAACGCGAGCCGGGCCTTCGACCGGAGGTGTCAGCGGGGGCAGGTTCCGCGCTGACGGCAGGCTCAGCGGCTGGACCAGACGGCCTGGTGGTGGGCGTCGTACTCGACGAGGTTGCCGTCGCCCTGCATCACGAGGTGGTACGGGGCGGTGCCGCCGGCGGGCGCCTCCGTCCAGGTGACGGCACCGTTGCCGGCCACGACCTGCGCCGTGCCGTCCGTCGAGAACTCGAGCGAGCTCTCGACGCCGGAGGTGGCGGTCTGCCAGATCGCTCCCGTGGGGCCGTAGACGACGAAGTTGCCGTCACCCTGCATCACGGCGCGGTAGGCGCCGTCATCGGAGCGGAGGTGGTCGTCGACCTCGAGGGTGTTGGGGGCGTACAGCTGCGCGCCGGGCAGCCCGGACTGGCTCGTCCACAGGACGGCGCCGTCCTCATCGAGGACGTTCAGGACGCCGCTGTCGTCGAGGGTGATGGAGGTGACCGGACCCTCGGTAGCGGCCGCCCACTTGATCCCCCCGTCCGCGCCGATCATCACGGCGTAGCCGTCGTCGGAGACGAGGAGCTGGTTGTCCGTGCCGAAGGTGCCGGTGCTCCAGACGACGCCGTCCGGGCCGTAGCCGACCAGGTTGCCGTCGCGCTGCATGACGGCGCGGAACAGTCCGTTCGGCGACGTGAGCTGGTGGCCGCGGTACAGCACCTCGTTGTCGTAGAGAGTGCTGAACGGCGGCTCGGGGATCCTGCTGTCGATGTCGCTCGCCCAGGCCGGGGAGTCGTCCTCGCGGTAGAGGACGAGATTGCCGTCCGACTGCATGACGAGGTGGGCGTTCGGCTCGTTGTCCGTCCCGGTGCTCCAGAGCGGACGGCCGTCGGAGGAGTAGATCACGACGTTGCCGTCCTCCTGCATCACGAGGCGGTTGCTCCGCCCCGAGGTGCCCGTGCTGAAGAGGGCGTGGCCGACCTCGTCGTAGACGACGGCGTTGCCGTCGTCCTGCATCCGGAAGGTGTAGCCGCCTCCCGACTGGCTCGAGGCGATGGACTGACCGGCGAGGAGCTGCTGACCGGGGTTCAGTGCGTCGGGGGCCGACGCACGGGCGGCGGCGGAGATGCTCGAGGACGTGGCGCTGGGACCGCCGTGAGCCAGCGCGGGTGTCGCGCTGAAGAGCAGGGCGCCGGTCGCGACCAGCGCGACGAGACCTGAGGCGAGCGGGCGGGGGGTGGTGTGTGGTGTCATCGCAGTTCCTTCTCGAGAGATGGGCGCCGTCGGGGTGAGGGCGGCATCACGAGCGGACTGCTTCGATCCTGGCGCGAGCGGGTTCCCGCGACGATCGATCGGCGCGCGGTGAGCGGTCCTTGGCACGCCGTCCCGGCCAGCGACTCGTGCGCGTCAGGGGAGGGGACGGCGGAGGGCGTCCAGGCGCCGGCGCCAGGCGTCGAGCCGGCCCGGCACCGCGGCGAGCGCCGGTCCGTCGACCCAGCCCGTGGCCAGGCGCAGGCCGTGCAGGGCGTTCGCCGTCCACACCTCGCGGCCGTCGAGGTCCACCGGTTCAGCCGGCGCCTCGATGACGTCGACGCCGAGTGCTCCTGCCAGCACGGAGACCGTGCGGGCGGTCACGCTCCGCACCCGGCGGCTGCTCGCGGGCGGGACGACCAGCGCGTCGCCGAGCCACCAGAGCACAGCGCTCGAGGCGCCGTCGATCACGGCGCCGTCGGCACCGAGGATCACGGCCTCGTCCGCACCGGCGGCGAGAGCACGGGAGCGCAGGAGCGCCAGCCGTGCGATATCGGGTCCCTTGCGCTCCGGGGTGCGGCGCGGATCCACGGGGCTGGTCCAGAGGACGACGGTGCGGCCCCGCGGCGGGGCAGGGCGCAGCCGGAGGCGCAGACCCTCGGCGGTGAGCTCGACACGGGGGAAGGAGTCGCCGGTGCGGGGGAGCGCCGCGATCGCGGCGTCGAAGAACGCCGCGGCGTCGTCGTGGTCTTCGCCGGCGGGTCGCCCTGCGTCGCTGAGCGCGCCCAGGAACCGCTCCCGGTGCAGCTCCAGACCGCGCACGCGGCCCTCCGACACCAGCCAGGAGTCGGCCGCGAGGAGAACGCCGGCCGGCTCGTCGACAGCGGGACCGAGCTCCCGCCCGTCCCACTTCCGCACCAGCTCGCCGTCCACGACCGCCTACGCTAGCCCAGTGGCCGCGCTCCCCGAGGTTCCCGCCGCCCGGCGGCAGCTGACCTGGGTCGATCCCGAGCGAGCATACCTCGGCTTGCTCGCCTCGGCGGACGCCTCCTTCTGGCTCGACTCCGGCCGCGACGCCGTCGAGGGCCTCTCCTTCCTCGGATCCTCGGACGACGTGCTGACGGTCGGGCCCGGCGGGGACGTGTCGGCGGCGCTCGCCGCCGTAGAGACGGAGCGCACCGGCGACCGGGCGCTCGGCCGGTACGGCTGGATCGCCTACGAGGCGGGTGCGCCCTTCGTCGCCCTTCCGCCCGCCTCCGTCGACGCCGACGCTCCGCCCGCGCTCGCGCTGATCCGCGGCGACCCGGTGCTCGAGTTCGACCACGCCCGGCGGACCCTGCACCTCGTCTCCTCTCCGGAGCGGGAGGAGGAGGCGCGGCGGCTGGAGCGAGCGCTGACGGCGCTCGCCGAGACCCCTGCCGACGTCGGCGAGCCGCGAGACGCGGAGCCGTCCGGGCCCGCCGAGTGGCGGCACGGTCCCGAGCGGTACCGAGCCCTGATCGCCCACTGCCAGGCGGCGATCCGCGCGGGAGACGCCTACCAGCTCTGCCTCACCAACGAGGTCGTGGTCGAGGGTGCGTTCGATCCGGTCGAGGCGTACCGGCGCCTGCGCCGCTCGAGTCCCAGCCACCACGGCGGACTGATCCGGGTCGCCGGGCTCGCCCTCGTCAGCGCCTCGCCCGAGCGCTTCCTCGACGTCACGGCCGAGGGCCGCGTCGCCACGCATCCGATCAAGGGCACCCGGACGCGCAGCGCAGACCCCGTCACCGACGCGGAGCTGCGGGCCGAGCTGCTCGCGAGCGTCAAGGAGCGCGCCGAGAACGTGATGATCGTCGACCTCGTGCGGAACGACCTGGCCCGCATCGCCGCTCCCGTGTCGGTGCAGGTGGACCGCCTCCTCGAGATCGAGACCTACCCGCACGTGCACCAGCTGGTGAGCGAGGTGTCGGCGCAGCTCGCGCCCGCTGTCGGACCGGCCGAGCTGCTCGCCGCGACCTTCCCCGCCGGCTCGATGACGGGAGCGCCGAAGCGACGCGCGATCGAGCTCCTGCGCGAGTGGGAGGCCGGGCCGCGCGGTCTCTACGCCGGCGCGTTCGGCCGCCTCGGCGGCGACGGCTCGCTCGATCTCGCGATGACCATCCGCACCCTCGTGCTCGACGGCGCCCGCGCCAGGATCGGCACCGGCGGAGGCATCACGACCTTGTCGATCCCGGACGAGGAGGTGGAGGAGACCCGCCTCAAGGCCCGCGCGCTGCTGGCCGCGCTCGGAGTCGACCTGCACGTCACGGCGGAGTCGTCGCCCGGCCACTAGAGGCCAGTAGGGTTGTTGGTCGGACGCAGGCGCCCTCCGAGCGCGCGCCCACCCCCACCCTCACAGAAGTAGGACACACCTGTGGCAGAAGAGACCTCCCAGCAGACCGGCCCGACCGACGAGGAGCGCTACGACTTCCGCGCGCTCCAGGAGAAGTGGCTCCCGATCTGGGAGGAGACCCGGCCGTTCGCGACCGGCGACTCCACCGACAAGCGCCCGCGCAAGTACGTGCTGGACATGTTCCCCTACCCCTCCGGCGACCTGCACATGGGCCACGCGGAGGCGTACGCGCTGGGCGACGTCATCGCGCGCTACTGGCGCCAGCAGGGCTTCAACGTGCTGCACCCGATCGGCTGGGACAGCTTCGGCCTGCCCGCCGAGAACGCGGCGATCAAGCGCGGCCTCAACCCGGTCACATGGACCTACGACAACATCGAGCAGCAGAAGCGCTCGATGAAGCGCTACGCCGCGTCCTTCGACTGGGACCGCGTGCTGCACACCTCCGACCCCGAGTACTACAAGTGGAACCAGTGGCTGTTCCTCAAGATGTACGAGAAGGGCCTCGCGTACCGCAAGGACAGCTGGGTGAACTGGGACCCGGTGGACCAGACCGTCCTCGCGAACGAGCAGGTCCTCGCCGACGGCACCTCGGAGCGCTCCGGCGCCGTCGTCGTGAAGAAGAAGCTCACGCAGTGGTACTTCAAGATCACCGACTACGCGGACCGCCTGCTCGACGACCTCAACCAGCTCGAGGGCTCCTGGCCGTCGAAGGTCATCGCCATGCAGCGCAACTGGATCGGCCGCTCGATCGGCGCCGACGTCGAGTTCGAGATCGAGGGCCGCGAGGAGCGGATCACCGTCTTCACGACGCGCCCCGACACCCTCTTCGGCGCGACCTTCATGGTCGTCGCACCCGACTCCGACCTGGCCGCGGAGCTGGTCGAGGGCGCCGAGCCCGAGCTGCGGACCGCGTTCAAGAGCTACCTGGAGAAGGTGCAGAAGTCGAGCGAGATCGAGCGCCTCACCGTCGACCGCCCGAAGACCGGCGTGTTCCTCGGCCGCTACGCGATCAACCCCGTCAACGGCGAGCGCCTGCCGATCTGGTCGGCCGACTACGTGCTGTCCGACTACGGTCACGGCGCGGTCATGGCCGTGCCCGCGCACGACCAGCGCGACCTGGACTTCGCCCGTGCCTTCGACCTGCCGGTGCGGGTCGTCGTCGACACGACCGCCTCGGTCACCGGCGCGATCCCGGTCATCCCCAAGGACCCGGAGGAGCTCGCCGCGCTCGAGAAGGAGTACTCGCTCGACCCGGCCACCACCGGCGAGGCGCTGACCGGCGACGGCCGCCTGATCAACTCCGGCCCGCTCGACGGATTGTCGAAGCGCACCGCGATCGAGCGCGTGATCAAGCTGCTCGAGGAGCGCGGTCGCGGCCGCTCTGCGAAGAACTACCGCCTGCGCGACTGGCTGATCTCGCGCCAGCGCTACTGGGGCACGCCGATCCCGATCATCCACGGCGAGAACGGCGAGCTGATCCCGGTCCCCGAGGACCAGCTGCCCGTGCGCCTGCCCTCGACCGACGGCCTGGACCTGCAGCCGAAGGGCTCCTCGCCTCTCGGTGCCGCGGAGGACTGGGTGAACGTCGCCAACCCGAACGACGGCAGCCCCGCGCGCCGCGACCCGGACACGATGGACACCTTCGTCGACTCCTCGTGGTACTTCCTCCGCTTCCTCTCGCCGAAGGACGACACCCAGGCGTTCGACCCGAAGCTCGCCGAGAAGTGGGCGCCCGTCGACCAGTACGTCGGCGGCGTGACGCACGCGATCCTGCACCTGCTCTACGCGCGCTTCATCACCAAGGTGCTCTTCGACCTCGGCTACGTCTCCTTCACCGAGCCGTTCACCGCGCTGCTCAACCAGGGCATGGTGCAGATGGACGGCGCCGCGATGTCGAAGTCGAAGGGCAACATCGTCCGCCTGTCGGACCAGCTGGACGAGTTCGGCGTCGACGCCGTGCGCCTGACGATGGCGTTCGCCGGCCCGCCAGAGGACGACATCGACTGGGCCGACGTCTCGCCGTCGGGCAGCGCGAAGTTCCTCGCCCGCGCCTGGCGCCTGGCGAAGGACGTCACGACGAAGCCCGACGTGGAGTGGAAGAACGGCGACGCGGCGCTGCGCCGGCAGACGCACCGCTTCCTCGCCGAGTCGCCCTCGCTGATCGAGGCGTTCAAGTTCAACGTCGTCGTCGCGCGCCTGATGGAGCTGGTCAACGCGACCCGCAAGGTCATCGACTCCGGTGCCGGCGCAGGCGACCCCGCCGTCCGCGAGGCGACCGAGGTCGTCGCGATGGCGCTGAACCTGTTCGCGCCGTACACGGCCGAGGACATGTGGAACCGTCTCGGCTACGAGGGCTCGGTCGCGCACGCGCTCTGGCGCAAGGCCGACCCGACGCTCCTGGTGGAGGAGAAGGTCACCGCGATCCTGCAGGTCGACGGCAAGGTCCGCGACCGCATCGAGGTCTCGCCGAAGATCTCCTCCGACGAGCTCGAGCAGAAGGCGCGCGCGGCCACCGGTGTCGCGCGGGTGCTGCAGGGCCGCGAGGTCGTCACGGCCGTCGTCCGGGCGCCGCGCCTGGTGAACCTGGTGACGAAGCCGGCCTAGGCCGGCTCGAGCACCGGCTCACCTCGAAGGGGCTCCTCCACTGCGGAGGGGCCCCTTCGGCGTTCCCGTCTGTGACGCGCTGTCAGGCGGGCGGCACCGCGCCGTTGCGGATGTGCTGGTAGACGACCGAGGTGCGGACGTCGGCGACCTCGCGGCGCTCGGTGAGGCGGTCGATGACGAAGGCGTAGAGGTCGTCGTTGTCGCGGACGGCGACGTGGATGATGAAGTCCTCGTTGCCGGCGGTGACGAAGACGCCGAGGGTCTGCTCGAGGCCGCTGACCCAGTCGCGAAACGACTCGATCACCTCGCGCGACGGCGGCCGGATGCGCACGGCGATCAGCGCCTGGACGCCGCGGCCGATCGCGGCGAGGTCGACGTCGAGGGTGGCGCCTCGGATGACGCCGTGGGTGCGCAGGCGCCGCATCCGGTCGAGGGAGGTGGTGGGGGAGACGCCGACTGCGGTCGCGACGTCGCGGTTGGACATCCGCGCATCCGACTGGAGGAGGCGGAGGATGGCGATATCGATCGCGTCGAGGACCACTCCATCGCGGTTCTGCTGGTCGTTCATACGGACATCCTGCGGGACAGTCGCGCATCCGCCTATCGTGAGCGCGGCCGGTCGGAGGACCGACCAGAGAGGGACGACGATGAGCACTGCACCTGTCGGCTACGCCGAGGACGAGATCGACACCGCGGCGCCGACCCGATCGGCGCGGCTGAAGTGGGTGGTCGTGGTCGACGAGGCGCTGCCGATCGGGCGCGCGGTGAACGCCGCCGTCTGCGTCGCCGCGGCGACCGGTGCGCAGGTGCCCGGGCTGCTCGGCCCCGCCGCGCAGGACGCCACGGGCTCCGAGCACCCGGGGCTGCCGTGGGCGGGCTGCACCGTGCTCGCGGCCGACGCGGCGACGCTGCGGACCATCCGGGCGAAGGCGGAGGCGCACGAGGGGACGTTCGTCGCCGACATGCCCGCTGCCGCGCAGGACACCCGGGTGTACGACGAGTACCGGGAGGCGCTCGGAGCGACCGCGCCCGAGCTCGTCGAGTACCTGGCGGTCGGTCTGATCGGGCCGAGGAACCGCGTGGACAAGATCGTCGGGCGGCTGCGACTGCTCTGAGCGATCGGGTCGGGCGTCCTCCACAGGACGGGATCTCGAGCTTCGTCCACTGAACCGAAGGTGTCGCTGATCACCAGAACCGGGCCGCTCTAGCGTCGTCGGATGCAGCAGACGAGCCAGGCCGACGACCCCGCGGGGCTGCTGCGCCGTCCGCGGCGAGCGCGGTCGCGCTGGCGGATCGGGGTCGGTGCGGCGATGGTGCTGGTGATCGCGGCGGCGGTCGTCGCGGTGCTCCTCGCCGGGACGCGGGCGAGCGGCCGGACGGAGGTGCTCGCGCCGGCCGGTGGTGTCACTGCTGCGGCGGGTCCGTCCGGAGCGCCCTCGTCCACGGAAGGGAACGCGACGCCCGCGCCGAGCAGCAGCCCCGGTGAGGTGCTCTACGTGCACGTCGCCGGAGCGGTCGCCGCGCCCGGCCTGTATCTGCTGGATCCCGGTGCGCGAGTGGCCGATGCGCTCGCGGCGGCCGGTGGCTTCACGGAGCCGGCCGAGCGGGCCGCCGTGAACCTCGCGCGCCGGCTCGTGGACGGCGAGCAGATCCTCGTCCCGGAGCGGGGTGCGGCGGTCGTACCGGGCGGCACGGCTCCGGCCGCCGGAGGTGCTGCCGCCGCGGGCGGGATCGTCAGCCTCAGCACGGCCACGGCCGCGCAGTTGGAGGAGCTGCCCGAGATCGGCCCTGCGATGGCGGCGAAGATCATCGCCTACCGCGAGGAGCACGGGCCGTTCACCTCGGTGGATCAACTGCTGGAGGTGCCCGGCGTCGGCGAGAAGACGCTCGAGGCGTTCCGGGAGCAGGTGGCGCCGTGATCCGCGCTCAGGATCTGCGGCTGCTGCCGCTCGCACTCTCGGCCTGGGCGGCGGCCGCGGCGACCGGGCTGCTGCCGGTCACCGCCGTCCTCGGGGGCGGGGTGCTGCTCTGCACGGTCGCGTGGTCCGTGTGCCTCGTCGCCGTCCTGGCTCTCGGCCTGCTTCGTCGGCGGCGCGTTGCCGTCGTCCTCGCCGGTATCGCGGTGGCGCTCGGGGGAGCAGCGCTGGCCGTCACCTCCGTCGTCGTGACGACTCCCGAGCGGCATCCTCCTGAGCTGCGGGCAGCCGCGGAGTCCCGAACGGCTCAGGCCGTGCTCGTCCGGGTCGAGACGTCCGCACGTCCGCTCGTCACCGGCGGGGTGTGGTTCGACGGCGCCGCACTGCAGCTGGGGGATCAGCCGATGTCCGCGCCGGTCCGGGTGTTCCTGGCGGAGCCCGGAGGGCGGCTGCCGGTCGGCTCCGAGGTGGTGCTGCGGGCTCGGGCCGAGGAGCCGGGCGTCGTCGGCGAGAGCACGCTCCTGACGGCGAGCGCCGTGCTCGAGCGGCGCCCGCCCGTGGGGGTGGCGGCGGTCGCGGAGGTCCTGCGCTCGGGCTTCCTCGCCCGGACCGCGGTGCTCGGGAGCGACATCGCGGGCCTGCTGCCGGGCCTCGCGACCGGGGACACCTCCGCCCTCTCGTCCGATCTGGAGGACGACATGCGGACCGCCTCGCTCACCCACCTCACCGCGGTGTCCGGAGCGAACTGCGCGGTCGTGGTCGCGGCCGGCTGGCTCGTCGCCGCGCTGCTCGGCGCCGGCAGGCGGCTCCGCACCGTCTCGGCTCTGACGGTCCTCGCCGCCTTCGTCGTGCTGGTCACTCCGGAGCCGAGCGTCGTCCGTGCGGCGGTGATGGCGAGCGTCGTGCTGCTCGCGCGACTGGGGCGGCGCTCGGGCGCGGCGGTCCCGGCGCTGCTGGCGAGTGTCGTCCTGCTGATGCTCATCGATCCCGCGATCGCGGGGCGGCTCGGCTTCGTGCTGTCCGTGCTGGCGACGGGCGGGCTGCTGCTCGCGGCGGAGCCGATCGCGGACCGGCTGGGCGACGTGCTGCCACGTCCGCTCGCGCTGGTGGTCGCGGTCCCGCTGGCGGCCCAGCTGGCCTGCCAGCCCGCGGTCCTGCTGATCGACCCGTCGATCCCGGTCTACGGGGTGCTGGCGAATCTGCTCGCCGAGCCGGCGGCCCCGGTGGCCACCGGACTCGGGCTGATCGGCTGCCTCCTGGCGCCGTGGTGGCCGGGCGGCGCCGACGTCGCGATCCGTCTCGCGGCTGTGCCGGCCTGGTGGATCGCCTCGATCGCGCGCGCCGTCGCGACCTGGCCGTCGCCGCGGATCGCCTGGCTGCCCGGGCTCGGCGGGATGCTGGCGCTCACGGTCCTGACCGTGCTCGCCCTGCTGCTGGTCACCCGCTCGCGTCGGCTCGCGCGGGCGCGACAGGTCGCGGCGACCGTGCTCGCCGGGGCGCTGGTCGTCGGGGGAGTGTCGAGCGTGGCGACGCCGCTGCTGCGCTCCGGAGCCGTCCCCTCGGACTGGCGGGTGGCGATGTGCGACATCGGGCAGGGCGACGCGGTGCTGGTCCGCGGCGACGCCGGGGTGGTCCTCGTCGACACCGGGCCGCTGCCGGAGCGGCTCGACGCGTGCCTCGACCTGCTCGGCATCGACCGCCTCGCGCTGCTGCTGCTCACCCACTACGACCTCGACCATGTCGGCGGCCTGGCGGCCGTGGTCGGCCGCGTCGACGAGGCGCTCGTCGGCCCGGTGGCGGACGAGGGCGACACCCGCGATCGCGCCGACCTCGTGTCCGGCGGGGCCGCGGTGCGCGAGGCGGCGCGCGGCGACAGCGGCTCGGTCGGCTCGCTGCGCTGGCGGGTCGTCTGGCCGGAGCGGGGGACCACCCTCCGCGGCAACGAGGCGAGCGTGACCCTGCGGATCGACATCGCCGCGGACGAGACCGGCGGTCCGCTCTCGCTGGCCATGCTCGGCGACCTCGGCGCCGAGGAGCAGGGGCGGCTCGCGCGCCTGGACCCGGGGCGCGTCGACGTCGTGAAGGTGGCGCACCACGGCTCCGCCGACCAGTCGCCCGCCCTCTACGACGCGCTCGGCGCCCGCATCGGCCTCGTCTCGGTCGGCGCGGACAACACCTACGGCCATCCGACGCCGTCGCTGCTCGCGCTGCTGGCCGAGCGCGGCACCCGCGCCCTGCGGACGGACCTGGAGGGGACGGTGCTGCTCTCCTCGCGACCCGAGGGGGTCGTCGTCTGGACGAGCGGAGCCGCCGCCCCGGTGGCCGCTCTGGACGAGCAGGGAGGTGGAATCACGCCTGCGCTCGGCCGAGGGTCGCCGGTCGCCGGGGAGGACGGCGCTTCCGGAACCCGATCCGCGGGTGTCTTGCGATGGAGTGGACAGCTTGGCGCCGCGGGTCGGTCGTGGACGTCGCCGACTGTTTGGATACGGGAACGACGTGGCGTGACGAGGAGAAGGAGCCGGCGTGACTCGGAAGGAACGACCCGAACTCCGGAAGGATCAACCCGGCGTCTCGATCTCTCTGGTCATGTTCGCCCACGTGGCACTCCTCCTGTTCCTGGCCGCGGTGCCGCACCAGCCGCCGTGGTGGATCGTCGTCTCCGCGGTCGCGCTGGTCGGAACGGGGATCGGCGCCTTCTCCGATTCCCGCAGGTACCGACGGAAGTACCTGGAGAGGCAGCGACGGCGCGGTCCGTCCTGACGGCGCGACCTCTCCTCGCTCCTCCAGCGGGTGTCTCCGGACTCGTAGAATCGAGGGTCACGGAAGGACGACGGCATGGCAGGCAGAGCCCCGGCGCGCGGCAAGGCGGCCCCCTCGAAGGCGGCGATCCCGCAGCTCGCGTGGAACCAGACGCGACCGGCTCCGATCGTGCTGATCACCGGTCCCGAGCAGTTCCTCGCCGACAGGGCACTGCGGTTCCTCCGCGAGTTCCTGCGCGCCGAGGACCCGAGTCTCGAGGTCAACGACATCGACGCCGGCGGCTACGCGCCGGGGGAGCTGCTGACGCTGGCGAGCCCGTCGCTGTTCGACGAGCCGCGGCTCCTGCGCGTCTCCAACGTCGAGAAGTGCTCGGACGCGTTCCTCGTCGAGATGATCGAGTACCTCGCCCAGCCCGCGGACGGCGCGACCGTCGTGCTGCGGCACGGAGGCGGCAATCGCGGCAAGAAGCTGCTCGACGCGATCCGCTCGGGCACCGGCGGCGGCATCGAGATCGTCTGCGCCGAGCTCAAGCGGGAGAGCGACAAAGTCGACTTCGCGATCGCGGAGTTCCGCACCGCGGGTCGCACAGCGACCACCGGTGCGGTGCGGGCGCTGGTGTCGGCGTTCTCCGACGATCTGGATGAGCTCGCCTCGGCCTGCCAGCAGCTCGTCTCCGACGTCACCGGTGACATCACCGAGGCGACGGTCGCGAAGTACTACGGCGGTCGGGTCGAGACCACCGCGTTCACGGTCGCCGATGCCGCGATCGCCGGCCGGCACGGGGAGGCTCTCCTGGGGCTCCGGCACGCGCTCGCGTCGGGTGCGGATCCGGTGCCGATCGTCGCGGCGTTCGCGAGCAAGCTGCGCACGATGGCGAAGGTCGCCGGGTCGCGCGAGGGGTCCGGTCAGATCGCCTCGCGGCTGGGCCTCGCGCCATGGCAGGTGGACCGCGCGCGCCGCGATCTGGCGGGCTGGAGCGGCGAAGGCCTGGGCACGGCGATCCTGACCGTCGCGGAGGCGGACGCGAACGTCAAGGGTGCGACGCGCGACCCGGTGTTCGCGCTGGAGCGCATGGTGTCCGTCATCTCGGCGCGCGGGGTCTGACGTTCGGCACTTCTCCTGCCGGGGGCGGTGGGTCTCGATACGCCCCTGCGGGGCTACTCGACCAGCATGCACGTGCCCGGCCAGCCAGGCCGGGCTCCTCGACCAGCGTGCGGGTGGCGGGGCGCGCCACGGGGGGTCCCGCCGACCGGCACGCACGTGCCGGGCCCGCCGCGCAGAATCATGCTGATCGAGTAGCCCGCGGAGCGGGCGTATCGAGATCCGACCCGTCAGCACCGCCGGTCTCAGGGGACGTAGGTCTGCCGGTTCTCCGGGTCGAAGTGGAAGACGGCTCCGCCGAAGAGCAGCTGCGCGCCGCCGAGCCCGATCACCGACGCGACGATCACCGCCGTGCCGGCGAAGACGAGCGCCGATCCCCGGTAGGCCCTGTGTGCGAGGACGAGGAGCACGATCAGCCCGACGACGTGCGCGACGGCGACCGGTATTCCTCCGACGGTCTCCCCGAAGCCCGCCATCGTCGTCCCCGCGGCGAGGGCCTTGCCCTGCTCCGACTGCGCCTCGGCCATCGCGAAGCCGAACCAGCACCAGGAGAAGAGCGCGGCGGGGACGCCGAGGCAGGCCATGGTCCAGAAGCCGAACCGCGCTCGGTGTCCGGAGGTCCGCGGTCGGGCGGGAGAGGTCGTTGCGTCGAGCGGTGCGGCCACCATCAGCCCGCCTCGATCAGCCGGGTGAGTCGATCTGCGGCGGAGGAGATCGTCGAGACGGCGACGAGCGTGACCACGCAGGCTACGCCCCAGAACCAGGTGCGGCCGGGGGCGTGCGCGCGACGGCGGTCGAAGGCGAGCCACCAGGCTGCGACGACGGAGACGAGCGCGGCGATCACCGAGCCGAGGGCCATCCTGACCCAGTCCGCGGCTTGGGGCTCCGTCCAGGAGTTCGTGCCGACCACGATCGCGGTCGGCACGACGATCATCCCGAGCAGTCCGAGGAGGATCGCCCTGTCCTGGCTCAGCGGCTTCGCCGTCTCCGTGCTGGTCATGATCCCCCGATCCCGCGCCGGGCAGCTCCCCGCGGGAGTCGTCCGTCACGGCGACGCTACCGGACGTCCTTGCGGTGGTGGGTCTCGATACGCCCCTGCGGGGCTACTCGACCAGCATGGGGTGTGCGGGCGCGCGTTGTGCGGCATCCGCGCGAGCTGGCGCCGGTCCTGCTGATGACGGTGGGTCTCGATACGCCCCTCCGGGGCTACTCGACCAGCATGTTGTCGCGCGGGCCCGCGCTGCGCGCCGGTGGTGCCGGAGCCGCGGCCTCGCAGGCGAACAGGCGATTCGCGTGCCAGCGAATCGTCGTAGCCGGAACGCGACCCGCTCCACTCAGCGCCACCCTCTCGGGAAGCCGACCGCGCGACGGACGACGAGGAACGAGGAGTCCGTCGACGGCGAGCGGAAACGACGAAGGGCCCGGCCTGAGGCCGGACCCTTCGTCGTTGCAGCGAGACGCAGCCTTACAGCGCGGCGACCTGCTTCGCGATGGCCGACTTGCGGTTCGCGGCCTGGTTCTTGTGGATGACGCCCTTGCTCGAGGCCTTGTCGAGCTTCTTGGCGGCGAAGGCGAGCGCGGTGGCGGCCTTCTCGGTGTCGCCGGCGGCGATGGCGGAGTGCACCGCGCGGACGGCGGTCTTCAGCTCGCTCTTGACGGCCTTGTTGCGCTCGTTCGCCTTCTTGTTGGTGAGGTTGCGCTTGATCTGCGACTTGATGTTTGCCACGTCTATTACCTTCTTCTCGGATGTGTGTGCAGCCGGCTACTCGACGGAGTGCCCCTTCCGGTGGCGTGGAAACGCCATCCCGGTGCGACTGGAGGTCGCCGGCTTCTGAATCACTCCACACACGCCAATGGTGGAGCGCAAGCCAACAAGGAACTTTAGCGCACCCGCCGCCACCCTTCAACCGCGCCGCGCCCGCCGCCCACGCCCCGTCCCCTCCCGCGAGATGCCACTTGCGTACGCGACACGCCGCGCGAGGCGTACGCAAGTGGCATCTCGCGGGAGGAGCCCGCCAGTAGCCTGACCAGCGATGCCCCGACTCGCCGATCACATCCCCGCCGTTCCGCCCTCGGGCATCCGCCGGCTGTTCGAGATCGCCCTCCGCCTGGACGGCGTGACGCTGCTCGCCGTGGGGGAGCCCGACGTCGCCGTCGCACCGCACATCATCGAGGCGGCCCGTGCCGCCTGGGCCGCGGACGACACCGGCTACGGCCCGAACGGCGGCCTGATGGAGCTGCGGCGCGCGATCGTCGCCAAGCTCGCCCGCGACAACGGGTTCCGTGCCGACGTCGAGCAGGTCTGGGTCACGGTCGGCGCCACGCAGGCGCTGTACCAGGCGATGACGCTGACGCTCGGCCCCGGCGACGAGGTGCTCCTGCCCGACCCCGGCTACACCACCTTCACGATGAACGCGCGGATGATCGGCGCCGTCCCGGTGCCCTACACGCTGCGCGCCGAGAACGGCTTCCTCCCCGATCTCGACGAGCTCGAGCGGATCGTCACCGACCGCACCCGCGCGATCATCGTGAACAGCCCGTCGAACCCGCTCGGCATCGTCCTGCCGCGGCCGATGCTCGAGCGGCTGCTGGACTTCGCGCGCCGCCACGACCTCTGGATCATCAGCGACGAGGTCTATGAGTGCTTCACCTACGGCCGCTCGCACGTGAGCCTCGCCGCGCTCGCGCAAGAGGCCGGCCACGACGACGACCGCGTCTTCAGCGTCTTCTCGCTCTCGAAGACCTACGCGATGACCGGCGTCCGCGTCGGCTACCTGGTCACCCCGCCCGGCCTGACCTCGACGATGGTCACCGTCCAGGAGGCGTCGATCAGCTGCGTCGCGACGCCCGACCAGCGCGCGGCCCTCGCGGCGCTGACCGGGCCGCAGGAGGCGGTCGCCGACGCCTCCGCGCACTACCTCGCCAACCTGCGGCTCGCGACGGCTTTGCTCGACGAGCGCGGCATCCGCTTCCGCGAGCCGGAGGGCGCCTTCTACCTCTGGATCGACGTCTCGCACGCGAGCGACGGCGACGTCGCCTCCTGGGCCGAGGCCTTCCTGCTCGAGACCCTCGTCGCCGTCGCGCCGGGCAGTGCCTTCGGGCGCACCGGTGAGGGCTGGATCCGCGTCTGCCTCGCGGCCGACCCCGCCGACCTCGAGCACGGGCTGCGCGCCCTGCCGGCCCCGATCGCGGCGGCGAGCGCATGAGCGCCGACGACGTCCTGGTCCGCCGGGTGCGCCCGGAGGAGTACGCCGAGGTCTCCCGACTGCGCCTCGCCGCGTACGCCCACGACTACGAGCTGGGGGAGGAGTACGCGGCGGACGTCGCCGACGTCGCCCGGCACGACCGCGAGGGCGAGGTCTGGGTCGCGGAGGAGGACGGCGCGATCCTCGCGACAGTCACCACCGCGGCTCCCGGCGCCACCCTGTACTCCCTCGGCCGCCCGGGCGAGCTCGACTGGCGGCTGCTGGCGGTCGCTCCGGAGGCGCGCGGTCGCGGGCTGGGCCGCCTGCTCACCGAGTTCGTGGTGATGCTCGCGGTCGAGCGGGGACTCCGGCGCGTGGTCATGAACAGCGGCACCGACATGCTCGCCGCGCACGCCCTCTACGAGAGCATGGGCTTCGTCCGGCTCCCCGAGCGCGAGAACCCGCCCGGGATCGAGCCCACGCGCACCTACGGACTCGACCTCTAGCGAGGACTGCCGCAGAACATCAGCGGAGAACCGCGCTCATCGCCCATCGGCGACGAGTCCCCTCCACAGCTGACGTTCTGCACCGCATCCGGCCGGTCCCGGCCCCTCGCCCGCCGCCGCACCCCGGCCGTGGGACACTGGACGCACGATGTCTCCACGTGCACACCTCGGGCTCGAGCCCGCCGCGACCGATCCGGCGTCCATCCGCAACTTCTGCATCATCGCCCACATCGATCACGGCAAGTCCACGCTCGCCGATCGCATGCTCGGCATCACGGGCGTGGTCGAGGACCGCGCGATGCGCGCGCAGTACCTCGATCGGATGGACATCGAGCGCGAGCGCGGCATCACGATCAAGTCGCAGGCCGTGCGCATGCCCTGGGAGCGCGACGGACAGACCTTCGCGCTGAACATGATCGACACCCCCGGCCACGTCGACTTCTCCTACGAGGTCAGCCGCTCGCTCGCCGCCTGCGAGGGCGCGATCCTGCTGGTCGACGCCGCGCAGGGCATCGAGGCGCAGACCCTCGCGAACCTCTACCTCGCGCTCGAGAACGACCTGGCGATCATCCCGGTCCTCAACAAGATCGACCTCCCCGCCGCCGACCCGGAGAAGTACGCGGCCGAGCTCGCGAGCCTCATCGGCGGCGACCCGGCCGACGTCCTCCGCGTCTCCGGCAAGACCGGCGTCGGCGTCGAGGCGCTGCTCGACCGCGTCACCGAGCTGGTGCCCGCGCCGGTCGGCGACAAGAACGCTCCCGCCCGCGCGATGATCTTCGACTCGGTCTACGACTCCTACCGCGGCGTCGTCACCTACGTCCGGATGATCGACGGCCAGCTCTCGCCGCGCGAGAAGATCCAGATGATGTCGACGCGCGCGACGCACGAGATCCTCGAGATCGGCGTCTCCAGCCCCGAGCCGGTCTCCACCAAGGGCCTCGGCGTCGGCGAGGTCGGCTACCTGATCACCGGCGTGAAGGACGTCCGCCAGTCGAAGGTCGGCGACACGGTCACCACCGCGTCCAAGCCCGCCACCGAGGCGCTGCCCGGCTACACCGAGCCGCTGCCGATGGTGTTCTCTGGTCTCTACCCGATCGACGGCAGCGACTACCCCGACCTCCGCGAGGCACTGGACAAGCTCAAGCTCTCCGACGCGGCGCTCGTCTACGAGCCCGAGACCTCGGTCGCGCTCGGCTTCGGCTTCCGCTGCGGCTTCCTCGGTCTGCTGCACCTCGAGATCGTCACCGAGCGGCTCGACCGCGAGTTCGGCCTCGACCTGATCACCACGGCGCCGTCCGTCATCTACGAGGTGACCACCGACGACAAGAGCACCGTCACGGTCACCAACCCGAGCGAGTTCCCGGTCGGCAAGATCGCCAGCGTCACCGAGCCGATCGTCCGGGCCGCGATCCTCGCGCCGAAGGACTACGTCGGCACGATCATGGAGCTCTGCCAGAGCCGTCGCGGCACGCTGATCGGGATGGAGTACCTCGGCGAGGACCGCGTCGAGATCCGCTACCACATGCCCCTCGGCGAGATCGTCTTCGACTTCTTCGACAACCTCAAGTCGAAGACGGCCGGCTACGCCTCGCTCGACTACGAGCCCGCCGGCGACCAGGAGGCCGACCTGGTGAAGGTCGACATCCTGCTGCAGGGCGAGCAGGTCGACGCGTTCAGCGCGATCGTCCACCGAGACAAGGCCTACGCCTACGGCGTGCTGATGACGGGACGGCTGCGCAAGCTGATCCCGCGCCAGCAGTTCGAGGTGCCCATCCAGGCCGCGATCGGCGCCCGCATCATCGCGCGCGAGTCGATCAGCGCGATGCGGAAGGACGTCCTCGCCAAGTGCTATGGCGGTGACATCACCCGCAAGCGCAAACTGCTCGAGAAGCAGAAGGAGGGCAAGAAGCGCATGAAGATGGTCGGCCGCGTCGAGGTCCCGCAGGAGGCGTTCATCGCCGCCCTGAGTGGTGACGTCGAGACGAAGGACAAGAAGTGAGCGTCCGGCGCTCGAGCTTCGAGGGGCAGCCGCAGGTCACCTACGCGGCGGTCGGCGGCACGCTCGCGCCGGACCTGCTCGAGTACCCGCCGGACGGCTTCACCGCCGAGCGCTTCGAGGCGCGCCTCGGCTCGGGCGCCGAGCGCTTCGCCATCACGACCGCGTCACTGATGACGTGGGGCGTGCAGCGCGGCAGCGGCATCGCCGTCACCGACATCACCGCCGGCAGCGGCGTGCAGTACACCGGCGTGAACTTCGACTCCGCCGGCACCCCGATCGACCTCGCCAGCCGCCCGACCGAGGAGCAGTTCTCGGCGGACGGCACGCCCTACATCACCGCCGGCGTGACGGCCGTGCTCAAGATCACGCTGCTCGGCCGGACGGTGAACGCCCCCGTGCGGGTCGTCTACGTGGTCGACGAGCCCGACCAGGTCGGCTTCGCCTACGGCACCCTCGAGGGCCACCCGGAGAGCGGCGAGGAGTCGTTCGTGGTCGAGAAGCGCGCCGACGACTCGGTCTGGCTCGTCATCCGCGTCTTCTCGCGGCCCTCCACCGCCCTCTACCGCCTCGGCACCCCCGTCCTCCGGGTCGTGCAGAAGCGGCAGGTCAAGAAGTACCTGCGCGCGCTGCTGCCGGCGCGCGTCAGCTGACGTGGGCAGCGCCCTCCCGCTCGCCGACCCGGCTCCGCTCGACGGACTCCTGCCGGCCTCCGTCGCCGACGGCGTGGAGACCCGCGACCTCGGGCTGTACGTGCACGTCCCGTTCTGCCGGGTGCGCTGCGGCTACTGCGACTTCAACACCTACACCGCGACCGAGCTGCGCGGCGCGAAGCAGCAGGACTACGCCGACGAGGCGATCGTCGAGATGGCGCTCGGCGAGGGCGTGCTCGCGAGCGCCGGGCTGCCGAGGCGTCCCGCGGCGACCGTGTTCTTCGGCGGCGGGACTCCGACGCTGCTGCCCGCCCGCGATCTGGTGCGCATGCTCGACGGGCTCCGGCGTCACTTCGGCGTCGCCGACGGTGCCGAGATCACGACGGAGGCGAACCCGGACTCGGTCGACGCCGCCTACCTCCGCGAGCTGGCCGACGCCGGGTTCACCCGGGTCAGCTTCGGGATGCAGTCGGCCGTGCCGCACGTGCTCGCGACGCTGGAGCGCACCCACGATCCCGAGCGGGTGCCGCTCGTCGTCGAGTGGGCCCGCGAGGCGGGGCTGCAGGTCAGCCTCGACCTGATCTACGGGACGCCGGGGGAGTCGCTGGCGGACTGGGAGCGCTCGCTCGACTCGGCACTGGCCAACCGGCCCGACCACCTCTCGGCGTACGCGCTGATCGTCGAGGACGGGACGAAGCTGGCGCGGCAGATCCGCCGCGGCGATCTGACGACTCCGGACGACGACCTGACCGCGGACATGTACGAGCTGGCGGATGCTCGGCTCGCTGCGGCCGGCTACTCCTGGTACGAGGTGAGCAACTGGGCGCGCGACGACGCGCATCGGTCGCGGCACAACCTGTCCTACTGGCTGGGGCACGACTGGTGGGGCGTCGGGCCCGGTGCCCACAGCCACGTCGGCGGGGTGCGCTGGTGGAACGTGAAGCACCCGGCGGCCTACGCCGAGCGGCTGCACTCCGGCTCCTCGCCGGCCGCCGGACGGGAGACCCTCGACGCCGCGACCCGCCGGGTGGAGGACGTGCTTCTGCGCTCGCGCCTGGCTGACGGACTGCCGATCGACGCGATCGACCCGGAGCGGCGCCGCGAGGTCGCGGGGCTGATCGCCGACGGCCTCGTCGACGGCCGGGCGGCCCTCCGCGGGCGCCTCGTGCTGACGCTGCACGGCCGGCTGCTGGCCGACGCGGTCGTCCGCCGCCTGACGGACGGCTGAGCCGGACCGCTCCCTGCTGATCGAGCAGCCCGCGGAGCGGGCGTATCGAGATCCGCCCTCCGATGTGCGTGGGTCTCGATACGCCGCCTGCGGCGGCTACTCGACCAGCATGTGGTTCCGCCTGCGGCGGCTACTCGACCAGCAGGTGGCCCCGCCTGCGGCGGCTGCTTTCGGTCATGCTGATCGAGTAGCCCGCGGAGCGGCCGTATCGAGATCCGCCGGTGGACGGACGTGGGTCTCGATACGCCGCCTGCGGCGGCTACTCGACCAGCATGGAAGGCGGCGTCTCTACTTGAAGAAGGGGATGCTCAGCGGGTACGTGTAGTACTCGCCGGCGCTGGCGCGCACCGAGGCGATGATCGCGAAGACGATCACGAGGATCGGCACGACGAGGAAGACGATGAAGCCGACGAGCACGAAGCTCAGGATCGTTCCCGCCACGTAGGCGATCAGGGTCGTGAGGTGGAAGTTCAGGGCCGTCTTCGCGTGCGCCTCGAGGAAGGGCCCGCGGCCCTTGAAGACCAGGTAGACGATCAGCGAGGGGATGAAGCTGAAGAAGATGCCGGTGATGTGGGTGACGATCGCCCAGGTCTTCTCGTCCGCCGGGTTCAGCGGCGGGGCGGGCGTCGAGTAGGCGGGCGGCGGGGGCGGGGTGGCCGACATGGTGATCTCCGTCTCAGGAATCGGCGCGCCGGGCGACCCCGGGCGCTCGGCGTCCATCGTGGCAGAGAGCGAGTCGCGACGGGGCGGATCCTGGGCGAGCCCCGCCCTCCTTCCTCCTGCGCGGTTATGATTGGCACTCAATCTCGCGGAGTGCCAAGCTCCGCGCGGCGCCACGGCGCCGAGGTGGTCGTGCCGCGAGGCACCCGGAGTCCGGCGGGAGGTCGGTCGTATGGTGACGGAGCGCGGTCTCCAGGTCCTGCGCGTGATCGTGCAGGACTACGTCGCGAACCGCGAGCCGGTGGGCTCCAAGTCGATCGTCGAGCGCCACGCGTTCGGCGTCTCCGCCGCGACCATCCGCAACGAGATGGCGCAGCTCGAGGAGGAGGAGCTGATCGCGGCCCCGCACACCTCCTCCGGCCGCGTCCCCACCGACAAGGGCTACCGCCTCTTCGTCGACCAGCTGACCGACCTGCGCCCGCTGACCGCGGCGCAGCGGCAGGCGATCGAGACCTTCCTCGGCCAGAGCCCCGACCTCGACGAGGTGCTCGTCCGGACCGTCCGGCTGCTCTCGCAGCTCACCAACAGCGTCGCGCTCGTGCAGTACCCCTCCTTCGGCGCGGCGCGCATCCGTCACGTCGAGCTGGTCGCCCTCGCCCCGCGGCGGCTGCTCTCCGTGCTGATCACCGACACCGGCCGCGTCGACCAGCGCGTGCTCGAGACGCCCGAGGACGTCGACGAGCTGCTGCTCGGCGAGATCCGGGCGAAGCTCAACACCGCCGTTCTCGGTCTCGGACTCGCCGCCGCGGCGGAGACGCTGCAGAGCGCGACCGAGCAGTTCAGCCCGGAGCGCCGCGCCGTCGTCGACCCGGTCGTGCAGACGCTGCTCGAGCAGGTCGGCGCGAACCGCCAGGACCGCCTGGTGATGGCGGGCGCCGCGAACCTGGTGCGCACCGAGGAGGACTTCTCCGGGAGCATCTACCCGGTGCTCGAGGCGATCGAGGAGCAGGTCGAGCTGCTGCGCCTCTTCGCCGAGATGACGCCCGACCCGCGCGGCATCTCGGTCCGCATCGGCCGCGAGAACGCGCCGTTCGGCCTCCAGGAGACCTCCGTGCTGACCAGCGGCTACAACACGGCCGGCGGCCAGGTCTCGCGCCTGGGGGTCCTCGGACCGATCAGGATGGACTACTCCGGCAACATCGCGGCGGTCCGCGCCGTCGCCCGCTACCTCTCCCGCCTCCTCGGCGAGGAATGACCCGCTCTCAGACCCTCGCCGGACACCCCCGGCTCCCGACAGGTCCGCCGTGCCCGGCGCACCGACCCACGAACGAAGGACGAAGCCCCCTGTGGCCGATCACTACGAAGTCCTCGGCGTCGACCGAGACGCCTCCGCCGACGAGATCAAGAAGGCGTACCGCCGGCTCGCGCGCGAGCTGCACCCCGACGTCAACCCGAGCGCGGACGCGTCCGAGCGGTTCAAGCTCGTCACGCACGCCTACGACGTCCTGAGCGACGCCCAGCAGCGCCAGCAGTACGACCGCGGCCCGCAGGACGGCTTCCCCGGCGGCGGCGGGCAGGGCTTCGGCGGCTTCGGCGACATCTTCGAGACCTTCTTCGGCCAGGGTGCGCAGGGCTCCTCGCGCGGCCCGCGGTCGCGCCGGGAGCGGGGCCAGGACGCGCTCCTGCGCGTCGAGGTCTCGCTCGACGAGGTCATCTTCGGCACGCACCGCGATCTCGAGGTCGACACGGCCGTGCTCTGCGAGACCTGCCAGGGCTCGTGCTGCCAGCCGGGCACCTCGCCGGTCACCTGCGACATCTGCCACGGCTCGGGCCAGATCCAGCGCACCGTCCGCTCGCTGCTCGGCAACGTGATGACGGCCAGCCCCTGCGGCACCTGCCGCGGCTACGGCACCGTCATCGCCACTCCGTGCTCCACCTGCCAGGGCCAGGGCCGCGTGCGCGCGCGCCGGACCATCCCCGTCGACGTCCCCGCGGGCGTCGACACGGGCCTCCGCCTGCAGATGCCCGGCAGCGGCGAGGTCGGCCCGGCCGGCGGTCCGAGCGGCGACCTCTACCTCGAGATCAAGGTCAAGCACCACGACATCTTCAGCCGCAACGGCGACGACCTGCTCTGCACCCTCGAGGTGCAGATGACGGACGCGATCCTCGGCTCGACGACGACCCTCGCGGCGCTCGACGGCGACATCGAGATCGAGGTGAAGCCGGGTACGCAGAGCACCGAGATCGTCACGATCAAGGGACGCGGCGTCACCAAGCTGCGCGGCAACGGCCGCGGCGACCTCCGCGTCGGCATCCAGGTGGTCACCCCCACCAAGCTGGGGCACCGCGAGCGCGAGCTCGTGCAGGAGTTCGCCAAGCACTACAAGCCGCAGAAGCCGGCCCTCACGCACTTCCAGCAGGGGCTCTTCTCCAAGCTCCGCGACCGCTTCCTGGGCTGACCGGATCCGGCGTGGCGCACCACTACATCGACGAGTCGCTCGACTCCGGGGACTTCGTCGCCGGCGGCCGGCTGGAGCTCTCCGGCGCGGAGGCGCGCCACCTCGCGACCGTGAGCCGGATCCGCGCGGGCGAGAGCGTCCGCGTCGGCGACGGCCGAGGCCGGGTCGCCGTGGCCGTCGTCGAGAGCGCGGAGGCGACGCGTGTCGTCCTCGCGGTCGAGTCGGTCGAGGAGGTGCCCGCGCCGAGCCCGCGCCTCGTGCTCGTGCAGGCACTCGCGAAGGGCGACCGCGACGAGCTGGCGATCCAGGCCGCGACCGAGCTCGGCGTGGACGAGGTCGTGCCGTGGCAGGCCGCCCGCAGCGTCTCGCGCTGGTCGGGCGTCAAGGAGGAGAAGGGCCGCGAGCGCTGGCGCAGCATCGTCCGCGAGGCGAGCAAGCAGTCGCTCCGCGCCCGGGTGCCGGAGGTGTCGGCGGTCGTCGGCCTGCGCGCGCTCGTGGAGCGGGCCGCGACGGCGCGTGTGCTCGTGCTCGAGCCCTCGGCCGAGGAGCGGCTCACCGCGATCGAGCCGGACGGGCGCGACCTCGTGCTCGTCGTCGGACCCGAGGGCGGCATCGCGGCGGAGGAGCTGCGCGCGCTCGCCGACGCGGGTGCCGAGGCCGTCGCGCTCGGCGACTCCGTCCTGCGCACCTCCACCGCCGGCCCGGCCGCGATCGCCGTGCTCTCGGCCCGTCTCGGCCGCTGGTGATCCCCGGCGATCCGCGCGCCCTGGGCGAACGCGCCCCCGTCGTCGCCCTCGCGCCGTTTAAGATGAATGCATGACCGAGCCCACTGTCTTCACGCGCATCGTCCGCGGCGAGATCCCCGCCGACGTGGTGTTCGAGAACGAGCGGATCCTCGCGATCCAGGACATCGCGCCGAAGGCGCCCGTCCACCTGCTGATCTTCCCGAAGACCCCCGAGTACGCGAACGTCGCCGAGCTCGCCGCGGGCGATCCGGAGCTCCTCGCCGAGATGGCCGTCGTCGCGCAGACCCTGGCCGACGCGCACAGCAACGGCCAGTTCCGCCTCGTCTTCAACTCCGGCGAAGAGGCCGGTCAGACCGTGTTCCACGTCCACGCCCACGTCCTGGGCGGCCACCTGACGGAAGGCTCCCTTGCCACCGGTTGATCACGCGGGCGATCGCTCCGCGGACCAGAACCCCACTCGAACCGGCTCGACGGAGCCGACGGTCCCGCAGAGCGACGCGGACCGGACCACCGGCGGGACGCACCGCGTCATCGCCGTCGACGGAATCGCCATGGTGCGCCTCCTCGGACCCCAGGACCGCCTCATCCGGGCGGTCGAATCGCGATTCCCCGACGTCCGGGTGCACGTGCGCGGTAACGAGGTGACCCTCGACGGCGAGGGAGCCCCCGTCGCCGCGGCGGCGCGCCTGGTGGAAGAACTGGTGCTCATGACGGCAGGCGGCCACGACCTCGACCCGGAGGGCGTGCGCGAGTCCGCGCGCATCCTCGAGAACGGCGGGCCGGTGCGTCCCGCGGACGCGTTCGGCCAGGCCATCCTCACGGCACGCGGGAAGAGCATCCGCCCGAAGACCCTGGGGCAGCGCGAGTACGTCGACGCCGTCGATCAGAACACGATCGTCTTCGGCATCGGCCCGGCCGGCACCGGCAAGACCTACCTCGCGATGGCCAAGGCGGTGCAGTCCCTGCAGCGCAAGGAGGTCGAGCGGATCATCCTCACGCGCCCCGCGGTCGAGGCGGGGGAGCGGCTGGGCTACCTGCCCGGCTCGCTCACCGACAAGATCGACCCGTACCTGCGCCCGCTCTACGATGCGCTGAACGAGATGATGGACCCGGAGATCGTGCCGAAGCTGCTCGCGGCGGGCACGATCGAGGTCGCTCCGCTCGCCTACATGCGCGGCCGCACGCTGAACTCCTCGTTCGTCGTGCTCGACGAGGCGCAGAACACGACGCCGGAGCAAATGAAGATGTTCCTCACCCGCCTCGGCTTCGGCTCGAAGATGGTGATCACGGGCGACATCACCCAGGTCGACCTACCCGCCGGCTCCAGCGGACTCCGTCTGGTGACCCGGGTGCTCGACGACATCGACGACATCCACTTCGCCCGGCTGACCAGCGAGGACGTGGTCCGCCACAGCCTCGTCGGCCGGATCGTCGACGCGTACACCGAGTACGACCAGCAGAAGCAGGCGCAGAGCTTCGAGCGCGAGCAGGCCCGCGAGTTCGCGGCCCGCGCCGAGCGCCGGGCGGCCACCCGCTCGACCGGCGACGCTCAGCCCAAGCGCCCGCGCGCCTGAGCGCCGTACCACCGCCACCCGCCCCGCCGAGCCCCTCCCGATCGAAGGAACACCGCACCCCGTGAGCATCGAGATCAACAACGAGTCGAGCATCCCCGTGGACGAGGCGACCCTGCTGCGCCTCGCGGGCTACGCGCTCGACTCGATGCACGTGCACCCCGACGCCGAGCTCGCGATCGTGCTGGTCGACGAGGGCGCGATGGAGCAGCTGCACGTGCAGTGGATGGACGAGCCCGGCCCCACCGACGTGCTGAGCTTCCCGATGGACGAGCTGCGCCCCGGCACCGAGGACGAGCCGACCCCGGCCGGCCTGCTCGGCGACATCGTGCTCTGCCCGCAGGTGGCGCAGAGCCAGGCCGAGGCCGCCGGCCACTCCGTGCTCGACGAGCTGCTGCTGCTCACGGCCCACGGGCTGCTGCACCTGCTCGGCTTCGACCACGCGGAGCCCGAGGAGGAGCGCGAGATGTTCGGCATCCAGCGCGACATCCTCGTCGGGTTCCACATCAGCGAGCGACGCCGCTAGGCCCGGCGTGCTCACCGTCCAGCTCCTCATCGCGGCCCTCGGCCTCGTCGCCCTCGGCGGCTGGCTCGCCGCCACCGACGCCGCCCTCGGCGTGCTCTCGCGCAGCGACGTCCTCGAGATGGCGAACCACTCGCGCAGCTCCCGCGCCCTGCGGGCCATCGCCGGCGACATGAGCGCGCACGTCAACGTCGTCAACTTCACCCGGATCGCGGCCGAGACCACAGCCGCGGTCTTCGTCACCACCGTGCTCGTCGTCGTGGTCGACGCGCTCTGGCTGGCGCTCCTGCTCGCCATCCTGATCATGGCGGCCGTCTCGTTCGTGCTCGTCGGCTCCAGCCCGCGCAGCGTCGGGCGCGCCCACGCCCGCGCGGTGCTCGGCTCCAGCGCCTCGCTCGTGCACGTGCTGCGGGTCGCGCTCGGCCCGGTCGCGCACGGCCTCGTCGCGCTGGGCAACCGGGTCACCCCGGGCACCGGCCGCTCGGCCGGCTTCTCCTCCGAGGAGCAGCTGCTGAGCATGGTCGACGAGGCGACCGAGCAGTCGGTGCTCGAGCAGGACGACCGCGAGCTCATCCACTCGATCTTCGAGTTCAACGACACGCTGGTGCGCGAGGTGATGGTGCCGCGGACCGACATGGTGACGATCGAGGCCGGGGCGTCGGTCGGTGCCGGCATGGGCCTGCTGCTCAGCCGCGGCATCTCCCGGCTGCCCGTCATCGGCGACGGCGTCGACGACGTGCTCGGCGTGCTCTACCTCCGCGACGTCGCCCGGCACACCTACGAGCGCCCGGACGACGACGACTCGGCGGCCGACCTCGCCCGCCCCGCGCTGTTCGTGCCGGAGTCGAAGAAGGCCGACGAGCTGCTGCGCCAGATGCAGCTCGAGTCCAATCACCTCGCCATGGTGGTGGACGAGTACGGCGGCATCGCCGGGCTGGTCACGCTCGAGGACCTCATCGAGGAGCTCGTCGGCGACATCTCGGACGAGTACGACCGCGAGGTCGACCTCTTCGAGGAGACCGAGCCGGGCGTCTACCGCGTCTCGGCGCGGCTGCCCGTCGACGAGCTGGGCGAGCTGTTCGACCTCGAACTCGAGGACGACGACGTCGACTCGGTCGGCGGACTGCTCACCAAGGCCTACGGCCGCCTGCCCGAGCGGGGCGCGACCGCCCGGATCGACGGGGTGATCCTCGAGGCCGAGCAGGCGGATCCCCGTCGCGGCACCATCTCGACCGTCATCGTGCGGCGTGATCCCGACTACGATCCCTCAGGCGAGACCGGCACCGGACCGGTCGCGATCGTCGCCGAGACAGACCACCAGGACGAGGACGCACGATGACCGACCCCAGCACTCCCACGACCCCCTACCGGGCGGGCTTCGTGTCGTTCGTGGGCCGCCCGAACGTCGGCAAGTCCACGCTCACCAACGCGCTGGTCGGCGAGAAGATCGCCATCACCAGCTCGAAGCCGCAGACCACCCGCCGCGCCATCCGCGGCATCGTGCACCGCCCCGACGGCCAGCTCATCGTGGTGGACACCCCGGGCATCCACCGCCCGCGCACCCTGCTCGGCGAGCGGCTGAACTCCCTCGTCACCTCGACCCTCGGCGACGTCGACGTGATCGGGATGCTCTTCCCGGCCGACGAGCCGATCGGCCCCGGCGACCGCTTCATCAACGAGCAGCTCGAGGCCTTCCCGCGCGCCCGCAAGGTCGCGATCGTCTCCAAGGTCGACCTCTCCTCGAAGAAGTCGGTCGCGAAGCAGCTGCTCGCCGTCTCCGAGCTGCGCGAGTGGGACACCATCGTGCCGATCTCCGCGGTCACCGCGGAGCAGCTCGACGTGCTCGCGGTCGAGCTGCTGCGCCTCATGCCGGTCTCGCCCGCGCTCTACCCCGAGGAGGCCGTGACCGACGAGGACACCGGCTCGCGCATCGCGGAGTTCATCCGCGAGGCCGCGCTCGAGGGCGTCTCGGACGAGCTGCCGCACTCGCTCGCCGTGACCCTCGACGACATGGTCGAGCGCGAGGACGGCTCCTTCATCGACATCTACGCGAACGTCTTCGTGGAGCGCGACAGCCAGAAGGGCATCATCATCGGCAAGGGCGGTCAGCGCCTGCGCGAGGTGGGCGCCGTGTCGCGCGAGCAGATCGAGCGGCTGCTCGGCCGGCGCGTGTTCCTCTCCATCCGGGTGAAGGTCGCCAAGGAGTGGCAGCGCGACCCGAAGCTGCTCGGCCGCCTCGGCTTCTGAGCCGGTGAGCGCGGCGCCGGATCGGGAGGGGGACGGCAGTCACTCTCCCGGACGACGCCCCGCGGCGACGTCGCCGCGTAGCGTGGGGCTCATGCGTGCGCTCCTGGATCGTCCGGCGACGCTCCCGATCGCGGGAGCCCTGCTCGGGGTCCTCCACCTCGGACTGAGCGCGGCCGGCCTGATCGCGCCGGAGCACCTCAGCGGCGGCCTGCTGATCGCGCTCGGCCTCGGCCTCGCGGCCTTCCTGCCGGCCCTCGCGCCGTCCCTGGTCGCCGTCGGGGCGGTCACCGGCGGCGGGATCCCGCTCCTCGGCGTGCCGGTGGACGGTGTCCTCGTGGGCCTGCTCGTCCTCTGGTCCACGGCGCGCCGGCTCGGTCCCTGGACGCGGACGCTGACCTTCGTCGGCGCCCTCCTGCTCGCGGGCGTCGCCGGGCTGGTCGCCGCGCTGAGCGGGACCGAGCAGCTGCTGCCGGAGGAGGCGAGCGCCGACCAGGTCCTGCTCTTCCGCGCCGTCACGGCGCTGGTCGTCGCCGCCCTCCTCGCCGGCCTGGAGGTCCTCGTCTGGCGCGCCGGGGTGCGGCGGCCGGTCGGTGCCGACGACAGGATCGATGCGCTCGTGGTGCGGGTCGCCGGTCCGCAGGACGGCTTCGCCGTCGGAGCGGCCGGCTGGCAGGCGCTCCTCCTGCTGCTGATCTCGACCGTGCCGTTCGCGGCGCCCGACGGCTCGCTCCAGCCGGTCGTCGGCGGAGTGCTGGCGGTCGCGCTGGTCCTGCACCGCCGGGCGCCGGCGCTCTCCCTCACGATCGCCTGGGGCGGGGCGCTGCTGCAGATGGGTCTGCAGCTGGCACCGGGTCCGGCCGACCTCGCGATCCTCGCGGTGCTCTTCGGCACCGGCGCGTCCGAGCGGCGCCGGGTGCGCGCGGCGGGGGCCGTCTCCGCGGTGCTCGGCGCGGTCGTGGCTGTCGTCTACCTGATCATCGTCTTCCGGCTCGTCCAGTCCATCCCCTCGCCGATCCTGACCGGGGGAGCGGTGTTCGGCGGGATCCTCGCCACGCTCGGCCTCTCCTGGACGGTCGGCCTGCTCTCCCGCTCGGTGCGGCGAGCGCGCGAGGGGCAGACCCTCCGGGCCGAGGCCGAGCGCGAGCGCGCGGCGGCGCAGCGCGAGCTGGACACGGTCGAGGAGCGCAACCGCATCGCTCGCGACATGCACGACGTCGTGGCGCACTCGCTCGCCGTCGTGATCGCGCAGGCGGACGGCGCCCGCTACCTCGGTGCGTCGAGCCCGGCGCAGACGGACGCCGCCCTGCTCACCATCTCCTCGGTCGCCCGCGACGCGCTCGGCGACGTCCGCGTCCTCCTGGCCCAGCTGCGGCACAGTCAGAGCGACGGACCGCAGCCGGAGGCGCGTGACCTGCCGGCGCTGCTCGAGAGCGTCTCCGGAGCCGGGACGCAGCTGCGGTCCGAGCTCGAGGTCGACCTCGAGACCGTGCCGCGCGGAATCGGCCTCGCGCTCTACCGCATCGTGCAGGAGGCGACGACGAACGCGCTCCGGCACGGACGGCCCGGCGCCCCGCTCGACGTCGCGCTCCGCCGCGAGTCCGGCGAGATCGTCCTCACCGTCCGCAACGCGCGCTGCGCCGACGCGGAGGCCGCCGCTCGCGTGCCCGGGGAGGGGCACGGCCTGGTCGGCATGCGCGAGCGCGCCGCGCTCGTCGGCGGCGTGCTCCGCGCGGGCCCCGAGGGCGACGACTTCGTGGTCGACGCGCGCCTGCCCGCCCCCTCTTCCACCGCCCTGCCCGTCGCCTCTGGAGGCCACCCCGCATGACCGACACCATCCGCCTCGTCCTCGTCGACGACCAGGCGCTCTTCCGCGCCGGCATCCGCATGCTGCTCAGCTCCCAGCCGGACCTCGAGGTGGTCGGCGAGGCGTCCGACGGCGCGGAGGGCGCGGAGCTCGTCGGCCGGCTGGCCCCGGACGTGGTGCTGATGGACATCCGGATGCCGGGGGTCGACGGCATCGAGTCGACGCGCCGGATCCTCGCCGACGCCGCGGAGAAGGGCGTGGAGCCGCCGCGCATCCTGGTGCTCACCACGTTCGACCTGGACGAGGCCGCCGCCCGTGCGATCCGCGCCGGGGCGAGCGGCTTCCTGCTCAAGGACACCGAGCCGGGCTTCCTGCTCGCCTCCGTCCGCACCGTGCACGCCGGCACCGCGGTCGTCGCCGCCTCCGCGACGCGGGAGCTCTTCGAGCACTTCGGCGCGCCGGGGAGCGGCCGCGAGACTCCCGCCGCGTTCGGGACGCTGACCGACCGGGAGCGCGAGATCTTCCACCTCGCCGCGCGCGGCCTCAGCAACACCGAGATCGCCCGGGCGGAGTTCCTCAGCGAGGCGACGGTCAAGACGCACATCAGCCGCACGCTCGGCAAGCTCGGGCTGCGCGACCGGGTGCAGCTCGTCGTCTACGCCTACGAGAACGGGCTCGTCGCCTGAGCTGGCCCGCGCGCCGCACTGCCGCGCCGTGGTGCCGACCCGCGAGCGCAGTGCTACCGTGGTCGCGTGCGCATCGGTCTGCTCCTTCTTAGCCGCCGCGACGAGATCTGATCCTCAGGCCCTCCTCGTCGCGGAGTCCGTCGTCGGCTGAATCAGACCCATCGTCACCACAGACCACCCGCGTGGTTCGATCCGCATCCGGATCCCCGCGAGACGAGAGACAGGCGCGTCCGCGCGCCGGGAGAGCACCCTCATGAAGAACACCCAGAAGCCGTCGTCGCTGCCGATCGGCAAGTACAAGCCGTTCCACGAGCAGATCGTCGTGGAGCTGCCCGACCGCACCTGGCCGGCCAAGCGCATCACCACGGCGCCGCGCTGGTGCGCCGTCGACCTCCGCGACGGCAACCAGGCGCTGATCGATCCGATGAGCCCCGAGCGCAAGCGCATCATGTTCGATCTCCTGGTCCGGATGGGCTACAAGGAGATCGAGGTCGGCTTCCCGAGCGCCAGCCAGACCGACTTCGACTTCGTCCGCAGCCTCATCGAGGAGGACGCGATCCCGGAGGACGTCACCATCCAGGTGCTGACCCAGGCCCGCGACCACCTGATCGAGCGCACCTACGAGTCGATCCGCGGCGCGCGCCAGGCGATCGTCCACCTGTACAACTCGACCAGCGTGCTGCAGCGCGAGGTCGTCTTCCGCAAGGACCGCCAGGGCATCATCGACATCGCCCTCGCCGGCGCGCGCAAGTGCCGCGAGATGGAGGCGTCCGTCCCCGGCACGGCGGTGTACTACGAGTACTCGCCCGAGAGCTACACCGGAACCGAGCTCGACTTCGCCCGCGAGATCTGCGACCGCGTCGTCGAGGTCTTCGAGCCGACCCCGGACCGCAAGGTCATCCTCAACCTGCCCGCCACCGTCGAGATGGCGACGCCCAACGTCTACGCCGACTCGATCGAGTGGATGTGCCGCAACCTCGCCCAGCGCGAGAGCATCATCGTCTCGCTGCACCCGCACAACGACCGCGGCACGGCAGTCGCCGCGGCCGAGCTGGGCTACCTGGCCGGCGCGGACCGCATCGAGGGCTGCCTCTTCGGCAACGGCGAGCGCACCGGCAACGTCGACCTGGTCGCGCTGGGCGTCAACCTGTTCACCCAGGGCATCGACCCGCAGATCGACTTCAGCGACATGGACGGCATCAAGCGCACGGCCGAGTACTGCAACCAGCTGGCCGTGCCCGAGCGCAGCCCCTGGGCCGGCGACCTGGTCTTCACCGCGTTCAGCGGCTCGCACCAGGACGCCATCAAGAAGGGCTTCGAGGCGATGGAGGCCGAGGCGGAGCGCACCGGCGTCAGCCGCGACGAGCTGACCTGGGCGGTGCCCTACCTGCCGGTGGACCCGAAGGACCTCGGCCGCTCCTACGAGGCGGTCATCCGCGTCAACTCGCAGTCCGGCAAGGGCGGCGTCGCGTACCTGCTGAAGACCGACCACGCGCTGGACCTGCCGCGCCGCCTGCAGATCGAGTTCTCCGCGGTCGTGCAGGCCAAGACGGACGCCGAGGGCGGCGAGGTCACCAGCGAGCAGATCTGGACGATCTTCCAGGACGAGTACCTGCCCGCGCCCGCGCACCGCGCCGAGGACAAGTGGGGCCGCTTCGAGCTGGCCCGCACGAGCACCTCGAGCGACCTGGGCGGCTCGATCGCCCTCGACGCCGTGCTGCGAGTCGGCGACGAGACGGTCACGGCGAGCGCGACCGGCAACGGCCCGATCAACGCCTTCGAGGCGGTGCTGGCCCAGCACGGCGTCGAGGTCCGCGTCTTCGACTACGTCGAGCACGCTCTCAGCGCCGGCGGCGACGCGCTGGCCGCCTCCTACGTCGAGTGCTCGGTGAACGGCCGCACCCTCTGGGGCGTGGGCGTCGACGCCGACATCTCGACCGCCTCGCTGAAGGCGATCGTCTCGGCCGTCAACCGCGCTCTCCGCGAGGAGGCCCCGGACCGCGAGCTGGCGACGGCCTCGGCCTGACCCTCCTTCGCCGGGCGAGCAGCCCGCGGAGGTGCCCCCTCATGCTGGTCGAGTAGCGCGCGGAGCGGGCGTATCGAGACCCCCGTCCATGCGGTGGTGGGTCTCGATACGCCGCGTGCCGCGGCTACTCGACCAGCATGCGCTGCGCTGCTGCGGTCGCCGCTGGGGCGGCGCTGGCCCTCCCTTGCTGGTCGAGCAGCGCGCGGAGCGGGCGTATCGAGACCCCAGCCCATGCGGTGGTGGGTCTCGTTACGCCGCGTGCCGCGGCTACTCGACCAGCGTGAGGACGCGGCGTTCCGCGGCTTGCTCGTGAGGCCGTGGCGCCGTGCCGTCAGGCGCGGCCCTGCAGGATGAGGTTCCAGTAGACCCAGGGGAGCAGGTAGCGGTCGGCGAGGAAGGTGAGGCGGCGTTCCTTCGCGAGGCCCTTCCAGAAGGGGATGGTCGGCTTCGGGCGGTAGCGGTCGTCGAACTCGGCGAAGACGACGGTCGAGCGCGAGACGACGAACGGGCAGACGGAGTAGCCGTTGTAGACCTGGGGGAGCGGCTTCCCCTTGCGCGCGGCGACGAGGTTCTTCGCCAGCGTCTTCGTCTGCTGCCGGAGCGCGCCGCCCGACTTCGAGTTGGTGGTGGCCGCGGCGTCGCCGAGCGCCCAGACCTCGGGGTGCCGGGGGTGGCGCAGCGTCAGCGGATCGACCTCGACGAAGCCGCCGACGCCGCCCTCCGCCACGAGTCCGGTGCCCGCGAGCCAGTCCGGCGCGGACTGCGGAGGCACCGCGTGCAGCACGTCGTAGGAGAGCGTCTCCCGCTGCTCGGTGCCGACGTGCCCGCCGTCGTGGTCGACACCCAGCTGCGCGCGGCGGCCGTCCTCGCCGGCGATGACGACGGTGCGCTTCTCGGCGTCCACCTCGACCTGCTCCCGGCTGTAGCGCACGTCGATCCCGTACTCCGCCACCTTGCGCTCGAGCTCCGCGTCGATCAGCGGCATGCCGAACATCGTCGGCGTCGGCACGACGAGCACGACGTGGACGTCCGCGAGCACCCCGGTCTCGCGCCAGTAGTCGCAGGCCAGGTACATCGGCTTCTGCGACGCGCCCGAGCAGGTGCCCGGGCCGCTGGGCTGCGTGAAGACGACCGTGCCGGAGCGGACCCCGCGGAGCACGCTCGACGCCTTCCGCGCGTACTCGAACTCGTAGTTCGAGACGCCGACCGGCGACGCCATCGCCTCCGTCAGCCCGGGCACCGCGTCCCAGTCCTTCTGGATGCCGGGGCAGACGACGAGGTCGCCGTAGCCGACCCGCCGACCGGAGGCGAGGACGACCGTCTTCGCGGCGGGATCGATCGCCTCCACCCGATCGCGGATCCAGGTGACTCCCTTCGGCGTCACCGAGCCCTGCGGCCGGGTCGCCTTCGAGGCGGGAGCGGTGCCACCGGCGACGTGGGAGAACATCGGCTGGTAGAGGTGCGTCTCGCGCGGCTCGATCACCGCGACGTCCGCCACCCCGTAGCGGCGGAGGCGCCCGGCGACCGAGAGCCCCGCGTTCCCCCCGCCGATGATCATCACGTCGTGTCGGTCGGTCGTGGTGCCCGCAGCGGTCATGCCGCCACCCTAGGTCGGACCTCCGACACGGGCGCGGGCTTCCGCGAGCCGTCCGGACGTGCATCCCCGCCGTCAGCCGCGCTTCCGCCAGCCCAGCCGCGGCACCCGGCTCAGCGCCCGCTGCTCCGGCAGGCTCCAGCCGTAGCGCACCGCCAGCAGCCGGATGACCGCCGTGACCAGCACCGCGATCGGCGCCGCGTAGTCGATCACCATCCCGAACCGCAGCGCGACCACGAGCACCACTGTGCCGGCGGTCGCGGCGATCGCGTAGAGCGAGCCCACGTGCATCAGCGCGATCGGACGGTTGAGCAGGATGTCGCGGATCACCGAGCCGCCGACGGCCGAGACGGTGCCGACGAACACCGCGGGCACCTCCGGCACGCCGAGCGAGAGCGCCTTCGTCGTGCCGATGGCGCCGAAGAGCCCGATCGTCAGGGCGTCGAGCGCCGTGATCGTGCCGTCGACCCGGTTGAGCACGTGCTGCAGCAGCATGCCGAAGAGCGACGCCGTCACCGCGACGAGCAGGTAGGCGTTGGTGTGCAGCGCCACGAGCGGGGTCTGCAGCAGCAGATCGCGCAGCACGCCGCCGCCGAGCCCCGTCGCCGTGCCGATGATCGTGACCCCGAGCAGGTCGATCCGGCGGTCGCGGAACTCGCCCGCGAACATCGCGCCCTGCAGGCAGCCGATCGCGATGGCGAGGAGGTCTGCCCAGGCGGGGATCTCGAAGAGGGAGGCGGCCACCGAGCCATCGTTCCACGGGCGGGAGCGGGCGGGTGCCGGTCCACCGCGGGGTTGTCAGGGGTGGGGAGGATAATCGAGGCCATGCCCACCTACCGTGACGAAGCCGTCGTGCTGCGCACCCACAAGCTGGGCGAGGCCGACCGCATCGTGACGCTGCTCTCGCGCAGCCACGGCAAGATCCGTGCGGTCGCCAAGGGCGTGCGCAAGACCGGCTCCAAGTTCGGCTCGCGGCTCGAGCCGTTCATGGTCGCCGACCTGCAGCTCTACGAGGGCCGGAGCCTCGACATCGTCACGCAGGCCGAATCGCTCGGCGCGTACGGCGCGATCATCGCGGCCGACTACGACAGCTACACCGCGGCGAGCGCGATGGTCGAGACGGCCGACCGCCTCACCGACGCCGACGCCTCGCTGCAGCAGTACCTCCTGCTCGTCGGCGCCCTGCGCTCGCTCTCGAAGCACGAGCACGAGCCGGTGCTCACGCTCGACTCCTACCTGCTGCGCGCGCTCTCGATCGCCGGCTGGGCGCCGAGCTTCGAGGACTGCGCGCGCTGCGGCGCGCCCGGCCCGCACGGCGCGGTGGTCGTCCAGCTCGGCGGGGTGGTCTGCGAGGACTGCACGCCTCCCGGCGCCCCGCGCGTCGCCCCGGAGGTGGTCGTCCTCCTCGGCGCCCTGCTCACGGGAGACTGGGAGCACGCCGAGACGACGGAGCCCTCGACCCGCTCCCGAGCGAGCGGCGTGGTCGCCGCCTACACCCAGTGGCACCTCGAGCGCGGACTGAGATCTCTGGAGCACGTCACCCGATGAAGCCGTTCACCCACAGGGACGCCGTCCCGTTCCGCCCCCTCGACTGGACCGGCGTGCACCCGCCGGAGCTGCCGCGCAAGGCGGTGCCCGAGCACGTCGCGATCGTGATGGACGGCAACGGCCGCTGGGCCAACTCCCGCGGGCTGACCCGAGTGGAGGGGCACAAGCGCGGCGAGGCGTCGCTGCTCGACGTGGTCGCGGGAGCGATCCAGATCGGCGTCAAGCACCTCAGCGTCTACGCCTTCTCGACCGAGAACTGGAAGCGCTCGCCCGACGAGGTGCGCTTCCTGATGGGCTTCAACCGCGACGTGCTGCACCGCCGCCGCGACCAGCTCAACGAGTGGGGCGTCCGCGTGCGTTGGGCCGGCCGGAAGCCGCGGCTCTGGGCGTCGGTCATCAACGAGCTGCAGTACGCCGAGAAGCTGACCGAGGGCAACGACGTCCTCACGCTCACCATGTGCGTCAACTACGGCGGCCGCACCGAGATCGCCGACGCGGTGCAGCGGATCGCGGCCGACGTCGCGGCGGGCCGGCTGAAGCCGTCCGGCATCACCGAGAAGACGATCGGCAAGGCGCTCTACCTGCCCGACATGCCGGACGTCGACCTCTTCGTGCGCTCCTCCGGCGAGCAGCGCACCAGCAACTTCCTGCTCTGGCAGAGCGCCTACGCCGAGATGGTCTTCCTCGACCGGCTCTGGCCCGACTTCACCCGCGAGGACCTCTGGGGCGCGATCGAGCACTACGCCGGCCGCACCCGCCGCTTCGGCGGCGCCGTGGACGTGCCGGGGGCGTCGGGCTGATCCGAACCGGCCCGCCCTTCGCTCAGCGATCCGTCTCGCAGCGGGTCGGATCGGCGGGGAGGGTCCCCGAGACGAGGTAGGCGTTCGCGATGTCGGTCGCACACGTCGAGTCCCGGTAGACGGCACCGTGGCCGTCCGCCTCCACCTCGACGAGCGTGCTGTTCGTCAGCTCGGTGTCGTGCAGGCGCCGGGCATCGGCGATCGGCGTCGCGGGGTCGTGCAGGTTCGAGACGATGAGGATCCGGTTGCCGCTCGAGTAGGAGAGGGCCGGATCCAGCCGCTCGTATTCACCCCACCGATCGCAGTCCCGCACGGACTCGTCGCCCTCCTCGAGGATCCCGAGCGGGCCCGTGCTCGCCGGTCGCTCGCCCTCGGCCGCTGAGGTGCTTGCTCCGGGAACCGGCGGGACGGCGCAGTAGACGGCGTACTCGAGTGCCCGATCGACGACGGAGTCGTCGGTGCTCGCGACGATCTCCAGCGCCTCCGCGTCGCCGGCCAGCACTCCGTCGAGGACGCCGATGGTCTCGCTCCAGGAGGATCGGGGCTCGTACAGGCTGGTCAGCAGGTAGGACGCGACCTCGCGCCCGCCCACCTCGGTCTTCTCGCCGTCCGGGCCGATCGCCGTCCGCGGTTCCGCCGAGAGCGACTGCAGGAGGGCCGTCAGCTGCTCAGAGGCCGCCTCGCGATCACCGGTGACGGGGCAGGCTCCGAGCGCACCCGACGTGCAGGCGTCGAGCAGCCGCCCCAGACTCTCCTCGAATCCTTCGAGGTCGCTCGTCCGCTGCAGGGCCGCGGTGTCCGCGACGCTGTCGAGGAGCATCCGGCCGACCGTGTCGGGGAACAGCGTCGCGTAGACGCTGCCGATGTAGGTGCCGTACGAGGCGCCGTAGTAGTCGAGCTCCGGCTGCTGCAGTGCCCGCCGCAGCAGCTCGTGGTCCATCGCCACGTCGGTGGTCGAGGCGTGGACGGCGAACCGGCTGGTGGTCGCGCACGCCTCCACCGCCCCCTCGCCGTCCGCGGCCAGTGCCTCGGCGTCGCAGGCGAGATCTGTCTCGGGAGTGAGTCCTCGCGGCTCGATGCCGACCACGTCGTACTTCTCGAGGACGGGAGCGGCCTCCGGCACGGTCGCCAGGCCGAGGGCCATGTCCCGCGCCGGCACACCCGGTCCGCCGGGGTTCACCATCAGCACCTCGTCGTGCGGTCCGCCCACCGAGACTCTGATGAGCTCGAGGTCCACCGAGTCGGAGGTGTCGGCCCGGCTCCAGTCGATCGGCGCGGCGATCGTGCCGCATTGCACGGCCACTCCGTCGAGCTCGGGCAGCGCCTCGGCCGGGCAGTCGGACCAGGACGGCCCCGCGTGGCGGGCGAGCCAGGAGCTCACCTGCGCCGCGGGCCCGGTCGTCGCGTCGACGACCGTCGCGGGGGCGCCGGCGGCGCAACCGGACAGCGTCAGCGCCAGGAGGCACCCCGCGCCGATCATCGGATTCTTCTTCATCGTGTCCATCCCTCGTGAATCGCTCGTCACCGCTCACGTCGCCGCGACGCGGCCGTCGGCTCGTGATCCGCACGGCGTCCACTCGTCTCGCGATCGGCGGCGGATCCGGACGTCTCCGCGGCCTCGACGAGGCGGCGTCGCATGCGAGTGGTCAGCGTAGGGAGCGGGAGCCGCGGGAGACCGGGCCGGCGTGCAGTGGGCGCTGTTCGGAGGTGATCGCGGCGCAGTGGGTCTACTGTTCTCCGACCGCCCGCCGGCGGGACACCTCGGCCGGTGCGGGGAGTCGGCGTCACGGGGCAGGGGAGGGCCCGACGGCGCCGCTGGCTACCATCGGAGCATGACGATCGAGACCAGCACACTCCGCGTCGGGCTCGTCGGCTACGGGCTCGCGGGCCGCGTCTTCCACGCGCCGTTCGTCGAGGCGGACTCCGACTTCGACCTGGTCGCGATCTCGACGAGCGATCCCGAGCGGGCGGCGGCGGCGGCGTCCGCGCATCCCGGCGCCCGGATCGTCGGCGGCCTCGACGCCGTGCTCGCCGAGCGACCCGACCTGGTCGTCCTCGCGACGCCGCCCTCCGTGCACCGCGAGCAGGCCGAGCAGGTGCTGGCCCACGGCGTCGCGGTGGTCATCGACAAGCCCTTCGCGCCGAGCACGGCCGACGTCGACGCGATCCTCGCCGCCTCCGAGGCGGGCGGGGCGCCCGTGTTCGTCTTCCAGAACCGCCGCTGGGACGCCGACTTCCTCACGCTGCGCCGGCTGCTGGACGAGGGCGCGCTCGGCGACGTGATCCGCTTCGAGTCGACGTTCGAGCGCTGGAGCGCCCCGAAGACCGGGCGCTGGCAGACGGCGATCGGCCCGGCGCAGGGCGGCGGCATCCTCTTCGACCTCGGCAGCCACCTCGTCGACCAGGCCCTGGTGCTCTTCGGCCCGGCCGTCGTCACCGCGGCGGAGACGCGCGTCGTGCACGCGGGCGGCGCCAGCGAGGACGACGCCTTCGTCTCGCTGCTCCACGAGTCCGGAGTGCGCTCGCACCTGACGATGAGCCGGGTCGCCCGCGCCTCCGCCCCGCGCTTCCGGGTGCTCGGCACGCGGGCCGCGTTCTCGGTCGACGGCCTCGACCCGCAGGAGGGTGCGCTGCGCGGCGGCAGTGCGACTCCGCTGGACGACGACTTCGGAGTCGTGCCCGCGGGTGCCGAGGGCGTGCTGACCGACGAGCACGGCACGGCGGTCGTGCGGAGCGAGCGCGGGAACTACGCGGCATTCCTCGCCGGAGTCGCCCGCACGCTCCTCGACGGAGCTCCGTCGCCGGTCGACGTCCGCGAGGCGCGGGCCGTCGTCGCGCTGATCGAGCAGGCGCACGCTCTCGCCACGCGATGACGCACGACGCGCCCGGAGCCGCCGCGAGGTTGGCGATCCGGGCGTCGAGGGGGATCCTCGGAGGGTGAGCACCGCATCCCCGGCCCCCGCCGATCTCCGAGCGCTGTTCCCCGGCGCCCGCGGGTACCACAACGCCTGCACTCTGGGCCTGCCGCCCCGCGCGACCGCCGAGGCCCTGCGCGCGGACCTCGACGAGTGGTCCGCCGGCGGCGGCACGGCAGCAGGCTACGGAGCGGTCGCCGAGCGCGCCCGAGCCTCCTTCGCGCAGATCGCCGGAGTGCCGGTCGACCGGGTCGCGATCGGCTCGCAGACCTCGGCGATGGCCGCCGTGCTCGCCGCGTCGCTCCCGGACGGAGCGCACGTCCTCTGCGTCGACGGCGACTTCTCCTCCATCGTCTTCCCCTTCCTCGCCCAGGCCCACCGCGGCGTCGTCGTGCGCTCGGTGCCGCTGGCGGCGCTCGCCGACTCGGTCGAGGACGCCGACGACCTCGTCGTCTTCTCGGCCGTGCAGTCGAGCAGCGGGGCGCTCGCCGATCTCGACGCGGTCATCGAGGCCGCCGCCCGCCACGGCGTGCGCACGGCCTGCGATCTGACCCAGGCCGCGGGCGTGCTGCCGGTGGACGCCTCCCGCTTCGACGCGACCCTCACCCACGCCTACAAGTGGCTCTGCTCGCCGCGCGGCGTCGCCTTCCTCACCGTCTCGCCCGAGTACGCGGCCGAGCTGCTGCCGGTGCAGGCCGGCTGGTACTCGGGGGAGGACGTCTGGTCTTCCTGCTACGGACCGGCGATGCACCTCGCCGAGAACGCTCGGCGCTTCGACGTCTCGCCCGCCTGGCAGGCGTTCGTCGGGGCGGAGGCGTCGCTCGAGCTGTTCCGCTCGCTCGACCTCGCCGAGGTCTGGGAGCGCGCCTCCGGGCTGGGCGATCAGCTCTGCGAGCGCCTCGACCGCACGCCGCAGCACCGCGCGATCGTCTCCTGGCCGGACCAGGACGGCGCCGATCTGGCGCGCCTGCAGGCCGCAGGGCTGCGCGTCTCGGGCCGGGGCGGACGCCTCCGCGTCGCCTTCCACCTCTGGAACGACGAGTCCGACGTCGACGAGCTCGTCCGGGTGCTGCGGGAATAGCTCCCCGTCGCCGCGGTTGTCCTCGGAGTGAGCGAAGCGCAGACCCCCATCACCGTCGACATCTGGTCCGACATCGCCTGCCCCTGGTGCTACATCGGCAAGCGCAAGTTCGAGCGCGGGCTGGCGGCGTTCCACGCCGCGCACCCCGACGCGCCGGAGGTCGTGGTCGAGTACCGCAGCTTCGAGCTGTCGCCGGAGACGCCGGAGGACTACCGCGGCGGCACGGCCGAGTTCCTCGCCCAGCACAAGGGCGTCCCGCTGGAGCAGGCGCAGCAGATGCTCGACTCCGTCACGGCGATCGCCGCAGGGGTCGACCTCGACTACCACTTCGAGTCGGTCGTGCACGTCAAGACCGTCCGTGCGCACCAGGCGCTGCAGCACGCGAAGGCGAACGGGCTGCAGCTCGAGCTGAAGGAGCGGCTGCTCCGCGCCTACTTCGTCGAGGGGCGCGACCTCGCGGACTCCGACGTCCTGGCCGCCCTCTCCGCCGAGGTCGGGCTCGACGCCGACGAGGCTCGGCGCGCTCTGGACGAGCAGCGGCACCTCGCCGACGTGCAGTCCGACATCGCGCAGGCGCGCGAGTACGGGATCAACGGGGTGCCGTTCTTCGTGCTCGACGGCCGCTTCGGGGTCTCCGGCGCGCAGGAGCCGACGGCGTTCACCGAGGTGCTCGAGCACGTGCTGTCGCAGCGGGCGGTCGTCGCATGAGCGAGCCAGTGCCGAGCGGGCCGTTCGAGATGCTCGGAGCGATGGACGTGCCCGTCTGCGAGGACGGCGTCTGCGCGGTGCCGGCTCCTGGCGCTCCCGCTGTCAGCGAGCAGGCTCCTCGATCGTGATGTCGGCGACCGTCGCGCCGTAGGCGGCGATCAGCGCGTCGGCCTCCACGAAAGCGCTCCGGCCGCTCGTGCCGGCGCCCATCGCGATCCTGCGGCCGACGATCCGCTCGTCCGCGACGACGGGCCAGGCGGTCGTCGAGCCGATCGGCGTGATCGTGCCGCGGCGGTAGCCCGTCGCCTCCAGCGCCACCGACTCGTCGGGCAGCCTGAGCTTGTTCACGCCGACCACCGCGCGCAGCAGCGGCCAGGAGATCTGCCGGCCGCCGGGGACCAGCGCGAAGACGAAGCCGCCGTCGTGGCGCTTCACCACCAGTGACTTGACGATCGAGCCGGGCTCGATGCCCAGCAGCTCGGCCGCCTCGGCCAGGCTGCCGGCCTCCGGGCGGTCGACGATCTCGACGTCGAGTCCGCGCTCGCGGGCATCCGCTTCGAACCGCGCCGGACCGTCCTCCACGGTGCGGTCCTCCACAGTTCCGTCCTCCACAGTGCCGTTCCCGTCCATCCGTCCCCACCTCTCCGCTCGTTCGCCTTCCCCAACACAGGATCTGGGAGAATCGATACCGATGTCCTCCACTCTCATGGCCGCACCGCCCACGCGCACCGCGCCGGCGCTCCGGATCGGCCCCCTCGAACTCGACGCCCCCGTCGTCCTCGCGCCCATGGCCGGGATCACCAACACCGCGTTCCGCCGGCTCTGCCGCGAGTTCGGCAACGGGCTCTACGTCAGCGAGATGATCACCTCCCGCGCGCTCGTCGAGCGCACCCCGGAGTCGATGCGCCTCATCCGCCACCACCCCAGCGAGAAGGTCCGCTCGATCCAGCTCTACGGGGTCGACCCGAAGACGGTCGCCGAGGCCGTCACCATGCTCGTCGCCGAGGACCGCGCCGACCACATCGACCTCAACTTCGGCTGCCCCGTCGCCAAGGTCACCCGCAAGGGCGGGGGAGCAGCCCTTCCGTGGAAGCTCCCGCTGTTCCGCCAGATCGTCGAGGGCGCGGTGCGGGCCGCGGGCGACGTCCCGCTGACGGTCAAGATGCGCAAGGGCATCGACTCCGACCACCTCACCTACCTCGAGGCCGGCCGGGCGGCGGAGGGCGCGGGAGTCGCCTCGATCGCGCTGCACGCGCGCACCGCCTCCGAGTTCTACAGCGGCCAGGCCGACTGGTCGGCGATCACGACCCTCAAGCAGGCGATCTCGAGCGTCCCGGTGCTCGGCAACGGCGACATCTGGTCGGCCGAGGACGCGCTGCGGATGATGAGCGAGACCGGCTGCGACGGCGTCGTCGTCGGGCGCGGCTGCCTCGGCCGCCCCTGGCTCTTCGGCGACCTCGCCGCCGCCTTCGCGGGCTCGGACGAGCGCTTCACGCCGACCCTCGGCCAGGTCGCCACGGCCTTCCGCCGGCACGCCCAGCTGATCTGCGAGTTCTTCGAGAGCGAGGAGCGCGGCTGCCGCGACATCCGCAAGCACGTCGCCTGGTACTTCAAGGGCTACCCGGTCGGCGGCGACCTGCGCGCGAAGATGGCCTCCGTGGTCACCCTCGCCGAGCTCGACGAGCTGCTCGCCACCCTCGACCCGGACGTGCCCTACCCGGGCGAGGCAGCCGAGGGCCAGCGCGGCCGTGCCGGCTCGCCGAAGACGCCGTCCCTGCCCGACCGCTGGCTCGAGTCCCGCGAGCTGAACGCCGACCAGCGCGACGCCGTCTCGGCCGCCGAGATCCACCACAGCGGTGGATGACCGCGCGCTCTGGGGGTACTCGCTCGTCGACGTCGAGCGGTTCCTGCCGGAGGACCACAGCACCCGCCGCTCCGACTTCGCCCGCGATCGCGCGCGGCTCTTCCACTCCAGCTCGCTCCGCCGCCTCGCGGCGAAGACGCAGGTGCTCAGCCCGACCGCCGGCGTCGACTTCGCCCGCAACCGGCTGACGCACTCGCTCGAGGTCGCCCAGATCGGCCGCGAGCTCGCCACGAGCCTCGACCTCGACCCCGACGTCGTCGACACCGCCTGCCTCGCCCACGACATCGGCCACCCGCCGTTCGGTCACAACGGCGAGCGCGCCCTCAACAGCTGGGCCGAGTCGATCGGCGGCTTCGAGGGCAACGCGCAGACCTTCCGGCTGCTGACCCGGCTCGAGGCGAAGGTGTTCGGCGAGGACGACCGCCCCTACGGCCTGAACCTCACCCGCTCGAGCCTCGACGCCAGCTGCAAGTACCCGTGGCCCGACACCCGCTCCGTCGCCGACCCGTCCGGCCGCGCCAAATACGGCTTCTACGCCGACGACGAGCCCGCCTTCACCTGGATGCGCGAGGGCGCCCCCGAGGGCGTCCGCTGCATCGAGGCCGAGGTGATGGACCTCTCCGACGACATCGCCTACTCGGTGCACGACTTCGAGGACGCCGTCTTCTCCGGCTACATCGACGTCGCCGCGCTCGGCTCCCGCGTGGACCACGACGACCTCGTCGAGTCGATGCACTCCTGGGTCGGCGGGGAGATCGGCCACGACGAGCTCGTCGCAGCGTTCGACCGGCTCGACTCGCTCGACGTCTGGGTCGACTCCTGGGACGGCTCCCGCCGAGACCAGGCCCGGCTGAAGAACCTCACCAGCCAGCTCATCGGCCGCTTCGCCGCCTCCGCCACCGAGGCCACCCGCGAGGCCTACTCCCACCCCGACCTCGTCCGCTTCGGCGGCCACGTCGTCGTCCCCCGCGAGCAGCAGGCCGAGATCGCCGTCCTCAAGGGCATCGTCGCCACCTTCGTGATGTCGCGGAACACCCGCCAGCCGATCTACGCCCAGCAGCGCGAGGTCCTCACCCGACTCGCCGACACCCTCCTCGAACGCGGTGCCGGCGCCCTCGACGCCGGCTTCGCCGAGGACTGGAACGCCGCCGGCACCGACGACGCCCGCCGCCGCGTCGTCGTCGACCAGGTCGCCAACCTCACCGACCAGAGCGCCCTCAGCTGGTTCGAGCGGCTGTGCCACTGAGCTCGCCGGGCGCAGCCCGGCTCGCTCGGACGCCGGTCCCCGCCCGGCGTCCGCGCAGTCGGCTCCTCGGCGTGGTGCGTACCGCAGAGCGGGGCGCGGACGCCCAGCGCGATTCGCTGGCACGCGAATCACGCGTTCGGCTGCACCCTGCGCCGTGCATGCCGGAAGGCCGATCTCCATGCTGGTCGAGTAGGGCGCGCAGCGGCCGTATCGAGACCGACGTGTCCGGCGGGGTGGGAAGCCCTGCTGATCGAGTAGGCCGCGCAGCGGGCGTATCGAGATCCACCAGCGTCAGCAGGACGAGTCTGCAGACCCGCTCTGCTGATGACGGTGGGTCTCGATACGCCGCGTTCCGCGGCTGCTCGACCAGCATGTGCGCAGGAGGCGGGTGCGCCGGTCGGCGCTCCTTCCTGCTGGGTCCGCGGCTGCTCGGCCGGCAGGGGAGGGGCGGAAACGGCGCACTCGGCCGGGGGGCGGGTGGCGGCGGATACGATGGGGGGCATGCCTCGGATTCGACAGACGGATGTCGAGGAGGTCAAGGCCAGGGTCAACATCGCGGACGTGGTCGGCGAGTACGTCACCCTGAAGTCGGCGGGCGTCGGCTCGCTGAAGGGGCTCTGCCCGTTCCACGACGAGCGCAGCCCGAGCTTCCACGTGCGCCCCCAGGCCGGCTTCTACCACTGCTTCGGCTGCCAGGAGTCGGGCGACGTCTACAGCTTCGTCATGAAGATGGACCACACCTCGTTCAGCGAGACGGTCGAGCGGCTCGCCGGCCGCATCGGCTTCCCGCTGCAGTACGAGGAGGGCGGCGGCCAGGCCCCCGAGACCGGCGGACGCGCCCGGCTCATCGCCGCGAACAACGCCGCCGAGGAGTTCTTCCGCGAGCAGCTCGCGACCCCCGGCGCCGACGTCGGCCGCCGCTTCCTCGGCGAGCGCGGCTTCGACCGCGCCGCCGCCGACCGCTTCGGCGTCGGCTTCGCCCCCGACGGCTGGGACGGCCTGACCACCGCACTCAAGCGCCGCGGCTTCTCCGAGGAGGAGCTCACCACGGCGGGCCTCGTCAGCAGCAGCAACCGCGGCGGCGTCTACGACCGCTTCCGCGGCCGCCTCGTCTGGCCGATCCGCGACGTCACCGGCCAGACCGTCGGCTTCGGCGCCCGCCGCCTGCTCGAGGAGGACAAGGGTCCGAAGTACCTGAACACCCCCGAGTCGCCCGTCTACCACAAGTCGCAGGTCCTCTACGGGCTCGACCTGGCCAAGCGCGACATCTCCCGCGGCCACCGGGTGGTCGTCGTCGAGGGCTACACCGATGTGATGGCCTGCCACCTCGCCGGCGTCACGACCGCGGTCGCCACCTGCGGCACCTCCTTCGGCGTCGACCACATCAAGGTCCTGCGCCGCGTGCTCGGCGACGACAGCGGGGTCGGCGAGGTCGTCTTCACCTTCGACCCGGACGCCGCCGGCCAGAAGGCGGCGATGCGCGCCTTCCAGGAGGAGCACCGCTTCGCCGCGCAGACCTTCGTCGCCGTCGCGCCCGAGGGCCTCGACCCGTGCGACCTGCGCCTCAACCGCGGCGACGACGCCGTCCGCCGGCTCATCGACGACAAGAAGCCGATGTTCGAGTTCGTCATCCGGCAGCTGCTGGCCCGCTACGACCTCGACACGGTCGAGGGCCGGATCGCCGCCCTTCGCGCCGCCGCCCCGGTCGTCGCCGAGATCCGCGACCCGGCGCTGCGCCCGGGCTACTCCCGAGAGCTCGCCCGGATGCTCGGCCTGGACATGTCCGAGGTCAACTCCGCCGTCCGCTCCGCCGGCTCGCGCGCGCGCAACGCCCCGGGCGGCCGGGACGAGCGCCCGCAGGAGGACGCCCCCGAGGCGCCCGCCGGCGCCCGGATCGCCGACCTCCCCGTCGACGTCGTCACGCGGATCGAGCGCGAGGCGCTGATGGCCATGCTCCAGCTGCCCCAGGTGATGGGGGAGTCGCTGCTCGCCCGGGCCGCGCACGCCGCCGTCACGAACGAGACCCTCCGCGTCGTCCGCGACGCCGTCGTCGCCAACCTGGAGCGCGCGCAGGACCGCGACTGGGTCGAGCACGTAGCGGCCGACGTGCCCGGGCCGTTCGCCTCGCTCGTGCACCAGCTCGCGGTCGCGCCCATCCCGGCCGCCGACGAGGCCGGCCTCGCCCGCTACTCGAAGGACGTCGCGATCTCGCTGATCGAGCGCGACCTCCTGCGCGAGATCGCCGAGCTGCGCGGCGCCCTGCAGCGCGCCTCGACCGACCCGGTGCTCTCCCGCGCCGTGCAGGTCCGCCTGGTCGAGCTGGAGCGCGAGAAGCGGGCCCTGCGCACCGAATGAGGGCGCCGCGGGCGCCCCGTGCCCTCGATGAGGGACGTGTTGCAGTCGTGTGAAGAAAGCGCTCGACGGCCCGCGCCGGTTCGGAGAGCGCTTCCGCATGTGTTACCACTGAGGAACAGCAATGCGGGCGCTCAGCGTCGTGGCCCCCGTGCGCCCAGAGAACACCGTGCGCCTGAAGGACAGTGCGCCGGATCGACACCGCTCCGCACGGACCCCGTGCGCGACGGACTCTGCGCCGCGGGACCGCGTTCCACGCCGAGGTCCGCATCCGATTTCTGACAGGAAGAGGCAGACGGAGATGACATCCGGATTCACTCGCGGTTCGCGGGCACTCGGCACGGCAGCAGGCTTCGCCGCGGTCGCGCTCGTGCTGGCGGGCTGCTCCGCCGGCGGCGGGGACTCGACCGGCGGCGCGGCCGGCGGCACGCTCACCATCGGCACCACCGACAAGATCACCACGCTCGACCCCGCCGGTTCGTACGACAACGGCTCCTTCGCCGTGATGAACCAGGTGTTCCCGTTCCTGATGAACACCCCCTACGGCAGCCCGGACGTCGAGCCCGACATCGCCGAGTCGGCCGAGTTCACGGCGCCGACCGAGTACACGGTCACGCTCAAGGACGGCCTGAAGTGGGCCAACGGCCACGACCTGACCTCCTCGGACGTCAAGTTCTCCTTCGACCGCCAGGTCGCCATCGCGGCCGAGAACGGCCCGTCGTCGCTCCTCGCGAACCTCGACAGCGTCGCGACGCCGGACGACACCACCGTCGTCTTCACGCTGAAGTCGGAGAACGACCAGACCTTCCCGCAGATCCTCTCGAGCCCCGCGGGCCCGATCGTGGACGAGGAGGTCTTCTCGGCCGACGAGCTGACCGCCGACGCGGACATCGTCTCGGGCGACGCCTTCGCCGGGCAGTACACGATCGCCAACTACGACGTGAACAACCTCATCCAGTACAAGGCGTACGACGACTACCAGGGCGTGCTCGGCGCGGCGAAGACCGGCACCGTCAACGTCAAGTACTACGCGGACAGCTCGAACCTCAAGCTGGACATCCAGGAGGGCAACATCGACGTCGCGTACCGGAGCCTCTCGGCGACCGACGTCGAGGACCTCCGCGGGAACGACGCCGTCAAGGTCGTCGACGGTCCCGGCGGCGAGATCCGCTACATCGTCTTCAACTTCGACACGCAGCCGTTCGGCGCGACGACCGCCGAGGCCGACGCGGCCAAGGCGCTCGCCGTCCGCCAGGCCGCGGCCGATCTGATCGACCGCCAGGAGATCGCCGACCAGGTCTACAAGGGCACCTACACCCCGCTGTACTCCTACGTCCCCCAGGGCCTCACCGGCGCGACCGAGTCCCTCAAGGGCCTCTACGGCGACGGTCAGGGCGGTGTCGACGCCGACAAGGCGGCCGCCACGCTCCAGGCCGCGGGCGTCACCACCCCGGTCACCCTCAACCTGCAGTACTCGAACGACCACTACGGTCCGTCCTCGGGCGACGAGTACGCGCTGATCAAGGACCAGCTCGAGTCGACCGGCCTGTTCACCGTGAACCTGCAGACGACCGAGTGGGTCCAGTACTCCAAAGACCGCTCGAGCGACGTCTACCCGGCGTACCAGCTCGGCTGGTTCCCGGACTACTCCGACGCCGACAACTACCTGTCGCCGTTCTTCATCAAGGAGAACTTCCTCGCGAACCACTTCGACGACGCCGACGTGCAGAGCCTGATCGCCGAGCAGGTCTCCACCACCGACGCCGATGCGCGCACCGCGCTGATCGAGGAGATCCAGGACAAGGTCGCGGCGCAGCTGTCGACCCTGCCCTACCTCCAGGGCTCGCAGGTCGCGATCGTCGGCAGCACCGTGAGCGGAGCCGAGGACACCCTCGACGCCTCGTTCAAGTTCCGCTACGCGGCGCTCAGCAAGGGCTGATCCACCCCTCCGGCCGGCGCCTCCCCACCCGGGAGGCGCCGGCCGTTCTCCACGAAAGGCATCACGTGACGACAGCCACGACGGCTGCGGCGACGGCGCCCACCCGGCGACCGCGCGGCTCCGGAGGAGGACTCGGGCGCTATCTGCTCGTCCGCTTCCTGCTCATCATCCCGACCGTCTTCATCCTCGTGACGATGGTGTTCCTGCTCATGCGCTCGACGGGCGACCCGATCACTGCGGCGCTGGGCGGTCGGCTCACCGCCGACCAGCTGGCCGAGCGCGTGGCCGCCGCCGGCTACGACCGCCCGCTGATCGTGCAGTACCTCGAGTACCTCGGCAACCTGCTGCGCGGCGACTTCGGCACCACCCTGAGCGACAACCGCCCGGTCACCGAGGTGCTGGTCACCTACGGCGCCGCGACCGTCGAGCTCGCCTTCTACGCCCTGATCGTGGCGTTCCTGGTCGGCATCCCGCTCGGGATGCTCGCCGCCTACCACCGCGACCGCACGCCCGACGCGGTCCTGCGCATCTTCGCGATCCTCTGCTACGCGACCCCCGTCTTCTTCGCGGGGCTGCTGCTCAAGCTCGTCTTCTCGGTCTGGCTCAAGTGGTTCCCGGTCGCCGGTCGCGCGACCACGAACACCGAGCTCTCGCTGCAGTTCCTCGAGAACAAGACCGGCATCTACCTGATCGACGCGATCCAGACCGGCGACCCCGCCGCCGTGGCCGACGTGCTCTCGCACGCGGTCCTGCCGGCCGTCGCGCTCGGTCTGCTGACCGCCGGCATCTTCCTCCGCCTCGTGCGCACCAACGTGATCGGGACCCTCGGCACCGACTACGTCGACGCCGCCCGCTCGCGCGGAGTGAGCGAGTTCCGCCTGGTCCGCACGCACGCGTACCGTCCGGCGCTCATCCCGATCATCACCGTCATCGGCCTGCAGATCGCCCTGCTGCTGGGCGGCGCGGTGCTCACCGAGACGACCTTCGAGTGGAAGGGCCTCGGCTTCCAGCTGGCCGAGTACCTCCAGGCGCGCGACTTCGTCGCCGTGCAGGGCATCGTCGCCCTGCTGGCCGTGATCGTGGCGCTGACCAACTTCATCGTCGACGTCATCGCGGCGCTCATCGACCCGCGAGTGAGGTACTGACCCATGAGCACCACCACTCCGGCGCGCCCGCGCCGCCGCCTCGTCGACCGGCTGCCGGTCGTCCACCAGCTCCGGCAGAGCGTGGGCCTGCAGCGCGGGATGCTCGTCACCGGTCTCGTGATCACCGGCGCGTTCCTCCTCGTCGCGGCCCTCGCCCCGCTGATCGCCCCCTACGGCTACTCGCAGCTGCGCACCGGGACCGAGTCGTTCGGCGCGCAGCAGCCGCCGAGTGCCGAGCACCTGCTCGGCACCACCGTCGGCGGCTACGACGTGCTCTCGCGCGTGATCTGGGGCGCGCAGACGGCGTTCCTGGTCATCGTGGTCGCCGTCGTGCTGTCGATCTTCCTCGGCGTCTTCCTCGGTCTCGTCTCCGGCTACCTCGGCGGCTGGCTCGACCGCGTGCTCGTCGTGATCTGCGACGCGATCTACGCCTTCCCGACCCTGCTGCTCGCGATCGTGATGTCGATCGTGATCTCCGGCGGGCAGTCGAACCTCTGGTCGGGCATCTTCGCTGCCGCGGTCTCGATCACGGTCGTCTACATCCCGCAGTACTTCCGGGTGATCCGCGCCGAGACGGTCCGGATCAAGGGCGACGCCTTCGTCGAGTCGGCGAAGGTCATCGGGGCCTCGACCCCGCGGATCATGTTCAAGCACGTGCTGCGCAACGCCACCCGCACCCTGCCGCTGATCTTCACGCTCAACTCGTCCGAGGCGATCCTCACCCTCGCGGGCCTGGGCTTCCTCGGCTTCGGCATCGAGCCGACCTCGGCCGCCGAGTGGGGCTACGACCTCAACAAGGCGCTGTCCGACGTGACCAGCGGCATCTGGTGGACCTCGGTCTTCCCGGGCCTGGCCATCGTCCTCGTCGTGCTCGGCATCACGCTGGTCGGCGAGAGCCTCAACGACCTCGCCGACCCGCGCCTGCGCGGCCGGCGCGCGGTGGCCGCCGGTTCCGGCGACGTCGCCGCGACGTCCGTCGTCCCGGGCGGCACGCTCCCCGCGGACGGCCTGGAGACGCCGGGACACGATCCCGTCGCCGGAGTGGAGAAGACCCGATGAGCGTCCAGCGTCCCGCCGACAGCCGTCCCGCCGACGCGAGCTCCCGCCCGATCGTCGACATCCAGGACCTCGAGGTCGCCTTCGCGAGCGATCGCGGCGCCGTCCGCGCGGTGGCCGGCGTCAGCCTCCGCGTCGAGCGCGGCGAGGTGCTCGCCATCGTCGGCGAGTCCGGCAGCGGCAAGACCGTGACCGCCAAGACCATCCTCGGCCTGTTGCCCGAGACGGCGACGGCGTCCGGTGTCATCCTGCTCTCCAAGAAGGACGGCAGCTCCTCGACCGACGTCGTCTCGGTGCCGAAGTCGCGCCTGCGCGAGCTCCGCGGCACCGACGTCGCGATGGTCTTCCAGGAGCCCGGCACCGCCCTCAACCCGGTCTTCACCGTCGGCTGGCAGATCGCGGAGGGTCTGCGCGCGCACGCCTCCGTCTCGCGGAAGGACGCGCGGAAGCGCGCCATCGACGTCCTGCGCACGGTCGGCATCCCCGAGCCGGAGAAGCGGGTCGACTACTACCCGCACCAGTTCTCCGGCGGCCAGAAGCAGCGCGTCGTCATCGCGATGGCGCTCGTGCTCGACCCGGGGCTGATCGTCGCCGACGAGCCGACCACGGCCCTCGACGTGACGGTGCAGGCCGAGATCCTCGACCTGCTCCGCCGCTGCCGCGACGACTTCGGCACCTCGATCGTCCTGATCACCCACAACATGGGCGTCGTCGCCGACCTGGCCGATCGCGTCGCCGTGATGTACCAGGGCGAGCTGGTCGAGGAGGCGCCGGTCGCCGAGCTGTTCGCCGCTCCGAAGGCCGAGTACACCCGCAAGCTGCTCGCTGCCGTCCCGCACGTGGGCCAGGGCGTCGCCCGGGCGAAGGAGCGCGCCATCGAGCGCGCCGGCGCCCCGGAGGCGGAGACGCTCGTCCTCGCCGAGGATCTGCGGATCCAGTACCCGGGCCGCCTCGGCCGCCCCGGCTTCGTCGCCGTCGACGGCGTCTCCTTCCGCATCCGCGCGGGCGAGGTGCTCGGCCTGGTCGGCGAGAGCGGCTCGGGCAAGACGACCATCGGCCGCGCGATCGCCGGACTCACCACCGTCACCGGCGGCTCGCTGCGGGTGCTCGGCAAGGAGATGCGCGGCATCCGCGAGCGCGCCTTCCGCCCCGTCCGCGGCGACATCGGCTTCGTCTTCCAGGACCCGGCGTCGAGCTTCAATCCGCTGCTGACGATCGCCGAGTGCGTCGCCGAGCCGCTGATCGTGCACGGCCGCGCCCGCGACGCCGGTGCCGCCCGGAAGCGGGTCGACGAGCTGCTCGAGGCGGTGCAGCTGCCGCGCTCCTACGGCGACCGCTACCCGCACGAGCTCTCCGGCGGCCAGCGCCAGCGCGCGAGCCTCGCGCGCTCGCTCGCCCTCGAGCCGAAGCTGCTGATCGCCGACGAGCCGACCTCGGCGCTCGACGTCTCGGTGCAGGCGCGCGTGCTCGAGCTGTTCGCGGAGCTGCAGCGCGAGTTCGGCTTCGCCTCGCTCTTCATCAGCCACGACCTCGCCGTCGTCGACCTGCTCGCCGACCGGATCGCCGTGCTCTACCGCGGCGAGCTGGTCGAGGAGGGCACGGGCGAGGAGGTGCTGTCCGCGCCCAAGCACCCGTACACGCAGCGGCTGCTGGCCTCGCTGCCGGTGCCGGACCCGGGGGAGCAGGCCGAGCGCCGCGAGCTCCTGCGCAGCATCGTCGAGGCGGAGCGGAAGGCGTGAGCCGAGCCGCCGCCGCCTCGGCGCCCATCGTCGTCGACGACCTCAGCGTCGAGTACCCGCCGCGCGGCATCAGCGGGCGCTGGACCGCGCTGCGCGGGGTCAGCCTGCGGGTCGAGCCGGGCGAGGTGCTCGGGATCCTCGGCGGCAGCGGCTCCGGCAAGTCGACGCTGGCGCGCGTCCTCGGCGGCGAGGGTCTCGACGGCCCGGCCGGCGCCGGCGCGCGCACGCGGCCGGTGATCATCGGCGGCGAGGCCACCGTCTCCGGCCACCGCCTCCGCGGGATGCCCGCCCGCGAGATCAAGCGCTTCACCTTCGACGTCGCGCACCTCGCGCAGGACGCCGGGGCGGTGCTGCGCCCGGAGCTGACCGTCTCCGAGCTGATCGCCGAGCCGATCTTCCTCCGCGACCGCCACTACGACCCGAAGAGCGCGGCGGTGCGGGTGGCGACGCTGCTCGACTCCGTGCACCTGCCGCTGTTCCTGCTCGACCGCTTCCCCTACGAGCTCTCCAGCGGTCAGCGGCAGCGCGTCGCGATCGCCCGCGCGCTCGTGCTCGGCCCGAAGGTGCTGATCGCCGACGAGCCGACGTCCGGCATCGACGCGACGGTCCGCGAGTCGATCGTGGACCTGCTGACGGATCTGCGGCGGCAGGAGGGCTTCGCCGCGGTCGTCGTGAGCCACGACATCGACGTGCTCAGCCGGGCCACCGACCGGATCGCCGTGCTGGTCGAGGGCGAGGTGGTCGCCTACGGACCGCTGCTCGAGGTGCTGAACGACTCCCGGCACCCGTACGTCCGCGAGCTCGGCGCCGCCTTCGCCGAGTTCGAGCGCTTCGACGCCTCCCGCGCCGCGCGCACGGCGCCCGCGGAGGAGGCCGGATGAGCGCGCCGTGCATCGCCGTCCTGCCCCGGCCGAAGCAGATCTTCACCGACGCGATCGAGGCCGGCGGCGGGACCGTCGTCGGCGTCGAGGAGGCGGAGGCGCTGCTCTGGCTCTCCTACGGCCGCACCGACGAGCTCGCCGCGGTCCTCGCCGAGCACCCGGGCATCGGCTGGGTGCAGCTGCCCTGGGCGGGCGTCGACGTGTTCGCGCCCGTGCTGCGGAGCACCGGGCATCGAGGGCTGCGCTGGACGAGCGCGAAGGGCGCCTACGCCGAGCCGGTCGCCGAGCACGCTCTCGCGCTGACCCTCGCGTTGCTGCGCTCGCTGCCCGAGCGCGCCCGTGCCGACTCCTGGGGAGCGAAGCGCGCCAGGACCCTGCACCGCGCGCGGGTCGTCGTCGTGGGCGCGGGCGGCATCGCCGTGGAGCTCCTGCGACTGCTGAGCGTCTTCGACGCCCGCGTCACCGTGGTGCGCCGGTCCGATGCCGCCCTGCCCGGAGCCGATCGGACCGTCCCCGCGGAGCAGTTGCCCGACGTGGTCGCCGACGCCGACGTCCTCGTGCTCGCGGCCGCCGCGACCGACGGCACCGCCCGGCTGGTCGACGCCGAGCTGCTGCGGCGGCTGCCGGCCGAGGCCGTGCTGGTCAACGTCGCCCGGGGGAGCCTCGTCGACACCGACGCCCTCGTCGTCGCTCTCGCGGAGGGACGGCTCGCCGGGGCCGCCCTCGACGTCACCGACCCGGAGCCGCTGCCGGACGGGCACCCGCTCTGGAGCGAGCCGCGCTGCCTGATCACCCCGCACTCTGCGGACACCCCGGAGATGACGACGCCGCTGCTCGCCGAGCGGGTCCGCGCCAACGTCGCCGCGTTCGCCGCGGGTCGCGAACTGCTCGGCGTCGTCGACCCGGCGCTCGGCTACTGATCCAGGATTTGGAGTTCGCGCAGACTTTGCTAAAGTAGTCACGCGCTGTTCGCCTCCGGGTGAGCGGATGATCCTCGATAGCTCAATTGGCAGAGCAATCGGCTGTTAACCGGTAGGTTCTTGGTTCGAGTCCAAGTCGGGGAGCGAAGGGCCTGGGACTCCACTCCTGGGCCCTTTTTCGTGCCCTCGAGTCGGTCCTCCGGGCCCGGTCTCCGCGCCTCGTTCCCTGCGTGCTCACCGGTCCGCCGTGCTCTCTGCCGCGACCCCGACCGGAGCCCCCATGCGCGACGACGTCCTCGACCTCCTCCGCCGCCGGCCCGACGTCGAGGCCCCCGATCTCGTCGCGGTCGACGCGAGCGACCGCCTCCTCCTCGACCTCGCAGCGGGGCGCTCCCGGGTCGCCGTCGTCGGCGACGCCTTCGGCGCGCTGACGCTGGCCCTCGCCGCCGACGGCGTGGCGGTCTCCTCCGCCCAGGACTCGATCGTCGCGGAGCGGGCCCTCGCGGCCAACGCCGAGGCAGTGCGCGCCGCCGGCATCGAGCTCGCGCCCTTCACGATCGCCGACTCGATCGCCGACGCGGTCGAGGGCGCCGAGATCGTGCTGCTGCGCCTCCCGCGCTCGCTCGACGCGCTGGCCGCCGTCGCGGCCGAGGTCGCGCTCGCGAACCCCGCCGCGCAGCTCATCGGCGCCGGGCGGATCAAGCACATGTCGCTCGGCATGAACGAGGTCCTGGCCCGCCGCTACGACCGGATCGACGTCAGCCTCGCGCGGCAGAAGTCGCGGGCGCTGCTCGCGAGCGAGGCGAAGGCGGAGCAGCCCGCCGCCCCCGGAGCGGAGCGCCGCCGCCTGGCCGAGCACCGGCTCGAGGTCGTCGCACTGCCCGGCGTCTTCGCCGGCGCCAAGCTCGACCTCGGCACGCGGGCGCTGCTCGCCGCGCTCGACCCGGCCGCGCTGCCCGGGGGAGTCGCGGTCGACCTGGGCTGCGGCTCCGGAGTGCTCGCCGCGTCGCTCGCGCTCGCCCGCCCGGACCTCGACGTGATCGCCACCGACAGCTCCCGCGCGGCCGTGGAGTCCGCCGGCCTGACCGCCGAGGCGAACGGCCTGGGCGACCGCATCCGGCTGCTCCGCGACGACAACGCCTCCACGCTCGCCGACGGCTCGGTCGACGTGGTGCTCTGCAACCCGCCGTTCCACTCCGACGGCGCGGTGACCGACCTCGTCGCGCGCCGGATGATCGCGGCCGCCGGCCGCATCCTCCGCCCCGGCGGTGAGCTGTGGACGGTGTTCAACTCGCACCTCGCGCACCCGGCCGAGCTGCGCCGCTCCGTCGGGCCGACCAAGATCATCGAGCGCAGCGCGAAGTTCACCGTCGCGCGCAGCCGCCGCGAGGGCTGAGCGCTCACTGGAGTCGGGTGGGCCGACCGCAAGCCCCCGCCGCGCCTCCGGCTCCGACGCCCGCTGCCGGGTACCATCGCTCTCCGGCGTCCCCCCGCGCCGTTCCCTGATGCCCCGGAGGCCGTCGTGCTCGAAGTCGTCCTCGTCCTCGCCCTGATCGTCGCGGCGGGGGCGATCGTCCTGTGGCGCCGCTCCGCCGCCGCCGAGCGCCGCGCGCTCGACAGCCGGGCCGAGGAGGCTGCGCGCGCCGTCGCCCTCGAGCTGTCGGTCCGGGAGCAGGAGGCGCGGCTGCGCATCGTCGGCGAGCTCGAGCAGCTCGCCGTCCGCGCCGCGTCGAAGGTCGTGGAGGAGGCCGAGAGCGTGCGCCTCACCATCGACCGCGATCCCGCCGCCGCCTCGCGCTCCGCCGGGCGGGCCGTCAGCGCCGCGGAGGCGTCGCTCGCCCAGCTGCGCCGCATCGCGACGGTCGCCGCGGTCGATCCGCGCGAGCTCCCCGCGACCGGCGGGACGGACGCCCTGATCGAGAGCGCCCGCGAGCGCGGCCTGGTCGTGCAGGAGGAGACGTTCGGCGAGCCGTTTCCGCTGCAGGACGGCGCGGACGTCGCCGTGATGCGCGTGCTCGAGTACGCCTTCGACGAGGCCCTGGAGTCCGGCGGCACCGGCACCGAGCTGCGGATCACCTCCCGCTGGACCGCCACCGGCCTGCGCGTCGAGGTCGACGACGACCGCGAGCGCCACGCCGGCGCCGAGTCCGACGCGAGCGCCGTCGACGCCGACCTGCGCGCGCTCACCGATCGCATCGACAGCCCCGCGCTCTCGGAGCTGCGCGAGCGGGCCGGCCTCTTCGGCGGTGACGTCGTCGAGAAGCGCACGCCGGGCGTCGGGCGCAGCGTCACCGCGTCCTTCCCGACCGTGCGCCACCACAACGGCGTGCACGGCGTCGACCTGGCCTAGGGCAGGGAGCGCCGGCCCGGAATCGGAGCGGAGTCGAAGTCCCTCGGACGCTCAGTCCTCGAGGTGATCGACGCCCGGGGTCCAGGAGACGCCGGGGACGCCCCAGCCGCGCTTGCGGGTGATCTTCGCGACGGGCTTGGCGTACTCGTGCTCGAGGCGGTCCGTGTAGAGGACGCCGTCGAGGTGGTCGAACTCGTGCTGGAAGACGCGGGCGAACCAGCCCTCCGCCTCGATCTCGAACGGCGTGCCGTCGAGGTCGACCGCGCGCAGGATCGCGCGCTCCGAGCGCCGCAGGGGGAAGCGCTCGCCGGGGAACGACAGGCAGCCCTCGGACTCGGTGTCCTCGTCGGCCTCGCCGAGCGGCGTCGGCGTGACGAAGAGCTCGGGGTTGATCGCGACGCCGCGGCGGGGAGTGCCGTCGTCGGCCTCGTAGTCGTAGACGAAGATCCGCAGTGGCACGCCGACCTGCGGTCCGGCCAGGCCGACGCCGGGCGCCGTGTCCATCGTCTCGAACATGTCCGCGACGAGCGTGCGGAGCGCGTCGTCGAACTCGGTGACGGGGGCGGCGGGGGAGTGCAGGACGGGGTCGCCGGCGATGCGGATGGGGAGGACGGCCATGAGGATCAGGGTATCGCGGGCCCTGCGGGGGGGCCGTCCTGATCGTCATCCGCTGGTTAGCCGAGGTCCCCCGTGCGTCGGAGGATGCGCGGATCGATCGTGGGTAGGGTCGTGCCCATGCCCACTGACCTCGCCGACCTTCTGAACGACCCGGCGAAGTTCATCGGCATCCCGATCGCTCTGATCGGGGCGGTCTTCCTCTCCCTCGGCGCGCAGTTCCAGCACCGCGGAGTCGTCAAGGTCGAGCGGTTCTCCAAGCGCTCCGGGTCGAGCGGACTCAGCGGCGGGCAGCTCTTCGCGCTGCTCTCGCGACCGTCCTGGGTGATCGGCACGCTGATGCTGGCGCTCGCGATCGTCTTCCAGCTCACCAGCCTCGGCTTCTCGCCGCTGATCGTCGTCCAGCCGCTCGGTGCGGTCGCGCTCGTCATCACGGCGATCGTGAACGCCCGGGTGAGCAAGGTGCGGCTCAACGCGTCCTCGATCCGCGCGATCATGCTCTGCGTCGGCGGCGTCGGAGTCTTCGTGCTGGTGGCCGCGTTCAACGCGGTCGACGAGTCGATCCGGACCTCGCAGCTGATCACGATCCTGGTGATCCTCGCGGTCGTCATGACGATCTTCGTGATCGCCTTCCGCGTCTTCCGCAAGAAGGCCCGCGCGATCTTCTACATCCTCGGCGCCGGCGTCGTCTACGGCTTCGTCGCCACCCTCGCGAAGGTGGTCCTCAACCGGATCAAGTTCGGCGAGTTCGACCCGCTGACCGTCGTCTGCATCGTGGCGCTCCTGGCCGCGACCGCGCTCGGCGGCTACTTCGTGCAGAACGCCTACGCCTCCGGGCCGCCGGACCTCGTCGTCGCCGGCCTGACCGTCGTCGACCCGCTGGTCGCCGTGGCGATCGGCATCATCGTCCTCGGCGAGGCCCAGTACGCGGCGCCGTGGGCCATCCCGCTCTTCATCGCGGCGGGAGTGGTCGCCATCTGGGGCGTCTTCCTCCTCGCGAAGCACCACCCGCAGGCCCGCTGAGCCGCCCGACGCGAGGCGCCGCAATCCCGGGTTCTGGCGCCCTCCGCGCCTACACTGGGACCGCTTCGAGACGCCGTGCACCCGCCCGAACCCACGCCGATCGCTCCACTCCCTCGAGCGACACGACATCGTTAGGACCCACTCCGTGTCAGATCCCCGCGACGCGTCACGCCCCGAGTCGTCGACCGGCGACTCCGCTCCGGCGGACGCCGCCCGCCGCCCGCTGACCGTCGTGATCGGCTGCGACACCTTCGCGCCGGACGTCAACGGAGCCGCCAAGTTCGCCGAGCGCCTCGCCGCCGGCCTGCAGGCGCGCGGCCACGAGGTGCACGTCGTCGCCCCGTCCGCCGACGGCTGGAGCGGCACCCGCGTCGAGGACCACGAGGGTCAGCGGATCATCGTGCACCGCCTCTTCAGCCTCCGGTGGCCCCCGCACGACTGGCTGCGCTTCGCGATGCCGTGGCGCATCCGACAGAACAGCGCGCGGATCCTCGACGAGGTGAAGCCCGACGTCGTGCACTTCCAGTCTCATGTCATCGTCGGCCGCGGCCTCGGCCAGGAGGCGGCCAAGCGCGGCATCCGCATCATCGGCACCAACCACTTCATGCCCGAGAACATGCTCGAGTTCACGCTGCTGCCCAAGGCCGCCCAGGCGAAGGCCGTGGCGATGGCCTGGCGGGCCGCCCGCCGCACCTTCGGCCGCGCGGAGGCCGTCACGACGCCGACCCGCAAGGCCGCGCAGTTCCTCGAGAAGTACACCGGGCTGCAGGGCGTGCACGCCATCTCCTGCGGCATCGACGCCGACAACTACACGCCCGACTTCACCCCGCGCACCGCCAACCGCATCCTCTTCGTGGGTCGTGTCACCGGCGAGAAGCACATCGACGTCCTGCTCCGCGCGGTCTCGCTGCTCGACCCGTCGCTGGACGCGCAGCTCGAGATCGTCGGCGGCGGCGATCAGATGCGCAACCTCCAGCAGCTCGCCACCACCCTCGGCATCGCCGACCGCGTCCACTTCACCGGCTACGTCTCCGACGCCGAGCTGAAGCAGGCGTACAGCCGGGCGACCGTCTTCGCGATGCCCTCCATCGCCGAGCTGCAGAGCATCGCCACCATGGAGGCGATGGCCTCGGCCCTGCCCGTGGTCGCCGCCGACGCGATGGCGCTCCCGCACCTCGTCCACGAGGGCGAGAACGGCCACCTCTTCGAGCCCGGCAGCGCGCAGGCCCTCGCCGACGGCCTCACCGACGTCCTGACGGCCGACCCCGAGCGCCTCGAGGCCCTCAAGCGCAGCTCGCTCCGCATCGTCGCCGCGCACGACATCAACCGCACGATCAGCACTTTCGAGAGCCTGTATCGTGGGGAGTCGGTGGCCGATCCGGCCGCCGACGCAGCGTCCGCTCCGGCAGGCCGAGCCGCCTCCTGACGGCCCGCCCCGCTCGCCTCGGGCGCCGCGGGGCGTTAGCTCAGCCGGTCAGAGCAGCGGACTCATAATCCGTCGGTCACGGGTTCAAGTCCCGTACGCCCTACTTCCGTCCCGTCCCCGTCGCGCCGCCGGCGCGGGTGTCGACTCCGCAAGAGTTGTCGTACTCGCGTTCTGACTACGACAACTTCTGCGCACTCGACGCGACCTCGCCGTCGGTCCCCGCCGCGCATACGCAGAAGTCGTCGTACTCGGGCGTCGAGTACGACGACTTCTGCGGAGTGAGCGGAGTGGGGGTGTCGCGGCGCTCCGTTACTGTCGTGATGTGGACACGCCTACTGCGCTCGTCGTTCTCTATGCCGCCGCGCGCGAGCTGGCGTCGAAGGGTCAGCGCGTCGAGGTCATCGACCAGACGGCGTTCCTCGATCTCCTGCGCTCGGTGGGCGCGGTGCTCTGACCTGGAGCAGCGCGGCGAACCGTCCGCGATCAGTGCGCGTGCCGGTACACCTGTGCTCGCTCACGTGCGCGAGTACGCAGAAGTCGGCGTACTCGGGCGGCGAGTACGACGACTTCTGCGGAGTGGGCGGAGTGGCGGCCGGTCAGGCGTCCGGGCGGGACTTCTTCAGGCGGGACTTCGCGGCGCGCTCGGTGAGGACGGACAGGTAGTCCTGGACCGGGCGGTCGGCGAGGGAGTCGAGCTCCTTCTGGACGGCCGACTCCACCTCAGCGGCGGAGCGGTCGGGGAAGCGGGTGCGCAGGCGCGCGGACACTTCGGAGACGATCTGGTCGAGGTTCACTTCAGCGGTCACGGCCGGATCTTCCTCCCCGTTGGTTAACGGATGGTGTTCCTTCTGCGTCGACCGCGTCGGCGCTAGCACGTCCGCCGCCCGGAAGCCCGTAGTGGCCGCTCTCCGCACGACGTGGTTCGCTGTTCTCGTGCCTGACCTCCCGATGTTCCCGCTCGGCTCCGTGCTGCTGCCGCACATGCCGCTCCCGCTCCGGCTGTTCGAGCCGCGGTATCTGCGGATGCTCGGCGACGTGCTCGAGGACGACACGCTCTCGTTCGGCGTCGTGCTCATCGAGCGCGGGCAGGAGGTCGGCGGCGGCGACCAGCGCTTCCCGATCGGCACGGTCGCGCGCATCCTGAACATCGACGGCGCCGAGTCGTTCGTCACCATCGACAGCGTCGGCGAGAACCGCTTCGAGGTCGTCCGCTGGTACGACGACGATCCGTACCCGAAGGCCGAGGTGCGTCCCGTCGCGCCGCTGGAGTGGGCGCCCGAGCACGAGGAGCTGCTGCGCTCCGCCGAGTCCGCGGTGCGGACGGCGCTGGCGGTCGCGAGCGAGTTCGTCGAGCAGCGCTACGGCGCCGTCGTCGAGCTGGCCGAGGACCCGGCCGCGCACGCCTGGCAGCTCGCTGGAGTCGCTCCGGTGACCGAGCTCGACCGGCTCGCATTCCTGCGCAGCACCTCGATGGTGGAGCTGCTCGAGTCCGTGCGCGAGCGCTCCTCCGAGGCGACCGAGTCGTTCCGGGCCGGCTGGGCCTGATCGTCCCCTCGTGCTGACCGGCGTCATCCGCTGATCCGGTGACTCGCGCCGACCGCGAGAGCCCGCCTCATTCCTCGAGCGCGACTCCGCGCTCGGCCGCGAGCTTCGCCAGGTCGTCGACGACGACGAGTGCCATCCGCACCGAGCGGTCTCGCTGGTACTCCTCGTCGTCCGCGTCGATCAGCGGCGCGCGGTCGAGGGTCTCCTCGATCGACTGCGACAGCTCGCGCCAGGCGTCCTGCCGGGCGTCGTCGACGAGCGAGGCCAGGTACTGCTCGTCCCGCGCGCGGTGGCGCAGGGAGTCGGCGACCGCGAGCGAGAGCCGCTCGCGGTGGTCGAGGTTGTCGATGTCGGCGGAGCGGTAGTCGTGCACGTGGTCGGAGCGGCCGCCGACCAGGGTCGCGTCCGCGGCGATGGCGCGCAGGCGCTCGGCCGCCGCCTCCGACTCGTCGGCGAGCTTCTCCAGCTCGGCGGCGGCGATGACGGAGTAGTGCCGGACGTCGAAGGGGACGCCCTCCGCCAGGCCGTCCATCAGCACGCGGTTCTTCACGGCCATCCGGCTCGCGTACTGGGCGAGCAGCAGACCCTCCTCCGCGGCCTCCTCGACCGAGACGGGCTCGCGCGACGGGTTCTCATCCGGGTCGTACGGCTCCATCTTGAACCTGCGTCGACGGCGGAACCACACGCGCGTCACCTGCACCCTCGGTTCGAGCGCCCCGCCCGCCGGAGCACCTCTTCGAGAGTACCGGTCGGGCGGGCGCGATGGTCGGCCGGTCAGGCGTCCCGCCAGTCGTCCTGCAGCAGGTGCGAGCCGGCCTGCGGCCCCATCTGCAGCATGCCGCCGTCGACGGCGTAGGACGCTCCCGTGATGTAGGCGCCCGCGGGCGAGGCGAGGAGGGCGATCACGGCCGCGATCTCGCGCGCGTCGCCGGGGCGGCCGAGCGGGATGCCCGGGCGGTCGATGCCGTGCGGATCCACGTCCTCCGCGTCGTTCATCGGGGTCGCGATCTCGCCCGGTGCCACCGCGTTGGCGGTGATGCCGTAGCGGCCGAGCTCGAGGGCGGCGACCTTCAGCAGTCCGCCGAGTCCGTGCTTGGCGGCGACGTAGGCGCTCGCGCCGACGCGGGGCTGGTGCTCGTGCACGCTGGTGACGCCGATCAGGCGGCCGCCGGTGCCCTGCTCGACCATGATGCGCGCGGCGCGCTGGAGGCCGACGAACGCTCCGTCGAGGTTCAGCGCGACGACCTCGCGCCAGCTGTCCAGGCTCTGCTCGAGGAAGGGCTCGCCGCCGCCCCCGCCCGCGTTGTTGACGAAGACGTCGAGTCCGCCGAGGCGGCGGGCCAGGTCGTCGATCACGTCGCCGACCCGGTCGAGCTCGGTCGCGTCGAGGCGGGCGACCTCGGCGCGGCGGCCGTGCGAGCGCACCTCGTCCGCGGTCTCCAGGGCGCCCTGCTCGTCGCTGTGCCAGGTGATGCCGACGTCCATGCCGGCCTCGGCGAGGGCGACGGCGGCGGCCCGGCCGATGCCGGAGTCCGAGGCGGTGACGACGGCGCGGGTGGGGCGGAAGTCGCGGGGTCCCTGGGTCATGACGTCTCCTGTTCCGAGGCGCGGCGCGCCTCCTCGATCCCGATCCCAGCACCGGCGTCGCCCGGCCGGCAGACGCTTGACACGCCGACCGCCGCGGTCGCGGGCGTGGCGGATGTCCGGGCGGGGGCCCGGATCGAGTTGACTGTCCTGATGGACTCCCGACGCATCTCCGTCGTCGTCCCCGTCAAGGACGACGCCCGGCACCTCGAGCGGCTGCTCGCCCTCCTCGCCGAGCAGACCCTCGCCCCCTTCGAGATCGTCGTCGTCGACGACGGCAGCACCGACGACAGCGCGGACATCGCCCGTGCGGCGGGCGCCCGGGTGATCGTGCACGGCGGGACCGGCATCCCGGCCAGCACGGCGCACGGCTTCGACGAGGCGGAGGGCGACGTGCTCGCCCGGCTGGACGCCGATTCTCAGCCGGACCGGCACTGGCTCGCGCGGATCGCCGCGCACTTCGCCGCCCCGGGCGTCGGAGCGGTGACCGGCCCCGGCCGGTTCGTCGAGCTCGGCCCGGTCGCGCGGAACCTCGCCCGGATCGTCTACATGGACGCGTACTTCGTGCTGATGGGCTCCGCGCTGGCCAACTGGCCGCTCTTCGGCTCGAACTGCGCCGTCCGCCGCTCGGCCTGGCAGGAGATCGCGGGGGAGATGCACCGCGACGATCCCTACGTGCACGACGACGTCGAGATCAGCGTGCATCTGGGCCTGCGCCACCGGATCGTCTACGACCGCCACCTGGAGGTCGGCATCTCGGCGCGACCGTTCGGCGCCGCGGCCGACATGGTGCGGCGCCTCGACCGCGCCCTGCACACGCTGCGCAGGCACCCCGGGCTCGGCGACCCGGTGCAGCGCTGGATCCACCGCACCCGGCGCCGGCACGTGGAGCGGCTGAGGGCCCTCTCCGCCGCCCGCCGCGCTCCGCGCTAGGACTCCGCGGGGGTCGCGGCCGGAGCCTCGGCCGGTCGCGGGTCGTCCTTCGGCATGGCGCGGACGGCGAAGAGCATGCCGACGGCGAGCACCGTCAGCGCGATGCAGACGAAGCGGGTGCCGGCCGCGAGTCCCTCGGGCGTCGAATCGCCGCCACCGGCCTGGGCGTTGACGATCGCGCCGAACACCGCGACGGCGATCGCGCTGCCGATGTTGCGGGCGAAGAAGTTCGTCGAGGACACGACGCCGCGCTCGTTCCACTCGACGCTCGCCTGCGCGCGGATGAGGGTCGGAGTCGCGACCAGGCCCATCCCGGCGCCGATCAGCACGCAGAAGCCCGCGATCTCCCAGAGGCTCGACGAGGCGCCGAGGAGGATCGTCAGCCCGGTGCCGACCGTGACCAGCGCCGCGCCGAGGAAGGCCGTGCGGCGGAAGCCGATCCGCAGGTAGAGCCTGCCGGAGAGGCTCGCCGCGATCGGCCAGCCGATCGTCATCGCGGCGACCGCGAAGCCGGCGCCGAGGGCGGAGCTGCCGAGGACGCCCTGCGCGAAGGTCGGGAAGTAGGAGGTGACGCCGAGCGTGATCGCGCCCACCGTCACCGAGACGAGACTCGTCGAGAGCAGCACCCGCCGCGTGAGCACCCAGAGCGGCAGCACCGGGGCGACCGTCCGGCGCTCGATGGCGACGAAGCCGGCGAAGGCGAGCGCCGCGACGACGAAGACGCCGACGCCAGCGGGCGAGAGCCAGGGCCAGGCGTTGCCGCCCTCGAGCAGGCCGAGGATCAGCAGCGCGGTGCCGACGGCGAGCACCGAGGCGCCGGCGAGGTCGAGCGGGGTGCGCTCGCCGCGGGTGGTCTCGCGGAAGCTGCGGATCAGGAGGAAGGCCGCGAGCAGGCAGAGCGGGATGTTGACCAGGAAGATCCAGCGCCAGGCGCCCAGGTCCGAGAGCACGCCGCCGAGAGTGGGGCCGACGACCGAGGAGATGCCCCAGACGCTGGCGAGGTAGCCCTGGGTCTTCGCCCGCTCGGCGACCGTGTAGATGTCGCCGGCGATGGTGATGCCCATCGGCTGGATGGCCCCGGCGCCGAGGCCCTGCAGGGCGCGGAAGGCGATCAGCGCCGGCATGCTCCAGGCCAGGCCGCAGAGCAGCGAGCCGACGAGGAAGAGGCCGATCCCGATCAGCATGATGGGCTTCCGCCCGATCACGTCGGAGAACTTGCCGTAGAGGGGGACGGAGACCGCCTGGGCGAGGAGATAGATGGAGAACAGCCAGGGGAACTGCTCGAAGCCGCCGAGGTCCGCGACGATCGAGGGCACCGCGGTCGAGAGGATGGTCGCGTCGAGGGCGACCAGTGCGGTCGAGATCATCAGCGCCAGGAGGATCGGACCGCGCTCGGAGCGCAGTCCGACGCTCGCGCGCGTGGGGGAGTCGGTCATTCCGCTCACGCTATTGCAGAGCCGGGCGATGGAACGGGGGCTCGACGCACTCGGTAGACTGGCCCTATGGAACTCGTGCTCTGGCTCGTCGTAGCCGCCATCGCCGGTGTCGGCCTCGTCTCCGGAGTCGCGGCTCTGGTCGCCATGACGAAGGCGCCCTGGTCCGACAGCAAGTAGCGGGGTCCGGGGTCGCACGCACCCGCCCTCACTCGTAGCACCGCACCACGCTCCAGCACGGATCCGTCGAGGCGACGACGTCGAGCACGAACGCTCCGCCCGTCTCGAGATCGGTCGCCTGGAAGCGCCAGCCGCCGATGCTGACCGGCACGCCGCCGAACGTCGGCGGGAAGCCGTCGAGCGGCGCCCACCAGTCGCTGGTGCGCGTCCAGACCGTCGGCCGGTCGCTCACCCGATAGCTGGCGCCGCGCCATTCGAGCGCGACGGGCACTCCGTCGCCGTCGGTCGCGACCATCGCCGTCTCGTCGATCACCGCCATCGTGGGTGCTCCCGCCTGCTCCGCTCGACCCGCCGGACTCGACTGGCCGTTCGAACATGTGTTCGATAGTCTGCGAGTGTACGCCGCGGCGCCCGTGCTCGCCACGGCAGCGGATCGACCGGGCAGGAGGCGAGATGATCGAGTGGAGTCCCCTCCAGATGCTGCGCAGCAGCGGGCCCGACGAGTGGGTGATGGTGGACGCGATGCGGACCGGGCGGATCGGGCTGATCCGGCGGATCGAGACGGGGCCCTACCGCGAGAGCTGGTTCCGGGCGGTCACCTGGGCCGCGGAGCCGGGCAAGCGGACGCTGGTGGGCTACTCGCGGTCGATGGAGACCATCGCGGCCACGCTGTGGGCGCATCAGCCGCTGACCGCGCAGGAGAAGCCGTTCCCGGGCTACCCGGCGTCGAGACCGGCCGGGGCGCCCGCGCCGTGAGTCCGGCGGCCGAGGCCGTCGTCCGAGCTCGCGCCGCCGCGGTGGAGAATGGCCGGATGCTCCTCGCGCTCACCGGTGGCCCCACGGGGGAGTGGCGGGCGGTCGTCGCGGACGGCTCGGGGGCCGAGGTGGGCGGCGGGCGCGGTCCGGTCGAGCTGGCCGCCTTCGTCCGAGAGCGGGAGGCGGAGCGGCCGCGCTGGGTCTGGGACGACACCGCCCGCTGGTACCCGGCGCTCCTGGCCGAGGGCGTGCACATCGCGCGCTGCCACGATCTCCGCCTCGCCCGGGCGATCCTCCGCCGTTCGGAGCAGACGGCGCGCTCGCCACTCGCCCGCTCGACTCCCGACGCCTGGGACGCCGGGGCCGCCGCCCCGGTCGCCGGCGACACGCTGCTCGGCTTCGAGGAGGCGCCCGCGGAGACGGACGAGCTGGACCCGCTGGTCGAGCTCGCCCGGCAGGAGGAGGCGCTGGCGGCGGCCGCGCAGGGCGGGCGCCTGCGGCTCCTGCTCGCCGCGGAGTCGGTCGGCGCGCTGATCGCCCGCGAGATCGCCGCGGCCGGGCTGCCGTGGCGCGCCGACGTCCACGACCGCGTCCTCACCGACCTGCTCGGCCCGCGTCCGCGCTTCGGCGGCCGGCCGGCCCGCCTCGAGGCCCTGGCCGACGACATCCGCCGGGAACTGGACGCGCCCGAGCTGAACCCCGACTCGCCGGCGGACCTCCTGCGCGCGCTCCGCCGCGCCGGACTCACGGTCGAGTCGACCCGCTCCTGGGAGCTGACCTCGATCGAGCATCCGGTGATCCCGCCGCTGCTGGAGTACAAGAAGCTCTCGCGCCTGCTGACCGCCAACGGCTGGGCCTGGCTCGACGCCTGGGTGCACGACGGGCGCTTCCGGCCCGAGTACGTCGTCGGCGGCGTCGTCACCGGCCGCTGGGCGACGTCGGGCGGGGGAGCGCTGCAGCTGCCGCGGCAGATCCGCGCCGCAGTGACCGCCGACGAGGGCTGGAAGCTGGTGGTCGCCGATGCGGCGCAGCTGGAGCCGCGCATCCTGGCCGCGCTGGCGGGCGACTCCGTGATGGCCGCCGCGGGTCGGGGCAAGGACCTCTACCAGGGCATCGTCGACGCGGGAGTCGTCCCGGACCGACCGCGGGCCAAGGTGGCGATGCTCGGCGCGATGTACGGGGCGACCAGCGGCGAGGCCGGGCGGCTGCTCCCGCGACTCACGCGCGCGTACCCGCTCTCCGTCGCGCACGTCGAGGCGGCCGCCCGCGCCGGCGAGCGGGGCGAGCGGGTGTCGACGCGGCTCGGGCGCAGCTCACCGCCCGGCGACGTCGACGCCGGTGGTCAGCGCGCCCGCGACTGGGGGCGCTTCACCCGCAACTTCGTCGTGCAGGGCACGGCTGCCGAGTGGGCGCTCTGCTGGATGGGCGAGCTCCGAGCCCGGCTGCGCGCGGAGGGCGCGCTCGCGCACCTCGTGTACTTCCTGCACGACGAGGTGATCGTGCACGCGCCCGCGGAGGAGGCGGAGCGGGTCGCCGCGGTCGTGCGCGAGGCCGCGGTGCGCGCGGGGCGGGCGCTGTTCGGCGATCAGGACATCGACTTCCCGGTCACCGTCGCGATCGTCGACGCCTACGACGAGGCGAAGTGAGGCGACTGCCCGATCGAGGCTGCGGTGCGGTGGTTCAGTACCAGTGCGGCGAGCGGTTGTTCCAGGCCGACCAGGCCGCGCACGGCGAGCCGTAGCGGTCGGAGATGTAGGCCAGACCCCAGTCGATCTGGGTCGCGGCGTTGGTCTGGTAGTCCGCGCCGTAGGTCGCCATCTTGCTCGCCGGCAGCGCCTGCGGGATGCCGTAGGCGCCCGAGGAGCGGTTCAGCGCGTTCCAGCGCCAGCCCGACTCGCCGTTCCAGAGCGGGATGAGGCAGCTGTCGGCCTGGTCCTGGCCCCAGCCGTGCACACCCATGACGGAGCGCGCGTAGTTCTGCGCCTGCGCCGGCGACATGCCGTCGGTCCGGCCGGCGTAGGTGCCGAGCGCGGCGATGGTCTTCGCGCTGCTGTCCTTGCCGGATGCGTCGTCGTTGCCGAGCTCGACCGGGCCGCCGCCTCCGTTTGTCGACGGGGCCGCGGGCGCAGCCGGTGCGGGGGCGGAGGGTGCGGACGGCGCCTTCGCGGCCTGCTGACGCCGGGCCTCCGCCTCGGCGGCGAGGCGGGAGAGGCGCTCCTGCTCCTCGAACGCGGCCTTCGCCTCCTGACCGGTGGCGAACTCCTCCTCGAGCGCGGCCGTGGTGTTCTTGAGCGAGGCGAGCTGCTCGTAGAGCCCGGCGCTGTACTGCTCCTGGTCGGCGACCTTCGCGTCGGCCTCGGACTGCGCGGCCTGCGCCGTCGCGAGCGCGTCCTGCGCGGCGCTGACGAGGGAGAGCCGCTCCGTGCGCGCCTGCTCCGCCTGGTCGGCGAGGGAGGCGGCGGCGTTCTCGGTCGTCTCGGCGTCGCTCTGGAGGCGGCTGGTCTGCAGGGTGAGCTGGCTCATGGTGCCGAGGCGGTAGAGCAGCTTGTCGGACTGCTCGCCGCCGACCAGGAGGTTCAGCGTCGCGTCGGTTCCGCCGTTGCGGTACAGCTGGGCGGCGAGCCGGCCGGCCTGCTCCTTCGCGGCGTCCGCGTCGGCACGGGCGGCGGCGGCGCGCTCCTCGAGGGCGGTCACCCGCTGGGTGGCCTCGTCGAGCGCGCTCTGCGCGGCGTCGGCCTCGGACGCGCGGGAGATGGCGGCGTCGGTGAGGGCGGCGGCCTGATCGCGCAGATCGGCGAGGATCGCGGTGATGCGGTCGACCTCGGCGGCGGTCGCAGTCTCGCTCGACTTCGCGGCCTCGACGTCCGACCAGGACGGGTAGTCGGCCGGGTCGTAGGCGGAGGCCGCCATCGGTGCGGCCAGGGCGGCGCAGAGGACGAGGACCGTGCCCGCCCCGGCTGCGACGAGCCGTCGGCGCGCGGAGGTGGACACGCGGAGGCCGAGAGGCGAACGGATCATAGCCCCCACCCTAGGCGACGGCGCCCGCGCCTGTCTCGTGCCGGTCGTTCTGTGCGCTCAGCGGCACCTCGGTCGCGGCGTCGTCCCGCGCCGCCGCCTTGCGTCCGCGCCGGGGGCGCTCGAGGGCGTAGCCGCGGACGGCCGCTCCGTCGACGGCTCCGATGAGCTCCTCCCGGGCGGCGTCGAGGAGCCGGTGCAGCGCGTCGTCGCGCACCTGCACGGCGCGCGCGGCGAGGCGGCGCTGCGGGTGCTCGTCCAGCGCCTCCTGCTCCTCGGGGAGCGTGCTCGCGTAGGCGTCGAGGACCGCGTCGAGGTCGGCGTCGGAGAGGCTCGAGGCGAGGAGGATGCGATCGAGGACGTCGTCCCAGTCCTCCTCGGCGGAGGCGCCCTCGCCGCTCAGCCAGGCGAGCGCCTCGGCCCGGCCCTCGTCGGTGAGCGCGTGCAGGGGGAGTCCGTCCTCCGTCGATCCCGCCGCCGCGACGAGGCCGCGCTCGCGCAGCCGGTCGAGTGTGGAGTAGATCTGCCCGACGTTGACCCGTCGGCGGTGGGCCGCCCGATCGAGCAGCTCGGCGTGCAGCTGCAGCCCGTAGGCGGGACCGAGGGTGAGGAGAGCGAGCAGACCGTCGCGGACCGACACGGGGCTCCTCTCGAGCGGGTCGCGGGCCCGGAGCCGGGCGACGCCGCGGTTCGGGCGGACTTTCCCGAGTATAGGCAGGGGATCTGCGCGACCCGGCGGCGGGAGCGGCGAGGCGCCTTGTCGTGGCGCGGAGGGTCCTGCATAATCTCGACTGGTGGCTCGTCCACCGCACAAGAAGGCACTGCACGTCGCTCGTGGTCCAGGTCGTTGGGGAAGACGCACCAGGACGGACGGAGGACAGCGTGGTGACGCAACAGACTCGGGGTGTGCTCTTCGTGCACTCCGCCCCCCGCGCGCTCTGCCCCCATCTGGAATGGGGAGCGGGTCGCGCTCTCGGTCGTGCCGTGAACTTCGACTGGATCGAGCAGCCGGTGCAGCGCGGCGCCCAGCGCACCGAGTTCGCCTGGGAGGGACCGGTCGGCACCGGTGCGGCGATCGCCTCCGCGCTCCGCGGCTGGGCCGACGTCCGCTACGAGGTGACCGAGGACCCCTCGCCGGGCGTCGACGGCGGCCGCTGGATGCACACTCCCGAGCTGGGCGTCTTCTACGCGCAGACGGACAGCGCCGGCAACACCGTCGTCCCCGAGGACCGCATCCGCTCCGCCATGGAGACCGCCGGCGCCGACCCCATCGAGCTGCACCGTGAGCTGCGCCTCGCCCTCGGCCAGGCCTGGGAGGACGAGCTCGAGCCCTTCCGCGCCGCCAGCGACTTCGCGCGGGTCATCTGGATGCACAGCGTCGGCTGAGCTCCGCTCAGCCGACGCTGTGTCCGTTTTCTGCGCCGCTCCCTGCGCGGCGCAGCGCGGTCGGCTCGGGGAGGTGGTCGCGTTCTGCAGAGCGGGGTGCGAACGGCGACGGCGATTCGCTGGCACGCGAATCGCCGGATGCGCCTCGTGGGGCGCGGCGATACGGTGCGCGCGACTCTCTAGGGGTGGGCGCATCTTCGGCTCGTGAGGCGCTCTTCTGCTCGTCGGAACGGCGGGATCCGGCTGCTGGTCCGCCGTGCTGGGGACGGCGGTCTCGATACGCCCCTTCGGGGCTACGCGACCAGCAAGGTCGTCATGCTGATCGAGTAGCCCGCGGAGCGGGCGTATCGAGATCCACCACCCCCTGAAGGACGGGTCTGCAGACCGCCCTCTTGAGGACGGTGGGTCTCGATACGCCCCTGCGGGGCTACTCGACCAGCATGAAGGGGCGATGCTGCGTCCTCTTCTTCACCATCGAGACACGAACGCCATGGTGATCGAGTAGCCCGCGGAGCGGGCATATCGAGATCCGCCACCGCAAGAACGTAGGTCGACGATGGGTGGGTCTCGATAAGCCCCTGCGGGGCTACTCGACCAGCATGGTCGAGTGCTGGGGGAGGTGTCGGACGGAGCGAGCCGAAGGCGATGCGGTCCTGGTTCCCAGGACTGTGAGCGAGGGCTCGCGGTGAACGACCACCCTCGCGCCATGAGGCGTATCCGACGATCCGCGTTCCAGCGGATCGCCGTCGCCGAACCGCACCGGCCCTGCGGAACGCGACCCCGCAGGGAGCCGACGCGCCTGCGCCGCGCGATACGCGGCGCAGCCCGCGTTCCGCTCGGAGTGACGGACCTACGCCCCGTTACACCGACCGGAACGCGGCAACAGCATTGTGCCCCCCGAACCCGAACGAGTTGGAGAGGGCGAAGAGGGGCCCTGCTCCGAGGTCGCGCGGGCTGGTGACGACGTCGAGCGGGATCTGCGGGTCCTGCTCGGTGAGGTTGATCGTGGGCGGGGCGGTGCGCTCGTGCAGGGCGAGGACGGTGAAGATCGCCTCGAGGGCGCCGGTGCCGCCGAGGAGGTGGCCGGTCGCGGCCTTGGTGGCGGAGACGGCGATGTTCGGGAGGTGGTCGCCGAACACGCGGGCGAGGGCGCGGTACTCGGCGATGTCGCCGACGGGGGTGCTGGTCGCGTGGGCGTTGACGTGGGTGACGTCGGTGCGGGCGGCGCCGGCCTGCTCGAGGGCCTCGATCATGGCGCGGGCGGCGGCGGAGCCCTCGGGGTCCGGGGCGGTGATGTGGTACGAGTCGCTGGTGACGGCGCCGCCGGCGAGCTCGGCGTAGATGCGGGCGCCGCGGGCGAGGGCGTGCTCCTCGGTCTCGAGGACGAGGGTGGCGGCGCCCTCGCCGAGGACGAAGCCGTCGCGGGAGACGTCGTAGGGGCGGGAGGCGGTGGCCGGATCGTCGTTGCGGCGCGAGAGGGCCTGCATCGACGCGAAGGCGGCGAGGGGGAGCGGGTGGACGACCGACTCGGTGCCGCCGGCGATGACGACGTCGGCGAGGCCGCGCTGGAGGTGCTCGTAGGCGTTGGCGATCGCCTCGGTGCTGGAGGCGCAGGCCGACACGTCGGTGCGGGCGTAGGCGCGGGAGGGGATCGACATGCTGATCGCGGCCGCGGCGGCGTTGGGCATGAGCATGGGGATGGTCATCGGGAGGACGCGGCGGGGACCGCGTTCGCGGAGGGTGTCCCACGCGTCGATGAGGGTCCAGAGTCCGCCGATGCCGGTGGAGTAGTCGACGCCGACGCGCAGCGGGTCGACGTCGGTGATGCCGGAGTCGGCCCAGGCCTCGCGGGCGGAGATCAGGGCGAACTGGCTGGAGGGGTCGAGGCGCTTGGCCTCGGGCCGGGGGAGGACCTCCTCGGGGCGCACCTTGGCCTGGGCGGCGAAGGTGACGGGGAGCTCGAGCTCGGTCACCCAGTCGGCCTGGATCGTGCTGACGCCGGACTCGCCCGCGAGAAGGGCGTTCCAGGACTCGCGAGCGGTGCCGCCGAGGGGCGTGCTGGCTCCGATGCCGGTGACGACGATTTTCTTGGGACTCATGACGACGATCTCTGTTCCGTGACGGGTGGGTGCCGGGCGCACCCCGGCCGGGCTCGGAGCCCTGGCCGGGGTGTCCGCCGCGTGGACGGGGTGCGCGGGGCGCTGGTTACGCGGAGGCCTTGACGATGAAGGTGACCGCGTCGCCGACCGTCTTGAGGTTCTTGACCTCGTCGTCCGGGATCTTCACGTCGAACTTCTCCTCGGCGTTGACCACGATGGTCATCATCGAGATGGAGTCGATGTCGAGGTCGTCGGTGAACGACTTCTCCATCTCGACGGAATCGGTCGCGATGCCGGTCTCGTCGTTGACCAGTTCGGCCAGGCCGGCGAGGACTTCTTCGTTGGACAGTGCCATGGTTCTCTCCTTGAGGGGTGTTCGATCAGAGTGTTCTCGAACTCGGTGTTCGTCGAGATCGGGGTGTTCGTCGTGTGACCGTAGGTCAGTTTAGGGGTGGGCCTGCGCCCCCTACGGGAGCACCACGACCTGCGCGCCGAAGACGAGTCCGGCGCCGAAGCCGATCTGCAGGGCGAGTCCGCCGCTGAGCTCGGGGTGCTCCTCGAGCAGGCGGTGGGTCGCGAGCGGGATGGAGGCGGCCGAGGTGTTGCCGGTCGTCTCGATGTCGCGGCCGATGGTCACGGTCTCGGGCAGCTTCAGCTGCTTGGCGAGCTCGTCGATGATGCGCATGTTCGCCTGGTGCGGGATGAAGGCGGCGAGGTCCTCGGGCGCGACGCCCGCCTCGGCCAGCGCCTGCTTGGCGACCTTGGCCATCTCCCAGACCGCCCAGCGGAAGACGGACGGGCCGTCCTGGCGCAGCGTCGGCCACTCGGCGACGCCGTCGCGGTAGGCGGCGAGCGGGTTGTCCATCCCGACGGTGTCCCACTTGGAGCCGTCGGAGCCCCAGACGGTCTTCGAGATGCCGGCGGTGTCGCTCGGGCCGACGATCGCGGCGCCGGCGCCGTCGCCGAGGAGGAAGGAGATGCTGCGGTCGGTCGACTTCACGATGTCGGAGAGCTTCTCGGCGCCGACGACGAGGACGTACTCGGCGAGGCCGGAGCGGACGAACGAGTCGGCCTGGGCGATGCCGTAGGTGTAGCCGGCGCAGGCGGCGGAGATGTCGTAGGCGGGGGCCGGGTTCGCGCCGATCCGGTCGGCGAGGAGCGCCGCCAGCGACGGGGTCTGCACGGTGTTGCTGATCGTGGAGACCAGCACGAGTCCGATCTGGTCCGCGCGGATCCCGGCCTTCTCGATCGCCTCGAGGGAGGCGGTCGTCGCGAGGTCGACGGCCTGGATCTCGGAGGAGGCGCGGCGGCGCTCGACGATGCCGGTGCGCTGGCGGATCCACTCGTCGGAGGAGTTGATCGGGCCGACGAGGTCGTCGTTGGGGACGACGAGGTCGCCGCGGGCCGCGCCGATGCCGAGGATGCGGGTGTACTGGCTGCCGCTGGACTGGGTGAGGGAAGGGGTCGTCATGGGTCTCTCCTGCTAGGCGGCGTGCTCGTCGATGAAGGCGCGGGCGGCGTCGAGGTCGTCGGGGGTCTTGATCGCGAGGGTCGGGAGGCCCTTGAGGCCGCGCTTGGCGAGGCCGACGAGGGCGCCGGCGGGGGCCAGCTCGATCAGGCCGGTGACGCCCGCCTCGGCGAAGGCGGCCATGCAGAGGTCCCAGCGGACGGGCGAGGCGACCTGGCCGACGAGCAGCTCGAGGAAGCGGGAGCCGCTGTCGACGACGGAGCCGTCGTTGTTCGTCCAGAGGCGCAGCGTCGGGTCGGCCGGGGTGATCGAGGCGGCGACGTCGGCGAGGGAATCGCGGGCGGGCGCCATGTAGCGGGTGTGGAAGGCGCCGGCGACCTGGAGCGGGACGACGCGGGTGCCGCGGAGGGGCTCGTCCTTCAGCGCCTGCAGGGCGTCGACCGCGCCGGCGACGACGATCTGGCCGCCGCCGTTGTAGTTGGCCGGCTCGAGACCGAGCTCGTCGAGGCGGGCGAGGAGCGCCTCCTCGTCGCCGCCGAGGACGGCGCTCATCGCGGTGGGCGTCGCGGCGGCCGCGGCGGCCATGGCGCGGGCGCGCTCGCGGACGAAGACGAGGGCGTCGGGCTCGGAGAGGACTCCCGCTCCCGCCGCAGCGGTGATCTCGCCGACCGAGTGGCCGGCGATGCCCGCGATGCGCTCGCGGCGGCCGCCCTCGAGCAGCGCGGCCAGGCTGACCAGTCCGGCGGAGACGATCAGCGGCTGGGCGACCGCGGTGTCGCGGATCGTGTCCGCGTCCGAGACGGTGCCGTGGGCGGCGAGGTCGATGCCGACCGCCTCCGAGTGGGCGGCGACCTGCTCGGCCACCGAGGGGACGGCGAGCCACGGCTCGAGGAATCCGGGGGTCTGGGAGCCCTGACCCGGGGCGACGACGACGATCACGCTTTCAGTCTTCCGATCCGCGCCGGTTCGTGCGGCGCTCTGAGGTACTGACAAACCACAAAGAGCTTGTGGCGGTTCTACAACGGGGTGCGAGGAGGGGTGCGGCTCACTTGCGCGTCGGACGGCGGCGGACCGCTCCGTCCGGGTCGCTCATCGAGCCGAGGATGAGGGCCGACTGGAGGATGAGCGCCTCGCGGGCGCCCGTCGCGTCCCAGCCGATCACCTCCGCCACGCGCTTCAGGCGGTAGCGGACGGTGTTGGGGTGCACGAAGAGCTCGCGGGCCGTCGCCTCGAGCGAGCGGCCGTTGTCGAGGTACGCCCACAGCGTGGTGAGCAGCTCGGTCGAGTGCTTCTGCAGAGGCTTGTAGATCTGGGTGATCAGGCTCTGCCGGGCGAGGGGATCGCCGGCCAGGGCCCGCTCGGGCAGCAGATCGTCGGCGTTCACCGGCCGCGGGGCGTTGCGCCAGGAGCGCGCGACCGCGAAGCCGGCCAGGGCGGCGCGAGCGCTGCGCGAGGCCTCGACGAGCGTCGGGACCTCGTGGCCGAGGACCAGGTGACCGGAGCCGAAGCCCGGCTCGAGCGCATTGGCGATCTCGAGGAAGGCGACCGGCGGGCCGGTCTCCTCCGTCGCGTTCTCACTCGGCTCGGCGCGGCCGATCACCAGCACGAGCCGGCTGCCCTGCACCCCGATCAGCACGTCGGCGCTCATGTGCCGGGCGGTGCGGCGGAGCTGGTCGACGTCGAGCATCTTCGGCGCGGTGCCCACGAGCACCGCGACCTCGCCGTGGCCGTGCCAGCCGAGCGCCGCGATCCGGCTCGGCAGCTCGTCGTCGGCCTCGCCGGTCAGGATCGAGTCGACGACGAGGGCCTCGAGACGGGCGTCCCAGAGGCCGCGCGCCTCCGCCGCACGGGCGTAGACGTCGGCCGCGGCGAAGGCGATCTCCCGCGAGTAGAGCAGGATCGCCTCGCGCAGGTCCTCGCCGCGGTTGGTGATCCGCTCCTCGACGACCTCGACGGTGACCTTGATCAGCTGGAGGGTCTGCGTCAGCGAGACGGAGCGGAGCAGCTCGCGGGGAGCCGCTCCGAAGACGTCGGCGGCGATCCACGGCGTCGCCGAGGGGTCGTCGAACCAGGAGATGAACGAGGTGATGCCGGCCTGCGCGACCATGCCCACCGCGGAGCGGCGGCCCGGCGGCATGCTGCCGTACCAGGGCAGCGTGTCCTCGAGCTTCTTGATGGTCTGCGTGGACAGCTCGCCCGAGAGGGTCCGGAGCCACGCGAGGGTCTGCTCCTTCGTGCGCGGAGCGCCCGGCCGGGTGGCCGGACGCTCCGCGGAAGGGGCAGTGCCCCGCGTCGACTGCGCGTCGTCGGAGGAGAGCACCGAGCCGTCCGTCAGCTCTCGCCGCCCGCGTTGCCGGTGGTGCCGGCGTTCACGTCGTGGAGGCTGTACTTCTGGATCGCCTGGGCGGAGAGCGAGGGGTCGACCTCGCCGCGCTTGGCGAGCAGCTGCAGCGTCCGCACCACGACCGACGGTCCGTCGATCTTGAAGTGGCGACGCGCGGCGGCGCGGGTGTCCGAGAAGCCGAAGTCGTCCGCTCCGAGCGTCGCGAAGTCGCCCGGGATGAACTGGCGCAGCTGGTCGGGGACCTGGTGCGAGAAGTCCGAGACGGCGACGAAGGGGCCCTTCGCGTCGGCGAGCTTCTGCGTGACGTAGGGGACCTGCGCCTCGTCCTCGGGGTAGAGGAAGTTGTGGTGCTCGGCGTTGATGCCGTCGCGCCGCAGCTCGTTCCACGAGGTGACCGACCAGACGTCGGCCGACACACCCCAGTCCTCGGCGAGGAGCTTCTGCGCCTCGATCGCCCACGGCACGGCGACGCCGGACGCGAGCAGCTGGGCCTTCGGGCCGTCCCACTGACCCCAGGACACGCGGTGGATGCCGCGGACGATGCCGTCCACGTCCACGTCCTCGGGCTCCTTCGGGTGCACGATCGGCTCGTTGTAGACCGTCACGTAGTACATGACGTTCGGCTCCGGGTGCTTCCCGCCGTACATCCGCTCGAGACCGGACTGCACGATGTGCGCGATCTCGTAGCTGTACGCCGGGTCGTAGCTGACGACGGCCGGGTTGGTGGCCGCGAGGATCGGCGAGTGGCCGTCCGCGTGCTGGAGGCCCTCACCGGTCAGCGTGGTGCGACCGGCGGTCGCCGCGATCATGAAGCCGCGGGCCATCATGTCGCCCGCCGCCCAGATCGCGTCGGCCGTGCGCTGGAAGCCGAACATCGAGTAGAAGACGTAGACCGGGATGAGCGGCTCGCCCTGCGTCGAGTAGGACGTGCCGACCGCGGTGAACGCCGCGAGGGCGCCCGCCTCGTTGATGCCGACGTGCAGGATCTGACCCTGCGGGCTCTCCTTGTAGGCCAGGAGCAGCTCGCGGTCGACCGACGTGTAGTGCTGGCCGCGCGGGTTGTAGATCTTCGCGTTCGGGAAGAACGCGTCCATGCCGAATGTGCGGGCCTCGTCGGGGATGATCGGGACGACGCGGTTGCCGAAGTCCTTCGAGCGCAGGATGTCCTTCAGGATGCGGACGAACGCCATGGTGGTGGCGATCTCCTGCGTCCCGGAGCCCTTCTTGCCGATCTTGTAGGCCGAGTCGTCCGGCAGCGAGAGCTGCGTGTACTTCGACCGGCGCTCGGGCAGGTAGCCGCCGAGCGCGCGGCGGCGCTCCTGCATGTACTCGATCGCCTCGTCGCCCTGACCGGGGTGGTAGTACGGCGGGAGGTAGGGGTTCTCCTCGAGCTGGGCATCCGTGATCGGGATCCGCATGGTGTCGCGGAAGCCCTTCAGGTTGTCGAGCGTCATCTTCTTCATCTGGTGGGTCGCGTTGCGGCCCTCGAAGCTGCGGCCGAGACCGTAGCCCTTGATGGTGTGCGCGAGGATGACGGTCGGCTGGCCCTTGTGCTCCGTCGCGGCCTTCATGGCGGCGTAGATCTTGCGGTAGTCGTGACCACCGCGGCGCAGGCCCCAGATCTGCTCGTCGCTGTAGTCCTCGACGAGCTTCTTCGCGCGCTCGTCGCGGCCGAAGAAGTTCTCGCGGACGTAGGCGCCGTCCTCGGTCTTGAAGGTCTGGAAGTCGCCGTCGGGCGTCTTGTTCATCAGGTCGAGCAGCGCGCCCTCGGTGTCGCGGGCGAGCAGGTCGTCCCACTCGCGGCCCCAGATGAGCTTGATGACGTTCCAGCCGGCGCCGCGGAAGAACGACTCCAGCTCCTGGACGATCTTGCCGTTGCCGCGGACCGGGCCGTCGAGGCGCTGCAGGTTGCAGTTGATGATGAAGTTGAGGTTGTCGAGGCCGTCGTTCGCGGCGACCTGGAGCTGACCGCGCGACTCGACCTCGTCCATCTCGCCGTCGCCGAGGAACGCCCAGACCTGCTGGTCGGAGGCGTCCTTGATGCCGCGGTTGGTGAGGTACTTGTTCGCCTGCGCCTGGTAGATCGCGTTGATCGGGCCGAGGCCCATCGACACGGTCGGGAACTGCCAGAACTCCGGCATGAGGCGCGGGTGCGGGTAGCTGGAGAGCCCGCCGCCCTGGTGCGACTTCTCCTGGCGGAAGCCGTCGAGCTGGTGCTCGCTCAGGCGTCCCTCGAGGAAGGCGCGCGCGTAGGGGCCGGGGGAGGCGTGGCCCTGGATGAAGATCTGGTCGCCGCCGCCCGGGTGGTCCTGGCCGCGGAAGAAGTGGTTGAAGCCGACCTCGTAGAGCGAGGCGCTCGACGCGTACGTCGAGATGTGGCCGCCGACGCCGATGCCGGGGCGCTGCGCGCGGTGCACGAGGATGGCCGCGTTCCAGCGGATCCACGCGCGGTAGCGGCGCTCGACGTCCTCGTCGCCGGGGAAGTCGGGCTCGTTCTCGGCCGCGATGGTGTTGATGTAGTCCGTCGTCGGCACCATCGGAACGCCGAGGTGCAGCTCCTTGGAGCGCTTGAGGAGGCTGAGCATGACGTCGCGTCCGCGACCGGCACCCCGCTCCTCGACGAGCGCGTCCAGCGACTCGTTCCACTCCGACGTTTCCTCGGGATCCGAGTCGACGTGTCCGACGGAATACGGGTCCTGATCGTTAACAGTCACCCTCGACCTCTCTCTGGGGGCAGATCGTGCCCGAGACATCACTCTCATGAAGCGGTGCGGATCCGCGCGCAGGACCCTCGGATGACGAGGAGCGCGCGGGCACCCGTGCAAGCCTAGCGATTCCGGTCATGTGTGGCGATCCACGACGGAACCGCACAGGGCACTGTGGGATTTCTCCAGCGGGAGCGCGTCCAGCGGCCGATCGTCGCGGTCCCTTGGCCGATCGGCGGAGCGGGTCTAGCATTGCCCCTCGTGCTCGCGCGACATTCGTGCGCATGGAAGGACATCGTCCGATGGCTCTCGAGAAGCTCACGCTGGCTCCCGACTTCGAACTCGCGAACCAGTACGGCGAGCGCATCCAGCTCGGCGACTTCCACGGGCGACGCAACGTCGCCCTCGTCTTCTTCCCGCTCGCCTTCTCCGGCACCTGCACCGGCGAGTTCTGCGCGCTGCGCGAGAACCTCTCGCTGTTCGAGCACGCGGAGGTCGAGCTGATCGGCATCTCGGTCGACTCCAAGCACACCCTGCGCGCCTGGGGCGAGAAGCAGGGCTACGACTTCACGCTGCTCTCCGACTTCTGGCCGCACGGGGACGTCGCCAAGCAGTACGGCGTCTTCCTCGAGGGCAAGGGCTACGCGACGCGCGCGACCTTCCTCATCGACAAGGAGGGCGTCATCCGCGACACCTTCATCACCGCCCCCGGCGAGGCCCGCTCGATGGACGACTACCGCGCCGCGATCGACGCGCTCACTCCGGCCCACGCCTGACGCTCTCCGCGAGATGCCACTTGTGATCGCTTTTCACGGCGTGTCGCGCGCACAAGTGGCATCTCGCGGGAGGGGTGCAGGGGTGCACACGCCAGGGCGTCAGTTGAGGATGTTCACCGCCCGGGAGATGACCAGGGCCAGCAGGACGAAGCCGGTGAAGCCCTCGAGGGCCATCAGGAGCTTCACCCGGCTGGACAGCGGCATCGTGTCGGTGGGGCTGAACGCCATGGTGTTCGTCGTCGAGACGTAGAGGTAGTCGACGAAGCCCGGGCGCCAGTCGGCCTTCTCGGAGGAGCCGACCGCGACCTCGCTGACGGTGTCGCGGTAGGTGTCCTGCGGGAAGGCGAAGTCGGCGGGCGGCAGCTGCGAGCGCTCGAGCGTGCCGCGGGAGACGGGGCCGCCGCGGTCGAGCTCCCAGAAGATCAGCGCGTAGGCGACGACGTTCGTCACCCAGACCTGCAGCGCGGTGAGCAGCAGCAGCGGGCCGTCGGCGGATCCGTCGACGAGGTCGATCACGACCCGGACGACGTTGATCTGGTTCGCCGCGGCGAGCACGACCGCGAGGGCGATCGACACTCCGCGGGACCAGCGGGTCTCGGTGTCCAGCCGCCGCGGGTTGACGACGAACAGCGGGATCAGCAGCGCGAGCGTCAGGACCGCCGCGGCGATCCGGACGACCGACGTGCCGGGATCGTGCCCGACGAGGTTGAGCGCCACGGCCACGAGGATCGCGGCGGAGGCCGGCCAGCGGCTCTCGGCCCGGCGCCTCGCGCGGGTGTCGTCCGTGTCCGCCATGCGCCGAGAGTAGCTGTGCGAGCCGTGTCGTAGGATCGATCCCGATCGTCCGCGGCCCGGCCGCGACGGGGGCCTTTAGCTCAGTTGGTAGAGCGCCACGTTTACACCGTGGATGTCATCGGTTCGAGCCCGGTAGGGCCCACTGGAGAATCTCGCGAGACCTCGGCTCAGCGGGACTGGCGGCGCTTGTAGGGCTTGGGCTGGCCCTTGACGACGGGGGCGCGGCCGGTGCCCTTCGAGGCCTTGGCCTTGCCGCCGGACTTGGGGGCCTCCTCCGGCTCGTCGCCGAGGGCGGCGAGCTCCTCGCGGGCCGAGGCGAGGCGCTGGCGGCCGGCGGCGGTGAGGGTCGTGGCAGCGGCGCCCGGCTCGAAGAGCGGGCGGCCGAGGTCGAGCTCGACGGCGGCGACGGAGGAGTCGAGCTTCGCGCGGGAGATGCCGAGCTTCTCGGCGGCGCGCACGAAGTGGAGCTCCTCGGCGACGGCCACGAAGTGACGCAGCTGGCTGATCTTCATGAGGAACCCTTCGCGGCCGCTCGCTGCGACCGCCTCCACCCTAGGCGGACCCCGGCGCGCGGCGGACACGCGGCCCGGCGCGGACGGACGCTCGCGGACACCCGCCCTGGTCGAGACCGGCCCTACGCGGACGGCGTCAGCCGCTGGTCGCCGACGACGCCGAGCAGCCGGAGCGCCTCCGCGGAGGCGGGCGAGCCGGCGCGCGGCGTGAGCACCAGCAGCACCTGCGCCTGGTTCTCGGTGAAGAGGGCCTGGCAGTCGACGTCGATCTCGCCGACCTCGGGGTGGCGCAGGGTCTTGTGGTCCTCGAAGCGGGCCGTGACCTCCTGCAGCTCCCAGTAGCGGCGGAACTCCTCGCTCCGACCGAGCAGCGACGCGATGATCCGGGCGGCCAGCGGATCGGCGTCGGGTGCCGCGGCGGCGAAGCGCAGCTGGGCGGTCTGCATCCGCCCCTGGTGCTCGTGCTCGCGCTCGGGGTAGCTGCGGCGGGCCTCGTCGGGGTGCGCGAACCAGCGGTGGATGCCGCTGCGGTCCAGGCTGGTCCAGGCGGAGCCGTCGCCGAAGAGGGCGCGGGCCAGGCGGTTCTGCACGAGGGTCTCGCCGAGCTCGGTGATGACCAGCGCGGGAGTGTCGTCCAGCCGGTCCAGCACACGGAGCAGACCTGGGGAGACGTGCTCGTCGCGCCGGTGCCGGGCGGGTGGGGTCTGCCCGGCGAGCCGGAAGAGGTGGTCGCGCTCGTCGAGGTCCAGGCGCAGGCCGCGGGCGATCGCGGTGAGCATCTGCTCGGACGGCTGCGGTCCGCGCTGCTGCTCGAGCCGCGACCAGTAGTCGGCGGACATGCCGACGGCGGCGGCGATCTCCTCCCGGCGCAGGCCCGCGGTGCGGCGGCGCGCTCCGGGCGGCATGCCGACGTCGGACGGCTGCAGCCGCTCGCGTCGGCCGCGGAGGAACTCGGCGAGCGCAGGTCGGTCCATGCGCTCATCCTGCCGGTCCGCGCGCATCGCGGACCAGGGAGCGCCGATCCCTGGATCGTCCAGCCCTTCCGGCCCGCGCGGGACGCGGCGACGCTGGGGTCAGCCGGGCGGGACAGCCCGGGACACGGAGGAGACCACATGAAGACCACGGGCAGCACCATCCTGATCACCGGCGCGACCTCGGGCATCGGCCGGGGCCTCGCCGAGCGCTTCCTCGACGCGGGGAGCACGGTGATCCTGGGCGGTCGCCGCAGCGAGCTGCTGGACGAGTTCACGGCGGCCCACCCCGGCTCGCACTCGGTCGTGATCGACGTCACCGACCCGGAGTCGATCGCCGCCGCGGTCGAGACGGTCACCCGGGAGCACCCCGGCCTCGACGTCGTGGTCACGATGGCCGGCATCATGCTGCCGGAGGACCTGCAGGACTCGGGGCACCTCGACACCGCCGCGGCCATCGTCGAGACGAACCTGCTCGGCACGATCCGCACGCTGACCGCGTTCACGCCGTGGATCGCCGCGAAGCCGGACGGCGTGCTGATGACGGTGTCCTCGGGACTCGCGTTCGTGCCGCTGCCGGCGACCCCGACCTACAGCGCGACCAAGGCCGCGGTGCACTCCTACACGCAGAGCCTGCGGGCGCAGCTCGCGGAGACTCCGGTGCAGGTGATCGAGCTCGTGCCGCCGGCCGTGCAGACGACGCTGATGGGGCAGCAGGACGACCCGAGCGCGATGCCGCTGGACGAGTTCCTCGACGAGACGGTGCGGATCCTCGCCACGCAGCCGGAGGTGGAGGAGGTGCTCGTCGACCGGGTGCGCTTCCTCCGCGACGCCGAGGCCGAGGGGCGCCACGCCGACGTGCTGGCGCTGCTCAGCAGCAGGCACTGAGTTCATCGCGGGGCGCCGCCGCCGCTCGGCCGTCGTTCGGCGACTGTTCTCCCACAGCCGTTGCGCTGGAGCGCTCTCACGCCTACCCTCGCGGGCGTGGTCGGAACCCGAAGCCGGCTGCAGAGGAGGCCGATGTGGGCGCGCTCGTCTACAGCGGTGTCGCCTCGATCGACGGCTACACCGTCGACGAGACCGGGGAGTTCAGCTGGGCCACGCCCCGCCCCGAGGTGCACCGCTTCATCAACGAGACCGAGACCGGAGTGGGCACGTACCTCTACGGCCACCGGATCTACGAGACCATGCGCGGCTGGGACGCGGGCTACGAGCTCGCCGAGCAGTTCGCCTTCATCCACGACTTCCAGGAGATGTGGCGCGCGGCCGACAAGGTCGTCTACTCGACGACCCTGCCCGCCGTGCGCACCCGCCGCACCCGGCTCGAGCGGACGTTCGATCCGGTGGGCGTGGCGCAGGAGGTGCGCTCGAAGCCGCACGACGTCTCCGTCGGCGGTGCGACCCTCGGGGCGCAGGCGCTCCTGGCCGGCGTGGTCGACGAGATCCGCTGGTACGTGGCGCCGATCGCGGTGGGCGGCGGAACGCCGTTCCTCCCGCACGGCTTCCGCAGCCGCCTCGAGCTCCGGCAGCAGCGCAGCTTCGCGGACGGGACGGTGTTCCTCCGCTACGGCGTGAAGCGCTGAGGAGGAGCGACGCGGGCGCCGGTCAGGCGCGCGCCGGCTCGTCCGCGCCGACCAGTGCGGCGATCCGGGCGGCGATCCGCGCGCCCTGCGCCCGGCCGGCCTGCGCGGCGGCGGGACGGACCTCGGGGTCGAGCGAGTTCGGGCCGAAGGCGGCGATCGACGCCTCGTCCGCGTAGACGACCTCGACGCGCGAGCCCGACAGCGCCTCGAGCTCGGCGGTGGGCAGCGTGCCGACACCGGGCGAGCCGATCCCGGACATCGGCGTGATGACGACCACCCAGTCGGCACCCGCGGCGAGGTCGGCGTTGCTCCCGGAGCGCACGCCGCCGTCCATGTAGCGGACGCCGTCGATGCTGACCGGCGGCCAGACACCGGGCACCGCGCAGCTGGCGGCGATGGCGTCGACGAGGCCGACGCCGCTCGTGCGGTCGAAGACGGCGAGCGCTCCGGTGGCGGTGTCGATCGCGGTGATCAGGAGGCGCTGCTCGGGCCAGTCGGCGTCGGCGATCCGCGCGGCGATGACGTCGCGGCGGGACTCCTCGGACAGGGTCGCGGTCTCGAGGGCGAGCACGCCGATGCGGCGCCGGGCGTCCTCCGGCGAGGTCGCGCCCTCGATCGCGGCGGCGTAGCTCGCCTGCAGGCGCTCGACGTCGACGACGGCGCCGATCTCGGCGGACTCCTCGCGCAGCTGCGACGCGTAGGCCTCGTCGAGGCCGACGGAGGTGCTCAGCTGCGAGGCGACGGCGGAGCCGGCCGAGGTGCCGATCAGGGTCGTCGAGGGGTCGAGGAGGAGGCGGGCCGCCTCGGGCGAGGCGTCGCTGAGGCCGCGGACGATGCCGAGCTCCCAGGCGATTCCGGCGAGGCCGCCTCCGGCGAGGACGAGGGCTCCGGGCATGGGTGGTCCTTTCGATGGTGCGGTGAGGGGTGCTGCCAGCCTGGCCCCCGAGGCTGGGAGGCGCCGGCCGGTGGCGCGTGTCCGGCGCTGGTCAGGCGCGGGCCGCGGCGATCGCGTCGGCCGCGAGCCGCGTCGACCTGTCGCGGTTGCGGAGCCAGAGCGGGACCGAGTGCACGCGCAGTCCGGTGCCGTCGAGGGCGCCGACCGCCGCCGCGTCCTCCTCGCCGACCAGCCAGGCGTCGAGCAGGCCGCCGGCCGAGCGGGCGCCGTAGTGCCGGCCCACCGCCTCCGCCGAGGTCTCGACCCCGATGGCGGGCAGGCAGTGGTCGGCCATGCCGCGCACCACCGCGCCGCCGATGATCGGCGAGACGCCGACGACCGGGGCCGAGGTGGTCCGCACGGCCTCCGCGATGCCGGGCACGCCGAGGATCGTCCCGATCGACACCACCGGGTTGGACGGGGCGATCAGGACCGCGTCGGTGTCGGCGATCGCCTCGAGCACGCCCGGGGCGGGGCGCGCCTCCTCGACGCCCTGCTGGACGAAGCGGCGGGCGGGCACCGACGCGCGCAGCCGAACCCACCACTCCTCGAAGTGCAGCAGTCGGACGCCCTCGCCGGGCAGGTCGACCTCGACGTGGGTCTCGACGTCGGAGTCGGACATCGGCAGCAGGCGGACGCCCAGCGGCCAGCGCGCGGTGATCCGCTCGGTGGCCTCGGAGAGGGTGAGCCCGTCGCGCAGCATCGAGGTGCGGGCGAGGTGCGTGCCGATGTCGAGGTCGCCGAGGGTGAACCACGGCCAGCCGACGCCGAACGCGGTCAGCTCGGCCGAGACGCGCTCGCTCTCGCCGGCCCGGCCCCAGCCGCGCTCGGTGTCGTTGACACCGGCGAGCGCGTAGGTGAGCGAGTCGAGGTCGGGGCAGACCTTGAGGCCGGTCAGCCACATGTCGTCGCCGGTGTTGGTGACGACCGTGATCTCGGAGGGACCGCCGCCGGCCGCCTCGAGGTCGCGGAGGTGCTCGCGCACCGCGGAGGTGAAGCGGGCGCCGCCGACGCCGCCGGCCAGGATCGTGATGCGCATCCGTCGACGCTACCGCGGACGGCCCCCACCGCGGATTCCGAAGGGGCCGAGGCCTTAATGCTGCGGATCCGTGCCGGAAACACCCGGGAAACGTCGGAGGACGACGATGAACCCCTGTCCGGCGCACGGAGCGGAAGCGGTCATTGCCTTCGACCCTCGCGCGGACCACAGTGAGACCACGGCCCCTCGGCCCCGCCTCCCGCGTCTCGCGGGACCTCGGCGGAGCCTCGACCGGGCCGACCGAAGCATGGAGGTACCGATGACCATCGTCCGCGCAGCGATCACCCAGACCACGTGGACCGGCGACAAGGAGTCGATGCTCGACAAGCACGAGCAGTTCGCCCGCGACGCCGCCGCCCAGGGAGCGCAGATCGTCTGCTTCCAGGAGCTGTTCTACGGCCCGTACTTCGGCATCACCGAGGACAAGAAGTACTACCGCTACGCCGAGCCCGCCGACGGCCCGATCGTGCAGCGCTTCGCCGCGCTGGCGAAGGAGCTCGGCACGGTGATGATCCTGCCGATCTACGAGGAGGACATCACCGGCGTCTACTACAACACCGCCGTGGTCGTCGACGCCGACGGCACGATCCTCGGCAAGTACCGCAAGCACCACATCCCGCACCTCGACCGCTTCTGGGAGAAGTTCTACTTCCGTCCCGGCAACCTCGGCTACCCGGTCTTCGACACCGCGGTCGGCAAGGTCGGCGTCTACATCTGCTACGACCGGCACTTCCCCGAGGGCTGGCGCGAGCTGGGCCTGAACGGCGCGCACATGGTGTTCAACCCGAACGCGACCAAGCCGGGCCTCTCGAACCGCCTGTGGGAGGTGGAGGGCCCGTGCGCCGCCGTGGCGAACGGCTACTTCGTGCTCCAGCCCAACCGGGTCGGCCGCGAGGACAACGAGTACGGCGAGCTGGCCGTCGACTTCTACGGCACCAGCCAGGTGATCGACCCGCGCGGCAACTTCGTCGGCGAGCGCGGCTCGGGCGACAGCGAGGAGATCCTGATCCGCGATCTCGACCTCGACATGGTGCAGCAGATGCGCGACGACTGGCAGTTCTACCGGGACCGCCGTCCGGACTCGTACACGAGCATCCCGAAGCCCTGACCGCCGACGTCCTGACCGCGCGACCGCCGCAGCACCGGAACCACCGAGGAGCATCGATGAAGACCCTCATCACGAACGGCACGGTCGTCAACGCGACCGGCACCGCCACCGCCGACGTCCTGATCGACGGCGAGACCATCGCTGCGGTGCTCGCGCCCGGCTCGACGCTGCTGGGCTTCGACCTCGCGGCGAACGTCGACCGCGTGATCGACGCGGCCGGCAAGTACGTCATCCCGGGCGGGATCGACGCGCACACGCACATGGAGATGCCCTTCGGCGGCACCTTCGCCTCGGACACCTTCGAGACCGGCACCCGGGCCGCGGCCTGGGGCGGGACGACGTCGATCGTCGACTTCGTGGTGCAGTACCCGGGCGAGAGCGTCGTCGACCGCTACCAGGCCTGGCAGGAGAAGGCGGCCGGGAACTGCGCCATCGACTACGGCTTCCACCAGATCCTCTCCGACGTGCAGGACTCGTCGCTGGTGGCGATGGACGAGTTGATGGACGAGGGTGTGACCAGCTTCAAGCTGTTCATGGCCTACAAGGGCGTGTTCCTCTCGGACGACGGGCAGATCCTGCGGGCGTTCCAGAAGGGCGCGTCGAACGGCGCGATGATGATGATGCACGCCGAGAACGGCGCGATCATCGACGAGCTGGTGAAGCAGTCGCTCGCCGCCGGCAAAACCTCGCCCTACTTCCACGGCACCTCGCGGCCGTGGCAGGCGGAGGAGGAGGCGACGCACCGGGCGATCATGATCGCGGACCTCACCGGCGCGCCGCTCTACGTGGTGCACGTGTCGGCGAAGCAGGCGGTGGAGCAGATCGCGCAGGCCCGCGACCGCGGGATGAACGTGTTCGGCGAGACCTGCCCGCAGTACCTCTACCTCTCGCTCGAGGAGCAGCTCGGCGCACCGGGCTTCGAGGGCGCGAAGTGGGTGTGCTCGACGCCGCTGCGCTCGAAGGCGGAGGGGCACCAGCACCACATGTGGCAGTCGCTGCGGACCAACGACATCCAGATGGTCTCCACCGACCACTGCCCCTTCTGCATGAAGGGCCAGAAGGACATGGGCGTCGGCGACTTCTCGAAGATCCCCAACGGCATCGGCTCGGTCGAGCACCGGATGGACCTGATGTACCAGGGCGTCGTGTCCGGGCAGATCTCGCTGCCGCGCTGGGTCGAGCTCACCTCGACCACTCCGGCGCGGATGTTCGGGATGTACGGGAAGAAGGGCGCGATCCAGCCCGGCGCCGACGGCGACGTGGTCGTCTACGACCCGAATGGGCACACCTCGATCGGCATCGGCGAGGGCCGCAGCCACCACATGAACATGGACTACTCCGCCTGGGAGGGCTTCGAGATCGACGGCCACGTCGACACCGTGATCTCCCGCGGCAAGGTCGTCGTCGACTCCGGCGACTACATCGGCACCAAGGGCGACGGCAAATACATCAAGCGAGGTCTCTCGCAGTATCTGGTCTGACCTGAAGTCCTCTTTTTCCCACCGCAACGAAGGAAGCCCCATGGACTTCGGAGTCGTCCTCCAGACCAACCCGCCCGCCTCGCGCACCGTCGCGCTCGCCGTCCTCGCCGAGACCTACGGCTTCGACTACGCGTGGACGTTCGACTCGCACCTGCTCTGGCAGGAGCCGTACGTCATCTACTCGCAGATCCTCGAGAGGACCCACCGGATCACCGTCGGCCCGATGGTGACCAACCCGGCGACCCGCGACTGGACCGTCATCGCCTCGCTGCACGCGACCCTCAACGAGATGTACGGCAACCGCACCGTCTGCGGCATCGGCCGCGGCGACTCCGCCGTCCGCGTCACCGGCGGTGCTCCCACCACGCTGAAGACGCTGCGGGAGTCGATCCACGTCATCCGCGAGCTCGCGAACAGCCGCTCGGTCGAGTACAACGGCTCGACCCTGCAGTTCCCGTGGAGCCGCGGCTCCTCGCTGGAGATGTGGGTCGCCGCCTACGGACCGCTGGCGCTCAAGCTGGCGGGGGAGACGGGCGACGGGTTCATCCTGCAGCTCGCCGACCTCGACATCGCCCGCTGGATGATCCAGACCGTCAAGGACGCGGCGGCGAACGTCGGCCGCGACCCGGAGTCGCTGCAGTTCTGCGTCGCGGCGCCGATGTACATCGGGACCGACCGCGCGCACATGTACGACCAGTGCCGCTGGTTCGGCGGGATGGTCGGCAACCACGTGGCCGACATCGTCGGCCGCTACGGCACGAGCGGCGCCGTCCCGCAGGCACTGACCGACTACATCGCCGGGCGCGAGGGCTACGACTACAACGAGCACGGGCGGGCCGGCAACTCGCACACCGCGTTCGTGCCCGACGAGATCGTCGAGCGCTTCTGCGTCCTCGGCACGGCCGACGAGCACATCGCGAAGCTGACGGCGCTCGCCGAGATCGGCGTCACGCAGTTCGCCGGCTACCTCCAGCACGACAACAAGGAGGAGACGCTGCGCGTGTACGGCGAGCGCGTCATCCCGGCCCTCGGCCCGCACATCGTGGCCAAGGCATGAGGTCGCCGGCCGCGACGCGCGGGGTCCTGCTCGGCGCGGCCGGGCTGCTCCTGCTCGCGGTGCTCTGGGAGGTCTACAAGGCCCTCGGGCCGGAGACCGGCGTCGTGATCCAGGGCGTCACCGTGCTCCCGCGCACCAGCGCCATCGCGATGCCGCACCTCTGGGAGATCGCCGGCCGGCTCGCGGAGCCGATCACCGGCGCCCGCGACGCCCCGGTGCTCTGGCTCGCGGTACTGCAGGCCAGCGCCTTCTCACTCGGGGTCGCGGCCGTGGGCTGGGTCGTCGGCGTGGTCGTCGGGCTGCTGCTCGCGGTGCTGATGCAGCGCTTCCGCACGGCCGAGTCCGCGGTGCTGCCGTGGATCGTGCTGAGCCAGACGGTGCCCCTGATCGCGATCGCACCGCTGGTGCGCCGCTGGGGCTCGCAGCTCGAGCTCGGCGCCTTCACCTGGGAGAACTGGATGTCGGTGGCGCTGATCGCCTCCTACCTCGCCTTCTTCCCGGTCTCGATCGGCGCGCTGCGCGGACTGAACGCGCCGTCGGCGCACCAGGTCGAGCTGATGCGCGTCTACGGCGTCGGCTGGTGGAAGACGCTGCTGCGGCTGCGCCTGCCCGCGAGCGTGCCGTTCCTCCTCCCGGCGCTGCGGCTCGGTGCCGTCAGCGCCGTGATCGGCACCGTCGTCGCCGAGGTCTCGATCGGCCTGCGCGGCGGCATCGGCCGCATGATCATCGAGTTCGCCTCCTCCGCCGGGGGAGACCCCGCCAAGCCCTGGGCGCCGATCCTGGGCGCGGTTCTGGTGGGCCTCGCGGCCGCCGGCGTCGTCGGCCTGATCGGCACCGCCCTCCGTCCGTTCCGCAGAGGGGAGCAGCCCGCATGAGCGCTGCCGAACCGGCCGTCGTCGTCGACTCCGTCACGAAGACGTTCACCACGAAGAAGAGCACGAGCGTCACCGCGCTCGACACCGTCTCGCTCGAGATCGCCGCGGGGGAGTTCGTGTCGCTGATCGGGCCCTCCGGCTGCGGCAAGTCGACGCTGCTGCGGCTGATCGCCGACCTCGACGAGCCGACCTCGGGCACGATCTCGGTGTTCGGCAAGACGGCGCGGCAGGCGCGGCTCGACCAGGAGTACGGGATCGCGTTCCAGCAGGCGGGGCTGCTGCCCTGGCGGAGCATCCGCGCGAACATCGCGCTGCCGCTCGAGCTGCACGGCGTCGGCGCCACGGCCCGCCGGTCGCGAGTCGACGAGCTGCTGGCGCTCGTGGGACTCGGCGACTTCGCCGACTCCTACCCCGACCAGCTCTCCGGCGGGATGCAGCAGCGGGTCGCCATCGCTCGCGCCCTCGCCGAGAGCCCCCGGCTGCTGCTGATGGACGAGCCCTTCGGCGCGCTGGACGAGATGACGCGCGAGCGGATGCAGACCGAGCTGCTGCGCATCCGGAGCGAGACGGGGGCCGCCGTGGTCTTTGTGACGCACTCGATCCCGGAGGCGGTGTTCCTCTCCGACCGCGTGGTGGTGATGTCGCCGCGGCCCGGGCGGATCCGCGACGTGCTGCGGATCGCGCTGCCGGACTCCTCCGAGCGCGAGGCGGGGGTGCGCGAGGACGCGGCGTTCTTCTCGGACGTCGGTGCCGTGCGCGAGCTGCTGCACGGCGACGCCGCCGCGGTGCCGCGCGGGGTGGAGAACCGGTGAGCAGCCCCGCGCTCGCCCGGGCGGTCGTCGCGCCGCTCGTGCTCGGCATCGCGGCGCTGCTGCTCTGGCAGGTCGGCGTCACGGCGCTCGACGTGCAGCCGTTCGTGCTGCCGTCGCCGCTCGCGATCGGCGCGGAGTTCGCGCAGAACGCCGGCTCGGTCCTGGCCGGGAGCCGGGTGACCGGCGGCAACGCGCTGATCGGGCTCGTCGCCGGGGCGGTGCTCGCGGTGCTCGTCGCCGGGGTGTCCGCGCTGGTGCGGGTCTTCGACGGGCTGGTGGCGGCGATTGTGGCCGCGGCGGCCGTCGTGCCGATCGTGGCGCTCGCTCCCGTGCTCTACACGATGTTCGGCGCCAACGTCGAGACAGCCCGGCAGCTCGTGGCGGCGCTCGCGGTCTTCGTGCCGGTGTACGTCAACACCCTGCGCGGGCTCCGGCAGGCCGCTCCCGTGCACCGCGATCTGATGCGCGCGTACGCCGCCTCGCCGTGGCAGACAGCGCGGACGATCACGCTGCCCGGGGCGGTGCCGTTCTTCTTCACGGGGCTGCGGATCGCCTCCTCGCTCGCCGTGATCTCGGCGCTGGTCGCCGAGTACTTCGGCGGGCCGATCGGGGGCCTGGGCAAGTCGATCACCTCGGCGGCGTCCGGCAGTGACTACGCGCTCGCCTACGCCTACGTGCTCGGGGCCGTGCTCGTGGGCCTCGTGTTCTACTGCGTCACCGCGGGCCTCGAGGCGCTCGCGCTGCGGCGCAGCCACGCGCACTGAGGCGCGTCCCTCCACTCCCGCCGGCTCCCGCCGGACGGGCACTTCGGCACCACCCGAACGCACCACCCGCACACTGCACGCGCACCATCCGCACCACGGCACTCGCTCCATCCGCTCCACCGCTCCACGGCTCCATCCGCACCACGGCACTGACGGCCCGCCCGGGCCGCATCCCGCACCGCACCGCACCAGGAGGAACAGTGAACAGACGCACGCGCATCGCGATGACGACCACGGCGGGACTCGCCGCCGTCGGCCTCGCGCTCACCGGCTGCAGCGCAACCAGTGACACCGGCTCCGGAGCCTCGGGGGACTCGGGCGATCTCACGCCCGTGACCCTGCAGCTCCAGTGGGTCGCCCAGGCCCAGTTCGCCGGCTACTACGCCGCCGTCGACCAGGGCTACTACGAGGACGAGGGCCTCGACGTCACCATCGCCGAGGGCGGCGGCGACATCGTCCCGCAGGACGTCCTCGCCTCCGGAGACGCCGACTACGCGATCTCCTGGGTCCCGAAGGTGCTCGGCTCGATCGAGAACGGCGCGAACATCACCGATGTCGCGCAGATCTTCGAGCGCAGCGCCACCACGCAGATCTCCTTCAAGGACAAGGGCATCACCTCGCCCGCGGACCTCGCGGGCAAGCAGGTCGGCAGCTGGGGCTACGGCAACGAGTGGGAGCTCTTCGCCGGCATGCAGAAGGACGGGGTCGCGCTCGACGACATCTCGCTCGTGCAGCAGCAGTTCGACATGAACGGCTTCCTCGCGGGCGACATCGACGCGGCGCAGGCGATGACCTACAACGAGTACGCGCAGGTCCTCGAGTCGACGAACCCGGCCACCGGCGAGCTCTACACGCCCGACGACCTCAACGTGATCAGCTGGAACGACGTCGGCACCGCGATGCTGCAGGACGCGATCTGGGCCGACGCGGACAAGCTCTCGAGCGACGACGCCTACGCCGAGCAGACCGTCGCCTTCATCAAGGCGTCGATCAAGGGCTGGATCTTCGCGAAGGACAACCCGCAGGAGGCGGCGGACATCGTCACCGCGGCCGGCTCCACCCTCGGCACGAGCCACCAGCTCTGGATGACCAACGAGGTCAACAAGCTGATCTGGCCCTCGACCAACGGCGTCGGCATGATCGACGAGGCGGCCTGGGACCAGACGGTGGACATCGCCAAGACGACGGAGAACGAGACCGGCGCGACCATCATCAGCGACGACCCGCCGGAGACCGCGTACTCGAACGAGTACGTCGAGAAGGCGCTCGCCGAGCTCGCGGACGAGGGCGTGGACACCAGCGGCGCCGACTACGAGCCGATCGAGGTGACCCTGGAGGCCGGCGGCGCCTGACGCGTCTCCGTCATTCCTCAAAAGTTGCGGTAGTCGCTTCCGACTACCGCAACTTTTGCGTACGCGCCCGCAACTTTGAGGAGGGAGGGCGTGGGGCGAGCGCGGGATCCGGGGAACCTCCGCCCGGGCGTGGCGCGGGGGACTAGGCTCGATCCTCGTGACTACTTTCAAGAAGACGCCGTTCACCGTGAACGTGCGCGACATCGTGAACCGCCCGGGGGAGATGCGCGAGCACCGTCTCGACCTCGAGGCGCCCGAGGCCTTCGGCGAGGGCATCGTCGCCGTCCGCCAGGGCGCGCCGCTCGATCTCGACGTCCGGATCGAGTCGGTGCACGAGGGCATTCTGGCCAGCGTCCAGGTGTCCGCGGAGGCCGTCGGCGAGTGCAGCCGCTGCCTCACCGACATCTCCCTGCCTGTCGATGTCGAGTTCCAGGAACTTTTCGCGTACTCTTCTGACGAAGCTTTCGACTATGAGGTTCACGACGACCACGTGGATCTTGAACCTCTGGTCAGGGATGCGGTGGTGCTGTCGCTGCCGTTCCAGCCGGTGTGCCGGCCGGATTGTCCGGGCCTCGACCCTGTCACGGGGGAGCGGCTGGCCGAGTCCTCCGTGTCCGAGCCCGAGGCTCCGCGCGACTCCAGGTGGGCCGCGCTCGCCGGGTTGGGCGAGTCGGGGACCGGTGGGGCCGCAGCGCCCGGAGCTTCCGCAGACAGTGGTGCCGGCGCCGAGCCGCGCACCGAAGACGACCGAACCTGATCAGCCCCGCCTGATCCGACCGAGCTAGAGAAGAGAGAATCATGGCTGTTCCCAAGAGGAAGAAGTCCCGCGCGAACACCCACGCTCGTCGTTCGCAGTGGAAGGCGGAGGTCCCGCCCCTGGTGAAGACCGTCGAGAACGGCAAGACCGTCTACAGCCTCCCGCACCGCGCCAAGGTCGTCGAGGACTCCGCGGGCACCGCGCTGTTCCTCGAGTACAAGGGCCGCAAGGTCGCGAACGTCTGATCCAGTCCCTTCGGCTCCGCCTCGCCCCGCGACACGAGCCGTGCGGTCCATGGTGAACCAGACTTCCGCAACACCCTCCAGCGACGACCGGTCGCGTCTGGAGGCCACGCTCGGCGTGAGCCTCGACGGTGAGCTCTTCGAGCTCGCCCTGACGCACCGGTCGTTCGCTTTCGAGCACGGCGGCCTCCCGCACAACGAGCGTCTCGAGTTCCTCGGCGACTCGATCCTCGGGCAGGCCGTGACGGTCATGCTCTACACCGAGTACCCCGCGCTGAGCGAGGGCGACCTGGCCAAGCGCCGGGCGAGCCTCGTCTCGACGGTCGCTCTCGCGGAGATCGCCCGCGGCATCGGCCTGGGCGAGCACCTCCGCCTCGGCCGCGGCGAGGAGATGACCGGCGGCCGCGACAAGTCGTCGATCCTCGCGGACACCGTCGAGGCGATCATCGGCGCGGTCTACCTCGGCACCGGTCCGGACGCCGCGCGCGACCTCGTGCTGCGGCTGATCGCCCCGCTGACCGCGGATCCGCTGCGCTTCGGCGTCTCGATGGATCCGAAGACGAGCCTCCAGGAGGCGGCGGCTGAGCGCGGCGCGCCCGCTCCCCGCTACGAGATCGCGGCGACCGGGCCGGACCACAGCAAGGTCTTCGTCGCCACCGTCATCGTCGGCGGGCTGGTCACCGCCCGCGGTGAGGGGACGAGCAAGAAGGCGGCCGAGATGGCCGCCGCTCTCGACGCCTGGACGCGCCTCTCGGCGACGGCTCCCGGTGAGCCGGTCGCTCCCGCCGCTCCGATCGAGGACTGACCGTGCCCGAGCTGCCCGAGGTCGAGGTGGTGCGGGCCGGGCTCGCTCCCGCCGTCACCGGCTCGTTGGTGACGAGCGTCGAGATCGTCGACGAGCGCTCGCTCAAGCGCCATGTGCACCCGCTCGGCTCGTTCGAGGGGCTGCTCGTCGGGCGGCGGCTGCGCGGCGCGGTGCGACGCGGCAAGTTCCTCTGGCTGCCGGCCGGTCGCGACGAAGCGCTGCTCGTGCACCTCGGGATGAGCGGGCAGGTGCTGCTGCGGACGGCCGACGCGGCGCTCGCGAAGCTGACGCGCATCCGGATCGGCATCGAGCATCCGGAGCACGGCGAGCTGGCCCTGCACTTCGTGGACCAGCGGATCTTCGGCTCGATGGCGATCGACTCGCTGGCTCCCACCGCGGACGGCGCTCCGGGCGGCTACGCCGGCGACGACGCGGTCGACGGCGACTGGCTGCGCGCCGTGCCCTCGCAGGTCGCGCACATCGCCCGCGATCCGCTCGACCCGTTCTTCGACCTCTCCGCCGTCCTCGCCGTGCTGGCCCGCCGGAACAGCGGCATCAAGCGCTCCCTGCTCGATCAGACGCTGGTCAGCGGCATCGGCAACATCTACGCGGACGAGTCGCTGTGGGCGGCCGAGCTGCACCCCGAGACGCCGAGCTCGACGCTGACCGAGGCGCGGATCCGCCGCCTGTTCGCCGAGGTCCGCTCGGTGCTCGAGCGCGCGCTGGCCGAGGGCGGCACCAGCTTCGACGCCCAGTACGTCAACGTGAACGGCGCCTCCGGCTACTTCTCGCACAGCCTCAACGCCTACGGCCAGACCGGCAAGCCCTGCCCGCGCTGCGGCGAGCCGATCGTCCGCGTGCCGTTCATGAACCGCTCGTCGCACCTCTGCCCGCACTGCCAGCGCGCGTCGCGCTGAGCGGCGCGACCTCCGGTTCGGTCGGCGCTGCCTCCGACGGAGGAGCCGCTGCAGAACATCAGCTGAGTAGGCAGGTCATCGCTGATGGGCGATGAGCAGGACTCCTGGCTGATGTTCTGCGGAGTTCCGCTCCGTGGGGCGGGGTGGGACGGCGTCAGGCGTCGGCCTTCTCCTCCGCGGGGGTCGCGTGCTTCACGTGGGCGATGAGGTGGCCGAGGAGCGAGGCGATCAGGGTGATCGCGGCGGCGATCGCGAGGCCGAGCCAGAGGCCGACGTTCAGTGCCAGGGCGCCGACTCCGGCGCCGGCGGCGATCAGGACGACGGCGGTGGCGCGGCGGAACCAGGGCTGGCCCTTGCCGCCGCCCAGGCGGGAGTCGGCGGCGAGGCCGGTGATGGTCGAGGTGACGACGACAGTGGTGACGTCCTTGACCGCGATGTGGCGGGCGGTCGCGGCCTGGAGGCCCATCGCGAGGCCCAGGACGCCGGTGACGGTGAGGGCCAGGGGCTCGGGGTGCTCGGGGACGACGCCGAGCACGACGGCGAGCACGGCCATCAGCAGGCCGACGACGGTGAAGAGCCAGGAGGAGCGGGTGGTCCAGCCGGCCTTCACCGGGCGCAGGACGCGGCCGCCGATCGCGGCGCCGAGCATGAAGCCGGCGAGGGCGATGATCGGGCCGACGATCGGGAGGTCGTCGGCGCCGGCGAGCGCCATGCCGAGGATGACCACGTTGCCGGTCATGTTGCCGGTGAAGACCCGGTCGAGGCCGAGGTAGCCGACGGCGTCGATGATGCCGGTCGAGAAGGTCAGGGCGAGCATGAGGCCGAGGTGGACGTTGTCGGTGCGCGTGCGCAGGCGTCGGAACACGGGGGTCCTGTCGTCGGAGGGGTGGGCGGGCACCGCGAGATGCCACTTGTGAGCGCCTCCGTCGGCGTGTCGCGTGCACAAGTGGCATCTCGCGGGAGAGAGCGAGGGTGGTGCGGGGCCGATACTGCCATGGATGCGGCGGGCGGCCGGGACACGAGGGCGCAACACGGCGCCGCTACTGTCGGACGGAGTGCGGGGCGGGCCCGCGCGGAGAGGCGGCCATCGTGCAGGACGTGCAGAGGCGGGACACGCAGGAGCGGCCTGCGCAGGAGCAGCCGGCGGTGTGGGCGGTGCAGCCCGGGGAGGGACTTCCGGAGGGGGTCGAGTACCTGCCGGCGGAGCCCGGATCGGTGCTGTGGGGGCGGCTGCCCTGCGCGAGCGACCGGGCGGTGCTCACCGTGGACTCCGGTGCGGAGGTCGTCATCGACACGCTGAGCCACGAGGGGGTCCTGGAGGATCAGGGGCGGGATCCCGTCACGTTCTTCGGGGCGCACGGTGTGGCTCCCGAGGGGGTGCTGCGCGACGCGATCGAGCTCGCCGCGGCCGGGCCCTTCCGCGACACCGCCGTCGACGGGCCGCACGTGGTGACCGGTCCGATCGCAGTGCGCGGCGCGCAGCCCGGCGATCTGCTCCGGATGACGCTGCTCGAGGCCGAGCCGCGCGTCCCCTACGGCGTGATCTCGAACCGGCACGGTCGCGGCGCGCTGCCGGGGGAGTACCCGCTCGCTGCCGGCCCGTTCAGCGCCTTCGCTCGGGTGGAGGAGGGCGCCGACGGCATTCGCCGGGGCGTGCTGCCGCTGACTCCGGGCGGTGAGCGCTCGGCGCGGTTCGAGCTGCACCCGTTCCTCGGGATCATGGGCGTCGCGGTGGCGGGCGACGAGCGGCCGCACTCGGTGCCCCCGGGTGCGCACGGCGGCAACATCGACATCTCGCTGCTGACTGCGGGCACGAGCGTCTATCTGCCGGTGCAGGTGCCGGAGGCCCTCGCCTACGTCGGCGACCCGCACTTCGCGCAGGGCGACGGCGAGGTCGCGCTGACCGCGATGGAGGCGAGCCTGCGGGTGCGGGTGCGCTTCGAGGTGATCCCGCGGGCGGAGGCGCTCGCCGCGTTCGGCGAGATCGCCGGGCCGCTCGGCGAGACGGCCGAGTTCCTGGTGCCGACCGGGATGGACGAGGACCTCGACATCGCGGTGCAGAACTGCGTGCGCGCGGCGATCGCGCTGCTCCAGGCCCGCTACGGGATGGACGCGAGTCTCGCCTACGCGTACCTCAGTGCCGCGACGGACTTCAACATCTCGCAGGTCGTCGACCTGGTGAAGGGCGTGCACGCCCGCGTGCGGACGGCGGACTTCGATGACTGAGCAGCACGGCCCTGACCCGCGCGTCACGACGCTGGAGGGGGAGCTGCCCGACGGGCTCGTCGACGCGGTGCTCGCCTACGAGGCCGCGCTGGCGGCCGACGACGTGCCGGCGCTCGCCGACGCCTTCGTCCGCGAGCCGACGACGCTGCGCGGCGACGCCTCCGGGCTGCTCGTGGGGCACGAGGCGATCACGGGGTTCCGCGGGCGGCGCGGTGGGACGCCTCCGCGGGCGCTCGCCGAGCTGCACGTGCGGGCCCTCGGGGCGGACGACGCGCTGGTCGTGACGGTGAACCTGCCGGCCCGTGGCGGGCGCGGGCTGGTGACGCAGCTGTGGACACGTGACTCCGGAGTGTGGCGGGTGCGCGCCGCGCAGGTGCAGGCGCCCGCGCCGGCGCTCGATGCGCGGGTGTGGCGGGCGGTCGGAGCGCCGCTCGTGCCCGCCTCCGCGTCGGGGCCGCTCGACGGGCTGGACGTGGCGGTGAAGGACCTGTTCGCGATCGAGGGGCAGCGGATCGGCGCGGGGATCCCCGTGCGCCTGGCGGAGGCCGAGGTCGAGCGATCCACGGCGCCCGCGGTCGCGATGCTGCTGGGCGCGGGAGCGTCGGTGCGCGGGATCGCGCAGACCGACGAGTTCGCGTACAGCATCGCTGGCCGGAACTCCGGCTACGGGACGCCGCCGAACCCGGCGGTCCCGGGGGCGATCCCGGGCGGCTCCTCGAGCGGACCCGCGACCGCGGTGTCGCTCGGGCAGGCGTCGATCGGACTCGCGACGGACACTGCGGGGTCGATCCGCGTGCCAGCGTCGTACCAGGGGCTCTGGGGGCTGCGGACGACGCACGGAGCGGTGCCGGTAGAGGGGCTGCTGCCGCTCGCGCCGAGCTTCGACACGGTGGGGTGGCTGGCGCGGGATCTCGGGACGCTGCGGAAGGTCGCCGCGGTCGCGCTGACCGGGCCCGCGGAGTCGCCGGTGAGTGGATTCGTCGTCGCCGACGCGCTGCTCGAGCGGGTCGACGCGCCGGTCGCGGCCGCGTTCTCGGCGGTGGTCGACGGGCTCGGGGCCCAGCGGATCGAGCTGCCGCCGGTGGCGGAGATGTTCGAGGCGTTCCGTCTCGTGCAGGCCGCGGAGGCGTGGGCGTCGGACGGTGCCTGGGTCACGGCGCATCCGGGCGTGCTGGCGCCGGACGTGCAGGCACGGTTTGACGCGGCGGCGCGGATCGACGCGGAGACCGAGGCGGCGGCGCGGGAGCGGGTCGCGGGGTTCCGCGAGCAGCTCGATGCGGCGCTCGGCGGGCGGGTGCTGCTGCTGCCGTCGGCGTCGTCGGTCGGGCCGGCGCTTGACGCGTCGGCCGAGGTGATCGATGCGGCTCGGACGGCCACGCTCGGGCTGACCTGCCTCGCGGGGATCGGCGGGTATCCGGCGCTGTCGGCGCCGCGGCTGAGCGTCGGCGGCAAGCCGGTGGGGCTGTGCCTGGTCGGTCCGCGCGGGGCGGATCTGGCGCTGCTGGAGCTGGCGGCGGAGGTGTTGGGGTAGGCGGGTCTCCCGGAGCAGAGCACCTTGTCGATGTTGGGTATCCCCACCCCTGCTGATCGAGTAGCCCGCGGAGCGGGCGTATCGAGATCCACCTGCGTCAGGACATGAGTCTGCAGACCTGCCCTGCTGATGACGGCGGGTCTCGATACGCCCCTGCGGGGCTACTCGACCAGCAAAGGCTGCGGGCGTCTCTTCCCGGTGGACCCTCGCGCGCCGAAACATCGGCGAAACGTCTGTTGCAGTAGGCTCGGGAGCTGAAACAGGTTTTTCTCTGCACGTCCGACTGCGAAGAAGGTGGCTCCCATTCCGACCGCGCCCGCGATCTCGACGTTCCTCCCCATCGACCCGCCGCCCCGGCTGCTGATGGGCCCCGGCCCGATCAACGCCGACCCGCGGGTCCTCCGCGCGATGTCCGCGCAGCTGGTGGGCCAGTACGACCCGTTCATGACCTCGATGATGAACGAGACGCAGGAGCTCTACCGCCGCGTCTTCGCCACCTCGAACGAGAAGACGATGCTCGTCGACGGCACCAGCCGCGCCGGCATCGAGGCCGCGCTCGTCTCGATGCTCGAGCCGGGCGACAAGGTGCTCGTGCCCGTCTTCGGCCGCTTCGGCCACCTGCTCCGCGAGATCGCCGAGCGCTGCGGCGCGGAGGTGCACGTGATCGAGGCGGAGTGGGGCCAGGTGTTCCCGGTCTCGGTCATCACCGAGGCGATCGAGCGCGTGCGCCCGAAGGTGCTCGCGGTCGTGCACGGCGACACCTCGACGACGATGGCGCAGCCGCTCGAGGAGCTCGGCGCGGTCTGCGAGAAGTACGGCGTGCTGTTCTACACCGACGTCACCGCGTCGCTCGCGGGCAACGCGTTCGGCGCCGACGAGCTCGGCCTCGACGCCGTCTCGGCCGGCCTGCAGAAGTGCCTCGGCGGGCCCTCCGGCTCCGCTCCCGTCACCTTCTCCGAGCGCGCCGTCGCCGTGATCGAAGCGCGCAAGAGCATCGAGGCCGGGATCCGCGACGAGGGCGACGCGGTCAGCGCGCACCCCGTCCGGTCCAACTACTTCGACCTCGGCATGGTCTTCGACTACTGGGGTCCGCGCCGGCTCAACCACCACACCGAGGCCACGACGATGCTCTACGGCGCGCGCGAGTGCGCCCGGCTGATCGTCGAGGAGGGCCTCGTCAGCACCATCGCGCGGCACGAGCTGCACGGTGCGGCGATGCTCGCCGGCGTCCAGGGGCTCGGCCTCCGCGTCTTCGGCGACCTCGCGCACAAGATGAACAACGTCGTCGCGGTGCACATCCCGGACGGCGTGAACGGCGACGCGGTGCGCGGCGCGATGCTGGAGGACTTCGGCATCGAGATCGGCACCTCCTTCGGGCCGCTGCACGGCAAGGTCTGGCGGATCGGCACCATGGGCTACAACGCCCGCCAGGACACGGTTCTGACGACCCTCGCCGCGCTCGAGGCGGTCCTGCGCCGCGCGGGCGCGTCCGTCGCTCCGGGCGGCGGCGTCGCCGGCGCGTACGGCGTCTACGACTCCGCACGGGGAGGCGCGGCGTGAGCGTCGTCGACGCCGCCGCGATCATGGCGCGCTGCGACGAGCTCGCCGCGGTGTCGAGCGCCCGCGGCGCGATCGAGCGCGTCTACCTCTCTCCGGAGCACGCCCGCGTCAACGCGATGGCCGCGCGCTGGATGGAGGACGCCGGAATGCGCACCTGGCAGGACGCGGCCGGCAACCAGTGCGGCCGCTACGAGGGCGCGACGCCCGGACTGCCCGCACTGCTGCTGGGCTCGCACCTGGACACGGTGCCCGACGCGGGGCGCTACGACGGGATCCTCGGCGTGATGCTCGCGATCGCCGTCGTCTCCCGTCTGAACGCCGCGGGCACGCGCCTGCCGTTCGCCGTCGAGGTCGTCGCGTTCGGCGACGAGGAGGGCACCCGCTTCGGCACGGCCCTGCTCGGCTCCCGCGCGGTCGCCGGCACCTGGGACGAGCACTGGTGGGAGCTGGAGGACGCGCACGGCACGACCCTCGTCGAGGCGTTCCACGAGTTCGGTCTCGACCCCTCGCGCATCTCGACGGCGGCGCGCGACGCCGCCGACGTCCTCGCCTACCTCGAGACGCACATCGAGCAGGGCCCGTACCTGGAGGAGGCGGACCGCGCCCTCGGCGTCGTCTCCTCCATCGCCGGGGCCCGCCGCTTCGCGCTCACCCTCACCGGCAAGGCGGGGCACGCGGGCGGCGTGCCGTTCGACCGCCGCCGCGACGCGCTGACCGGGGCCGCCGAGGCCGTGCTCGCCGTCGAGCGCATCGCCCGCGAGCACGGCGCGATCGCCACCGTCGGCCGCCTGGAGGCGTTCCCGGGCGCGGTCAACGTCATCCCCGGCCGGGTGGAGTTCTCGCTCGACCTGCGGGCCGAGTTCGACGACGTCCGCGACACCGTCTGGGACGGGATCGAGCACGCGATGTCGGAGACGGCCCGCCGCCGCCGGCTCGCGCTGACCGTCGAGGAGACGCACGGGGCGCCCGCCGTCGTCGCGGCCGACTGGCTGCAGGACGTCGTCCGCACCGGCATCCGCGCGACCGGCGACGAGGAGCCGATGGTGCTGTTCTCGAAGGCCGGGCACGACGCGATGGCGATCGCCGACCTCACCGAGTACGCGATGCTCTTCGTCCGCTGCGAGGGCGGCGTCAGCCACCACCCCGAGGAGAACGTGACCGAGGCCGACGTCGCGACCGCGCTGGACGCCTTCGAGGCGGCGGTGCACGCGTTCGCCGAGGCGCGGGCAGGACGGGTGTGACCGCCTCGGCGCCGATCGCCGAGCACCGCGCCGAGACCTCCGCACCGAGCATCGGCCACCGGATCGACGCGGGCTACGCCTCGCTGTCGCGGCAGGAGCAGCGCGCGGCCGACTTCATCCTCGACCACCTCGGCGACCTCGCCAGCTACACCGCCACCGAGCTCGCGCAGCACAGCGGAGTGTCGAAGGCCACGGTCTCGCGGCTCTTCCGCCGGCTGGGCTTCTCCAACTCGCAGGAGGTGCGCGAGCACGCGCGTGCGCTGCGCAGCTCCGGTGTGCCGGTCGGTCCGGCCTCGGCCGGTGCCCCTGCCGACGCGCTGGCCGCGCACCTCGAGAGCGAGCACGCGAACCTCCGCCGGCTCGCGACGACCTTTGCCGACGGGCGGCTCGAGGAGTCCGTCCGACTGCTCTCGGGCGCCCGCGAGGTCGTCGTGATCGGCCTGCGCAACAGCTACCCGGTCGCGCTGCACCTGCGCCAGCAGCTCGCCCAGGCGCGCGCCCGGGTGCGGATCGCGCCGCAGCCTGGGCAGTCGCTCGGCGAGGAGATCGCCGGGCTCGGCGCGGAGGACGCGGTGGTGCTGGTCGGCTTCCGGCGGCGGCCCGCCTCCTTCGCAGCCGTCGTCGAGGTGCTGGCCGCGCACGGGGTGCCCGTCGTGCTGCTCGCCGACACTCACGCACGGCGCTTCGCGGATCGCTGCGCCGTCTGGCTGGAGTGCCCCGTCGACAGCGAGGCGGCCTTCGACAGCTACGCCGCGGCGATGAGCGCGGTCGCCGTGCTGGCCGCCGGAGTGCTCGGCGCCGTGCCGCGGGAGTCGCGCGAGCGCATCGCGGGCATCAGCACGCTGTACGCCGAGCTGGCGGAGTTGGAGGAGCGGCCGTGAGCGCCGAGGCGGCCGAGCTGATCCGGGCGCACGCCCGGCACCCTGTCGGGCGGGACGAGACGCTGCCGGTGGAGGTGCTCGGCCGCGCCGAGCTGCTCACGCCGACCTGCGGCGACCGGATCGAGGTCCGGGTCGCGGGGCACGCCGCTGCGCTGTCGATCAGCTGGAGCGGGCGCGGCTGCGAGGTGTCGCAGGGCTCTGCGTCGCTGCTCGCGGACGAGCTCGACGGGCTCGACGCGGTCACTGCCCGCGGGCGCGTCACCGCCTTCCTCGACGCCATGGCCGCGCACGACGCGGTGTCCGGACGCGCCGTGGAGTCGGTCGCGGGGGAGCCGCTCGGCGACGAGGCGGCGCTGCTGCTGGTCGCCGCGAACCCGGTGCGCTCGGTCTGCGCGATGCTCGCCTGGCGCGCCCTGCGCGACGCGCTCGACGAGAGCGGGCTCGGATGACCGCGTCAGTCCGGACCGTCGTGGTCGGCTCCGGAGAAGAGGTCGCCGCACTCCACCGCGAGCGCTCCGTGCTGCGCGAGGTAGTCGCGGGCGCCGGAGTCGCCGGAGAGCGTCGCCGCGAGCGGACGCCAGTGCGGGCTGCCCAGGAGCACCGGGTGGCCGGGGCGACCGCGGTAGGTCGCGCGGGCGAGCACCGACGGACCGACGGGGGAGTCGCGGAGGACGCGCTCGCCGACCGCGGCGGGTTCGTCCGGCAGATCGACGAGCGTCACCAGGGCGGCGTCGCCGTGCGCGGCCCGCAGCCCGGTGCGCAGGGAGGCCGACAGTCCCTCGGCCCAGTCCTCCGCGACGACGACGCCGGCGCGCTCCGGGACCAGGGGCCGCGCCTCCTCGGCCCCGGCGCCGAGCACCACGAGCACGCTCCCGCAGCCCGCGGTCTCGAGGCGCGCCACCGCGCGCTCGACCCAGCTCACGCCCTCCGCATCGACCCGCAGCGCCTTCGGCCCGCCCGCCCGGTGGCCGGCGCCCGCGGCGAGCACCACCCCCACCACGTCCATCCGACCATCGTGCCGTACGCCCGGCCCGACGAGGAGACCGCATGACCGACCCCACCATCCTCCGCGACGCGCTGCTGGCGTGCCTCGCCGTCCCGCGCTGGGCCGACGAGGTCGCCGCCGGCGCGCCCTACGCCTCGACCGAGGCCCTCGCCGACGCGGCCGACGCGAGCGCGCGCACGCTGACCGCCGACGAGGTGGAGGCGGCGCTGGCCGACCACCCCCGGATCGGCGAGAAGCACGCGGGGACCGGACGCTCCTCCGACTTCTCCGCCGCCGAGCAGGCGTCGAGCCTCTCGCCGGACGAGGCGCTGGCCGAGCGGCTGCTGGCCGGCAACCGGGCCTACGAGGAGCGGTTCGGGCGGGTGTTCCTCATCCGCGCAGCCGGACGCGACCGATCGGAGATCGTCGCCGAGCTGGAGCGCCGGCTCGCCCTCGACGAGGAGACCGAGCGCGGGATCGTCGCCGACCAGCTGCGCGAGATCACGGTGCTGCGGGTGCGGGCGCTCGGCCCGGAGACCGGCGCCGTCGTGGAGGCGGGTCGATGAGCGCGCACCGCAGCCACGTCACGACGCACGTGCTCGACGCCGTGCTCGGCCGGCCGGCGCAGGACGTGCCGGTCGCGCTCGAGGCGCGACGAGGATCCGGCTGGGAGCCGGTCGCGAGCGCGCGGACGGACGCCGACGGCCGCGTGGCCGAGTTCGGCCCTGCCGAGCTGCCCGCGGGGATCTACCGCGTCGTCTTCGACACCGCCGCGTACTTCGAGCGCTCGGGCACCGAGTCGTTCTACCCCGAGGTCGTCGTCGCGTTCCGCCTCGAGGACACGGCCGCGCACTTCCACATCCCGCTGCTGCTCAGCCCGTTCGCCTACTCGACCTACCGGGGGAGCTGAGCGTGCAGCTCCGGGAGCTCCTCGACGCACCGACGCTGCGGATCCGCGCCGTGCACACCACCGAGGAGGCGCTCGCGCGCGAGGTGAACTGGACCTTCACCACCGATCTGCTCGACCCGCGCCGCTACCTGGCGCGCGATCAGCTCGTGCTCACCGGCATGATGTGGCGGCGCACGGCCGAGGACAGCGAGACCTTCGTGGCCGCGGTCGCCTCCTCCGGCGCCGTCGCGCTGCTGGCCGGCGAGGGGCTCCTGGGCTTCGTGCCCGACGATCTGGTCGCGGCCTGCCGCGCGCACGGGGTCGCGCTGTTCGCCGTGCCGGCCGACGTGTCCTTCGCCTCGATCACCGCGCACCTCTCCAATGCGCTGGCGGGCGATCGGGTCGCGCGGCTGACCGCCGGGCTCGCGCGCCAGCGGCAGCTGCTGACCGAGGTCTACCGCGGGCAGCTGCTCGACGAGCTGATCGCCCGCACCTCGACCGAGCTGGGGCGGCCGGTGCGGGTGCTGACCGCGACCGGGCGCTCGGCCGCCGCGACCGCGGACCCGCTGAGCAGCGACGAGGTCGACCGCGTCGTGCATGCCGCGCTGACCGCGCGCCGCACCCCGGTGACGGTGCCGGACGCGCACGGAGGTGTGCTGTCGATCCTCGCCGTCGCGGGAGCGGAGGAGCACCGCGCCGCCTCGTGGTTCGTCGTCGTCGCCGGCGACTGGAACGAGTGGCACCCCTCGCTGCTCGACGCGATCACCGAGCTGACCGGCGTGATCGGGCTCTACCGCCTGCAGCGCGAGGCGGCAATGCTCGCCGACGCGGCGCTCGCCGACCGGCTGCTCGAGCTGATCGAGGAGGACAGCGAGCAGCCCGAGACGGTGGTCTACCTCCGCCAGCTGGGCCTCGGCGGCGTCGAGCGCTTCGCGGTGCTGGCGGCCGCGGTGGACGGCGACGGCGAGCTCGCGCGCTCGGTGCTCACGGATGCGGTGGCGCACCTGGGCCGGGCCGTGGTGGGGCGCGATGCCGACGGTGCGGTGGCGCTGGTCCCGGTGGCGGACGACGAGGCCCTGGCCGTCGTGACCGCGGCGCTGCGCCGGGCCGGAGCGGCGCTCGACGGAGCGGTGCTGCGGGTCGGAGTGAGCGCGCCGAGTCCGCTGGCCGCGCTCGGTGGGGCGCTGCGGTCGGCGCGCTACGCGCTGCGGCTGCCGTCGGCGCCGGGCGACGCGTCGCCGGTGCGGATCGGGACGGCGGGCGAGGTGACCTCGGCGGTGCAGCTGCTGAGCGCGGTTCCCGATCACCTGCGCACGGTGTTCGTCGAGCTGGTGCTCGGCCGGCTGATCGAGCACGACGCGCGCTACAACTCGCAGCTGGTGGCGACCCTCTCGGCGTTCCTCGACTGCGGCGGCTCCTGGGTGCGCGCGGCCGAGCAGACCCACCTGCACCTCAACACGGTCCGCTACCGCATCGCCCGCGTCGAGGAGCTGACCCAGCGCGACCTCTCGAACACGTCGGACCGCGCCGACCTCTTCCTGGCGCTGCGGCTGCGCTGAGCGTCCCTGCTCATGCTGATCGAGTAGGGCGCGAAGCGCGCGTATCGAGATCCGCGCACCGTTCGGACGCGTAGGTCTCGATACGCCCCTGGCGGGGCTACTCGACCAGCATGAAGGCGGGCCCTGCCTGGAAGTGCAACCAGCATGGATCGGACCCTGCGGGGCTGTTCCGCCATCGGGGCTGAGCCTTGTGGGGTTTGGTCGACCTGTGTGGGCGTGGGCGCATCCATGTTGATCGAGTAGCGCGCGCAGCGCGCGTATCGAGATCCACCCATCGTGAGGACGGGTGGATCTCGACACGCCCCTTCGGGGCTACTCGACCACCAAGAAGCACCCCCTCCGGGGCTACAGCGACGGGGCCGTGACGCGGCGGCCCTGCACGTGGACGGCGTCGATCGCGGGCTCGCGCAGGCCCAGGAGCAGGGTGAACAGCAGCTGGGCCGTCGCCTCCTCCGGGTCGTCGGCGCGGACGCCGAGGGCGAGCACCTCCGCGAGCGGCTCCCAGCGGTCGGGCTCGATGCGGAGGAAGTCCGCGTCCTTGCCGAGGTCGAAGTTGCCGAAGCGCTCCTCCATGTCCAGCGCACGGGCACCGGCCAGCGTCGTGGTGAAGAGCAGCTGGGCCGGGTGCAGCGCGATCGACGCGTCGCCCTCCTCCGACAGGTGCACCTTGAAGGCGTCGTTGGCCACCCGCGCGAGCAGCCACTCGTCGCCGGCGCCGATGTCGCTGCCGAGCGCGATCGTCACGCCCGCCGCGGCGGTGCGCCGCCACGGCATCGTCCCCGAGCCGAGGAACTGCTGCGAGGTCGGGCAGTGCGCGATCGAGGTGCCGGTCGCGGCCATCCGGTGCAGCTCCGCGTCCTGGCAGTGCACGGCGTGCGCGAGGATCGTCCGCCGGCCGAGCAGCGAGGAACCGCCGCGCCGCGAGCCGGGCAGGAACAGCCCGTCGTAGGTGTCCAGGTAGCTGCGGGTGCCGAAGCTCGCGCGGACCGCCGCGATCTCGCCGTCGCCCGGCCGGTCGTTCTCGTTGAGGTGGCTGTGCACGTACACGCCGCGGTCGCGGACGCCGTCGTAGAGCTCGCCGAGCCCGGCGAGCGTCGTCGGCGTCACCGACAGCGAGAAGCGCGGCACGATCGCGACCTGCTGCAGCGCCGTCGAGGGGTCGCCGGTGTCGACCGCGTGCCAGCGGTCGATCTCCTCGGCGACGAGCGCGAGCGCCTCGTCCTCGCCGGTCAGCAGCGCCGCGGCCGACGGCGGCCCGACCGTCTGCAGTCCGCGACCGGACACCGTGCGCAGCCCCGCCTCGACACTACGCTCGAACAGCGCGTCCTGCGCGTGCGGGAACGCCGAGCCGAAGACCATCGCCGCGGTCGTCCCGGCGCTCACCCGGCGGCGGGTGAAGGCCCGCGCGATGCGGCCGGCGAACTCCTCGTCGGCCAGCCGCGACTCCGCCGGGAAGATCGCGGTGTCGAGCCACTCCAGCAGCTGCCCGCCGCCGAACGCGTCGGTCGAGTACGTCTGCGGGAAGTGCAGGTGCGTGTCGACGAAGCCCGGCAGGAGGAACGCGCCCGCGTCGCCGGTGACCGGCCAGTCCGCGTACTCGCGGGGGAGTGCGGCGTGCGGTCCGACCCAGAGGATCGTCCCGCCGTCGCCGACGACGAGCGCGCCGTCCGGGATCGACACCAGCGCGTCCGCGGCCGTCTCGACGGTGGGCCGGCCGGCCACGTGCAGGACGTGGCCGCGGTGCACGCCGCGCGCGCCGGCGCCCGGACCGGACCCTCCGCTCACACCAGTCCCGAGTACGCGTACCAGGCGGGCCCGGCGTCCGGCGCGTCGTCGCGGGTGACGGCGGCCTGGATCAGCCCGTAGGGCCGGTCGGCGGCGTGGTAGACCTCGTTGTCGTTCTCCACACCGAAGGGCGAGAGGTCGTAGAGGAAGTGGTGCTTGTTCGGGGCCGAGAGGCGCACCTCGACGATCTGCGGGAACTCCTCCAGCACCGCCTTGCCCATCTCGAAGAGCGTCTGCTGCAGGGCGAGCGAGTGCACGGTGGCGAAGCGGCTGATCATCAGCGCCTTCACTCCGGCGTAGACGGCCTCCCAGTCGCTCGCGGCGATCTCCTCGTCGCTGAGGGCGAAGCGCCACTTCGCGACCAGCGAGGTCGCCATCACGCGGTCCCGGGTGGGTGGGAGCACCGTGTAAGGGTCGGTGAGGAAGCCGTGGAACTCCGAGCCGGTGGACTTGAGGATCGTCAGGTCCTTGAAGCCGCCGGTGATCCAGACCTGCTGCGCGTCGCCGGTGCCCTCGACGGTGACGGAGGCGATGCGCACCTCCTGGCCCTTGCGTACCCAGGTGTGGTCGTGCTGGGCGCCGTCGACCAGGACGCGCTCCCAGGCGAACTCCTCGATCTCGATCCGCGCGCCGTGCACCGTCTCGGTGCCGTCGACGAAGTGCCGGGCCAGCTCGAGGCCGTACGCCTCGATCGAGCGCAGCCCCTTCTCCTTCGCGAAGGAGTAGGCGGTCTGCTTCTGGGTGTCCGTGGGCAGGACCGCGGACTGGTCGCCGGTCAGGTGCGCGGCCGCGAAGTCGCCGCGCAGGGCGGTCGAGACGTTCACGTCGTGGATCTCGTGCCGGGGGCTGTCGCGATAGATCCGGACGACGCGGTTCTCGGCCTTCCCGTACTGGTGGTCTCCGAGGATGATCGACATGTCCGCTCCTGTTCGCGTTCGGTGGTTCGTGGGGCTCCGCGGGGGCCGCGGTCGCGCGGCCGAGCGGTGCCCGTCTGCCAGGATGCCGCGCGCGGCGAGCCCGTCGCACCGGCGGAGTGCTCAGCGTCCGGCGCCCGCGTCACCCGAGTCTTGTGCGATCCGCCCGGAACCGCGCCCGGAACCGCGGGAGTTCACACGGCGGAAACGTGACCGGAACACGCGGCCCGGCCCCGTCGCTCCGACTCCGCTGTCGGTGACGGCTCAGGGCCGCTCGAGCAGCCGGCCGACCGGCGCCGAGGTGCCGCCCGTGACCCGGACTCCGCCGACCCAGGTCGCCGCGACGGCGCCCCGCAGCACGCGGCCGTCGTAGGCGGAGACCTTGTTCTTGTGCGAGAGCGCGTCGACGTCCACCGGCGACGCCGCCTCCGGCTCGAACGCGACCAGGTCGGCGTCCGCTCCGGCCCGCAGGAGCCCCTTCTGCCCGAGCCCGGCGAAGGCGGCCGTCGCCGTCGACATCCAGGCGACGACCTGCTCCAGCGGGATCCCGCGCTCGCGCGCGCCCGTCCAGACCGCGCGGAAGCTCAGCTCGAGCCCGGAGATGCCGCCCCAGGCGAGGCCGAAGTCGCCGTCGTGCGCGAACTTGAGCGCGGCGGTGGCGGGGGAGTGGTCGGAGGCGATCAGGTCGATCGTGCCGTCGAGCAGGCCCTTCCAGAGCAGCTCGCGGTTGCGCTCGTCCCGGATCGGCGGGCAGCACTTGAACTGCGTGCCGCCATCGGGGATCGTCTCGGCGTCGAAGGTGAGGTAGTGCGGGCAGGTCTCCGCGGTGATCCGCAGCCCCTCGGCCTTCGCCTCGCGCAGCAGCGGCAGCGCCTCGGCGGAGGACAGGTGCAGGATGTGCGCCCGCCCGCCCGTCTCGCGGACGGCCTGGATCACGCTCGCGATCGCCGAGTTCTCCGAGGCGGGCGGCCGGGAGTCGACGAAGGCGTCGTAGGAGGTGCCGCCGCTGTTCGCGCTCGCCTCGAGCTCGACCGGATCCTCGGCGTGCACGATCAGCAGGCCGTCGAACGCGGCGATCTCGGCCATCGCCGCGAACAGCTGCTCGGTGCTCAGGTGCGGGAACTCGTCGACTCCGCTGGGCGAGAGGAAGCACTTGAAGCCGAAGACGCCGGCGTCGTGCAGCTCGCGCAGGGTGCCGAGGTTCTCCGGGATCGCCCCGCCCCAGAAGCCGACGTCGACGAGCGCCTGCGGCCCGGCCGCGGCCTTCTTGGCGTCCAGCCCCGCGACGGTGGTGGTCGGCGGGATCGAGTTGAGCGGCATGTCGATGATCGTGGTGACCCCGCCCGCGGCGGCAGCGCGGGTGGCGGAGGCGAAGCCCTCCCACTCGGTGCGGCCGGGCTCGTTGACGTGCACATGGGTGTCGACGATCCCCGGCAGCAGCACCTGGCCGGCGGGGAGGACGACCTCCTCGAGGGTCTTCCAGGGGGCGTCGATGTCGCCGACGGCGACGATGAGCCCGCCCGCGACGGCGACGCTGGCGGGCCGCGTCCCGTTCTCGGTGAGGACGGCGGAGGAGCGGATCACGAGGTCGAGCGAGGGGGAGTCGTCGGGCATGGGTTCGACCATATACTCGGCATGTTTCCCGCGTGTGAGCGCCCGCCGGCCGCACGACCCGGCTCCGCGCCCTCCCGCCCGTCGACGTCGGAGGCCGCCGTGCTCGAACTCGCCGTACCGCTCCTCGCGCGCGTCGAGGCGGGCGAGCGCGTCGCCGTGGTCACCGTCACGCACGTCTTCGGCTCGGCGCCGCGTGCCCTCGGCTCCTCGATGGCGGTCGACGCGGCCGGCAGCGCCATCGGCTCCATCTCGGGCGGCTGCGTCGAGGCCCAGGCCTACGCGCTCGCGCAGGAGGTGCTCGGCTCGGGCGGCTCCGGCTCCGAGCACTTCGGCTTCGACGACGAGGCGGCCTTCGCGGCGGGTCTCTCCTGCGGCGGGCAGCTGCGGGTCTTCGGCCACGTCGTCGACGCGAGCTCGGGGGCCGTGCTGGCCGAGCTGCGGGCCGCGCGGGCCGGGCAACCGGCGGGGCTGGCGATGATCGTCGGCGGCCCGGACGAGCTCGTCGGCCTGGTGCTCACCGGGGCGACCCGCGCGCAGGACGTGGTGGGGCCGTCGCTGGACGAGGACACGGTGCGCCGGATCCTGGCCGAGCGGGCGGCGCGCCTGGCCTCGGGCCGCTCGGCGACCGTGGAGATCGCCTGCCAGGGTGTCGAGCTCGAGGTGACCTACGTCGTCAGCGCCGAGAAGCCGCGCCTGCTGATCTTCGGCGCTGTCGACTTCTCCGCGGCGCTCTGCGCGGCCGGGGCGCTGCTCGGCTACCGGGTGACGGTCTGCGATGCGCGGCCGGTGTTCGCGACGGCGGAGCGGTTCCCGGGCGCCGACGAGGTCGTGGTCGACTGGCCGTCCGACTACCTCGAGGCGACGGAGGTGGACGAGCGCACGGTGATCGCGGTGCTCACCCACGACGAGAAGTTCGACGTGCCGCTGCTCGAGACGGCGCTGACGCTGCCGGCCGCCTACATCGGCGCGATGGGCTCCCGGCGCACGCACGATCGGCGGCTGCGGCTGCTGCGCGAGGCCGGGGTGGCGGAGGAGTCGCTCGCCCGGCTGCACTCGCCGATCGGCCTGGACATCGGCGCATCGACGCCGGAGGAGACGGCGGTCTCGATCCTCGCGGAGGTGCTCGCGGTGCGCGCCGGGGCGTCGGGCGCGCCGCTGGCGGGGCGGTCGGGGCCGATCCACGCCTCGCGCTGACAGGCGGCACGCATCCTGCCGGGTCGGGCCGAGTGCTGCCATGACGGCGGCAGCTCTGCCGCCGGAGTCGGATCGTGCCAGGGACTCGGCGTCCGAGCGGCCGCGGTGCGACCATGATCGCGCTCCGCCGCCTGCCCTGTCTGCACGATGATCAAGGAGTCCCCATGTCCGTTCCCACGCGCCCGTCCACTTCCTCGCGCCGCGTCAGGAGGAGGCGTTCGGCCGTCGCCGCGGCGCTCGCGCTCACTGCCGGTCTGGCGGGGTGCCTCGCGCCCGCCGCGCTCGCCGATCCAGCCGTCGAGGTCCCCGCACTGTCGAGCGCGGTGTCGTCCGCTCTCGGAGGCCCGGCCGTCGACGCCTTCGCCCTGACGGGCCCGGCGAGGAGCGTCGACGTCACGGGCACCGGCGGCAGCGATCCGGCACCGTCGACGAGAGCGGGCGCTCCGGCTCCATCGAGTGCTGCCGCGGGCCCCGCCTCCGGGGAGGTGACCGACGGCCCCGCGCTGACGGTGACGACCCGGGTCCGTTTCGATGTCGCACCCTACGGAGCAGTCGGGCTCGGCACGCCGATCACCGTCGCCTACACGTTCATGAACACGGGGACCGTCCCGCTGAACGAGGTCGGTCCCGATCGGGTCCGGCTGGACGTTCAGGAGAGCCGGACCGCCTTCGTGACGGGCCGCGTGGTCACCGCGGACGACCTCCGGTCCGGCGTCGTGACGCTGTCGAGCTCGTGGACGGTGCGGACGCCGACGGGCTCGTACACCACGCCGACGAGCATCGACAGCATCCCCCTCCCCGGGGCGCTCGACTATGGACCGACGTCGGCGACCGCCCGATCGTCCACTCCCGGCGGCGCCGCGGCGATCGGCCGGGCGGAGTGGTCCGGGCCGATCCATCTCTCGCGCTGACGGACGGCGCGTCGACCGACGGCAGACGTGAGACGGTTCCGGTCGGCGCCCCCCCCCGTCTCGTTGCGCTGCAGCTCGTCGGGCAGTGATCCTGACGGGCCGATCGGATCCTGCCAGGAAATGGACAGGGAGCGGTGCGCGGTCCGATGCTGTCATCGCTCCGCTGCCCCGGCCGGCCGGGTCCTCCCGACCGCCTCTTCGCTCAGCCCTTCCGCACGACCATCAAGGAGTCCTCATGTCACCGCGCCGTCCCGATCCTGCCCGCGCTCGCCTCCGGCGAACGAGCCTTCCGGCCGTCGCCGCGTCCCTCGCGCTGACCGCCGGCCTGGTCAGCTGCATCGCCCCGACCGCTCAGGCGGAGGGCCGCGCCCCGGCCGTGCGGAGCGATGTCGCCACGAGCTCCACCACCGTCGAGGAGCGCCCCGCTCTGAACGTCGTGACCACGGGAGCCTTCGAGGTCCGGCCGGGTCGATCGGTCACCGTCGGCACCCCTGTCGTCTTCACCTACCGATTCACGAACACCGGGAACGTCCCGCTCGACGACGTCGGTCCGGGCCACGAGCACCTGGAGGTCGGCTGGTCCTACGAGTTCGTCAGCAGGGGACGCACCGTCGACGCGGTGGACCTCGAGCACGGATATGTGACCTCCTCGCGTGCGTGGGCGCCCCGGACACCGACGGGCTGGTACGTCTCACCGACGTTCACCTTCCATCTGCCCATCCCTTCCAGCGGCCGGTAGCCCCCGGCGTTCGTCTCCCGGGAGGCCTCGTGTCTCTCCGTCCTTCTCGCCTACCACTTCGTGAACACCGGCGACGTCCCGCTCCACGACGCAGGGCCGACCTTCGAGGACCTCGACCCAGCAGAGTCCTCACGCTTCAGCACGGCGGAGCGCACGGTCACGGCGCACGAGCTCGATGCGGGCGTCGTGACGTGACGGGCCGGTGGACCGTCCGCACCCCGACGCGCTCCTGGCAGGCTCCGCCCTTCACGGTGTGCCTCTTCACCCGCTGAGCGGCCGCCCGGCCCGGGGCGCGCCGGCCCACGGAAACCACCGCGAAACACCGCGCTGCCGTGCTCGGGGGATGCAGCGCCACGTCATCACCGGAGCCCACGTCGCCACCGTCGACGCCGCCGGGGCCGAGCACCCCGGCGGCCACGTGGTCGTCGACGACCGGCGGATCGTCGCCGTCGGTGCGGGGGAGCCGCCCGCCTGGGCTCTGGACCGCCGGGCGCCGAACGATGAACCAGGAACCCCTCCGTCGGCCTGCATCCGCCCCGAGCGCGAGCCGTGCCGGAGAGGCGCGGTCCCCAACGAGAGGCGGTCCTCGCCGAGAGAAGCAAGAAGCCGTCCGCTGTCCCCTTCCGCGCACTCTCGAGGAGTTCCCACGGTCGATCATCCCTCCGTCGGCGAGTCGCAGCACTCGTCTCGACTGTGCCTGTTCGCCCGCGTCCGCGTCCGCCCCCCGCCGAAGAAGCCTCCCGTCACGGCGGCGGCCGATCGTCGACGACTCACGGCGGTTCCGAGGACCGGGGCGCCGGTCCGGCGGATCATCGCGGTCGGCGCGGCCTCACCACCCACCCGAGCCCTGAACGGCAGGGAACGCCGTCGCGTCGGCGAGGGAGCACTCAACTGCTGTTTCTGTGCCTTTCTCGTCCGCTTCCGCCACCGATGCGGGCGAGCGGTCGATGTGCAGGCAGGCTCCAGCAGCCCGAATCATCGGTTCCCCGTCATCAAGGAGTCCTCATGCTCGTACCGCCTTCCGAACCCCGCCGCCCCCACCGGAGTCCGCGCGCGGCTGCCGCGTCCGCCGTCCTCATCGCCGCGCTCATCGGCTGTGCCGCCCCGCTGGCTCACGCCGACGAGCGCGGAACGACCGCTGCCTCGGACGCCTTCTCCGCGCTCTCGCCCGAGGCGGACCTGCTGGGCGTGCGCTCGGCTCTCACTGCCGACCGTGACGGCCGGGCCGGTATCGACCTCGAGGGCGCTGCCGTCTCTCAGCGCGTCCTTCCGACCTTCCGTACGACGGCCGGCGACACGGAGCCCGCTCCGCTCGGGGCGCCCGCGCCGACTGCGGTCCCGGCTCCGGTCGCCCCGGCTCCCGCAGCCCCCGCTCCGGATGCTCCGCACGACGGGCAGGCGCACCTCCGCGTCCTGGTGCGGGCCGAGTTCGACCTCGAGAAGGCGGGGCTCGACCACTCTCTGCTCTACCCGGGCGAGACGGTCCCGGTCGGCACCCCCGTCTCGTTGCGCTACGACGTCGAGAACACGGGCTCGGTCGCCGTCTCCTCCCTCGGTCCCGGTGCCGAAGCACTGGCGCCGGGCCGTTCGACGGAGTTCGTCGTGGCCGGTCCGACCGTCACCGAGGAGGACCTCGCCGCCGGCGTGATCCTCGTCTCCGGATCGGTGAGCGGTACGACCGCATCGGGGCCCTACACGTCGCCGGTGGCCGAGGACCGGATCGCCACCACGGGTGAGCACATCGGGGTCGACGTCCAGACGACCGGAAGCTTCCACGTCGCTCCCGGCGCACCGGTCGAGGTCGGCACGATCGTGGAGTTCCGCCACCACGTCACGAACGTCGGCGAGGTCCCCCTGATCTTCCAGGACCCGGCCGTGGGGACGCTCGCCTCCGGAGCTTCCGCGGACGTCGTCGACAAGCCGGTGGCGCTGACCGCCGAGGACATCGCTGCCGGACGCGTCCAGCTGTGGCAGATCTGGGACTACGACACTCCGACGGATCCGCGGCAGGGAGTCTCCACCTACTTCGAGTTGCCGATTCCCCGAGTCCGGTCCTGAGCCGCGCGGCGAAGGCTGGGGGATCCACCTCCGCCGCCATCGTCCGCTCGGCCCCGAGCGCAGCCTCGAGTCACGAGGAGCAAGGCCTCCCGGTCTCGGCGCCGGACGTCGAGCAGGGCCACGTGCACCGACGTCGGTGGCTTCCGCCTGCGCGCTCGCTCGGGGCGCTCGCCGGGTCACGTCCGGGATCCGCGGGAAACGACCGCGAAACACCGTGCTGCCATGCTCGGAGGATGCAGCGCCACGTCATCACCGGAGCCCACGTCGCCACCGTCGACGCCGCCGGGGCCGAGCACCCCGGCGGCCACGTGGTCGTCGACGACCGGCGGATCGTCGCCGTCGGCGCGGGAGAGCCGCCCGCCTGGGCGCTCGACGGCCGGGCACCGACCGGGCTCCCGTCCGCGGAGCCGATCGTGCTCACCCGCGTCGACGGCCGCGGCCACCTGCTCACCCCCGGGCTCGTCAACACCCACCACCACCTGTACCAGTGGCTGACCCGCGGCTGGGCGCAGGACTCGATCCTCTTCGACTGGCTCGTCGCGCTGTACCCGGCCTGGTCGCGGATCGACGCCGACCTCACCCGGTCCGCCTCGCTCGGTGCGATGGGGGTGCTCGCCCGCTCGGGCTGCAGCACCGTGGGCGACCACCACTACGTCTTCCCGCGCGGCTCCGGCGACATCGTCGGCGGCATCGTGGACGCCGCCACCACGCTGGGCCTGCGGCTGCACGCGACGCGCGGCTCGATGGACCTCGGCGAGTCGCAGGGCGGGCTCCCGCCGGACTTCGCGGTCGAGACGACCGCCGCGGCGCTGCAGGCGAGCGGCGAAGCCGTCGAGCGGTACCACGACGCCTCGTTCGACGCGATGGTGCGCGTCGCGATCGCGCCGTGCTCGCCGTTCTCGGTGACACCGGATCTGCTGAGCGAGTCGGCGGTCCTCGCCCGGCAGCTCGGGGTGCGCCTGCACACGCACGGCTCCGAGACGGTCGAGGAGGACGCCTACACCCGCGAGGCCTTCGGGATGTCGCCCACGGACTACCTGGAGTCGCTCGGCTGGCTCGGCGACGACGTCTGGATGGCGCACGGCGTGCACCTCGACGACGACGCGATCGCGAAGTTCGCCGCGACGGGCACCGGAGTCGCGCACTGCCCCTCGTCGAACGCGCGGCTCGCGGCGGGCATCGCGCCGATCCCGCAGCTGCTGGCTGCCGGGGCTCCGGTCGGGCTGGGCGTGGACGGCGCGGCCTCGAACGAGTCCGGGCAGCTCGGCTCCGAGATCCGCGCGGCCGTGCTGATGAACCGGCTGCGCGCCGGCGCCGACCGGATGAGCGCCCGGCAGGCGCTCTCGATCGCGACGATCGGCGGCGCGCGCGTGCTCGGCCGCCAGGACGAGATCGGCTCGATCGAGGTGGGCAAGCTCGCCGACCTGGCGCTCTGGCGGATCGACGGGATCGAGCACGCCGGCATCGCCGACCCGGTCGCGGCCCTCGCTCTCGGCGCGCAGCCGCCGCTGACGCTGCTGCTCGTGAACGGGCGGCCCGTGGTCGCGGACGGGCACCTCGTCGGCGCAGACGAGGACGCGATCGCCCGGGAGGTCGCGGCCGCGAGCGCGGAGCTGGCCTCGCGCGTCTGACTGAGCACGGCCCGGATCGCGGACCACCCTCCGCCGCCGAGGGAGCGGCCCGCGCGGCGGCCCGCCCTCCTTCGCTGATCGAGTAGCCCGCGAAGCGGGCGTATCGAGATCCACCACCGTCAGAACGCGAGTCTGCAGACCCGCCCTGCTGGTGGTGGCGGGTCTCGATACGCCCCTGCGGGGCTACTCGACCAGCATGTCTGCGGGCGTGTCTTCCAAGGAGATCCGTTGTCGTCCGCGGGGCGGTCTGCAGGCCCGGCGCGCTGACGAGCGTGGGTCTCGATACGCCGCTGCGCGGCTACTCGACCAGCATTGAGGCGCTGGCGATTCCATGGAGGGTCGCCTCTTTGTTGATCGAGTAGCCCGCGGAGCGGGCGTATCGAGATCCACGATCGTCAGCAGGGGGGTCTGCAGACACCGCGTGCTGGCGGTGGGGGGGTCTCGATACGCCCCTGCGGGGCTACTCGACCAGCATGGTGAGTCGCGTCCGCGGTCGGCGCGAGGCGCGTCCGAGGTCAGCCGGGGGGTGCGCCCGCGTCGACCGTCGGCACGGGAGCCGCGTCGGGGTGCAGCAGGCGCCAGACGCGGTCGCGGGAGACGGGCAGGGCGTGCGGCCGGACGCCGACGGCGTCGCGAACGGCGCTGGCGAGGGCGGGGGCCACCGGGTTGTAGGGCGCCTCGCTCATCGACTTCGCGCCGAACGGGCCCAGGTCGTCCGCCGTATCCGCGAAGTAGACCTCGGTCGGCGGCACGTCGGCCATCTGCGGGATGTGGTAGTTCCGCAGGATCGCCGTGGTCACGGTGCCCTCGCCGTCGAGGATCACCTCCTCGTACAGCGCCGAGCCGATCGCCTGGGCGACGCCGCCCTCGACCTGCCCGCGGAGCTGCGCCGGATTGATCACGAAGCCCGCGTCGACCGCCTGCACCGACTGCAGGATCCGCACCTCGCCGGTCGGCGCGTGCACCGCGACGCGGAAGCCCTGCACGTTGAAGGCGAGCGAGCGCTGCGCGCCGTCCTCGCTGCCGATCGCCGACACCGGCCCGCCGGCCGCGAGCACCAGGTCCGCGTAGCTCACCCGCGTGCCGTCGGCGGCGAGGAGCCCCTCGTCGTCCGGCTCGAACTCGCTCCCGTCGTGACCGGTGAGCCGCTTCGCCAGCGAGCGCAGGTCGGCGAGGAGCCGCAGCGCCGCGCTGTACACGGCCTTGCCGGCCACCACCGTCCCCGCCGAACCGAACGCGCCCGTGTCGTACCGGGCCGCGGCGGTGTCCGACTGGCGGATCCGCACCCGGTCCGCCGAGGCCCCGAAGGCACTCGCGACGAGCTGCGTGTGCACGGTCGTCGTCCCGTTGCCGAACTCCGCGGTGCCCACTCCGATGGTGAGCACGCCCTCGGCGTCGACCGACACGGTCGCCTCCGAGAAGTGGCCGCGCGGGGGCAGCGTCGCGATCATCGCGACCGCCATGCCGCGCCCGGTGCTCCAGCCCGGTCCCTCGGGGGCAGCGGCCCCGGTCGCGCGATCGAGCGCCGCCTCCGCGAGATCGAGGCACTGGTCGAGCCCGTAGGAGGCGAAGCCGATGTCGTCGCCCTCCACATGGGTCACCACGAGCGGCTCTCCCGGCTTCACCGCGTTGATCCGCCGCAGCTCGAACGGGTCGATGCCCAGCTCGCCGGCGAGCTCGTCCATCGCCGACTCGATGCCGAAGATCACCTGGCCGAGGCCGTAGCCGCGGAACGCGCCCGAGGGCAGGTTGTTCGTGTAGACGGCCTGCGCGTCGACGCGCTTGTTCGGCGCCGTGTAGGTCGCGACCGACTCCGAGGTGCCGTGGAACATCACGCCGGGGCCGTGGTTGCCGTAGGCGCCGGTGTCGGAGAGCACGTCGACGCTCAGCGCGGTCAGCCGCCCGTCGCGGTGCGCGCCGAGGGTCACGTCGACCCGCATCGGGTGCCGGCAGGGCGCCATCGTGAACTCGTCGGAGCGGGTGAACTCGAACTGCACCGGCCGCCCGGTCGCCAGCACGGCCAGCGCGACGACGTCCTCGGTGAGGATCTCCTGCTTGCCGCCGAAGCCTCCGCCGACCCGCGCGGTGAACACCCGCACGCTCGCGGGGTCGCGGTCGAAGATCCGCGCGATCTCGTCCCGGACGAGGAACGGCACCTGGGTGGAGGTGCGCAGCACCAGCTCGTCGCCCTCGAGCCAGCCGATCGTGCCGTGGGTCTCCAGCGCGGTGTGCGCGACGCGGGAGGTCGTCCACCGGCCCTCGATCACGACGTCCGCCTCGGCGAGGCCGGCGGCGACGTCGCCGTACTCGCCGTGCAGCTCGGCGACCACGTTCGAGCCGGGGTCGGCGATGCGCGAGGCGATCGGGTCCTTGTCCCCATGCAGGAGCGGGGCGCCCGGTGCGCGCGCCTCCTCCGGGTCGAAGACCGCGGGCAGCAGCTCGTACTCGACCTCGATCGCCCGGCAGGCGGCCTCGGCCACTCCGACCGACTCGGCGACGACGACAGCGACCCGCTGGCCGCGGAAGCGCACGACGGTGTCGAGCATCCGGGTGTCGTCCGGGTCGTCCAGTCGCGACTCGTGCCGCGCGGTGGAGTAGAGGATGTCCGGCACGTCCGCGGCCGTCAGCACGGCGACGACGCCGGGCATCGTCGCGGCGACCGCGGTGTCCATCGAGAGGATGCGGGCGTGCGCGTGCGGGCTCTGCAGCACCTTGAGGTGCAGCAGCCCGGGCACGGCGACGTCGAGCGTGTACGGCTCCTGGCCGGAGACGATGCGGCGGCCGGCCGGGGCGCCGAGGGAGCGCCCCACCCGCGATTCGTCGGCGGAGGTGCGCCCGGTGCGGCGCACGGGGGTCAGCCCGGTGGGCGGCTCGCAGACGTGCTCGGACACGGCCTCGCGGATCGGCCGGTAGCCGGTGCAGCGGCAGAGGTTGCCCTTCATCAGGCGGGGGAGGTCCTCCTCGCGCGCCCCCTCGAGGGCGCTCGCAGTGACGACCATGCCCGCTGTGCAGAAGCCGCACTGGAACGCGGCGTGGTCGACGAACGACTGCTGCACCGCGCCGGGTTCCTCCGGAGTGCCGAGTCCCGCGGCGGTGGTGACCTCGCGCCCCTCGATGCGGTGCGCGGGGTAGAGGCAGGAGTGGAAGGGCGTGCCGTCGACGAGCACCGAGCAGGCGCCGCAGTCGCCCGCGTCGCAGCCCTTCTTGACCTCGAAGTGCTCGTGGTCGCGCAGCAGCGTCCGCAGCACCTGGCCGGGGCGGGGCGACGCGTCGACCGGCTCGCCGTTGACGGTGAATCTCATGCGGCGCCTCCCGCGGTCGGGGCAGGCTCGGTGATCGGCTCCGGCTCGCCCGTGCCGTCCAGCTCGCCGCGGATCTCCTCGGCCAGCACGCCCACCACCGCGCGCCGCCAGTCGGCCGCCCCGTGCGGATCGGTGAACCAGGTCGTGATCCCGCCGATCGCGCTGTCGAGCTCTGCGGAGGAGGGGAGCGCCGGCCAGCGGAGCACCTCGGGACGGATCGTCGCGGCCGTCACCGTGAGCACGAACGCCCCGTCAGCGTCCACCCGGCCGATGACGAGCGCTCCGGAGCGCCCGAGCGGCGACAGCGCGATCTTCCGGTACGCCGTCCGCGCCGCCAGCGCCCGGCGCGGGAACTCGATCGAGCGGACCACGTCGCCGTGCCCGAGCGAGGTCGTCATGTTGCCGGTCACCAGCTCGGCCACCGGCACGAGAGCGTCGGAGCCGTCCGCTCGCCAGACCAGCGCCTCGGCGTCGAGCGCCGCAGCGAGGCTGATCATCGGCCCGGCCGGGAGCGCGTTGGCGATGTTGCCGCCGACCGTCGCGACGTTCCAGATCTTGAACGAGCCCAGCAGTGCCGTGCAGCACTGGAAGAAGAGCGGGTGCGCGGGCCGACCACCGTCCGGCATGGCCGACAGCTCGGCGAGCGTGCAGGTCGCCGCGATCGAGAGGCCGTCCGCCGTCTCGCGGTACGGCTCCCAGCCGAAGCCCTGCAGGTCGAGCAGCTCGTCGAGGTGGTCGTGCGGGAGCGAGAACACCCAGGACCCGCCGCCGATCACCGCGGTGCGCGGACCCATCGAGGCCAGCTCGGCGCGCTCGCGGACGACGCGCACGCGCTGGATCGTGTTCAGGTCCATGCCGCGCCCTCCGCTCGGTGCGCCGACGGCGCGCTCCGTCCAGTGAACCCCAGACGTGTGACGCTCGTGTTTCCGAGCCCGCCGCGGAGGCTCAGCCGAGCGACGCGACCCACTCCGAGCTGCCGTCGACGAACGACTGCTCCTTCCAGATCGGCACGGTCGCCTTGATGTCGTCGACCAGGGCCGCGCAGGCCTCGAAGGCCGCGGCGCGGTGGGCGGAGGCGACGGCGCAGGCGAGCGCGAGGTCGCCGACCACGAGGTCGCCGACCCGGTGCACCGCGGCGACGCGCACCTCCGGGAACCGCTCGGCGATCCGCCGGACCGAGGCGAGCAGTGCGGCAGGCGCCTCGGGGTGCGCCTCGTAGGAGAGCCGGAGCACCCCGCGTCCCTCGTCGTGGTCGCGGACGATTCCGGCGAAGGTGACGACGGCGCCGTGGGTCGGCGACTCGACGGCGTGCTCGCACTCGTCGACGGTGACGGGGTCGCGGGCGATCCGGGCCAGGGCGACGGGATCAGCGGACATGGTCGCCCCCGCCCAGCTGGTCGAGCACGTGACCGATGATCGGCTCGAGCACCTCGATGCCGTCGCGGACGCCGCCGGGGGAGCCGGGCAGATTGACGATCACGCTCCGGCCGCTGACCCCCGCGCGCCCGCGGCTGAGCACGGCAGTGGGGACGTGCGCGGCGCCGCGGGCGCGGATCGCCTCCGCGAGTCCGGGCAGCTCGCGCTCGAGCAGCGGCGCGGTCTGCTCCGGAGTGACGTCGCTCGGTGCGACGCCGGTGCCGCCGGTGGTGATCACCACGTCGATGCCGGCCGAGAGGGCGTCGGAGATCGCCTCGCCCACCGCGTCGCCGTCGGCGACGACGACCACGCGGCCGCTCCAGCCGCGGCTCTCGAACCAGGTCAGCAGCGCCGGACCGGTGCGGTCCTCGTAGACGCCGGACGCGGCGCGGGTGGAGGCGACCACCGCGACCGCGGTGCGGCTCACGACCGGCTCCACGAGCCGCTCCTGCCGCCCTCTTTCGCCAGGACGCGGATCCCGGTGATGACGGCGCCGCGGTCGACGGCCTTGATCATGTCGTAGACGGTGAGCGCGGCGACGCTGACCGCGGTGAGCGCCTCCATCTCGACGCCGGTGCGGCCACTCGTGCGCACGCGCGCCTCGATCCGGACCCGGTCGTCGCCGGGCTCGAGGTCGATGTCGACGCCGTCGAGCACCAGCGGGTGGCAGAGCGGGATCAGCGCGGAGGTGGCCTTGGCGCCCATGATCCCGGCGATGCGCGCGACGCCGAGCGCCTCGCCCTTGGGCAGCTCGCCCTGCACGAGGAGGCGGACGACGTCGGGGGTCGTCTCGACGAACCCCTCCGCGACCGCGACCCGCGAGGTGACCTGCTTGCCGCCGACGTCGACCATGTGCACGGCGCCGTCGCCGCGGACGTGGGTCAGCTCGGTGCCGTCGGCCGTCCCGCCGCTTCCGGTCGTGTCCGTCGTGTCAGTCATCGATCCTCCAGATCTCGACCGTGTCTCCGGTCGCGGCGTGCTCGGTCCCGATCGGGACGTGGATGAGCACGTTCGATCGAGCGTAGGACGCGAGCAGGTGCGAGCTCGGGCCGCCGACGGCGTGCACGAGCCCTTCGTCGTCGAGGGTGCCGCGCCGGATCTGGTGCAGGTGCCCGGGGGAGTCGAGCGGCGTGGCCAGCCGGGCACGCAGCCGCGGACGCTCGGCCGGCAGCCGGCCGGCGAGCGAGCGGAGCACGGGCCGCAGGAACAGCTCGAACGAGACCAGGGCGCTCACCGGGTTGCCCGGCAGCGACACGATCGGCAGGTGCAGGTCGTCGCGGACCCGGACGAGCCCGAGGCCCTGCGGTCCGCCCGGCTGCACGGCGACGTGGCCGAACTCCGAGCCGGCCGCCCCGAGCGCGTCGCGGACGACCTCGTAGGCGCCCGCGCTGACACCGCCGACGGTGATCGCGAGGTCGGCCTCGGCCGCATGCGCGTCGAGGAGCGCGAGGAGGTCCTCCGCCCGGTCGCTGCCGCAGGGCACCACGATCGGCAGGCCGCCGGCCTCGCGGACCGCCTCGGCCAGCAGCGAGCCGTTGGCGTCGTAGATCTGCGCGTCCTCGAGCTCCGAGCCGGCCGCGCGGATCTCGTGCCCGGTCGGCACGACCAGCACGCGGACGCGGGGGAGCACCTCGACCTCGGTCAGGCCGAGCGAGGCGAGCAGGCCGTAGTGCGCGGCGCGGAGGACGGTGCCGGCGGGCAGCGCGAGCTCGCCCTGCTTGGCGTCGCTGCCCCGGGCGCGGACGAAGGCCGCCGCGACGACGGGGCGCGAGAACGCCACCTGGGCGTCGGTGCTGCCCGGGGCGGGGAAGCGCGGGGGGTCGACGGTCTCGATCGCGACGACGGCGTCGGCCCCGGCCGGCAGCGGCGAGCCCGTCATGATCGGCACCGCGGTGCCCGCCTCGTGCCGAGGAGCGCGGTCGCCGGCCGGGATCGGTGCGGCCACGGGCAGCGAGACCGGGCTGCCGGCGCTCGCCGCGGCGAGGTCCGCCGCACGCACCGCGAAGCCGTCCATCTGCGAGTTGTCGAAGCGCGGCAGATCCAGCGGAGCGTCGACCGAGCGCGCGAGCACCCGGCGGTCGTACGCGCCCGGGTCGGCCGCGACGGAGGCCGGAGCGAGCGCCAGCGTCTCGCGGGCGCCGCGGGTGGCCAGCGGCGAGAGCAGCGCGCGCACACGGGCGGCGTGCAGATCGATCGAGGTCATCGGGTCCTCTCGGAGGTCCTGGCCGGCGAAAGCGCTCCTGACGGCGCGGGGCGTTCCTGACGGGGCGGAGGCGTTCCTGACCGGCGGCAGGGACGTCTCCATCTTGCCCGCTCCGGCCCGGATCCGGCGCGTAGTCTGTCCGGATGAGCACAGCACTCGGGATCCCCGGCATCCGGCCCCGCCCACGCGGTGCGGTCCTCCCGGCCGAGCGGCCCGAGACCCCGCTGCTGCTCGACAGCTACGGCCGCGTCGCCGACGACCTGCGCATCTCGCTGACCGATCGCTGCAACCTCCGCTGCACCTACTGCATGCCGGCCGAGGGGCTGCCGTTCCAGCCGCCCGCCTCGCTGCTGAACCGCGAGGAGATCGTCCGCCTCGCCCGCATCGCCGTCGAGCAGTTCGGCGTCCGCCAGATCCGCTTCACCGGCGGTGAGCCGCTGCTGCGCAAGGACCTCGTCGACATCATCCGCGACGTCGCCGCGATCGAGCCGCGCCCCGAGATCTCGCTGACCACCAACGCGATCGGCCTCTCCGGCCGCGCGCAGTCGCTCGCCGACGCGGGCCTGGACCGGGTGAACGTCTCGCTCGACTCCATCTGCGCCGAGACCTTCGCGAAGGTCACCCGCCGCCCCTTCCTCGACCGGGTCCTCGCCGGCATCGACGCGCTCGGCCCCGCGGGGCTCAAGCAGACCAAGATCAACGCGGTGCTCCTGCCCGGGATCAACGATCACGAGGCGGCCGAGCTGCTCGCCTGGGCGCTCGCCGGAGGGCACCAGCTCCGCTTCATCGAGCAGATGGCCCTCGACGCCGACCACGGCTGGGACCGCTCGACGATGATCACGGCGGCGATGATCCGCGACCTGCTCTCGGAGCGCTTCGTCCTCACGCCCAACGCCGCCCCCCGCGACGGCGCGCCCGCCGAGCTCTTCGACGTCCGCGCGATCGGCTCCGACGCGCTGCTCGGCACGGTCGGCATCATCGCCTCCGTCACCGAGGCGTTCTGCGGCGACTGCCGCCGCACCCGGCTCACCGCCGAGGGCGGCGTCCGCAGCTGCCTCTTCTCCAACGAGGAGACCGACCTGCTCGGCGCGATGCGCTCCGGCGCCGACGACCACCACGTCGCCCAGCTCTGGCGCGGCGCGATGTGGGCCAAGCCGGCCGGCCACGAGATGAACCGGGACGGCTTCGTGCAGCCCGAGCGCACCATGAGCGCGATCGGCGGCTGAGCGTGCGCGTCCGCTACTTCGCCGCGGCGAAGGCCGCCCTCGGGCGCGCCTCCGACGAGCTCGACGGCGTCGCAGACCTGGCCGCCCTGGAGGCGGAGCTCGTCGCCTCCGCGCCGTCCGCCGCCGACGTCCTCGCGCGCTGCAGCTACCTGGTCGACGGCGTCTCGACCACCGACCGCGCCACCCCGCTGCCCGCGGGCGCCTCGATCGACGTCCTGCCGCCCTTCGCCGGCGGCTGAAACCCGCGCCTCTCGCCTCTCTGCAGGCTCCTGTCCGTTCTGCAGGCTCCTGTCCGTTGTGCAGGCTCTTGTCCGTTGTGCAGGAGATCTCGGCTCCGGTCGGCCGCGCCGCACGGCGAGACGCGCGGGGAACGCGGAAGACCTGCGAATCGCACCTCCGACCGGCGACCGGATCAGCGCCAGCCCACCATCCCGCCGAGCAGCGAGTCGGAGGCGATCCCCGCCGCCGCCGCGCGGTCGGCCGCGATCCGCGAGCGCACGCCCGAGGCGCAGTGCAGCACCAGCGGCCCCGCGGGCAGCAGCGCCGGATCGAAGCGCGACATCGGTAGCCGCACGGCCCCGGGGATCGCGACGGAGCGGTCCTCGTCGTCCTCCCGCAGATCCACGACCGTCGGCGGCGTCGGCCCTACGAGCCGCGCCCGCAGCTCGTCGGCGGTCACCGCTCCCGCGACGGCGAGCACCGCAGCCACCGGCGGCACCGCGCGGGCCAGCGGCAGCTCGCTCCACGAACCGTCCAGCGCGTCGTGCACCACCACCCGTCCGAACAGCGGCTCGCCGACGCCCGTGACGAGCTTCACCACCTCGCTCGCCATCGCCGAGCCGATCGCCGCGCAGAGCGAGCCGAGCACCCCGACGGTCGCGCAGCTGTCGGCCGCGTCCTCGGCCCCGGGGTGCAGGGCGCGCAGGGTGACCCCGCCGCCCGGCGCGGCCGCCCAGAAGGTGGACAGCTGCCCGTCGAAGCCGAGCGCCGACCCCCAGACGTGCGGGACACCGGCCCGGGTCGTCGCGTCGGAGGCGAGGTAGCGCGAGCCGAAGGTGTCGAAGCCGTCGACCACCACGTCCCAGCCCGCGACGAGCGCGTCGGCGTTCGCACCGGTGAAGGAGACGGGGAAGGCCTGCACGTGGATCCCGGGGGAGAGCCGCCGCGCGGTCGCCGCCGCGGACTCCGCCTTCGACGAGCCGATCGACGACTCGTCGTGCGCCGTCTGACGCGCGAGATTGGACGCCTCGACGACGTCGCCGTCGACGATCCCGAGATGCCCGACTCCGGCCGCGGCGACCGCCGTGATCACGGGGGAGCCGATGCCGCCCGCGCCGAGGACGAGCACCCGCGCGTTCCGCAGGCGGCGCTGCCCGAGCTCGCCGAGCGGCGACAGCCGGATCTGCCGGGCGAAGCGCTCGCGCTCGGCGGCGCTCAGCGCCGGCCCCGGCTCCACCAGCGGGATCACGGCGCCACCTCGTCGAGCCGCCACTGGCCCTCCACTGCGATCGCGCGGAACCCCACGGCCTCGTTGACGGCGAGCATCGGCCGGTTCTCCTCCGCGTTCCAGGTGTAGACGGCACGGCAGTCGGGGTCGGCCGCGGCCAGGTGCTCGAGCGCGTCGAGCTTGAGCAGCATGCCGAGCCGGTGCCCACGATGCGCCGGCTGCACGAGCGTCGCGCCCCAGAGCGCGGCGCGGCCGGGCAGCACGTCGACGGTGCAGTAGCCGACCGGCCGGTCCTCGTGCAGGGCGACCGAGGTCAGCTCCACCCGCCCGCCGGCGGTCGACTCGCGGTCGTGCGCCTCGAGGCGCTCGCGGGTCCAGGTCTCCTCCGGCACCGACAGCCCGGCCGTGGGCGCCTGCGCGGACATGCTGGCGCGCAGGGCGAGCATCCCGTCGACGAGCTCCGCGGGGGTCGCGCCGCTCCAGTGCCGCAGCTCGTAGCCCTCGGCGTGCGCCAGGGCACCGCGGCGCCGGGACGCGGCGAGCACCGGGTCCAGCGGCAGCCGCACCGCGCTGACCCGCTCCACCTGCTCCAGCACCCAGCCGCGGGAGGCGAGCCAGCGCGCGCCGGGGTCGTCGGCCGGAACGGAGCCCGCCCCGGAGCGCGCGGCCAGGCGCGGCCCCCTGCGGTCGGCCCGGTGCGCCGTCCAGGTCTGCAGCACGGTCCGCCCGAGCGCGTGCGCCTCCGCCGTCAGCCGCTCCAGCAGGGCGGAGCCGACCCCGCGCCCGCGCTCCCCGGCGAGGACGGAGAACGCCAGCCAGGCCGCGTCGTCGCCCTCCTCGGTGCTCCAGTGCAGCTCGCCGCTGCCGACCGCGCGGGCTCCGTCGTCCGTCATGACCTCGGCGAGGAACGCGCGGCGCGGGTCGAACTCCTGCTGCCGCCACTCGCCGAGGTTCGTCTCGGCGGGGAAGCCGAGCTCGTCCGTGCCGGTGCCCTCGGCCTCGACGGCGTTGCCGATCGCGGTGAGGGTGACGAAGTCGTCCCAGCCCTCGGCGCCCGGGTGCTCGGGGATCGGCAGCTCGCGGATCCGGAGCGCGGGGTCGGTGGGGCTCGTCACCTCCCCAGTGTGCACGCCGCCGGGCCGCACCGCGCGGTTCCGGGGCACGACGGAGCCTGTCGAGTACCGTAGGGAGCGTTTTCGAGCGGAGCGAGGCGGCCGGGTGTACCTGAAGAGCCTGACCCTCAAGGGGTTCAAGTCCTTCGCGCAGCCGACCACGTTCGCCTTCGAGCCCGGGGTCACCTGCGTGGTCGGGCCCAACGGCTCCGGCAAGAGCAACGTCGTCGACGCTCTCGCCTGGGTGATGGGGGAGCAGGGAGCGAAGACCCTCCGCGGCGGCAAGATGGAGGACGTCATCTTCGCCGGCACCTCCACCCGCGGCCCGCTCGGCCGCGCGGAGGTCGCGCTCACCATCGACAACACCGACGGCGCGCTGCCGATCGAGTACACCGAGGTGACGATCAAGCGCACCCTGTTCCGCAACGGCGGCAGCGAGTACGCGATCAACGGGCGCGCCTGCCGGTTGCTCGACGTCCAGGAGCTGCTGAGCGACTCCGGTCTCGGCCGCGAGATGCACGTGATCGTCGGCCAGGGCCAGCTCGACGCCGTCCTGCACGCGACTCCGGAGGAGCGCCGCGGCTTCATCGAGGAGGCGGCCGGCATCCTCAAGCACCGCCGCCGCAAGGAGAAGACCCTCCGCAAGCTCGACGGCATGCAGGCGAACCTGACCCGCCTCTCCGACCTCGCCGGCGAGATCCGCCGCCAGCTCAAGCCGCTCGGCCGCCAGGCGGAGGTCGCCCGGCAGGCGCAGACCATCGCCGCCGTCGTCCGCGACGCCCGCGCGCGCCTGCTCGCCGACGACGTCGTCACCCTCCGCACCGCGCTCGACGGCTTCGCCCGGACCGAGAGCGAGCGGCACAGCGAGCGCCTCGTGCTGCAGGAGCGGCTCGAGCAGAGCACGCTCCGCACCGCCCGCATCGAGTCCGAGATGGTCGGCGACGCGGTCGACGACGCCCGGCGCACCACCTTCGAGCTCGAGTCGGTGCAGGAGCGGCTGCGCAATCTGGCGGCGCTCGCCGGCCAGCGCCTCGCCCTGCTCGAGGCGGAGTCGGAGCAGCCCGCCGTGCAGCCCCGCGTCACGGCGCCGATGGTCGAGGAGGCGCGCGCCGAGCTGGAGCGCCTCCGGGTCGCCGTCCTCGACGCCGAGACCGCATGGACCGACTCGCAGAAGGCGACGGTGCGCGCTCGCGGCGCCCTGGACGCGACCGACGAGGAGATCGCGGCGCAGTCGGCGCTCGTCTCCCGGCACGACCTCGAGCTGTCCAAGCTCACCGGCCAGGCCGACACCGCCGCCTCACGCCTTGCCGCCGTCCGCGGCGAGGTCCTCCGCGCGCAGAACACCCTCGACTCCGCCGTCCAGCGCCGCGAGGCGGCCCAGCGCCAGCTCGACGCGCTGGAGGACGAGATCGGCGAGGCCGGCGGCGGCACCGACGGCACTCTCGACGAGGGCTACGAGCTCGCCCAGTCCTCGGTCTTCGAGGCCGAGGGCGAGATCGAGCGGCTCCGCGAGGAGCTGCACGCGCTGGAGCGCGAGCGCGACGGACTCGCCGCCCGCCGCAGCGCCCTCTCGCTCGCCCTCGACGTCTCGGACGGCTCGGCCGAGCTGATCGCCACCCGCCTCGACGGCATCAGTGGCCGCGTCGCCGAGCGGATCCAGGTCCGCCCCGGCTACGAGGCGGCGATCGCGGCGGCCCTCGGCGCGGCCGCCGACTCCGTGCTCGCCGACTCGCAGCCCCACGCCGAGGCCGCGCTCGACGAGGCGATCCGCCGCGAGCTCGGCCGGGTCGAGCTGCTGATCGGCGACGCCGCCCGTCCCACCCTCGCCATCGAGGTTCCGGAGGGAGCGACCCGCGCGCGCGATCTCGTCACCGGCCCCGACGGCGTCCTCGCCCTCCTCGAGCAGGTCGTCGTCGTCGACGACCTCGACACCGCCCGACGGCTCTGGCCCGCCCTGGCCGGCGGCGAGCACCCGGTCACCGTGGTCACCCGCGACGGCGCCTCCGTCTCCGACGCCGTGCTCAGCGGGGGAGCGGGCGGGCAGCGCAGCCGCCTCGAGCTGGTCTCCGAGCGCGACGCGGCCGCGAGCCGGCTGGAGGAGATCGAGGGCCGGATCGACCGCCTCCGCTTCGACCTCGCCGAGCAGACCGGCGCCCTCCGTGCCGCGAAGGAGCAGTCGCGCCTGGCCCTCGCCGCCCTGCGCGAGCACGACGCCGCCCGCGCCGCGCACACCGAGCGCCTCGGCCGGGTGCGGGCGCAGCTCGAGGGCGCCACCGCCGAGCTCGGTCGCGGCGAGAAGGCCCTGACCATCGCGACCGAGCGGGTCGGCGACGCCGAGACCGCGGCGCAGAAGGCGAAGGGCGAGCTGGACGTCGCCCGCTCGCGCCCGCGCCCGGTCCTCGACGTCAGCGCCCGCGACGGCCTCCAGCGCGAGGTCGACGCGGCGCGCGAGCGCGAGATCGAGGCGCGCCTCGGCGTCGAGACCGCCAAGGAGCGGGTCCGGGCCGAGCAGTCCCGCGGCGAGTCGCTCGAGCGCCAGCTCGCCGCCGACCGCGCCGCCGCCGACGAAGCCGCCCGCCGCGCCGTGATCCGCCGCCGCCAGCACGACGCCGCGGCCGACGTGACCGGCGCGATCCCCGCGGTGCTCGCCTCCGTCGACCGCTCGGTGCAGCAGTCGCGCGCCGAGCTGCTGCGCGCCGAGACCGCGCGCTCGCAGCAGAACGAGGAGCTCCAGGCGCTGCGCCGCGAGGAGGGCGTGCTCCGCGACCGGCTGCAGAGCGTCACAGAGAGCGTGCACGGTCTGGAGCTGCAGATCTACGAGAAGCGCCTGCAGCTCACCGGGCTGCTGGAGCGCGCCGGCTCCGAGCTCGGACTGGTCGAGGACGTGCTGGTCGCCGAGTACGGCCCCGAGGTCCCGGTCCCCGAGGAGACCGACGCCGAGGCGCCCGCGCGCCCCTTCGTCCGCGACGAGCAGCGCCGCCGGCTGGACAAGGCCGAGAAGCAGCTCGGCCAGCTCGGCCGGGTTAATCCGCTCGCCCTCGAGGAGTTCGCGGCTCTCGAGCAGCGCCACGTCTTCCTCACCGAGCAGCTGACCGACCTCACCAACACGCGGCGCGACCTGCTGACCATCATCGAGGAGCTCGACGAGACCATGCAGACGGTCTTCGCCTCGGCCTTCGACGACACCCAGGCCGCCTTCGCGGACGTCTTCCCGGTGCTCTTCCCCGGCGGCACCGGCAGCATCCGGCTCACCGACCCGGAGAACCTGCTCACCACCGGCATCGAGGTCGCGGTGCGCCCGGCCGGCAAGAAGATCGAGCGGCTGTCGCTGCTCTCCGGCGGCGAGCGCTCGCTCGCCGCGGTGGCCTTCATGGTCGCGATCTTCAAGTCGCGGCCGAGCCCGTTCTACATCATGGACGAGGTGGAGGCTGCGCTCGACGACGCGAACCTCGGCCGCCTGCTCAGCATCTTCCAGGACCTCCGGACGTCGAGTCAGCTGATCGTCATCACGCACCAGAAGCGCACGATGGAGATCGCCGACGCCCTCTACGGCGTCTCGATGCGCCAGGACGGCGTCTCCGCCGTGGTCGGTCAGCGCGTGGAGGCGCCGGCGGTCTGATGCCCGGGTTCGATTCGCAGGCGATGCCGCCCGCAGGCCTGTCCTGCCGCAGGTCCAGGCGCCGCGAAGGGCGGATCGCCTGCAGATCGGACGTCCACCCGCCGGTAGCCTGGGCGCATGGCAGAACGCAGCTCCTGGTCGCTCGGTCGCGCACTCCGCGGCCTGTTCGAGAAGCGCACGATCGACGAGCAGACCTGGGACGACCTCGAGACGGCCCTGATCACCGCCGACTTCGGGCCGGACATCACCGAGGAGATGGTCGAGGACCTCCGCGCCAAGGTCGCCCGCTACAACACGACCGATCCGCGCGACCTCCAGCGGATGCTCCGCGAGTCGCTCGAGGAGCGCCTCTCCAAGTACGACACGACCCTCAAGCTCAGCGAGCGCCCGGCGGTCATCCTGGTCGTCGGCGTCAACGGCGTCGGCAAGACCACGACCATCGGCAAGTTCGCCAAGTTCCTCCGCAACTTCGACCGCAGCGTCGTGGTCGGCGCCGCCGACACCTTCCGCGCCGCCGCGGTCGACCAGCTCGCCACCTGGGCGCAACGCGCCGACGCGCAGATCGTCCGGCCGCAGCAGGAGCGCCAGGACCCGGCCTCCGTCGCCTACCAGACCGTCGAGTACGCGAAGACCCACGGCATCGAGATGGTCATCATCGACACCGCCGGCCGCCTGCACACCAAGGGCGGCCTGATGGACGAGCTCGGCAAGATCAAGCGCGTCGTCGAGAAGCAGGCGCCGATCTCCGAGATCCTGCTCGTCCTCGACGCGACCACCGGCCAGAACGGCCTGATGCAGGCCCAGGCCTTCATCGAGCACGCCGGCGTCACCGGCCTCGTCATCACCAAGCTCGACGGCTCGGCCAAGGGCGGCTTCGTCCTCGCCGTCCAGGAGAAGACCGGCATCCCCATCAAGCTCGTCGGTCAGGGCGAGGGCATCAACGACCTCACCGGCTTCACCCCCCACGTCTTCGCCGCCCAGCTCGTCGCCTGACCCGGGCAGCCCTCCCTCCCCCTCCGCGAGATGCCACTTGCGCCCTCGACACGCCGTGAAACGCGCGCACAAGTGGCATCTCGCGACGGAGTTCAGACGCCTACGCAGCGTGAGTCACCGTCGACGGCCGGGCCGCGAGTGGACGCGAACCGGGTTCTGCGGGCAGGCCACGGTCCGAGACGGGTCGACTCGGCGAACAGCCCTCTCGAATGCCGGCCCCTCTGCTGATCGAGTAGCCCGCGGAGCGGGCGTATCGAGATCCACCAGCGTCAGACAGCGAGTCTGCAGACCACCCCTGCTGACGCTCACGGGTCTCGATACGCCCCTGCGGGGTTACTCGACCAGCAAGGGTCCCCAGGACCCCATCCGCGAGATGCCACTTGTGCACGCGACACGCCGTGCAAGGCGTGCACAAGTGGCATCTCGCGGAGAGAGCGGGTCAGACCGCCTGGGAGAAGCCGAGGGCCGCGTCGGCCAGGTGGCGCAGGTGCTCCGGAACCGGCAGGCCCTTCGACTCCATCGAGCGGGCCCAGAGGCGGCCGGCGCGGTAGGAGGAGCGGACCAGCGGCCCGGACAGCACGCCGAGGAAGCCGATGTCCTCCGCCTCCTCCTTGATCGCGACGAACTCCTCCGGGTGCACCCAGCGGTCCACCGGCAGGTGCCGCGGGGTCGGGCGGAGGTACTGCGTGATCGTCACGATGTCGGTGCCCGCGTCGTGCAGGTCCTGGAGCGCCTGCGAGATCTCCTCGCGCTCCTCGCCCATGCCGAGGATGAGGTTCGACTTGGTGATCAGCCCCGCGTCGCGCCCCTGGGTCAGCACGTCGAGCGAGCGCTCGTAGCGGAACGCCGGCCGGATCCGCTTGAAGATGCGCGGCACCGTCTCGACGTTGTGCGCGAACACCTCCGGCCGGGCGTCGAACACCCGCTGCAGGTGCTCCGCGCGCCCGGTGAAGTCGGGGACCAGGATCTCGACGCCCGTCCCGGGCGCCTGCGCGTGGATCTGCCGGATCGTCTCGGCGTACAGCCAGGACCCCTCGTCCGGCAGATCGTCGCGGGCGACCCCGGTCACGGTCGCGTAGCGCAGGTTCATCCGCGCCACCGACTCGCCCACCCGGCGCGGCTCGTCGGCGTCGTAGTCCGCGGGCTTGCCCGTGTCGATCTGGCAGAAGTCGCAGCGCCGCGTGCACTGCGAGCCGCCGATCAGGAAGGTCGCCTCGCGGTCCTCCCAGCACTCGAAGATGTTCGGGCAGCCGGCCTCCTGGCAGACGGTGTGGAGCTCCTCGTCCTTCACCAGCGACTGCAGCTGCCGGAACTCCGGGCCCATCACGGCCTTGGTCTTGATCCACTCGGGCTTGCGCTCGATCGGCGTCTCGGCGTTGCGCACCTCGAGGCGCAGCAGCTTCCGGCCGCCGGTCTCGGCGCTCACGCCGCGACCCCTGCGACGACGTCCACGACCGCGAAGGCGGGCGCCGCCTCCCGGAACCGCGCCTCGACCCGGGCGCGCACCGCCGCCATCGAGGGCGCCTCGCCGCGCTCGCGCTCGACGGTGGTCACTCCGGCGTCGGCGATGCCGCACGCGACGATCCGGGAGTAGGGCTCCAGGCTGTTCGACACATTGAGCGCGAAGCCGTGCATCGTGACGCCGTGCGCCACCCGGATGCCGATCGCGGCGATCTTGTCGGCGCCCTCGCCCCGGCGGATCCAGACCCCCGAGCGCCCGTCGACCCGCACCCCGGCGACACCGAGGTCGTCGAGCACGTCGATCAGCACGCCCTCGAGCGAGCGGACGTAGGCGACCACGTCCACCGGCTCGCGCAGCCGCACGATCGGATAGCCGACCAGCTGCCCCGGCCCGTGCCAGGTCAGCCGTCCGCCTCGGTCGACGTCGACCACGGGGGAGCCGTCGACCGGCCGCTCGTGCGCCTCCGTGCGCTTGCCGGCCGTGTACACGGCGGCGTGCTCGCAGAGCACGAGCGTGCCCGGCCGCGAACCGGCGACCACCTCGCCGTGCAGCCGGCGCTGCAGCTCCCAGCCGTCGCGGTAGTCCAGGGGATCCGCGGCGTCGCCCGCGAGCAGTGTCTCGATCACCCGGCCACCTTAGACGAGTTCCTGCACTCGGTACAGTTAATCGACGCGGGCCGCCGTCGTCCGACCTCCGGGAAGGCTCCGGTAGAATTCCCGGCATCATGGCTACTTTCGGCACCCTCTCCGATCGACTCGTCGAGACCTTCAAGAATCTGCGCACGAAGGGCAAGCTCTCGGCCTCGGACGTCGACGGCACCGTCCGCGAGATCCGGCGCGCGCTGCTCGACGCCGACGTCGCGCTCGACGTCGTCAAGGCGTTCACCGGCAAGATCCGGGAGCGCGCCCTCGGCGACGAGGTCAACAAGGCGCTGAACCCCGCGCAGCAGGTCGTGCAGATCGTCAACGAGGAGCTCGTCGCGATCCTCGGCGGCCAGTCGCGCCGCCTCGAGTTCGCCAAGCGCCCGCCGACGGTCATCATGCTCGCCGGCCTCCAGGGCGCGGGAAAGACGACCCTCGCCGGCAAGCTCGGCAAGTACCTCGGCAAGGACGGCCACACCCCGCTCCTCGTCGCGGCCGACCTCCAGCGCCCCAACGCGGTGCAGCAGCTGCAGGTCGTCGGCGAGCAGGCCGGCGTCGCCGTCTACGCGCCCGAGCCCGGCAACGGCGTCGGCAACCCGGTGAAGGTCGCGCAGAACGCGATCAAGTTCGCCACCGACAAGCAGTACGACACCGTCATCATCGACACCGCCGGCCGCCTCGGCGTCGACGCGGACATGATGAAGCAGGCCTCCGACATCCGCCGGGTGACGAACCCGGACGAGGTCCTCTTCGTCATCGACGCGATGATCGGCCAGGACGCGGTCGCCACCGCGAAGGCCTTCCAGGAGGGCGTCGACTTCACCGGCGTCGTCCTCTCCAAGCTCGACGGCGACGCCCGCGGCGGCGCGGCCCTGTCGGTCGCCTCGCTCACCGGACGCCCGATCCTCTTCGCGTCCACCGGCGAGGGCCTCGACGACTTCGAGCAGTTCCACCCGGACCGCATGGCGAGCCGCATCCTCGACCTCGGTGACGTCCTCACCCTCATCGAGCAGGCGCAGAGCGCCTTCGACGAGGACGAGGCGCGCAAGATCGCCGAGAAGATCATGGGGGACACGTTCACCCTCGACGACTTCCTCGGCCAGATGCAGCAGCTGCGCAACATGGGCTCGATCAAGAAGATGATCGGCATGCTGCCCGGCGCGAAGGGCATGCGCGAGCAGCTCGACCAGTTCGACGAGCGCGAGATCGTCCGCACCGAGGCGATCATCCAATCGATGACCAAGGCCGAGCGGGTGAACCCGAAGCTGCTGAACGGCTCGCGGCGCCTGCGCATCGCGCGCGGATCCGGCATGACCGTGACCGACGTCAACCAGCTCGTCCTGCGCTTCGACCAGGCCGCGAAGATGATGAAGACCGTCGCCAAGGGCGGCGTGCCGAACGTCCCCGGCATGGGCCCCGTCCCCGGTGCCGGCTACCAGGGCCGCCCGAAGCCGCAGAAGAAGAAGAGCAGCAAGTCGGGCAACCCGGCCAAGCGCGCCGCGGAGAACGCGGCGATCAGCTCCGGCCCGCAGTCCACGAACGCGGGCGGCTCGGGCTTCGGCCTCGGCGGCGGGTCCGGCGCGGGTGCGCAGCCCACTCCGGAGGAGCTGGAGCAGCTGCAGAAGCTCCTCGGCCGATGACGGGCGTGCGCGCCGGTCTCGCGGTCGCCGCGGCGGCCGCCGTCGCCCTCGGCCTCGCCGGCTGCTCCGAGGGCTCGGGAGTGGACGCCGCGTCGGCCCCGGCGCCGGACGAGCTCGTCGGCCGCTGGGTCACGGGAGTGTCCTACGAGTCGCCCGAGGTCCCGTTCCTGCTCCTCGCCGAGGACGGCACCTGGACCGGCTCCGACGGCTGCAACGGCGTGCAGGGCGAGTGGTCGATCGACGGCGAGGGCGCGCTGACCGTCGACGCGGGCCCCAGCACGATGATCGCCTGCGACGGCGTCGCCCTGCCGATGATCTTCGCCGACGCGATGATGGCCTCGATCGACGGCGGTCGCCTCCGCCTCTTCGACGCCGACGGCGCCACCACCGTCAAGCTCGCCCGCTCCACCAGCGACGACGCCCCCACCGCGTCCCCCGACCCGGCCGGCGAGTAGCCGCCCCGGTCGGCCTCCATTGGTCCGCTTGCTCTGCATGCTGGTCGAGTAGCCCCGCAGGGGCGTATCGAGACCCACCACCGTCAGCACGATGGCTGCGCAATCCCCTCGTCCCGATCACGGTGGATCTCGATACGCCCGCTGCGCGGCCTACTCGACCAGCATGGGTCCGCTCCATGCTGGTCGAGTAGCCCCGAAGGGGCGTATCGAGACCCACCTCCGTCAGCACGAGAGCCGTGCAGTCCGCCCGCCGCGAGGTCTAGCGTGAAGGCATGACAACCGCTTCTCCGCGCCCCGTCCGCATCGGCGTCCAGATCGCCCCGCAGCACGTCTCCTACGAGGTCATCCGCGACACGCTCGCCGAGCTCGAGGACATCGGCGTCGACATCGCCTTCAACTGGGACCACTTCTACCCGCTCTCCGGCGAGCCCGACGGCCTGCACTTCGAGGGCTGGAGCATGCTCGCCGCCTGGGCCGAGCAGACCAGCCGCATCGAGTTCGGCCCGCTCGTCACCTGCAACAGCTACCGCAACCCCAATCTGCTGGCCGATATGGCCCGCACGGTCGACCACATCAGCGCCAAGGGCGCCGAGGGCCGCCTGATCTTCGGCATCGGCTCCGGCTGGTTCGAGCGCGACTACCAGGAGTACGGCTACGAGTTCGGCACCGCCGGCTCGCGCCTCGACGAGCTCTCCGAGGCCATGCCCCGCATCCGCGCCCGCTGGGACAAGCTGAACCCCGCTCCCACCCGCGACATCCCCGTGATGATCGGCGGCGGCGGCGAGAAGAAGACCCTCCGCATCGTCGCGGAGCACGCCGACATCTGGCACAGCTTCTCCGACGTCCCCACCCTCGAGCGCAAGCTCGGCGTCCTCGCCGACTGGTGCGGACGCGTCGACCGCGACATGGACGCCATCGAGATCTCGACCGGTGCGAGTGTCCGCGGGGGAGTGGGCGACGCCTCCTTCGGCGTGCTCGACCAGCAGTTCGACCTCGGCGCCCGCCTCTTCACCCTCGGCATCACCGGCCCGGACATCGACCTCCAGCCGGTGCGCGACCTGCTCTCCTGGCGCGACGGCAAGAACAGCACCACCCGCTGAGCGGCTCCCCGGGTGTCAGCCGGGCGCGTCCGTCGCCCGCTGGTCCCCGGGGATCGCCTGCGCGAGCCCGGCCTTCTCCGCGGCGAGCACGAAGGCGTCCGCGAGCGCGACCTGGCCCTCGGCCGTCGGGTGCACGCCGTCCTCGGCGAGCAGCCCGTCGGCGCGCAGCGGGTCCGGGTACTCGAGGGCGATCCCGCCCGCCGCGTCCACGGCCTCCACGAGCGCCGCGTCGTACGCGTCGAGATCCTCCGGGCGCGGATCCGGTCCCCACACCGAGTCGAGCGCGATCAGCTTCGCGGAGGGGGAGGCCTCCGCGATCGCCTGCACCGCCGGGCCCATCGCGTCGGCGACCTCCTCGGGGGTCCAGCCGAGGTCGTTGCTGCTGGCGATCAGCACGATCGCGTCGGGCCGGGTGTCGGCGATCTCCTCGGCCCGGTCGCCGACGGCCACGCCGCAGTCGCCGGGCTCGATGAAGCCGCCGCCGTCGCAGCCCAGGTTGACCACGCTCCAGCCCAGGTCGTCGCCGACGAGCGCGGGCCAGGCCTGTCCGGGATCGAGTCCCAGGCCGCGGACGATGCTGTCGCCCACGATCGTGACCCGCGCGCCGGCCGGCAGTGCCCCGCCGAGCGCGAGCGGCGCGGAGTCGGACAGCGGATCCGGGGTCGGCGACGGCAGGGCGGTGGCCGTCGCGGCGGACGCCGTCGGTGTCGCACCCGCTCCGGCGGGAGCGCCGCTGGCACTCGAGCACCCGGCGAGAGCCAGCGCGCTCGCGCCGAGCAGCAGCGCGCCCGTGAGGAGCCGTCGGGTCATGCCCGCGGGTCCTTCAAACCGTCACGAAGCTCGCCGGCGAGCGCGCGGACGACCGCCTTCAGATCGCCGTCGTTCGCGGCCGCGGTGCGCAGCTGGCGCTGGTAGCTCGCACCCGCGACGAGGATCAGCTCGACGTCGGCCAGCTCCGTCGCGCAGTCGAGGCGCTCCGCCACCGGCGCGAGCGTCGTGAGCAGATCGCGGATGTCGTCGGTCACGAGCCGCTCGTTCCCGGCCGCGTCGAGGATGATCTCGGCGTCGAGTCCGTAGCGCGCGGCGCGCCACTTGTTCTCCCGGACGTACCAGGGCTGCATCGTCGCGAGCGTCCCGCCCTCGTCGAGCTGCGTCGAGAGGTGCTCGACCAGGCACTGGATCAGCGCCGCGACCGCGCCGATCTCCTCCGGCGAGGACAGCCCGTCGCAGGCGCGCATCTCGACCGTGCCCCACTGGGGCGAGGGGCGGATGTCCCAGCGGACCTCGGTGTGGTCGTCGATGACGCCGGTGCGCATCATGTCGTCGACGTACTCCTCGTAGTTCGCCCAGGCGCCGAACTGCGGCGGCAGCCCGGCGGTCGGCAGCTGCTGGAACATCAGCGCGCGGTTCGAGGCGTAGCCGGTGTCGACGCCGCCCCAGAACGGGCTGGACGCCGAGAGCGCCTGCAGGTGCGGGTAGTAGTCGAGCAGCGCGTTGAGGATGGTGAGGACCTTGTCCCGGTCCTCGATCCCGACGTGCACGTGGATGCCCCAGATCATCATGTTGCGGCCCCACCACTGGGTGCGGTCGATGAGCCGGTGGTACCGCTCCTTGTCGGTGATGGTCTGGTCGTACCACTGCGCGAACGGGTGCGAGCCGGAGCAGACGAGGTCCAGGCCCATCGGGTCGGTGATCTCTCGCACCTGGCGCAGCTGGTCCTGCAGGTCGGCGACGGCGTCGCGGACGGTGCGGTGCACGCCGGAGACCAGCTCGACGGTGTTCTTCAGCAGCTCGCCGGTGATGCGCGGGTGCGGCGATCCGTCCTCGCCGCGGAGCGCCTCGAGCACGACGTCGGCGACGTTGGCGAGATCGCCCGTCTGCCGGTCGACGATGGCGACCTCCCACTCGATCCCGAGGGTGGAGCGGTCGGATTCGGCGAAGGTGATCTCCATGACGGCGTCCTCGTCAGTCCGGCGTCCACCGGGGCGGGACGCGCCCCCACATCCTCGCACCAGAGACCGGAGCGGACGCCGAGTGACGGGTGTCCGTGTCGGGGCCGCAGGCCGGGGGTTTTTCTGGCAGAATGATCCGTCGGGTCCGAGGCGGTCGACCCTCTACTCACCGCCGAAGAAACCCCCTCGAGCTTCCGGCCGGGTGTGCACCCCACGCTCACGGCTCAGTTCATCCATCATCGACCTCACGGTCAACGACCACACAGGAGAATTGTGGCTGTCAAGATTCGTCTGAAGCGCCTCGGCAAGATCCGAGCGCCCTACTACCGCATCGTCGTCGCCGACTCGCGCACCAAGCGCGACGGTCGCGTGATCGAGGAGATCGGTCAGTACCACCCGACCGAGCAGCCCTCGTTCATCAAGGTCGACTCGGAGCGCGCGCAGTACTGGCTCGGAGTCGGCGCGCAGCCGACCGAGCAGGTCGCCGCGATCCTCAAGCTGACCGGCGACTGGGGCCGCTTCAAGGGCGACGCCGACGCCGTCAGCACCGTCCAGGTGAAGGAGCCCAAGGCTCCGTTCGTCGTCGACGCGAAGAAGAAGCCGGTCCTCAAGCCGAAGTCCGAGGCTCCCGCCAAGGCCACCGCGCCCGAGGCGCCCGCCGCCGACGAAGCCTCCACCGAGGCGTAGTCCATGCTCGCTCCCGCCGTCGAACACCTCGTCAAGGGGATCGTCGAGAACCCCGATGAGGTCAAGGTCGTGGCTACGAGCTCCCCGCGCGGAGAGGTCCTCGAGGTGCGCGTGCACCCCGAGGACCTCGGCCGCGTGATCGGACGTTCCGGTCGCACCGCCAAGGCCGTCCGCACTCTCGTCGCTGCCCTCGCCGACGGGCGACGCGTGCGCGTCGACGTCGTCGACACCGACAAGTAGGGTGGCGGCCCCCGCAGCGGGCACGACGCAGCTCCGCGTCGCCCGACTCACCAAGGCCCACGGGCTCAAGGGCGCGATCAAGCTCGAGCTCTACACCGACGAGCCCGACAAGCGCTTCACCCCCGGCGCCTCCTTCACGCTTCAGGTGCCCCGCACCTCCGAGTGGCACGGCAAGAAGCTCGAGCTCGTCGAGCTGCGCTGGTACAACAGCCATCCCGTCGCGTTCTTCAAGGGCATCGCCGACCGCGACGCCGCCGAGACCCTCCTCAAGGCGATCCTCTGGATCGACGAGGAGGTGCAGACCGAGCCCGGCGACGACGACTCCTGGTACGACTACCAGCTTGTCGGCATGTCCGTCGTCCGCGACGGCCGCGAGGTGGGCACGGTCCGCCGCGTCGACCACTTCCCCGCGCAGGACCTCCTGATCGTCGGCACGCCGTCCGGCGAGGTGATGGTCCCGTTCGTGAACGCGATCGTCCCGTCCGTCGACCCGGTCGCCGGCGTCGTCACCGTCACGCCGCCGATCGGCCTCTTCGAGGAGGCTCCCGAGGAGGAGCCCGCCGAGGTGGACCTCAGCGGTATCGACCTCTCCGACCCCGAGCTGGCCGCGGCCGCTCCGGTGGACGAGGAAGACGACGCCGAGTCCGGTTCTGGTTCCGCCGACGTGACTGCCGACTCCGCTCCGGCCGACTCCGCCGGTGACGACTCCGCGCATGCCGCGACCCCGGACTCCCAGGAGGAGCCGCGGTCGTGAGGATCGACATCGTCACGATCTTCCCGGAGTTCTTCGGTGTCCTCGACATCAGCCTGCTCGGGCGCGCGCGCCAGAGCGGGCTGATCGAGCTGGGCGTGCACGACCTCCGCTCCTTCACCCACGACCGGCACCGCACCGTGGACGACACGCCCTACGGCGGCGGCGCCGGCATGGTGATGCGGCCCGAGCCGTGGGGCGAGGCGTTCGACACGATCCTCGATCCTGCGGCGGACCCGCTGGTGATCTTCCCCTCGCCCGCCGGCGAGGTCTTCACCCAGGCCACCGCGCGCGAGCTCGCGCAGGAGTCGTCCCTCGTGTTCGGCTGCGGCCGCTACGAGGGCATCGACCAGCGCGTCGTCGACCACACCGCCGAGCGCGCCCGCGTGCGGATGATCAGCCTCGGCGACTACGTCCTCAACGGGGGAGAGGTCGCCGTGATGGCGATGATCGAGGCCGTCGGCCGCCTCGTCCCCGGCGTCGTCGGCAACCCGGCGAGCCTGGTCGAGGAGAGCCACTCCGACGGCCTGCTCGAGTACCCCAGCTACACCAAGCCCGCCTCCTGGCGCGGCCTCGACGTCCCCCCGGTGCTGCTCAGCGGCAACCACGGAGCGATCGCCGCCTGGCGCCACGAGCAGAGCGTCGAGCGCACCCGCCGCGTCCGCCCGGAGCTCCTGCCCTGACCCGCCTCCGCGAGATGCCACTTGCGTACGCCTTCCTCGGCGTGTCGCGTACCTAAGTGGCATCTCGCGACTCCACGCCTGGCCCAGTTCCCGCGAGATGCCACTTGTGACCGCCTTTCTCGGCGTGTCGCGCTCATAAGTGGCATCTCGCGGCGGGGGTCAGGGCGCGCGCGTCAGGGTGAGGTGGCGTTCGCGGAGGGCGAGGAAGAGGGGGAAGGCGAAGGCCAGGGCGACCAGGGGCGCGAGCAGGACGAGGATCCAGACCCGCTTCATGCCGATGCGGCGGCCCTCGGCGATCATGAAGGCGACGGCAGCGATCGCCACCACCAGCAGGTCCGTCGTGATCGACGAGACCGCCGGTCCACCGCCCGCGAGGTCGCCGAGGAAGTCGACGCTCTCCAGCACGGCGCGGACGTTGTACGTCCAGGTGCCGACGAGGCCGGCGACGGCGAGCACCAGGTAGATCACGGCGGGCGGCGTCCAGCCGCGGCGCAGCCGGCTCATCGCGCCACCTCGGCGGAGGCGCGGCGGACAGCGACGACTCCCGCGACCACGAGGGCGAGCACGACAGCGCCGCCGACGGCGAGGGTGAGCGCATCCGGAGCCACGATCGACTGCTCGCGCAGCGCCTGCCAGCAGGTCAGAGCGACGAGGGCGGACCAGGCGAGCGCCGCGAGCGCGACCAGCCGGAGGCGGAGGGTCGCGTCGCCGAGCAGCCGCATCCGCGTCGCCAGCCGAGCGAGCGCGAAGGCCAGCAGCGGCAGCCCCTGCAGCGCGTGCATCCCGAGGAAGTGCGGGATCCGCAGATCGCCCCCCGTGGTGCTCCAGCCGAGCAGCGGCAGACCCGCGCCGCCGTCGTCCACGCCGACCGCGTGCGCGCCGACGACGCCCTGGTAATCGGAGAGCTGCGAGGCGGTCGGCCCGGTCATCAGGAAGGCGAGCGCCATCCCGACGAGTCCGATCACGAGTCCGGCCCGGACCGCGAGGGTGAGGGAGGGGTCGCCGAGCGGCACCCGCGCCAGGAGCGCGGCCAGCACCAATGTGACCAGCCAGACGACGACGATCGACACCGCCATCGCCGCCCACAGCGCCGAGTGCAGCGGGGTGGTGACGTTGAAGTGGCTGGTGACGCCTACCGCGGCGGCGCCGCCGATGACGACCATCTCGATCGCAAGACCGGCGACCGCGATGCTGCCGAGGATCCGCGCGAGTCTCCGGCGGCGCTCGGGGACGAGGCCGATCAGCCAGGCGAGCGTCAGTGCGTAGACGGCGATGGAGAGGCAGAACTTCAGCGGCTTCGCCCAGAGCGGCTGGCCGCCGAGCTCGCGCGGGTCGACGAGCAGCAGGACGAGGCAGGCCAGGACGCCGACCGCCATCGCCGCGGCGAGGACGAGGAGCGGGCGGTGCGGACGGGCGGGGACCGCTGCTGCACGCTCCGGACGCTGGATCGTGGCGGTCATCGCGCCACCTCGGCGTTCTCTCGCGTCGCGACGTGCTCGGAGGCGGACGCCGAGTCCTGCCGCTCCCCGAACCGCCGCTGCGTCTCCCGGGCCTGGGCGACCCGGCGCATCGACTGCAGCACGACGTCGCCGAGGGCCGTACCCACCGCGGCGATCGACGTCTGCTCGCTCACGCTGCTGCGCGCCTCGAGCTCGTCCAGGTCCGCGCTCGCGACGATCGCCGCCGCCCGGGCGTAGGCGTCGAGCCAGGACGGCGTCATCCCGCCCCCGGAGAGCTCCAGGGCGTCGAGAGCCCGCGCCGCCGTCCGCACCGCGGGGTGCTCGCAGTAGTCGTCGCCGACCACCGACCGCACCCGCTCGAGCGCGTCGTCCGTGGCGACGGCCTCGGAGTCGACGTTCGCGGAGACGACGTCCTGCGCCACCTCGAACGCGACCGCCGGGGGAGCGCCCTCGTCCAGCACGGCCGTGATCCGTTTCGCGCCGGCGATGCCGACTCCGCCGCTCTCGATCAGGGCGCGGAGCAGGCCGAGCCGGGCGAGGTGCTCGTCGCCGTAGTCGGACCGCTGCGGCCCCGAGGCCGTGCCCGGGGGGAGCAGTCCCTCGCGGATGTAGTACTTGATCGTGGGCAGGCTGACGCCGCTCAGGCGGCTGAGTTCTGAGACTCGCATGCGGATAGTATTGCTATCGGATACTGCCGCTGTCCAGTACTCGGCGGGAGAACCTTCGGGGCCGGGATCAGTCCCGTGCGGAGAGGACGATGTTGCCCGTCTCCGTGATCGCGATGGTGTGCTCCATGTGCGCGCCGCGCGAGCCGTCCCGGCTGCGGAGGGTCCAGCCGTCCTTGTCGGTGTAGATCTCGTCGGTGCTCTGCAGGAACCACGGCTCGATCGCGACGACCAGGCCCGGGCGCAGCGGGTAGCCGCGGCCGGCGCGGCCGTCGTTGGCGATGTGCGGGTCGCCGTGCATGGTGCGGCCGACGCCGTGGCCGCCGAAGTCGGTGTTGATGCTGAGTCCCTCGGCGCGGGCGACCGCGGCGATGGCGGCCGAGATGTCGCCGATCTTCTTGCCGGGCTGCGCGGCGGCGATGCCGGCCTCGAGCGCGCGCGTCGTGGTGTCGACCAGCTTCAGGTCCTCGGGGCGGGGCGTGCCGACGGCGACGGTGATCGCGGAGTCGGCGACCCAGCCGTCGACGGAGGCGGCGAAGTCGAGGGTCAGCAGGTCGCCGTCGCGCAGGCGGTAGTCGAAGGGGAGTCCGTGCAGCACGGCGTCGTTGACCGACGTGCAGATCACCTTGCCGAACGGGCTGGCGCCGAACGACGGGTGGTAGTCGATGTAGCAGGACTCCGCACCGGCCGAGCGGATCATGTCGTGGGCGAGGCGGTCGAGCTCGAGCAGGTTGACGCCCACGGCGGCCGCGGCGGACGTCGCCTTCAGCACCTCGGCGACGAAGCGGCCGGCCGGGCGCATCTCCTCGATCTCGGCGGGTGTGCGCAGCTCGATCATGCTGATCCTCTCGGGGGTCGCTGAGGCGTTCTTCAGCGGTCGTGGGTACCGTCGGTGCATGCGCACGAGACGGGCTTTCGGTTCCTGGCTGTACCCTGCGGCGGTCGTCCTGCCGCTCTGGATCCTCCTGGGGTACGGACTCTTCGGAGGATCGAGCGGCTGGACCGTGCTCGGCCTGGTCATCGCCCTCCCCATTCTGGCGGTCGCTCTGGCCGTCGTCGCGAGCGTCGTGGCGTTTCGGGTGACCGTGCGGCCCTCGCGGACCCCCGCCTGGGGTGACGTGGCGGCGCTCGGCGCCTGGCACGTGTCGCTGATCGCCTTCGGCTTCTTCCCTCCCGGAGCGTGGGCGCTCGGCCTGCTCTCGATCCTCCTGGGCGTCGTCGCCTTCACTCACTCCGTCTGGCGCTTCTTCACCGATGCACGCGCGACGCTCCTCGCCTTCGCCGCGGCCGCCGAGGTGCAGGCCCAGGGCGGCCCGCAGCCGCAGCCGGTGACGGACGAGCGCTTCGACCCGGACCGACCCCAGGACGGCCAGACGATCGTCCTCTGAGGCCGCGCGCCCCGCTAGCAGCGCCTCCGACTCCGTCGCCGAGTCCTCGAAAGTTGCGGTAGTCGCGGTCGACTACCGCAACTTCTGCGTACTGGCGAGAATCCGGCCGGCCCGCCGCTTTGACGTCGGCTCCGGCGCCATGGCAGAATGAGCGCTTGTGCCTCGCGCAGGCTCTGCCACAGGGGAGCCGCGACAACGTGGGCACGACCGACCTCCATCAACGAAACGGTGTTCGACCTGTGGCGGGCACGGAGAGCGATACAGCATGCACATCCTCGACTCACTCGATGCGGCGTCACTCCGCACCGACATCCCCGAGTTCCGCGCCGGCGACACCGTCAAGGTGCACGTCAACATCGTCGAGGGCACCCGCTCGCGCATCCAGATCTTCCAGGGCGTCGTCATCGGCCGCTCGAACGAGGGCGTCCGCGAGACCTTCACGGTCCGCAAGGTCAGCTTCCAGGTCGGCGTCGAGCGCACCTTCCCGGTCCACTCCCCGGTGATCGACCACATCGAGGTCGTCACCCGCGGTGACGTGCGTCGCGCGAAGCTCTACTACCTCCGCAACCTCCGCGGCAAGAAGGCGAAGATCAAGGAGAAGCGCGACTCCTGAGCGGCGTCCGTACAGCGATTCCCGGACCCCGGCCCATCTATGATGGACCGGGGTCCGACCCTTTTCCGGGGCGGTACGACCCGGTGATCCACAGACCGGCGCGGCACCGCGCGGGTCGACCACAGTAGGGGCCACGGCACGCGATGACAGACAGCACGGCCCCCGTGACCCTCCCGCACGACGGCGGCCGCCACTCCGCCGATCCGGACGGCGAGCACCGCCCGCGCCGTCGCCGACGGGGAGTGCTCCTCTTCCTCCGCGACGTTCTGATCATCGTCGTCGTCGCAGTCCTGGTCTCGTTCCTCGTCAAGACGTTCCTGATCCGCTCGTTCTACATCCCGTCCTCCTCGATGGAGCAGACGCTGGTCGAGAACGACCGCATCCTCGTGAACGAGCTGGTCCCCGGCGTCGTCCCGATCTCGCGCGGCGACGTGGTCGTCTTCCGCGATCCGGGCGGCTGGCTCTCGCCGACCACGGAGCCCGAGGTCCCCGCGTTCCAGGCCGCGATCGACTCCGCTCTCGCGCTCGTCGGCCTCACCGCGCCCGACAGCAACGACCACCTGATCAAGCGGGTCATCGGCCTGCCCGGCGATCACGTCACCTGCTGCACGCCGCTCGGCCAGGTCGAGATCAACGGCAACCCCATCTCGGAGCCGTACGTGAAGCTCCCCGACGGCGTCCAGGCGGTCTCGGCGACCCCGTTCGACGTGGTCGTGCCCGAGGGCTCGCTCTGGGTGATGGGCGACAACCGCTACAACTCCGCTGACTCCCGCTACAACACCGACAAGCCCGGCAACGGCTTCGTGCCGATCGACAACGTCGTCGGCCGCGCGATCCTGGTCACCTGGCCCGTGCAGCAGTGGGCTTGGCTGGACGACTATCCGTCGGTGTTCCGCGGCGTCGACACCGAGGCGTCCGACGAGCAGTCGGAGGACGACCGGACCGCCGCGGGCGGGCGCTAGGTGGTCGTCGCCGACCCGGATCTCCGCGAGGAGCGCCGGCTCTTCCGTCAGGGCTACGAGAGCGTCATCGGCTGCGACGAGGTGGGCCGCGGCGCGATCGCCGGCCCGGTCTCGGTCGGCGTCGTCGCGATCGGCTCGCGCTGCGGCCGCTTCCCGGAGGGCCTGCGCGACTCGAAGATGCTCGCCCCCGCCCGTCGCGAGGCGCTGCTGCCCGGCGTGGTGAAGTGGGTGTCCGGCTGGGCGATCGGCGAGTCCTCCGCCGACGAGATCGACGACACCGGGATCATCGCAGGCCTCGGCCGCGCCGCCTCGCGCGGCATCGAGCGCCTCGTCGACCAGGGCGTGGAGCTGTCGCGCGCGGTCGTCCTGCTCGACGGCAAGCACGACTGGCTCACGCCCGCGCTCGGCCCGTTGGCGGCGGAGCTGACGATCGTCACCCGCGTCAAGGCCGACCGCGACTGCGCCTCCGTCTCGGCCGCCTCCGTGCTGGCGAAGGTCGGCCGCGACGGCCAGATGGTGCGCCACCATGACGACTTCGCCGACTACGCCTGGGACAGCAACAAGGGCTACGGCAGCGCCGCGCACTGGGCCGGCCTCGACCGCGTGGGGCCGTCGCCGCTGCACCGGGTGACCTGGCTGTCGCGCTCGCGCGAGGCCGGAGCGGACGCCGTCTCCGCCTAGGGCGGTCCCGGTGCCGGGCGGTGTCGCGTAGAATCGACGGACGATGGATGAGGACGAGTTCGAGGACTACGACCGCGAGGTCGAGCTGGCACTGTACCGGGAGTACCGCGACGTCGTCTCGCAGTTCTCGTACGTCGTGGAGACCGAGCGGCGCTTCTACCTCGCCAACGAGGTCGAGCTGGTCCGCCGCGACACCGAGCACGACTTCTACTTCGAGCTGACCATGCGCGACGTGTGGGTCTGGGACGTCTACCGCTCCGACCGCTTCGTGAAGTCCGTCCGCGTCCTCACCTTCAAGGATGTCAACGTCGAGGAGCTCTCCCGCAAGGAGTTCGAGCTCCCGAAGGAGCTCGCCCTCGACGAGTAGGGCCTCCGGCTCGTTCTCTCCGGGGTGACGAGCGCTTCCAGTGCACACCCCACCGTGCCGAGGAGCGCTTGCAGCGCACCATTCTCCGGCTGAGGAGCGCTTGCAGCGCACTCTTCCCTCCGCTGATCGAGTAGCGGTGGCGGTCATCGGCACCTCGCAGACGGACGTCGCTGACAGCTCTTCCCTCGCGACTCCGCCGGCACCACCCATGCTGGTCGAGTAGCCGCCGAAGGCGGCGTATCGAGACCCACGATCGAGCAGACCTGCGGCGTCGAAGTCCGCTCTCTCAGTGGCTGATACCACTGCGCCTGGCCCGACTCATGCTGGTCGAGTAGCCGCCAGAGGCGGCGTATCGAGACCCCATCCGCCGACGATCCCGCGCCGATCGACGCCGCCGGACCCGTCCTCCACAGCTCCGGATTCCCCACCCCCTCCCCAGTTCCGCCGCCGCCCGCCCCGTGTCCCCTCTCCCTCCGCGACCCTTCCGCAAGGAGGTTCTGGATGGACAAGGACGAGTTGGGTCGGCGTGGCGAGGAGATCGCTGCGGCGCACCTGAGGGAGCGCGGTTTCGAGATCCTCGACCGCAATTGGCGGGTGCGTGATGGGGAGTTGGACATTGTGGCGCGGGAGGGTGCGGCGCTGGTGGTGGTGGAGGTGAAGACGCGGTCGTCGACGCGGTTCGGGTTGCCGATCGAGGCGATCACGCGGGTGAAGGCGCAGCGGTTGCGTCGGTTGGCGTATGCGTGGGCGCGGGAGCACGACGAGCGCTCGCGGCATCTGCGGATCGACGCGGTCGGCATCGTCGCTCCGGAGGGTGTGCCCTCGCAGGTCCGGCATGTGCGGGCGGTGGCCTGATGGGGCTGGGGCGGACGTCCGCGGTCGGCCTGGTCGGCTTTACGGGCGCCGTGGTGGGCGTGGAGGCGCATTCAGCGGACGGCACTCCGGGGATGGTGATCATCGGTCTACCGGATGCGGCGCTGTCGCAGGCGAAGGAGCGGGTGCGGTCCGCGGCGATCAACTCGGGCAGCGGGATCGCGGAGTACAAGATGACGGTGAATCTGTCGCCGGCGGCGATGCCCAAGCACGGGTCCGCGTTCGATCTCGCGATCGGGCTCGCGGCGCTGGCGGCGCTGGGGGAGGTGAACCGGGAGTCGGTCGCGGCGGTCGTGCACATCGGCGAGCTCGGGCTGGACGGGCGGCTGCAGTCGGTGCCGGGGGTGCTGCCCGCGGTACTCGCCGCGGCGCGGGCCGGCCGATACAGGGTCATGGTGCCGGAAGACGACCGGCTCGAAGCGGAGCTGGTGGACGGGGTGGACGTCATCCCGGTCTCGTCCCTGGCCGCGGCCGCCGTCTGGCACGGGGCGGAGTGGGACGTGCCGGTCCTGCCGGAGCGCTCCGCTCCGCCTCCAGCTGTTCGTGAGCCGGAGTCCCGGCTCGACTTCGCGGACGTGATTGGCAACGAGGAAGCGGCGTCCGCGATGATCGCCGCAGCCGCCGGCGGGCACCACGTGTTCCTGCTCGGTCCGCCCGGCGCGGGGAAGACGATGCTCGCCTCGCGCCTGCCCGGGATCCTGCCTGACCTCGACGACGAGGCGGCACTCGAGGCGACCTGCATGCGCTCCCTGGTCGGGGAGCACACCGGCGGGGCGCTGGTGAGGCGTCCGCCTTTCGAGAGTCCGCATCACTCCGCCTCCGCCGCAGCGATCGTCGGCGGTGGCAGCGGAAGGATCCGACCGGGTGCCGTTGCACGCGCGACTCGCGGGGTCCTCTTCCTGGACGAGGCTCCGGAGTTCTCGGCCGTCGCCCTCGACGCGCTGCGGCAGCCGCTCGAGTCGGGCGTGATCCGCATCCACCGTGCGAACGTCATGGCGGAGTTCCCGGCCCGCGTGCAGCTCGTGCTCGCGGCGAACCCGTGCCCCTGCGGGCGCCACGGCATCCGGGGTGAGATCTGCTCGTGCTCGCCGCCGGTGCGGCGCCGCTACCTGGCGCGGCTGAGCGGTCCGCTGCTCGACCGCGTCGACATCCGGCTGACGGTCCGGCGCATCGGCGCGGCACAGCTCGCCGTCCGTCGCGACGAGCCGGGGCTCTCGACGGCGCAGGCTCGCGCGCGAGTGGTCGCCGCGCGCGCCCGTGCTCGAGCGCGCTTGGCAGGCACACCGTGGTCGGTGAACGCCGAGGTCGACGGCGCGTGGCTGCGCGCGAGTCCGCAGCGCCCGACCGCCCGGGAGTCGAGCACCCTCGACCTGGCCCTGGAGCGCGGGCTCGTGACGATGCGCGGCTACGACCGCGTGCTGCGCCTCGCCTGGACGCTCGCCGACCTCGACGAGGTCGACCGCCCCGCTGCGAGTCACCTCGCCCGCGCACTGATTCTGCGGGGAGCGGGCTCGTGACGGCCGTTGCCGAGCTCTTCGACCGGACCGAGACACGGCTCGCGCGGCGCCTGCTTCCCGAGGACGGCGAGTCCGATCCGGTGGAGGCGCTCGCGCGCGCGGCCTGGTCCTCGCTCGCCGAGCCCGGCGATGCGGTCGCGGGGACGCTGATCGAGCGATTCGGCGCCGGCGGCGCGCTTGCGCACGTCGTGGGGTCGGCGTCCGCCGGAGAGATCCTCGCGGAAGCGGCGGCGGCGGGCGTGCGCCGGAGGGGGACCGGATGCGCGGATGACGCTGCCGCGGTGATCGGCCGCTCCGAGAACTCGTTCGACTCGACGATCGACGGAGAGAGCGACGGAGACGATTCCCGCAGCGGAACGAGAGTCCTCGCCGCCGGATTGGCGCGCTGGCGCCCCCGGGTCGACAGGGCCCTGCTCCTCCGCCGCCTGCATATCGCGCACCGTCTCGACGCACGCCTCCTGCTGCCGGGCTGCGACGGCTGGCCGCAGCCGCTCGCCGACCTGGGGGAGCACGCGCCGTTCGTGCTCTGGAGCCGCGGCGATCCGCTCGCCCTCGCCGCTCCGCATCGGCTGGCCGTCGTCGGGGCCCGCGCCGCAACCGGTTACGGCGAGCACGTCGCCGCGGACCTCGCCGCCGGCACCGCCGAGCGCGGCGCCCTCATCGTCTCCGGAGCCGCCTTCGGGATCGACGCGGTCGCACACAAGGCCGCCCTCGGAGCGGGTGGCAGCACGGTCGCCTTCCTCGCCGGCGGCTCCGACCGGCTCTACCCGACGGCGCACACCGACCTCCTGCACCGCGTGATCGCGACGCCCGGCTGTTCGGTGGTGACGGAGGTGCCGCCGGGCACCACGCCTACGCGCTGGCGCTTCCTGCAGCGCAACCGGCTGATCGCCGCAACGACCGCGGCGACGGTCGTGGTGGAGGCAGGTGCCCGCTCCGGATCGCTGAACACCGCTGGACACGCGGCCGCGCTCGGGCGCCCGCTCGGTGCAGTGCCCGGCCCGGTCACGAGCGCCTCCTCGGCGGGCTGCCACCGGCTCCTCCGGGAGTACGCCGCGACCTGCGTGACGTCGGCTCCGGAGGTCGTCGAGCTGCTCGGCATGTCCGCGGTGCTCGCTGCTGCGCCGGAGGTCTCACGGACGGCGTCGCGCGTCCTGGACGTCCTCCGCGCGGACGGTGCGCACGAGACCGACTCTCTCGCGCAGCGCTCAGGCCTGTCCGTCCCCGAGACACTCGACCTGCTCGGCACCTGCCTCGCGACCGGGCTCGTCCAGCGCGACGCGGAGGGGAGGTGGAGAGCCGCCGCATGAGAAGCGGGTGAAGGGAGGTGGCGGTTCAACGCAGGAGGACCGGGTGACGTTCCGCTCCGTCCCTCGCCGGCCGGCGAGGCATCCGCTCCTCGACGGCGCCTGGAGGCGAGCGACTCGCGGGAGGAGGTTCTTCCGGCCTCGCGAGGCACGGGGAGAGACTCCGCCTCGATCCACGGCGAAGCAGCCCGTCCGGAGCATCCCGCGCGCACGGCCTGCGCCGAGCCGCCGGGGTGCTGTCGGCGGTGCGCCCTACGCTGTCGAACAAGCAGCGAGGGGAGCCGCATGGGTGACGAGACGACGACGAGGACGCAGCCGGAGCATCCGCAGCTCGGGCACTTCCGGGCCGCCGACCGGGTGGTCGCCCATCTCAGCGACACGCACTTCCTCGCTGAGGGCGCTCCGCTCTACGGGCGCGTCGACACCGTCTCCCGGCTCGAGCAGGCCGTCGCGCGGCTCGTCGAGCGCGGTGGCCACCTCGACGCGATCCTCGTCACCGGGGACGTCGCCGACCGCGGCGAGGAGGACGCCTACCGACGGGTGAAGGACGTCCTCGATCCCGTGGGAGAGCGCTTCGACTGCCCGATCGTCTGGGTGATGGGCAATCACGACGAGCGCGGTGCGTTCCGCCGGATCCTCCTCGACCAGGAGCCGGGCGATGTGCCGACCGACACCCCGATCGACCAGGTCGTCGACCTCGGCGGGCTGCGGCTCATCGCACTCGACAGCGCGGTGCCCGGCTATCACCACGGCGCCCTGACCGACGAGCAGATCGAGGCACTCCGAGCCGAGCTCGCGACGCCCGCCCCGCTGGGCACGATCCTCGCGCTGCACCACCCGCCGCTGCCGACGCCGCTCGGAGCGATGACCGTGCTCGAGCTCCGCGGGATGGACCGGCTGGAGGAGGTGGTGCGCGGGACCGACGTTCGCGCGATCCTCGGCGGGCACCTGCACTACCCGACGGCCGCGACCTTCGCCGGCGTCCCCGTCTTCGTCGCCGGGGCGACCAGCTACACGATGGACCTCGGCGCCCCGGAGCGCGAGCTCGCCGGCATCGACGGCGCGCAGAGCTTCTCGCTCGTCCACGTTCACCCGGAGACGGTCGTCACCTCGCTCGTCCCGAGCGCCACCGCGCCGATCGCCACCCGCTTCGGCACGGACCTGATCGAGAAGCTCGAGAGCCTCGACGAGCAAGGCCGCATCGGCCTGTGGTCGCGGATGCCGGGCACCGATGGCTGACACTCCTCCCGCAGGCCTGCCCCCGCGTGTCGAGCCGCTCGCGGCGGCCGTCGAGGACTTCCTCCGCTACGTCCTCGACGAGCGCTCCCTCTCACCCGCCACGGCCCGCGGCTACCGCGCCGATCTCTCCACCCTCATCGATTTCGCCGCCAGCAGGAAGCAGCCGATGCTTGCGCAGCTCGACCTCGAGCTGCTGCGCGACTGGCTCTGGCACGAGTCGCAGACCGGCGTCGCCCGCGCGACGCTCGCCCGGCGGACCGCGGCCGTCCGCTCCTTCTCGTCCTGGGCGCAGCGCTCCGAGCGCCTGCCGATCGACGTCGCCGCGCGCCTGCGCACGCCGAAGGGCGGGCGCCCGCTGCCGCGCGTGCTCACCGAGCCGCAGACCGAGCACCTGATCGACGTGGTCGCGGCGCGCGGGGCGACCGAGGACCCGGTGGCCCTGCGCGACCTGGCGATCATCGAGCTGCTCTACGCGTCCGGCATCCGCGTCTCCGAGCTCGTCGCGATCGACGTCGGCGACCTCGACCTGAGCCGGCTCACCGTGCTCGTCACCGGCAAGGGGAGCAAGCAGCGCGTCGTGCCGTTCGGCGTGCCCGCGAAGGAGGCGCTCATCACCTACCTGGAGAAGGCCCGCCCGCAGCTGCTCCCGGACGCGAAGACCAGCGCGACCGGAACGAGCACCCCGGCCCTCCTGCTCGGCCGACGCGGCGCCCGCCTCACCCCCCGCACCGTCTACGGCGTCGTCGCCCGGCTCCTCGACGGCGGCCAGGGCTCCGGCCCGTCCGGCCCGCACACCCTCCGGCACACCGCGGCGACGCATCTGCTCGACGGGGGAGCGGACCTCCGCGCCGTCCAGGAGCTGCTCGGCCACGCGAGCCTCGGCACCACGCAGATCTACACCCACGTCTCGACCGAGCGGATCCGCGAGGCCTACCGCCTCGCCCACCCGCGCGCCTGAGCGCGCTGCCGTCACCACCGCCTGCTCCGGATCGGCGACCGCTCCTGCGGCCACTCCGTCCATCGGCAGCAGCACCGCCCGCGGGATCCCGCCGAAGAACCGCATCGGGTTCACGTACTCCCCGTCCTCGCGCACCCCGAGGTGCACGCACGAGCCGTCGCAGTGCCCGCCGGCGCCCACGGTGCCGATGACGTCCCCCGCGCGCACCTCCTGACCCTCCGCGACGGACGGCTCCACCGGCTCCACGCTCGACACCAGCCCGTCGGCGTGCGCGATGCTGACCACGCTCCGGTCGACCACGCGCCCCGCGAAGGACACCCGCCCGTCCGCGACGGCCCGCACCGGAGAACCCGCCGTGGCAGCGAGGTCGATCCCGCGATGCCCCGCGGCGTAGCGATGCGCGGGCGCCCGCCACGGTTCGACGACGGAGAAGCCGTCCACCGGCGAGGTCCAGAGCATCGGAGCGAGCAGGGCGAGCACCAGGAACACGCCCGGGCGGAGGAGGAGAGGAGCAACCATGCGGACACCCTCGCCGACAGCGCAGAGGCGCGGGCGACTCGCGGCCCGACCGGGGGAGAAGCACCGGAGGACGCCGCCTGTGGAGGAGCAACTGCGAAAGCAGCGCTCCGCAACCCGTCCCGGCGGATTGGCAGGCGGGAGTAACGTGCCTGTGATCCGGAGCGGGCGCGGAGACACCGCACCCACCGGCGGCGAGAATCGGAGACGACCATGACCAGCGGACGATCTGACACCATCCCGAACCCCTCGGCGGCGAAACTGAAGAGGAAGGTGATCGGTCTCGCCATCGCGGCGGCGGTCGGCGGCTTCCTCTTCGGCTTCGACTCGTCCGTGGTCAACGGAGCCGTCGAGGCGGTGCAGGGCGAGTTCGAGCTGTCGGCCGCGCTGATCGGCTTCGCCGTCGCGTCGGCCCTCCTCGGCTGCGCGGTCGGCGCCTATCTCGCCGGTCGCCTCGCGGACCGCTGGGGCCGCATCAAGGTCATGCTGCTCGGCGCAGGCCTCTTCTTCATCTCCTCGATCGGCGCGGGCGCGGCCTTCGCCGTCTGGGACCTCGTCCTCTGGCGCGTCGTCGGCGGCCTGGGCATCGGCATCGCCTCGGTGATCGCCCCCACCTACATCTCCGAGATCGCGCCCAAGGCGATCCGCGGGGCGCTCGCGTCGCTGCAGCAGCTCGCGATCACGCTCGGCATCTTCGCCGCGCTGCTCTCGGACACCGTCATCGCCGAGGGCGCTGGCGGCGCGTCCGAGCCGTACTGGTTCGGTGTCGCGGCCTGGCGCTGGATGTTCATCGCCTGCGCCGTGCCCGCCGTGATCTACGGCCTCCTCGCCCTGACGCTGCCGGAATCGCCGCGCTACCTCGCCACGCGGGGTCGCTCGCAGGACGCGCGCAAGGTCCTCGCGACGGTCACCCCGCGCGACGAGGTGGACGAGGCACTGGCCGACATCCAGAAGAAGATCGACGAGGACGCCGAGAACGCCCAGCGCTCCAGCCTGCGCGGTCCGGCGCTCGGCCTGCTGCCGGTGGTCTGGGTCGGCATTTTGCTCTCGGTGTTCCAGCAGTTCGTCGGCATCAACGTGATCTTCTACTACTCGACCTCGCTCTGGAGCGCGGTCGGCTTCGACGAGTCGAACTCGTTCGCCATCTCGGTCTTCACCTCGGTGGTGAACGTCGTGGTCACCTTCGTCGCGATCTTCCTGGTGGACAAGGTCGGCCGGAAGCCGCTGCTGCTCGTCGGCTCCGCCGGCATGGCGATCTCGCTCGGACTGATGGCGCTCGCGTTCAGCCAGTCGACGATCAGCGGCGAGGACGTCTCGCTGCCCGGTGCCTGGGGCCCGATCGCCCTCGTCTCGGCCAACGCCTTCGTCGTCTTCTTCGGCGCGACCTGGGGCCCGCTGGTCTGGGTGCTGCTCGGCGAGATCTTCCCGAACCGGATCCGCGCCGCCGCCCTGGGCCTCGCCGCCTCGGCGCAGTGGATCGCCAACTTCGCGATCACCGTGACGTTCCCGATCCTGTCGCAGGACGTCTCGCTGACCCTCGCCTACGGCCTCTACGCGGCGTTCGCCCTCATCTCGTTCTTCTTCGTGTTCCTGTTCGTGCCCGAGACCAAGGGCCGCTCGCTGGAGGAGATGGACACCCTGCACATCCGCACCGTGATGAAGTCGGCGCGCAAGTAGCGCGCGGCCTCGCCTCGCTCCGGGCTCCGGCTCGCGAGAACGCCTCCGGCTCATGGAATCACAGCGGTTCTGCGAGCCGGAGGCGTATCCGCGTGCCGGAGCCGCGTGTCGGAGCCGCGTGGCTGAGCTGCGCGTCGGACTTCGGGCTCGTGATGGCGAATCGGGCTCGTGGGATCAGACGGTTTCTGCGTGCTGAAGGTGTTTCTGCGTGCCGGAGCTGCGTTTCGGGATTTCGGGCTCGCGGTTCCGGTCCGGGCTCGTGGGATCGAGCGGTTTCCGCGTGCCGGAGGTGTATCCGCGTGCCGGAGGTGGGTGCGGAGCCCCGGGCGCGTGATTTCGGCTCCGGCTCGTCGAATTGAGGATTCTCTGCGAGCCGGAGCCTCTTCTCCGTGCCGGAGGCGGGCAGCGGGACCCCGGGCTCGTGATCTCGGCTCGGGCTCGACGAATCGGGCGATTCCGCGTGCCGGAGGTGTTTTCACGTGCCGGAGATTGGCAGCGGGCGCGGGGCAGACACACGGGCTGCGCCCCGCGGGGGAGGCGGCCGTCCTGGTGCTAGTCTTCTCGGAGCACCTCGCTCGTCGGGGTGACTACGCGCGCCCATTCGGCCAACGCTCCCCACGGTCCCCTTCGCCCAGTGCGAGGAGGGCGGGAGCGCGCCGGGCGCCAGGGCGACGTGCCGACCGGCCGTCGCGGACAACCGAACGGGAGTTCGGCGCCGTCGTGCGCCCGAGCCCCAGAGAAGGAGAACGACTCATGGCAGTCGTCACCATGCGCCAGCTGCTCGACAGCGGCGTCCACTTCGGGCACCAGACCCGTCGCTGGAACCCGAAGATGAAGCGCTTCATCCTGACCGAGCGCTCGGGCAGCTACATCATCGACCTCCAGCAGTCGCTGGCCTACATCGACAAGACGTACGACTTCGTCAAGGAGACGGTCGCCCACGGCGGCACCATCCTCTTCGTCGGCACGAAGAAGCAGGCGCAGAACGCGATCTCCGAGCAGGCGACCCGCGTCGGCCAGCCCTACGTCAACCAGCGCTGGCTCGGTGGCCTCCTCACCAACTTCCAGACGGTCTCCAAGCGCCTCGCGCGCATGAAGGAGCTCGAGGAGCTCGACTTCGACGACACGTCGAAGAGCGGCTTCACGAAGAAGGAGCTCCTCATCAAGAAGCGGGAGCTCGACAAGCTGCACAAGTCGCTCGGCGGCATCCGCAACCTCTCGAAGACGCCGTCGGCCCTGTGGGTCGTCGACACCAAGAAGGAGCACCTCGCGATCGACGAGGCCAAGAAGCTGGGCATCCCGGTCATCGGCATCCTCGACACGAACTGCGACCCGGACGAGGTCCAGTACCCGATTCCGGGCAACGACGACGCGATCCGCTCGGTGAGCCTGCTCACCCGCATCGTCGCCGACGCCGCCGCCGAGGGCCTCATCCAGCGTCACCAGAAGCCCGAGGCCGAGGGCAACGTCTCCGCCGTCGAGCCGCTGGCCGAGTGGGAGAAGGAGCTGCTCACCACGAGCGACGACTCCGCCGCCGCGACCGACGCCCCGGCGTCCGACGTCCAGGAGCCCGCCGAGCAGGCCGGCGCCGAGACCGAGAAGGTCGCCGACGCCGAGCTCGCGACCGCCGACGAGGCCGTCGCCGAGGCCGAGGCGCCCGCCGAGGCCGACTCGACCACCGAGTCCGCGACCGACGAGACTCCCGCGTCCGTCTGACACCCGCACTGAGCCGGGGGTCGGACGGGTCGCGAGAGCGCCCGGCCGACCCCCGCTCATTCGGTGCACGTTCACCACGAAGCAGAACCGCCGACACCCCGGCGTGATGGAGTCCTCGACACCGAGGCCCGTCGCCGCGGGACCGGCAGACCACGACGTCCTGGCGGGCGCGGATGCGCGAAGCACCGCGCCGACCGGACACAACAGAGGAGTTCGCAGAACTATGGCTAATTTCAGTCTTGCTGACGTCAAGACGCTGCGCGAGCAGCTCGGAACCGGCATGGTCGACACCAAGAACGCGCTCGTCGAGGCCGACGGCGACCTGGACAAGGCGGTCGAGATCCTCCGCCTCAAGGGCGCCAAGGGCAACGCGAAGCGCGCCGACCGCTCCACGAGCGAGGGCCTCGTGGCCGCCGCCGAGAAGGACGGCGTCGCCACCCTGATCGAGCTCGCCTGCGAGACCGACTTCGTCGCCAAGGGCACCAAGTTCATCGCCCTGTCCGAGGGCGTGCTGAACGCGGTCGTCGCCGCCGGCGCCACCACCGTCGAGGAGGCCCTCGCGGCCCCCGCCGGCGACAAGACCGTCGCCGACCTCATCAACGACGAGGCCGCGATCCTCGGCGAGAAGGTCGAGCTCCGTCGCGTCGCCACCGTCTCCGGCGAGCACTTCGCCGTCTACCTGCACAAGACCAACAAGGACCTGCCCCCGCAGGTCGGCGTGGTCCTGGGCTACTCGGGAGACGACGCGGAGACCGCTCGCTCGATCGCGCAGCACATCTCGTTCGCCAACCCCTCCTACCTGTCGCGCGAGGACGTGCCGCAGTCGGAGGTCGACAACGAGCGTCGCATCGTCGAGGAGATCTCGCGCGGCGAGGGCAAGCCCGAGGCCGCCCTGCCGAAGATCATCGAGGGTCGCGTCAACGCGTACTTCAAGCAGGTCGCGCTGCTCGACCAGGACTACGCCAAGGACAACAAGCTGTCCATCAGCAAGGTCGTGGCGGACGCCGGTCTGACCGTGTCGGGCTTCGCCCGCTTCAAGGTCGGCGCGTAGCACGCACAGCGAGGGGAGTCCGGGTCGTTCAGTCGACCCGGACTCCCTTCGCTCTGCCCGGGGGAGGCGCCCGGGCGTGGTCGCGGGGCGTCCCCCGCGCGGGATAGGTTTGTACGGGTCTACGGGAGGAAACGTCCATGACGGAGACGGATGCGAAGACGACGGGCAAGCGCCGCAGGGTGCTGCTGAAGCTGTCGGGGGAGGCGTTCGGAGCCGGCACTCTCGGGGTGAACCCGGACGTGATCAGCGCCCTGGCGCGCGAGATCGCCGACGCCGCGACCGAGGTCGAGATCTCGGTGGTCGTCGGCGGCGGCAACTTCTTCCGCGGGGCCGAGCTCTCGCAGCGCGGCATGGACCGCGGCCGCGCGGACTACATGGGCATGCTCGGCACGGTGATGAACGCCCTCGCCCTGCAGGACTTCCTCGAGCAGGCCGGTGCGGAGACGCGCGTGCAGTCCGCGATCGCGATGACGCAGGTCGCCGAGCCCTACATCCCCCGCCGGGCGATCCGGCACATGGAGAAGGGCCGCGTCGTGATCTTCGGCGCCGGCGCAGGCCTGCCCTACTTCTCCACCGACACCGTCGCCGCGCAGCGCGCGCTCGAGACGCACGCCGACGTCGTGCTCGTCGCGAAGAACGGCGTCGACGGGGTCTACGACGCCGACCCGCGGACCAACCCGGACGCGAAGAAGCTGGACACACTCACCTACCAGGAGGCGCTGCAGCGCGGTCTCAAGGTCGTCGACTCGACCGCCTTCAGCCTCTGCATGGACAACGGCATGCCGATGCAGGTCTTCGGGATGGAGCCGGCCGGCAACGTCGCGCGGGCCATCCGGGGCACCCGGCTCGGCACGCTCGTCTCCAACTAGGGCGCCCCCGCCCCGAACTAGACTGACCACTTCCCTCTCTTAAGGAGCCCCCTGTGATCTCGGATGTACTCGCCGACGCGACCGTCAAGATGGACAAGGCCGTCGGAGTCGCCAAGGAGGACTTCTCCACGGTGCGCACCGGTCGGGCCAACCCCGGCCTGTTCCAGAAGGTGCTGGTGAGCTACTACGGCACGCCCACCCCGCTCTCGCAGCTCGCATCGCTGCAGAACATCGAGGCGCGCACGCTGCTGGTCACCCCGTACGACAAGGGCGCCCTGCGCGACATCGAGCAGGCCATCCGGGACATGCCGAACCTCGGCGCCAACCCGACGAACGACGGCTCGGTCATCCGCATCAACCTCCCCGAGCTCACCGCCGAGCGCCGCAAGGAGTTCGTGAAGATCGTGCGCACCAAGGCGGAGGACGCGAAGATCGCCGTCCGCAACATCCGCCGCAGCGCGAAGAGCGACCTCGACGCGCTCAAGGGCGACATCGGCGACGACGAGCTCTCGCGCGGCGAGAAGGAGCTCGAGGCCCTGACCAAGCAGCACGTGGACGCCATCGACGAGGCGCTCAAGCGCAAGGAATCCGAACTGCTCGAGGTGTAGTGCCGTGCCCGTGAACCCCGAGGATCCCGAGAGCAGCGACGACGCTCCGGCGCCGCACGTTCCGGGCGCCCGGGGTTCGCGCATGGTCACGCGCGACGCCCTGCGCGCGCGGGCCCAGCAGGGCCGGGCCGACGTCGAGCGACAGCTCGAGGCGACCCGCGCCCAGCTCGAGGCGACCAACGAGCGCCTCACCGCGCGCTCGGGCCGGAACCTCGTCTCCGCGACCGTCATCGGCCTCATCGGCGGCGGCGCGATGGTGGTCAGCCTGCTGGTCGTCAAAGAGCTCTTCATGGTGCTGGCCGGCGCCCTCGTGCTGCTGGCGGCGCTCGAGCTGTCGAACGCGCTGCGGCACGCCGGGCGCGACATCCCGCGCATCCCCACCGGTGTCGTCGCCGTCGTCGCGGTCCCCGCGGCGTACTACGGCGGGATGCAGGCCGCGTGGTTCGCCGTGCTCGGCGGCTCTGCGCTGGTCGCCCTGTGGCGGCTGGGGGAGCAGCTCTTCCGCCGGACGAGGTCGACCGGTCGCGAGCTCCTGCTCGACGTCGGACTCGGCGCGTTCGTGCAGATCTACGTCACGTTCCTCGGCGCCTTCGCTATCCGCCTCGTCGCGGAGGAGGGCGGTCAGCTCTGGGCGCTGTCCTTCCTGATCCTCGTGATCGTCGTCGACACCGGCGCCTACGCCAGTGGTCTCACCTGGGGCAAGCACCCGATGGCACCGCGGATCAGTCCGAAGAAGACCTGGGAGGGCTTCGCGGGAGCGGCGGTCGCGGGCGTGGTCGTCGGCGTGCTCCTCGCGCTCCTGCTGCTGGGGCAGCCCTGGTGGGTCGGCGCCGTGTTCGGCGCGGTCGTCCTGCTGACGGCGACGCTGGGCGATCTCGCCGAGTCGCTGATCAAGCGCGACATCGGCATCAAGGACATGAGCTCGTGGCTGCCGGGCCACGGCGGCTTCCTCGACCGGCTCGACTCGATCCTCCCGTCGGCCGCCGCGGCCTACGTGCTCTACTTCGTCTTCGCGCACTGACCTCGGGCACGGGACCGCGCATCGGCCGAGCGCGCGGACTCCGTCCCCTCGCAACGCGGTCGACGCGCCGATTCCCGGACCGGGCCGCCGTCTTGGCAGAATGACGGGATGAACGCTCCCTTCCCCCGCGCCCGCGAGTCCCGGCCCGGCTACGACACGGACGAGGTCGACTCCTTCCTCGCCTCGGCTAGGGACGCCTACGCCCAGCTCTCGGGTGGTCCGGCCGACCTGCGCGCGGTGGATCTGCGGCACACCGCCTTCTCGCTGAAGAAGGGCGGCTACTCGGCGCCGCACGTCGACGCCGCGCTGGAGCGCCTCGAGGACGCCTTCGCGGTGCGCGAGCGCCAGTACGCGATCGCGTCGCAGGGCGAGGAGGCCTGGCTCCGGAACGCGCGGGAGACCGCGCAGGAGATCGTGAACCGCCTGGCGCGGCCCGCGCGTGAGCGCTTCACCCGCGCCGGCGTGCTGACCACCGGCTACAACATCCGCCAGGTCGACGCCTTCTCCGACCGCGTCTCCGGCTACTTCCGGGACGGCTCCGTGCTGACCGTCGACGACGTGCGGACGGTGTCGTTCGCCCCGCAGCGCGGCGGCTACTCCGAGCCGCAGGTGGACCTCGTGCTCGACGCCGTGGTCGACGTGATGCTGGCGGTGCGCTGAGCGGTCGGCCCCGCACTGGCGGATCGAGAGGTCCTCCGTTATGCTTTCGTGATCGTGGGTATGCATCAGAGAACGTCCGTCGCGCAGCCACCCGTCTCCCGATCCTCGGTCGAGACCTCGAAGCGCCCGGCGGCCCGTCGGTCCCGGACCCGTCTCCCGCTGGCGTTCCTCGCCTTCGCCGCCTCCATCGGCTTCGTCGCCGTCAGCGCGGTCGACCCGTCCAGCGGCGCCGTCGCGTCGCCCTTCTATCAGGCCCCGGAGCGCTTCAACGGCGACCCGGCCCAGCGCCTCGTCGTCGCCGAGGCGGCGGTCGAGCGCACCGTCCAGCGCGACACCTTCGACGCGCAGGCCAAGCCGACCCCCACGCCGACTCCGACGCCGACCCCCACTCCGACGAAGTCGAAGCAGGCCGTCGTCGAGGACGACGACGAGGAGGAGTCGGCCGCCGCGGCGCCCGTCGCCCGCTCCGCCGCCCCGGACCCCGGCTCGGCGAAGGCCCTCGCCTACGACCAGATCGTGCAGCGCGGCTGGGCCGACAGCGAGTACGACTGCCTCGTGCTGCTGTGGAACCGCGAGTCCGGCTGGAACGTCTACGCCGAGAACAAGTCCAGCGGTGCCTACGGCATCCCGCAGGCGCTCCCCGGCAGCAAGATGGCGACCGTCGGGGGCGACTGGCAGACCAACGCCAACACCCAGATCACCTGGGGCCTCGGCTACATCTCCGGTCGCTACGGCTCGCCGTGCGGCGCTTGGGCGCACTCAGAGAGCGTCGGCTGGTACTGATCCCCGCCGTCGCCCGTCCCCGGGGCGGTCAGCCCGCCCGATAGCCTGAGAGCGTGGACTACGCGCTGCTCGGGGTCGTCGGGATCATCACCGTCGTCACCGTCGCGCGCTTCTCGAGCAGGCTCGGGGTCGCGGCACCACTGCTGCTCGTCGTCATCGGCATCGGCGCGTCCTACCTCCCCGGGGTCCCCGAGATCGAGGTCGAGCCGGAGCTGATCCTCGCCGGGGTGCTGCCACCGCTGCTGTACTCCGCGGCGATCCAGGTGCCGCTCGCCGACTTCCGGCGGAATCTGCGCTCGATCTTCGGGCTGTCGGTGCTGCTCGTCGTCGTCACGGCGCTCGTCGTCGGCTTCTTCCTCTACATGCTGCTGCCGGACCTCAGCCTCCCGGCCGCCATCGCACTCGGCGCGGTGGTCAGTCCCACCGATGCGGTCGCGGCCACCTCGATCGGCAAGAAGCTCGGCCTGCCGCCGCGGCTGGTGACCGTGCTCGAGGGCGAGAGCCTCGTCAACGACGCGTCGGCGCTCGTGCTGCTGCGCGCCGCCACGGCCGCGACCGCCGTGGTGGGCGCCTCCGTCTCGAGCGACGCCATCGACATCGGCGAGGTCGGCGTGCTCTTCGTCTACTCGGTCGTGATGGCCGTCGTCCTCGGGCTGGTGATGGGCGTGCTGACCGTCTTCGTGCGCTCGAAGCTGCGCGACCCGGTGCTGGACACCGCGGTCTCGTTCGCGGTGCCCTTCCTCGCCTACATCCCGGCGGAGGAGCTCGGTGCCTCGGGTGTCCTCGCGGTCGTCGTCACGGGCATCTACACCGGGCACAACAGCGCGCGGTTCCTCAGCCCGCAGTCGCGGATCAGCGAGCGGGTGAACTGGCGGACGGCGCAGTTCCTGCTCGAGAACGGCGTGTTCCTCCTGATGGGCGCCGAGATCAAGGCGATCGTCGGCGACATCGAGCCGGGCGGCGTCGGCGTCGACACCGCGGTCCTCCTCGGGCTCGCGACGGTCGTGATCCTGATCGTGCTGCGCACCCTCTTCGTCTGGCCGCTGCTGCTCTGGCTGCGCGGCTCGGGCCGGCGGGCGGAGCGGATCAACCGCCGGCTCGCGGTCGGGGTGATGCGCCTGCGCAACAGCGCCAGCAGCGACGAGCGGTTCGTCCGCCGCCAGCAGCGAGCGGAGCGGCTGTACCAGCGGCGGGAGACGGACCTCGCGGCGACGACGAGCGAGGCGTTCGGCTGGCGCGGCGGCGTCATCCTCTCCTGGTCCGGGATGCGCGGCGTGGTCACGCTCGCGGCCGCGCAGTCCCTGCCGCAGGAGACGCCGTACCGCTCGCAGCTGATCCTGATCGCCTTCACCGTGGCCGTGGTCACCCTCCTGCTGCAGGGGGCGACGCTGCCGGCGCTCATCCGGGTCACGGGCATCCAGGGGAGCGACGGCGACGCCGACCGCCGCGAGCTGGCCACGCTGCTCGACGAGGTCGCCTCGACCGGCATCCAGGCGCTGCCGGAGGCGGTCGAGGACCTGCCGGCCGGCAGTGTCGGCGAGCGAGTGCTGGAGCGGGTCCGCCGCGACACGCTGACCCGCTCGCAGGTCGCGTGGGAGCAGGTGGAGCGCGAGGCCGACGGGCCGCTGGGCCCGCAGGGGCAGTACCTGCACCTGCGGCGGGCGGTGCTCAGCGCCGAGCGCGAGGCGCTGCTGGAGGCGCGCGGTCGCGGGGTCTACTCCTCGCGGATCCTGCGCCGGGCGCAGCTGATGCTCGACGCCGAGGAGACGCGGCTCGAGATGGACGACTCCTCGCACTGACCGGCCCGGGCGGGACGGCTGCGAGCGAGTGCTCGCGCGGCGGCTCCTAGACTGGAGCAATGCCGCGCAGCAATCGACCCCGCGGACGCGGGCGCGAGGACGACGACGAGCAGCGCGACCTCTCGCAGATGCTCGCCGGCTGGCGCCGCACCGAGACGCGCCGCGGCCGGGAGTGGAACGTCCAGCCCGTCTCGTCGTCGCGCGCGGTCAAGAACTACCTCTGCCCGGGCTGCGGCCAGACCATCGACATCGGCCTCGCCCACGTCGTCGTCTGGCGCGGCGACGGAGCACTCGGCGACGCCGCGGACCTCGCCGGCCGTCGCCACTGGCACACCCACTGCTGGCGGATCGAAGGAGCACGATGACGCACGAGATCCGCGGAGGCGTCGTCCTCCCCGCCCGCCGCGAGGACGTGGAGCTGCACACCGCCGACGGGCTGACCCTGGTCGGCGAGCTGGCCCTGCCGCTCGAGGGCGAGCCGGTGGCCACGCTGGTCACCCTGCACCCGCTGCCGACGCACGGCGGCTTCATGGACTCGCACATCCTGCGGAAGGCCGCCGCGCGGCTGCCCGCCCTGGCCGGGGTGGCAGTGCTCCGCTTCAACACCCGCGGCACGAGCTCGCCGCGCGGGACGAGCGAGGGCGTCTTCGACGGCGGCACCGCCGAGCGGGCCGACGTCGCCTCGGCGATGGCGCTGATCGCCGAGCGCGGGCTGCCGCACCCCTGGCTGGTCGGCTGGTCCTTCGGCACCGAGCTGGCGCTGAAGTGGGGGAGGGAGCACCCGGTCGAGGGCGCGATCCTGCTCTCACCGCCGCTGCACCGGGCGACGGCCGAGGAGGTCGCGGCCTGGGGCGAGGACGGCCGCCCGCTGGTCGCGCTGATCCCCGAGTTCGACGACTACCTGCGGCCGGAGGCGGCCGCCGAGCGGTTCGCCTCGGTCCCGCAGCTCGAGCTGGTCGCCGTCGAAGGCGGCAAGCACCTCTGGGTCGGCGAGGCGCAGACGCGCCGCGTGCTCGACGAGATCGTGCGGGTGGTGGCGCCGGAGTCGTCGCCGCTGCCGACGGAGTGGGCGGGCGAGCTCGGCTGAGCCCGCCCGCGCCGGTCAGCGGTTCTTCGAGCCGCCGTCGTCCTTCGAGTCGCCGTCGTCGTCCTTCGAGTCGTCGTCGTCGTCCGACAGGCCGTCGATGTGCCCGATCAGGCCGCGGAGGCCGGTGACGTAGCCGGCGATCGCGTCGCGCTCGGTGCGGATCTCGTCGAGACGGGACTCGGCCGTGTTCTGCAGCTCTCTGGTGCGGCGCTCGGCGTCGGCGATCATCTCGCGGGCGCGATCGCGCGCGGAGTCGAGCAGCGCGTCCGACTCGTCCTGCGCCTCGCGGCGCAGGCGCGTGACGTCGTCGAGGGCGTCGCTGCGGAGCGCGTCGGCCTCCAGGCGCTTGTCGTTCGCGCGGCGGATGGCGTCGGCGAGCTGCAGGTTCGACTCGTCGAGGTAGCGCTGCGTCTGGGCGACCGCCTCCTGGTGCCGGAGCAGGTAGTCGCGGTCCGCCTCCTCACGGCGGGCGGCGAGCTCCACGACGAGATCGATCCGGGCCTGCTCGACCTCGCGCGAGAGCGCGGCGGCCTCGTCGGAGGCGGCGGAGCGGAGCGCGGCGAGCTCGGCGTCCAGGAGCGCGACGGCCTCGGCCCGGTCGCGGGCGAGCTGGGTGCTCAGATCGGCGAGCTCGCGGGCGCCCTCCGCGCGACCGGTGGCCAGCTCCGCGGCGAGGTCGGCGCGGCCGGACAGCACCTCGGCCTCGAGGTCGGCGCGGGCGGCCAGGACCTCGGCCTCGATCGCGGCGCGGGCCTCGGCGACCTCGGCGGTGACGGTGGCGCGCAGGCGGTCGACCTCGGAGGCGACCTCGGCGCGCAGCAGCTCGTTGCTCTGCGCCAGGCGGGCGGCCTCGGCGCGGGCCACCTCGACCTCGCGAGCGGCGACGGCGCGCATCTCGGCGGCCTCGCGGCCGGCCTCGGAGCGGATCGCCGCTGCCTCGCGCTTGGCGGTCGCACGGGTCTCGGCGGCCTCGGTGGCGACGGTGCCGCGGATGGCGGCGGCCTCGCGGACGGCGTCCTGGGTCATCACGTCGCGGTCGTCGGCGGCCTTGCCGAGCGTCGCGGCGGCCTGCGCCTCGGACTCCTCGCGGGTGCGGTCGGCGCGACGGCGTGCCTCCGTCACGAGGCGCTCGGCCTCGTCGCGCGCGTCCTTCAGCAGGCCGTCGCGGTCGTCGCGGGTGGAGCGGCGCAGCGCCGAGGCGTCGTTCTCCGCCTGCGCGATGATGCGCTCCGACTGCTCCTCGGCCACCCGGAGGGTGTGCTCGAGCTTCGCGCCGAGTCCCGCGTAGGTGGGCGCACCGACCTGCTGCAGCTCCTTCTCGAGCCCGTCGATGCGGGAGGAGAGGCGCTTGGCCTCGCGACCGCTCTCGGCGGCCTGGGTGTTGGCGTGGATGAGCTCGCGGCGCAGACCCTGGATGGCCTTGTCGACCTCGTCCCGGTCGTAGCCCCGGAACACCTGGGTGAATTCGGCCTCGTCGCTTGCCACGTCGTCTCCTCCGGAACACGGCCGCGGTGGGGTCGCGGCACTCCAGGGAGTTTAGTCAGCGGGTGCCTCCGGGCCCGGGCCGACACCCGCACCGCGCGCCCCTGGATCGGGGCTCTCGGCCGATCCCTGGGTTCGGCTCAGCCCATCCGCTAACCTGGACTGTCTTTGTCTGTTGCCGTCGCGCCCCGGTCCGGCCGTCACCGGAGCCGTCCCGGGCCGCCACCCCCCGATCCGGCAACGCAGGAGGAGTTCTTTCGTGCGGTTCGTCTTCGCCATCATCGCCACCGTCATCGCCGCGGCGCTCATCGCGCTCGGCATCGGCCAGCGGACGGTGTGGGCTCCACCGGAGTCGCTCACCGCGCAGACCGCGCTCGAGTCCGGCGCCCCCTACGCCGTCATCGACGGCAGCACGCTCGGCGCCAATCCCGGCCGGCAGACGATCACGGTCGAGGGCGAGGGCGACCTCGTGATGGCGTACGCGCCGACGACCGACGTGCTGGGCTGGGTCGGCGGCTCCGACTACGACCGCATCGACTACGCGAGCAGCGAGGACGGCGCGGACAGCCTGTCCGCCGAGCAGGAGACCGGGACGGCGCTGACGCTGGCCTCCGACGTGGCGGACGCGAACGCCGCCGTCGTCGATCCCCGCGACTCCGACCTCTGGCTCGAGCAGTTCGAGGGCACCGGCAGCATCACCGTCGCGCTCGACCTGCCGGAGGACGTCTCGCTGATCGTCGCCACCGACGGGACCGCCCCGGCCGCGAGCGACATCCGGGTGAGCTGGCCGGTCGACACCGCGACGCCGCTGGCCGGTCCGCTGCTGCTGGGAGGCGCCGTGTTCCTGCTGATCGGCCTCGTCCTCTACATCTGGGCGTTCCTGCACCTGCGCCGCCAGCACGGCCCGCGCCGCAAGGGCCCGCAGGGCAAGGTGCCGCGCGGCGCCCGCCTGCCGCGCGCCCGTGCCGGCATCCAGTCCTCGATCGCGGCGGGACAGCCCTCGCGGCGCCGCCGACTGCTGGTGCTCCCGATCGCGCTGGGGGCGACCGTGCTGCTCGCCGGCTGCAGCTCCGACTACTGGCCCGACCTGGCCGCGAGCGCCTCCGGGACGCCGACGGCGTCCGCCACCGCGACCCCCGGCGCCGAGCCCGTCGCCGAGGAGCCGACCCCGGTCGTCACCACCCAGCAGGCGGAGGCGATCGTCGCCTCGGTCTCCGAGGTCGCGGCCGCCGCAGACGCCGCTCGCGACGCGAGCATCCTCGCGGAGCGCTTCCAGGGCGAGGCGCTCACCGAGCGCACCACGAACTACGAGGTCCTGGCGAAGGGCGGCACGATCGATGCGCCGCAGGCGATCCCGGCGTCGCCGGTGAGCCTCGTCCTCCCGCAGGACACCGACAGCTGGCCGAGGCTCGTCACGGCGGTCGTGCAGAACACCGCCGACGCCACGCAGGCGCCGATCGCCCTGATGATGAGCCAGGCGAGCCCCCGCGTCGACTACAAGGTGGACTACGCGATCTCGCTCGAGGCCAACGCGCGGATCCCCGACGTCGCGCCGGTCACCGTCGGCACCTCGATCGTCGCCCCCGACTCGAAGCTGATGAAGCTCGCTCCGGAGAACGTCGGCGCGGCCTACGCGGACATCCTCGCGAACGGCGACTCCAGCCAGTACGCCGGCACCTTCTCGGCCGACGGCGACACCCTGCGCGGCCAGGTCGGCGTCGACAAGAAGAACGCCGATCGCGAGGCGCTGCCGGACACCGCCTCGATCGAGTTCACCAACGCGGCGGGCACCTCGGACACCATCGCCCTCGCCACCAACGACTCCGGCGCGCTCGTCGCCGCGAGCATCGCCGAGACCGCGACGGTCCGCCCGACCGCCGAGGGCTCGACCGTGTCGACGTCCGGTGCCTCGCAGACCCTGCTCGGCATCGACAAGTCGACCACGGGCATCGCGACCACCTACGGTTATCAGTTGCTGTTCTACGTACCGCCCGTCGGATCGGAGGAGAAGATCGTCATGCTCGGATGGAGCCAAGGACTCGTCTCGGTGGTGCAGCTGCCGTGAGCACCCCCCTGCCCCCGCTGCCCGGCAACCTCCGCGGTGCCGTCGACCTGTCCACCCTCGTGAACCGGCGCACCCCGCCGGCCGCGGCCGCGCCCTCCGCACCCGCGGGCGGCGGTGAGGCGCCCCAGGGCGCCCCCGTCGCGAACCCGCTGCTGCTCTCGGCCGGTGACGCCGAGTTCGACCAGGTCGTCCAGCTGTCCTCGCGGGTCCCCGTGATCATCGACCTGCGCGGCTCCTGGTCCGACCAGAGCCTGAGCATGACCGCGCTGCTCGAGAAGGTCGTGATCTCCTACGCCGGTGCCCTCGTGCTGGTCGGCGTCGACGTCGAGTCGAGCCCGCAGCTCGCGCAGGCGTTCCAGGTGCAGTCGGTCCCGACGATCGCCGCGGTGATCGCCGGCCGCCCGGTGCCGATGTTCAACGGCCTCATCACCGAGGAGCAGCTCCGCGACCTGCTCGAGCAGGTCCTCCAGCTCGCCGCGCAGCAGGGCGTCACCGGCACCGTCCCGGTCGACCCGGCCGCCGCCGCCGAGCCGGGCGCCGAGCCCGAGGCCGCGCCGCTGCCCCCGCACCACCAGGAGGCGTACGACGCGATCGACCGCGGCGACTACTCCGCCGCGATCGCCGAGTACGAGACCGCGATCGCGCAGAACCCGCGCGACGACCTCGCCGTCGCCGGACTCGCCCAGGTGAAGCTGCTGCAGCGGCTCCAGGGCCGCACCCTCGACGACATCCGATCGACCGCGGCCGCCGAGCCCGCGAACCTCGACGCGCAGCTCGCCGTCGCCGACCTCGACGTCTCCGGCGGCCACGTGGAGGACGCCTTCGACCGCCTCCTCGCGATGTACCCGCGCCTCGACGCCGACGGCAAGGCGAGCGTCCGCGCCCGCCTGCTCGAGCTGTTCGAGATCGTCGGCACGACGGACCCGCGCGTGAACAAGGCACGGGCGCGGCTCACGGGGCTCCTGTACTGAAGTGAATTGCGGGAGGAGCGCGAGCGCTCCTCCCGCCGCAGTCGGCAGATCGTGTGCTCGCGCTCCGCAGAGCGTCCTGCGTCCGGCTCGCGAGAAACGCTGGCACGCGTGCGGCGCTTGTTCGCGGGACGAGCGCGAGCGCTCCTCCCGCCGCAGTCGGCGGGTCGTGTGGTCGTGCTCCGCAGAGCGTGTCCCGTCCGGCTCGCGAGAAACGCTGGCACGTGTTTCTCGCTCATCGCCTTCATGGACTCGGCTGGTTCGGGGGACGGGCGGCTCAGTAGTCGCTGTCCTCGGCGCTCGTGCTCCGCACCTCGTCCTCAGTACGCGCGCCACATGGTGGTCGAGTAGCCCCGCAGGGGCGTATCGAGACCCGCCGTCATCAGCACGGCGGATCTGCAGACTCGTCCTGCTGATGCTGGTGGATCTCGGTACGCCCGCTGTGCGGGCTACTCGATCAGCAGGAAGGGGACGCGCGTTCCAAGCGGTCGGGCGGGTGCGTCGCGCTCAGTTGCAGGGGCAGTCCTCGGAGCGGGGGGCGGTGATGCTGCGCTGGTGGCCGAGCACCTCGCGGGCCACGATCGGCAGGTCGAGACCGCTCGACGCCGCCTCGGCGCGCAGCGTGACGAAGGCGACGTCGGCGGAGATCCGCAGGCTCGCGCTCAGGAAGCCGACGGCCTGGAGGACCGCCGCCTCCTCATCCGTGACGTCGGGCAGGGACCCCACCCAGGAGACGAACACGCCGTCGACGGAGTCCTCAGACACGGAGAGCACCACCGGCGCGACCACGGCCGAGGGGGGTGCGAGACGGTGACAGCATCCCCGTCAGTGTCACCGAAGTGATGACATGAGGACGGAGGGCTCGCCGCTGGGGGAGCAGCACGGACGAGGACTCCCGGTCCCACCTCGAGCCGGGCGCGTCCGGGCCGGTCCACGCCGCACGAGGAGGTGGCATCCGACGCTGGAGACCGACTCGAGGTCCCGCGAGAACCCGATCCAGCGGATCGATCGACCTCGGCTCGGGTCGATCGTCTGAGGAGCCCATGCTGGTCGTCCTCTCTGCCGGGGTCCGGGGCGGATCGGATTGCCGGGCCGCCGCAGACAAGGTAACTTTTTTGTCGGTATCCCCCTCCGGTGCGGTTGTCCGCTCAGCGCACTCCTCGCCCGGCGAGGTGCCCCCGACGGCGGACGCCGCGAATCGGCGCGGAAGGAAGGGGGAGCAGTGGCGGAGCACCTGCAGTTCGAGCCGAGCGGAGATCGGGCCGCGCGCCTCGTCGAGGCGGTCGTGCACGCGCAGGACGCCCAGCGGCGGCTGACCGCGCGGGGGCGGGTGCGACTCGGCCTCGGCGCGACCGACATCGCGGCCCTGCAGTACGTGGCGCGGGTCGGCCGCTCCCCGGTGGCCCTCGGTGAGCTCGCCGACTGGCTCGACGTCACGCGCGCCGCGGCGTCGATGGCCGCCAAGCGGCTGGTCGCGGCCGGCTACCTGCAGCGCGTCGACGACGAGTCCGACGGCCGGCGGCGCTGGCTCGCCCTCACTCCGCGCGGCCGCGAGGCGATCGACGAGGCGTTCGGCGCTGCCGACCGGGAGGCGTCGGCGCTCGTCGCGCAGCTTGACGACACCGTGGTCGAGTCCGTCCTCTCGACCCTGCAGCAGCTCGCGACCGTGCTCGACCTGCCCAGTGGGCCGGAGCGGACGAGAGCGCGGCATGGCGACTGATCGGGCGCCCGATCGCGCACGGGAGGATCGGGGGAGCATCCGCATCGAGGCGGTCGGCACCGACCTCGAGCGCGCCTCCGAGGTCCTCGGTGGCTTCTACTCGGGGACGGGGTGGTCGGTGGCGGCCACCGAGCAGCCGTTCTCGTTCCGCTACGCGGCGCTGGGCGACCCGGTGATGACGCTGCGCACGTCCCAGATGCGCGGCGCGACCACCGGGGAGGATCCGGCCGGCGGCGACTACGTCGTGCAGTGGCTGGTCGAGGGCAGGGCGATCGTCGACGTCCATCGGGACGTGATGCCGGTGACGCGCGGCGTGCCGCTCCTGAATCCGGCCCACCGACCGTTCGTCTTCTCCTACGCCGACTACGACCAGAAGCTCGTGCACCTGAGCCGCGAGCACGTCGACCGCAGTGCCCGCGAGCACGGCTACCGCCGCACGGGCGCGCTCCGCTTCGACCATCTGCACCGCCACGGCGTGGAGGCCGTGGCGCAGTGGCACGCGGTGATCGGCGAGATCTCCACGGCCGTCCGCACCGGCCGGGTGACGCCGCTGCTCTGGGACCGGCTGACCCGCCGGGCGGCGGCCGCGTTCCTGGAGCTGTACCCGCCCGAGGGCGCGGCGCTCCCGGAGGTCCTGCTCGCCCCGAGCAACGCCGGGATGCGCTCCGCCGTCGAGTTCGTGCACGAGAACGCCCATCTCCCGATCGGACCGATCGAGATCGCCGCCGCCGCGCACCTCAGCGTCCGCGGGCTGCAGGTCGCGTTTCAGCGCCTGCTCGGCACGACACCGCTGCAGTACGTCCGCGACGTGCGCCTCGACCGGGTGCACACGGATCTGCGGCTGGGCGACCCGGCGCGCGCGAGCGTGGCCGGCACGGCGCGCAGCTGGGGATTCTCGCACCTCGGCCGCTTCTCCGCCGCCTACGCCTCGCGCTTCGGCGAGTACCCGAGCAGCACCCTCGGCCGCTGACCGGGCGCCCGGGTCAGGGGCGGTAGAGCGCCCACTCGTCCCGGGGCAGCTCGCGCAGCTCGTCGACGACCCGCAGCTGCCAGATCGCCGGAGTGTGCCCCTCGAGGCGCCCGTGGACCGTCTCACTGGTCCAGCCGTCGCGGGTGCGGGTGTAGCGGATGAATCGGACGTGCCGGCCCTCGAGGGGTGCTCCGCTGGTCGCCATCCCCCGATGGTCCCCGATCCGGGCGGCGGTTATCCGCTCTTGACAATGCGCGCGACCAGCTGGACGACGCACGGGCAGGGGATCGGCAGCCGAGCACCGACAGCGGAGTGCGGTCCGGGCGCTCGCCACCGACCCCTAGGGTGAGCGGATGAGCACCGCCGCCCTCTCTCCGAGCGCCCGATTCCACCAGCGCTTCCTCGTCGAGCAGCGGGAGATGACGGAGCCCGCCCGCCGCCGCCTGATGCGCGCGGGAGGCGGTTCGGTGGCGGTCGGGCTCGTGCTCTTCGCCGCGCTGATCGTCCAGGTCGCGACGGGCACCGGCCTGGCGGCGCTCGACCCCGCGGTCTCGGAGTGGTTCCGCGCGAAGCGCTTCGCGGAGGGGACGGTGGTGATGGACACGCTGGCCACGGTCTTCGGCCCGGTGTTCCTGCCGATCATCATCCTCGGCGTACTCGTGCTGTGGATCGCGCTCGCGCGGCACCTCTGGCGGCCGCTCCTGCTCGCGGGCGGAATGATCACGGGGATGCTCAGCGTCCAGCTCGCCGCGCACCTGGTGCAGCGGATGCGGCCGCCCGTGGAGTACATGCTGCTCGGGGCCGACGGAACGTTCTCCTTCCCGTCCGGCCACGTGACCGGCGTCTGCGACTTCTTCCTGATCACGACCTTCCTGCTCGCCTCGCGCCGCTCCTCGCCGGTGTGGGCGATCGGCGGCTTCGCGCTCTCGCTCGGGATGATCGCCGGCCAGGTCGTCGCCCGGCTCTACCTCGGCTACCACTGGCTCACTGACACCCTCGCCTCGGTGGCGCTCGCGCTCGTGATGCTCGGGTCGGTCGTGCTCATCGACACCTGGCGGACCGCGGTGGTCCGCCGGGACGAGGTCTGACCGGACGTCTCGCACCGCTCAACGAGGACGCCCCCGGGCCGGAGGGCTCGGGGGCGTCGTCGTGCAGCGGGGGAGCGTCAGCCGCCGACGGCCTGACGCGCGCTGTCGAGGCCGGAGGAGAAGGCGTCCGCGGAGCTCACGTTGCCGGACTCCAGCTCGACCAGGGCACCGGAGAGCGCCGCGCCGATCACGCCGGTGTCGGGGCCGTTGACGAAGGACGGGAACTGCTCGACGGAGGTGGCGATGACGTCGCCGATCTTCGAGTCGCCGAAGAACGGGTCCGTGTAGGCGCGCACGCTCTCGCTCTCGAGCGCATCGGTCGCCGCCGGGAAGGTGCCCGAGGTGGCGAAGTGGTCCTCCTGGCCCTCGGCGGACATCATCGTCTCGATGTACTGCCAGGCAGCCTCGGGGTGCTCGGCGCGGGCCGGGATGGCGATGACGCTGCCGCCCCAGTTGCCGCCGACGCCGGGGACGCTCGTGACGCGCCAGTTCCCGGCGGTGTCGGGGGCGTCGGTCTTGATGCCCTGCAGAATCCAGGAGGGAGCGACGGTCACCGCGAACGCGCCGTTCGCGCGCCCGGGGCCCCAGCCCGAGGAGAACGCGGCGATGCCGGCGCTGATGCCCGCGTCGTGCGCCTGCACGGCGGTGTCGAAGGCGTCCTCGACCTGCGGGTTGGTGTCGTAGACCAGCTCGCCGTCGGGGGAGTAGTACTTCTCGGTCACCTGGTTGATGGTCGAGTAGAAGACGCTGGTCTCCACGTTGTCGACGAACGGCTTGCCGGTCGCGGCGGTGTACTTCTCGCCGGTCGCGAGGAAGCCGTCCCAGTCGCTCCAGAGCGCGGCGACCTCGGCGGGGTCGGTCGGCAGGCCGGCCTGCTCGAAGAGGTCGGCGCGGTAGGCGAAGCTCAGCCCGCCGACGTCGGTCGGGATGCCGACGACCGAGCCGTCCTGCGCGGTGCCGGCGTCGGCGGCCCACTTCAGGTAGGAGGCGTCGAGGTCGTCGCCGCCGAGGGTGCGCAGATCGAGGAAGTTGGCGCTGTTCTCGACGAAGCGGGGCAGGTCGTCGCCCTGGATCATGACAAGGTCCGGCACCTTGCCGCCGGCGAGCGCGGCGGTCAGGGCGGTGGCGGTCTCCTGCGAGGAGCCGACCTCGGTCAGCTTGACCTTCGCGTCGGGCTTCTTGGCCAGGTATTCGCTGACGTTGTCCTTCGCCTGGATGCCGGTGAAGGACCAGAACTGGACCTCGGCGTTCGGGTCGTCGGACGCGCCGCCGCCACCGCCCGAGGAGCAGCCGGTCAGGGCGAGGGCGACGGTGGCGACTGCGGCGGCCGCGGTCAGGATTCTTCTTCTCACGGGGGAGTCCTCTTCATCGGGGAGTCGCGTGGCGCCCCGCCAGCGGGCGGGAGAACGATCTCTCGTTCGACGCTATCCCGCGCCTGGTCCCGTACGCAACAGCTGTCGGTCTCGGCGAGAGTTCGATCTCCCGACGTCGGATCCGTGCATGCTGGTCGAGTAGCCCCGCAGGGGCGTATCGAGACCCCACGTCCTCTGCAGGGCGGTCTGCAGACTCGGCTTCTGACGCCGGTGGATCTCGATACGCCCGCTGCGCGGGCTACTCGATCAGCATGCGGCGGCCGGCTCCGCGGGCTGCTCTATCAGCATGAGGTGGCCCGCTGCGCATGCAGATCGATCAGCATGCGGTGACCCGCTGCACGGGCTGCTCGATCAGCATGGCTCGGTCCGATGAGCGGGTCGCCCGACCGGCACGACGACGAAGGCGGGCGGAGGGACGCGTGTGCGTCCGCTCCGCCCGCCTCCGGGTGGGGTGGTGCCGGTCAGCCCAGGTGGCGCAGGAAGAGCGCTCCGAGCGGTGGGAGGATCAGCTCGGCCGAGGCGGGGCGGCCCGCCCAGGGCTCGTCGCGGGCCTCGACCGCGCCGAAGTTGCCGACTCCGGAGCCGCCGTAGATCTCGGCGTCCGTGTTGAGCAGCTCCTCCCAGCGGCCGGCCTCGGGGAGGCCGACGCGGTAGCCGTGCACCGGCGAGCCGGAGAAGTTCACGATGACCGCGACCGCGCGGCCGGCCTTGTCCTTGCGGAGGAAGGAGATCACGTTCGGCGCCGCGGCACCGCCGTCGATCCACTCGAAGCCGGCCTGGTCGTTGTCGAGCTCGTTCAGCGACGGGACCTCGCGGTAGAGGCGGTTCAGCTCGCCGACGAGGCTCCACAGCCCGCGGTGACTGGGCTGGTCGAGGATCCACCAGTCCAGCCCGCGCTCCTCGGACCACTCGGAGTACTGCCCGAACTCCTGGCCCATGAAGAGCAGCTGCTTGCCCGGGTGCGCCCACATGAACGCCAGGTAGGCCCGCACGTTCGCCAGCTGCTGCCAGTGGTCGCCGGGCATCTTCTGGATCAGCGAGCCCTTGCCGTGCACGACCTCGTCGTGGCTGATCGGCAGCACGAACTGCTCGCTGAAGGCGTAGACGAAGGAGAAGGTGATCTCGCCCAGGTGGTACTGACGCCACAGCGGGTCGTTCGCCATGTAGCGCAGCGAGTCGTTCATCCAGCCCATGTTCCACTTGAGCCCGAAGCCGAGCCCGCCGGAGACGGTGGGCTGGGTGACGCCGGGCCAGCTGGTGGACTCCTCGGCGATCATCATGATGCCGGGGTAGAGCTTGTAGGCGGTGGCGTTCACCTCCTGCAGGAAGCTGATCGCCTCGAGGTTCTCCCGGCCGCCGTACTCGTTCGGCAGCCACTCGCCCTCCTTGCGGGAGTAGTCGAGGTAGAGCATCGACGCCACGGCGTCGACCCGGAGGCCGTCGACGTGGAACTCCTCGAGCCAGAACAGCGCGTTGGCTACGAGGAAGTTGCGGACCTGGGTGTGCCCGAAGTCGAAGACGTAGGTGCCCCAGTCCATCTGCTCGCCGCGACGCCAGTCCGGGTGCTCGTAGAGGGGCTCGCCGTCGAAGCGGGCGAGCGCGAAGTCGTCCTTCGGGAAGTGCCCGGGCACCCAGTCGACGAGCACGCCGATGCCGGCCTGGTGCAGCCGGTCGATCAGGTACTTGAGGTCGTCGGCGGTGCCGAAGCGGCTCGACGCGGCGTAGTAGCCGGTGACCTGGTAGCCCCAGGAGCCGCCGAAGGGGTGCTCGGCGAGCGGCATGAACTCGACGTGGGTGAAGCCCAGCGTGGTGACGTACTCGATCAGCGGGTCCGCGAGGTCGCGGTAGCCTAGACCGGGCTTCCAGGAGCCGAGGTGCATCTCGTAGACGCTGATCGGCTGGGTGTGCGGGTCGACGCTCGCGCGTTGCTCCATCCAGCCGGAGTCGCTCCACTGGTGGTGGGAGACGGGGACGCGCGAGGCGGTCGCCGGCGGCACCTCCGTGGCGCGGGCCATCGGGTCGGCCTTGCGGACCCAGCGGCCGTCGCGCGAGAGCAGGTCGAACTTGTAGGAGGCGCCGGGCTCGACGCCGGGGACGAAGATCTCCCAGACGCCGTTGACGCCGAGGTTGCGCAGCGCGTGGCCCTCGCCGCTCCAGTCGTTGAAGTCGCCGACGACGCGGACGGCCTGGGCGTGCGGCGCCCAGACGGCGAACGAGGTGCCCCAGACGCCCTCGTGCTCGCGGTGACGAGCGCCGAGCGCCTCCCAGAGCCGCTCGTGCCGGCCCTCGCCGATCAGGTGCAGGTCGAAGTCGCCGACGGTCTTGGTGAAACGGTACGGGTCCTCGGCGGTCCAGGAGGAGCCGTCGCCGTAGTGCGCCTCGACGGTGTACGCCTGCGGGTCCTCGTCGTGGACGCCCTGCCAGAGGCCGTCGTGCAGGTGCTCGAGTTCGACGCGGACGCCGCCGGCCAGGACGGCCGTGACGGCGTCGGCGAGCGGCCGGCGCACGCGGACGACCGCGCCGCCGCCGGGGAGCGGGTGCTGCCCGAGGACGTCGTGGGGGAGCGCGTTGCTGCCGGTCGCCAGCTGCTGGAGGACCCACTCGGGGAACTCGGGGAGCGCGTCGACGTCGGAGTCCGGCGCCGGGGCGGGGTCGGAGTCGCTCGTCTCGGCGATCGGTGCGTCGGCCGCGGCGGTCGGCTCGGGCGGCGTCAGCGGCTCGAGGGTCGCGGACGGAGCGGTCGGCTCCGGCGGCGTCAGCGGCTCGGGGGTCGCGGACACCGTGGCAGGCTCGGGCGGCAGGAGCCGCTCGGGAGGCGCGACGGGCTCGGGCGGGGTGAGCCGCTCGGGCGCCGCGGACGACTCCTCGGCCGCAGGCTCCGCGACGTGCGCGCCCGTGGTCGTGGCCGAGCTCGTGCCGGTCGTCACGACCGTCTCCACTCGCGGCTCGACGCCCGCCGCGTCGGCGGGGCTGCCGGCCTCGGCGGGGACGACGTCCTGCGCAGGCCCCGTCCCGCGCTCGCTCTCGTCCGTGCTCTCGACCGGGCTCGTGCCCTTGTCCTCGGGAACCGTCATCGTCCGTCCGCCTTCACGCTCAGGATGTGCACGGGCTCGACGAAGGAGTCGAGCCGCACGTAGTTGTCGCTGCCCCAGGTCCACACGGCACCGGTGATCAGGTCCTCGACCTCGTAGGTCGAGCTCCAGTCCAGCCCGAGGGACGGCAGGTCGATGTGCACCGTGGTCTCGCGTGCCGAGTGCGGATCGGTGTTGACCACGACCAGGAGGGTGTCGTCGCTGCCGGTGCCGGTGAACGCGCGGTCCAGGTGCTTGGAGTAGACGAGGATCGCGTCGTCGTCGCTGCCGTGCACCTGCAGGTTGCGGCGCTGGGCGAGCGCGGGGTGCGCCCGGCGGATCTCGTTCAGCCGGGTGATGTACGGGGCGATCGTCGAGCCGTCGGCGTCGGCCGCGGCCCAGTCGCGCGTCTTGTACTCGAACTTCTCGTTGTCGATGTTCTCCTCGGCACCGGGGCGCGCGACGTTCTCGATCAGCTCGTAGCCGGCGTAGACACCCCAGAGCGGTGAGGCCGTCGCGGCGAGCGCGGCGCGGACCTTGTAGGCCGAGCGGCCGCCGTACTGGAGGTACTCGGTGAGGATGTCCGGCGTGTTCACGAAGAGGTTCGGCCGCATGTAGTCGGCCGTCTCGTGCGAGATGCTCGTGAAGAACTCCTCGAGCTCCTCCTTGGTGTTGCGCCAGGTGAAGTACGAGTACGACTGCTGGAAGCCCACCTTGCCGAGCGCCCGCATGATCGCCGGGCGGGTGAACGCCTCCGCGAGGAAGACGACCTCGGGGTTCTCGGCGTTGACCTCGTGGATGATCCACTCCCAGAAGTCGAGCGGCTTGGTGTGCGGGTTGTCGACGCGGAAGATCTTCACGCCGAGCGAGATCCAGTAGCGCAGGACGCGCAGCGCCTCCTGGCGGATGCCCTCGGGGTCGTTGTCGAAGTTGATCGGATAGATGTCCTGGTACTTCTTCGGCGGGTTCTCGGCGTAGGCGATCGAGCCGTCCGGCAGCGTCGTGAACCACTCCGGGTGGCTGGTCACCCAGGGGTGATCCGGCGAGGCCTGGAGCGCGAAGTCGAGCGCGAGCTCGAGGCCCGCGGCGGTGACGGCGTCGTGGAAGGCGGTGAAGTCCTCCACGGTGCCGAGGTCGGGGTGGATCGCGTCGTGGCCGCCCTCAGGGGCGCCGATCGCCCACGGCGAGCCGGGGTCGCCCGGGCCGGCGTTCAGCGTGTTGTTCGGGCCCTTGCGGAAGTTGCGGCCGATCGGGTGGATCGGCGGCAGGTAGAGCACGTCGAAGCCCATCGCTGCGACGGCGGGGAGGCGGTCGATCGCGGTGCGGAAGGAGCCGGAGGTGACGCTGCCGTCCTCGTTCCGGACGGCGCCCTCGGAGCGGGGGAAGAACTCGTACCAGGCGCCGACGCCCGCGCGGGTGCGCTCGACATGCACGGTGCGCGGCTCGGAGACGCTCGCGAGGCTCATCACGGGGCGCGCGGTGAAGGCGCCGTGCACGGCGGGGTACTCGGCCGCGGCGAGGCGCGCCTCGGGGGTAAGCGACTCGTCCGCCACGGTGGCGGCGGCGTCGGAGAGCAGGGAGCGCTCGGCCTCGGAGCGGGCGTCGTCGCCGGCCGCGGTGCGCAGGAGGCCCTCGCCGATCGCGAAGCAGACGGCGATGTCCAGGCCGGCCGGGATCTTGACCTCGGCGGTGTGCAGCCAGGTCGCCCAGTCGTCGGCGAAGGCGCGGATGCGGTAGGTCCAGTCGCCCTCGTCGTCGAGGAGGACGAGGCGCCCGTAGCGGTCGGTGCCGGTGGCGATCAGCGCCATCCGGTGCTCCGACTCGGTGCCGGCGGGGGAGGTGAGCAGCAGGTCGACGCCGATCAGGTCGTGCCCCTCGCGGAACGCCGTCGCCGCGAACGGGACGACCTCTCCGACGAAGGCCTTCGCCGGCCAGCGGTCGTCCTCGAGCCGCGGCTGCGGATCGATGATCGGGATGCGCTCGGCGCGCACCCGGTAGCCGGAGCCGGTCGGAGGGGACTGCTCCGCGGTCTCCGCCGCAGCCTCGGCAGCCGGCGCCGCGTCGGCCGTCCCCGGTGCCACGGGTGCCTGCGCCTGCGCGGCCGGAGCCGGTGCGGTGCGATCCTGCGCATCCTGTGCCGCCGCCTCGGGCGACGGGGGTGTCTGCGCGGCCGGAGTCTCCTCGCGGGCCGCACCTCCCCGAGCCGCTCGTCGTGCGTCCTTGCCGTGCGAAGCCTTGCCGAAAGGTGTCTGAGCCACGTCACGACAGTAGCGACCGGCGATGCCTTTGGCACGCCGGTTGCGAACGCGCGCGCCGCTGTGCAAAAGGGTCGGCGCCACGGCCGACGGCGCCCGCGGGCACTCCGCTACAGTGTGCGAGCGCGACCGCCCCGGCCGTCCGCAGGGGGTGCTCGCCGGGGTCCGCAGTCGCCGGGATCAGCCGGTCGCCGTACCGGCAGAGAGTCGAGGAGTGCCGTGAAGGCCATCCGCCGCTTCACCGTCCGATCGGTCCTGCCGCCCGAGCTGTCCGCGCTCGGCGAGCTGGCGGGCAATCTGCGCTGGGCCTGGCACGAGCCGACGCGGCGCCTGTTCGAGCGGGCGGACGCCGAGCTGTGGCAGCGCAGCGGAGGCGACCCGACCGCGCTCCTCGGCGCGATCGCGCCCGAGCGCCTCGCCGAGCTGGCCCGCGACCAGGGCTTCGTCGACGACGCCTGGCGCCTCCGCGACGACCTCGAGCGCTACCGCACTGAGCCGCGCTGGTACCAGTCGCTGCCGGAGTCGGCGCCGCGCTCGATCGCCTACTTCTCGCCCGAGTTCGGCATCGCCGCGGCGCTCCCGCAGTACTCCGGCGGCCTGGGCATCCTCGCGGGCGACCATCTCAAGGCGTCCTCGGACCTCGGCGTGCCGCTGACGGGCGTCGGCCTCTTCTACCGCTCGGGCTACTTCTCCCAGGGCCTCTCCGCCGACGGCTGGCAGCTCGAGTCCTACCCCTCGCTCGACCCCGACGGCCTGCCGCTGCGGATCGTGCGGCTGGCGGACGGCTCCGCGGCGCGGATCGTGCTGGCCCTGCCGGACGGGCGCGCGCTCTACGCCCGGGTCTGGCGGGCCGAGGTGGGCCGGGTGACGCTGCTGCTGCTCGACACCGACGTCCGCGAGAACGAGGACGCCCTGCGGACGGTCACCGACCGGCTCTACGGCGGCGGCGGCGAGCACCGCCTCCTGCAGGAGCTGCTGCTGGGCATCGGCGGCGTGCGCGCCCTCGAGCTGTGGGCCGAGGTCTCGGGCACGCCGCTCCCCGAGGTGTTCCACACCAACGAGGGGCACGCGGGCTTCCAGGGTCTCGAGCGCATCTCCGGCCTGATCGGCTCGGGCCTCGACTTCGACCAGGCCCTGCAGGTCGTCCGCGCGAGCACCGTCTTCACCACGCACACGCCGGTGCCCGCGGGCATCGACCGCTTCGACCGCGGGATGATCGAGCGGTACTTCACGACCGAGCTGCTGCCGGGCGTGCAGATCGAGGACGTGCTGGCGCTGGGCTCCGAGTCGACCACGGGCGGTGCGAGCGACGTCTTCAACATGGCGTTCATGGGGCTCCGCCTGGCGCAGCGCTCCAACGGCGTCTCGAAGCTGCACGGCGAGGTCAGCCGCTCGATGTTCTCCGGTCTCTGGCCGGGCTTCGACACGGCGGAGGTGCCGATCGGCTCGGTCACCAACGGCGTGCACGCGGCGACCTGGACCGATCCGATCCTCCGGGGTCTCGCCCGCGACCGGCTCGGCACCGACGACACCACCCGCGCCGACTGGGCGTCCGGCGCCCTGAGCGACGGCGAGCTCTGGCAGGCGCGGCGCTCGATGCGCGAGCAGCTGGTGCGTGACGCCCGGGCGCGCGCCGCCCGCTCCTGGCGCGAGCAGAACCCCGGCGGCCTGACTCCGGCCTGGCTGGACGAGCTGCTCGACCCGGACGTGCTCACCATCGGCTTCGCCCGGCGCGTGCCCACCTACAAGCGGCTGACGCTGATGCTGCACGACCCGGAGCGGCTGCGCGCGCTGCTGACGCACCCGGAGCACCCGATCCAGATCGTGATCGCCGGCAAGTCGCACCCGGCCGACGAGGAGGGCAAGCGGCTGATCCAGAAGCTGGTCCGCTTCGCGCAGGAGCCGGACGTGCGCCGGCGGATCGTCTTCCTGCCCGACTACGACATCGCGATGGCGCAGCTGCTCTACCCGGGCACCGACGTCTGGCTGAACAACCCGCTGCGTCCGCTCGAGGCGTGCGGCACCTCCGGGATGAAGGCGGCGCTGAACGGCTCGCTGAACCTGTCGATCCTCGACGGCTGGTGGAACGAGTACTTCGACGGCGAGAACGGCTGGGCGATCCCGTCCTCCGACCGCGACCTCGATCCGGAGTCGCGCGACACGCTCGAGGCGGACGCGCTCTACGAGCTGCTCGAGAGCGAGGTCGTGCCGCGCTACTACGAGCGCGACCACGACGGGGTGCCGCGCCGCTGGGTGCGCTCGATCCGGCACACGCTGGCGACGCTCTCGCCGGAGCTGTCGGCCGAGCGGATGGTGCGCCAGTACGTGGAGGCGCTCTACCAGCCCGCCGCCGAGGCCGGGCGCGAGATCGCGGCCGACCACTTCGAGCCGGCCAAGGAGCTGTCGGCGTGGAAGCAGCGGGTGCGCGCGGGCTGGCCGGGCGTGGCGGTCGCCTCCGTGGAGTCCGGCGGCATCGACGCGGTGCCCCAGCGCGGCGACCGGCTCGCCCTGCGCGCGGGAGTGCGCCTCGGCGAGCTCTCGCCCGAGGACGTCGTGGTGCAGGTCGTCTCCGGCACCACCGCGGCGGACGGCTCGCTCGTCGACGTCCGCCTGCACGAGCTCGAGGTCGCCGAGGAGTCGGGCGCGGTCGTGCCCGCCGACGCGGTCGGCCGCGTGCCCTACGCCGGCGAGATCGTCCTCGACCGCAGCGGCTCCTTCGGCTACACCGTCCGCGTCGTGCCGCGGCACCCGCTGCTCGCCCGCTCGGCCGAGCTCGGCCTGGTCGCGGCGGCCGGCTGACGCGCCCGCGTGCCGGTCGAGCAGCCGCGCAGCGTCCGTTCGGAGTCATGCTGGTCGAGTAGCCGCGGAGCGGCGTATCGAGACCCGCCCATCGGAGGACGGTGGATCTCGATACGCCCGCTCCGCGGGCTACTCGATCAGCATGTCTCGATCCGCCTTCTGCGAGGGCTGCTCGATCAGCATGGGGGCGGCCTCCGTTCAGATGCATGCTGGTCGAGTAGCCGCGCAGCGGCGTATCGAGACCCGCCCGCCCTCAGCGCGCGATGTCCGCGACGATCGCGCCCGTCGCGGCGACGAGGTCCGCCCACGCGAGCTCGATGTCGAAGCCGCGGCGGCCGCCGGAGACGAGCACGGTGTCGTACAGCTCCGCCGTCTCGTCGAGCACCGTGCGGTGCCGCGTCTTCTGCCCGATCGGCGAGATGCCGCCGAGCACGTAGCCGGTGCGCCGCTGCGCGAGCGCGGGGTCGGCCATCGCGGCCCGCTTGCCGCCGACCGCCGCCGCGAGCTCCTTGAGCCCCAGCTGCCCGGTCACCGGCACGATGCCGACGACCAGCTCGCCGTCGACGTCGACCAGCAGCGTCTTGAACACCCGCTCCGGCTCCACCCCGAGCGCCTCGGCCGCCTCGCCGCCGTAGCTCGCCGCTCCGGGATCGTGCCGGTACTCCCGCGGCACGAAGGCGATCCCCGCCGCGGTCAGCGCGAGCGTCGCCGGCGTCCCCGGTCCGCCCTTCATCAGCTCGCGGCGGCCGGACGCGGGCCGTGCGCGGCGAAGAGCTGCATCGACGTGCCGGCGACGCGGACGACCTGCCCCGGCTCGAACGTCTCGCCGTGCTCGAGCGGCACCGCCTCCTCGCTGCTCCACAGACGGGTGTACCCGGTGACGCCCTCGCTCTCGGCGAGGACCACCGCGGTGTCCGCCTCGACGCCGTGCACGATCAGCAGGACGCGGTCGAACTCCTCCGTCTCGGGAGTCGACGCCGCCAGGTACTGCAGCGTGCGGTTCTCCGCCGAGGTCCAGTCGTGCTCGGACATCGTCCGCCCGTGCGCGTCGAACCACTGCATGCTCGTCGCACCCGGCGTCACCGCACCGCCGCGCCCGTAGTGCGAGGGCCGCAGCGCCGGGTGCTCGCGGCGCAGGCGGATGAGCGTCCGTGCGTGCTCCCGCAGCTCGAGCTGCCAGTCGCTGCGCCCGTCCCAGCGCAGCCAGGTGAGGTCCGAGTCCTGGCAGTAGGCGTTGTTGTTGCCGCGCTGACTGCGGCCGAACTCGTCGCCGGCTGTGATCATCGGCACACCGGCCGAGAGCAGGAGCGTCCCGAGCAGGTTCCGCATCGCCTTCCGCCGGCCCCGGTTGACGCCGTCGTCGGTGGTCGGGCCCTCGAAGCCGTGGTTGAAGGAGCGGTTGGTGTCGGCGCCGTCGCGGTTCGACTCCCCGTTGCCGATGTTGTGCTTGACGTTGTAGGAGACCAGGTCGGCGAGCGTGAAGCCGTCGTGCGCCGTGACGAAGTTGACGGAGGCGAGCGGCCCGCGCTCGAGCGAGAACGTGTTCGACGAGCCGGAGAGCCGGGTCGCGAAGCCGCCGATGCCCACCGGCGCCGTTCCCGCGCGCCGGGCGTAGTCGATGTCCGAGAGCCAGAAGTTGCGCGCGCGGTCGCGGTAGCGGTCGTTCCACTCCGACCAGCCGTCGGGGAAGTTGCCGGTCTGCCAGCCGCCCATGCCGACGTCCCAGGGCTCGGCGATCATCTTCACGTCGGCGAGCGCCGGATCCTCGACGGCCGCGCGCAGCAGCGGGTGGTCGCGCTGGAAGTGCGCGATCTCGTCGCGCCCCAGTGTCGCCGCGAGGTCGAGCCGGAAGCCGTCGACCCCGACCTCGTCGGACCAGTAGCGGAGCGAGTCGAGCACCAGGCGCTGCGCGACGGGCCGGCCGAAGTCGATCGTGTTGCCGCAGCCGGTCACGTCGATGTAGTGGCCCTCGCCGGTCTGGCGGTAGTACGCCCGGTCGTCGATGCCACGCAGGCTCGAGCGCGGACCCTGCGGCCCCTCCTCGGCGGTGTGGTTATAGACGACGTCGAGGATCACCTCGAGCCCGGCCTCGTGCAGCAGCTTGACCATGCCCTTGAACTCGCGCAGCACCGCGGTCGGGCCGCCGCGCTGGGCGGCGGGGGAGGCGTAGGCGGCGTGCGGGCTGAAGAAGTTGAGGGTGTTGTATCCCCAGTAGTTGGTGAGCCCCTGGCGCAGCAGACGCTGCTCCGAGACGAACGCGTGCACGGGGAGGAGCTCGACGGCGGTGACCCCGAGGTCGAGGAGCGACGAGACGGTGGACTCGTGCGCGAGGCCCGCGTAGCTGCCGCGCAGCTCGACGGGCAGCGCCGGGTTCAGCTTGGTCAGGCCCTTCACGTGCGCCTCGTAGATCACCGTGCGGTCCAGCGGCGTGCGCGGCTTCTCGGAGGAGCCCCAGTCGAAGGAGTCGTCCACGACGACGGAGCGCCACTCGTTCTCGGCGACCCGGTGCAGCCCGCGGGAGTACGGCTCGAGCAGGGGGACCCGCGGATCGAAGCGGCCGGGGACGCCCGAGGGCCCGTCCACCTTGATCGCGTAGCGGCGGCCGACGGTCAGCTGCGCGGCCCGGGCCGACCAGACGTCGTCCTCCCCGCGCGTCAGCGGGACGGTGCGGGTGACCCAGCTCGGGTCCTTCTCGTCGTAGAGCAGCAGATCGATGGCGGTCGCGTGCTCCGACCAGACCCGCAGCTCACCGCCCTCCGCGTCCACGACGACTCCGAGGCGGGCCAGGGAGTCGCGTGTCTGCATGCGACCTACAGTAGTGAGGGGCCGGAGACCTGCTCCGCACCCCGGACGCGGGACGGAGGGCGCCATGATCTATCTCGACCACGCGGCGACCACCCCGCTCCGGGCGTCGGCGCTCGCCGCCTTCGCCGAGGCGTCCGCGCAGCCCGGCAACCCCTCCTCGGTGCACGGCTCGGGCCAGGAGGCGCGCCGCCGGCTCGAGGACGCCCGCTCGGCGATCGCCGTCGCCCTCGGCTGCGAGCCGATCGAGGTGATCCTCACCGCGGGCGGCACCGAGGCGATCAACCTGGCGCTCAAGGGCCTCTACTGGCAGCGCGTTGCGGAGTCCCCGGCGCGCACGCGCATCCTCGTGCCCGGCGGCGAGCACCACGCCACGATCGACACGGTCGAGTGGCTGGCGGCCCACGAGGGCGCCCGCGTCGAGTGGCTCGAGCTCGACGCCGAGGGGACGCTGCGGCCCGAGACGCTCGAGGCGGCGCTCGCCGCGGATCCCGGCTCCGCCGCGCTGGTCTCCGCGCTCTGGGTGAACAACGAGATCGGCACTATCGCGCCGGTCGCCGAGCTGGCCGCGGTCTGCGCGCGGGCCGGCGTGCCGCTGCACCTCGACGCGGTCGCGGCGCTCGGCCACGTGCCGCTCGAGATCGCGGCGGTGCGGCGCGCCTCCGGCTCCCGCGACGGCGCGGGTCTCGTCGCGGTCAGCGTCTCGGGTCACAAGGTCGGCGGGCCGATCGCGACCGGCGCCCTCGTCCTGGCGCGCGACGCCCGGGTCGTGCCGGTCCTGCACGGCGGTGGCCAGCAGCGCGGGGTCCGCTCGGGCACCCAGGACGTCCCCGGGGCGGCGGCGTTCGCGGCGGCCGTGACGGAGGCGGTCGCTGAGCTGCCCGAGGAGGCGCTGCGACTGGCGGCTCTGCGCGACCGGCTCGTCGCGGGGATCCTCGCGGCCGTCCCCGGTGCGACGCTGACCGGGCCGGCCGTCGACTCCGGTCGGCGGGTCGCGAGCAACGCGCACGTCGCCTTCCCCGGTGCGCAGGGCGACTCGCTCCTCTTCCTCCTGGACATGGCGGGCGTCTCGGTGTCGACCGGCTCGGCCTGCACGGCGGGCATCCCCGAGCCCTCGCACGTGGTGCTGGCGCTCGGCCGCAGCGAGGACGAGGCGCGCGGCGTGCTCCGGATGACGCTGGGCTGGACCACGACGGACGCCGACGTGGACGCGCTGCTCGCGGCGCTGCCGGACGCGTACGCGCGGGCGGCCCGCGCCGGCCTGTCCAGCCGCGCCGTGCTCCCCGCCTGACGCCGCCTCCGCGCGGTGCCACCCGTTGTGCAGGCGCTCGTCCGTTCTGCAGGTGTCCGGCGCGAGTCGCCCGATCCTCCGTGCAGGTCTGCGCCGAACGCGCGCGACCGCCTGCAGATCGGACGCGACCGGGGACGGACCGCCGCGAATCGCGCACACCGCACGCCCGCCGCCCGCTCGTAGACTCGGACGGTGAAGGTTCTTGCGGCGATGAGCGGTGGAGTGGACTCGGCGGTGGCCGCGGCCCGCGCGGTGGAGGCGGGGCACGAGGTGGTCGGCGTGCACCTCGCGCTGAGCAGGATGCCCGGCACGCTGCGCACCGGCAGCCGCGGCTGCTGCACGATCGAGGACTCGATGGACGCCCAGCGCGCCGCCAACGTCCTCGGCATCCCCTATTACGTGTGGGACTTCTCCGAGCGGTTCAAGCTCGACGTGGTCGACGACTTCGTGGCCGAGTACGCCGCCGGCCGCACCCCCAACCCCTGCATGCGCTGCAACGAGCGGATCAAGTTCGCGGCCCTGCTCGAGAAGGCGCTCGACCTCGGCTTCGACGCCGTCTGCACCGGCCACTACGCCTCCCTCGAGACCGCGGCCGACGGCAGCCCCGAGCTGCACCGCGCGAGCGACGAGGCGAAGGACCAGTCCTACGTCCTCGGCGTGCTCACCACCGCGCAGCTCGAGCACTCGATGTTCCCGCTCGGCTCGACGCCGTCGAAGGCGGTCGTCCGGGCGGAGGCGGCCCGCCGCGGCCTGAGCGTCGCGAACAAGCCGGACAGCTACGACATCTGCTTCATCCCCGACGGCGACACCCGCGGCTGGCTCTCGGAGCGCGTCGCCCCCGAGACCGGCGCGATCGTCGACCGCGACGGCGCGGTGGTGGGGGCGCACGAGGGAGCGCACGGCTACACCGTCGGCCAGCGCCGGGGCCTGCACCTCGGCGTTCCCGCGCCGGACGGACGACCGCGCTTCGTGCTCGAGGTGCGGCCGAAGACCAACGAGGTCGTCGTCGGTCCGCGGGAGGCGCTGCGCATCGGCGAGATCGCCGGCTCGCGCTTCACCTGGGCCGGCGCGGCGCCGGAGGACGCGTCGACGCCGTTCCGCTGCGACGTGCAGATCCGCGCGCACGCCGACCCGGTCCCGGCGACCGCGGTCGTGTCGGACGTCTCTGGGAAGGTGGAGCTCGTGATCACTCCCGACTCGCCGCTCGACGGCGTCGCCCCCGGCCAGACGGCCGTCGTCTACCTCGGCACCCGCGTGCTCGGCCAGTGCACGATCGACCGCACGGTCGCGGCCGACCTCGCCGGTGCCTCCGCGAGCGGGGCGGTGCTCTGATGGCGTCCGTTGATGCGTTCTACCGCGCGGAAGAACTACGTGCTCAGATCAAGGAGGCGCGAGAATCATACTATGCTGACGATTTCTCGAACATATCCGACGCTGAGTACGACCGGCTGATTGCGGAACTGGAGGACCTCGAAAAGGACTCAGGGATCGATAAGCCGGATTCTCCGACGCACACGGTGGGGGGAGTGGCGGCAGTCGATCTTGCACCCGTTGTCCATGCGGAGCAGATGTTGTCGCTCGATAATGTCTTCTCCTCTGAGGAATTGCGCGACTGGTGTGAGAAGACGTTGCGTGACAGCGATCGCCCGATTCGTTGGCTTTCAGAGTTGAAAATCGATGGCCTCGCGCTTTCGCTTCGATACGTCGACGGGAAGTTAATCACCGCAGCAACTCGCGGCACAGGAATAGTCGGTGAAGATGTTACTGAGAACGCTCTGTCCATCAAGTCGATTCCGAAATTTCTACGCGGACACGGTCATCCTCCGGTCGTCGAGATCCGCGGGGAAGTATTCATCCCAGTGGCAGAGTTCGAAGAGTTGAATCGTCTTCAAGAGCGCTTACGCCTTGAAGTTGTGCACGAGAGGACTCAGGCATGGCTCGCTGCTCCAGGCCGAACAATAGAAAGCTTTGACGAACTTCGCGTCCGCAAGAGTGCTCTCAGGCAGTTCCCTACATTCGCAAATCCAAGGAATGCGGCGAGTGGGGGGCTTCGGCAGCAGCTCGGAAAGAAGCACGGTAGAGATCTAGAAGCCGCTCAGGCTCGCGTAAACTCACTTGCTTTCTACGTTCATGGAATCGGAGCATGGCCGAACCCTCCAGTGGAAAGCCAATCTGAGGTATACGAGCTGTTGGCTTCGTGGGGCTTGCCAGTAAGTCAAAATAATCGAGTTGCAGCGACCATTGATCAAGTCCTCGAGTACGTCGAGCGATACGGCCGCGAGCGTCACTCTGTGGAGCATCAGATCGACGGCGTCGTCGTCAAGGTGGACGAGCTCGAGCTGCACGACGAGCTCGGCGCCACCAGCCGCGCCCCGCGCTGGGCCATCGCCTACAAGTACCCGCCCGAGGAGGTGCACACCAAGCTCCTCGACATCGTCGTCAGCGTCGGCCGCACCGGCCGGGCCACCCCGTTCGCGCAGATGGAGAAGGTCAAGGTCGCCGGCTCCGAGGTGCGCCAGGCCACGCTGCACAACGCCGACGTGGTGAAGGCCAAGGGCGTGCTGATCGGCGACACCGTCGTGCTGCGCAAGGCCGGCGACGTCATCCCCGAGGTGCTCGGCCCGGTGATCGAGCTGCGCGACGGCAGCGAGCGCGAGTTCGTGATGCCGACGCAGTGCCCCGAGTGCGGCACGACCCTCGCCCCCGCCAAGGAGGGCGACGTCGATCTGCGCTGCCCGAACGCCCGCTCCTGCCCCGCGCAGGTGCGCGGCCGCGTCGAGCACATCGGCAGCCGCGGCGCACTCGACATCGAGGTGCTCGGCGAGGTGACCGCCGCGGCGCTGACCCAGCCGTTCGTGCCCGCGGAGCCGCCGCTCGACACCGAGGCCGGCCTCTTCGAGCTGCGGATCGAGGACGTCTTCCCGATCGAGGTCGTCGTCCGCGACAGCGAGACCGGGCTGCAGAAGCTCGACGACCGGGGCGAGGCGAAGGTCGTCGGCCCGTTCAAGCGCAAGCGGCAGAAGCGCGACGGCCCGTTCGACCCGGAGGCGGAGGTGTTCGGCGGCGACGCGGAGTACGTCCCGTCGACGACCGGCCTCGCGCTGATCGCCAACATCGAGAAGGCGAAGACCTCGCCGCTCTGGCGCTTCCTGGTCTCGCTCAGCATCCGGCACGTCGGCCCGGTCGCCGCGCGCGCCCTGGCCGGCCACTTCGGCTCGCTCGACGCGATCCGCGCGGCCAGCCGCGAGGAGCTCGCCGCGGTCGACGGCGTCGGCGGCATCATCGGCGACGCGGTGCTCGCCTGGTTCGAGGTCGACTGGCACGCCGAGATCGTCGACCGCTGGGCGAAGGCCGGCGTGCAGTTCGCCACGCCCGGCCACCCCGGCCCCGGCGCGGCCGACGCCGCGGGCGGCGTGCTCGCCGGGCTGACCGTCGTCGCGACCGGCTCGCTCGAGGGCTACAGCCGCGAGGGCGCGCAGGAGGCGATCCTCGCCGCGGGCGGCAAGGCCGGCTCGAGCGTCTCCAGGAAGACGCACTACGTCGCCGCCGGCCCCGGCGCCGGCAGCAAGCTCGGCAAGGCCGAGGCGCTCGGCGTCCGGATCATCACCGCCGCGGAGTTCCACCTGCTCGTGACCGAGGGGCCGGACGCGATCGCGCTGCCCGAGGATTCGGCCTCGGAGGAGGCGGTCGGCGGCGCGCCCGTCGCCGACGCTCCCGCCGCCGACGGCACCGACCCGGTCGCCGCCGAGGCGCCGGCCGCCGAGACCGCCGATGCGCCCGCCGCCGAGGAGACCCCCGACGCGGATGCCTGACCGGCCCGGCGAGGAGCGGCGGGCGTTCCTCCGCCGTTCCCTCGCCGAGGCCGCCTCGACCGCGCTGGACGCCGCCGCCCGCGCCGTGCCGCTCACGTCTCGCGAGCGCGAGGCCGCCGCCGCACTGGCCCGGATCGACCACCTCGTCGTCCTCTCCTTCGCCGGTCGGCCGCGCGCCCAGGTCTTCGGTGCCCTCGACGGCGAGCCGGGCAGCGACTTCGCCGGCGGCACCGACGAGGTGCTGACCGCCCCCGGCCCCGGAACCGCGGGAGACCGGTTCGCCCCCGCGATGCTCCCCGTGCACACGCTGCTCGCGCACTCGTTCGCGCGCGCCGACCACTGGCGCGCGGACGGCCGTGACCCGCTCCGACTGCTGCTCGACTCGGCCCGGCACGCCGGCACCCCTTGGTCCCTGGTCGTCGACGACCGCCAGGGCGTCTCGACCACGCTCCTCGCCGACCCCGACCCGATGCACCGCGATCCCACGGTGGCAGCTGCCGGGGGAGCACTCCTCCCGCTCTCCGGACTCGCGAAGGCGGCCGCGATGGGCTCTCTGCCGCCGGTCGTCCTGGTCGAGCCCCGCTCGCTCGTCGACCCGGCCGACTTCGCCGCCACCGGCGACCCGAGCGCCTCGCGGTCCGCGGACGCGCGCGTCGCCGAGCGGCTCCTGCACGAGACCGTCGTCGCGGTCCGGGCGGCGGAGTCGGCCGGGCGCCGGGTGCTGCTGCTCGTCACCGCGCGCGGGCACGCCGATCGCCCCGGCGACGTCCCGGCCCTCCTCGTCGCCTCGAGCGCGCGGCCCGGTGATCGTCTGACGGCTCGGCTCGGCCCGGCGACTCCCGCCCTCCTGCACCGCGCCCGCTTCGCCGCGGACCGCCGGGCGCTGGCGGACGACGGCGTGCTCGCCGTCGCCGAGGCGCTGTCCGGGCCCGCCCGGCCGCTGTCGCGCTACCCGCGCACGGCACCCGCCTTCGCGCCGGAGGACCCGGAGCGCTCGATCGGGCCGGCCCTGGCCGCTGCCCTCGCCGTGGCGGGCGTCACCGCCGAGCCGGACGACGTCGATCAGGCCCTCATGATGCTCCGAGCCGCCGCCCCGGGCGCGTCGCTACACTCCCCGGAGGCACGGATCCGCGGCACGCGGGAAGGGCGGGACGCATGAGCGGCACCGACGGCGGCGGCGATCGCATCCCGCGAGACGACGCCCCTCGCTCCCGCTCCCGCCGCCGCTTCCTCGCGGGCAGCGCCGTCGCCGGCGGAGTCGCCGCCGCGGGCCTCACCGGCGGAGCGATCGGCGCGGCCGTCGCCTCCGGCCGGGACCGCGAGGCGGAGTCGCCCCTGCCCGAGCGCAGCGAGCCGGGCTTCGACCACGTCGTCGTCGTGATGTTCGAGAACCGCTCCTTCGACAACATCCTGGGGCAGCTCCACACGGCCGACGGCCCGCCCGCGGGCGAGACCTTCGAGGGCCTGCAGAGCGGGGAGCACTCCAACACCACCGCCGCGGGCGACACCGTCGCCGCGCACGTCTACCAGGGCGCGACCGACACGGTGATGCGCCAGCCCGACCCCGACCCGGGCGAGGAGTACCCGCACGTCAACACCCAGCTCTTCGGCACGATCGACCCGCCGTCCAACGCCGGGGCGTCCGTCGGCGCGATGACGGCCCCCTTCAACGCGCCCGCCGACGCCTCCGCGCCGACGATGAGCGGGTTCCTCGAGGACTACGTGCAGAACCTCCGCCACCTGAAGAAGGGGGAGGAGCCCACCCGCGAGGAGTACGGCACGATCATGGGCGGCTTCTCGCCCGACATGCTGCCCGTCTTCTCGACACTGGCCCGCGAGTTCGCCGTCTTCGACCACTGGTTCTGCGCCGTCCCCTCGCAGACCTTCTGCAACCGCTCCTTCTTCCACGCCTCGACCTCGCACGGCTTCGTCACCAACAAGCACGGCGGCGGCTACGAGAAGTGGCTCGCCGACGACCTCGCCGATGCGCCGACGGTCTTCAACCGCCTCGAGGAGGCCGGGAAGAGCTGGCGGGTCTACTTCGACGTGCTGCAGGTCGTCTCCTACACCGGCTTCCTGCACGCACCGGTGCTCGAGAAGTACTGGAAGACCAACTTCGCCCCGATGGAGCAGTTCTACGCGGACGTCGCGAACGGCGAGCTGCCCGACTACGCCTTCGTCGAGCCGCGGCTCGTCTTCGACCACAACGACATGCACCCGCCGACCGGCGTCCTGCACGAGGACGAGGTCGACGGGCAGCCGCTCTACGACAGCGCGCTCTCCGACGTCCGCGCCGGGGAGCTGCTGCTGCACGAGATCTACTCGGCGATCCGCGAGAGCGCGTCGACGACCGGCTCGAACGCGATCAACACCCTGCTGCTGGCCACCTTCGACGAGCACGGCGGTCTCTACGACCACGTGCCGCCGCCCGCCGCGACGCCGCCCGGCGACGGCCGCGAGGGCGAGATGGGCTTCGGCTTCGACCGCCTCGGCTGCCGCGTGCCGGCGATCGCGATCTCGGCCTACACGCGGGCCGGCACGATCCTGCACGACGAGATGCACCACGGCGCCCTGATCCGCACCCTCAGCCGCCTGCACGGGCTCGAGCCGCTCACGGCCAGGGACGCCGACGCGCCCGACCTCTTCGGCGTGGTCACCCTCGACACCCCGCGGCAGATCGACGACTGGCCGACCACCGTACCGCAGTACCTCCCGCCGAATCCGGAGGCGACCCCGCCGCACCCGGCCAACGCGAACCGGAACAAGCCGCTCAGCCCGCCGGCCCTCGGGCTGATGGGCCTGCTGCTCGCCCGCTACGGCGAGCCCGGCGACGACCTGCCGACCACCTACCAGGGCGCCTACGAGGCGCTGCTCAAGCACGGCACGAGCCTCTTCGGCACCGGCACGGTCACCGCGTCGCCCCCTGCGTCGCCGACCCCGTCGCCCGGGTCCTGAGCGGAGGGAGCGTCGGTGCCCCTGGCTAGACTGGACGCCGATTCCCACGAACCACCCGACGGAGACGCATGTCCGAGATCACGGCCGACACGGTCGCCCATCTGGCCTCGCTGGCCAGGATCGACCTCACCACCGAGGAGATCGAGAACCTCACCCGGGAGCTCGGTCAGATCGTCGACTCGGTGACGGCGATCCAGGCCGTCGCCACGCCCGACGTCCCGGCCACCAGCCACCCCATCCCGCTCGAGAACGTCTTCCGCCCCGACGTCGTGGGCGAGACGCTGACCCTCGAGCAGGCGCTCTCCGGTGCTCCCGAGCACGACGGCAGCCGCTTCCAGGTCTCCGCGATCCTGGGGGAGGAGCAGTGAGCGCCCACGGCGACGAGCTCGTCCGCCTCAGCGCCTCCGCCCTCGCCTCGCGCCTCGCCGACGGCTCCGTCTCCTCGCGCGAGGCGACGCAGGCGCACCTCGACCGCATCGCCGCCGTCGACGGCGCAGTGCACGCCTTCCTGCACGTCGCGGGCGACGCCGCGACCGCGACGGCCGAGGTGATCGACCGCCGCCGCGCCGAGGGCGAGTCGCTGCACCCGCTCGCCGGCGTCCCGCTCGCGGTCAAGGACGTCATCGTCACGAACGACATGCCGACCACCGCGGGCTCGCGCATCCTCGAGGGCTGGCGCCCGCCCTACGACGCGACCGTCATGCAGAAGGTCCGCGCGGCCGGCCTCGTGCCGATCGGCAAGACCAACATGGACGAGTTCGCGATGGGCTCGACCACCGAGCGCTCCGCCTACGGCCCCACCCACAACCCGTGGGACCTCGACCGCATCCCCGGCGGCTCCGGCGGCGGCTCGGCTGCGGCCGTCGCGAGCTACGAGGCGCCGCTGGCCCTCGGCTCCGACACCGGCGGCTCGATCCGCCAGCCCGCGCACGTCACCGGCACCGTCGGAGTCAAGCCGACCTACGGCGGGGTCTCCCGCTACGGCGCCGTCGCCCTGGCCTCGAGCCTCGACCAGATCGGCCCGGTCTCGCGCACGGTCCTGGACTCGGCGCTCCTGCACGACGTCATCGCCGGGCACGACCCGCGCGACTCGACCTCGCTCCGCGACGAGTGGCCCTCCTTCGCCGATGCGGTCCGCCGCGCCGACGTGAAGGGCCTGCGGATCGGCGTGCTCAGGGAGCTCGACGGGGGGGAGGGCTTCCAGCCCGGTGTCCTCGCGCGCTTCCACGAGGCCCTCGCGGTGCTCGAGAAGGCCGGCGCCGAGATCGTCGAGGTCAGCGCGCCGAGCATCGAGCACGCCGTCGCGGCGTACTACCTGATCCTCCCGGCGGAGGCGTCGAGCAACCTCGCGAAGTTCGACTCCGTCCGCTTCGGCCTCCGGGTCACCCCGAAGGGCGGCGGCACGGTCGAGCAGGTCATGGCCGCGACCCGCGAGCAGGGCTTCGGCCCCGAGGTGAAGCGCCGCATCATCCTCGGCACCTACGCGCTCTCGGCGGGCTACTACGACGCCTATTACGGCAGCGCGCAGAAGGTGCGGACCCTGGTCCAGCGCGACTTCGACGCCGCCTTCGCGTCCGTCGACGTCATCGCGTCGCCGACCGCGCCGACCACCGCCTACCGGCTCGGCGAGAAGCTCGACGACCCGCTGGCGATGTACCGCGGCGACATCGCCACGATCCCGGCGAACCTGGCCGGCATCCCCGGCATCTCGGTCCCCGCCGGTCTCGCCGATGAGGACGGTCTCCCGGTCGGCGTCCAGTTCCTGGCCCCCGCCCGCCAGGACGTCCGGCTCTACACCGTCGGCGGCGCGCTCGAGGCGCTCCTGGAGGAGCAGTGGGGCCACCCGCTGCTCTCGCAGGCGCCCGATCTCGCCGCCGCCCAGCTCTCCGCCCCCCAGGAAGGTGCCGTCTGATGGCCTCCGCGCACGCGTCCGCCCCCGAGCTGATGGACTACGACGAGGTCTTCGATCGCTTCGAGCCGGTCCTCGGCTTCGAGGTGCACATCGAGCTCAACACGAAGACGAAGATGTTCTCGGACGCCCCGAACATCGCCGGCTCCGAGCCGAACACCAACACGACGCCGGTCTGCTTGGGCCTGCCCGGCTCGCTGCCGGTCGTCAACGAGCAGGCCGTCCGCTACTCGATCAGCCTCGGCCTCGCGCTCGGCTGCTCGATCGCGCCGTCCAGCCGCTTCGCCCGGAAGAACTACTTCTACCCGGACATGGCGAAGAACTACCAGATCTCGCAGTTCGACGAGCCGATCGCCTTCGAGGGCTCGGTCGAGGTCGAGCTCGCCGACGGCAGCGTCGTGCACATCCCGATCGAGCGCGCGCACATGGAGGAGGACGCGGGCAAGCTGACCCACGTCGGCGGCTCCACCGGCCGCATCCAGGGCGCGGAGTACTCGCTGGTCGACTACAACCGCGCCGGCGTCCCGCTGGTCGAGATCGTCACGAAGCCGATCCACGGCGCGGGCAAGAGCGCTCCGGAGTACGCCAAGGCCTACGTCGCCACCATCCGCGACATCGTCCTCGCGCTCGGCATCTCCGACGCGAAGATGGAGCGCGGCAACCTCCGCTGCGACGCGAACGTCTCGCTCAAGCCGATCGGCCAGGAGACGCTCGGCACCCGCACCGAGACCAAGAACGTCAACTCGCTCCGCTCGGTCGAGCGCGCGGTGCGCTACGAGATCCAGCGCCAGGGCGCGATCCTCGCCGCCGGTGGCACGATCACGCAGGAGACGCGGCACTGGCACGAGGACACCGGCCGCACCTCGGCCGGCCGCCCGAAGAGCGACGCCGACGATTACCGCTACTTCCCCGAGCCCGACCTGCTGCCCGTGGTGCCGAGCCCCGAGCTGATCGAGGAGCTGCGCGCCGCGCTGCCCGAGAAGCCCGCCGCCCGCCGCCGTCGGCTGAAGGCCGACTGGGGCTTCACCGACCTCGAGTTCCAGGACGTCGCGAACAGCGGTCTCCTGGTCGAGATCAGCGAGACCGTCGCCGCCGGCGCGTCGCCGCAGGCCGCCCGCAAGTGGTGGACGGGTGAGGTCGCCCGGCTCGCCAACGCGGCGGGGCAGGATCCGGCCGAGCTGGTGTCGCCCGAGCAGGTCGCCGAGCTCGCCGGGCTGATCGACGCGGGCACCCTCACCGATCGGCTCGCCCGCGAGGTGCTCCAGGGTGTCATCGCCGGCGAGGGCACCCCGCAGGAGGTCGTCGACGCCCGCGGGCTCGCGGTCGTCTCGGACGACGGCGCCCTGATCGAGGCGATCGACGCCGCCCTGGCCTCGCAGCCCGACGTGCTCGCGAAGATCCGGGACGGCAAGGTCCAGGCCGCCGGCGCAGTCATCGGCGCGGTGATGAAGGCGATGAAGGGCCAGGCCGACGCCGCCCGCGTCCGCGAGCTCGTCCTCGAGCGCGCGGCCGGCTGAGTCGATGCGCGGGGGACGGACGGCGGCGTGAGCACTCTGCCCGGCGACGCGTCCGTCCCCGCTCGGCTCGATCTGCCGGGCGGGGCGTTCCTCCGCCCGCTCGTGACGAGTGACGCGGATCTGCTGCACCCGGTGATCGGGCAGCGCCGCGGCTGGCTCGCCGCGCTGCTGCCCGAGGGCGACCCGAGCGGCCTGCCCTCCGCGTCGCCGGGTGACGACCTGCGCGCGCTCCGGCTGCTCGAGACCGCCGCGCGCGAGCGGCGCCTCTTCGTCTACCTCCTCGTCGGCGCGGACTGGACCGAGGTCCTCGGTGCCCTGAGCGTCCGGCCCGTCGGCGACGACCGTGCGGAGGCCTCCTGGTGGGTGGTGCCGAGCCTCGTCGGGTCCCGCCTCGAGGAGGAGCTCGACGCCTATGCGCGACGCTGGCTGCTGCTGCGCTGGCCGTTCGAGCACGTCGAGACCCCCGACAACCACCCCGAGGAGCCGGCCGCCCTCGCCGGGGCCAACCTGCTCCCGCTGCTCCCCGACACTCCGGCGCGCACCCCGCTGCCCGAGCCGGACCTCACGGCGGCGGAAGCGCTCTGGGCCGCCTACCGGGCGCACGAGCCGATCGCGCCCGAGGAACTGCCCCTCGTCGAGTCGTTCGGCGACTCGGTCGAGCTCGCGGACCAGCTGCTCGCCTTGGTGCGGCGCGGCGTCAAGACCGCGACGGCCTCGCTCGTCGGCGACGAGCCCGTGCCCCGCGTCGGCGACCACTGGATCGTCTGCGACGGCGCCGGTGTCGCGCGCGTCGTGCTGCGGACCGTCGAGATCCGTCTCGGTCCGCTCGACAGTGTGGACGACGCGTTCGCCTGGGACGAGGGCGAGAACGACCGCTCGCGGGAGTCCTGGCTGGCCGGGCACCGCCGCTACTTCGAGCGCGAGTCGCCGGGCGGCGTCGGCATCGTCGTCTTCGAGCGCTTCCGCCTCGTCTGGCCGGAGGAGGACGCGCGGGCCGCCGCCGGCTTCACCCGGCGGATCGCCTCCGAGCGGCCGGGCGGCACCCCCTAGCCCGCTTCGGGGGGTTCCCCTGATGCTCCACTCAGCGGCCCTGCGCCAGAGTGGAGGCATGGCTACTCTCGTGCGCCCCCGTCGGGGCAAGATCATCGCCGGCGTCTGCGCCGGCCTCGCAAACCGCTTCGGCTGGAGCCCCTTCCTGGTCCGGCTGCTGTTCGTGCTCTCCTGCCTGCTCCCCGGGCCGCAGATCATCGCGTACCTCGTGATGTGGGTGGTCGTCCCGAAGCAGAAGTGATCCCGGCGCTCCTCCGCCCGTCCGCCTCCCTCGGGAGCGGCGGCGGGGGAGCGTCTCTCTTCGCGTGGTGAACGTTCACGAGTTCGTTCCGCGCCACGCTTGACCCGCCTCCTCCTGCCGCCCTAGCGTGGTGCGTGAACGTTCACGTCGACGACGCCGCGAAAGGGCCACGCATGACCGACTCCACCCCGACCACCACCACCGCACCCGGCTGGGCGGTGCTCGGCCCCGGCAGCATCGCGCGCCGGTTCCTCTCCCAGCTCCCCGCGAGCAGCCGCGGGGCTCGGCTCGTCGCGGCGGGCAGCTCCGATCAGGGGCGCGCCGCCGCCTTCGCCGCCGAAGCGGTCGAGCACGGCTTCCCGGACGCGAGCGCGGGCGACTACGCCGCGGTCCTCGCCGATCCGCAGGTCACCGCGGTCTACATCTCCACCGTGCACACCGGCCACGCGGCGCTCGTCCTCCAGGCGCTCGAGGCCGGCAAGGCCGTGCTCTGCGAGAAGCCGCTCGCCGTCAACCACGGCACCGCGATGGCCCTCGTCGACGCCGCCCGCAGCGCCGGGCTCCCGCTCGTCGAGGCGTACATGTACCGCTTCCACCCGCAGACCGCCGCGCTGCTCGAGCTCGTCCGCGACGGCGTGATCGGCGAAGTCGTGCACATCGACGCCTCCTTCTCCTTCCGCACCGGGTCCCGCGAGGGCCGCCTCTACGACCTCGCGACGGCCGGCGGCGGCATCCTCGACGTCGGCGGCTACACCGTCACCGCCGCGGCGGCCGTGGTCCAGGCCGCGACCGGCGTCGCCGTCGCCGAGCCCGTCGAGTTCGACGCACAGGGCACGCTCGGCCCGACCGGCGTCGACGAGTGGAGCGTCGCCCGCGCGACCTACCGCGGCGGCATCACCGCGACCCTCCGCACCGGAGTGGCGCTGGACGACGTGAACGCCCTGACCGTCCACGGCACCCGCGGCCGTCTGCACGTGGCCGACCCGTGGTTCGGCGCCGCGGAGACGGGCATCGAGATCAGCGTCGTGGGCGAGGAGCCCCGCATCGTGGCCTTCGAGGGGGAGAGCCCCTACGCGCTCGAGGCGGACGCGACGACCGACGCCCTCGCCGCCGGCGCCGTCGAGGTGCCGCAGATGACCCTCGACGAGACGCTCGCCACCGCCCGCACGCTCGACCGCTGGCGCGCCGCGGTCGGCCTGCGCTTCCCGTTCGAGGCCGAGACCGCGGACATCCCGACCGTCTCCGGCCGTCCGCTGCGCGTCGCCGCGGACGCGCCGATGCTCTCCGGCGAGATCCCCGGGGTCGGCAAGCGGATGTCGCGCCTCGTGATGGGCGTCGACAACCAGCCCGACCTCGCGCACGCCTCGGCGATCTTCGACGCCTTCGTCGAGCAGGGCGGCACCGCCTTCGACACCGGCTACATCTACGGCGGCGGCGTGCTCGAGGGCCGCCTGGGCCAGTGGATCGAGAACCGCGGCATCCGCGAGGACGTCGTCGTGATCACCAAGGGCGCGCACACCCCGTACTGCGATCCGGAGTCGCTCACCCGGCAGCTGCTCGAGAGCCTCGAGCGCCAGGGCACCGACTACGCCGACATCTACCTGATGCACCGCGACAACCTCGAGGTGCCGGTGGGCGAGTTCGTCGACGTGATGGACGAGCACCAGCGCGCCGGGCGGATCCGCGCCTACGGCGTCTCGAACTGGACGCCCGCGCGCTTCGACGAGGCCCAGGAGTACGCCCGGGCCAACGGCCGGGCCGGCTTCCAGGCGCTGAGCAACCACTTCGGCCTGGCCGAGGCGTACGACGTGCCGTGGGACGGCTGCGTGCACGTCACCGACCGGGCCTCGAAGGAGTGGCTGGTCGAGCGGCAGGTCCCGCTGCTGCCGTGGTCCTCGCAGGCCCGCGGCTTCTTCACCGGCCGCGCCCGCCCGGACGACACCAGCGACGCCGAGCTGGTGCGCTGCTACTACGGGCCGGACAACTTCGAGCGGCTCCGCCGGGCCGAGCAGCTGGCGGCCGAGCACGGCGTCGGAGCGACGGCGATCGCCCTGGCTTACGTGCTCGCGCAGCCGTTCCCGACCTTCCCGCTCTTCGGACCGCGCACGATCACCGAGCTGCGCTCGTCGATGCGCGGACTGTCGATCGAGCTGACTCCGGAGCAGACGGCGTGGCTCGACCTCCGCGCCTGAGCGGTGCCGAGGCCGGCGGCCGCGCGACGATCCACGACGTCGCCGCGGCCGCCGGGGTCTCCCGCCAGACCGTCACCCGGGCGATGAACGGCATGCCGGGCATCAGCGAGGAGACGAAGCAGCGGGTCCTCGAGGCGGCGGAGCAGCTGTCCTACCGGCCGTCGCGCTTCGGCCGCGGCCTGGTGACGGGTGGCGAGCACCAGCTCGGGCTCGTCGTCGACGACCTGCGGAACCCGTGGTCGCCGGAGCTCGCCTCCGCCGTCGTCCGGGTCGCCGCGGCGCGGGGCTGGAACGTGTCGCTCGCGGACGTCGGCCTCGCCGCCGACTCCGATCGGATGATCCAGGCGCTCGGTGCGCAGACCGACGCGGTGATCGGCACCTTCGGCGATCGGGCTGCCGAGTGGATCGAGCGGCTCGGCTCCGTCCCCGTGGTCGAGCTCGACCCCACCGGTGATCCGCTGCGGGCCGCGGTCGTGCTCGACCACTCCGACGCGGTCGAGGCGCTGGCCGAGCACCTGGCCGGAGTGGGCGTGCGGCGTCCGGTGATCGTCGACGTCTCGGGGGACGCGCGGCCGAGCAGGCGTGCGGAGTTGCTGCTGCGCGCGTTCGCCGCGCACGAGCTGGAGCCCTCCCTCGTGCGCGCCGACGGCCCGACCGCCCAGGCCGCGGCGGAGGCGACCGAGCGGATCGTCGCCCGGCCGCGGGTCGCCGATGCGATCGTCGCGTTCAACGACCTCTGCGCGCTCGGCGTGCTCTCCGCCTGTCGTCGAGCCGGGGTCGACGTCCCCGGCGACGTCCGGGTGGTCGGCATCGACGGCCTCTCGATCGGACGGCTGCTCGCGCCGACGCTGACCACCCTCGCCGTCGACCTCGACGAGCTCGCCCGGCACGCCCTCGACCTCGCCGTCGCCATGATCGCCGGCGAGCTCCCGAAGGGCGGCCCGTCGGTGCAGCGCACCGTCCGCCACCAGCTCGTCCTCCGCGAGTCCGCCTGACCCCCACCCAAGGAGGACTCGCACTCCGCGAGCCGAGCCCCGAGGAGGACTCGCATGCCGCGAGCCGCTCTCCCCGCGGGGGACTCGCGTGCCGCGAGCCGTGCCCTCATGGGTCCGCCTGACCGCGACGAAGAGGACTCGCGTGCCGCGAGCCGCGCCCTCATGCTGGTCGAGTAGCCCCGCAGGGGCGTATCGAGACCCGCCGTCATCAGCAGGGCGGGTCTGCAGACTCGGCTTCTGACGCTGGTGGATCTCGATACGCCCGCTGCGCGGGCTACTCGATCAGCATGGAAGGCGGGCGTTCCTCTGAGGTGGCGCTTTCATGCTGGTCGAGTAGCCCCGGAGGGGCGTATCGAGACCCGCCGTCATCAGCAGGGCGGGTCTGCGGACTCGTCTTCTGACGCTGGTGGATCTCGATGCGCCCGCTGCGCGGGCTACTCGATCAGCATGGGTTTTGAGGCGTAGCTCGGGTTCTTGCTGGTCGAGTAGCCCCGGAGGGGCGTATCGAGACCCGCGCTCGCCCTCGATCCTCGTCGCTGGGCTCGCTCTGAGTGAACCCTCAGCGATCACTGCGGAGTGAGGCATAGCGTTGCGCTGTGCGTGCGCATCCTGCCGCGCCGAGGAGGAGATCATGGGATTCCTGGACCGACTGCTGGGCCGCGAAGAGCGACCCGAGGAGCGCCGCCCCGCCGCTGGCTACCCTGCCCCTGCGGCCGCGGAGCGTCGCGCCGACGCCCCGTCCTACGGCACCCCGCCCGCGCAGTCCGCGCGCAGCAAGGACGAGATCGCGATCGAGCGCTACCGCTACCTCCTCCGCACCGCGCCGCCCGAGGCGATCGAGCAGGTGCACCGCGAGGCGTTCGAGCAGCTCACGCCCGAGCAGCGCCAGCAGGTCTTCCGCGAGCTCAGCGAGGGTGCGCCCGCGGGCGACGCCCCGCGCGCCGACGACGCGCAGTCGCTCGCCCAGTCCGCGACCCGCAGCGAGCTGCGCCAGCCCGGCTTCATGGAGCGGCGCTTCTCCGGTGGCGGCGCCGGCGGCATGGGCTTCGGCGGTGTGCTCGCGTCGTCGATGCTCGGCACCATCGCCGGCTTCGTGATCGGCTCGGCCATCGCCGACGCGTTCATCCCCGACGGGGTCGGCGAGTCGGTCCAGGCCGAGGGCGCCGACGGTGGAGACGGCGGAGACGCGGGAGCGGACGGCGGCGACGCCGGTGCCGGCGACGCAGGAGGCGACTACGGCGGGGGCGACTACGGCGGAGGCGACTTCGGCGGCGGAGGCGACATCGGCGGCGGCGACTTCGGCGGCGGCTTCGACTTCTGACCCCCGCGAGTCCTGAGGTCGGCGGGGAACCGCCCGGCCTCAGGACTCGTCGAGCAGCAGCGCCTTCACCTCGCGGCGCAGCACCTTCCCGATCATGCTCCGGGGCAGCTCGTCGACGACGACGATCCGCTTGGGCACCTTGTAGGGCGTGAGCGCCTCGCGCACGGTGCGGCGCGCCTCCTCCTGATCGAGGTGGGCGCCCGGCTCGAGCACGACCGCGGCGGCGACCTGCTCGCCGCTCCGGGCGTCCGGCAGGCCGACGACGGCCACATCGCGGACGGCGGGCAGACGGCGGAGCACCTCCTCGACCTCCGACGGCGAGACGTTGAAGCCGCCGGTGATGATCAGCTCCTTGATCCGGTCGACGATGGTGACGAAGCCGTCCTCGTCGATCGTCGCGATGTCGCCGGTGCGGAACCAGCCCTCGGCGGTGAACACTGCTGCCGTCTCGTCGGGCTTGCGGTGGTAGCCGCGGAACACCTGCGGGCCGCGGACGACGAGCTCGCCCTGGCCGCCGGCCTCGACCTCGGTCTCCGGGTCCTCCGGATCGACGATCCGCACGTCCGTGCCCGGGAGCGGCAGCCCCACAGTGCCGGCCCGGCGCGCGGTGCTGACCGGGTTCGCCATCAGCACCGGCGAGGTCTCCGACAGCCCGTAGCCCTCGACGAGCGTGCCGCCGGTCAGCGCCTCGAACGACTCGACCAGGTCCGGGTCGAGCGGCATGGCGCCCGAGATCGCGATCTCGATGCCCTGCAGCGAGACGCCCTTCTCCTTCGCGCGCAGCGCGAGCCGCTCGGCGATCGGCGGGACCGCGGGCAGGAAGGTCGCCGGGTGCTTCCGGACGACCTTGAGGACGAGGTCCGGATCGAACTTGGGGAACAGCACGAGACGTGCGCCCATGCTCATCGCGAAGGTGAGGCAGAGGGTCAGCCCGTAGGCGTGGAACATGGGCAGGACTGCGTAGACGACGCAGTCGCCGCGACGGACCGTCGGCACCCACGCGCGAGACTGCGCGGCGTTGGCCGTGAGGTTCAGGTGCGTCAGCTCCGCGCCCTTCGGGGTGCCGGTCGTGCCGCTGGTGTACTGGATGACCGCGAGGTCCTCCGCCGTCGGCCGCGGGTGCGCCGGGTCGAGCCGGCGGCGCAGCAGCGAGTCCCACTCGATCGCGCCGCGGACCTTCCCGGTCAGCGCGGCGCGCGACTCGCGTGCCTTGCGGATCGGCAGCCGGAGCGCCGCGCGCATCGGCGCGGGCATCGCCCGGGTCAGATCGACGGAGACGACCGTCTCGACGCCGAGGTCCTCGGGGAGGTCCTGGACGAGCGGCACCACGCGGTCCCAGGCGATCGCGACCCGCGCGCCGTGGTCCTCGAACTGATGCCGCAGCTCGCGCGGCGTGTAGAGCGGGTTGTGCTCGACGACGACCGCGCCGAGACGCAGGACCGCGTAGAAGGCGACCACGTGCTGCGGGCAGTTCGGCAGGATCAGAGCGACCGAGTCGCCGGACCGCACGCCGAGCCGGCGCAGGCCCTCCGCGGCCCTCTCCACGTCGTCCGCGAGCTGGGCGTAGCTGGTCGAGCGGCCGAAGAACTCGAGCGCGACCTGATGCGGGTAGAGCCGCGCGGACTCGGTGACGATGTCGACGAGCGAGCCGGCCGGGAGCTCCAGCTCCTCCGGCACTCCCTCGGCGTAGCTGCGGATCCAGGGGCGGGGCGGGTGAGTGCTCACCCGCCCCACTCTAGGTGCAGGGCTCCCGGCGCCCGACGGGCGGTGAGCGCTCAGGCGCCCTTCGCGACCGCGTCCTCGATGGCGACGTCGCCCGAGACGATCTCCCAGGTCCTTCCGATCGAGGAGGGATCGGCGAGCACCGCGATCACAGTGGCGGCGACGTCCTCGCGCGGGATGCTGCCCCGCTCGACGCTCTCGCCGAGCTCGATCCGGCCGGTGCCCTCGTCGTTGGTCAGACCACCCGGGCGGAGGATCGTCCAGTCGAGGTCAGTGCTGCGCAGCGCCGTGTCGGCGTCGCGCTTGGCCTCGACGTAGGCGCGCCAGCCCTCCTCGGTGTCGTCGTCGAGCGGGGCGTCCACGCCGATCGCGCTGATCTGCACGAAGCGGCGGATGCCGGCGATCGCGGCCGCCTCCTGGCTGAGGACGGAGGCGCCGAGGTCGACGGTGCGCTTGCGCTCGGGACCCGAGTCGGGTCCGGCGCCGGCGGTGAAGACCAGGGCGTCCACGCCCTCCAGTCGACCGGCGAAGTCCTCGGCGGTCGAGTGCTCGAGGTCGTGGACGAGCGGCTCGCCGCCGAGGCGGACGATGTCCTCCGAGTGGTCGGGGTTGCGGACGACTCCGACCGCTTCGTGTCCGGCGTCGTAGAGCAGATGGAGGATCTGCTGGCCGACCTTGCCGTGTGCTCCGATGACGGCGACGCGTGTCATGGGTGTCCCTTCCTCGTCGGGGCGCTGAGCCCCTGGTGCCGTCCGCGCGGTGGGCGCGGACCTCCCCATCCTGCCGTCGGCAGCCTGGGGTCGTTCTCAGGTGGTGCGGCTCGTGCGGCGCCGCTCAGGTGCTGCGGCTCAGGCGGCGAGGCGGTCGTCGCGCCCGGTGACGGCCAGCAGCCGGCGCTGCAGCGGCGCGGAGGTGTCGATCGGCACGGGGGCGGCGAACAGCCCGCTCGCCCGGAGCGTCTCCTCCTGCGGGGCGAAGAGCTCCCAGACCGCGGCGACGAGCCCCTCCTCCATCGCCTCCTCGGCGCCGGTGGCCCGCGCGAGGTCCCAGGTGTGCACGGTGATGTCGGCGACCTGCTCCTGCAGCAGCTCCAGGGCGGTGACGGTGTCGCGGCCGAGGCGGAGCTCCGCGGCGGGGTCGATCTCGCGGGACACGGCGCGCAGCAGGGTCGTGACACGGGTCCACTCGCTCCGCAGATCGGCGGCGACGGGCTCGAGGCGGATCGGCGACTCGTCGCCGCCGGAGAGCAGCGTGTGCGCCCGCTGCTGCTCGCGGACGACGTGCAGAACGAGCGCGCGCGTGTCCCACTCGGTGTCGGGGGTCGGCGCGGTCCAGTCGACCACCGCGTCGAGGCGGATCTCGAACGCGGCGTGCGCGCGGGCCTGCAGGTCGAGCCAGAGGCTCAGGTCGGAGTCGGGGGAGGCGGGCTCGTGCTCGTGCGTCATGTCTTCTCCGATGGAGTGATCGTGGGTGCTCGGGTCAACCGCCTGGGCGGCGCCGCCATTCCCACCGGGGCGGGTCCGTGCGAGGGCGGCCCGGTGTCGGTGGTGCGTGCGACCATGATCCTCGGAAGCACCGCCGTCAGGGGAGCGGTGCGCCATTCGAGCAGGGCGGAACGTGAGCAAGCAGGACGGCAGCGGACGGCAGGTCACCACCGAGCCCTTCGACGACCCGCGCGCGAGCATCCTGCACGTCGACATGGACGCGTTCTTCGCCTCCGTCGAATTGCTGGAGCACCCGGAGCTGCGCGGCAAGCCCGTCGTCGTCGGGCACATCGGCTCCCGTTCGGTCGTCACCGCCGCCACCTACGAGGCCCGGAAGTACGGGATCAACTCGGCGATGCCGATGGCCGTCGCCCTCCGCCGCTGCCCGCACGCGATCATCCTCGAGCCGCACATGGACCGCTACCGCGAGGCCTCGCGCCGGGTGATGGCGATCTTCGACTCCTTCACCCCGCTCGTCGAGCGGCTCAGCATCGACGAGGCGTTCCTCGACGTCGCCGGTGCGCGGCGCATCTCCGGCTCGCCCTGGGCCATCGGCACCGAGATCCGCCGGCGCGTGCACGCCGAGCTCGGCCTCACCTGCTCCGTCGGCATCGCCAGCACCAAGTTCGTCGCCAAGCTCGCGTCCGGGCGCTCCAAGCCCGACGGCCTGCTCGTCGTGCCGTCCGACGGCGTCCAGGCCTTCCTCGATCCGCTGCCCGTGAGCGCGCTCTGGGGCGTCGGTGCGAGCACGGAGGAGGCGCTCGTGCGGCGCGGTCTGCGGACCGTCGCCGACGTGGCGACCACGCCGCTCGCCTCCCTCGTCTCGGCCCTCGGCGAGGCCACCGGCCGCCGCCTGCACGCGCTGTCCAACGGCGTCGATCCCCGACCGGTCGATATCCGGCAGATCGAGAAGAGCGCCGGCCACGAGATCACCTTCGCGGACGACGTCGCCGACCCCGAGCTGGTCCGCCGCGAGCTGCTGCGCCTCTGCGACAAGGTCGCCGTGCGGATGCGCCGCTCCGGCGTGCGCTGCCGCACCGTCTCCGTCAAGGTCCGCTTCGGCGACTTCAGCACGCTGACGCGCTCGCGCACGCTGCCCGAGGCGACGGACGTGGCGCGCGTGCTCTACGACGCGTCGTCCGCGCTGCTCGAGGCGGCCAACCCGTTGCGCCGGCCCGTGCGCCTGATCGGCGTCCGCGGCGAGCAGCTCGTCGAGGGCGACGACGTCGCCTTCTCGCTCTGGAGCGACTCGGACGACTGGCGCGACGCCGAGCTCGCGGTCGACGGCGTCTCGGCGCGCTTCGGCACCGGCGCCGTCCGGCCGGCCTCGCTGCTCTCGCGCTCCGCTCCGGAGTCGGCCAAGGGCATCGACATCAGCGACACCCTCGCTACGCGGAACCGATCGTCAGACTGATCGGCCGGTGGTCCGAGCCGTTCGGCGGCAGGACCTCGAGGGTCGCGGCGGGCACCCCGTCCGCCAGAGCGTGATCGAGCGAGACCAGCGGCAGCAGAGCCGGCCAGGTCGCCGGGAAGCCGATGCCGGACGTGCGGACCAGCGCCGCCTGGTCGAGGACCGGTGCGAGCAGGTGGTCGTCGGTCGCGGTGTTGAAGTCTCCGACCACGAGTGTGCGGTCCGACGCGTCGTCCGCGAGCGTCGAGGCGAGGCCGCCCAGCATCGTGTCGCGCTCGGCGTGATCGCCGAGGCGGAACGAGGCGAGGTGCACCACGAAGAGCCGCGTCGCCCCGAGCGGGGTGTCGACGTCGACCGCGAGGGCGCGGTTCCAGTCCAGGCCGAGGTCGAGCGGCTCGCCGTTCGAGAGCTCGGTGCGGCTCCACAGCCCGACGGTGCCGACCACGTACGAGTGCGGGTACGCGTCCGAGAGCTCCGCGTCGACCGCCTCGCGATCCTCGCCGGCCAGCTCCTGGAAGGCGAGCACGTCCGGCTCCCTCGCCGCCAGCTCCGCCGCCAGCGCTCCGGCGTCGTCGCCGGTGCCGAGGTTCTGGCTGATCACGGTGAACGATCCGGAGCGGACCGCCGGTGCGGGGAGCGCCACCGGGAGCACGAGCACGCCGTAGACCATCACGAGCACGGTCACCGCCGCCCCGGCGCCGCGCGAGCGCAGGGCGACCGCGGCGGCCACGAGGAGGAGCACCGCGAGTCCGGACCACGGGATCGCGGTCTCGACCACCGACAGCCAGCCGGCCGCGTCCCCCAGCACGCGGTGGAAGGCGAGGAACGCCGCCAGCAGCAGGCTCGCGACCGCGACGGTCGCGGCGCGACCTGGTCGGCGGCGGCGCGGGCGGGACGGCATCCGACGATCATCGCAGCAGACCTCGGGGAGGAGGTGGGGGAGTCCTGTGCGCGCCGGTGCGCCGCTTGTCGCCCGTTCGGCCCGCGGAGTAGCGTCGGGCCATGCCCAACATCGCTGTCTCCCTGGCCGACAAAGTGACCTCCGCGGGTGCCGCGACGAGCTACGGAGACCCGATCGAGGTCGACGGCGTCTCGCTCGTCCCTGTCTCGCTCCGCTGGTTCGGCTTCGGCGGCGGCAGCGGCTCCGAGGACGGCCAGGAGGGCGGCGGAGGCGGCGGCGGCGGTGCCGTGGTGCCGATCGGCGCCTACATCAAGGACGACCTGGGACTGCGCTTCCAGCCGAACATCGTCTCGGTGCTCGCCGTCGGCGTCCCGCTGGTCTGGGTCTCCGGCAAGGCGCTCGCGCGGATCATCCGCGCGCTCAAGAAGTAGCCGCTCCGGCGCGCGGCCTCAGCGCTGGGGCCGCGCCGAGAACCACGTCTTCTTCGTCCGGCCGAAGCCGACGATCAGCCGCTCGGCGTCGTTCGGCCGCCGCGGGTCGTAGATGACCGCGACCGGCTCGCCCGCCATCCAGGCGTCACCCCGGCGCTGCGGGGTCTTCACCAGGTGCCGCTCCTCGCCGTCGACGAGGCGGTAGGCGACGAGCAGTCGACCGAGATCGCGCGCCGCCGAGGCGTCTCCGCGGGCCGGATCCTGGGCGACCACCCGACCGGACACCCGCGTGCCGTAGCTGAGCAGCTCACGGCGGATCCGGAAGCGGCGCCGCCAGAGCAGCACCTGCAGGAGCACCACGAGGACCGCGGCGAGGACGAGCACCACCGACCACGACATGCTGTCTATGATTGCTGACGAACACGGGAGTCCGGTGCACCGGGCTGAGAGGAAGGCAGCAGCCTTCGACCGTCGAACCTGATCTGGGTCATGCCAGCGAAGGAACGTTTCGATCTCCTCTTCTTCGACCCGTGCCCCGTTTCGCTTCCACGAAAGGGCACGTCAGTGCAGAACACACCAGCGCAGAACAACGCAGCGCAGAACTCAGCAGCGCAGAACACCTCCGCGCAGAACTCAGCAGCGCAGAAGTCCACCCCCTCCTCAGCCGGCCGTCCCCGGGACCTCCGCTGGCGGGTCGTCGACATCGTCGTGGCCAGCGTCGTGGCCGTCGCCGCCGGCATCGTCTTCTGGGCGTGGGGCATCGCGACCAACGTCCTCGGCGTCGCCTTCGAGTTCCTCCCCGGCCTCGGCGGCCTCCTCGGCGGCGGCTGGCTCTTCGCCGGCGTGCTCGGCGGACTGATCATCCGCAAGCCCGGCGCGGCGCTCTACACGGAGCTGCTCGCGGCGGTCGTCTCGGCGCTGATCGGCACGCAGTGGGGCTTCGCCGTCCTGCTCTCCGGCCTCGTCCAGGGCCTCGGCGCCGAGATCGTGCTCGCCCTCTTCCTCTACCGCAGCGGTCGCCCGCTCGTGGCGATGCTCGCCGGAGCGGGCGCGGGCCTCGCCCTGGCCGTCAACGACCTGCTGGTCTACTACCCCGCCGTCGACGACCTGTTCCGCACGGTCTACGTCGTCTCGTCGCTCGTGTCCGGCGCCGTCCTCGCCGGGCTCCTGCCCTGGTTCGCGGTGCGCGGCCTCGCCGCCTCCGGGGCGCTGGACCGCTTCGTCTCCGGCCGGGAGGGTCGCGTGGTCGAGGGGGCGGGCGCGGGCGCTCGATGAGCGGCGCGTCGATCCGGGCCCGCGGCTGGAGCTGGCGCCACGCGGGCCGGTCGACCGCGGCCGTGACCGGGCTCGACCTCGAGGTGCAGCCGGGCGAGCGCGTCCTGCTCCTCGGTCCGTCCGGCGCGGGCAAGAGCACGCTCCTGCACGCGTTGGCCGGGGTGCTCGGCGGCGAGGAGGACGGCGCCGACGAGGGCGAGCTGAGCATCGACGGCGCCTCGCCGGCGGAGCGCCGCGGAGTGGCCGGTCTCGTCCTCCAGGACCCGGACACCCAGGCCGTGCTGGCCCGCGTCGGCGACGACGTCGGCTTCGCCTGCGAGAACCTCGGTGTGCCGCGCGGGGAGATCCCGGCGCGGGTGCGGCGCGCGCTCGACGACGTCGGTCTCGACGTCGCCCTCGACCGATCGACCTCCGCGCTCTCGGGCGGGCAGAAGCAGCGGCTCGCCCTCGCCGGCGTCCTCGCGATGCAGCCCCGCCTCCTGCTGCTCGACGAGCCGACCGCGAACCTCGATCCGCGCGGGGTCGAGGAGGTGCGCTCCGCGGTCGAGCGGACCACGGCGCGCTCCGGCGCCACCCTGATCGTCGTCGAGCACCGCGTCGACGTCTGGATCGACCTCGTCGACCGGATCGTCGTGCTCGGCGCCGACGGCACGGTCGTCGCGGACGGCGAGCCGCGTCCCGTGATCGAGCGCGCCCGCGGTGTCCTCGTGGCAGCGGGTGTCTGGCTCCCCGGCGAGCACCCGGAGCGGCGCGTCGAGTCACCGGCACCCGCGTCGACCGCCCTCACCGCCGCCGCGCTCGATCTCGCCCGTCCCGTGTTCGGCCGGCGCACGCCGCCCCTGATCGCGACGGGCCTCGACCTGACGATCGACGCCGGCCGGGTGACCGCCGTGCTGGGCCCGAACGGCGCGGGCAAGTCCACGCTCGCCCTGACGCTCGCCGGTCTCCTCCCGCCGGCCGGGGGCGAGATCGTCGCCTCTCCCGAGGTGCGCGACGGAGCGTCTCCGCACCCGCACCGCTGGAGCTCGCGGCAGCTCGCCGACCGGGTCGCGATGGTGTTCCAGGAGCCGGAGCACCAGTTCCTCACGGCGCGAGTCCGCCAGGAGCTGCACCTCGGTGCACGCGACGAGGCGGAGCGGCGCCGCGCCGACGAACTGCTCGAGCGCCTCGGCCTCGCGCACCTCGCCGAGGCGAACCCGTTCACCCTCTCCGGCGGTGAGAAGCGGCGGCTCACCGTCGCGTCGGCGCTGGTCCGGCGTCCCGCCGTCGTCGTGCTCGACGAGCCGACCTTCGGGCAGGACCGGCGGACCTGGGACGTGGTCGTCGACCTCCTGGCCGAGCTGCGCGCGGACGGCCGCGCCGTGCTCGCCGTCACTCACGACGAGCACCTGGTGTCCGCCCTCGCCGACGCCGTGGTGCGCCTCGGCGAGCCGACGGCGGTGACCGGATGACGCTCCTGGACGCGATTCCGGCCCGCGGCCGCATCGCCCGTGCCAACCCCGTCGCGAAGCTCGTCGCGAGCCTCGTCATCGCCGTCGTCCTGATCCTGACGGTCGACGTCGTGTCCGCGGCGACCGCGCTCGCGCTCGAGCTGCTCGTGCTGCCCTTCGTCGGGCTGCGTCCCGGCGACCTGGTGCGCCGCACTGCTCCGGTGTGGATCGCGGCGCCGCTCGCGGGGATCACGACCGTGCTCTACGGGCGCGACAGCGGCGCGGTGCTCGGGCAGTTCCTCTTCGTCTCCGTCACGGAGGGCTCCGTCGCGCTCGGCGCCGCGATCGCCCTGCGCGTGCTCGCCATCGGCCTGCCCAGCGTCGTGCTGATCGCGACGACCGATCCGACCGATCTCGCGGACGGGCTCGCGCAGATCCTCCGGCTCCCGGCGCGCTTCGTCCTCGGCGGCCTCGCCGGGATGCGACTCGTCGGCCTGCTCACCGACGACTGGCGCACCCTCGCGATGGCGCGCCGCGCGCGGGGCGTGGCCGACGGACGCGGGCCGATCGCCGCGCTCAAGAGCCTCGGCGCCCGCAGCTTCTCGCTGCTGGTGCTGGCGATCCGGCGCGGCAGCCGACTCGCCACGGCGATGGAGGCGAAGGGCTTCGGCTCGGACACCCCGCGAACCTGGGCGAGGGAGTCGCGCCTGGACGCGTTCGACGGGCTGCTGATGCTGGGCGGCGCGGCGATCGCGGCGGTCGCGGTCACCGCGGCCGTGCTGACCGGCGCCTGGAGCTTCGTGCTGAATGGCTGACCCGCAGCACCTCACCGGGGCGACCGCACGGTCACTCGCCGCCGGCCTCGTGGCCCGCCGCGCGCGCACGGTGCTGCTCGACGGCCCGAGCGGATCGGGGAAGTCGACGTTCGCGCTGGCGCTGCTGGCGGAGCTGCGGCGTTCCGCCCGCGCTCCCGCGGCCGCGCTCGTGCGGATGGACGACGTCTACCCCGGCTGGTCGGGGCTGGACCGCTCGGTCGCGATCGCGGCGGACCGGATCGTCCGGCCGCACGCGCTCGGGCTCGGCGCGCGCTGGCAGGCCTGGAACTGGGCGGCCGACACGACCGCTGGCCCGCGCACCGCCGAGGGACCGCTCCTCCTGCTCGAGGGTTGCGGCGCCGCGGGGGAGCGGAGCCGGCGCTTCGCCGACCTCACCGTCTGGATCGAGGCGGACGAGGCGCAGCGGAAGCAGCGCGCGCTCGCCCGCGACGGCGCGCTCTTCGAGCCGCACTGGGACTCCTGGGACGAGCAGTTCCGGCGCTACTGCGCACGCGAGCGTCCCCGCGAGGGCGCCGACCTGGTGCTCGACTCGAGCGACCCGGAGGCTGTTCCTCCCCGCTGAGGGGTCAGGCCCAGCCGAGCTCGTGCAGGCGGTCGTCGTCGATGCCGTAGAAGTGCGCGATCTCGTGCACGAGGGTGACGTGGATCTCGTCGCGCAGCTCGTCGAGCGTCTCGCAGGCGGCGAGGTGCGGCTCGCGGTAGAGGATGATCCGGTCGGGCATCTCGCCGAAGCCGTAGCGCTCGCGCTCGGTCAGTGCGACGCCGTCGTAGAGGCCGAGCAGGTCGAGCGAGCCGTCCTCGGGACGGTCCTCGACCACGAAGACGACGTTCTCGAGCCCGTCGACCATGTCGTCCGGGAGGGCGTCGAGCTCGGCGACGACCAGCGTCTCGAACTCGGCCTCGTCGAGGGTGAGCATCGCCTGGCCTCTCGTCGTCGATCGGGTAGGGGAGCGGACGGATCTCCGGCGGCGGAACGACGGAAGGCCCGGAGCCATCGACTCCGGGCCTTCCGCGCTCGTTCTCGTACAACTGGGGTGAGTAACGGGGCTCGAACCCGCGACCTCCTAGACCACAACCAGGCGCTCTGCCAACTGAGCTATACCCACCAGGACGGTGTTCCGCGAGGCGAACCCGCGAAGCAACTGTACGAGAGTACTACATCCGCGAGGCGAACTCGTCCACGACGGCGGCCGAGACGGCCTGCACCTCGGCGGAGGTGGGGCCCGGCTCGGGGACGAAGACGGCCCGGCGGTAGAAGCGGAGCTCGCGGATGCTCTCGAGGATGTCCGCGAGGGCGCGGTGGCCGCCGTGCTTGGCCGGGGCGTTGAAGTAGATGCGCGGGAACCAGCGGCGGGCCAGCTCCTTCACGGTCGAGACGTCGACGTTGCGGTAGTGCAGGTGCGCGTCGAGACGCGGCATGAACTTGACCAGGAACGCCCGGTCGGTGCCGATCGAGTTGCCGGCGAGCGGCGCCTGCTGCTCGGCGGGGACGTGCTTGAGCACGTACTCGAGGACCTCGTACTCGGCCTCGGCGACGCTCACGCCGTCCGGGATCTCCTTCAGGAGGCCCGACGTCTCGTGCATGTTCCGGACGAAGTCGCCCATGTTCTCCAGCGCCGACGCGTCGGGGCGGATGACGATCGACAGCCCCTCGTCGAGGGGTTCGAGATCGAAGTCGGTGACGATCACGGCGATCTCGACGAGCTCGTCGACGGCGAGGTCGAGTCCCGTCATCTCGCAGTCGATCCAGACAAGACGGTCGGGGGCGCTACTCATGCGCCGAAGTCTATCCGCGGCCACCGACACGACCGCGGCGGCGGGGAGCGCCTCCTAGACTCGTTCTCCGTGATGATCCTCGTCTGCGTGCTGCTGATCGCCAACGCCGTCTGGAACGCCGTCGTCTGGCCGCCGTTCCTCCGCCGGGTGCGCAAGGACCCGCGGGCCCGCGACGCCTCCGGCCGCGCCACGACCTTCCTCCGCGTCCACACGATCCTGATCGGGATCTCGCTGCTGCTCGCCGTCGTCTCGTTGGTCGTCGGCGTGCTGGGTCTCGTGCAGGGCGCCTGACCCGGCCCTGCTGCCGGCGCCGTGGCGAGACCGCCTGGTGGAGGCGCCGTAGTAGCCTGGCGAGACGCCCCCGTAGCTCAGCGGATAGAGCAGCAGCCTTCTAATCTGACGGTCGCAGGTTCGAGTCCTGCCGGGGGCACTTCCTCTTCACGACGACCGCGGCGATCGCTCCGCCCGCCCGTCGGATCCTCTCCGTCGAGCCCCTTCCGCTCGTGCCACCCGGACGCGGGTCGGCAGGTCCCCCGGACGCGGGCTCGCGGTCCGGACGGCGATAGCACAGTGCAGATATCTGAGCAACACCGGCGTGTTTCGCCGCATCAGCCGTTCCGCCCCTCCACCCGCCCCTAGGCTGATCGTGCACCGGAATTACAACGACGTAAGAAACGGAGGTACGACCATGTTGCTCCTCGCCATTCTCGGCGGAATCGCCGTCGCGTGGACGATCATCGCGGCGCCCCTCGCTGTGCTGGTCGGTCGAGTCGCTCGTGCTCGAGATGCGCACGTCTGAGGCGTACGAACTGCACCACGGAGAAGGCCCCGATCGCACTCGCGATCGGGGCCTTCTCTTCTTGCTCGGGACGGCTACTCGGCCGGCCGGCTGGTCGCGGCGCTCTGATCGCGCTCGGCCGAGGACTCGTCCGGCTCCTCCGCGGAGTCCGCCTCCGTGCTCGTGGCGCGCTGCTCGACGGGCGGCAGCTCCTCGACGGGCCGCTCGCGCGACGGGACGTCGAGGCGGTCGACGTCGGCGAGAAGTCGGCGCGTTTCGTCGTTGTGCGGGCCGTCGGAGGCGGGCGGCAGGACGATGGTCGGCGTCGACGGCCGCTCGAAGGCGATGGTCGGCTCGGTGCTCGAGCCGGCACCGACGACCACCGGGGTCGCAGTAGCGGCAGCAGGGGTCGGGCGGACGGGCTCCGGGGCGCGGTCGGCCGAGCCCTCCGTCGAGCCGGAGGTCTTCGTGGCCTCGGGGCGCGAGGTCTCCGAGAAGCGCCAGCGCTCGAGGTCGGCGAGGAACGCCTTCCGGGCGCGGTTCGGCTTGTCGCGCCAGAGCACGAGGCGGTCGCGGAACTCGCCGACGCTCGCCTGCGTCTGGTACCCGCCGGTCGACGAGGTGTGCTTGAGGTCGGCGAGCTCGTGCGCGGCCCAGTTGGCGGCGACTCCCGAGCCCTTGACGGGGAGCAGGCGGAGGTGCGTCTCGGCCTGCGCGGCGGCTCGATCGCTCAGGATGCGCTCGGACTGGCTGAGCACGTTCCAGGCGGAGGCGTCGACCGCGGCATCGATCAGCGTCGCGATGACCGCGTTCTTGCGCTCGTGCTCCTGCTGCCGGATGAGGCGCGCGATCGCCGAGCGGAGGACGAGCGCGGCCACGATCACCCCGATGATCACGGCGAGGAGGACGAGTGCGCCGACGAACACCGACTGGCGCCCTTCGGCCGTCTGGACCCAGGTCACGAATTCGTTCCACCACTGCATGAGCCGAACGTTAGCCCGGGGCCCGGCGGCACACCGGTCAGGCGCGCCGACCCCCGGGGGATCGGCGCGCCGAGCGGGGGCTCAGGCCACCCGGAAGACCTCGACGGCGTCCTCGACGCTCCAGAACTCGCCGATCTCGGCGCCGGCCGGCATGCCCGCGCGCAGCAGTCGGGCGCGGTACTTCTCGCCCTGCGGGCCCTCGACGAGCTCGACGTGGCCGACGATCGAGCCGGCTCCGGTGCTCACGCGCCAGAGGCGGGCGTTCACGCGGGTGAGGGTGGGCGGGACGCGGGTGGCGTGAAGGGTGGTGAGAGACACTGCTTCCTCCTGCTGGTCGTCGAATGCGGGGCACCCACCGGCCGAGTGCTCTCGCAGACTACGAGCGACCACCGACATCGCCGCCGACCCGCGGCGGTCGGTTCGGCGACGTCAGCCGGGAGCGTCAGTTCAGCGACGTCCCGTGCACCGCGAACTCCTCGATCGCGGCGGTCTCCGACTCGGTCAGCGGTCCGGCCTCGAGGGCCGCGACGTTCTGCTCGAGCTGGGCGACGCTCGAAGCGCCGATGATGGCGCTCGTGACCGTCGGCACGCGCAGGACCCAGCTCAGGGCGAGCTGCGCGAGGGTCTGGCCGCGGCCCTCGGCGATCGCGTTCAGACCGCGGGCGCGCTCGAGGTACTTCTCGTCGATCCGGTCGGAGGAGAGGAAGCGCGAGGTCGCCGCGCGGGATCCCGCCGGGACCGTGCCGTCGAGGTAGCGGTCGGTCAGCAACCCCTGCGCGAGCGGCGAGAAGACGATGCAGCCCGTGCCGATCTCGTCGAGGACCGGGAAGAGGCCGTCCTCGATGTGGCGGTCGAAGAGGGAGTAGCGCGGCTGGTGCAGCAGCAGGCGCACCCCGCTGCCGGCCAGGGCGGCCTCGGCGGCACGGGTCTGCTCCGGGCTGTAGTTCGAGATGCCGACGTAGAGCGCCTTGCCCTGCTCGACGGCCGAGACCAGCGCGCCCATCGTCTCCTCGATCGGCGTCTCGGCGTCGGGGCGGTGCGAGTAGAACACGTCGACGTGGTCGAGTCCGAGCCGGGTCAGGCTCTGATCGAGCGAGGAGAGCAGGTACTTCCGCGAGCCGCCGTCGCCGTACGGGCCGGGCCACATGTCGTAGCCGGCCTTGGAGGAGATGATCATCTCGTCGCGGTAAGGGCGGAAGTCCTCGGCGAACAGGCGACCGAACGCCGTCTCGGCGGCGCCGTACGGCGGGCCGTAGTTGTTCGCGAGGTCGAAGTGGGTGATCCCCAGATCGAACGCGCGGCGCAGGATCGCGCGCTGGGTGTCGAGAGGGCGGTCGGATCCGAAGTTGTGCCAGAGGCCGAGCGAGAGGGCGGGCAGCTTCAGCCCGCTCCGTCCAGCGCGTCGGTAGTCCATGGCGTCGTAGCGGTCGGGGGCGGCGTCGTAGCTCACGCGCCGACTCTATTCCAGCGCCCGAGCCGTGCGGAATGCGCACAGCCCCGGAGGTGTTGGATCGAGAGACGTGCCCGGCACCCCGGCCGCGTCGATGCGACAGGAAGTGAGTCACACGCAATGCGCACATTCGTACTCGCCGGAGGATGCTTCTGGTGTCTGGACGCCGTCTACCGCGTCCTCGACGGCGTGACCGACGTCGTCTCCGGCTACACCGGCGGATCGACCCCGAACCCCGACTACGAGTCCGTCTGCACGGGCCGCACCGGGCACGCGGAGGCCGTCGCCGTCACCTTCGACCCCGATGTCGTCCCGGAGCAGGTGATCCTCGACGTGTTCTTCACGCTGCACGACCCGCGGCAGCTCAACCGCCAGGGCAACGACGTCGGGACCCAGTACCGCTCGGCCATGTACTACTCCTCCGACGAGGAGAAGGAGCTGTTCGAGGCCGCCCGCGACCGCGCCTCGGAGTGGTGGGACGGCCCGATCGTCACCGAGATCGCGCCGCTGGGCGTCTATCACGAGGCCGAGGACTACCACCAGGACTTCTTCGCCAAGAACCCCGGCCAGGGCTACTGCCTCGCGGTGGCGCTGCCGAAGGTGAACAAGATCCGCAAGTCGTACTCGAAGTACATCCTCGCCTCCTAGCTCTCCTCCCCAGGCGACGATGTCGCCCGGTCTCCACCGAAGGGCCCGCCTCCAGCACGGAGGCGGGCCCTTCGTCGCGACACTGTCCCTGCGTCGCCCGGGTGGTTCCGGCCCCCTCCGCCCGGGCGGCGTCCCCGTCGCAGTCGCGCCGGGAGCAGAGGAGCGCCGCCCGTGGCGGCGACCGAGGAGAGGACAGCAGCATGACCGACACCTTGACCGTCATCGGAGTCATCGGCACCGAGCCGCGCAGCGTCGACACGGCGAGCGGCACCGCGATGACGACCTTCCGCCTGGCGTCCGCCCAGCGACGCTACGACCGCTCCACTCAGCGCTGGGTGGACGGCTCGACCAACTGGTACACCGTGAACGCCTTCAACGGGCTGGCCGGCAACGCCCTGGCCTCGCTCGCGCGCGGCGATCGCGTCCTCGTCACCGGGCGCCTCTCCGTCCGCTCGTGGGAGTCCGGCGGCAAGACGGGGACCGACGTCAGCGTGATCGCCGAGGGCCTCGGCCACGACCTGGCCTGGGGCACGACCCGCTGCACCCGGACGGTCGGGCGGGCGAAGGCGGCGGCCCCCGAGGCGGCCGCGCCTGAAGCGGCCACGAGCAGCGCGAGCGGCTGGAGCCCGGACGCGCCGGTCGCCGTCGAGGGCGCGACCTCCGCGTCCTCCGGCGGCGACTGGGGCGCAGCGCGCGCCTCCGCGTCGGAGCCGTCCGAGGCCTCGTTAGACTCGGCCGACGCCCCGTTCTGACGCGGCGTTCGGCGCGCGTCCGGCCGCCGCGGGAGGGATTCGAGTGAGCACACGGACCGTCGTCCGCGCCGGCCTGCGAGCGGGAGCGGTGCTCGCGCTGCTGACCGGGATCGCCGGCTGCACGGCGCCCACCGCGCCGTCGGCCGCCGAGAGCCCGTCGGCGTCGGCCGCCCCGTCCACCGAGGAGCCCGCCGCCCCTGTCGCGCTGGTGCCCGGCGGCACCGCCGAGGAGAACCTCCCCTTCTTCCGCGAGATCGTCACCGCCGCCGCCGGCTCCGATCCGGAGACGCCCGGCCGGAGCGTCGTCGACGCTCTCGTGGCCGCCGGCTTCGCGAAGGAGTCGATGCAGCTCACAGCCGACGAGACCTCGGTCGGCCTCGAGGCCGACTCCGTCCAGGTCTCGGTGAAGGCGAGCGACGCCTGCCTCATCGGGCAGTACGGGCCGAAGGTGGACGGCGTCCGTACTGCGGTCGCGGCTCCGATCGCGACCGGCGCCTGCCTCATCGGCAGCACCGTCCCCCTCGACGGCTGAGCCGCCGGCCGGAGCCGGAGCAGCGAGCCGAACGCTCCGCGCGTCCAGCCGGTATCCTCGGTACCGGCCCGGCCTCCGACCTTCCCGCCCGCGCTCCCGCGTGCGGTGGTCGATCACCGGCGACATTCCGGCCGAGGGGCACCCGACGAACGGGACGCCCGCGGCGGAGAGCGGGGCTCCGAGAACGTACGAGCGGTTGAGGGACTGAAGTGGCTGAATACATTTACTCGATGGTGCGCGCCCGCAAGGCGGTCGGCGACAAGCTGATCCTGGACGACGTCACGATGTCGTTCCTGCCCGGGGCGAAGATCGGCGTGGTCGGCCCGAACGGCGCCGGCAAGTCGACGATCCTGAAGATCATGGCGGGGCTCGACACCCCGAGCAACGGCGAGGCGCGGCTGAGCCCGGGTTACACCGTCGGCATCCTGATGCAGGAGCCGGAGCTCGACGAGACGAAGACGGTGCTCGAGAACGTCCAGGAGGGCGTCGGCGAGATCAAGGGCAAGATCGACCGCTTCAACGAGATCTCGCTGGCGATGGCCGACCCGGACGCCGACTTCGACACCCTCCTCGCCGAGATGGGCACTCTGCAGGAGGCCATCGACGCCGCCGACGCCTGGGACCTCGACTCCCAGCTCGAGCAGGCGATGGACGCGCTGCGCACCCCGCCGGGGGACTCTCCCGTCACCAGCCTCTCCGGTGGCGAGAAGCGCCGCGTCGCGCTGACGAAGCTCCTGCTGCAGAAGCCCGACCTGCTGCTGCTGGACGAGCCCACCAACCACCTGGACGCCGAGAGCGTGCTCTGGCTCGAGCAGTTCCTCTCCAAGTACCCCGGCGCCGTCCTCGCCGTCACCCACGACCGGTACTTCCTCGACAACGTCGCGGAGTGGATCGCCGAGGTCGACCGCGGTCACCTCTACCCCTACGAGGGCAACTACTCGACCTATCTCGAGAAGAAGAGCGCCCGCCTCGAGGTGCAGGGCAAGAAGGACGCGAAGCTCGCCAAGCGCCTGACCACCGAGCTCGAGTGGGTCCGCAGCAACGCGAAGGGCCGCCAGACCAAGTCGAAGTCGCGCCTCGCGCGCTACGAGGAGATGGCGGCGGAGGCGGAGAAGACGCGCGTCCTCGACTTCGAGGAGATCGTCATCCCGGTCGGCCCGCGCCTGGGCTCGCAGGTCATCGACGCGAAGAAGCTGCACAAGTCCTTCGGCGACCGCGTCCTGATCGACGACCTCAGCTTCACCCTGCCGCGCAACGGCATCGTCGGCGTCATCGGCCCGAACGGCGTCGGCAAGACCACGCTCTTCAAGACGATCGTCGGCTTCGAGCCGCTCGACTCGGGCGACCTGAAGATCGGCGACACCGTCGACATCTCCTACGTCGACCAGACCCGCGGCGGCATCGACCCGAACAAGAACCTGTGGGAGGTCGTCTCCGACGGACACGACTACATCCAGGTCGGCAAGACCGAGATCCCCTCGCGGGCCTACGTCTCGCAGTTCGGCTTCAAGGGCCCGGACCAGCAGAAGCGCGCCGGCATCCTCTCCGGTGGTGAGCGCAACCGCCTCAACCTGGCGCTGACGCTCAAGCAGGGCGGCAACCTGCTCCTGCTCGACGAGCCCACCAACGACCTGGACATCGAGACGCTCGGCAGCCTCGAGAACGCGCTGCTCGAGTTCCCCGGCTGCGCCGTGGTGATCACCCACGATCGCTGGTTCCTCGACCGGATCGCGACGCACATCCTCTCCTACGAGGGCACCGAGGAGGACCCGGCCAACTGGTACTGGTTCGAGGGCAACTTCGAGTCGTACGAGCAGAACAAGATCGAGCGCCTCGGTCCGGACGCGGCGAAGCCGCACCGCTCCGCGTACCGCAAGCTCACCCGCGACTGATGCGCCTGCACGTCGCCATCCCGCTGCGCTGGTCGGACTTCGACGCCTACGCGCACGTCAACAACGCCGAGATGCTGCGCCTGCTCGAGGAGGCGCGCATCCAGGCGTTCTGGCGCCCCGACTCCCCTGAGGCGGGCGGCATGGCGACGGCGGTGCTCGACGCCCGGCCGGGTGCGCGCACCATCAGCCTGATCGCGCGGCAGGAGATCGAGTACCTCGCACCGATCCCGTACATGCGCGCTCCGCTCGACATCGAGCTGTGGATCGGGCGGATCGGCGGCGCGAGCCTCGAGGTCTGCTACGAGCTGTACTCGCCGACCGGCGTCGAGCCGCGCGTGCTCTACACGAAGGCCGCGACGACGCTCGTCATGGTGACCGCTGCCACGGGTCGCCCGGAGCGCATCCCGGAGGAGCTCCGCGAGGTCTGGGCGCCGTACGTCGAGGAGCCCGTCGCCTTCTCCAAGCGGAGCTGACCCCGTCCCGTCCGGCGGGCGGGACCGGCGCGAGCCGGACCGCTCAGCCGAGCGGGACGCGGACCATCCCCTCCTGGGCGACGCTCGCCACCAGGCGGCCGTCCCGGGAGTAGATCCGGCCGAGCGAGAGCCCGCGGCCACCGGAGGCGCTCGGCGACTCCTGCACGTAGAGCAGCCACTCGTCGACGCGCGCGGGGCGGTGCCACCACATCGCGTGGTCGAGGCTCGCGATGCGCAGTCCCGGGGTGATCCAGGCCGCGCCGTGCCGCCGCAGCGTCGACTCGAGGATCGTGTAGTCGCTCGCGTAGGCGAGCGCGGCGCGGTGCAGCAGCGCGTCGTCCGGCAGCGGGCCGAGCGCGCGCATCCAGACGCACTGGTGCGCCGTGCGGCTCGGATCGGCGCGGAGGTACACCGGCTGCTCGACGTGGCGGACGTCGAACGGCCGCTGAGTGGCCCAGAAGCTGCCGACCGGATGGTCGACGCCCTTCAGCACCTCGGCGGTGCTCGGCAGCGACTCCGGATCGGGCACGCCCTCCGGCATCGGCGTCTGGTGGTCCAGGCCCTCGTCCTCGGTCTGGAACGACGCGATCATCGAGAGGATCGGCGCCCCGTTCTGATAGGCCTGCGTCCGCCGGGTGGCGAACGAGCGGCCGTCGTGGATCCGGTCGACCGAGAAGGTGATCGGCTGCGAGACATCGCCCGGGCGGAGGAAGTAGCCGTGCATCGAGTGCACGCTGCGCTCCTCGACGGTGCGTCCGGCCGCGATCAGCGACTGCGCCAGCACCTGGCCGCCGAAGACGCGGCCCTCCGGCATCCACTGCGAGGGACCGGTGGAGATGTCCTCGCTGGTGCGCGCGCCCGTGTCGACGAGATCGAGGGCGGTGAGGAACGAGGAGAGCGGATCGGACACGGGACCTCCGGGGTGTCTGCCGATCAGGAGAGCGGCCTCGGGTAAGTTTATCGACGCGATGATGTCGTCCTTCTCCCTGGCGGATCCGCCCAGCCTCTCCGATCTGCGCGTGTTCCTCGGCCGGTCCGCGCGTGTCGAGGACGGCGCCGTGCGCCTGCTCGCGCAGGATCGCGTCCTGGCCGCGTACACCGCCATCCTCCAGCCGCGCGGCCTGCTCGACCGCTCCTCGACGGTGCTCGGCCTGCGCGTCTTCGCGCTCGACGAGCCGACCGCCTTCGACCGGGTGGTGCAGATCCGCGCCCTCTCCGACCGGCTCGCCCGCCTGCAGTGGGAGCCCGGGGGAGCGGACGGCAAGCCGGTCGTGCTGCCCGACGGAGACGACGCCACGGCGGGCGCCTGGGCCGGCATCTCGCCGCCGCGCGGCGGCTGGCAGCGGCGCGAGCCGGTCGACCCGTCGTTCCTCGAGAAGGTCGCCCGCGACGGCATTGACGAGATCGCCGCGGCGGTCGGCTCCGAGACCGGCGAGCAGATCGTCGGCCGCGTGCGCTCGACCGTCTGGGGCCGTCCGCTCGACGGTCTCGAGGACGTCCCGGCGGGCGCCGCCTTCGCGCTCTTCGCACTCGGATTCCTCGGTGCCGACGACCCCGTCGCACTGCTCGAGAGCGGCCAGTGGCGGCGGCTCACCTCGCGGCGCGGGCACGTGCTCGTCCGCACCCCCGCCTGATCTCGGGCCGGCGGGAAGCGCCGAGCGCTACTCCTCGAAGGTGTTGACCATCGCGTGCGCAGCGCGCTCCAGGTAGTCCCAGAGCATCGCGTCGTCGGCCGGAGCCAGCTCCAGCTCGTCGACCGCGACCCGCATGTGCGCGAGCCAGTGGTCGCGGGCCTCCGGGTTCACCTTGAAGGGCTGGTGCCGCATCCGCAGGCGCGGGTGCCCGCGCTCCTGGCTGTAGGTGCCGGGGCCGCCCCAGTACTGCTCGAGGAAGCCGGTGAGCCGCTGGATCGCGCCCTCGAGGTCGTGCTCGGGGTACATCGGCCAGAGCACCTCGTCCTCGCGGACACCCTCGTAGAAGCGGCGCACGAGGCGCTCGAAGGTCGGTCGCCCGCCGAGGTGCTCCCAGAACGAGCGCATCGGGGAAGTGCCGCCGATCTGCAGCCCGCTCACGAGCGCGGTCCCGATTGGGGCGGCACGGAGCCGCCGTCCTGCGGTCGCTGAGCGGGCGGCGCCTGCTCGGGCGCCGGCGGTGCCTTCGGCTTGCGCAGAGCGCGCGGCAGGCGCACCGGCTTCCCGTGCTCGGTCGTGACCGTGGCGGTCGGCGTCGTGCGCGGTCCCTTCACGCCCCCGACGCTCGTCGCGCCCTCGAAGCCGCTGAGCACCACCGCGCTGAGCGAGGGCAGCTTGACGTCGAGGCTGTCCAGGGCGCGCTTGAGGCGGATGCGGAGCTCGCGCGCGACGTCGTCCTTCGCGGTGGTGCGGGTCTTCAACACCACGCGGATGACCAGCGCGTCGTCGGCGATCGACTCGAGGCCCCAGAGCTCGGGCTTGTCGATGATCCGCGCCCGCCAGCGGCTGCTCGAGGCGAGCTCGTTCGCGGTGCTGAGGATCGTGCTCTGCACGGATTCGAGGTCCGTCTCGTAGGGCACGGCCAGGTCGATGATCACTCGCGACCAGCCCTGCGACATGTTGCCGACGCGGACGATCTCGCCGTTGCGCACGAACCAGAGCGTGCCGTTGACGTCGCGGATCTGGGTGATCCGCACGCCGACGTTCTCGACCACTCCCGTGGCCTGGCCGGTGTCGACGACGTCGCCGACGCCGAGCTGGTCCTCCGCGACCATGAACAGGCCGTTGAGGACGTCCTTGACGATGTTCTGCGCGCCGAAACCGAGGCCGGCGCCGAGCGCGGCCGTGAGCAGCGCGAAGGAGCCGATCAGGGTGTTGTCGATGGTGTTCACGATCATCACGACGGCGATGACCACGATGAGGATCGAGCTGATGTTGTTGAGGATCGAGCCGAGGGTCCTCGTGCGCTGCACGACCCGGACCGCGGCGAGGGGCGAGGCGGCGATGGCCTGGGTGTCCTCGACGCGCTGGCGCTTCTTCACCCCCGAGACGATCTGATCGACGACGCGCCCGACGACGAAGTGCGCGATGACCCGGGCCAGCAGGGCGCCGAGCACGATCGCGAGGACGGCGACGCTCTTCCAGAAGAGCTCGGAGTCGAAGAAGGAGATGGTCGCGGCGACGGGGTCTGGGGTGGAGGTCTCGAGTAGCAGCATCCCGTCCAGGTTAAGGGACGCGCGCTGGCCGGCTCCGGTGACGCCGGAACGCCGCCGGGCGGCGTCCGGGGGATAGATTCGACGAGGGCCGGCCCGGCCCCCGCACTCCGCTCCCGAACTCCGCCCCAGGGGAAGGACGCCCGATGCTCCACTCCACCCGGACTCCCGCCGAGAAGCGCCGCCTCTTCCGCGAGCGGCTCGCGACCGGCGAGCTGCTGCAGCTGCCGGGGGCGTTCACCCCGCTGTCGGCGCGGCTGATCGAGGAGAAGGGCTTCGACGGCGTCTACGTGTCGGGTGCGGTGCTGTCGGCCGAGCTCGGCCTGCCGGACATCGGCCTGACCACGCTGAGCGAGGTCGCGGGCCGCGGCCAGCAGATCGCGCGGATGACCGACCTGCCCGTCCTGATCGACGCGGACACCGGCTTCGGCGAGCCCCTCAACGTCGCGCGCACCGTGCAGATGCTAGAGGACGCCGGAGTGACGGCCCTGCACATCGAGGACCAGGTCAATCCCAAGCGCTGCGGACACCTCGACGGGAAGGCCGTCGTCGACGAGAGCACCTCCGTGCGGCGCATCGCCGCCGCGGTCGACGCCCGCCGCGATCCGGGTCTCGTGATCATGGCCCGCACCGACATCCGCGCCCTCGACGGGCTGCAGGCCGCGATCGACCGGGCGAAGCGCCTCGTCGACGCCGGGGCCGACGCGATCTTCCCCGAGGCGATGCGCGACCTCAGCGAGTTCGAGGCCGTCCGCGCCGCGATCGACGTCCCGGTCCTGGCGAACATGACCGAGTTCGGCAAGAGCGAGCTCTTCACGACGCAGCAGCTCGCCGACGTCGGGGTGAACATCGTGATCTACCCGGTGTCGCTGCTCCGCATCGCGATGGGCGCGGCGATGCGCGCGCTCGACGCGCTGAAGGCCGAGGGCTCGCTGCAGTCCGAGGTCGCCGGGATGCAGACGCGGGCCGAGCTCTACGAGCTGCTCGACTACTCGTCCTACAGCCGCTTCGACGAGGGCGTCTTCGACTTCAGCCTCGCCGGCCACCACGGCGCCTGAGCCACGACCCACCCCGGCGGCTCCGGCCGCCGATCCGATCGCGAAGGAGCGAGCGATGAGCACCACCGAGCAGGACATCCGCAAGGGACTCGTGGGGGTCGTCGTCGACACCACGGCGATCTCGAAGGTCGACCCGGAGTCGAATTCGCTGCTGTACCGCGGCTATCCGGTGCAGGAGCTGGCGGCGTCCTGCTCCTTCGAGGAGGTGTCCTGGCTGCTGTGGAAGGGCGAGCTGCCGACTCCGGCCGAGACCGAGGAGCTCCGCGCCTTCGAGCGCGCGCACCGGGAGCCGGCGCCGGAGGTGCGCGCGGTGGTCGACCTGCTGCCGGTGACGGCGCATCCGATGGACGTGGTGCGCACGGCGGTGAGCGTCCTCGGCGCGCTCGAGACTGACCCCGAGGACGAGTCGCCTGAGGCGGTCCTGGGGCGCTCGATGCGGCTCTGGGCGGTGCTGCCCGCCGTCGTCGCCGCGATCCAGCGCCGCCGGCACGGGCAGGAGCCGATCGCCGCGCGCGACGATCTCGACTACTCGGAGAACTTCCTCTGGATGACCTTCGGCGAGCTGCCCCACCCGGTGGTCGTCGACGCCTTTCGAGTGTCCCTGGTGCTGTACGCCGAGCACTCGTTCAACGCCTCGACGTTCACGGCTCGCGTCGTCACCTCGACGCTCTCGGACGTCCACTCGGCCGTGACGGCGGCGGTCGGCGCGCTGAAGGGGCCGCTGCACGGCGGCGCGAACGAGGCCGTTCTGCACGTCTTCGACGAGATCGGCCTGGGGCCGGAGGCGGGTCCCCGCGCACGGGCCTGGCTGGCGGAGGCGCTCGGGGCGAAGCGCAAGGTGATGGGCTTCGGCCACCGCGTCTACAAGTCGGGCGACTCGCGCGTGCCGACGATGGAAGCAGCGCTCCGGCGGGTGGCGGAGCGGGCCGGGGCGGACGACATGCTCGAGCTCTACGACGCGCTGGCCGCCGAGATGGCCGAGCGCACGGGCATCCTGCCGAACCTCGACTACCCGTCCGGTCCGGCCTACCGCCTGATGGGCTTCGACACGGAGCTCTTCACACCGCTGTTCGTCGCCGCCCGCGTCGTCGGCTGGACCGCGCACGTCCTGGAGCAGCGCGCCTCGAACGCGCTCATCCGCCCGCTGTCTGCGTACGCCGGCCCGGCCCGGCGCGCTGTCCCGGAGCGCTAGCCCCCCCCCCCGCATGCTGGTCGAGTAGCCGCGCAGCGGCGTATCGAGACCCGCTCCTCCTGGTGACGGGGGATCTCGATACGCGCGCTGCGCGCGCTACTCGATCAGCAGGGCTGTCGCGCTCAGAGCGCTGCGTCGCGCTCCTGCGCGCGCAGGGCGCGCTCGACGCCGGCCAGGTTCTCGATGACGAGCCGACGCAGCGCCGGGACATCGGGGTTCGCGTCGAGCCACGCGCGGGTGGCGTCGACGATCGCGGGCGTCGGCGTCGCCGCCGGGTAGAAGCCGACGACGAGGTACTCGGCGATCTTGTAGCTCTTCGCGTCCCACAGTGAGCGGAGGGCGTCGAAGTACACCGGCACCATCGCCTCGAGGACGGCGGGGTCGCTGGTGTGCTGGAAGCCGAGCCCCGTCGCACGCACGATGGTGTTCGGCGCCGAGTCGTCGAGCGTCACCGAGTCCCAGGCCGCGCGCTTGGCCTCCGCCGTCGGGATCGCTGCGCGGGCGTTCGCCGCGGACTGCGCTCCCGTCGCGGTGTTGTCGGCAGCGAGGGCCGCGTCGATGTCCGACGCGTCCGCCCGCCCGCCGGCCACGAGAGCGATGAGGAGCTCCCAGGAGAGGTCGGTATCGATCTCGAGCCCCGGCAGCGTCGTGGTCCCGTCGCGCAGCGCCTGCACCGCGTCCAGGTGGGCGGGCGTCGTGGCGACGGCGGCGAGCACCTTCACGAACTGGAACTGCGCGTCGCTGCCGGCCTCGGCGCCCTGCGCGAGCGTCCACAGCCGGTCGCCCACCTCCGCGAGGACCTCGTCGCGGTGCTCCGGCGCGACGTACTGCGAGGCGGTGCTGACCAGCTGGCCGAGGACCGTGCGCAGCGTCGTCGACTCCGTCTCGGTCGCGATGTTGCCGAGCACGAGGCGGACGAAGTCGCGCGGCGCCGACTCGGCGTCGCGGGTCGCATCCCAGACCGAGCCCCAGACCAGCGAGCGCGCGAGCGGGCTGCTGATGCTCGCGAGGTGCTCGATCGCGACGGCGAGCGAGACGTCGTCCAGCCGGATCTTCGCGTAGGCGAGGTCGTCGTCGTTGAGCAGCACCAGCGCGGGGCGGGTGCGGCCGATCAGCTCGGGCACCTCGGTGCGCTCGCCGTCCACGTCGAGCTCGAGGCGGTCGATGCGCACGAGGCGGTCGCCCTCGAAGTCGTAGAGGCCGATCGCGAGGCGGTGCGGGCGGATGGTCGGGTAGTCGGCGACCGCGCTCTGCAGGATCGCGAACGAGGCGATGGCGCCCTCCTCGTCGACCACGATCTCCGGGCGGAGCGTGTTCACGCCGGCCGTCTCGAGCCACTGCGCCGACCACTCGGACAGGTCGCGGCCGCTGGTCGCCTCGAGCTCGACCAGCAGGTCGCGCAGCTCGGTGTTCGAGAACGCGTGCTTCACGAAGTACTCGTGCACGCCGGCGAGGAACTCCTTCTCGCCGACCCACGCCACCAGCTGCTTGAGCACCGAGGCGCCCTTGGCGTAGGTGATGCCGTCGAAGTTGACCTGGACGTCCTCGAGGTCGTTGATCGTCGCGACGATCGGGTGCGTCGAGGGCAGCTGGTCCTGGCGGTAGGCCCAGCTCTTCTCCATCGCGGCGAAGGTGGTCCAGGCCTCGGTCCACTCGGTCGCCTCGGCGGTCGCGAGGGTGGAGGCGTACTCGGCGAACGACTCGTTCAGCCAGAGGTCGTTCCACCACTTCATGGTCACCAGGTCGCCGAACCACATGTGCGCGAGCTCGTGCAGGATCGTGACGACCCGGCGCTCCTTGACCGCGTCGGTCACCTTGGAGCGGAAGACGTAGGTCTCGGTGAAGGTGACCGCTCCCGCGTTCTCCATCGCGCCGGCGTTGAACTCGGGGACGAAGAGCTGGTCGTACTTCGCGAACGGGTACGGCACCCCGAACTTCTCCTCGTAGAAGGCGAAGCCCTGCTTGGTCTTCTCGAAGACGTAGTCCGCGTCGAGGAACGGCGCGAGCGAGGCGCGGGCGAAGACGCCGAGCGGGACGGTGCGGCCGTCGGAGGAGACCAGCGAGTGGGTCTCGACGACGTAGGGGCCCGCGATGAGCGCGGTGATGTACGAGGAGATCCGCGGGGTGGGCTCGAAGCTCCAGGTCGCGACGCCGTCGCCGGCGGGCACGGGCTCGGGGGTCGGCTGGTTGGAGACGACCTGCCAGGCGGCGGGCGCGGTCACCGTGAAGGAGAAGGCGGCCTTGAGGTCGGGCTGCTCGAACACCGCGAAGACGCGGCGCGAGTCGGGGACCTCGAACTGCGAGTACAGGTAGACCTCGCCGTCGACCGGGTCGACGAAGCGGTGCAGGCCCTCGCCCGTGTTCGTGTAGAGCGCGTCGGCGTCGACGCGCAGCACGTTCTCGGCCGCCAGCGAGTCGAGGCGGATCCGCACGCCGTCGGCGACGTCGGCCGGGTCCAGCTCGACGCCGTTCAGCGTGACCGAGTGCACGGTCCTCGTGATCGCGTCGATGAAGGAGGACGCCCCCTCCGTCGCCGTGAAGCGCACGGTCGTGGTGCTGCGGAAGGTCTCGGCCCCCCGCGTGAGGTCGAGGGCGACGTCGTAGGCGTCGACCTGGATCAGCGAGGCGCGCTCCTGCGCTTCGCTCCGGGTGAGGTTGTCTCCAGGCACAGGGTGCTCCATCCGTTCGTCTCGGCGCTGCCGCTTCGGCGCCGGGGTGCGGGCGCCACCGATCCACCCTAGGGCCGCTCCGCACCCGCGCACCCGAGAGGCGCCGAGAGGCGTAGCGTTGCCTCATGACCGCCGTTGACTTCTGGTTCGATCCCTCCTGCCCGTGGGCCTGGATGACCTCCCGCTTCGTGGACGAGGTGACGGAGGGGCGCGACCTCGACGTCACCTGGCACATCATGAGCCTCGCCGTGCTCAACGAGGACCAGGACGTGAGCGACGACTACCGCGCGTTCTTCCCGCGCGCCCTGCGCTACACGCGCCTCGTCGCCGCCGTGGGCGAGCGCGAGGGGCAGGACAAGGTCAAGCCGCTCTACGACGCGCTCGGCACGCGGATCCACCCCGGTGGCCGCACGGACGTCGACGCGATCATCGCCGAGTCGCTCGCCGAGGTCGGCCTCGACGCGAGCCTCGCCGCCTTCGCCGACACCGACGAGTACGACGAGCCGATGCGCGCCTCGCACTTCGACGGCATCGGCCGGGTCGGCCAGGACGTCGGCACGCCGGTCATCGCGATCGGCGACATCGCCTTCTTCGGGCCGGTCATCTCGCCCATCCCGCGCGGCGAGCAGGCGCTCTCGCTCTGGGACGGCCTCGTCGCCGTGGCCTCGTACGACGGCTTCTTCGAGCTCAAGCGCTCGCGCACCCGCGACCCGATCTTCGACTGAGCCGCGGTCCGCGCGGGCGACCCGGTCCTCTCCTGAGGACCGGGCCGCCGCGCGAGCGGTACCCTGACTCCCGGCCCGGATCCACGGGCCACGAACGGCTTTCCGGAGGACGAGCGCGTGCGCATCCACATCGCAACGGACCACGCCGGGCTGGACTTCAGCCGGCACCTGATCGAGCACCTCGGTGCCGCCGGCCACGACGTGGTCGACCACGGCCCCACCTCGTACGACCCGCTCGACGACTACCCCTCGTTCTGCATCAACGCGGCCGCCGCGGTCGTGCGCGACCAGGAGGCCGGCGTCGAGGCGCTCGGCATCGTCTTCGGCGGCTCCGGCAACGGAGAGCAGATCGCGGCCAACAAGGTCGCGGGCGTCCGCGCCGCGCTGGTCTGGAGCCTCAGCACCGCGGTGCTCGCCCGTCAGCACAACGACGCCAACGTGATCTCGATCGGAGCGCGCCAGCACTCGGTCGAGGAGGCGACGGACTTCATCGACGCCTTCGTCGCCGAGCCGTTCTCCTTCGAGGAGCGCCACATGCGCCGCATCGCGCAGCTCGCGGAGTACGAGACCACGGGCGACATCGCCGGCCGCACGGTCGACTCCGCCGCGAGCGGCCGCTAGGTGCCCGAGGGCCACTCCGTCCACCGCATCGCGCTGCAGTTCGAGCGCGACATTGTCGGCCACGCCGTCGCGACCAGCAGCCCGCAGGGCCGCTTCACGGAGGGTGCCGCGCTGCTGGACGGCCGCTCCGTGCTCGAGTCGACCGCTGTCGGCAAGCACCTGCTGCTGCGCTTCGAGGGCGACGCGACGCTGCACGTGCACCTCGGCCTCTACGGCGCCTGGGACTTCCTCGGCCACGTCTCGCCGCTGTTCGATGACGGCAAGGCCGGCAGCAGCATCGGCGCCCCGCGCCGCCGCCGGGCCGTCCGGCTCTCCGAGACCGAGCACGAGACCGACAGCGACCTCGAGGAGTTCCCGCCGCCGCCGATCGGCGCCGTGCGCGTGCGCATCCAGACGGAGGAGACGGTCGCCGACCTGCGCGGCCCGACGGCCTGCGAGGTGATGGACGACTCGCAGGTGGAGGCGCTGCTCGCCCGGCTCGGTCCCGACCCCGCGGCGGACGACTCCGACGAGGCGCGCGACCGCTTCGTGAACCGGCTGCGCAAGACGGCCACGCCGGTGGGGCTCGTGCTGATGGACCAGTCGGTCGTCAGCGGCATCGGCAACATCTACCGCGCCGAGCTGCTCTACCGAGCCGGCCTCGACCCGCACACGCCCGGCAAGCTGGTGCCGCTCGAGCTCGCGCGCGAGCTCTGGGCCGACTGGGCGCTCCTGCTCGAGGACGGCATCCGGACCGGGATGATGATCACGCGCCGGGGTCTGACGAAGACGCAGCGCTCCGCCGCCGTGCGCAGCCGGGCCGAGCGCAACTACGTCTACAAGCGCGAGGGACTGCCCTGCCGGGTCTGCGGCACGAACGTCCTGCTCGAGGAGATCGGCGCGCGCAAGCTCTACTGGTGCCCGGTGTGCCAGTCGTGACCGCCTGAAGTGCCCGTGACGAGCGACGACCGAGAGGACCCCGTGACCCCGAGCCTGCTCCTGCGCACCGCGCGGCTCCTGGGCCGCGACGAGCCGGTGTCCGTGCTGCTCCGCGACGGCCGCATCGAGGAGATCGCTCCGGACGGCGCTCTCGACGCCACCCGTTCGGGCGACGCCGAGGTGCGCGACCTCGACGGCCGCTGGCTGCTGCCCGGGCTCTGGGACGAGCACGTGCACTTCTCCCAGTGGTCGATGACCGCTCCCCGCCTGGACGTCTCGACGGCGCGGTCGGCGGCGGAGACGGTGGCTGCGGTCCGCGCGCGGCTCGCCCTCGCACCGGACTCGCCGGCGACCCTCGTCGGCTTCGGCTTCCGCGACGGGCTCTGGCCCGACCTGCCGACGACCGCCCTGCTCGACGCGGTGGCGCCGGAGCGACCGGTGGTGCTCGTCAGCGGCGACTTGCACTGCGCCTGGGTCAACTCCGCCGCGCTGCGCCGCTACGGCTTCGCGCCGCAGGACGACATCCTCCGCGAGGAGCCCTGCTTCCGCCTGGTCACGGCGCTCGGTGCGCTCAGCGACGACGAGCTCGACGAGCTGGCCGACGAGGCGGCGCGCCGTGCGGCCGCCCGCGGCGTCGTCGGCGTCGTCGACCTCGAGATGCGCTGGAACGCGGCGGACTGGACGCGCCGGATCGCCCGCGGCACCCGCTCGCTGCGCATCGACATCGGCGTCTACCGCGACCACCTCGACCGGGCGATCGCGGAGGGCCTGCGCACCGGGGACGAGATCGCGGGCGGTGCCGGGCTGCTGCGGATGGGACCGCTCAAGGTGCTCGTCGACGGCTCGCTGAACACCCGGACCGCGTACTGCGTGCATCCCTACGCCGGGCACGAGGGCAGCGGCGTCCTCACCGTGGACCCCGTCGAGCTCGACGAGCTGCTCGCGCGTGCGGCCGCGGCGGGCATCCGGCCGACGGTGCACGCGATCGGCGACGCGGCCGCGACGGTCGCGCTCGACGCGCTGGCCAAGGTCGGCGGCGGCCGGATCGAGCACGCGCAGCTGCTCTCGGACGCCGACCTGCCCCGCTTCGCCCGGCTCGGCGTCGTCGCGGGAGTGCAGCCGGCGCATGCGCTGGACGACCGGGAGGTCGCCGACCGCTACTGGGCCGGACGCACCGGCCGGGCCTTCGCGCTGCGCTCGCTGATCGACTCCGGAGCGACGGTCGTGCTCGGCTCGGACGCGCCGGTCGCACCGCTCGACCCCTGGGTGGCGATCGCCGCCGCCGTCTCCCGCGCCCGGGACGGCGACGAGCCGTGGCACCCGGAGCAGCGGGTCACGATCGCGGAGGCGCTCGTCGCGTCCACGCGGACCCGGCGGCTCGCTCCGCAGGGGGGAGACGCCGCCGACCTGGTCGTCGTCGAGCGCGACCCGCTCGCCTCCGACGGCGAGCAGCTGCGCTCGATGCCCGTCGCCGCGACGCTGCTCGCCGGACGCGTGACGCACGAGGTCTGACCGGGTCCGGAACGACGGACGGCCCGGAGGATCCGAGGATCCGACGGGCCGTCGCGGCGTGGGAGGCGCGTGCTCAGCTCTCGCTGACGTGCGCGAAGAGGAACCAGCGGTCCTTCTCGAGGCCGCGGCCGATCTCGATCGCGACGTCCTGGCTGCTCGCGTCGATGTCGGCGAGCTCGGCGATCGCGGTGTTGACCGTGGTGATCGCGACGTCCATCAGACCGATGACCTCGACGATGGCGTTCTCGGAGCGCTGGAAGCCCGGGGTGAGCGGGGCGGTCTGCGTCGCCGAGGCGACGGTCTGGATGCGGGCGTCGACGGGGAGGCCGAGGGCCACGACGCGCTCGGCGGCCAAGTCGGCCCACTCGATCGCGTGGCCGACGACGACGTCGAGCAGCTCGTGCACGCCGATGAAGTTGGCGCCGCGCACGTGCCAGTGCGCCTGCTTGCTGTTGACGGCCAGGGCGGTCATCTCGACGACGACCGGGCTGAGGAACTGGGCGACTCCGGATGCGACATCCGGGTTCGACGAGGTGAGCGACGTGACGGATGCAGTGGACATCGTCTGTTCCTTTCGAGAGGGGGTGACTGATCGTCAACACTACGCCGCAGCCCAGTGCTCGCAAGGAAGTGCAGGCTCGGCTAAGGCGGGAGAAGGGGAGCCTGGCCTGTGCCGACCCGGCACATGCGGTGCGCTTCCGAAGTGGAACCGGGGGTCAGCCCCCGCGTCGCCGCGAAGGGTCGCCGGTACCCTCGAGAGGATGTCCGCGCGCCCGCGAGGACCGGGGGAGGAGGCTCGCGTGCCTGCAGCGCCGACCGCCCTCGGTGAGGCCTCCGCCGCCTACCTCCGGCTCTGGCGCGAGCTGCCCCGCGAGGCCCTGTCGCTCCTGCTCGCCGTGCCGCTGGCGCTGGCGGGTGCGTTCGCCACCGGAGTCGCCCTCGCCCTGGGCCTCGGCCTGATCGGCGTGCTGATCGGCGCGGTCTTCCTCCCGCTGGCGCTGCACACCGCCCGGGGCTTCGGTCGGGCGACCCGAGCGCTCGACCGGCTCGCCGGCCGCCCTCGGATCGACGAGCCGCAGTGGCGGCGTCCGCCCGCCTCGGTCGCGCCCGCCACCTTCGCCCTCTACGGCCCGGTCGTCGACGGGCACTACTGGCTCGCGCTGCTGCACACGCTCGTCGTGGCGCCGCTGCTCGCGCTCGTCTTCGCCGCGGTCCTCGGGCTCTGGAGCTGGGCCGGACTCGGCTCGCTGACGGCGCTGCTCGCCGGCGACTCCTCGGCGATCGTCCGGCTCGTCTCCGGGCAGTCGAGCGCCGTCCTCGGCGTTCCCGGGCCGCCCACGGCCTTCCTGGTGCTGGCCGATGTCGCGCTCGTCGTCCTGTTCCTCGCGACGCTGCCGTTCGTCACCCGAGGGCTCACCCTCGCGCGCTTCCTCGTCGATCGGCTGCTGCTCGGTCCCTGGGGATCGGAGGCGCTGCAGCGCGAGGTCGCGGAGCTCAGTGTCTCCCGCGGCGCGGCGGTCGCCGCCGAGGACCGGGCGCTGCGCCGGCTCGAGCGCGACATCCACGACGGTCCGCAGCAGCGGCTGATCCGGGTGCAGATGGACCTCGGATCCGCTCTCAACCGGGTGCGCTCCGATCCCGACTCCGCGGCGGCACTGATCGACGAGGCGCGCGAGCACGTCCGCTCGGCGCTCGACGAGTTGCGCGCGCTCTCCCGCGGAGTCGCGCCGCCGATCCTGCAGGACCGGGGCTTCACCGCTGCGGTGCACTCGCTGGCGGTCCTGAGCCCGGTGCCCGTCGAGGTGCTGGTCGAGCATCCGGTGGCGGAGGTGCCGCCCGAGGTCGAGCGCAGCGTCTACTTCGTCGTCGCGGAGCTGCTCGCGAACGCGTCGAAGCACGCGTCGGCCCGCTCGATCCGCGTGCATCTCGACGTGCGGGGGACGGGCGGACCGGAGCGCTGGCTGGACGTCTGGGTCGTCGACGACGGCGTCGGCGGCGCCTCGCCCCTGCCGGGTCACGGGCTCGAGGGGGTCGCCGGGCGCGTCAGCGGGCTGCGCGGGCTGGTCACCGTCGATTCGCCCCCGGGCGGCCCGACCACGGTGGGTGTGCACGTGCCGTTCCTGCCCGCACCGCCGCCCGCCCTATCCTGAGGGCGTGCCGCCCGCCTCTCCGATCCGCGTCGCCCTCGCCGAGGACTCCGTCCTCCTGCGCGAGGGCCTGGTCCGACTGTTCGAGGACGCCGGCTTCTCCGTCGTCGGAGCCCACGGCGACGCCGAGGGGCTGCTCGCGGCTGTCGCTGCGGAGCCGTCCTCGGTGGACGTGGCCGTGCTCGACGTCCGCATGCCGCCGACCTTCCGCGACGAGGGCGTCCGCGCGGCACTCGACCTCCGGCGCCGGCATCCCCGTATCGCCGTGCTCCTGCTCAGCCAGTACGTCGAGGTGACCTACGCGCACGAGCTGCTCGGCTCGGGCGAGGGCGGCATGGGCTATCTGCTCAAGGACCGCGTCGCCTCGGTGGAGGAGCTGCGCGACGCCGTCGAGCGAGTCGCTGCGGGCGGGACGGTGCTCGATCCGCAGGTCGTCGCGTCGCTGCTCCAGCGCAACCGCGACCCGCTGGCCCTCCTGACCCCGCGCGAGCGCGAGGTGCTCGAGGCGATGGCCGAGGGGCGCACGAACGCCGGCATCGCCGCCGCGCTCTTCATCGGCGTCGGTGCGGTCGAGAAGAACGTCACCTCGATCTTCCAGAAGCTCGGACTCGAGGACTCCGGCTCGGACCACCGCCGCGTGCTCGCCGTCCTCGCCTGGCTGCGCGCCGCCCGCTGAGCCCTGCGCGCCCAATGTGCCGGCCGCGTGGCGCTTCGCTTCTCGGTGGTGCTGGAAGGATTCGAGGGCGGCCCTCCATGCTGGTCGAGTAGCCGCGCAGCGGCGTATCGAGACCCACGGTCCTCAGCAAGCCGGGTCTGCAGACTCCTGCTCTGACGCTGGTGGATCCCCTTGCAGGAGACGCCCGCAATCATGCTGGTCGAGTAGCCCCGCAGGGGCGTATCGAGACCTACCGCCATCAGCAGGGCGGGTCTGCAGACTCCTGTCCTGACGCTGGTGGATCTCGATACGCCCGCTGCACGGGCTACTCGATCAGCAGGGAACCAGTGGCCGTCCCCGCACGCCTACTTCAGTGCCGCGCGCTCCGTGTCGTAGAGCGCCTTGACCTGGTCGGCGGTGAGGGCCGTGTCCCAGACCCGGATCTTCGCGAAGGTGCCCTTCGCGTAGTTGCCGGGGCCGGAGGTGAGCTCGACCGCGCCGACCGTGAAGTCGCCGGCGTTCGGGTTCAGGCCCTCGGTGAAGAGATAGGGGTTCTTCGCGTAGGTCGCGCCCTTGTTGTCCACGAAGCGCGGGTAGGCGACGGAGGTGCCGTCCAGGTAGGAGACGGCGTAGGTGCCGTCGTACGTGCCCACGTGCAGCTGCCAGGTGTACCGAGTGAACTTGTTCCCCGAGGCCGAGTAGTCGCGCGAGTACGGGTAGCCGGGCGTCGGCCCACCGGTGCGCGAGACGTGGAAGGCCGATCGCTCGTCGCCGCCGTAGAGGCCGAGGTCGTAGAAGAGACCGTAGGAGCGGCCCGCGCGCTCGCCGTGCTCGTTCCAGGCGCCGGCGACGTAGCCGGTGCTGTCGTCGGTCATGTAGACCCAGCTCGCGACGGTGACCGCGTTGCCCGTGGCGCCGATCGTCAGGCGACCCGCCGACTCCTGCGGCACCCGGAGGAAGCTCGTCCCGGTCATCGAGATCCCGGAGCCCCAGGGCGTCGAGGTGGTCGTGGCCTTGGTCTTGCCCGCCTGGAGCAGCGGCAGGTCGTTCTCGGTGGAGTAGTACGGCGCGGCGGACTGGGTGAAGTCCCACTGCGCGAGCGGCGCCGGGACGCCGGGCACGGTGGGGGGAGTGGTGGGCGTCGCCGTGGGGGTCGGCGTCGCGGTCGGAGTGGCGGTGGGGGTCGCCGTCGGTGTCGCGGTCGGCGTCGCGGTGGCGGTCGGCGTCGCCGTGGGCGTCGGGGTCCTCGTCGGGGTCGCGGTGGGCGTCGGAGTCGCGGTCGGCGGCGTGGTCGGTGCGGTGGCCGAGACGGTCAGCGCGATCGAGCCGCTGCTGCCGATGTTGCCGGCGGCGTCGCGGGCCTTGGCGATGATCACGTGCGAGGTCACGGCGAGGCTCGAGGTGGTGAGCGACCAGTCGCCGGAGGCCTGCTGCACGGCGTTCCCGACCCGGGTGGAGCCGGACCAGAAGGAGAGAGCGCTGACTCCGACGTCGTCCGACGCGGTGGCGACGAGCGTCACGGTCCGCGGGACGGTGCTCCCCGTGGCGGGCGAGGTGATGCGCGCGGTCGGCTTCGTCGTGTCGGGCTTCGGCGAGCCCGTGGCGGTCGGCGTGGTGCTGGGGCTCGGCGCGGTCGTCGGGCTCGCGGTCGGCGAGGGGGTGGTCGTCGCGGTGGGCGTCGCCGACGGGACCGGGGTCTGCGTGGGGGAGGGACTCGTCGTCGGAACGGGGGTCGAGCCGGTGTTCTGCACGGTGACGCGCGTGGCGGCACTGTTGCCGATGTTCCCTGCCGCGTCCTTGCCCTTGGCCACGAAGACGTGCGAGCCCTCGGCCAGCGTCCGCGTGTCGAGCGGCAGCGTCCAGACGCCCGCCTGCACGGTGGCGTAGCCCAGACGGCGGGTGCCCTCCCAGAACGAGAGCTGGGTGGTCCCGACCGCGTCCGTCGCGGTCGCCGCGAGGGAGATCGTCCCCGCGACCGTCGATCCGCTCACCGGAGCGGTGATGCTCACGACCGGCTTCACCGTGTCGGCGGCGGCGCTCGCCGAGCTGCCGGGCGCGGTGGCCACCATCGGCACCAGGAGGAGGGCTGCGAGCGCTCCCATGATCGTCGCCCGTGCGGTACGTCGTCGCATTGCCGTCCCCTTGTTCCGTCGGTCACGGAAATCCCCCCGGACCGGGGTCAGCCTAGGTCGTGCCGCCTCCTCCGCGCGTGCCCCGGACGGGGACAGATCGTGATCGGGGTCCGACGACCGGCCAGGATCGCCGCCCGGGCGGTGCCCGACGCCCCTGCGACACTGGGATCCGGCGACCGCGGAGTCCGCCGAGGAGGAGGACCGATCGCATGGCAGCAGGAGCGCACCCGGACGCCCGATTGATCGCTCTGCCGGGCGGATCCCCGGTCGTCGCCGACTCGGCCTGGGTGGCCCCGGGCGCGACCCTCGTCGGGGCGGTGGAGCTGGAGGAGGAGTCGAGCGTCTGGTACGGCGCCGTCCTCCGCGCGGAGAGGGCGCGCATCCGGATCGGCCGCGGCAGCAACCTGCAGGACGGCGTGATCGTGCACGTGGACGAGGGCTTCGACGCGATTCTCGGCTCGGGTGTCTCGGTCGGGCACAACGCCGTGCTGCACCGCTGCACCCTCGAGTCCGACGTGCTCGTCGGGATGAACGCGACCGTCCTGAACGGGGTGGTGATCGGCTCCGGGTCGCTCGTCGCCGCCGGCGCCGTAGTGCTCGAGGGCACCGTCGTGCCGCCGGGCTCCCTCGTCGCGGGTGTTCCGGCGAAGGTGCGCCGCGAGCTGTCCGAGCAGGAGCGGGACGGGATCCGCCGCAACGCCGCGTCCTACCTCGCCCTGTCCGATCTGCACCGGGGAGCGGCCGGCGCCGGGACCGACTGAGGCGGTCAGGGAGCGCCAGGGGACCGATCGGCGCCAGAAGTTCCCGCCTCTGGGGTGAGCGTCACTACCGTTCGGGAACAGGTTCCGCCGCGGCACTCCCGGTGCGCGGTCGCCGCCCTCGGATCGACGGCTCACCGGTCGATCGGACACCTCTGACTCCGTCCCACTCTTCCCGAGGAGAATCGTGTCCCCGCACCGACCCCGCCGTTCCCCCCTGATCGTCCTCGGCCTCGCCGCATCCGTGCTCGCGGGAGGAGCGATCGCCCCCGCCGCCGCCGCCGCGACACCGTCCGAGCTGTCCGTCGTCGCCTTCGGCGATTCGATCACCCGAGGCGCCGCGACCTGCGGCACGGAGGACGACTGCCCGGTCAACTCCTGGTCGACCGGTTCCGCCCCCGAGGTCCGCTCCATCGCGACCCGCCTCCAGGAGGTGGCTCCGCAGCGCACGGTCACGACCGACAACCGCGCGAACTCCGGCAGCCGCATCGCCGAGGTCTCCGCGGCGGTCACGGCGGCGCAGGCGGCCGGGGCCGCTCCGGACGTCGTCACGCTCCTCATCGGCGGCAACGACCTCTGCAGCCCCGACGTCCCGGCCGGGCCGGACGCCTACGCGATGACGCCCGCCGCGGACTTCTCCGCCTCGGCGTCGGGCCTGCTCCGGCAGATCAGCTCGGCCTGGCCCCGGGCGACCGTGCTGCTCGGATCGGTGCCGGACATCGGGTCCGAGTGGGAGGTCGTCCAGGGCACACCCGGCAAGCTGATCTGGGGACTGTTCAGCATCTGCCGGACCACGCGCGGGGCCAAGGCCGACAACCACGTCCAGAGGGGGGCCGCCTTCGAGGCGGCGGTCGCCGCAGCCGCTGAGCGCACGAAGCAGTACAACGACGCCCTGGCCTCGGCGTGCTCCGCAGCGGGCCCGCAGTGCATCTGGGACGGCGGTGCCCTCACCAGGACGCCCATCACGAAGGACGTCCTCTCGACGGTCGACTACTTCCACCCGAACGTCGCCGGCCAGGCGCTGGTCGCTAGCGTCCTGTGGGGCCCGGACGCGGTTCCCGCGTGGGCGGTCCCGCACTCCGCAGGCGCTCCGGCTCCGGCTCCGGCGGACCTCCCGACGCTCGACGAGATCGGCATCTCCGATTCGACGAGCGGCGCCCCGGACGATTCGAGGACCCGGGTCGGCATGCGCGAGAACGTGACCGAGCGGGTGGCGCTCGACCGTTCGGCCGGAGCGCAGCCGTCCGAGGGGAGTCCGTCTCCGGCGGACCTCCGGCAGACCGCCGCCGTCGGCCGCTAGCTCAGGGGAGGCGCACTGATTGTCAGAGTGCGCCAGGTGATCAAAGACCGACAACGGCTCAATGAATGCCAGTCGAGTCGATCCGTGCCACAAGTTGGCGGTCTGCGGAGGAGCGGAAATACCTTTCACCACGAGGTTCCGCCGGCGTCGTCCGCGGACCTCCCCGCGGTCGGTCGACCGCTGGAGCCGACGGTCGAACGACCGTGCTCCGCCCTCCTTCATCACCGTCCTTGAGAAGAGCCATGTCCCTCCGTTCCCGCCTGTCCACCGTCGCTCTCGCGGCACTGCTCCTCGCCGGAGGAGCAGCCGCCCCGTCCGCCACCGCCGCCGAGGCCCCCGCGCTCTCGGTCGCCTCGTTCGGCGACTCGATCACCCGCGCCGCCACCACCTGTGGAGGCCGGGGCGACTGCCCCGTCAACTCCTGGGCCACCGGCTCCGCACCCGCGGTGCACTCGGTCGCCACTCGCCTCCAGGAGCTGAACCCGGGGCGCACCGTCACAGCGACGAACTACGCCAAGTCGGGCAGCCGGATCGCGGGAGTCGCCTCGGCGGTGTCCGCCGCGGCGGCCGCCGGGGCCCGGCCCGACGTCGTGACGCTGCTCATCGGCGGCAACGACCTCTGCCACCCCGATCTCCGCGCCGCCGCCGACGGCTACGCGATGACGCCCGCCGACGCGTTCGCCGCGTCGGCGACGAGTGCGCTGCAGCGGATCAGGTCCGCCTGGCCGGAGGCGACCGTCCTCGTCGGGTCGGTGCCGGACGTGGCGTCCGAGTGGGCCGCGGTGCAGACCGGCGCGGGTGCGAGGACCTGGCCGTCGGCCAATCTGTGCCGGACGACGCGCGGAGCCCTCGCCGACAACGTCGTGCAGACCGGTGACGCCTTCACCTCGACGGTGGCGGCCGCGGCCGAGCGCACGCGGCAGTACGACGACGCCCTCGCCTCGGCGTGCGCGGCCGAGGGCCCGCACTGCGTCTGGGACGGCGGCGCCCTCAGCCGCACGGAGATCAGCCCGGAGATCGTCTCGAGCGTCGACTCCTTCCACCCGAACGTCCAGGGCCAGGCCCTGATCGCGCGGGTGCTCTGGGGTCCCGAGGCGGTCCCCGCCTGGGCCGCGCGGCTCATCCAGGGCGCTCCGGTCTCCCCGCCGGCGCCGGCGGTCACCGGCGCACCGGTGACGACTCCCGCTCCGACGACGGCTCCCGCCCCGAAGACCACCCCGTCGTCGAAGACCACCCCCGCGCCGAGGACCACTCCGGCCCCGGCCGGCGCGCGCCGAGCGACGAAGACCGTGACTCCTGCACGGCCCACGACCCCGGCACCCGCAGCGACCCGCGCTCCGGCGCCCGGCTCCACTCCGAGCACGACCCCGAGCCGAGGCCTCGCCGGCACGAAGGACACGACCGCGCCGACGGTGCGCATCACCGGCCCGCTCGCCGGCGACTCGGTCAAGGGGAACGTCGCCCTGGCCGCCGTCTCCGACGACGACACCGCCTCGCTCGTCTTCTCGAGCGAGGGTCGTCGCCTCGGCTCGGCGAAGCACGCGGCGAACGGCGGCTGGACGCTGACCGTGTCGACCAGGGGCTTCCCGAAGGGCGAGCACGATCTCGTCGCCACCGCGACCGACCGCTCGGGCAACACGGGGACGAGTGCCCCCGTCGCCGTCACCGTCCGCTGATCCGGCGTCCGAGCCGCTCCGGCTCGTGACACCACCTCCGGCTCGCCGAACCACCGCGCTTCCGCGAGCCGGAGGTGCCTCCGCGAACGGGGGCCGCTCGCGATCGGGCAGGTGCGGTGGCCTTGCCAGTCGACCGCCGCCACGCCATGCTCGTCCCGGGTCGAGTCCCTCGTCCTGCTCCGCTCCGCAGCGGACCACGTCCGGCGCAGCCCGGCCCCGTGCCTGCGCACCGACGCTCCACGAAGGCACCGTCATGCGCGCGCGACCGAACCGCCGCCCCCTCCGCCGCCCCCTCCGCGGCATCGTCGCCGTCGCGGCCGCACTTCTGCTCCTCGCGACCGCCGCCGTCCCGGTCGCCGCGGCCGAGCCCGCGACGGTCACCGTCCTCGCGCTCGGCGACTCCCTCAGCCAGGGGAGAGCGAGCTGCACGACGAAGGCCGACTGCCCGGTCAACTCCTGGTCGACCGGCTCGGCGACCGCCGTCCGCTCGATCGCCACCCGGCTCCAGGAGACCGCTCCGAGCAGCACGGTCCGCACGGCCAACTACTCGAAGTCCGGCAGCAGGATTCGGGCCGTCGCGGCGATGGTCACGACGGCGGCGGCGGAGGGCGCGTCCCCCGACGTGGTGACCCTCATGATCGGCGGCAACGACCTCTGCCACGGCGACCTCTACCCGGCGGCCGACGGCTACACCATGACGACGGCCGCGGCGTTCTCGGCCTCCGCCTCGAGCCTGCTGCAGCAGATCGGCCGCACCTGGCCGACCGCGACGATCCTGCTCGGCTCGGTGCCGGACGTCGCGTCGGAGTGGGCGGGACTGCGCGGGGGACCGGCCGAGCCCGTGTGGGTGGCGAGCAAGCTGTGCCGGACGACCCGCGGAGTCACGGACACCGGAGGCGTCCTCACCGGCGCGGCCCAGACCGCCTCGGTCGCGGCGGCGGCGCAGCGCACCGTGCAGTACGACGACGCGCTGGCGTCGGCGTGCGCCGCGGTCGGACCGCGGTGCGTCTGGGACGGCGGCGCCTTCACCGCGACGCCGCTCACCCCCGACATCGTGTCGACCCTGGACTGGTTCCACCCGAACGTGCGCGGTCAGGCGCTGATAGCGGACGTGCTCTGGGGTCCCGAGCGGGTCCCGCCGTGGGCCGCGCGCTTCGCCGCTCCGGCGCCCACGCCGTTGCCGACGACGACTCCGGAGCCGACCGCCACCTCGACTCCTGAGCCGACCGTGATCCCGACTTCCGAGCCGACGGTGATCCCGACTTCCGAGCCGACGGCGACACCGACTTCCGAGCCGACGGCGACGCCGACTCCCGAGCCGACCGGCGGCCCTGCTCCGACGGGCACGCCGGTTCCGGAGACCACTCCCACGGCCACAGCGCCCGCGGACCCCGGCGCCACCTCCGCGCCGACTCCGCAGCCGACTCCCTCCGCGTCGTCGCCCGCCACGCCCGCGCCGACTCCCCCCGCAACGCCGACGCCGACGCCGACTCCCTCGTCCACTCCGGCGCCATCGCCGACGGCGACGACGACTCCTCCGGCGACGACGGCACCCACGGCGACTCCGCCACCGAGCAGCACGCCGACGCCGACCCGGACGCCGACCGCGACCGCCACCACGACGCCGACTCGCACGCCGACGCCGACGCCGACGCTGACACGCACGCCGTCCGCGACACCGACTCGCGCACCCTCTGCGACTCCGACGCCGACGCCGACTCCGACGCCGGTCCGCGACACGACCGCCCCCGTCGCGCGCATCACCAGCCCGGTCGCGGGCAGCACCGTCGTGGGAACCGTCACTCTGGTCGCCGTGTCCGACCCGGACACCGCGTCCCTCGTCTTCTGGACCGGCAGGACCCGCATCGGCGCCGCCAAGCAGGCCGCGGACGGCAGCTGGACGCTCACGGTCTCGACGGCCGGCTTCACGAAGGGGTCGCATCCGGTCACCGCCAAGCCGGTCGATCGCGCGGGCAATACGTCGACGAGCGCCGCTGTCACCGTCACCGTCCGCTGACCAGCCAGGGCCGCCGTCAGGCGCCTGCAGGCCAACGGCGGTCCTCGTGAAAGCGGTGCAGGACGCACCGAAGGATTCGACCTGTGCCGCGCCTCACCTATGGGGGGAGCAGGCCGATCGTGAGGCGGCGTCGCGGTGCTGCACCGTCGGCCAGGCTCTGAGCAGCCGGCACCGCCGGAGTGGCCGGGCTCCCTGAGCGGCACTTCTCCGGGCGGATCCGGCGGTTCCCCTCCCCGTCCCCCGGTCGCCCGGTCGACGGAGCCCGCGCCCCCGCCACGCTCCGCCGCCGCGGCACCACGTCGCCCCACGAGAGCAGAGTCATGCCCCCGCGCCCGGCCCGCCGTTCCCCCCTGTCCGTCCTCCTCCTGATCGTGCTCCTCCTCGTCGGCGCGGCCGCGGTGCCCGCCGCGGCCGCCGAACCGGCCCCCACCCTGTCGGTCGTCTCCTTCGGCGACTCGATCACTCGCGGCGCGTCGAGCTGCGGCACCCGCGCCGACTGCCCGGTCAACTCCTGGTCGACCGGGACCGCGAGCGCGGTCCGCTCGATCGCCACCCGCCTCCAGGAGGTGAACCCGGGCAGCGTCGTCACCACGGCGAACTATGCCAAGTCGGGGAGCCGGATCAACGCCGTCGCCTCGACCGTGACCGCCGCCGCCTCGGCCGGCGCGGACCCCGACGTCATCACCCTCCTGGTGGGCGGGAACGACCTCTGCCACCCCGACCTCACGGGCGCCGCCGACGGGTACGCGATGACTCCCGCCGCCTCCTTCAGCGCCTCCGCGTCGAGCGTGCTGCGTCAGATCGGGTCGACCTGGCCGGAGGCGACGGTCCTCGTCGGCTCGATGCCGGACATCGCCTCCGAGTGGGCGGGCCTGCGCGGGGGACCGGCCGAGGCGGGCTGGCCGGCGAACCGGCTCTGCCGCACGACCCGCGGGGCGACGGCCGACAACGTCGTCCAGACCGGCGACGCCTACACCGCGGCGGTCACCGCAGCTGCGCAGCGCACCCGGCAGTTCAACGACGCCCTCGCCGCGGCCTGCTCCGCCGTCGGCTCCCGCTGCGTCTGGGACGACGGCGCCTTCACCGCCGCCACCGTCTCGCCCGACATCGTGTCCACCGTCGACTACTTCCACCCCAACGCCCGCGGCCAGGCCCTGATCGCCGACCTCCTCTGGGGCCCCGAGGCCGTGCCCGACTGGGCGGCGCCCGAGCCGACGTCGACGCCCGTGCCCTCCACGCCGCCGACCGCTGCGCCGACGAGCGTCCCGACGCCCAGCACCTCCCCGGCACCGACAGCCGTCCCCGAGCCGACCGATCCTGACGAGACCCCGACCCCGACCGCGACCCCCACCCCGACCACCACTCCGACTCCGTCTCCGTCCGCGACTGCCACGCCGACCGCGACCGCGACGCCGAGTGCAACGCCGACCGCGACGCCGACCGCGACTGCCACGCCGACCGCGACGCCGACCGCGACCGCGACCGCGACTCCGATCGCGACGCCGACCGCAACCGCGACTCCGACTGCGACTGCATCGCCGGCTCCGACCGCGACCGCGACTCCGACCGCGACCCCGACTCCGACTGCCTCTCCGACTCCGACGCGCACGCCGACGCCTACTCCGGCCCGAGACACGGCTGCACCGTCCTCGCGCATCACCAGCCCGACCGCGGGCAGCACCGTCGTCGGAACGGTCACCCTCGTCGCGGTCGCGGACGCCGACACCACGTCCCTGGTCTTCTGGACGGGCAGCACGCGGATCGGGACCGCGAAGAAGGCGGCCGACGGCACCTGGAAGCTGACCGTCTCCACCAAGGGCTTCCCCAAGGGCGAGCACCAGGTCGTGTCGAAGGCATCGGACGCCGCGGGCAACACCGCGTCGAGCGCCCCGGTCGCCGTCACCGTCCGCTGAGGGATCCCCGCCCCCTGCTGATCGAGTAGCCCTCGCAGAGGGCGTATCGAGATCCACCTCTGCTGAGGACGGCGGGTCTCGATACGCCGCTAAGCGGCTACTCGACCAGCATGGTGAAGCCACCCGATCGCTGCGTGGAGCCCATGTCGATCGAGTAACGCGCCGAGAGGGCGTATCCAGATCCACCGCGCTGAGGACGGCGGGTCTCGATACGCCGCTGTGCGGCTACTCGACCAGCAAGGGGAAGCCGCCCGATCGCTGCGTGGAGGCCCATGCTGATCGAGTAGCCCTCGCAGAGGGCGTATCGAGATCCACCCTGCTGGGCACGGCGGTCTCGATACGCCGCTGCGCGGCTGCTCGACCAGCAAAGGGGAGGAAGTAATCGGAGGGGCGGACGAGAATCGAACTCGCATCATCTGTTTGGAAGACAGATGGCACCCTACTTTTCCGACCCTGCTGTTCCGCCGCAGAGCCCGGAATGACGGGAATTGGCGTATCGGTCTGTGTTGATCCGTGCCACAACTTTCTGCTCGGTATCGACTGCTACTGGCACAGATCTGGCACGACTGGCGGGGTGTACTCGACCCGGCTCAGCGGTAGATGGCGACGATCGTGAGGATGACGTCGGGCGAGGTGAGGGTCAGGTCCGTCTCGTCGAACGTGACGCCCAGATCTGTCCCGACCGGGAGGAGCTTCATGAAGGCCGTTTGCATCAAGTTGGTCTCCATCTGAGACGGCGGTACGTCTCGGAACATTCGTAGTGACGGCACGTTCTGGTCCGTGGCCAGCAGCGATTCGACCTGTGCGATGACGGTGTACTCGCCGGAGATGGCGTCGGCTCCGGCGACCAGGTACGCCTCGTCGAGGGTGCCGATGACCCGCGGGCCCGCCACTCCCAAAGGTGCGATGTAGATCTGGAGCTTGGTCGAGCCACCTTTCCCAGTCAGGAGGGACTTGACCTGCGACACCAACTTTTTGATTTCGGCCACCTTCGCGGTCGGTTGCTTGAACGGAGATGCAGGATCTGTCGCCCCATCCGCGAACGCGACGAACGTCTTGAGGATCATCTGTGTTGGCGAGAGCGCCACCGTCGCGCCGAACTCGACCGTGTCGCCGACCTCCAGCTCGTTCCGCGTCTCCAGATCCCACGCAGTGAGCCGACCGATGGCCTCCTCCTCGCCGAGAACGCGCCGCCATGAGTCGAAGGCGGAAAATCTCGTTCGCGTCAGCTTCAGCTCTTCCTCGACGCTGCCTGCTTTCTTCTTCGAGCCGGACAGCTTGTTGGAGCCGTAGCCGACACCGCCGGAGAAACCGCCCTCGCTGGTCTCGCCGAACTTCTGGATGATCTCGTCAATCGCACCCGATTCCAGCGCTGAGAGCGAGTTCACGACCGCGTCGTGGTTGAGGTAGAGAAAGTCGCGGTGCAGACGTTTCTTCGGTTTCTTGTAGCCAGACATGAGCAGAACCTACCGCCAAGTCAGCGCTCCGCCCACACCGCTCGAAGCAAGGGGGCTTCGCCCGCGCGCAAGGGGTTGGAATCGGCCATGGATGGACATCGTGCCACGCCCCGGCTGTCGATGGCGACGGTCTGCACAGGCGATGATGGCGAACGTGACGATTGAGACTGCACTCCAAGCGATCCGTGACACCTATCCCGACCTCGAGGGATGGCAGGCGCGCGCCAAGCGTCCCGAACAGCCGGAACCTCGCAGTCAGCTAGCGACAGACGACGCACGCTTCCGCTGGCATCCGATCAGCGAGACAGCTCGTCTCTCGCTGGTGCTCGCAGGGGAGCACCTGCGTCTAGCAGCAACCGCGATCGAAGCGCGTCAGGTCTATCCGAGCGCGCACTTCACGGTCATTCGGGGGGCCCTGATGGGGGCATCCCAAGCGGTCTGGATGCTCGCGCCGGACGAGGCGGCCGAGCGTCAGGAACGCGGACTGATTGTGATCGGCGAGATGTACCAGGAGTTGCAGAAGTTCTACAACGAGGTGGGGGCCGATCAGCTCGGCGACGAGGAGCAACGCGACCTCCACAGACAGATCCAGTGGTGCCGGGAAAGGATCGGACAGGTCGCGGCCCTGCGGCGAAGTGGCGCGAAGCTTAACCAGACGGAGATCATTAAGTGGGCCGTGCAGCACCGGTTTCGGGAGCCCAAGCGCAGGACGGCAGTGAAACTCTTCTGGCGACAGATGAGTGCGGACGCTCATGTTCTAGGATGGGGCCTATTTCAGAGGTCGTCGCCCCCCAGGCCGGTACGGCAGTCCGGGATCGGGCTCGCTGAGGCGAGCGGCAGCCTCGAGCACGTTGCCGAGCCGTTCGTGGCCGCCCACCTTCTGCTCAAGGAGGGCTGGTCCCTTTTCGACCGACGCTGCGAAGCTCCACAAGTCTGATGCGCCTGCCTCAGCCCAAGCCGTTCGGAGGCGCCGCGGTGGGTGGCTCGGGCTAGCTCCACACGGCCATATCGTAGGAGAAGCCTTCCGAGTCGCAAGCCCGCTTCACGCGCTTGACGTTCTCGGTGTAGTCGTCACTGTCGATGTAGAGCCAGTAGACGCCCTTCTCGGGCAGTTCATCGACGAGGGTCGCGACGCGCTCTGAGACCTCTCCATCGGCCTCGAGAGATACCTCATCAAAGCGACCCTCGTACTCGCCGTACACCTCATCGGCAGTCTCATCGGGTGGATTCACGATGTCACTCGCCAGATCTTTTGTGATCGCTGCAAACTCCGCGCATGCCGACTTGTTCGGTGGTGTGGTCGGGGTCGGCGTGCTCTCTTCTGCCACTTCGGTGGTAGCAGCACACCCGCTCAGTAGCAGGACAAGAAATAGCGGCACGACCCTACGCTTCAGCATCCGCTGATCGTAGCGATTCGCAGGGAAAGCCACCACGCCCCGACGGCCCCCCGCTGCCGCCAGGCGCCCCTCCGTTGTGGATGAACGGTGGCCTGGCCGACACTCGCTCCATTGCTCCTGATCTGGGCGGTCGACGCGATACGTTCGCGGCGTGGATCCCCTAATCACAGCTGCTTCCGTTGCCTCGCAGACCGCCAATTCTGAAGCAGCGAAGACTGCGGGCAAGCTCATGGAGCGTGTCCTCGGGCCAAGTGCCGATGCACTCGGGGACGCGTTGGGGCAGTACACGGAGTATCGACTTCGGAATGTGACGAAGGTGCTTGCCCGGGCGGAGGGTAAGGGTCGTAGGCGCGAGGAGCCGCCCCACCCCCGCGTCGCTCATCGGATCCTTGAGGAGGGTTCGTACGTCGAAGACGAGGTCATGGCGGAGTATCTCTCCGGAGTCCTGGCGGCCAGCCGAGGAGACGGCAGCGATGACCGTGGTACATCATGGGTCGCGCTCGTCGCTTCGATGAGCGCCCTCCAGCTACGCCTCCACTTCATGCTGTACCGAGAGTGGACGGTAGCCGCTGTCGCCAATTCGGACGTGAAGGTCGCCCATTCCGAGGGGAGAAGCCTGCTGCAAATGTCCGCTGCCGTCCCTGAAGTGGTCGAGATTCTTTCACCAGGCACGACCGATGTGAAGAAGGCAGCCGGCCAGCTCTACCATGCCGTGACTGGACTCGCAAGGCTGTCACTGCTCGACTCCGACTGGCGGCTCGGCCCATCGCAGGAATCCGAGGTAACCGTCCCTTGGGCGGTCGAGCTGAGGACGACAATGTCCCCGAGCGGCATGGAGCTGTTTTCGTGGGCGCTTGGGGAACCGGACTTCACCATGCAACAGTTCCGGACCCTTGCCGGCATCGCCTCCGACTCCGACTTGCCCCGGATGCGGAGCCTTCAGTTCCCCAAGGTGCACTGGACGCCGCCGGCGTGACCAGGACCCCCGGCCTGTCTACATGTGAGTGAGCGGTGCCTTGCGCGCCCGCGCGCGAGGCATGTACTGGCTCATGGGTGGAGTACCTTGCCCGCGCGCGAGGGATTTTCTGGCCCATGGGTTCACTGCGCGAACGCAGGAAGGCCCCGGCTCGGAGTGAGCGCAGGGCCTTCGTCTGTCGTGCTGCCTATTGGTCGCGGAGAGCGTCCGGGGTGTCCTTCCCGAGGTCGAGGTCGAGGCGGCGGCCGTGGTCGTCCTCGAGCTTGCGGCGAGTCGCTGCGACGCGAAAAGCATGCAGGGCCAGCGGGCCGGCGTTCGCTGGCCGGTAGGTGCGGCCCCCGACCGTGACCGAAGAGACGCCACCGCCCTGCTCGAGTACCGCGTGGTTGTCCGGGTCGAATCGCTCGGGGCGGACGCGATCCCATTCGAGCGCTGGTACTCCGCGTGCCTGAAGTGCCTTCGCGACATCGAGGATCCACACGTTGTGCTTCTCGACCGCGCGGGCGAGATCCTCAATCGCCTCCGCCGCGTAGTCGTGCTTGCCAGGTAAGTCAGGTTTCCGAGAGGGGAGGCCGGATGCCGCGAGCTTCGCGTCGCCGGTGACTCTCGCCCTGGTCCGAGCGAGGTCGTCACGCTGGCGAGCGCGGGTGCCCTTGTCACGGAGGCGAGCGTGCGCGACGCGAGCCTGAGCCGCGCCGAGGTCAAGGGGTGAGCCCTCGCCGCGGCGGATACGGCGCTGGAGTGCGGCGAGGTTGCCCTCTGCCAGCTCGAGGGGTGTCGGGTCGGTCATCGTGCTCGGAGAGCATCCGGGACGTCGCGGCCGAGCACGTTTGCGATGCGCTTCCCCTGCCCGTCAATGAGCCCGTGGCGCTCCGCGACGATCTTGAGCGGGCTGCGGGCCCAGAGCCCGGCCTGCTGCGCGCGGAGGGTCACGCCGCCCGCGGTGACCTCTGTGGCGACCCATCCGTTCCGACCCCTGCTGGTTCTGACCTTCGGAGCGCACCTGCGCCTCGGAGAGCTGATCGCGCTCGAGCGGCGCGACCTCGACCTCGACTCCGGGACGCTCGTCGTAGAGCGGCAGACAGTCACGGTCGGAGGCGAGCACATCACGACGCCGACGAAGACCGGCAACGCCCGAACGGTCGCGCTCCCCGCCTCGATCATCGCCGCCATGCGAGAGCACCTCGCCGGCCGCGGCAGCACCTTTGGACGGGCGCCACTGTTCGCTCAGGCCGACGGTCGCGGCTACTCGCGGGCGCAGGTGCAGCGGGCCTGGAAGAAGGCGACGAGGGCCCTCGAGCTGGACCAGTTCCAGGTGCACGACATCCGGCACGCAGGGCTCACCGCGGCGGCCCAGGCGGGGCGACGACGAGGGAGCTGATGCAGCGCGGAGGGCACCGCTCGCCGACTGTCGCGCTGACCTATCAGCACGCCGCGGAGGAGCGCGGGCGGATCATCGCGGCCGGCATTGATGCGGCCCTCGGAGCCTCTTCCGAGAGCGGCTATGGCACGCGGCTGGCACGAACGGCCAACGATGCCCTGCCACTCCGACCAGCAGACGACGACGATAACGCGGGCTGACCGGGGCTTTCTTTCCTCGGAGGGGCTGACGAGAATCGAACTCGCATCATCTGTTTGGAAGACAGAGGCTTTACCACTAAGCTACAGCCCCGAAATCGGCATTCCGGAGAACCCGCCGCGGGCCGCCCTCTCGGGCGGGGCCCGTCGTCTCGACCGGGCACCAGGACACTGTAGTACACGACCGGATCACGTTGCGACGCCGACCGGCGAAGCCGCCCCCGCGCGCCTGTTCCGGCCGCAGGAGTGCGGTGCAGTACACTTGCGAAGGCCATTTCGGCGTGTCGCGCCAGTGACCGTGCAGGAAGGGCTCGACGAGAGTCCTCATCGGCACGGTGCACCGGCCCGCGCAACCGGGGCGTAGCTCAGCTTGGCTAGAGCGCCCGCTTTGGGAGCGGGAGGTCGCAGGTTCGAATCCTGTCGCCCCGACCACGAGTACTCATCGTGACGACATCGACCCGTGACGACCGGTCACACGGCGCCGACACCAACCAGCACAGGAGATCCCCTCACGTGAAGACCACGGTAGAAAAGCTGAGCCCGACCCGCGTCAAGCTCGCGATTTCGGTCACCCCGGACGAGCTCGGCCCCAGCATCACCCACGCCTACGGCCACATCGCCGAGCAGATCAACGTCCCCGGCTTCCGCAAGGGCAAGGTCCCGCCGGCGATCGTCGACCAGCGGGTCGGCAAGGCCGCCGTCCTCGAGCACGCGGTCAACGAGGGGCTCGACGGCTTCTACCGCGAGGCCGTCCGCGAGACCGAGGTGCGCCCCCTGGGGCGCCCGCAGGCCGACATCGTCGCCTGGCCGAGCGACAAGGACTTCACCGGCGACCTCGAGCTCGCCATCGAGGTCGACGTCCGCCCCGAGATCACGGTCCCGGCCTACGACGGCCTCGAGCTGACGGTCGACGCGGCCGAGGTGACCGACGCCGACGTCGACGCCGAGCTCGACAAGCTCCGCAGCCGCTTCGGCACGCTCGTCACCGTCGATCGCCCCGCGACGACCGGCGACTTCGCGCAGATCGACCTCATCGCGACCATCGACGGCGTCGAGGTCGACACGGCCAACGCCATCTCCTACGAGCTCGGCTCGGGCGAGCTGATCGAGGGCATCGACGAGGCGCTCGACTCGCTCACCGCGGGGGAGAGCACCACGTTCACCGCTCCGCTGCTCGGTGGCGACCACGCCGGCCAGCAGGCCGAGATCGCCGTGACGCTCACCGCCGTCAAGGAGCGCGAGCTCCCCGACGCCGACGACGACTTCGCGCAGATCGCCAGCGAGTTCGACACCATCGCCGAGCTGCGCGACTCGCTCAAGGAGCAGGCCGCCCAGCAGAAGACCTTCGGTCAGGGCGGCCAGGCGCGCGAGAAGCTCGTCGAGGCCCTCCTCGGCCTCGTCGAGGTTCCCGTCCCCGCCGCGCTCGTCGAGGACGAGGTGCACCGCCACCTCGAGGGCGAGAACCGCCTCGAGGACGCCGAGCACCGCGCCGAGGTCACCGAGGCGAGCGAGAAGACCTTCAAGACCCAGATCCTCCTCGACCACGTCGTCGAGCAGGAGAAGGTCCAGGTCAGCCAGGACGAGCTCACGCAGTACCTGATCCAGGGTGCGGCGCAGTACGGCATGGAGCCGAACGAGTTCATCAAGATCCTCTCCGAGAACAACCAGATCGGCCAGATGGTCGGCGAGGTCGCCCGCAACAAGGCGCTCGCCATCGTCCTGGGCAAGGCGAAGGTCACCGACACCGAGGGCAACGCCGTCGACCTGACCGCGTTCACCGCCGTCCCCGGCGACGACGCGGACGAGACCGCCGACGACGCCACGACCGCCGAGGTCGACGCGCCCGCCGCCGAGGCCGTCGAGGAGGCCGTCGTCGAGGAGGCCCCCGCCGCCGCCGAGGCGCCCGCCGAGGAGGAGGCCGCTCCGGCCCCCAAGAAGAAGCGCGCCCCCGCGAAGAAGAAGGCTCCGGCCGCCGAGGACACCCCGGCCGCCGAGTAGTCCTCGACGCAGAACGACAGGAGCCGCTCCCGGATCACCGGGGGCGGCTCTCGTCGTCCCGGCCCGAGTCCCTGCACGGTCCCGCCCGCCCGCCGCCCGCCCGCCGCCCGCCCGCAGTCCGCCCCGGGCGAACACCGGGGGCTCCGGCTCCGCCCCCGGCGAACACGGCCGGGTCGCCCGGGTGGCGTCCGATAGATTCGCCTCCGAAGCGACAACTGAAACGGAGCGACACATGGCCGATATGGCGATGCCCAACAGTGTTTTCGACCGCCTTCTCAAGGACCGGATCATCTGGCTCGGTTCTGAGGTGCGCGACGAGAATGCGAACGAGATCGCAGCGAAGCTCCTGCTCCTCGCGGCCGAGGACGCCGAGAAGGACATCTTCCTGTACATCAACTCGCCCGGCGGCTCGATCACCGCGGGAATGGCGATCTACGACACGATGCAGTTCGTGCCGAACGACATCGTGACGGTCGGCATCGGCATGGCGGCGTCCATGGGTCAGCTCCTGCTCACCGCGGGGACCCAGGGCAAGCGCTACATCACGCCGAACGCCCGCGTCCTGCTGCACCAGCCGCACGGCGGGTTCGGCGGCACCGCGTCCGACATCCAGACGCAGGCGCAGCTGATCCTCGACATGAAGAAGCGCCTCGCCGAGATCACCGCCAAGGCGACCGGCAAGACCGTCGAGCAGGTCAACGAGGACGGCGACCGCGACCGCTGGTTCAGCGCCGAGGAGGCCCTGGCCTACGGCTTCGTCGACCACATCCGCTCCTCGGCGACCGACGTCGCCGGCGGCGGCGGAACCGCCACCGACAGCTGAGCACCCCGACGCGCCGAGAGATCAGGAAGAGACAATGAACACACCCACCTTCGGCGGGACGGCCTTCGGCTCCGGAGCCGCGCCCTCCTCCCGCTACATCCTCCCCACGTTCGAGGAGCGCACGGCCTACGGCTACAAGCGCCAGGACCCCTACGCGAAGCTCTTCGAGGACCGCATCATCTTCCTCGGCGTGCAGGTCGACGACGCGTCCGCGGACGACATCATGGCCCAGCTCCTCGTGCTCGAGAGCCAGGACCCGGACCGCGACATCGTGATGTACATCAACTCGCCCGGTGGCTCGTTCACCGCGATGACGGCGATCTACGACACGATGCAGTACATCCGCCCGCACATCCAGACCGTCGTCCTCGGTCAGGCCGCGTCGGCCGCAGCGGTGCTCACCGCGGCGGGCACGCCCGGCAAGCGCCTGGCGCTGCCGAACGCGCGCATCCTGATCCACCAGCCTGCCGTGCAGCAGGGCGGTGGCCAGGCCTCGGACATCGAGATCCAGGCCGCGGAGATCATGCGCATGCGCGAGTGGCTCGAGAAGACGCTGTCCTTCCACTCCAACCGCTCGCCGGAGCAGGTCAAGAAGGACATCGACCGCGACAAGATCCTCGGCGCCGACGACGCGCTCGAGTACGGACTGATCGACCAGATCCTGACCAGCCGCAAGGGCGTTCCCGCCCTCACGGTCTGACCTCGGGAGACCGACCGATCGTCGAAGGGCCGGGAGGCGGAGCGATCCGCCGCCCGGCCCTTCCGCGTGCCGGCGGGCGGATCCGCGCCGCCGGACCGTAGCAAACCGACACGGACGGGGCAATGGTCCGCCGATCCGGCCCGCCTGCCGAGCCCCCTCGGCTCAGCGGCTAGGCTCGGTCCTGAGTTCGGCGGTTCCGCATGACCGCCCTCTGCGAGACGCTCGACGGCACCGCCGCCCGAGAGCACCGACGCACGACAAGGAAGTGGGGCATCCCCGTGGCACGTATTGGCGAAAGCGCCGACCTGCTGAAGTGCTCGTTCTGCGGCAAGAGCCAGAAGCAGGTCCAGCAGCTCATCGCCGGTCCCGGCGTCTACATCTGCGACGAGTGCGTCGAGCTGTGCAACGAGATCATCGAGGAGCGCCTCTCCGAGTCGAGCGAGGAGACGAGTCACGAGTTCGACCTCCCGAAGCCGAAGGAGATCTACGGCTTCCTCGAGGAGTACGTGATCGGCCAGGAGCAGGCCAAGCGCGCCCTCGCCGTCGCGGTCTACAACCACTACAAGCGCGTGCGGGTGCGCAACACCATCACTGCCGCGGACGCGATCCACGACGAGATCGAGATCGCCAAGAGCAACATCCTGCTGATCGGCCCCACCGGCTGCGGCAAGACCTACCTCGCTCAGACGCTGGCCAAGCGGTTGAACGTGCCCTTCGCCGTGGCCGACGCGACGGCGCTGACCGAGGCGGGCTACGTCGGCGAGGACGTCGAGAACATCCTGCTCAAGCTGATCCAGGCCGCTGACTACGACGTCAAGCGGGCCGAGACCGGCATCATCTACATCGACGAGGTCGACAAGATCGCCCGCAAGGCCGAGAACCCGTCGATCACCCGCGACGTCTCGGGCGAGGGCGTGCAGCAGGCACTGCTGAAGATCCTCGAGGGCACCGTCGCCTCCGTGCCCCCGCAGGGCGGCCGGAAGCACCCGCACCAGGAGTTCATCCAGATCGACACGACGAACGTGCTGTTCATCGTGGCCGGCGCCTTCGCCGGGCTGGAGGACATCATCTCCTCGCGTGCCGGCAAGCGCGGCATCGGCTTCGGCGCTCCGCTGCACAACAAGCAGGACGAGATCAACATCTTCAGCGAGGTGCTCCCGGAGGACCTGCACAAGTTCGGGCTCATCCCCGAGTTCATCGGCCGCCTCCCGGTGGTCACCACCGTCACGCAGCTCGACCAGGTCGCGCTGATGCAGATCCTGACCGAGCCGCGCAACGCGCTGGTCAAGCAGTACCAGCGGATGTTCGAGATCGACGGGGTCGAGCTCGAGTTCGACCGCGGCGCCCTCGAGGCGATCGCCGATCTCGCCGTGCTGCGCCAGACCGGCGCCCGCGGCCTCCGCGCCATCCTCGAGGAGGTGCTCGGCCCGATCATGTTCGAGGTGCCGTCCTCCGACGAGGTCGCCCGCGTGGTCGTCACCCGCGCCGCCGTCCTGGACAACGCCGCGCCGACCATCGTGCCGCACGCTCCGCGCCGCCAGGAGAAGAGCGCCTGAGTCGCCTCCGCCGGGCCGTCGCGTGACCAGTTCGCGCTGATTGGCCCGGCGTTCGCGCGCCCGGGCGGGACGCGGTTCCCTACTCTGGCGGAGCGCATCGCCGATGCGTCCGCCGGCGTCGCGCCCGGCCGGGTCAGCGACCGGAGGCACCGTCATCGTCCAGCCGCTCCTCGCCGGGATCGTCGCCGCGCTCACCGGCTTCTCCAGCTCCTTCGCGATCGTCCTCGCGGGCGTCGTCGCCGTCGGCGCCACCGATGCTCAGGCCGCGTCGGGTCTGCTCGCGGTCTGCGTGCTGCAAGGCGTGCTATGCATCGCGCTGAGTGTGCGCTACCGGGTGCCGATGACCTTCGCCTGGAGCACCCCGGGCGCCGCGCTGCTCGCCGCCACCGCGACCCTGCCCGGGGGCTTCGACCGCGCCGTCGGCGCCTTCCTCGTCGCGTCCGCGCTGATCGTGGTGACCGGGCTCTGGCCGGCGCTCGGGAGGCTCGTGGCGCGCATCCCGCGGCCGCTCGCCAACGCGATGCTCGCCGGCATCCTGTTCCCGCTCGTGCTGGCGCCCGTGCGGGCCGCGGTCGAGATCCCGCTGCTCGCGCTGCCGGTGATCGCGCTCTGGCTGATCCTGCTCCGCCTGCTGCCGCGCTGGGCGGTGCCGGCGGCGATCGCGCTCGCGATCGTGCTGCTGCTCGTCACGGACGGCGCCGCCCTCGCCGGGGCGCCGCTGCTGCCGGTCCCCGAGTTCGTCGTGCCGGTCTTCGAGATCGGCGCGATGGTCGGTATCGGGCTGCCGCTCTACGTCGTCACGATGGCGGGGCAGAACATCCCCGGCATCGCGGTGCTGTCGAGCTTCGGCTTCGAGGCGCACTCCCGTCCGGCGATCGTCTCGAGCGGCCTCGCCTCCGGCGTCTCGGCGGTGTTCGGGGGAGTGCCGGTCAACTACGCGGCGCTGAGTGCTGCTCTGACCGCGGGTCCGGAGGCCTCGCCGCAGCCGGAGCGGCGGTGGATCGCCTCGGTCTCGGCGGGAGCGTCCTATCTGGTGCTCGGCGCGGTCGCGGGAGCGGCCGCCGCCCTCGTCTCCTCCGCCAGTCCGCTGCTGATCGAGGCGGTGGCCGGGCTGGCGCTGCTCGGCGTGTTCGTCTCGTCGGTGCAGGCCGCGGTCGAGGACGCGCGACTGCGTCTGCCCGCCGCGGCGACCCTGCTCGTCACCGCGTCCGGCATCGCGGTCGCGGGGATCGGCTCCGCGTTCTGGGGCCTGGTGGTGGGGCTGGTCGTGCTGGCCTGGCTGCACCCGCGTCGGGTGGCCCGCCACTCCTGACCCCTGGGACGCGCCCTCGGATCAGGCGAGTCCGCGGCGCCGCAGCAGGGGCTCGGTGCGCGCGTCGCGCCCGCGGAACTCCCGGTAGGCGACGAGCGGGTCGCGCGAGCCGCCGATCTCGAGGATCCGCCGCCGGAACCGCTCGCCCGCCGCGCGGTCGAGACCGCCGTTCTCCTCGAACCACTCGACGGTGTCGGCGTCCAGGATCTCGCTCCAGATGTAGGAGTAGTAGCCCGCGGAGTAGCCGCCCGAGAAGACGTGCTTGAAGTAGGTGCTGCGGTAGCGCGGCGGGATCGCGGGGTCCAGCAGCCCGGCGGCCTCCAGCGCGCGCGTCTCGAACTCCACGACGTCGGCGCGGTCGGCGGAGGCGGGTGTCTCGTGCCAGGCGAGGTCGAGCAGGGCGGCGGCCAGGTACTCCGTGGTCGCGAAGCCCTCGCCCCAGAGCGCCGCCGCCTCGAGCTGCTCGACGACGGCGGCCGGCAGTGGCTCGCCGGTCTCGACGTGCCGGGCGTAGACGGGCAGCAGCTCCGGGTGCCGGATCCACATCTCGTTGACCTGGCTCGGGAACTCGACGAAGTCGCGGAAGACGCTCGTCCCGCCGAAGCGCGGGTAGCGCGTGGTCGCGAAGAGGCCGTGCAGCGCGTGCCCGAACTCGTGGAAGAGGGTCTCGACCTCGTCGAGGCTGAGCAGCGCCGGCTCCCCGTTCCCGGGCGCCGAGATGTTCAGCGTGTTCACGACGACGGCGGAGTCGCCGAGCAGCGTCGTCCGGGTCCTGAGCGAGATCATCCAGGCGCCGCCGCGCTTCGAGTCGCGCGTGAACGGGTCGAAGAGGAACAGACCGAGCGGGGTGCCGTCCTCCTCCGCGACCTCGAAGACGCGGACGTGCGCGCTGTGCCCCACCAGGTCGGGCCGCTCCGCGAACCGGACGCCGTAGAGCCCGGTGGCGGCGGCGAAGACGCCCTCGCGCAGGACGCGCTCGAGCTCGAAGTAGGGGCGGAGCGCGCTGGAGTCGACGGCGTAGCGGGCGGTGCGGACGCGCTCCTCGTAGAAGGCGCGGTCCCAGGCCTCGAGCATGAAGCGCGGCCGTCCTGCGGCGTCCTGCTCGGTGTCGGCCTGCTGCTGCATCTGCTCGAGCTCGGCGCGGGCGTTCCGGGCGGCGGGGATCGCGAGCTCCTCGAGGAGGGCGCGGACGCGCTCGGGTGTGCCGGCCGTCTGGCCCGAGATCACGAACGCGGCGTGCGAGGAGTGGCCCAGGAGTGCGGCGCGCTCGGCGCGCAGGGCGACGATGTCGAGCAGGACCTCCCGGTCGTCGTGCGCTCCGCTCTCCCCGGCGCGGCCGAGGGAGGCGCGCAGGATCCGCTCGCGGACGGAGCGATCGCGCAGGCGGGCGAGCCACGGGTGCCCGGAGTAGAGCGGCAGCGTCACGAGGTAGCCGTCGGCACCGCGGTCCGTGGCGGCACGGGCGGCGGCGGAGATCTCGGAGGCGTCGAGTCCGTCGAGCTCCTCGGCGCGCTCCAACAGCACGGCCCGCTCGTTGGTGTCGGCGAGCAGGTTCTTGTCGAACCGGGTGGTCAGGCTCGACAGCCGCTCGTTCAGCGCGCTGAGCCGGGTCTTGCCGGCGTCGTCGAGGAGGGCGCCCGCGCGCTCGAAGCGCAGGAGGACGCGCTCGAGCAGGTAGGAGGTTTCCGCGTCCAGGTCGAGTGTCGCCTCGCGGTCGGCGAGCGAGCGCACCCGGGCGTAGAGGCGTGGGTCGAGGGTGATCGCGTCGTCGTGCGCAGAGAGGAGCGGGGCGAGCTCCTCCTCGACGGCGTCGGTCAGCGGCGTGCGATCGGACGCGCCCACCGTGAAGAAGACCGCGCTGACCCGGCGCAGCTCCCGCCCGGAGCGCTCGAGCGCCACCAGCGTGTTCTCCACCGTCGGCTCGTCAGGGGAGGAGGCGATCGCCTCGATCTCCGCGCGGTGCCGCCGCAGCGCCTCGTCGAACGCCGGGCGGTACGCCTCCGGCTCGACCGCCGCGAAGTCGGGCAGCCCGTGCGGCAGCCCGCTCGGCTCGATCAGGACGGCGACGGCGGCGGAAGTGCTCATCCAGCGAGCCTAGGGGCGCCGCCGCCGCCCACTCATGCTGATCGAGTAGCCCGCGGAGCGGGCGTATCGAGATCCACCGTCGCCGGCAGTGGAGTCTGCAGACCCACCCTCTCGTCGACGGTGGGTCTCGATACGCCCCCTGCGGGGCTACTCGACCAGCATGGGGACGCGCCTGCCGGGCTGTTCGGGCATTGTGCGCTGTGGGCGGAAGCATGCTGATCGAGCAGCGCGCGAAGCGGCCCGCTCATGCTGATCGAGCAGACCGCGCAGCGGCCCATCATGCTGATCGAGTAGCGCGCGCAGCGCGCGTATCGAGATCCACGCCGTCAGCCGCTCAGCCCCAGTCGTCGTCCTCGCCCTCGACGCGGCCCTGCGGCTGGGTGATGTAGGCGGCGTCCTCGTCCGGGTGGTAGGTGATGGTGGTGCCGTCGTCGAGTTCGAGCACGGGCTTGCCCTCGAGCCAGGTCAGCGTCCAGCGCCAGGCGGAGCTGTCCGTGCCGGCGGCGGCGAGCTCGCCCTCCACGTCGCGGACGGCGGTGACGACGATCTCGGGCAGGGTGGACGGCGTGTCTCCGCCGACCGGCCAGCGCGTTCCGAGCTGCATGAGGTGTTCCTCTCGAGAAGAGGGGGAGCGGACCGTGGCCCGCCCCCCGGGGTGATCAGGCGGTCGGCTCGGTCTCGAGCTCGATCTGCACGGAGAGCGATTCGCCCTCGGCGAAGTCGAGCGCGGCGATCCGGCCGACGGCCGCGAGGTCGCCCGCGGCGAGTCGCAGCGACGCCACCAGCTCGGCCGGCGCGGTGACGACGGCGGAGCTAGCCGGCGTCTTCTGGGAGGCCTTCGCATCGGTCTTCGCCCGGCGGATCGCCGTCAGCACGGTGCTGGCCGCGGTGAGAACGGCCGGGTCGCCGCCGAGAGCGGCCTGCTCCGGCCACGGCTGCACGTGCACCGAGCCGTCGTGCGACCAGGACCAGGTCTCCTCGACCGCGAACGGGATGAACGGCGCGAACAGCCGCTGCAGCACGTCCAGCGCGCGGTGCAGGGCGGCGGCCGCGGACGCGCCGTCCTCGCCGTACGCGCGCTCCTTCACCAGCTCCAGGTAGTCGTCGCAGAACGTCCAGAAGAACGCCTCGGTGATCTCGAGCGCACGGGCGTGGTCGTAGTTCTCCAGCGCGGTCGTGGCGTCTGCCACCACGCCGTCGAGCGCGGCGAGCATGCTCAGGTCGAGCGGGTCGCTGACCGTCGCGCCCTCCGGCAGCGGGAAGCCGTGGATGAACTTCGCCGCGTTGAGCACCTTGATGGCCAGGCGGCGGCCGATCTTGATCTGCGTCGGGTTCTGCGGGTCGAAGGCCGCGTCGGTGCCCAGGCGCGAGGAGGCGGCCCAGTAGCGCACCGCGTCCGAGCCGTGCTGCTCGAGCATGCCGGCCGGCGTGACGACGTTGCCCTTCGACTTCGACATCTTCTTGCGGTCGGGGTCGACGATGAAGCCGGAGACCGTCGCGGTGCTCCACGGCGCGCGGCCGTCCTCGAGCTGCGAGCGCAGCAGGGTCGAGAAGAGCCAGGTGCGGATGATGTCCTGACCCTGGGGGCGCAGGTCGTAGGGCGCCACGAGCTGCCAGAGCTCGTCGTCGCGCTCCCAGCCGCCGGCGAGCTGCGGGGTGAGCGAGGAGGTCGCCCAGGTGTCCATCACATCGAGCTCGCCCTGGAAGCCGCCGGCCACGCCGCGCTGGTCCTCCGAGTAGCCGGGGGCGGCGTCCGAGGACGGGTCCACGGGCAGCGCCGACTCCTCGGGGACGATCGGCGCGTCGAACACCGGGTTGCCGTCGCCGTCGAGCGGGTACCAGACCGGGATCGGCACGCCGAAGAAGCGCTGGCGCGAGATCAGCCAGTCGCCGGCGAGGCCGTTCACCCAGTTCTCGTAGCGGACGCGCATGAACTCGGGCACGAACCGCACGTCGCGGCCGAGCTCGAGCAGGCGCTCCTTGAGCGCCGCGTCGCGGGCGCCGTTGACGATGTACCACTGGCGGGTCGAGACGATCTCGAGCGGCTTGTCGCCCTTCTCGAAGAACTTCACCGGGTGGACGATCGGGCGGGGCTCGCCGACCATCTCGCCGGACTCGGTGAGCAGCGCGACCACGGTCTGCTTCGCGGAGAACACGGTCTTGCCGGCGAGCTGCGCGTAGGCGGCACGGCCGGCCTCGCTCTCGATGGCGGCGGGCGCCTCGGAGATCAGGCGGCCGTCGAAGCCGATGACCGCGCGGTTGGGCAGATCGAGCTCGCGCCACCAGACGACGTCGGTCAGGTCGCCGAAGGTGCAGATCATCGCGATGCCCGAGCCCTTGTCCTTCTGCGCGAGGTGGTGCGCGAGCACCGGCACCTCGACGTCGAAGAGCGGAGTGCGCACGGTCGTTCCGAAGAGCGCCTGGTAGCGCTCGTCGTCCGGGTGCGCCACGAGGGCGACGCACGCGGGCAGCAGCTCGGGGCGGGTCGTCTCGATGAAGACGTCCTCCGCACCGTCGCGGTGGAAGCCGATGCGGTGGTACGCGCCGGGCTGGTCCTTGTCCTCGAGCTCGGCCTGCGCGACCGCGGTCCGGAAGGTGATGTCCCAGAGGGTCGGCGCCTGCGCCTGGTAGGCCTCGCCGCGGGCGAGGTTCCGCAGGAAGGCGCGCTGCGACGCGGCCTGCGACTCCTCGCCGATGGTGCGGTAGCTCTGCGTCCAGTCGACCGAGAGGCCGAGGGTGCGCCAGAGGTCCTCGAACTGCTTCTCGTCCTCGACGGTGAGGCGCTCGCACAGCTCGATGAAGTTGCGGCGGGAGATCGGCTTCTGGTCGGCCGCCTTGCTGCTCTTGTTGTCGCCGCCCTCGAACGGCGGCACGAAGTCCGGCGTGTAGGGCAGGGTCGGGTCGCAGCGGACGCCGTAGTAGTTCTGCACCCGGCGCTCGGTGGGCAGGCCGTTGTCGTCCCAGCCCATCGGGTAGAAGACGCTCTTGCCGCGCATGCGCTGGAAGCGCGCGACGACGTCGGTGTGCGTGTAGGAGAAGACGTGCCCGATGTGCAGCGAGCCGGAGGCGGTCGGCGGCGGGGTGTCGATCGAGTAGACGTCCGCGCGGGAGAGCCCGGTGCGATCGAACCGGTAGGTGCCGTCCGTCTGCCAGACGAGGCCCCACTTGCTCTCGAGGCCCTCGAGGGCGGGCTTGGCGGGGAGGCGGTCGGCGACGGTCATGGTTCTCCGGTTCGATATGGGCGGCACCGCGTCGGTGGTGATGATGCCTGGGTGGGGGCTCTCGGAGCGTGTCGCTCACCGGCCGCGACGATCCTACCGCGGGGCCGGGAAGCCGCGACGGGCGGGCGCGGTCAGCCGACGACGGCCGCGAAACCGCGGCAGACCGGCGTCAGCGCCTCGTCGAGGTAGGGCACCAGCTCGCCGCGGGTCGGCCCCGCGGCCGCCCAGGCCTGCACCGCGGCGACCGCCGCCCCGACGCTCGCGTAGGCGACGGCGTGCGCCACGTGCGCGGGCAGCGGACGTCCGGCCCGCGCTCGCACGAACTTCGCGACGATCGCCGCCTGCCGAGCGAGCCGCGAGAGCGCCGACGCCTGCAGCTCGTGCACGCTGCCGATCAGCTCGGTCTGCGTCAGCGCCCACGGCACGCTCGACGGACCGAAGCCCGCGCCGACCGCGAGCAGCGCGCCGCGCAGAGCGTCCATCGTCGACACGGCCGGAGACGCGGCCTCGAGCGCCGCCGGCAGCTCGGCCAGCCGGTCGTCGACGAGCACCCAGAAGACGTCGCTCTTCGAGGCGAAGTAGTTGAAAAAGGTGTTGCGCGAGACGCCGGCGCGCTGGGCGATCTGCTCGACCGTCGTGCCCGCGTAGCTCTGCTCCACGAAGAGATCGAGAGCCGCGTCCTCGAGCATGGATCGCGACGACGCCCGCGGCCGTCCGCGACCCGCTCCCGCTGTCCGCGCCATGACCGCCTCCGCCCCTGTCCGGCGACCGCCGACGCGCTAGGATAACGGCTGGACGACTTCGACCCGGCCATCACCGGTGAGTCTCCGGAAGAACAGCCCGGCCCCGGCCGCGGCCCAGTAGACCCGGACGGGTACGGCCCGTGACAGCCGATCGAGTGGGAGCGACCAGGGACAGCCCGTGAGGGCCGGTCCTGGGCGGTTCAAGCGAGGTGGTACCGCGACCCGGCCCGGGGTCTGAGATCCGGGCGGGCCGTCCTCGTGCAGACCAGCAGCACTGCCAGGAGACCGCACGTGACCTACCCCCTGACCCCGCCCACCCCCCGCGACGCCGAGAGCGCCGGAGACGATCCGAGCACCGGCGTCCCCGCGAGCACCGGCTCCGCCTTCGGCCGCGGCGTCCCCGCGTCGCCGCGGTTCCCGCAGATCGAGGAGAAGGTCCTCGCCTACTGGAAGGCCGACGACACCTTCCAGGAGTCGATCCGCTCCCGCGAGGGCGCCCAGGAGTGGGTGTTCTACGACGGCCCGCCCTTCGCCAACGGCCTGCCGCACTACGGGCACCTGCTGACCGGCTACGCCAAGGACGTCTTCCCCCGCTTCCAGACGATGCGCGGCAAGCAGGTGCACCGCCGCTTCGGCTGGGACACGCACGGCCTGCCCGCCGAGCTCGAGGCGGAGCGGCAGCTCGGCATCACCGACAAGTCGCAGATCGAGGAGATGGGCGTCGCCGCGTTCAACGCCGCCGCCAAGGAGTCGGTGCTGCGCTACACGGGCGAGTGGCAGGACTACGTCACCCGCCAGGCGCGCTGGGTCGACTTCGACGACGACTACAAGACCCTCGACCCCACCTTCATGGAGTCCGTGATCTGGGCCTTCAAGCGGCTCTACGACAAGGGCCTCGCCTACGAGGGCCACCGCGTGCTGCCCTACTGCTGGCGCGACCAGACGCCGCTCTCGAACCACGAGCTGCGGATGGACGACGACGTCTACAAGATGCGCCAGGACCAGACGGTCACGGTCACCTTCCCCCTCGTCGGCGAGACCGCCGAGGCGCTGAACCTCACCGCCGTCCGCGCTCTCGCCTGGACGACGACCCCGTGGACGCTGCCCACCAACGCCGCGCTCGCCGTCGGCCCCGACATCGAGTACGCCGTGCTGGCGGCCGGCCCGAACGGCGCCGCCGATGGCAAGGGCGAGCCGGAGGAGCGCGAGCTCTCGGCCGAGTACCTGCTCGCCATCGACCAGGTCGGCGCCTACGCGAAGGACCTCGGCTACGAGGACGCGGAGTCGGCGCTGGCCGCCGTCTCGCGCACGCACCGCGGCAGCGAGCTCGAGGGCATCAGCTACGACCGCCTCTGGGACCACTACGCCGACACCGAGCAGTGGGGCACGCAGAACGCCTGGCGCATCCTCGTCGCCGACTACGTGACCACCAGCGAGGGCACCGGCATCGTGCACCAGGCGCCGGCCTACGGCGAGGACGACCAGAAGGTCTGCGAGGCGGCGGGCATCCCCGTCATCATCTCCGTCGACGACGGCGGCCGCTTCCTGCCGCAGATCAGCGAGGTCGCCGGCCTGCAGGTCTTCGAGGCCAACAAGCCGCTGACGCAGCTCCTGAAGGCGCAGCACCGCCTGCTCCGCCAGGCCAGCTACGAGCACAGCTACCCGCACTGCTGGCGCTGCCGCAACCCGCTGATCTACAAGGCCGTCTCGAGCTGGTTCGTCCGCGTCACCGCGATCCGCGACCGGATGGAGGAGCTGAACCAGGAGATCACCTGGGTCCCCGAGAACGTCAAGGACGGCCAGTTCGGCAAGTGGCTCTCCGGCGCGCGCGACTGGTCGATCAGCCGCAACCGCTACTTCGGCTCGCCGATCCCGGTGTGGAAGAGCGACGACCCGGACTACCCGCGCATCGACGTCTACGGCTCGCTCGACGAGCTCGAGCGCGACTTCGGCGTGCGTCCCGAGGACCTGCACCGCCCCTACATCGACGAGCTCACCCGCCCGAACCCCGACGACCCGACCGGCCGCTCGACGATGCGCCGCATCAGCGACGTGCTCGACGTCTGGTTCGACTCCGGCTCGATGCCGTTCGCGCAGGTGCACTACCCGTTCGAGAACTCCGACTGGTTCGACTCGCACAACCCCGCCGACTTCATCGTCGAGTACATCGGGCAGACCCGCGGCTGGTTCTACACACTGCACGTGCTCTCGACCGCGCTCTTCGACCGGCCGGCCTTCCGCAACGTCGTCAGCCACGGCATCGTGCTCGGCAACGACGGGCAGAAGATGTCCAAGTCGCTGCGCAACTACCCGGACGTCGCCGAGGTCTTCGACCGCGACGGCTCCGACGCCATGCGCTGGTTCCTGATGTCGAGCCCGGTGCTGCGCGGCGGCAACCTCGTCGTCACCGAGGAGGGCATCCGCGAGGGCGTCCGCCAGGTGCTGCTGCCGCTCTGGAACACCTGGTACTTCTTCTCGCTCTACGCCAACGCCTCCGTCGACGCCGCGGGCGAGGGCTACAGCGCGACCCGCCGCACCGACTCCGACGACGTGCTCGACCGCTACCTGCTGGCCAAGACGCACGACCTGATCGAGACCGTCACCGGCCACCTCGAGGCGCTCGACTCGACCCTCGCGGCGGCCGCGCTGCGCGACTTCGCCGACGTGCTGACCAACTGGTACGTCCGCCGCTCGCGCGACCGCTTCTGGCAGGGCGTCGATGCCGAGGGCCGCGGCACGGAGGCGTTCGACACGCTCTTCACCGTGCTCGAGACCGTCTGCCGGGTCGCCGCGCCGCTGCTCCCGTTGATGACCGAGGAGATCTGGCAGGGCCTGACCGGCCGCCGGAGCGTGCACCTGGCCGACTGGCCGGACGCCGCCGAGTTCCCGGTCGACGAGACGCTGGTGCACGCGATGGACGCCGTCCGCGGCATCTCCTCCACGGCTCTGTCGCTGCGCAAGCAGGCCGGCCTCCGGGTCCGCCTGCCGCTCGCGCGGCTCACCGTGGTCGTCGACGACGCCGCCGAGCTCGCGCCGTTCGAGGCGATCCTGCGCGACGAGCTGAATGTCAAGGAGGTGTCGCTGGTCCCGCTCGTCGAGTCCAGCGCGGCCGACTACGGCGTCACCTCGCGCCTCTCCGTCAACGCGCGGGCCGCCGGTCCGCGCCTCGGCAAGGGCGTGCAGACCGTCATCAGGGCCGCGAAGGCCGGCGACTGGAGCGAGACCGACGGCGTCGTCACCGCCGGCGGCGTCGAGCTGGTCGAGGGCGAGTACGAGCTGACCCTCGAGGTGGGTGGCTCGGGAGCCGACGACCGCGCGATCGCGCTGCTGCCGCGCGGCGGCTTCGTGCTGCTCGACACGGCGACCACGCCGGAGCTGGAGGCCGAGGGCCTGGCCCGCGACCTGATCCGCGCCGTGCAGGACGCCCGCAAGGCGGCCGGATTCGAGGTCAGCGACCGCATCGAGCTCGAGATCGTCCTCGACGAGATGAGCATGGCGGCCCTCGAGCCGCACGCGCTCTGGATCGCCGAGGAGACCCTCGCGACCGGCTTCGGGTTCGCCGCGCTCACCACTGCGCTGGAGGGCGGCGAGGGTGCGATCGCCTTCGGGCCCGCCGGCACCGCCATCATCCGCGTCGAGAAGGTGGAGGCCTCCGATGTCTGACAAGGACCGCTACTCCGAGGAGGACGCCCGGCTCGCGCGTGAGGCGGCCGACGCCGTCTACGCGAAGCTGCTGAAGCGGCTCGGCGAGGCGAGCCCCCGCCCGCGGCTCGCGCCGACGCGGCGCGCCGTCGACTACATGGGCGACCCGCAGCAGGCCTACCCCGTCATCCAGGTCGCCGGCACCAACGGCAAGACCTCGACCAGCCGGATGATCGAGAGCCTGCTCCGCGCCCACGGGCTGCGGGTCGGCCTCTTCACCAGCCCGCACCTCGAGCGCTTCAACGAGCGGATCGTCATCGACGGCGCGCCGATCTCCGACCTCAGCCTCGCCACGAACTGGCTCGACGTCGAGCCCTACCTCACCATGACCGACGCCGAGCTCGTCGGCCGGGGCGAGAGCACGCTCTCGTTCTTCGAGGCGCTCACCGTGCTGGCCTACGCCGCCTTCGCGGACGCCCCGGTCGACGTCGCGGTGATCGAGGTCGGCATGGGCGGCGAGTGGGACTCGACGAACGTCGCGGACGCGCAGGTCGCCGTCTTCACGCCGATCGCACTCGACCACACCCGGCAGCTCGGCGCGACGATCGAGGAGATCGCCCGCACCAAGTCCGGCATCGTGAAGCCCGCGGCCGCCGTGGTGTCGGCGAAGCAGACCCCCGAGGCGGAGGCGGTGCTGCGGCAGGCGGCCGAGCTGACCGAGTCGACGATCGTGTTCGAGGGCGCCGACTTCGACGTCGAGTCGACCACGGTCGCCGTGGGCGGCCAGCTCGTCTCCGTCCGCGGTCTCGTCACCCGCTACGAGCAGCTTCTGCTGCCGTTCTTCGGCGACCATCAGGCCGAGAACGCGGCGGTGGCGATCGCCGCGGTCGAGACGTTCCTCGGCGGCGGCACGCAGGAGCTGACCGGGAACGTCCTCGACGAGGGCTTCGCCGCGGCGACCTCGCCCGGCCGCCTCCAGATCGTCGGCCAGTCGCCGCGCACGGTCGTCGATGCGGCGCACAACCCGCACGGCGCGGCCTCCCTCGCCTCCGCGATCGAGCGCTACTTCGACTTCGACCGCGTCACCGCGGTCCTCGGCGTCCTCGCCGAGAAGGACGCGGACGGCATCCTGCGCGCGCTCCGGCCGGTCGTCGACGAGCTCATCGTCACGACCGCCCCGAGCGAGCGCGGAGTGCCGGCCGAGGAGCTCGCCGAGCTGGCCCGCACCGTGTTCCCCGCGGAGTCGGTCCGCGTCGCCGAGGATCCGGACGGCGCGCTCACCGCCGGCCGCCTCCTCGCCGCCCGCACGGACAAGGGCGCCCTGCTCGTGACCGGATCGATCACCCTCGTCGGACGGACGATGACGGTCGCGCGCGACGAGAACTGGCTGGGCGCGTGAGGGCCGGCCGCCCGCGCCGGAACCGGACGGTCCGCGAGAGCCTCGGCTCGATCGTCCTCGGCTTCGAGGCCGTCATCGTCTTCCTCGCGACGCTCGTCGCCTTCGGGCTGAAGGCCGCCGATCCGGTGATCGTCCTGGTCGGGGGAGCGGTCGTCTGCCTCGCCCTCGTCGCGACCCTCGGCCTGCTGAACCGGCCGGCCGGCTTCCGGATCGGCTGGGTCCTCCAGTTCGTTATCGTGGCCACCGGTGTCCTGGTGCCGATCATGTTCGTCATCGGCGCGGCGTTCGTCGCTCTGTGGACCTACTGCATGGTCACCGGCACCAAGCTCGACACCCAGGACCGCCGCGCGGCGGACGGGCCCACCGACCCCACCCCCACCTAAGGAGACCGCTGAACCATGGCCATCCAGGAGACCCTCGTCCTCGTCAAGCCCGACGGCGTCGCCCGCAACCTCACCGGCGAGATCCTCCGCCGCATCGAGGCGAAGGGCTACTCGCTCGTCGACATCAAGCTCGTCGAGGCCGACCGCGAGCTGCTCGCCGCCCACTACGCCGAGCACGAGGGCAAGCCGTTCTACGAGCCCCTCGTCGAGTTCATGGAGAGCGGCCCCATCGTCGCCCTCCGCATCGCCGGCGACCGCGTCATCGAGGGCTTCCGCTCCCTCGCCGGCACGACCGACCCCACCACCGCCGCCCCCGGCACCATCCGCGGCGACTTCGGCCGCGACTGGGGCCTCAAGGTCCAGCAGAACCTCGTGCACGGCAGCGACTCCGCTGAATCCGCGGAGCGCGAGCTCTCGCTCTGGTTCGCCTGAAAGGCGAACCGCCCTGTGCCGTCTTGCGCCGCGGTAATCCGCGACGCCGCAGTCGGCTTTCGTGAATGGCGCGTTCCGCAGAGCGTCCTGCGCTCGGCGACGGGAAAGCGCTGACACGCGCTTTCCCGGATGCGCCTCCGAGGCGGTCGCCCGCGTGCTCAGGTCCTTCGGCGAGAGCTGCCCGAGCGGGCTGGTCCTCTCAGGTGGGGACGGGAGCGCACATGCTGATCGAGTAGCCCGCGCAGCGGGCGTATCGAGATCCACCGGGGTCAGCAGGCGGGTCTGCAGGCTCCCGTCCTGACGACGGTGGGTCTCGATACGCCGCTGCGCGGCTACTCGACCAGCATGGAAGGGCGCGCCCCGCGGCCTGGCCCCCAAGCATGCTGTCGGCAGCGCGATGGCCCCAAAGCATGCTGTCGGCAGCGCGATGGCCCCCAAGCATGCTGTCGGCAGCGCGACGGCCCCCAAGCACGCTGATCGAGTAGCCCGCGGAGCGGGCGTATCGAGATCCTCCCCTCCCGGGGGCTCCGTCAGCCGTCAGCCCGGCAGCGTCAGAGGTAGGACAGCACGTCGAGTCGCACCTGGGCCATCACGGCGATCGCCAGGTAGCAGACGATCGTGATGAACGGCACCCAGCCGTACGCGGCGCCGGCGAAGCGGCGGACCGCGGCGGGGACCGGGAACACGCCCTCGCGGAGGTTGCGGAGGGTCACCAGCCAGAAGCCGGGGATGACGACGGCCCAGGTGAGCATGCACCAGGGGCAGAGCGTCCCGAGGGCGAAGATGCTCGTCGCGATCAGCCAGCCGACGAAGGCGAGGGCGAGGACGAAGCCGAGGTTGAACAGCGCCCAGAACCAGCGGTCGAAGCGCGCCCCCGCGAGCAGCCCGGCACCGACGACGATCGGGGCGATCCACGCGGCGACGCCGATCAGCGGATTCGGGAAGCCGAAGATCGCGCCCTGCGCCGACTTCAGGTTGGCGCTGCACTGCACGAGCAGGCTGAAGTCGCAGCCGAGGGCCTCCGACGATCCGCTGAGCGACGCGAACTTGTCGAGCGTCAGCGTGAACGCGGCGATCCAGCCGACCACGCCGAGAACGATCAGGAGCACCGCGAAGAGGACCGGACGCTGCTGGGTGGGGGCGCTCGGCACCTCGGGATCGCTGGACACCGGGGGATTATGGCACGCGGCGAATCGGCGGCTCTGGGAATGCGTGCGATAATCGGAGCCGTCGGCCCGGAAGATCCCGCACCGACGCGAAGAAGGTTTACCGGGCGAGCACCGGGCCACAGGAGATCGACAGCGTTCCGCGAATGAGCGCGACGCATCTCCACGTGTCGGATAGTCAGTTCCGAGGAGAAGCTGCAACCGGAGTCCTGCGCCACGTGAGCGACGGGACCGGGGGAGCGGAAGGATTCGCGGCGGGCCGAGGCCCGTCGCTCGAGAACAGCATCCGGGTCGACGGCGCGGCGCACGACCCGGCCGAGGAGTGCACCAGGAATGGTGGAAGACAACAGCACGGGCGGATCCGAACCGGACCGCGACGAGCCCCGCAGCGGGGCCAGGAAGATCAGTCGCCTCTTCGGTGGCCGTCGGACGAACCGACGGGCCGGATCGAGCGCATCAGCGACAGGGGAAACGATCATCGACACGAACGACGCCGAGCAGAACGGGTCGGACACCGCCGCCCCGGACACGGCAGCCCAGGACACCGAGCAGACCACCGCGCCGGACGCGAGCGCCGACCCCGGCGAGACGGAAGGGCCGGCCTCGACCGGCGCCGCCTTCTTCACCGCCGGCCCGGAGTCGCCGGCCGACGCCGAGCAGTCCGCGACGGAGGAGTCCGCTCCCCGCCGCCCGCCGCTGCCGAGCACGTCGCTGCTCTTCCAGGCGCCGATCCTGCCCGACTACGTCCAGCTGACCCCGCTGCCGCCCCGAGGCGAACCGCTCGGCGTCCGCGAGGAGCGCGACGAGCCGGAGGAGGAGCAGGGCTCCGTCCGCCGCCGCTCGCGTCGCCGCAGCGGCGAGAGCGACCGCGGCGGCTCCGACGACCCCGAGAACACCGTCGTCCGGGTCCGTCAGCCGCGCGAGCAGCGCGAGCCCCGCGAGCCCCGCGAGCCGGAGCTCATCACCGAGCCGCAGCGCATCAAGGGCTCCACCCGCCTCGAGGCCAAGAAGCAGCGCCGCCGGGACGGCCGCGACGCCGGCCGCCGCCGCACGGTCGTCACCGAGTCCGAGTTCCTCGCCCGTCGGGAGGCCGTCGACCGCGTCATGGTCGTCCGCTCCAAGGAGGACAGCATCCGCATCGGCGTGCTCGAGGACGGCGTCCTCGCCGAGCACTACGTCGCCCGCTCGCAGGAGGCGTCGCTGATCGGCAACGTCTACCTCGGCCGCGTGCAGAACGTCCTGCCCAGCATGGAGGCGGCCTTCGTCGACATCGGGCGCGGCCGCAACGCCGTGCTCTACTCCGGCGAGGTCGACTGGGACGCCGCGAACAACGCCGGCGGCCCCCGCCGCATCGAGCTCGCGCTCAAGCCCGGCGACCGCGTGCTCGTCCAGGTCACCAAGGACCCAGTCGGCCACAAGGGTGCCCGCCTCACCAGCCAGATCTCGCTCCCGGGCCGCTACCTCGTCTACGTGCCCAACGGCTCGATGAACGGCATCTCGCGCAAGCTCCCGGACACGGAGCGCGCGCGCCTCAAGAAGATCCTCAAGGAGGTCCTCCCCGAGAACGTGGGCGTCATCGTCCGCACCGCCGCCGAGGGCGCCACGGAGGAGCAGCTGACGGTCGACGTCGAGCGCCTCACCGCGCAGTGGACCGCGCTCAGCACCAAGGCCGCGACCGGCCAGGCGCCCGCGCTGCTGCACAGCGAGCCCGACCTGCTGATCAAGATCGTCCGCGACGTCTTCAACGAGGACTTCGAGAAGATGGTGATCGCCGGCGACGACGCCCGCGAGACCATCGAGCTCTACCTCAGCCAGGTCGCCCCCGACCTGCTCGAGCGGGTCCAGGTCTACTCCGGCGAGCAGGACGCGTTCGACGAGTTCCGCATCACCGAGCAGATCGAGAAGGCCCTCGAGCGCAAGGTCTGGCTGCCCAGCGGCGGCTCGCTCGTGATCGACCGCACCGAGGCCATGACCGTCGTCGACGTGAACACCGGCAAGTTCGTCGGCTCCGGCGGCAACCTCGAGGAGACGGTCACCAAGAACAACCTCGAGGCCGCCGAGGAGATCGTCCGCCAGCTGCGGCTGCGCGACATCGGCGGCATCATCGTCGTCGACTTCATCGACATGGTGCTCGAGTCCAACCGCGACCTCGTGCTCCGGCGCCTGGTCGAGTGCCTGAGCCGCGACCGGACCAAGCACCAGGTCGCCGAGGTCACCTCGCTCGGCCTCGTGCAGATGACCCGCAAGAAGCTCGGCCTCGGCCTCCTCGAGACCTTCAGCGAGAACTGCGAGGTCTGCGCGGGCCGCGGCGTCATCGTCCAGCACGACCCCGTGGTCAAGCACCGATCGACCGCGGCTCCGCAGCAGGAGCGCCGCCGCGGCGGCAAGCCCGCTGGCGAGCAGCCCGCGAACGGCCGCGGCGGCCAGGCTGGTCAGAACGGCTACAGCGCCCAGAACGGCGCTGGCGCGCAGAACGGCTCCAAGCCGGTCAGCACCCACGCCATCACCGACGACGCCAAGAACGCGCTCGCGCAGATCGCGGCGAGCACGATCCACCCGGCCGCCGTCCGGCACGCCGCGGAGGAGGCCGTCGCCCTCGTCGACGAGGCCACGACCACCGCGGCGGAGACGCAGTCGGCCGAGCAGCCGGCCGATCCGTCCGCCGAGCAGTCGGGCGAGCAGTCCGCGGAGCGTCAGGGCGAGTCGTCCGGCCGCCGCGAGCGTCCCGCCCGGGGCGAGCGCCGTCGCCGAGGCCGGGACCGCGAACCGCGCCAGGAGACGCCGGAGTCCGGCGAGCAGCAGGAGTCCGCTCCCGCCGCCCGCGAGACGGCCCAGGAGCCCGCAGTGCAGGAGCCCGCGGCTCAGCCCGTCGCGGCCGAGGCTCCTGCGGCCCAGGCTCCGGTGGTCCCGATCCTCGACATCCCGATCCCGCCCGCGCCGGTCGTGACCGAGCGCCGGGTGCCGAGCGCGGTCGCCGAGCACCTCCTCGACTCCGTTCTGGACGCGCTGCCCGCACCCAAGCAGCCCGGCCAGGGCCGCGCCAAGAGCCGTCGCGTCACCACGGCGGCGCTCACCGGGATCGCGGTCGTGCCCGAGCAGACGCCGCGCCGCGCGCAGTAGCGCGACCAGCGACGATCAGTGGGGCCCGGTGCCCGGCGAGAGCCGGCGCCGGGCCCTCTCCGCGTCCCGGTCCCGGCCCTTCACCCTCAGCCCGCTGTCGCGGAGCCGCTCGACCAGCTCCCGGCTGCCCACGGGCACGGCACCCGCCGCCAGCAGCTCCTCGCGACGCGCGGCGGGCACGTCGTAGTGATCGAGGTCGAAGCCGCGCTCCGGCAGCCCGACGCGGCGCGCGAAGGCGTGCAGCTCCTCCAGGGAGGAGTCGCTGACGAGGTGGGCCCAGAGCGTGTCGTGGGCGGGCCAGCGCGCCGCGTCGAGGAGGATCGCCATCCGTCGATCGTAGGCGGCGCGCCTGCCCGATCCGCGGCACGGCCTGCACTATCGTGACGGGGTCGTCGGTCGGGCGGCACCCCCTCCGGGGCGGTGCGCGTTTGACCGGGGAGCACGGATCCCGTACTCTTGACCGTTGGTGTGGCGCGATCCATGTGCTCACGCAGATTTCCGTTGCCGCTCGGTCCCTCACGGGATGCGAGCCGCGGTGCCGGTCCCCTCGTCCCGTACGAGAGACGGGTACGACCGGGAAGACCGGGGTCCGACCCCGTCCTTACAAGCCCCGGACAGCGCTCACGCGCCGTCCAGATGAGAAAACAGGTACGAGAAGTGGTTTACGCAGTTGTGCGCGCCGGTGGCCGGCAGGAGAAGGTCGAGGTCGGCACCATCGTGACGATGGACCGCATCAAGGCCGACGAGAACGGCACCGTGCAGCTGGCTGCCGTGCTCCTCGTCGACGGGGACTCCATCACCTCGGACGCCGCGGCGCTCGAGAAGGTGTCGGTCACGGCCGAGGTGCTCGAGGAGCTCCGCGGTCCGAAGATCATCATCCAGAAGTTCAAGAACAAGACCGGGTACAAGAAGCGCCAGGGGCACCGTCAGGACCTCACGCGCGTCAAGGTCACGGGCATCAAGTAACACCCACACTTCGCTGATCTGCGGCGGGAGCCATCGCTCCGCAGAGCATCAGCACGGGGCTGCGGCCCCCCGGTCTCGAGGAGATGAGAAATGGCACACAAGAAGGGCGCAAGCTCCACCCGCAACGGTCGCGATTCGAACGCGCAGCGTCTCGGCGTGAAGCGCTTCGGCGGTCAGGTCGTCAGCGCGGGCGAGATCATCGTCCGCCAGCGCGGCACCCACTTCCACCCCGGCGTCAACGTCGGTCGTGGCGGCGACGACACCCTGTTCGCCCTCTCGGCCGGTGCGGTCGAGTTCGGCCAGAAGGGCGGCCGCAAGGTCGTCAACATCGTGGTGGCCGCCGCTTAGGCAGCTCTCCTCGGCCGAGCAGGCACAGGACGCAAGGGGCGGGCTTCGGCTCGCCCCTTGCGCGTTGCTGCGGCACCCTCACCGCGAGCCCCGTGCTCGTGAGCGCCGCGCACCTCGGCACCCGGCGTCGGACACTCCGACGCCGCCACCTCCCCATCGGACGGAACACACCATGGTCACCTTCGTCGACAACGTCACGCTGCACCTGCGCGCCGGGCACGGCGGCAACGGCTGCGTCTCCGTCCGCCGCGAGAAGTTCAAGCCGCTGGCCGGCCCCGACGGCGGCAACGGCGGTCACGGCGGCGACATCGTCCTCGTCGCCGATGCGCAGACCACCACGCTGCTCGCCTTCCACCGGCACCCGCACCGCTCCTCGGCCAACGGCGGCCCCGGGATGGGCGACCACCGCGCCGGCGGCAACGGCGACCTCCTCGAGCTGATGGTCCCGGTCGGGACCGTCGTCAAGTCGCCCACGGGCGAGGAGCTGCTCGACATGGACGAGCCGGGGCTCCGCTTCGTCGTCGCCCCCGGCGGCCAGGGCGGCCTCGGCAACGCCTCGCTGGCGACCACCAAGCGCAAGGCCCCCGGGTTCGCGCTGCTCGGCACTCCCGGCTGGGAGGGCGACGTCGTCCTCGAGCTGAAGACCGTCGCCGACGTCGCGCTCGTGGGCTTCCCCTCGGCCGGCAAGTCCAGCCTCGTCGCCGCGATCTCGGCAGCGAAGCCGAAGATCGCCGATTACCCGTTCACCACCCTCGCCCCCAACCTCGGCGTCGTCCAGGCGGGGGAGTCGCGCTACACCGTCGCCGACGTCCCCGGCCTGATCGAGGGTGCGAGCGAGGGCAAGGGCCTGGGCCTGGAGTTCCTCCGCCACGTCGAGCGCTGCACCGCTCTCGTGCACGTGCTCGACTGCGCCACGCTCGAGCCGGGCCGCGACCCGCTGACCGACCTCGACATCATCCTCGGCGAGCTGGCCGCGTACCCGGTCGGCGACGGCCAGGTGCCGCTGCTCGAGCGCCCGCAGCTGATCGCCCTGAACAAGGTCGACGTGCCGGAGGCCCAGGAGCTCGCCGACTTCGTCCGCGCCGACCTCGAGGCCCGCGGCTACCGCGTCTTCGAGATCTCGACCGTCTCCCACTCGGGACTGCGCCAGCTGACCTTCGCCCTCGGCGAGATCGTCGAGCAGCACCGTCTCGCCCTCGCGGCCGAGCCCAAGGTCGAGCGGATCACCATCCGCCCGCGCGCCGTCGACGAGAAGGACTACGAGATCCGCGTCGAGGGCGGCTCCTACGGCAACGTCTACCGTGTGCTCGGCACCAAGCCGCAGCGCTGGGTCGCGCAGACCGACTTCACCAACGACGAGGCCGTCGGCTTCCTCGCCGACCGCCTCGCGAAGCTCGGCGTCGAGAACGGCCTCTTCTCGGCCGGGGCCGTCGCCGGCTCCACCGTCGTCATCGGCCCGGGCGACGGCGTCGTCTTCGACTGGGAGCCCACGCTCACCTCGACGGCGGAGCTGATCACCGCCCCGCGCGGCACCGACCTCCGGCTCGAGGAGAACAACCGCAAGACCCGCGCCGAGCGCCGCGACAACTACCTCGAGCGGATGGACGCCAAGGCGGCTGCCCGCGCCGAGCTCGACCGCGAGCGCCAGGGCGGCGTCTGGCGCGTCTCCGACGAGGACGACCTGGTGGGCGACGCCGAGGAGGTCTGACTCCTCGGCTCCGCCCGTCGGCGCCCGGTCGTCTGCGAATACACTGGCCGGATGCCACAGACCACCCTCGACAGCTCCGTCCTGACCGAGCGGTTCGCCGCCTCCCGCACGGCCTCGCGGTCGCTGCGCAGCGCGACGACCGACCTCAAGAACCGCGCCCTGCTCGCGATCGCCGACGCCGTCCGCGGGTCCGTCGAGCGGATCGTCCCGGCCAACGAGCTCGACCTCGCGAACGGTCGGGAGAACGGCATGAGCACCGGTCTGCAGGACCGCCTCCGCCTCGACGAGGCGCGCCTCGGCTCCCTCGCGGACGCCGTGGTCGCGGTCGCGGGTCTCGTCGACCCGGTCGGCCAGACGGTCCGCGGCTCCAACCTGCCCAACGGCGCCTCGCTCACCCAGGTGCGCGTGCCCTTCGGCGTCGTCGGCGCCATCTACGAGGCGCGCCCCAACGTCACGATCGACATCGCCACCCTCGCGCTCAAGAGCGGCAACGCCGTGATCCTCCGCGGCGGCAGCGCGGCCGAGAACACCAACCGCGTCCTCGTCGAGCTGCTGCAGGAGGCGGTCGCCTCCGTCGGCCTGCCCGCCGAGCTGATCCAGACGGTCGACGACTTCGGCCGCGAGGGCGCCAAGGCCCTGATGCGCGCTCGCGGCTACGTCGACGTGCTCGTGCCCCGCGGCAGCGCCGGCCTGATCGAGTCGGTCGTGACCGAGTCGACCGTGCCGGTGATCGAGACGGGCGCCGGAGTGGTGCACGTCTTCCTCGACGCGAGCGCGGACGAGCAGTGGGCCGTCGACATCGTGCACAACGCCAAGACCCAGCGCCCGAGCACCTGCAACGCCCTCGAGACGCTGCTCGTGCACCGCGACGCCGCCGAGCGCCTCCTGCCGCCCGTCCTCGGCCGCCTCGCCGCCGCCGGAGTGACCGTGCACGGCGACGAGCGGGTCCGCGCGATCATCGCCGATGCGGTGCCCGCGACCGAGGAGGACTGGACGGCCGAGTACTACTCTCTCGACATCGCGGTCGCCGTCGTCGACGATCTCGACGCGGCGATGGACCACATCGCCCGCTACTCCACCCACCACACCGAGTCGATCGTCACGAACGACCTGCGCAGCGCCGAGCGCTTCCTCGCCGAGGTCGACTCCGCGGTGGTGATGGTGAACGCGTCCACCCGCTTCACCGACGGCGGCGAGTTCGGCTTCGGAGCGGAGGTCGGCATCTCGACGCAGAAGCTGCACGCCCGCGGCCCGATGGGACTGCCCGAGCTGACGAGCACGAAGTGGCTGCTGCGCGGGTCCGGTCAGGTCCGCTCCTAGCGCCGCACCCGGCTCGCGGCGGTGTCCGGGTAGACTCGACGACGCCCTGAGTGGGCGATCCCGATTCCAAGGAGCACCGCATGTCCCTCGTGACGACCGTCCTCGCTGAAGCAGCGCACACCGAGCTGCCGATGCCGACCATCGTCTACGGGCTGATCGCCGTCGTCGCCTTCACCGCGCTCGGCTTCGTCACGTGGAGCTACCGCGACGTCGCCAACCGCCACTCGCACAAGACCGGTGCCGGCTCGCACGACTCCCACGGCCACGGCCACTAGTCCGGCGGCCCTGCGATCGTGACGTCCGCCGCGAGCGGAGACCCGCGGCGTCCGCGCATCGGTGTGATGGGTGGCACCTTCGACCCGATCCACCACGGGCACCTCGTCGCCGCCTCCGAGGTGGCGCAGTCCTTCGACCTCGACGAGGTCGTCTTCGTGCCGACCGGCCGGCCGTGGCACAAGAAGACGGTCACGCCGCCGGAGCACCGCTATCTGATGACGGTCATCGCGACCGCGTCCAACCCGCGCTTCACCGTCAGCCGCGTCGACATCGACCGCGTCGGCACGACGTACACCATCGACACGCTCCGCGACATCCACCTCGCCCACCCCGACGCCGAGCTGTTCTTCATCACGGGAGCCGACGCCGTCGAGCAGATCCTGAGCTGGAAGGACTACGACGAGCTCTGGGAGCTGGCGCACTTCGTCGCCGTCAGCCGGCCGGGTCACGCCCTGTCCGTTTCGGGATTGCCGGCTCAGGACGTATCCTTGTTGGAAATTCCGGCGCTAGCGATTTCCTCGACGGACTGTCGGAGCCGCGTGAACCGGGGTGATCCGGTCTGGTATCTGGTTCCCGACGGTGTCGTCCAGTACATCTCGAAGCACCACCTGTATCGGAGCACGCCATGACAGTTCAGCACGAGGGCGCGCCGCTCACCCGGCGCGAGATCCGCGAGCGCGAGCGAGCCGCGGCCGGCGCCGCGCCCGCCGCCGCACCGACGACCTCCCGCCGCGCCGCGACCGCGTCCGTCACCGCCGCGGGCGAGATGCCCGTCCTCACCGCGACCCAGGCCCTGCGCGTCCCCGTCGTCGCGCCCACTCCCGCCGCCGAGCCCGAGCTGAGCACCTCCGCCATCGAGGTCGTGCTGCCCGAGGGAGTCGACCGCAGCACGCTCACCCGCCGCGAGCTCCGCGCGCTGCTCGCCCAGCAGCAGGCGGAGCAGGTCGCCGCGACCCCCGAGGCCGCGCCCGTCGACGCCGCGCAGGATCCGGCGAAGGCCGAGCCCGACGCCGCTGAGGAGTCCGCTCCCGAGGAGTCCCCTCGCGAAGAGGCCGCTGCCGAGGAGTCCGCTCCCGAGGCGTCCGCCGTCGAGCAGCCGGCCGACGAGCTCGAGCAGTCGGACGACGAGCCCGAGCAGCCCAAGCTCAACACCGCCCTCTTCGCCACCGTCGGCACGCTCGACATCGCGGACGAGAAGGCGACCGAGATCACCGGCAGCTTCCACCCGCCGATCGAGCACCTGGCCATCACCGACGAGCTCGACAGCAAGTCCAAGGAGGAGGTCGACGCCTCCTTCGACTCCCTCATCGCGAGCGGAGTCGCCTCGACGGGCGCCGTCACCACGACGAACGCCCTGATCCTGCCGACCGCGGGCGACGCGTCGCCCGTCCGCACGGACACGGGGGAGGTGCTCGTCACGGGCTCCTTCGACCTGCCGCGCAGCCTCGGCTCCACCGGTCAGCACCCCAACCTCTACGACTCGCCCGATGTCGACCGCTACGTCGACCGCATCGACCGCGAGCAGCCCGCCTCCGACTCGGAGCCCGTCCGGGCGTCGAGCGCCGTCTCCACGCACGCCGCGGGCACCGCGATGATCGCCCCGCAGAAGCGCCGCGCCGTCAGCGTCCCCGTCGTGCTGGCCATCACCGCCGCCGTGCTGCTGGTCGCCTCGATCGCGCTGTTCATCGGCGGCTTCGTCCTCAACATCTTCTGATCCACCACCGACACTGAAGGCTTCATGACTGCGACCGCTTCCGCCCGCGCCCTGCTCGACCTCGCGGCCACCGCCGCCGACTCCAAGGGCGGGGAGGACCTCGTCGCGCTCGACGTCTCGGGACCGCTGCCGCTCGTCGACATCTTCTTCCTGGTGACGGGGCGCTCCGAGCGCAACGTCGTCGCCATCGCCAACGAGGTGGAGGACCGCCTCAACGAGTCCGGAGCCAAGCTCCTGCGCCGCGAGGGCCGCGCCGAGGGCCGGTGGATCCTGCTCGACTTCGGCGACCTCGTCGTCCACGTCTTCCACGAGGAGGACCGGATGTACTACTCGCTGGAGCGCCTCTGGAAGGACTGCCCCGTGGTCCCGATCACGGTGGCGAACGCCGTTCCCGCCGACTCCGCGGCCTCCTCGAACTGAGGAACACGCCCGGCGGCAACGCTCGATTTCACTCCTCGCGCTTCGTGTTGTAGTTTATTCGAGTTGCTTCCGCCGGGCGGAGGAGCGGGCCGCAAGGCCGGTACCTCGAGTCCGAGAAGCGCACCAAGGGTCCGTGGCGCAGCTGGTAGCGCACCTGCATGGCATGCAGGGGGTCAGGGGTTCGAATCCCCTCGGATCCACCGCAAGGCAGAGAGCCCCGCACTTCTCCGGAAGCGCGGGGCTTCTGTCGTTTCCCGGGGCGCAGCACCGGGCGACCGATCATCCTGCGCCACCGCACACGACCTCCGAGTCGGTGCCTACCATCCCTGGGATGTCTCACCACTCGAGCAGGCGCCACGGTGCGTCGAGCGTCGGCCGCGTACCCGCCGATCTCCTCGACGCCCTGGCCGACGACCCGATGCGCCGGTCGCCGACGCTCGCGTTCCTCCGCGACTCGCTCGCCGGCGACGTGCACCTCCGCTCCTGGTGGTCCGAGGACGAGAGCGTCGCCGTGGTCGGGTTCGAGTACTCGGGCGAGCGGATCCCGCTGAGCTTCGATCTCCCGCGCCTGCTCGGTGTCCCAGGCGCGGCGACCGGGGAGCGCTGGCTGATCGTGGGTACGCCGGTGCGCCTCCGGCACACCCTGTACGGCTGCGCAACGGCACTCGCGCCGCTCCTCGAGCGGGTGGGCCGGGAGTGCCGGACGTGGGGGCTCGACGGGGTCGTCGTGCCCTGGGTGGACCTCGATGACGGGGACAGAGGAAGCCTGCTGGCCGACCTCGGATTCCGAGCGGTGTTCTCCGACGCCGACTGGCGGCTCGACACCGGCGGGCACGCCGACCTCGACGGCATCCTCGCCGCCCTGCCCCGCACGGCCCGCAAGCAGTTCGCGAGTGACCGGAACCACTTCGCCCGGACGCGCTGCACGATCCGGGACTGGCAGCCGGGCGACGAGGCGTTCGCCCCGCGGCTGCACCGCGAGTTCATGGCCGACCACAGGCACCACGGAGCCGAGTTCACCGACGACGCGTTCGGCTCCTTCTCGGCGCTCCCGGGCGCGCGCCTGAGGGTCGCGGTCGATCCCGAGGAGCGGCCGGTCGGATTCGCGATGGCGATCCACGACGACACGACGATGCACGTCCTGCGCTGGGCGCGTCCGTCCCGGGGAGTCCCGGACCGTCTCTCCGCGACGCTCGGCTACCTCGATCCCGCCGAGTCCGCGATCGGGGCCGGGGTGGAGCACGTGTGGCTCGGCAAGAGCGCGCACCGCTTCAAGCGGCTGCGCGGGCTGACCCCGGTGCCCGCGGCCTTCCACTTCCTCGCGTTCGATCCGGACCGGCAGGCGCGGCTCGGGCGTGCGGCGGAGACGGCGGACCGCATGGCGCGCGAGCGGTACCGGCTGGCGCTGGAGAGCTGAGTGCTCCGCCAGAATGGCGGGATGCCGACTCCGACCGCGCCGCGCGGCCTCATCACCCAGTTCTCCATCGTCGACGCACTGCTGGCGGGTCTGTTCGACGGCGTCGTCACGCGCGCCGAGGCGGACGAGGCCGGCGACTTCGGGCTGGGCTGCGGCGACCACATGGAGGGTGAGCTCGTCGTGCTCGACGGCGTGCACCGGCTGTTCCGCGGCGACGGCTCGGTCGTCGTCCTCGAGCCGGAGGACACGATCGCCTTCGCCGAGCTGGCGCGGTTCACGCCGGACAGCACGGAGACGGTCGAGGCGGTGCCGTCGCTCGACGCCCTGCTGACGGCGGTGCGGCGCACCGTGCCGAGCCCGAACGTGTTCGTCGGCGTCCGTCTCCGCGGCCGCGTCGAACACCTGACGCTGCGGCAGCCGATCGCGCAGGTGAAGCCGTACCTCCGCCTGGCGGACGCGATGCGCGACCAGCGCGAGGTGCACCTGAGCGACGTCGAGGGCACGATCGTCGGCTTCTACGGCCCGAAGCCGTTCCAGGGGATCAGCGTCGCAGGGCTGCACACCCACTTCGTCGACACGAGCGGCTCCGTCGGCGGCCACGTCCTCGCGGCGTCCGGACTGAGCGGCGAGCTGGCGGTCGAGCAGTACGCCGGGCTCACCGTGCGCCTCCCGGAGTCGGAGGACTTCCTCGCCGCGGACCTCGACGACGAGGTCGGCTCCTCCGACGCCGCCATCCGCGCCGTCGAGACCGACCACGCGCACTGAGACGGGCACTGAGGCGCACTCCGGCGGGGGAGCGGCGGGGCCCTACCCTGGACGCATGCCCACGCTGCGCGACGTCCACGCCGTCATCGACCGTCTCTGGCCAGAGGGGGCCGCGGAGGACTGGGACGCTCCCGGTCTCGTCACCGGTGACCCGGCCGCGCAGGTCGAGCGGATCCTCCTCGCGGTCGACGTCGTCGCCGACACCGTCTCCGAGGCCGTCGACGGCGGCTACCAGCTCCTCCTGGCCCACCACCCGCTCCTGCTCCGCGGGGTCACCTCGATCGCGGAGGACGGCTACAAGGGCCGCCTGCTCGCCGAGCTGATCCGGCACGGCTGCGCGCTCGTCTCCGCGCACACCAACGCGGACATCGTCGCGGACGGCGTCTCCGACGTGATCGCGACGCGGCTCGGACTCACCGGCACGACGCCGCTGGTCCCCGGCGAGGACCCGTCGGTCGGCCTCGGTCGCGTCGGCGACCTCGCCGAGGAGGTCACGCTCGGCCGCCTGGCCCGCGCCGTGGCCGAGCTGCTGCCCGCGACCGCCGGGGGAGTCCGTGCCGCCGGCGACTACGAGGCGCCCGTCCGCCGGGTCTCGCTCTGCGGCGGAGCCGGGGACTCCCTCCTCGACAGCCCCGCCGTCCGCACGAGCGACGTCTACATCACGGCCGACCTCCGGCACCACCCGGCCTCCGAGGCGCGCGAGAAGGCCCGCCACGGCACCGGCCCGGCGCTCCTCGACGTCTCGCACTGGGCGAGCGAGTGGCTCTGGCTCGACGTCGCCGCGACCGCTCTGCGCACCGCGCTTCCCGGGGTCGTCGTCGACGTCAGCGAGACCCGCACCGACCCCTGGGATTTCGCGATCGTCCACTGACGCTCCGCGAGCGCGCGAGAATGGAGCCGGCACGCCCACCCTCCGTGCCGGGAACGAGGACCGCGACGTGATTGCCAGCCCCGCCGACCAGCGAGAGCTCCTGACTCTGCAGAGTCTCGACACGAGGGGCAACCAGCTCCGTCACGCCGTCGCCACCCTGCCGCAGATCGCGGCGATCAAGGCGATGCAGACCCGCGACAACGAGACCCGCCGCACCCTCGCGGAGCGCAACGGCCGGCTGGAGGACGCCCGCACCGAGCTCGGCCGCATCGAGTCCGACGTCGAGGTCGTCGACAAGCGCCTCGCCCGCGACCGCGACCGCCTGCAGACCGCCTCGTCCGCGAAGGACATCGCCGCACTCGAGGGAGAGATCACCTCGCTGGTCAAGCGCCGCGGCGACCTCGAGGACATCGAGCTGACGCTGATGGAGCGGATCGAGGGCATCGAGGCCGAGGTCGCCGCCGCCCAGGCCGAGCGCGACGAGGTCGTCGCGGGCATCGCGACCCTCGCCGAGGAGCGCGACGCCCAGGCGGAGAAGCTCGCCGGCAAGCAGGAGGCGCTCGCCCGCGACCGCGCCTCGCTCGTCGAGAAGATCCCGGCCGACCTGGTGGAGCTCTACGAGAAGCAGCGCGCCCGCTACGGCGTCGGCGCGGCGCTCCTGCGTGGCAAGGTGTCGGAGGGGAGCGGCGTCGCCCTCACCGAGTCCGACCTCGCCTGGATCCGCACCACCGCGCCCGACCAGGTCGTGCTCTGCCCCGACAGCGGCTGCATCCTCGTCCGCGGCGACGAGTCGACTCTCGCCTGACCCGGCCCGTACACTGGTTCCGCGAACGGGCCGGCAAGACGGTCGCGTCGCCGGGGTGAGAGCCCCGGCGCCGAGGAACGTCCGGGCTCCGCAGAGCAGGGCGGTGGGTAACACCCACCCGGGGCGACCCGCGAGACAGTGCCACAGAGAACAGACCGCCACGGGCCCCGGCCCGCGGTAAGGGTGAAACGGTGGTGTAAGAGACCACCAGGGGCCGGAGTGATCCGGTCCGCTCGGTAAACCTCGCCCGGAGCAAGGTCAGACAGAGGACGATGCGGCTGCTCGTCGGGTCCTCGGGTAGACCGCTGGAGGGTCACGGCGACGTGCCCCCGAGAGAGATGGCCGTCCAGCGCCCGCCGAGAGGCGCGGCGTGAACAGAACCCGGCGTAATAGCCGACCCCTTCGCCACGAAAGGCCCCGCACCGCGGGGCCTTTCGCGTCTCGTGGCCGGCTGCGCCCCTTTGCGCGGCGGTCCCCGCCCGCCGCGCCGCGGTCGGCCCGGGTGCGTGTGCGCGGCGGTCCCCGCCCGCCGCGCCGCGGTCGGCCCGGGTGCGTGGTCGCGTTCCGCAGAGCGTCGCGCGTCCGGCTCCGCAGAAACGCTGGCACGCGTTTCTCCGACTCGCCTCGGCTCTGCTTCCGCAAGCTCCTGAAGAGCGCCGTCCTCGCACTCATGCTGGTCGAGTAGCCCTCGCAGAGGGCGTATCGAGATCCGCCCCTGCTGGACGCGGGCTCGGGGCTGCCGTCCGGTGACGTCGGTCTCGATACGCCGCTGCGCGGCTACTCGACCAGCAAGAGGGTGGCGGCCCTGTGCAGCCGGAAGGGGTCACCACGCCACTCATGCGGGAAGAGGCATCGCGCGCATGCTGATCGAGCAGGCGCCTGTGCATGCTGATCGAGTAGCCCTCGCAGAGGGCGTATCGAGATCCGCCCCTGCTGGACGCGTGCTCGGGGCCGCCGCTCGGTGGCGTGAGTCTCGATACGCCGCTGCGCGGCTACTCGACCAGCATGGAGGGGGGAGGGCATCAGAGGCGCGGGCCCTCCAGACCGCTCTCGCGAAGCGAGGCGAACCGGCGAAACGCGTGCCAGCGTTTCGTCGTAGCCGAAGGCGACACGCCCTGCGGAACGCGGCCACGTGTCGAGGCCGACCGCGCCGCGGCGGGCGGGGACCGCCGCGGAAGGAGGTACCGCCTCAGCGGCGGACGCCGCCGCCTGCCAGGGCCGCGGCGCCGAGGATGCCCGCGTTGTTGCGCAGGGCGGCCGGCACGATCGGGGTGCGCAGGTCGAGCAGGGGCAGGAACTCCTCGTGGTGCTTGGAGATGCCACCGCCGACGATGATCAGGTCCGGCCAGAGGAGCGCCTCGAGGTGGGAGTAGTAGCGCTGCAGGCGCTTGGCCCAGTGCTTGTAGTCGAGGTCGTCCCGCTCCTTCGCGGCGAAGGACGCCTTCTTCTCGTAGTCGCCGCCGTGGATCTCGAGGTGGCCGAGCTCGGCGTTGGGGATGAGGACGCCGTCGTAGATCTGCGCGGTGCCGATGCCGGTGCCGAGCGTGGTCATCAGGACCAGGCCCTTCTTGTCCTTCGCCGCGCCGAAGCGCGACTCGGCGTAGCCGGCGGCGTCGGCGTCGTTCACGAAGAAGATGTCGCGGCCGATGGCGTCCTCGAACAGCTTCTCGGCCTCGAGGCCGATCCACTCGTCCGAGACGTTCGCGGCGGACATGGTGCGCCCGTGCACCACGGCGGCCGGGAAGCAGATCCCCACGGGGGTGTCGGACGGTGCGTCCGGGAGCATGCCCAGGATCTGCTGCACCGTGGCGACGATGTCCTTCGGACGTCCGCCCTCGGGAGTGGCGACCTTCATCCGGTCGCTGAGGAGGGCGCCCTCGCCGAGGTCGACGTACGCCCCCTTGATGCCGGTCCCTCCGATGTCGATTCCGATCGCGGTCGCAGCAGCAGTCATACCGGCCATGCTAGCGAGGCGGGAGGGGGAGCGACCGGCGACCGGCCCCGGCGTAGGATCGCGACATGTCTGACGGTGATGCGAACAGCTGGTGGTACAACCTCAAGTCCGGTGCGGTGGAGCAGGGCTTCCAGTCCCCGTCCGTCGACCGCGCGGGCCCCTACTCGTCCCGCGAGGAGGCGTCCCACGCTCTCGAGAAGATGCGCGAGAACACCCGACGCTGGGACGAGGAGGACGCGGAGGACCGCTGATCTCGCGCTGAACCGGGTCGCGCCCCGCTACTCGTAGCTGTGCTCGGCTCCGGGGTACGCGCCGGCCTCGACGTCCTCGCGGAACGCGGTCACCGCGCCGGTGAGGACACCGCGCAGGTCGGCGTACTGCTTCACGAAGCGCGGCACCCGGCCGGTGGTGAGCCCGGCGAAGTCGGTCCAGACGAGCAGCTGACCGTCCACGTGCGGGCCGGCACCGACGCCGATCGTCGGGATGCTGAGCTCCTCGGTGACCCGGCGGGCGGCCTCGCTCGGCACCATCTCGAGGACGACGGCGAACGCGCCGGCGTCCTGGACGGCGCGGGCGTCGGCGAGCAGCTGCTCGATCCCCTCGCCGCGGCCCTGGATCATGTGGCCGCCGAGGCCGTGCTCGCTCTGCGGTGTGAAGCCGATGTGCGCCATCACCGGGATGCCGGCCTCGACGATCCGCCGGATCTGCTCCGCGGAGCGGACGCCGCCCTCGAGCTTCACCGCGTGCGCGTGCGTCTCCTTCATGAAGCGGAAGGCGGTGTGCAGCGCGTCGTCCGCGCCCGACTCGTAGGAGCCGAAGGGCAGGTCGGCGACGACGAAGGCGCGCTCGACCGCGCCCGCGACGGCCCGGGCCAGCGGGATCAGCTCGTCGACGGTGACCGGCAGGGTCGTGTCGTAGCCCAGCACCGTGTTGCCGGCGGAGTCGCCCACGAGCAGGAAGTCGATGCCCGCCTGGTCGAAGATGCGGGCCGTGAGCACGTCGTAGCTGGTGAGCCCGGTGATCCGCACCCCCGAGTCCTTCGCGGTCTGGAAGTGGCGGGTTCTCACGCGTTTCACGGGCTGCGCTGACATGCGGTCGAGTCTATCCGCGCCCCGTCGGGGCTCCGCGGGGAACGGCCGGGCGCCCAGCAGGGGAGGGGCGGAGCCACTAGCCTGGGAGCGAAACAGGAAGGGCCTTGATGGACAAGCAACGGGACTTCGTTCTTCGCACCATTGAAGAGCGAGGGATCAAATTCGTTCGCCTCTGGTTCACGGACGTCGTCGGCACGCTCAAGTCGGTCGCGATCGCTCCGGCGGAGGTCGAGGGGGCGTTCGCCGAGGGTCTCGGCTTCGACGGCTCGGCCATCGAGGGACTCACCCGCTCGTTCGAGGCCGACGTCCTCGCGCACCCGGACCCGTCGACCTTCCAGATCCTGCCGTGGCGCGGCGAGATCGATCCGACGGCGCGGATGTTCTGCGACATCACCACTCCCGACGGCCAGCCCGCCGTCGCCGACCCGCGGAACGTGCTCAAGCGCACGCTCGCGAAGGCGGCCGAGCGCGGCTTCACGTTCTACACGCACCCCGAGATCGAGTTCTACCTGCTGAAGTCGTCGACCTTCGGCGCCGAGGGGCCCGAGCCCGTCGACTCCGCCGGCTACTTCGACAACGTCCCCGGCGGCACGGCGCACGACTTCCGCCGCCGCTCCGTCCGCATGCTCGAGGACCTCGGCATCTCGGTCGAGTTCAGCCACCACGAGGCGGGCCCCGGCCAGAACGAGATCGACCTCCGCTACGCGGACGCGCTGACCACGGCCGACAACATCATGACCTTCCGCACGGTCATCAAGGAGGTGGCGATCGAGCAGGGCGTCTACGCGACCTTCATGCCCAAGCCGCTCTCCGGCCACCCCGGCTCGGGCATGCACACGCACCTCTCGCTCTTCGAGGGCGACATGAACGTGTTCTACGAGCAGGGCGCGCAGTACCAGCTGTCCAAGCTCGGCCGCCAGTTCATCGCCGGTCTGCTCAAGCACGCCCCCGAGATCACCGCGGTGACGAACCAGTTCGTCAACTCGTACAAGCGCCTCTGGGGCGGCGACGAGGCGCCCAGCTACGTGTCCTGGGGCCACAACAACCGCTCCGCGCTCGTCCGCGTGCCGCTGTACAAGCCCAACAAGGGCCAGTCCTCGCGCATCGAGTACCGCGCGCTCGACTCGGCCGCCAACCCCTACCTCGCCTACTCGCTGCTGCTGGCCGCGGGACTCAAGGGCATCGAGGAGGGCTACGAGCTCCCCGCCGAGGCCGAGGACAACGTCTGGACGCTGTCGGACGCCGAGCGCCGCGCCCTGGGCTACAGCCCGCTGCCGGCGAGCCTCGACCGCGCGATCTCGCTGATGGAGGAGTCGGAGCTCGTCGCCGAGACCCTCGGCGAGCAGGTGTTCAACTTCGTGCTGCTCAACAAGCGGAAGGACTGGGCCGAGTACCGCGCCCAGGTCACCCCGTACGAGCTGCGCAGCAACCTCGAGATGCTCTGACCCCTCCCGCCATGCCCCGCGAACGCACGCTGAGCGAGGTCGCCCGCCTCGGTTTCGCCGCACTCGGCGAGACCGGGGCTCGGCTCGCCGAGGCGGAGGAGCTCGCGGGCCGCTCGCTCGAGTCGGTGGTGCCGGCCTTCGCGACGGTTGCCGATCCCGACGCGGCGCTCGGCGCGCTGCTCGATCTGCTGCGCAGCCACCGCGGCCGGATGGACGCGGTGCTCGCGGACGACGCCGCGATCACGCGCCTGCTGCTCGTCCTGGGGGCGTCCTCCGGTCTCGCGGACTTCCTGCAGCGCCGGCCCGACGAGCTCATCGGCTTCCTCGACCCCGTCCGGGTCCTTCCGGGTCGCGGCGAGCTCAAGCAGGAGCTGCTCGACTCGGTCGGCGCCGTCGACGGCGTCGCGACGCTGCACGAGGAGGACGGCTGGACGGCCCTGCGGGTCCGCTACCGCCGACTGCTCACCCGCGTCGTCGTGCACGATCTCGGCCAGGCGGATCCCGTCGCGGCGATCGATCGCGTCGCCCGGACCCTCGCCGACCTCGCGGGGGCGGCCCTGGAGGCGTCGCTCGCCGTGGCGCGCGCCGACCTGATCGCGGGCTCCGGACCCGGTCGCTTCTCTCGCGAGGAGGTCGTGGCGACCCGTTTCGCCGTCATCGGGATGGGCAAGGCCGGCGCCTCCGAGCTCAACTACGTCAGCGACGTCGACGTCATCTTCGTGGCCGAGGGCGACCCCGAGCGCGGCCTCTCGAACGCCCGCGCAATCGACATCGCGACCCGGCTCGCCGTCCTGCTGATGCGCGGCACCTCCGCGCTCGCGCTCGAGCCGGAGCTCTGGGAGGTCGACCCCAACCTGCGGCCGGAGGGGAAGCAGGGCGCGCTCGTGCGGACCCTGGAATCGCACATCACCTACTACGACCGCTGGGCGAAGAGCTGGGAGTTCCAGGCCCTGCTGAAGGCCCGCCCGCTCGCGGGCGACCTCGAGCTCGGCCGCGCCTACGTCGACGCCGTCGCGCCGAAAGTCTGGTCGAGCGCGTCGCGGGAGAACTTCGTCGAGTCGGTGCAGCGGATGCGCGAGCGCGTCACCGAGAACATCCCCCAGAACGACGTGCATTACCAGATCAAGCTCGGGCCGGGCGGGCTGCGCGACATCGAGTTCACGGTCCAGCTGCTCCAGCTTGTGCACGGCCAGACCGACGACGAGATCCACATGCCGGGCACCCTGCTGGCCCTCGGTGCTCTCGCCGACCGCGGCTACATCGGCCGCGCGGCGGCGGAGGAGTTCGCGCAGGACTACCGCGCGCTGCGCCTGCTCGAGCACCGGCTCCAGCTGCGGCGGCTCCGGCGCACCCACCTGATGCCGCGGGACGAGCACGAGCTGCGGACCCTGGCCCGGGCGAGCGGTCTCGCCCGCAGCGCCGAGGAGCTCCTCACCGTCTGGAACTCGATCAAGCACCGCGTCCGCGGACTGCACGAGCGGCTGTTCTACCGCCCGCTGCTCTCCGCTGTGGCGGCGCTGCCCGACGGCGGAATCGAGCTGTCGACCGGTCAGGCCGAGGCCCGGCTGGCGGCCATCGGCTTCGCCGACGCGCGCGGCGCCCTCGGCCACATCGCCGCGATGACCTCGGGCGTCTCGCGGCGCGCGAGCATCCAGCGCCACCTCGTCCCCGTGATGCTGCAGTGGTTCGCGGACGGCGCGGACCCCGACTACGGGCTCCTCGCCTTCCGGCGCCTCAGCGACATCCTCGGCGGCACGCCCTGGTTCCTCCGGATGCTGCGCGACTCCTCCGGGGCCGCGAAGCGCCTGACGACGGTCCTCTCCGGCTCGCGCTTCGTCGGCGAGCTGCTCGACCGCATCCCGGAGTCGGCGGCGTGGCTCGAGGACGACGACGCGCTGCGTCCGCGCAGTGCCGAGGGGCTGGCCGAGGAGGTTCGCGCGGTGCTCGCGCGGCACGAGACTCCGGAGGCGGTCGCCACGGCGCTGCGGGGCATGCGCCGCCGGGAGGTGCTTCGCACCGCGATGGGCGGCGTTCTCGGGCTGAGCACGATCGAGGAGATCGCGACGAGCCTCTCCGACATCATCTCCGCGCTCCTGGGCGGCGTGCTCGCGGCTGTTCGCCGCTCGAGCACCGGTCGCCGCGGGTCCGCCGCGGCGTTCGCCGTGATCGGCATGGGGCGCTACGGGGGAGCGGAGCTGGGCTTCGGCTCCGACGCGGACGTGATGTACGTGCAGCGACCGGGTGGGGCGGACCCGCACGAGGCGCAGCTCTACGCGCAGTTCCTGGTCGCCGAGCTCGTGCGCCTCACCGAGGACTCGCGGCTACCGCTCGACCTCGACGCCGATCTGCGCCCCGAGGGCAAGAACGGTCCGCTGGTGCGCTCCCTCGACTCCTACCGCGCCTACTACGCACGCTGGTCGCTGACGTGGGAGGCGCAGGCACTGCTGCGCGCTCGTGGGGTGGCCGGCGACGCCGCGCTGATCGCCGACTTCGAGGAGCTGGCCGACGGCGTCCGCTACCCGGCGGCGATCTCGGACCGCGACATCCGCGAGGTGAAGCGGATCAAGGCCCGCGTCGAGAGCGAGCGGCTGCCGCAGGGCGCCGACCCGAAGCGTCACCTCAAGCTCGGCCGCGGCTCGCTGAGCGACGTCGAGTGGCTGGTGCAGCTGCTGCAGCTGCAGCACGCGCGCACGATCCCGGCGCTGCGGACCACTTCGACGCTGACCGCGCTGAGCGTGGCGGAGGAGGCGGAGCTGATCTCGCCGCCCGACGCCGAGCGCCTGCGCGCGGCCTGGCTCCTCGCGTCGCGGGTGCGCTCGGCGATGACCCTGTTCACCGACCGCACCGCCGATGTGCTGCCGGCCGACCGCCGCCAGCTGGACGGCGTGGCGCGGCTCCTGGAGTACCCCGCCGATTCCGCGACGCAGCTCGAGGACGACTACCTCGGCGTCACCCGCCGGGCCCGCGCCGTCTTCGAGCGCCGGTTCTACGGCCCGGTCGAGGTCGACGCGCCCACCTACCGCTGACGCCCGCGGAACGGGCCGGGAACGCGGAAGGGCCGCTCCTCCGGGGAGGAACGGCCCTTCGTGCAGTGCGCGAGCGCTGCGGTGCGTCGGATCAGACGCCGTAGTACAGCTCGAACTCGAAGGGGTGCGGGCGCTGCGCGAGGGGCTTGATCTCCTTCTCGCGCTTGTAGTCGATCCAGGTCTCGATGAGCTCCTGGGTGAACACGCCGCCCTGGAGCAGGAAGTCGTGGTCGGCCTCGAGGGCGGCCAGGGCCTCCTCGAGCGAGGCGGGGACCTGCGGGATGAGCTTGGCCTCCTCCGGGGGCAGCTCGTACAGGTCCTTGTCGACGGGCTCGTGCGGCTCGATGCGGTTCTTGATGCCGTCGAGGCCCGCCATCAGCTGGGCGGCGAACGCGAGGTACGGGTTGCCGGAGGCGTCGGGCGCGCGGAACTCGATGCGCTTGGCCTTCGGGTTCGTGCCGGTGATCGGGATGCGGATCGACGCGGAGCGGTTGCCGGCCGAGTAGACCAGGTTGACCGGCGCCTCGAAGCCCGGGATCAGGCGGTGGTACGAGTTGACCGTCGGGTTCGTGAACGCGAGGACGGCGGGGGCGTGCTTGAGCAGGCCGCCGATGTACCAGCGCGCGACGTCGGAGAGTCCGCCGTAGCCGTTCTCGTCGTAGAACAGGGGCTTGCCGTCGTTCCAGAGCGACTGGTGGGTGTGCATGCCCGAGCCGTTGTCGCCGAAGAGGGGCTTCGGCATGAACGTGGCGGTCTTGCCCCACTGCTCGGCCGTGTTCTTGACGATGTACTTGAACTTCAGGATGTCGTCCGCGGAGTGGACCATCGTGTCGAAGCGGTAGTTGATCTCCGCCTGGCCGCCGGTGCCCACCTCGTGGTGCGAGCGCTCGAGGATGAGGCCGGCGTCGATCAGCTTGAGGCAGATGTCGTCGCGGAGGTCGGCCTGCTTGTCGACCGGGCTGACCGGGAAGTAGCCGCCCTTGTAGGGGGTCTTGTTGCCGAGGTTGCCGCCCTCTTCGACGCGGCCCGAGTTCCAGGCGCCCTCGACGGAGTCGACGGAGTGGAACGCGGAGTTCTGGGTGACCTCGTAGCGCACGTCGTCGAAGATGTAGAACTCGGCCTCGGGGGCGAAGAACGCGGTGTCGGCGATGCCGGTCGACGCGAGGTACTTCTCGGCCTTCTTGGCGACCTGGCGCGGGTCCTTCGAGTAGATCTCGCCGTTGCGCGGGTTGTAGATGTCGAAGACGATGATCAGCGTGCGCTCGACGCGGAACGGGTCCACGTAGGCGGTGGTCACGTCAGGGATCAGCTGCATGTCCGATTCGTGGATGTTCGCGAATCCGCGGATCGAGGACCCGTCGAAGAGCTGGCCGACGGAGAAGAACTCCTCGTCGACCGTCGAGGCGGGGATGTTGAAGTGCTGCTGGACACCGGGGAGATCGGTGAACCGGATGTCGAGGAACTTGACGTCCGTGTCCTTGATGAACTTGAGCACCTCGGAAGAATCTTTAAACATGCAAAGGTCTCCAATGGCGTAACGGGTGGCTGCAGACGCAGCCGTTCCACAGTAGTCACCGGCGGTTACCCCGCCGTGTCCCTCGTGTTTCGGGCGTGTTACACGGGGTCCCGCCGAGCGGGTCGCCGCCGGCCTCCGCTCCCGGCGGGCGCGCGGGCTGCGCGGGTAGCATCGGAGGATGCCAGCACCCGAGCGCAGGACCTTCGCCGACGTCGCCCCGAGCACGCGGCCGGGGGAGCGGCTCGGGCTCCCCGAGACCGGCCGGATGTCGATCGCCCGGCCCGGTCGCCGCTTCGCCGCCCTCGCCGTCGACTTCGCGATCGTCGCGCTGCTGTCCTTCGTCTTCTTCGGCTACGACCGCTGGGCGAGCATCGTCCTCTTCGTGGTGCTGCAGGCGGTCTTCATCCCGACCATCGGCGGGAGCCTCGGCCACCGGCTGCTGGGCCTGCGCGTCGTCCGCCTCGGCGGCGGCTGGGTCGGCGTCTGGCGTCCGCTGGTGCGGTCGGTGCTCCTCGCCGTGCTCGTCCCCGCCCTCGTCTGGGACTCGGACCAGCGCGGCTTCCACGACAAGGTCGCGGGCACGGTGCTCGTCCGCTACTGACCGGGCAGTCGTCCGGGAACGACGAACGGGCCGGCAGGAGTGATCCCGACCGGCCCGTTCGTGTGCTCGTCCCGTGCGTCAGCGGGAGCGCTGCGGCCGCACCTTGAAGGGGTCGACGCCCTTCGGGATCGGCAGCGAGGTGTTCAGCGAGGCGAGGCGGTTCTTGACGGCGAGGACCTCCGCCTTGGTCAGCACCTTCTTCGTCTTCGCGAGAGCGCGGGGGACCTTGTGCAGCGGGACGGCGCCCTCGTCGGGGCCGACGTTCACGAAGGTGACGGGGACGTTGGGGAGGATGCGGGTCACCTTGCGGCGCTCGTCCTCGAGCATGCGCTTGGTGCGGCCGGTCGGGCCCTCCGCGATCAGCACGACACCGCCGCGGCCGACGGCGCGGTAGACCGCGTCCTGCGTCTTGCCGTTGACGGCGACCGGCATCTCGCCGCCGGTCCAGGTGCCGCGGAGACCGCTGCGCAGGACGGCGCCCACGGCGCCCGGCTGCCCGGCGATCTGCCCGTAGGCGGCGCGCTCGGCGCGGCGGGAGAGGACAGCGAGTCCGGCGACGAGTCCGGCCATCACGCCGACGACGATCCAGAGCGCGATGACGAAGCCGTTGCCGTCGCCGAGGAGGACGCCGAGGAGGATCCCGATCAGGATCGGGACCAGCAACGCCAGCAGGATGATCCAGACCGCGCTGCTGTCGTAGCGGCGGGTCATCTGGAACACCTGCCACATCTGCTTGAGACGTCCTGGTTCCTTGACCGCCTTCGTCGACGGTTCCGTGCTGCGTGCCATTCCTCCAGGATACCGAGCGGACCCGGTGGGGGAGACCGATCCGAGCGGATCCGCCGGACCTCCCCTCCTCCCCAGCGACAGGACGGCCGATCCGTCCACCGATCGGACCTCCGCCGCCCCGGCGGGCCGGCTCGAGCGGCACTCTCGGAGCATGGCAGCGAGCGGTGAGAGCGAACGGAGCGGCGGACGGCCGCTCGAGGGGATCGCCGGTCACGCCGTGGTGGGCTCCGGGGCGCTCGGGCCGGTCGTCCGCGACGGCGACGGCCGGCTCCTGAACGCTCTCCTGCTCTCGCAGGAGCGGGCGGAGGGCGCGCTGGGGTCGGGGATAGAGCGGCTCGCGCCGCACGAGCATCGGCAGCGCCTCGTCGACGTCGGGGTGCACGCCCACGGAGCCGTCCTCCTCACCACCCCGGCCGTCGTCTCGACACTCGAGCAGGTGCTCGAGTCCGGTGCGGTGCTGCCGCCTGGGGTCGTCGTCACCCTCCTCGCGCCGGTCGTCGGCGCACTGCAAGACGCGGCGGCGGCGGGAGTCCACCCGCTCCCCGGTGCGGAGGCGATCGGGCTGACGGAGGAGGGGCGTCCGGTGCTGCTGCTCACCGAGGCGTCGACGGGATCGACCGAGGCCGACGTCGTGGCCGCGGTGATCGGACTCCTCGGCCGCTGCCGCAGGAGCTGCCCCGCCTGGCGGGGGAGCCCGCGGGACGACGACGACCTCGCGGCGCTGGAGGCGCTCCTCTACCGCTCCGCGGCGCCGCTGCCGCTCCGCGCGGCGCAGCGGCCCGAGACGGCGGCGGGCTGGGAGCGGCCGACCGGGGTCGTCGAGAGCCCGCCCGCACGACACCGCCGCACGCATCCGCTGGACGGCTGGCGCGATCGGGTGCGCACGTCGGCGGTCCGCCGCCGCGGCCTCCTCGTGACCGCGGCCGTCGTCCTCGTCGGCGCGCTGGTGATGACGGGTCTCGGCCCCGATCGAAGCACGGGAGCGGAGACGGCCGCGTCGACTCGGGCACCGGCACCGGCACCGGCGCCGGTGCCGTCGACGCGGACCCCGGCGCCGAGTCCTGTCGCTCCGACGAGGCCGGTACCGGCGACGGCGACCGCCACCGCGCCAGCGACCGCGGGAGGGACACCTCCACCGCCGGTGAGAGCCGTGGCGACGCCGACACGGGCACCGGCACCGGCGCCGTCGAGCGCTGGGCCGACGGTCCGGCCGCCGGGCGCGGAGCTCGGGGCGGAGGAGGCGGCGACGGCCCTGCTCGCGGCGGCCCGGCACTGCGGAGGCTCGGACAGCGCCTGCGCGGAGGCGCTGACCACCCCCGACTCGCCGATCCGCGTCGACGGGGGCTCCGCCTTCGCCGCGCTCCGCACGCCGGCCTCCGCCGTCACCGCGGTGCGCGTGGACGTGAACGGCGCCTCCGCCGTGGTCGCCGTCGGTCCGGATCCGGGAACGACGACGGCCTCCGTCCTGATGATCAGGACGGAGGCCGCATGGCTTCTCCGCGACGTCTTCACCGACGGCGGCCGCTAGTGCGGCGCGTCAGCGTGGCGGCGTCAGATGCCGAGGTCGTTCTCGAACGAGCCCTCCTCGAGGCGCTCCTTGATGGCCACCAGGAAGCGGGCCGCGTCGGCGCCGTCGACCGTGCGGTGGTCGTAGGAGAGGGCGAGGAACACGGTCGAGCGGATCGCGATCGCGTCGCTGCCGTCGACCTGCACGACGGCCGGCTTCTTCGTGACGATGCCGGTGCCGAGGATCGCGGTCTGCGGCAGGAACACGACAGGCGTGTCGAACAGCGCACCGCGCGAGCCGGTGTTCGTCAGGGTGAAGGTGCCGCCGGCCAGCTCGTCGGGCTTGAGCTTGTTGTTGCGGGTGCGCTCCGCGAGGTCGCCGATGGTGCTGGCGATCTGGGCGAGGGTGAGCTCCGACGCGTTCTTCAGGACCGGCGTGAGCAGGCCGCGCTCGGTGTCGACCGCGATGCTGATGTTCTCGTGGTCCGGGTAGACGATCGAGTCGCCGTCGAGCGTCGAGTTGATCACCGGGTAGGCCTTGAGGGCCTCGGCGGCCGCGAGGGCGAAGAACGGCAGGAAGGACAGCTTGGCGCCGGTCTTCTCGTTGAAGGTCTTCTTGACCGAGTCGCGGAAGCGGGCGACGGCGGTGACGTCGACCTCGACGACCGAGGTGAGCTGGGCGGTCGACTGCATCGACTCGACGGCGCGCTGCGCGAGCACCTTGCGCAGGCGGGTCATCGGCTGCGTCGTGCCGCGCAGGGGCGAGGTCTCGAGCGGCGTGCGAGCGGCCTTCGCAGCGGCGGCGGCCGGAGCCGAGACCGGGGCGGGAGCCGACTTGGCGGCCTCGACGGCGTCGAGCACGTCCTGCTTGCGGATGCGCCCGCCGACACCGGTGCCGGTGAGGGTGGAGAGGTCGATGCCGTTCTCGCCGGCGAGCTTGCGCACCAGCGGGGTGACGTAGCCGGGGTTCGAGTCGGTGGGCTCGGGGGTCGCGGCCGGCGCGGGGGCGGCGGCAGCGGGGGCCGGAGCGGCCGCGGCGGGAGCCGGGACCGACGGAGCGGGGGCGGACGCCTCCGGAGCGGCGGGCTTCTCGGCGGCGGGGGCCGGCTCGGGCTCGGCGGGGGCCGGAGCCTCCTCCTCGGTCTCCGCGTCGACGGACGGGGTGGCCTCGTCGGTCGGCTCGGTCTCGGCGGCCTCGGCCTCGGGCGACTCCTCGGCGGCCGGCTCCTCGGCGGGGGCCTCGGGCTCGGACGCGGCTCCGGAGCCGTCGCCGATGCGCACCAGCTCGGCGCCGACCTCGACGGTCTCGTCCTCCTGGACGAGGATCTCCTCGATGACACCGGCGACGGGCGAAGGGATCTCGGTGTCGACCTTGTCGGTCGAGACCTCGAGCAGCGGCTCGTCGACCTCGACGCGGTCGCCGACGTTCTTCAGCCAGCGGGTGACCGTTCCTTCCGTGACACTCTCTCCGAGTGCCGGGAGGCTGACGGATTCGCTCATGAGCCTGTCTCCTTAAGACGCTTGTGTACGTGGTTTCAGTTTAGTGAGGCGGGAACGGCCGGTCGCCGTCCCGCGATGGTCCTAGAGGGCGTGCAGCGGCTTCCCCGCCAGCGCGAGGTGCGCCTCGCCGAGCGCCTCGTTCTGGGTCGGGTGCGCGTGCACGAAGGGGGCGACGTCCTCGGGGTGCGCCTCCCAGTTCACGATGAGCTGGGCCTCGCCGATCAGCTCGCCGACGCGGGCGCCGATCATGTGCACGCCGACGACGGGCCCGTCGACGACGCGCACGACCTTGACGGAGCCGGCGGTGCCGATGATCGTGCTCTTCGCGTTGCCGCCGAGACCGTAGTCGTAGCTCGCGACGCGGTCGGCGCCGTACTCGGCGACGGCTCGCGCCTCGGTCAGACCGACGGACGCCACCTCGGGGTCGCTGTAGGTGACCTTCGGGATGTTGAGGTCGGCCACCGTCTGCGGCTTCAGGCCGGCGAGCTCCTCGGCGACGAAGATCCCCTGCTGGAAGCTGCGGTGCGCGAGCTGCAGGCCGGGCACGATGTCGCCGACGGCGTAGACGCCGGGGACCGAGGTCTGCAGGCGCTCGTCGGTGATCACGTAGCCGCGGTCGAGCGTGACGCCGATCTCCTCGAGGCCGAGCCCCGCGGTGACCGGGCCGCGGCCGACCGCGACGAGGAGGAGGTCGCCCTCGACGCTCGCCCCGCTCTCGAGCGAGACCGAGACGCCGTCGTCGGTCTGGACGACGCCGGTGACGCGCGAGCCGAGGGTGAAGGAGATGCCGCGCTTGCGGAAGGCGCGCTCGAACTGCTTGCTGACGCTCTCGTCCTCGTTCGGCACGAGGTGGGGGAGCGCCTCGACGATCGACACCTCGGCACCGAAGGAGCGCCAGACGCTGGCGAACTCGACGCCGATGACACCGCCGCCGAGCACGACGACCCGCTCGGGGACGTGGTCGAGCTCGAGGGCCTGGTCGCTGGTGATCACGCGGCCGCCGATCTCGATGCCCGGGAGGGTGCGCGAGGCGGAGCCGGTCGCGACGACGATCGAGCCGCCGTGCAGCACGTGCTCGCCGACTGTGACGGTCGTCGGCCCGGTCAGCCGGCCCTCACCGGAGACGACGGTGATGCCGCGTGCGGAGACGAGGCTCTGCAGTCCCTTGTACTTGCCGGCGACGACGCCCTCGCGGTAGCGCGTGACGCCGGGGACGTCGATGCCCTGGAAGCCGGCGAGGACGCCGTACTTCTGCGCATCGCGGGCGCCGTCGGCGAGCTCGGCGGCGTGCAGGAGGGCCTTGGTCGGGACGCAGCCGCGGTGCAGGCAGGTGCCGCCGAGCTTGTCGCGCTCGACGATCGCCACGCTCATCCCGAGCTGGGTCGCGCGCAGAGCCGCCGCGTACCCGCCGCTGCCACCTCCGAGCACGACCAGGTCGTAGCGCTCTTCCGACACCCAGTGACTCCCTTGCGACGTGCGGTTCCCCTCGCCTCCGCGGATCCCCGCGCCTGTGCGCGGGCCGGTCGGAGGGGGGACGAGGCGGGAGATCCCGCCCCGTCGACCCTACTACGCGCTCGCCAGGCCCTCGGCCAGGGCGAGGAGGGCGCGGACCGAGACCCCGGTGGGGCCGGTGCCGGTGAAGCCGTACCCGCCGCCGCCGTTGTTCGCCGGGCCGGCGATGTCGAGGTGCACCCAGGGGATGCGCGCCGCGTCCGGGCCCTCGCCGCGGCTGCCGACGAACTCCTGGAGGAAGTGCGCGGCGATCAGCATGCCGCCGGCGGTGTTGCCCGGCTTGATGTTGGCGATGTCGGCGATCTCGGAGTTGAGCAGCGGGCGCAGCTCCGCGGGGAGCGGCATGTGCCAGAAGAGCTCGCCCGTGCTGCGCGCCGACTCCAGCACGGAGGCGACCAGCTCGTCGTCGCCGAACACGCCCGTGTAGCGGTTGCCGAGCGCGACGACGGCGGCGCCGGTCAGCGTCGCGACGTCGACGATCGCGTCGGGCTGCTCCTCGCTCGCGGCGACGAGGCCGTCGGCGAGCACGAGGCGGCCCTCGGCGTCCGTGTTGAGGACCTCGACGGTCTTCCCGCCGCGGATCGTGAGCACGTCGTTCGGACGGATGGCCGTGCCGGAGGGCATGTTCTCGGCGATGCAGAGCCAGGCGGTGACCCGCACCGGCAGGCGGAGCTCGGCGACCGCGCGCACGACCGCGTAGACCGTCGCCGCGCCGGTCATGTCGTCCTTCATGCCGATCATCGAGGCCGGCGGCTTGAGGGAGAGTCCGCCGCTGTCGAAGGTGATGCCCTTGCCGACCAGCGCGAGGTGCTTCACCGTCGCCGACTCCGGCGTCCTCTCGGGGGAGTAGGCGATCTTGACGAGGCGCGGCGGGCGCGACGAGCCGCTGCCGACGCCGAGGATGCCGCCGAAGCCGTCGCGCTCGAGCGCCGACTCGTCCCAGACCGTGACCTCGAGGGGGAGCCCTTCGACGCCCTCCTGCACGGCCTCGGCCAGGGTCTGCGGATAGAGGTGCGACGGCGGGGCGTTGACCAGGTCCTTCACGGCGGACACGGCGCGACCGACGACCAGGGCGCGCTCGAGGACGGCCGCGTCGGCGGACTCGTCGAAGGTGACGAGGAGCACGCGCTCGACGGGAGCCTTCGCGGCGTCGAGGGTGCTGTGCCGGAAGGCGGTGTAGCTGTAGGAGCCGAGCGCGGCTCCCTCGGCGACGGCTGCGAGCGCGTCCTCGTCGCCGGTGGGCAGGGCGAGGGCGACCGAGGCGGTGCCGGCGAGGCTGCGGACCGCGAGTCCGGCGGCAGTGCGCAGCACGGTGGCGCTCGGCTCCGCGGAGCCCAGGCCGACGAGGACGACGACGCCGGCGCGGACGGAGGAGGGGACCCGCGTCAGCGACTCCGCGGAGCCGGTCACCCCGAGCGCGGGGAGCGCGGCGACGAGGTCGTCGAAGCCGTCGACGCCGACGAGACGGGGCCCGTCCGGTCCGGGCGCGACGCCGAGGACGAGAGCGCCGGTGTCGAGATCGGAGGCGGGGACGGTCGTGTACTCGAGAGAGGAGAGGGGCATGAGCGCAATGCTAGGCGCGGCCGGGACGGCGCTCTGCCGCCCCGTCGCGGCTGTTCGCTCAGGGCTCAGCGCCGCCGGGGAGCCGCCCCGGTGGGCCGTCTAGGCTGGATCGCATGCCGGATCCTGCAGACCTCTTCGCGATCGAGGGCGACCTCGCCGACGTCCCGCGGGGCCTCCACCTCGTGGCCGGCCTCACCGGGTTCGCCGATGCCGGAGGTGCGGTCGGCCAGCTCGCCGAGCACCTGCACGGCACTCTCGAGCACCGGACCGTCGTCGAGTTCGATCCCGACCAGCTGCTCGACTACCGCGCACGCCGGCCGATCATCACCTTCGATCAGGACCACCTCACCGACTACACCCCGGCGAGCCTCCGCCTCTCGCTCGCGCACGACGAGCTGCACCAGCCGTTCCTCCTGCTCACCGGCTTCGAGCCGGACTACCAGTGGGAGCGCTTCACCAGGGCGGTGCTCGAGCTCATCGACCGGCTCGAGGTCGCGAGCACCACCTGGGTGCACGCGATCCCGATGCCCGTCCCGCACACCCGGCCGGTCGGCGTGACCGTCAGCGGCAACCGCGAGGACCTGATCGAGGCCATGTCGGTCTGGAAGCCGGTCACCCAGGTGCCCGCGAACGTCCTGCACCTGCTCGAGCTCCGCCTCTACGACCGGGCGCTCCCGGCCGTCGGCTTCGCCCTGCTGATCCCGCACTACCTCTCCGACACCGCCTACCCCCAGGCGGCCGTCGCCGCGCTCGAGAGCATCTCGGCGTCGACGGGGCTGATCTTCCCGACCGACAGCCTCCGCGAGAGCGGTCGCGAGTTCCTCGCGAAGGTCGACGAGCAGGTCGGCTCGAACGAGGAGCTGCAGAAGCTGGTCGCGGCCCTCGAGTCGCGGCACGACACCTACATGGAGGGGACGAGCCTGCGCTCGCCGCTCACCGACGAGGACGGCTTCGTCCCGACCGCCGACGCGCTCGCGGCCGAGCTGGAGAAGTTCCTGGCGATCAAGCGGCCCGGCGAGGAGCCCACGGCCCAATAGCAGGCGGGCCGCGCTTGGTAGTCTCTGCCGAGTGCGATCTCGTCGAGCCTGGTTCGTCTTCGGTGCCGGTGCCTTCGCGTACCTGGTGGCCGTCCTCGACCGCACGACGCTCGGAGTGGCGGGCGTCGACGCCGCGGAGCGGTTCGGCATCTCGGCCGCGATGCTCTCCTCGCTCGCCGTCGTCCAGCTGATCGTCTACGCCGGCATGCAGATCCCGGTCGGCATCCTCATCGACCGCTTCGGGCCGAAGACGCTGATCCTCAGCGGGACCGCGCTGATGATGGTCGGCCAGATCGTCCTGGCCTTCGCGCCGTCCCTCGGCGTCGCGATCGTCGGCCGGATCCTGGTGGGTGCGGGCGACGCGGCGATCTTCACCTCGGTGATCCGGCTGACCGTGACCTGGTTCAGCGGACCGATCGTCCCGCAGCTCTCGCAGTGGATCGGCAACATCGGGCAGGTCGGCCAGATCCTCTCCGCCCTGCCTTTCGCCGCGATCCTGCACGCGGCGGGCTGGACCCCCGCCTTCCTCTCCGTCGCCGGGATCGGCGCCGTCGCCTTCCTCGGCGTGCTCCTGCTGATCACCGACGTCCCGCCGCGGACCGAGCCGATCGTCCTGGTGCCGCCGACGCTCCGCGCCACGATCGCCCAGCTGGGTGTCAGCCTGCGCCGCCCGGGCACGCAGCTGGGCTTCTGGTCGCACTTCGTGACGCAGTCCTCCGGCACCGTGTTCACGCTGCTCTGGGGGTATCCCTTCCTCGTCTACGCGATCGGACTCGAGCCGGGAGTCGCCGCTCCGACGCTGACGATCGTCGTGGTCGCCGGTATCGTCGTCGGCCCGATCCTCGGCGTCCTCACTGCCCGGCACCCGATGCGGCGGAGCAACCTCGTGCTCGGCATCGTCTCGGCGATGGCTGTGGCGTGGACCGTCGTCCTGCTCTGGCCCGGCGTGCCGCCGTACTGGCTGATCGTCCTGCTGCTGATCGTCATCGGCGCCGGCGGGCCGGGATCGATGATCGGCTTCGACTTCGCGCGCACCTTCAACCCGTCCCGGAGCCTCGGCGCCGCGAACGGCGTGGTGAACGTCGGCGGCTTCCTCGCGAGCTTCACGATGATGTTCCTGATGGGGCTGCTGCTCGACTCGCTGGCAGGGCCGGGCGCGGACTCCGCCCGGCTCTACTCGATGGACCACTTCCGGCTCGCCTGGTGCATCCAGTACGTCGTCGTCGGAGCGGGCGTGATCGGGCTGATCACGGCGCGCCGCAGGACCCGGCGCCGGCTCGCCGAGGACGAGGGAATAACGGTGGCCCCTCTGTGGGTTGCATTGAACGACCGTCTCCGTCGTGGCCGCGCAGGACGCTGACCGTCGGACCCGCCCTTCCCCGTCCCCCCGCGAGGCCCCGCATGGCCCCGCGTCGGACTCCTCCCGGAGTGCCGAAGCCCTGAGCGCACGGCCGCACTACTCAGGCGTGCAATAATTGTCAATAGGACCCGTTCGGGTCGAGGAGCACGGCGCCCACGTCGGGCGTGCGATCCCCTCGACTTGACATGGGTCCTCGTAATGCCCACCGACGGACGACGCCTCCCGGCCTCGCCCGCAGCCGGGACGCAACGGATGGAGAGGTGCCGCCATGGCCACCAGAGCTACCAAGACCGCAACGCTCGACGCCGTCGACGACGACGTGACGACGACCAAGAAGCCCGCCGCGCGCAAGCCGGCGGCCAAGACCACGCGCGCCCGCGCGACCACCAAGGCCGCGGCTCCCGCCTCCGCCGAGGAGGAGCCCACCGACGCCGCCGAGCCCGAGGACGTCGACGGCGATGCCGTGGACGAGGAGGAGACGGTGGTCGTGGTCGAGGAGACCGAGACCGAGGCCAAGGACGACACCGAGACGCCGGTCGTCGCGGCCGCCGCTCCGGCCGAGCCGCTGCCCAGCGGCGCGCTCGTCCTCTCCTTCGGCGGCGACGACGACGAGGTCCCCGTCTACTCGACGGCGATCACCGGCGCCACGGCCGACCCGGTCAAGGACTACCTGAAGCAGATCGGCAAGGTCGCGCTCCTGAACGCGGCCGAGGAGGTCGAGCTCGCGATGCGCATCGAGGCGGGCCTCTTCGCCGAGGACAAGCTCGCCAACTCGAGCGACCTCAGCCCGGAGCTCGTCCGCGAGCTGCGCTGGGTCGCGAAGGACGGGCAGCGGGCCAAGAGCCACCTGCTCGGCGCGAACCTCCGCCTCGTGGTCAGCCTCGCCAAGCGCTACACCGGCCGCGGCATGCAGTTCCTGGACCTGATCCAGGAGGGCAACCTCGGTCTGATCCGCGCGGTGGAGAAGTTCGACTACACCAAGGGCTTCAAGTTCTCGACCTACGCGACGTGGTGGATCCGCCAGGCGATCACCCGCGCGATGGCCGACCAGGCCCGCACCATCCGCATCCCCGTGCACATGGTCGAGGTCATCAACAAGCTCGCCCGCGTCCAGCGCCAGATGCTGCAGGACCTGGGCCGCGAGCCCACGCCCGAGGAGCTCTCCCGCGAGCTCGACATGACCCCCGAGAAGGTCATCGAGGTGCAGAAGTACGGCCGCGAGCCGATCTCGCTGCACACCCCCCTGGGTGAGGACGGCGACAGCGAGTTCGGCGACCTCATCGAGGACACCGAGGCGGTCGTGCCGGCCGACGCGGTGGGCTTCACGATGCTGCAGAAGCAGCTCGAGTCGCTGCTCGACTCCCTCTCCGAGCGCGAGGCCGGCGTGATCCGCATGCGCTTCGGCCTGGGAGACGGCATGCCCAAGACGCTCGACCAGATCGGCGACACCTTCGGCGTGACGCGCGAGCGCATCCGCCAGATCGAGTCCAAGACGATGGCCAAGCTGCGCCACCCGTCTCGCTCGCAGTCGCTCCGCGACTACCTCGAGTAAGCCGGTGATCCGCTACGCGCCGGCGGTCCTCCTCGGGAGGGCCGCCCGGTTCGCAGCGCGCGTCCGCAAGCCCGGCGGAGGCTCCGCCGTGCCCGGACTCGTCGTGAACCGCCTTGCGCCGGGCTTCCTCCCGGCCGTGCTCGACGGCTTCACCGACGGCCTCGTCGTCGTCACCGGCTCGGCCGGGAAGTCGACGACGACCAAGATGCTGGTGGCCGTCCTGCGCGCCCACGGGCTGCGCGTCTTCACCAACCCCTCCACCGCGAACATCGCCCAGGGGCTGACCTCGGCGCTGCTCGAGCGCACCGACCTCCGCGGCCGGATCGACGCGGACATCGCCGTCCTCGAGATGGACGAGGGTCACGGTGCGCGTCTCGCGCCCCGGATGAGCCCGCGCGTCGTGCTGCTCACCAACGTCGTCGTCGATCAGATCGACCGCTTCTTCGACCCGGCCATGGTCGCCCGGATGCTCGCGACGATCGCGAGCCGGGCCACGGGTCCGGTCGTGCTCAACGCGGACGACCGCCACGTCGCCGACATCGCGACGAGCCTGCCGAGTGACCGCCTGCGCTGGTACGGCGCCTCCGCAGCCGTCCGCGCCGCCGCCGTCGGCGGGCTCGGCTACGCGGCCGACGCCGAGGGCCAGGACGGGCGCGCGACGACCGTCGTCGAGACGACCACCGGTGCCGCGGCGACGATCCGGAGCGACGGCGACGTCCTCGACGTCCGCCTCCCCGCCCGCGGCGTGCACTACGCGGTCGACGCCGCCTCGGCGGTCTCCGCGGCGCGCGCGATCCTCGGCACCCGCTTCCTCCCCGCGATCACCGCGGAGGCGCTCTCCTCGATCGACCCCGTGTTCGGGCGCGGCGAGAACGTGACGGTGCGCGGCCAGGAGGTCGAGTTCGTCCTGGTGCAGAACCCGGCGAGCTACCGCCTCAACATCGCGGAGATCCCCGAGGGCACCGAGCAGATCATGCTCGCCCTCGGCTCCGACGTCCGCGACCCGTCCTACTTCTGGCCGGTCGACACCGCCCGCCTAGGGCGGGTGCGGGTCGTCTCCGGCTCGAAGGCGCACGAGGCCGCGCTGCAGCTGCGCTACGACGGGGTCGCGATCGACGCGGTCGACGACGACCTCGGCCGGGCGCTCGACACCTTCCTCGCGCTGCCCGCTCCGAGCCACGGGCGGAAGACGATCGTCTTCTCCGCCGACTCGATGCGGCGCACCCGCGCCCACCTCCAGCTCGCCTCCAACCGCGAGGAGACCGCGTGACCACCCTGCTGATCGGCGTGCTCGCCCCGGACGTCCTGGACAGCAACGGCGACGCGGCGAACGCCCGCGTCCTCGCGGCACGCGCCGGCTGGGCCGGTCTCGACGCCCGCGTCCTGCCTTTGCGCGAGGAGGCCGACTTCTCCGAGCGGCCCGATGTGCTCGTGGCCGGCACGGGAGCGGACGAGGACCTGCCCGCCGTGCTCGACCTCCTCCGCGCCGTCGGCGACACGGTCCACGGCTGGGTGCGCGACGAGACCGAGGTCGTCGCCGTCGGCGCGGGCTGGGAGCTGCTCGCCGAGTCGTTCGCGACGCCCCAGGCCGTCGTCGCGGGCATCGGGGTCCTCCCCGGTCGTGCGGTGACCGCCGAGCGGTCGACGGACGACCTCGTCGTCGAGTCGAGCGCGGGCGTCCTCGTCGGCTTCGAGAACCACGCCCGCCGTTTCGAGGGCATCGACCCCGCCCACGTCCTCGGCCGGGTGCTGCACGGCACCGGCGACGGCGGGGGAGCGGAGGGCTACGCCGCGGGGTCGTTGCTCGGCACGCACCTGCACGGTCCCGTGCTGGCGAAGAACCCCGTCCTCGCCGATGCGATCCTGCACCGGGTGGCCGAGCGGCGCGGGCTGCTCTACTCGACCCGGGACGAGCGGATCCGCGCGGCGGATGAGACAGCTCGAGCCGCCCGCGAAGTGATCGCGAAGCGGCTCGGAGTCGGCCGGTAGGGAGTCCCGCTCCCCACCGGCGAGGTGGGCGGACCGACTAGGGGCGCTGCTCCTCGAAGAGGCGCGCCGACTCGTCGTGCCAGCTCTGGGCGATGCTGGAGAGCTTCTCCTGGTACTTCTTGCCGTGGTGCGCGCAGAACAGCAGTTCTCCGCTGTTCACCACGACACGGATGTAGGCCTGGGCTCCGCAGCTGTCGCAGCGGTCTGCCGCGGAGAGCTGCTGCGATCCAGCGAGCTCGTCCACGCCGTTCTGGGTTGCTGTGGTCGACATGACGTGGCCTCCTGCGCTCGGGTCTTCGACTTCGGTGGACTCGGCCTCTCGGCTCCGTCCTTCCCTTGGTCCAACCATCAAAGCACGCGGATGTTTCCCGGCAGAGTCGATCCCGTGGCATTTCGCTCTGCGCGTAGGTCCCCCGGCGCACTTCCCAGGCCGTGAGCACCGTGATCGCGCTCCGCCGCGCCGCGGCCGGGGTGTCGTCCCTCGAACCTAGACTGATCGGATGGCCTCCACCGACTACTCCGCACGGCACCTCTCCGTCCTCGAGGGCCTCGAGGCGGTGCGCAAGCGTCCCGGCATGTACATCGGCTCGACGGACTCCCGCGGGCTGATGCACTGCCTCTGGGAGGTCATCGACAATTCGGTCGACGAGGCCCTCGCCGGGCACGGCACCGAGATCAGCGTGGTGCTGCACAAGGACGGCAGCGTCGAGGTCCGCGACCGCGCCCGCGGCATCCCGGTCGACATCGAGCCCAAGACCGGGCTGACCGGCGTCGAGGTCGTCTTCACCAAGCTGCACGCGGGCGGCAAGTTCGGCTCCGGCTCGTACGCCGCCTCGGGCGGCCTGCACGGCGTGGGCGCCTCGGTCGTGAACGCCCTGTCGGAGCGGCTGGACGTCGAGGTCGACCGCGACGGCCGCACCTACCGGATGTCCTTCCACCGCGGCGAGCCGGGCCGCTTCGCGGACTCGGGCGAGCCGACCCCGGACGCTCCGTTCTCGCCGTTCGAGAACGGCTCCGAGCTGGAGATCGTCGGCAAGGTGAAGAGGGGCGTCACCGGGACGCGGGTCCGCTACTGGGCGGACCGGCAGATCTTCACCAAGGGCGCCGCCTTCCAGACCGACGATCTCGTCACCCGGGCCCGGCAGACCGCCTTCCTGGTGCCGGGGCTCACGATCGACATCGTCGACGACCGCGAGGAGGAGCGCCGCGCCGAGATGTTCCGCTACGACGGCGGCATCTCGGAGTTCGTCGAGTTCCTCGCTCCGGACGCGGCCGTCACCGACGTGCTGCGGCTCACCGGCAGCGGCACCTTCGCCGAGACCGTGCCGGTGCTCACCCCCGGCGGCGCGATGGTGCCCACCGAGGTCGAGCGCACTTGCGAGGTCGACATCGCGCTGCGCTGGGGCACCGGCTACGAGACCGTGCTGCGCAGCTTCGTCAACATCATCTCGACACCCAAGGGCGGCACCCACCAGACCGGCTTCGAGCAGGGGCTGCTGAAGCTGCTCCGCGCGCAGGTCGAGGCGAACGCCCGCAAGCTCAAGGCCGGCTCGGACAAGCTGGAGAAGGACGACGCGCTCGCGGGTCTCACCGCGGTGCTGACCGTGCGCCTGCCCGAGCCGCAGTTCGAGGGCCAGACGAAGGAGGTCCTCGGCACCCCGGCGGTGCGCGCGATCGTCGCGCAGACGATCACCTCGACCCTCGGTGCCGTGTTCGCCTCGACGAAGCGCGAGGACAAGGCGCAGATGTCGCAGCTGCTCGAGAAGCTCGTCGCCGAGATGAAGTCGCGGATCTCGGCCCGTGCGCACAAGGAGACCCAGCGCCGCAAGAACGCGCTCGAGTCCTCCTCGTTGCCGGCCAAGCTCGTCGACTGCCGCAGCAACGACGTGGAGAACAGCGAGCTGTTCATCGTCGAGGGCGACTCGGCGCTGGGCACCGCGAAGCTCGCCCGCAACAGCGAGTACCAGGCGCTGCTGCCGATCCGCGGCAAGATCCTCAACGTGCAGAAGGCGAGCATCGCCGACATGCTCTCGAACACCGAGTGCGCCTCGATGATCCAGGTGATCGGGGCCGGATCCGGTCGCTCCTTCGAGCTGCCGGCCGCGCGCTACGGGAAGATCATCCTGATGAGCGACGCCGACGTCGACGGCGCGCACATCCGCACGCTCCTGCTCACGCTGTTCTTCCGCTACATGCGGCCGCTGGTCGAGGCCGGCCGGGTCTTCGCCGCGGTGCCGCCGCTGCACCGCGTCGTGGTGATGAACTCCGGGAAGAAGCCGAACGAGACGATCTACACCTACTCCGAGAAGGAGCTGCAGGGCGTCCTCGCCGGGCTGTCGAAGGCGAACCGGCGCTACCAGGACCCGATCCAGCGCTACAAGGGCCTCGGCGAGATGGACGCCGACCAGCTCGCGCTGACGACGATGGACCGCTCGCGGCGGACGCTGCGGCGGGTCAAGGTGTCGGACGCCGAGAACGCGGGCCGGGTCTTCGAGCTGCTGATGGGCAACGAGGTGGCGCCGCGCAAGGACTTCATCGTCCGCGGCTCCGAGACGCTCTCGCGCGACCGCATCGACGTCTGAGGCCCGTCCCGCGCCGGGGCGGCGCGGGACGACGGTCTAGAACTGCTCGGGGGCCGCGCCGATGCTGGCGACCGGGGCCGCGAGGGCGACGCCGGAGCCGTCGCGCTTCATCCCGGAGTCGGGCAGTGCCGCGACGCTGCCGTCGGCCTCGAGCGCGTGCGCCGGGCCGGGGCCGACCCAGGCGACGCCGAGGGCGGTCTCGCCCTTGAGGAAGCGCTGGGCGCGGACGCCGCCGGTCGCGCGGCCCTTGGGCGGGAACTCCGAGAACGCCGACACCTTGGCGCTGCCGGTGTCGGTGCCGGTGAGGGCCCAGCTGTCGACGGCGACGGTCGCGACGACGGTCTCGTCGCGCTCGGACTCGGGGACGACCGCGAAGGAGACGACCTCGTCGGTCTCGCTGATCTTGACACCGGCCATGCCCGCCGCGGTCCGGCCCTGCGGGCGAACCGCCGAGGCGGAGAAGCGCAGCAGCTGGGCCTCACCGGTGACGAAGACGAGCTCGTCCTCGTCGGCCGACGGCGCGGCGCCGACGACCGCGTCCTTCGGCCGCAGGGCGATTAGCTCGATGTCCGGGCGGTTGGGCAGGTCGCCCGGGGCGACGCGCTTGACCGTGCCCTGCAGGGTGCCCAGGGCGATCGGGCGCGGGTCGTCGAGGGCGACGAGGGCGAGGACGCGCTCGTCCTTCGCGAGGTGGCTGAGGTAGTCGCTCATCCGCACGCCCGCGCCGAGCTGCACTGAGGAGGACGGGACGGACGGGACGTCGACGGGGGAGAAGCGCAGCAGGCGGCCCGCGGTCGTCACCGCGCCGATCTCGGCGCGCGTGGTGGTGTCGATCGTGCTGAGCACCGCGTCGTGCTTGCTGCGGCGGGTCGCGCGCTCGGGGTGCGGCGCGGCCTCCGGGTCGCGGTCGATGCGCACCATCCGCCCGGTGGTGCTCAGCAGCACTCGGCACGGCAGGTCGGCGATCTCGAGCACGGCGGCGGTCTTCCGGCCGGTCGTGGCGACGGAGGGGCGCGCCTCGGTGAGCAGCGTCCGGCGCGGCGTGCCGAGACGCTGCGCGACGTCGTCGAGCTCGTCGGACACGAGCGCCTCGAGGCGGCTGCGGCTGGCCAGCAGCGCCTCGAGCTCGGCGATCTCGGCGAGGAGGGTGTCGCGCTCGGTCTCGAGCTCGATCCGGGAGAACCTCGTCAGGCGGCGCAGCTGCAGCTCGAGGATGTAGTCGGCCTGGTTCGTGCTGAGGTCGAAGACCTCGATCAGCCGGGCCCGGGCGGCGGCGGTGTCGTCGCTCGCGCGGATCAGCTGGATGACCTCGTCGATGTCGAGGATCGCGATCAGCAGTCCCTCGACCAGGTGCAGCCGCTCCTGGCGCTTCCGGAGGCGGTAGCGGGAGCGGCGGGTCACCACGGTCAGGCGGTGGCCGACGTAGACCTGCAGCAGCTCTTTGAGGCCGAGCGTGCGGGGCTGGCCGTCGACGAGGGCGACGTTGTTGATCGAGAAGGCGTCCTCGAGCGGGGTGTAGCGGTACAGCTGCTCGAGCACAGCCTCCGGGCTGAAGCCGGTCTTGATCCCGATCACGAGGCGGAGGCCGTTGTCGCGGTCGGTGAGATCGGTGACGTCGGCGATGCCGCTGAGCTTCTTGTTCTGGACGCCGTCCTTGATCTTGTCGATGACCTTCTCGGCGCCGACGAGGTAGGGCAGCTCGGTGACGACCAGGCCGGACTTCCGGGCGGTGATGCTCTCGACCGAGACGCGGGCGCGGGTCTTGAAGCTGCCGCGGCCGGTCGCGTAGGCGTCGCGGACGCCGGCGAGCCCGACGATCGTGCCGCCGCTGGGGAAGTCGGGGCCGGGGACGAACGACATCAGGTCGTCCAGCGAGGCGTCGGGGTGCGCGATCAGGTGCCGCGCCGCTCCGATCACCTCGATCAGGTTGTGCGGGGCCATGTTGGTGGCCATGCCGACCGCGATGCCGCTCGCGCCGTTGACGAGGAGGTTCGGGAACGCCGCGGGGAGCACCTCGGGCTGGTCGTGCGAGTTGTCGTAGTTGGGGACGAAATCCACGACGTCCTCGTCGAGGTGCTCGGTCATCGCCGTCGCCGCGGCGGCGAGACGGGCCTCGGTGTAGCGGGCGGCGGCGGGGCCGTCGTCGAGCGAGCCGAAGTTGCCGTGGCCGTCGACGAGCGGGACCCGGAGCGTGAACGGCTGCGCGAGGCGCACGAGCGAGTCGTAGATCGAGGCGTCGCCGTGCGGGTGCAGCTTGCCCATCACCTCGCCGACGACGCGGGCCGACTTCACGTGGCCGCGATCGGGGCGCAGGCCCATCTCGCTCATCATGTAGAGGATGCGGCGCTGCACCGGCTTCAGGCCGTCGCGGGCGTCGGGCAGGGCGCGGGAGTAGATCACCGAGTAGGCGTACTCGAGGAACGACCCCTCCATCTCGGCCGAGACGTCGACGTCCTCGATGCGCTCGGTCAGGGAGGATCCGGAGGGAGGGGGTGCAGCGTTCATGTCTCACTTCGGTAGCGGGCGCGGGCACGGCGGGGCACGCTCCGCGGAGGGGCGCAGCGTGCGAAACTGGGCGCGATGACCCCCATGCTACCGGCCGTCCCCGCCGGGCGGCGGAGCCTCGCCGACGTCCTCCCCGGCGCTCTCGACGCCCTCCTCGGCCGCCCGGGGACCTTCGGCTCGCCGCGCGTCGAGCGGATCGTCGTCGTCCTGGTGGACGGGCTCGGAGCGGCCAACCTGCGGCAGCGCGCCGGGCACGCCCGCACGCTCGCGCCCGCGCTCACGAAGGCCACGACCCTCGCCTCCGGCTTCCCGACGACGACCGCGGCGGCCCTCGCGAGCCTCACCACGGGCCGGCGCCCGGGGGAGCACGGGATGGTCGGCTACCGCGTGCTCGACCGGGCGCACGACCGCCTGGTGAACCAGCTCTCCGGCTGGGACGACCGGATGGTCCCCGAGCAGTGGCAGCCGCACCCCACCGTCTTCGAGCGGGCCGTCGAGGCGGGCGTCGCGGCCAGCGTCATCGGCGCCGCCCGCTACGCGCACTCGGGGCTCACCCGGGCGATCCTGCGCGGCGCCGAGTACCGGGTCGCCGGGGGAGTCGCCGAGCGCTTCACCGCGGCGCGCGACCTCCTCGACCGCGGCGGCCGCCAGCTGGTCTACCTCTACGTCCCCGAGCTCGACATGACCGCGCACGCCCGCGGCTGGGAGTCGCCGGAGTGGACGACGGCCCTGGAGCAGCTCGACGGCGAGGTCGCGGCGTTCGTCCGCGGACTCTCCGGCCGCGAGGGCGTGCTCGTCACCGCCGACCACGGCGTCCTCGACGTGCCCGCCTCGTCGCACGTCCTCGTGCGCGATCCTGCGCTCCTCAAGGGCGTGCGCCACCTGGCCGGCGAGCCGCGTTGCCTGCAGCTGCACCTCGAGGCCGGGGTCGATCCCGCGGTGGTCGCGGCGCGCTGGATCGAGGCGGAGGGCTCCCGGGCCTGGATCGCGACGCGCGACGAGGTCGCGGCGAGCGGCTGGTTCGGCGAGATCGGCGCTCCGGCGGCGGAGCGGATGGGCGACGTCTTCGTCGCCGCGCGGAAGGCGATCGCCTACTACTCGGCGGAGGACGCCTCCGGCCGGTCGATGATCGGCCAGCACGGCTCGCTCACCCCCGAGGAGACCCAGGTGCCGCTGCTCGGCTTCGGCGCGCTCTCCGGGATCTGAGTCCCGGGAGCGCGCTCGCCCTCTCCGGCGTCGACCGGTCAGTCGTCGACCGGTCAGTCGTCGCTGCGGGCCCCGAAGACGATCTCGTCCCAGCTGGGGATGGCGGCCCGGCCGCGGCGCATCGAGGTGCGTCCGCTCGCGGCGGGGTGCTCGGCGGCGGGTGCCGCGGGGCGCTCGGGCTCGGGGGCCTTCGGGGCGACGACCGCGGGGGCCTCCGGCTGCGGCTCCTCGCGCACCCGCGCCGAGGAGGCGTGGTCGCGCTCGCCGCGCCGGCGACGAAGCGCGTCGAGGAGATCGGCCGTGTCGTTGAGGTTGCGCTCGCGCTGCTCGGTCGTGCTGGTCACCGGGCGGGGGAGCGTCGAGACCGGACGCGGCGTGTCCGAGAGGGCCGGCTGCGGCTCGGTGTCGGAGGGTCGGGAGGCGGCGGGGCGGGAGTGCGGGAGGCGCGAGGGCCCCTGGCGCTCGGAGCCCGCTCGCTCGGAGCCCGGGCGCTCGGGGCGCGACGGCTCCGCGGGCTTCGCGAAGGCGTCGGTGTCGAAGCGGGTCGCCAGCTCGTCGACCGCGGCGGGGATGACGGCGCGCAGGCGCGGGATGAGCGTCGGCCGGATCTCGCCCTGCTGCGAGAGCGTGGTCGCCTCGGCGGTGAGGGGGGAGAGGAGCGCCTTCTTGGGGTCGAAGCGCCAGCGGGCGTCGTGGTCGATCTCGTCGGAGCGGAAGAGCAGCTTGACGACCCAGCCCTCCTCCTCCTTCCAGCTCGACCACTGCTCGCCGTCGGCGCCGAGGGCGCCCAGGCGCTCGCGGATGACGTCGCCGAAGGGCGTGCCCTCCTCGAGCGGGTCGGGGTCGGCGCTGGTGTAGACGCGGACCGCCAGGGCGGAGGCGACGATGTGCTCGCGCTCGGCCGTGACCGGGCCCTCGAAGCGGGCGACGTAGTCGAGGTCGGCGCCGGTGAGCTCGGCGACCTCCTCGGCGGAGAGGCCCGAGCGGATGTGCGACTGGATCTCGCGGGGCGACACGCGCTTCTCCCGCGGGGGCAGCGAGTGCACGCGCGGGCGCAGCTGGCTCTGCAGCGTCTCGTCGATGCGGACGGAGAACCGCTCACCGCCGTCCGAGACGAGGACGAGCGATCCGCTCTCGACGCCGATCACCTTCAGTTCCATCATCGTGCTGGACCTCCTTCTGGCCGCGGACGAGCCCGTGCCTGCCGCGAACCGGCTCAGGATCGCACGCCGACGGGCCGTTCCCCGGGAATACCGCGGGCGGGTCGAAAGTTGGTGCGGAGGAGGGCGCGGCAGCGGCTGTCAAGACGCGTTCGAAGCGGTTTGCGCATCGATACTTCTTGATGCACACTGTCCCCGCCGATTTGTTGAACGACTGAATTTAAGAAGTGGATGGGAATGGCTACGGACTACGACGCCCCCCGCAAGACCGATGACGACTCCGAGTCGATCGAGGCCCTGAAGGAGCGAGTCCCCGACAAGATGTCTGGTGTCGTCGACGTCGATGACGCCGACAACCCGGGCGGATTCGAACTGCCCGGTGCCGATCTGTCCGACCTCGATCTGGACGTCGTGGTCCTTCCGCCGCAGGCGGACGAGTTCACGTGCGTCAGCTGCTTCCTGGTGAAGCACCGCTCGCAGATCGACCACGAGGAGAAGCTCGGCCCGATCTGCCTGGAGTGCGCCGCCTAGGCCTCTCCCGGCTCCGAAAGACCAGCGCCCCGTCGCCGTGATCCCTCCCGGATCGCGGCGACGACGTCGTTGGGGCGCCTGCTCGACAGCAGCCAGTACGGCGTCGGGTCGGCAGGGTCCTCGATCGGGACCCGCACGACGTCGCGCACCCAGCCGCGGATGACGAGGAACGCCCTGGCGTCCAATCGCGGTCCGCGCTGAGCGAACGCCCGCTCGCCGGTGAAGGCGACCGCGTCGCCCACCAGCTCGAGCGGGATGTGCGCGCGGCCGGCCCGCAGCTCGCCGTCGACGACCTCGATGGTCGGCGACGTGGCCAGCAGCGTGCCGACGGTGCCGCCGTAGAGCACCAGCGCGACGAGGAAGCCGACGGACAGGTTGATCGGCGCGAAGACCAGGATGCTGGCGGGGATCACGAGGGCGGTGGAGACGAAGAGCCAGGGCGCGGGCCACAGCCTCTCTCGGTAGGACGGCATGTCCCTATTGCATCAGACGATTGGTCTACCCTCGTCACGTGAACGAAACCGTCGACGTCCCGATCCGCGCGGACGAGGTCCCGTTCTACGCCCACCCCGGTGACGCCGGAGCCGATCTGCGCTCCACGGAGGAGCTCGTGCTCGCTCCCGGTGAGCGGGCGAGCGTCGGCACCGGAGTCTCGATCGCCCTGCCCGACGGTCACGTCGGCTTCGTCGTGCCGCGCAGCGGGCTGGCCTTCAAGCACGGCCTCACGATCGTGAACGCGCCAGGCACCATCGACGCCGGCTACCGCGGCGAGATCCGCGTGGCGCTCCTGAACACCGACGCGCGCGAGCCGTACCGGATCGCCGCGGGCGACCGGATCGCACAGCTCGTCATCCTGCCCGTCGTCCGGGCCCGCTTCACCGCCGTCGAGGAGCTGCCGGACTCCGTCCGCGGCACCGGCGGCTTCGGCTCGACCGGCTACGCCACCGCAGCACCAGCAGACGCCCGCACCAACGAGGAGAACGCATGAGCGACATCCAGCCCGCCGGCACCGAGGACGCGGCCGTCGAGACCGCCGCGCAGGACTTCGAGAAGTCCGCGCCCGCCGACCGCGCCGAGGCCGGCCCGCTCGACGAGCGCGAGGCCAACCCGGTCCGCCCCTACATCGACCTCGGCGGGGTGAAGGTGCTGCCCCGCGAGGGCATGCACATCCGCCTCGAGGTCGAGGAGGCGACCAAGCGCGTCATCGCCGTCGGCCTCGACTACGCCGGGTCCACCCTCCAGGTGCAGCCGTTCGCGGCGCCGCGATCCTCGGGTCTCTGGCACGAGATCCGCGGGCAGATCGCGGAGCAGATCGGCCGCCAGGGCGGCAGCACCGAGGAGCGCGAGGGCGTCTTCGGCCCGGAGATCGTCGCGCAGCTCCCGCTGGCCGGCGGCGGCGTGCGCGTCGCGCGCTTCGTCGGCGTCGACGGTCCGCGCTGGTTCCTCCGCGGCGTGATCGCCGGCGCGGGGGCCACCGACGAGCAGGCCGCGGCCGCCGTCGAGGACCTCTTCCGCAGTGTCGTCGTGGTGCGCGGCTCCGGCCCGATGCCCCCGCGCGACCTCATCCCGCTCAAGATGCCGGACAGCGGCCAGACCCAGCAGAGCGCGAGCTGAGCGGGATGGGCGCCGAGGGCGACCCGCAGCCCGAGCGCGCCGATCAGCCCGAGCGGCCCGAGCGTGCTGTCCAGCCGGAGGTCGGCGAGGCGATCGCGAAGGCCGCCCGCCGCTCCGGACTCGGCGTCGTCGCCGACGGCGAGCCGTTCGACGGCCGTGCACTGCTCGGCTCGATGGGCGGTGTCCGCGGCATCCTCGAGGCCGTCGTGCCCGGGGTCGCCTTCGTCCTCCTCTTCACGATCACGGGAGAGCTCGTGCTCTCGCTGGTCGCCTCGGTCGGGATGGCCGTGCTGTTCACCGTCGCGCGGATCCTCGGGCGCACCCCGGTCATCCAGGCGGTCGGCGGTCTGCTCGGCGTCGTGATCTCGGCCGCCCTCGCACTGATCACCGGCCGCGCCGTCGACAACTTCGTGCCCGGGCTGATCACCAACCTCGTCTACGGCCTCGTCTTCCTGGTGTCGGTGCTCGCGCGCTGGCCCCTGATCGGCGTCGCGGCCGGCTACCTGATGGGCGACGGCACGGCCTGGCGGGACGACCGCCGGAAGCGCCGGCTCTTCTCGCTGCTGACGCTCGCCTGGGCGGCGCTGTTCTTCGTCCGGCTCGCGGTGCAGTACCCGCTCTTCCTCGCCGGCGACGCCACGGCCCTGGGCACCTGGAAGCTCGTGCTCGGCCTGCCCCTCTACGCACCGCTGCTGGTGCTCACCGTCCTGGCCGTGCGCGCGGAGTACCGCGGCGCGGCGGAGCGGGACGAGGCGGCTCCGCCCACGGAACGCGCGTAGAGTTGTCTCGACGTCAAGATAAATAGTTAGGTCCTCCTTGGTGGCGGGGCGCTGTGCGCGGTCGCCAAGATGGAGACGGATATGTGGGTGCGCCCGTCGGCGGAGCCCACGTCAGCGAAGGAGAGGGCGACGTGTCCGCGGTAGACAGCTTTGGATCGAAAGACAACCTGAAGGTCGGCTCGACCGACTACGAGGTGTTCCGCATCGACCGGGTCCCCGGTCACGAGAAGCTCCCGTTCAGCCTGAAGGTGCTGCTCGAGAACCTGCTCCGCACGGAGGACGGCGCCAACATCACGGCCGATCACATCCGCGCCCTGGGCGAGTGGGTCCCGGAGTCGGAGCCCGACACCGAGATCCAGTTCACGCCCGCGCGCGTCGTGATGCAGGACTTCACCGGCGTGCCCTGCATCGTCGACCTCGCCACCATGCGCGAGGCCGTCGCGGCCCTCGGTGGCGACGCGAACAGGATCAACCCGCTCGCGCCCGCCGAGATGGTCATCGACCACTCGGTCATCGCGGACCTCTTCGGCACCCCCGACGCCCTCGAGCGCAACGTCGAGCTCGAGTACGAGCGGAACGGCGAGCGCTACCAGTTCCTCCGCTGGGGCCAGACCGCGTTCGACGACTTCAAGGTCGTCCCGCCCGGAACCGGCATCGTCCACCAGGTCAACATCGAGTACCTGGCCCGCGTCACGATGACCCGCGAGGTCGGCGGCGTCCTCCGCGCCTACCCCGACACCTGCGTCGGCACCGACTCGCACACCACCATGGTGAACGGCCTCGGCGTGCTCGGCTGGGGCGTCGGCGGCATCGAGGCCGAGGCGGCCATGCTCGGCCAGCCCGTCTCGATGCTCATCCCCAAGGTCGTCGGCTTCAAGCTCTCCGGTGCCATCCCGGCCGGCGTGACCGCCACCGACGTCGTCCTGACGATCACCGAGATGCTGCGCAAGCACGGCGTCGTCGGCAAGTTCGTCGAGTTCTACGGCGCCGGCGTCGCCCAGGTGCCGCTCGCCAACCGCGCCACCATCGGCAACATGAGCCCCGAGTTCGGCTCCACCGCCGCGATGTTCCCCATCGACGACGTGACCCTCGACTACCTGCGCCTCACCGGCCGCAGCGACGAGCAGATCGCCCTGGTCGAGCAGTACTCCAAGCTGCAGAAGCTCTGGCACGACCCCGCGGTCGAGCCGGTCTTCAGCGAGTACCTCGAGCTGGACCTCAGCACGGTCGTCCCCTCGATCGCCGGGCCGAAGCGCCCGCAGGACCGCATCGAGCTCACCTCGGCGAAGACGCAGTTCGAGTCGGACCTCAACAACTACACCGACGTCACCCACGACATCGTCGACCTCACCCTCGCCGAGTCGTTCCCCGCGTCGGACCCCGGCGAGCTCCAGCCGCAGGACGAGTACAGCTCGCACTCGCACACCCACCGTTCGCACGCGCCGACCACCGCGTCCAAGCCGACCACCGTCGAGCTGGGCGAGGGCCACGAGAGCTTCACCATCGACCACGGCGCCGTCGCGATCGCCGCGATCACCTCCTGCACCAACACGTCGAACCCCTCGGTGATGCTCGCGGCCGGCCTGCTGGCCCGCAACGCGGCGCAGAAGGGCCTGAAGGCCAAGCCGTGGGTCAAGACCACGCTGGCGCCGGGCTCGAAGGTCGTCACCGACTACTACGAGAAGGCCGGGCTCACCGAGTCGCTCGAGGCCCTCGGCTTCTTCACGGTCGGCTACGGCTGCACCACCTGCATCGGCAACTCCGGTCCGCTGCTCGAGGAGATCTCGACCGCGGTGCAGGAGAACGACCTCGCCGTCACTGCCGTCCTCTCGGGCAACCGCAACTTCGAGGGCCGCATCAACCCCGACGTGAAGATGAACTACCTGGCGAGCCCGCCGCTGGTCATCGCCTACGCCCTCGCCGGCTCGATGAACTTCGACTTCGAGGTCGACGCCCTGGGCACCGACACCGACGGCAACGACGTCTTCCTCAAGGACATCTGGCCCGACGCGGCCGAGGTCCAGGCGACGATCGACTCCTCGATCGACAAGTCGATGTTCGACACGCAGTACGCCGGCGTGTTCGACGGCGACGAGCGCTGGCGCTCGCTGCAGACCCCCGAGGGCTCGATCTTCGAGTGGGACGAGGACTCCACCTACGTGCGGAAGCCCCCGTACTTCGACGGCATGACGATGGAGACGACTCCGGTCACCGACATCGCCGACGCCCGCGTGCTCGCCAAGCTGGGCGACTCGGTCACCACCGACCACATCAGCCCCGCCGGCTCGATCAAGGCGGACAGCCCGGCCGGTCAGTACCTCGCCGAGCACAGCGTGGACCGCAAGGACTACAATTCCTACGGCTCGCGCCGCGGCAACCACGAGGTGATGATCCGCGGCACGTTCGCGAACATCCGCCTGCGCAACCAGCTCCTGGACAACGTGGAGGGCGGCTACACCCGGGACTTCACGCAGGAGGGCGGCCCGCAGTCGTTCATCTACGACGCGTCGCAGAACTACCAGGCGCAGGGCACCCCGCTGGTGATCCTCGGCGGCAAGGAGTACGGCTCCGGCTCGTCGCGCGACTGGGCGGCGAAGGGCACCAGCCTCCTGGGCGTCAAGGCGGTCATCGTCGAGAGCTTCGAGCGGATCCACCGCTCGAACCTGATCGGCATGGGCGTCGTCCCGCTGCAGTTCCCGCAGGGCGAGACCTGGGCCTCGCTCGGGCTCGACGGCACGGAGTCGATCAGCATCTCGGGCATCGAGGCGCTGAACGAGGGCGTGACCCCGAAGACGGTCCACGTCGTCGCCTCGCCGACGTCCGACTCGCCCGAGGGCAAGCAGCCGATCGAGTTCGACGCGGTCGTCCGCATCGACACCCCCGGGGAGGCGGACTACTACCGCAACGGCGGGATCCTGCAGTACGTGCTGCGCTCCCTGGTCTGATTCCGAGCAGATCTGCGCGCCTCCCTGCAAGCCGGGGAGGCGCGCACCTGTTCCACCGGACCCCGTGCGTAGACTCGGGAGACGTCCACACCCCTCAGACATCCCCCGGAAAGGCGGCGCGAATGGCTGTTCTCGAGACCATCTCCGGACCGCGCGACCTCGACCGCCTGACCCGGACCGAGCTCGAGACGCTGGCGCTGGAGATCCGCGACTTCCTCGTGCGCGAGGTGTCCAAGACCGGCGGCCACCTCGGCCCGAACCTCGGCGTCGTCGAGACGACCATCGCGATCCACCGGGTCTTCGACTCGCCGCACGACGCGATCATCTTCGACACGGGGCACCAGTCCTACGTGCACAAGCTGCTGACCGGTCGCCAGGACTTCTCCGGCCTCCGTCAGCGCGGCGGACTCGCCGGCTACCCGCAGCGCTCCGAGTCGCCGCACGACATCGTCGAGAGCTCGCACGCCTCCAGCTCGCTGTCCTGGGCGGACGGCATCTCGCGGGCCTTCACGATGACCGGGCAGACGGACCGCCACGTGGTCGCGGTCGTCGGCGACGGCGCGCTCACCGGCGGGATGACCTGGGAGGCGCTGAACAACATCAGCGACGACAACTCCCGCGGTCTCGTCATCGTCGTCAACGACAACGGCCGCTCCTACGCCCCGACCATCGGCGGCATGGCGCGCTTCCTCAACGGCGTCCGCACCCGGCGCACCTACCGGACGCTGCACCGCGGCTCCCGCGCCGTCTCCGAGCGCCTGGGCGGCCCCGCGGCCGCGGTCTACCGCGGAGTGCGCGGCGGCCTGCACGGCTTCCTCAGCCGCTTCATCAACAACGAGGCGCTGTACTCCAACCTCGACATCAAGTACCTCGGCCCGATCGACGGACACGACCTCACCGCGATGGAGGAGGCGCTCCAGCAGGCCAAGGACTACGGCACGCCCGTGATCGTGCACGCGATCACGCAGAAGGGCAAGGGCTTCGAGCCCGCCGTCCAGGACCTCGCCGACCAGTTCCACGCGGTCGGCCAGATCGATCCCGAGACCGGCGAGCCGCTCAGCGCGAGCGGCGCCCGCTCCTGGACCTCGGTCTTCGCCGAGGAGATCGTCACCCTCGCGGACGAGGACCCGACGATCGTCGGCATCACCGCCGCGATGCTCCGCCCGGTCGGCCTCGACCGCCTCGCCGAGAAGTACCCGGACCGCGTGTTCGACGTCGGCATCGCCGAGCAGCACGCCGTGACCTCCGCCGCCGGCCTCGCCTTCGGCGGCCTGCACCCGGTCGTCGCGCTCTACGCGACCTTCGTCAACCGCGCCTTCGACCAGGTCCTGATGGACGTGGCGCTGCACCGCGCCGGCGTCACCTTCGTGCTCGACCGCGCCGGGGTCACCGGCCCCGACGGCCCGAGCCACCACGGCATGTGGGACCTCGCGATCCTCCAGGTCGTCCCGAACATCCGCCTCGCCGCGCCCCGCGACTCCGTCCGGCTGCGCGAGGAGCTGCGCGAGGCCGTCGGCGTGAAGGACGCCCCCACCGTCGTGCGCTTCTCCAAGGGCAACGTCGGCGACGAGATCGACGCGCTCGAGCGCCTCGACGACGGCGTGGACGTGCTGCTGCGCTCGGAGCGGCAGGACGTGCTGATCGTCACCGTCGGCCCGATGGCGGCGATGGGCCTCGACGTCGCGCAGCGGCTCGCCGCGCAGGGCATCGGCGCCACCGTCGTCGACCCGCGCTGGGTCGTGCCGGTGCCGCGCAGCGTCATCGACCTCGCGGCCGAGCACCGACTCGTGATCTCGATCGAGGACGGCGTCCGCGTCGGCGGCATCGGCACCCGGATCCGCCAGGACCTCCGCGACGCCGGCGTCGACACGGCCGTCACCGAGCTGGGGCTGCCGGACCAGTTCCTCGACCACGCGAAGCGCGAGGAGATCCTCGAGGACGTCGGACTGACTCCGCAGCACATCGCCCGCGACGTCGTCGCCCAGGTGCTCGGCAGCAAGATCCCGGTCGCGCGCCCGCTGCCCGAAGAGGTCGCGGCGCACGACGACGCGCGCAAGGACTGAGTGCTCGAGGACTGAGTGGTCGAGGACTGAGTGCTCAAGGACTGAGCACGCTCCACGCACGAGAGAGGGCGCCCACCGGACCGGTGGGCGCCCTCCTGCGTTCCTGCGGCTACTGGACCCCGCGGATGGCCGGGTCGTGGAACGTGCCGCCGAAGGCCCGCTCGCTCGCGCCGACGCGGTCGAGGTAGGGCGTCAGGCCGCCCATCTGGAACGGGTAGCCGGCGCCGAGGATGAGGCAGAGGTCGATGTCCTCCGCGGCGTGCACGACGTCGTCGTCCAGCATCCGCTTCACCTCGTCGGCGAGGCCGGTCTCGACGCGCAGCCGCAGCTCCTCGGCGGTCATCGGGTCGGAGCCGCCCTTGACGATGGCGACGGCGCGCTTGTCCACGCCCTTCACCCGGCCCTTGGCGTCGCGCTCGAAGACGTGCCCGAGCTCCGCCAGGCGGTGCAGGTTGGCGCTGTCGTAGAAGCGGTCCGGGAAGGCCGCGTGGTGCGTGTCGAGCACGTGCGCGCCGACCTTGAGTCCGACGAGCTCGAGCAGCTCGAACGGCGTCATCGGCAGGCCGAACGGCTCGAGCGAGGCCTCGACGACCTCGAACGGGGTGCCGGTGTCGACGGCGTGCATCGCCTCGCCGAGCACCTTCGCCAGCACGCGGTTGACCACGAAGCCCGGGGTGTCGCGGGTGATGACGGCGTTCTTCTTCAGCTTCGCCGCCGTGACCATCGCGGTCGACAGCGTCTCGTCGTCGGTCTGCGGCGTGTTCACGACCTCGATCAGCGGCATCACCGCGACCGGGTTGAAGAAGTGGAAGCCGACCAGGCGCTCCGGGTGCTGCAGCCGCTCGCCGATCCGCTCGACCGAGAGCGACGACGTGTTGGTCGCGAGGACCGCGGTGGGGGACACGTAGCGCTCGATGTCGGCGAAGACCTCCTGCTTGACGGAGAGCTCCTCGAAGACGGCCTCGATCACCCAGTCGGCGTCGGCGAAGTCGGCGCGGTCGGTGGTGCCGGTGACGAGACCGCGGAGGCGGTTCGCGTCGTCCGGCGAGAGGCGGCCCTTGGCGAGCAGGGTGTCGATCTCGCCGACGATGCTCGCGACGCCGCGGTCCACCCGCTCCTGGTCGAGGTCGGTGATGACGACCGGCACCTGGAGGCGGCGGACGAAGAGCAGCGCGAACTGCGTGGCCATCAGACCCGCGCCGATGACGCCGACCTTGGTGACCGGCTTGGCGAGGCTCTTGTCCGGCGCGCCGGCGGGGCGCTTCGCCCGCTTCTGCACCAGGTCGAAGGCGTAGATGCTCGCGCGGAACTGATCCCCGGAGACGAGGTCGGCCAGCGCCTCGTCCTCGGCGGCGAAGCCCTCCTCGCGGGTGCTGCTCTTGGCGGCCTTCAGCAGGTCGAGCGCGCGGTAGGGCGACGCGGCGACGGTGCCGATCTTCGACTCGAGCTGCTTGCGGGCGATCGCGATCGCGGCGTCCCACTTGACCAGCCGCTCGATCTTCCCGGGCACGTTCGGCCGCTTGACCTCGACGGTCCCGCCGAGGACGCCGTCGGCCCAGACCAGCGAGTTCTCGAGGAAGCTCGCGGAGGGGAAGATCGCGTCGGCGATGCCGAGGTCGAAGACGTCCTGGCCCTTGAGGGTCCGGTTGTTCTTCAGCGGGTTCTCGACGATCACCTTCAGGGCGTTCTCGATGCCGATCAGGTTCGGCAGCAGCCAGGCGCCGCCCCAGCCGGGGATGATGCCGAGGAAGACCTCGGGCAGCCCGAGCGCGGGGATCGAGGCGTCGACGGTGCGGTAGTCGGCGTTCAGCGCGATCTCGGTGCCGCCGCCGAGCGCGAGCCCGTTGATGAAGACGAACGAGGGGACGCCGAGCTCGGACAGCAGGCCGAGGGTCCTGTGGCCCAAGCGCGCCAGCTGGCGTCCGATCTCGTGGCTCGGGATGCTGCCGACCTTGCTGAGGTCGGCGCCGGCGGCGAGGATGAACGGCTTGCCCGTCACGCCGACCGCCTGGATCTCGCCGGCCTTCGCGCGCGCCTGCTGGGCGAGCAGCACGTCGGCCAGCTCGAACAGCCCGGCGGGGCCGAAGGTGCTCGGCCGGGTGTGGTCGCGGTCGTTGTCGAGCGTGATCAGCGCCAGGACGCGGCCGCTGGGGAGCGGGACGTCGCGGACGTAGGAGTGGGTGACGACCTCGCCCTCGGCGAGTTCGACCAGGTCCTCGAATCCTTCGAGCATGGGTCAGCGTCCCTTCCGTCGTGCGCGCTTGCCGTCGAAGTGCGGGTTCTCCCAGATGACCGAGCCGCCCTGGCCGAGACCGACGCACATCGCGGTCAGGCCGTAGCGGACCTCGGGGTGCGCCTCGAACTGGCGGGCGAGCTGGATCATCAGCCGGACACCCGAGGAGGCGAGCGGGTGGCCGATCGCGATCGCGCCGCCGTACTCGTTGACCCGCGGGTCGTCGTCGTCGATGCCGAAGTGGTCGAGGAAGGAGAGCACCTGCACGGCGAAGGCCTCGTTGAGCTCGAAGAGGCCGATGTCCTCGATGCCGAGCCCGGCCTTCTTCAGCGCCTTCTCGGTCGAGGGGACCGGGCCGATGCCCATGATCTCGGGCTCGACGCCGGCGAAGGCGAAGCTGACCAGGCGCATCTTCTCGGGGAGGCCCAGCTCCTTCGCGGCGTCGGCGCTGGCGAGCAGCGAGACGGCGGCGCCGTCGTTGAGACCGGAGGAGTTGCCGGCGGTGACCCGGCCGTGCGGGCGGAATGGGGTGCGCAGATTCGCCAGCCCCTCGAGGGTGGTCTCGGGGCGGGGCGCCTCGTCGGCGGTGGCGAGGCCCCAGCCGGCGGCGCTGCGGGTGGCGACCGGGACGAGATCGGGCTGGATGTCGCCGTTGCGGTAGGCCTCGGCCAGCTTCTGCTGGCTGCGCAGGGCGTAGTGGTCGGAGCGGCTCTTGGTGAGCTGCGGGAAGCGGTCGTGGATCTTCTCCGCGGTCTTGCCCATGTTCAGGGCCTCCTCGCCGACCAGGCGCTCGGAGAGGAAGCGCGGGTTGGGGTCGGCGTTGAAGCCCATCGGGTGGCGGCCCATGTGCTCGACGCCGCCGGCGATGACGACGTCGTAGGCGCCGAAGGCGATGCCGCCGGCGGTCGTGGTGACCGAGGTCATCGCTCCCGCGCACATCCGGTCGATCGCGTAGCCGGGGACCGAGCGCGGCAGGCCCGCGAGGAGCGCGGCGGTGCGGCCGAGGGTCAGGCCCTGGTCGCCCTGCTGGGTGGTCGCGGCGATGGCGACCTCGTCCACGCGCTCCTTCGGCAGGGCGGTGTTGCGCTCCAGCAGACCGATCATGGCCTTGACGACGAGGTCGTCGGCCCGGGTCTGCCAGTACATGCCCTTCTCACCGGCTCGCCCGAACGGAGTACGGACTCCGTCGACGAACACGACTTCGGATCTCTCGGCCACAGTGCCTCCTGAAAACGGGACGCCCTCTCGGAAACCGGACGTCCTTCCGATCGTAGGAAGGCGGCGACGGGCGCCGGAATCCTTTGCTTCTTCCTACGAAGCGGGTTCCGTGCCCTCGACGGGTGCTTGCCCGGCTTCCACAAACGCGGTGGCGAGCGAGCCGGCGGTCGCGTCGATCTGCCAGGAGCGGGCGCCGGCGCGCTCCAGCTCGGCGGCGACGGAGTCCCGGTCGAGCGGCTCCGGCGGGTTCCAGGCGAGGCGGCGGACCAGCTCGGGCGTGAGCAGGTTCTCGACCGGGAGCGAGAGCAGCTCGGCGATCTCGCCGACGACGGCGCGGGCAGCCTTCAGCCTGGCGTCGGCGGCCGGGTTGCGGTCGCCCCAGGCGCGCGGCGGCGGCAGGGTGTCGGCGGCGGGACGGACGGGGCCGGGCAGGTCCTCGGTGCTCTGACCGCGCTCGATCGCGGCCCACCAGCGCTCGACCTCGCCGCGGCTGGCACGGCCGGTGAAGTCGCGGCGGCCGGAGAGCTGGCCGAGGCTCGTGGGGACGTTGCGCGAGACGGCGATGATCGAGGAGTCGGGGATCAGCCGGCCGGGCGCGATGTCGCGCTCGCGGGCGAAGGCGTCGCGGGTCAGCCAGAGCTCGCGGGCGATCGCGAGGGCGCGGGGTCCGCGCAGGGCGTGCATCCCCGAGAGGCGGCGCCACGGCTCGGCCGGGACCGGCTTGGGCTGCCGCGCCAGGGTCGCCTCGAACTCCTCGCGGGCGATCCGGGTCTTCCGGGCCTCGACCAGCATCTCGGCCATCCGGTCGCGCAGGTCGGGCAGCAGCTCGACGTCCTTCGCGGCGTAGACGAGCCAGCTCTGCGGGAGCGGGCGGGTCGACCAGTCGGCGGCCGAGTGCTCCTTGGCGAGGTGGATGCCGAGCAGGTCCTCGACGACGGCGCCGAGGCCGACCTTGGGCAGGCCGAGCAGGCGCGCGGCGAGCTCGGTGTCGAAGATGCGCACCGGGTCGAGGCCGACCTCGCGCAGGCAGGCGAGGTCCTGGCTGGCGGCGTGCAGGATCCACTCCTCCTCGCCGATCACGGCCTGGAGGGCGTCCATCCGGCCGATCGCGGGCGGGTCGAAGAGGAACGCTCCGGCGCCGCGGCGGTAGACCTGGATCAGGTACGCGCGCTGCGAGTAGGTGAAGCCGGAGGCGCGCTCGGCGTCGACGGCGACGGGACCCTCGCCGGCGGCGAGGGCGTCGACCGCGGCGAGGAACTCGTCGGGGGTGGAGAGGACACGGTAATCAGTCACGGTTGTTCCGTCGGAAGGCGAGCGAGGTCACACCGTCGCCCGATACGGGCGGGAGGCCCGCGAGCATGCACAACAGCTCCCCCCAGCCTTCCACGTGGGGAGCGAGCTGCGCATCCTCGGGGCTCCAGGAGGCCCGGATCTCGATCTGCGCGCCGTCGCCCTGGGCGGCGAGCTCGCCGAATCCGGTGGAGAGGACCTTGGTCGCGGTGCCGGAGGCGGCGGTGTAGAAGGCACCGCGGACCTCGAGGGCGTCCATCAGCCAGGACCAGGCGACCTCGGCGAGGAAGGGATCGGTGCCGATCTCGATCTCGAGCGGGGCCTGGGCGAAGCAGACGACGCGGAACGGGCCGCCCCACTGCTCCGGCTCCTCGGGGTCGTAGAGCAGGATGAAGCGCCCGGTGCCCAGCTCGGAGTCGCGGCCGTGGGCGCGCGGCGAGACGTCGCCGGAGAGGGCGACGGCGTAGGGCGCGAGTCCGGCCGGCGAGGCGATCTCGGAGACGGTGAGCTCGGAGCGGGTCGTCGCGCGGCGCAGGGAGTCGACCGCGGCGCGGAACTCCTCCGGGAGCTGGGACGGCGCTGGGAATTCGGGCACGCTCGCAGACTAGAGTTCCCGCATGCTCGAAGCCCGCAGGCACGCCGCGGAGAGCGCGCACACCGGTGTCGTCCTCGCCGCGGTCCTCGCGGCCCCCGCCCTCGCCGCGCTGACGGCCCTCGGCGGCGCCGCGCTCGGGACGGCCTTCCTCCGCGGTGTGGTCACTCCGCCCTCCCGGCGCGCGCAGGACGTCCGGGTCCTCGCCGTGCGGCCGGAGGTGCACGAGATCGAGCTGTCGGCGTCGGTCGACACCGCGGTCCGCGGCGGCTTCAGCCTCTGGTTCGACCACGGGCGCGGGCACGCGCGGATCGGGCGGCTGCTCGCGACCGGGCGCGGCCGGGTCGTGCGGGAGCTCGACGGCGTCGATCGCGGGACGCTGCGGCCCGGTGCCCGCGGCCGGCTGAACGGCTGGCTGCTGCTCTCGCCGCGCGAGACCGGGCTGCCCTTCACGGCGGAGGAGGTGCCGACGCAGTTCGGCGCGGCTCCGGCCTGGCTCTTCCCGGCCGAGGAGGACGGCGGCGTCTGGGCGATCCACGTGCACGGCCGCGCGACGACCCGCGAGGAGACGCTGCGCGGGATGGCCGCGTTCCACCGGGCGGGGCTCACCTCGCTGGTCGTCTCGTACCGCAACGACGGTGACGCTCCGGAGAGCCCGGACCGGCGCTACGCGCTGGGGGAGACGGAGTGGCGCGACGTCGACGCCGCGATCCGGTTCGCCGAGCGTCGCGGCGCGCGCCGGGTCGTGCTCGTCGGCTGGTCGATGGGCGGTGCGATCGTGCTGCAGACCGCGCTGCGCTCGAGCCGCCGCGACCTGATCGCGGGGCTGGTGCTCGACTCGCCGGTGATCGACTGGCGGGTGACCCTGCGGAAGCAGGCCCGGCTGAACCGGATCCCGGCGCCGATCGCGGCGCTCGCGCTCACGGCGATGCAGCGGCCGTGGTCGGCCGCGCTGACCGGCCAGAGCAGTCACGTCCCGCTGGCGGCGATGGACCTGGTCGAGCGGGCCGCAGAGCTGACCGTGCCGGTCCTGCTGCTGCACAGCGTCGACGACGACTTCGTGCCGAGCGGACCGTCCGAGGCCCTGGCGGCGGCGCGGCCCGATCTGGTCGAGCTCGTGCTCTTCCACGGGGCCGGGCACACCCGGCTCTGGAACGACGACCCGGAGCTCTGGGAGGCGTCGGTCGAGCGCTGGCTGGCGGAGCGGGCGCTCAGCCGGTCCGGGTCCAGCGCGCGTAGGTGAAGCCGGCGTCGTCCGCGGCGAGCGACGTCAGGGCGTAGGAGTCGTCGATCCGCTCGCCGGTCGACGCGACGGGGAGGCCCGGCAGCACGACGCGGGGCGCGGTCGTCAGGCAGAGCTCGTCGACGCGGCCGGAGGCGAGGAACTGGCCCGAGAGCGAGGCGCCGCCCTCGCAGACGACCCGCTCGAGTCCGAGGGCGCGCAGGGCCGCGAGGATCGCGTCGACGCTCATCCGCCCGCCGGTCGCGGCCACCGGGACCACCTCGACGCCGCGAGGGAGATCGGCCGGCGTCGCCCGCCCCTCGGGGAGCAGCAGGAGCACGCGCGCGCCCTCCTGCACCTCGAGGCGGTGGCCGGCCAGGTCGCCGGAGGAGGAGACGATGGCGAGCGGCGCGCGCTTCGGCACGCGGTAGCCCTCCGCGCGCACGCTCGCGGCGCCGACGAGGACGACGTCGGCCTGCGCGCGGATGACCCCGAGGATCGTGCGGTCGACGCGGTTGGTCAGCGTCTCGCTGGTGCCGTCGGAGCCGATGCTCGAGCCGTTGACGCTCGCGATCATGTTGAGCCGCACGCGGACGGCGGCGCCGGGGAGGTAGGCCGCCTCGATCGCCGCTCGCGCGCCGTCCTCGCCGAGGCGGATCGGCTCGCCGGCGGGGACGAGCGGCTGCAGGATCACGGTGCCGGGCTCTCGCGCGAGGCTCAGGCGGCCAGGTGGGCGCGGATCTGGCGCTTGGTGCGGCCGAGGAGCGCGCTCATCCCGCGCAGCCGCAGCGGCGAGACCGCCTCGGACAGGCCGATGGTCTGCGGGAAGTCGTCGGGAACCGCGAGCACCTGCTCGGGCGTCAGACCGTCCAGGCCCTGGGCGAGGATCGAGGCGAAGCCGCGGGTGGTCGGCGCCTCGCGCGGCGCGGTCGCGTGCAGGTGGATCACGTCGCCGTCGAACTCGACGACGATGAAGACCGGCGACTGGCACTCCTCGACCCGCTCGAACAGGTCGGGGTGATCGCGGTAGCGCTCGGGCAGCTCGGGGAGGTCGTTCGAGAACTCGAGGAGGAGCTGGAGGCGCTCCGGCTTCTCGAGGGCGAGGAACTCGTCGCGGATCTCGCGGAGCGCGGGGCCGAGCAGGTCGGTGGCGGGGGTGTCGGTGGTCATCGCTTCCATTCTTCCCTACGCGGGGACGACGGGGCAGGACGCCGAGGGCCCCGGCACAGGTGTGCACGGGGCCCTCTGGTCGCGGTCGGAGCGGGCCGGTCAGCGGGGCGCGGGGGCCTCGCCGGGCTCGGCGCCCTGGACGATCGGCACGCGGACGGCGCTGCCCCACTCGGTCCAGGAGCCGTCGTAGTTCTTGACGCCCTCGAAGCCGAGGAGGTGGGTGAGCACGAACCAGGTGTGCGAGGAGCGCTCGCCGATCCGGCAGTAGGCGATGACGGTGTCGCCGTCGGCCAGGCCGGCGCCGTCGCGGTAGATGCCGTTCAGCTCGTCGAGGGAGCGGAAGGTGCCGTCCTCCGCCGCGGCCTTGCCCCACGGCACGTTCTGCGCGCTGGGGATGTGGCCGGCGCGCAGGGCGCCCTCCTCCGGGTAGGCCGGTGCGGTGGTGCGGGCGCCGGAGAACTCCTCGGGGGAGCGGACGTCGATCAGCGGGTTGCCGAAGTGGGCGAGCACGTCCTCCTTGAAGGCGCGGATGTCGCCGTCGCGGCGCTCGACCGCCGGGTACTCGACCGCAACGGGGCTCGAGGCGTCCGTGGTGGTCGGCCGGCCGTCGGCGATCCACTTGTCGCGGCCGCCGTCGAGCAGGCGGACGTCCTCGTGGCCGAAGAGGGTGAAGACCCAGAGGGCGTAGGCGGCCCACCAGTTGTTCTTGTCGCCGTAGATGACGACGGTGCTGTCGCGGGCGATGCCCTTGGCGCCGACGAGCGCGGCGAAGGCGGCGCCGTCGATGTAGTCGCGCTGCACCGGGTCGTTGAGGTCGGTGTGCCAGTCGATCTTGACGGAGCCGGGGATGTGGCCGGTCTCGTAGAGCAGGACGTCCTCGTCGGACTCCACGACCACGAGGCCGGGGGTGCCGAGGCGCTGCTCGAGCCACTCGCCGCTGACGAGCCGTTCGGGGTGCGCGTAGGCGGCGAACTTCGGCGACGGATCGAGTTCAACGGGCAAGGGGGACCTCCAGGATGGTGCGCGGGGCGCAGACGTGGTTCTCGGATGGGCGGCGGTGCGGGCGGGCTACGCTGGAGACCGCCCTCAGCGACAGTACGCGCCCTCGTGCGCGGGTGCACGGACGGCCCCGTAAGAGTTCGACACAGTGCCGCCGGCGTCCGCCGCCGTGCGGCTCGACACAGTACTGCGACCCTGGATGCGAGACCGCGTGACCCCCGACGACGTCCGTTCGACGAGCAGCCTGACCGCGCGCTCGCCGCAGATCAGCGGCCACGAGATCGCCTCGACCCTGGTGCCGCCGCGGCAGTTCGAGGGCGCGACCTTCGAGAGCTACCGGCCGGACCCGGAGTACCCCTCGCAGGCGGAGGCCGTCGAGGCGCTGCGGGCGTTCGCGGCCGGCGGCGGCTCCAAGGGCGGCGGCGGCGGCTTCCTCGGCTTCGGCCGGAGGAAGGCGCCCGCGGTGAAGCCCGGCGTCTACCTCGACGGCGGCTTCGGCGTCGGCAAGACCCACCTGCTCGCGGCGATCTGGCACGCGGTGCCCGGCCGCACCTACTTCGGCACCTTCATCGAGTACACCGCCCTGGTGGGCGCCCTCGGCTACGCGGCGACCGTGTCCCTGCTCAAGGGCTCGGCACTGCTCTGCATCGACGAGTTCGAGCTGGACGACCCGGGCGACACGATGCTGATGACCCGGCTGCTGGGCGAGCTGGTCGCCTCCGGCACCCGCATCGCGGCGACCTCGAACACCCCGCCGAACGCGCTGGGCGAGGGGCGCTTCGCCGCAGCGGACTTCCTCCGCGAGATACACGCGATGGCCGAGCACTTCCAGACGATGCGGATCGACGGCACCGACTACCGCCGCCGCGACATCGAGGGCCACGCGGTCACCCGCTCGGACAGCGCGATCGACGAGCTCGTCGCCACGGCCCCCTCCGGCGCCGTCGTCACCGACGACTCCTTCCGGGCCGCCGTCGACCACCTCGGCTCCGTGCACCCCTCGCGCTACATCAAGGTCATCGACGGGGTCGACGCCATCGTGCTCCGCGACGTCGCCACCCTCACCGACCAGACGGACGCGCTGCGCCTCGTCGCCTTCATCGACCGCGTGTACGACGCGCAGATCCCGGTCCTCGCCTCGGGCGTCGCGCTGGACGAGGTCTTCGGCGGCGACATGCTCAGCGGCGGCTACCGCAAGAAGTACCTCCGCTCGATGTCGCGCCTGATCGCGCTGACCTCGATGCGGCCGTTCGCCTGACGACGGATCGGCTCCTGACGACGGACCGGCGCCTGACGACGCGACGGCGCGCGGCGCCGGTCCTCCGCGGCATCTCCCCGGCTCGTGCGCGGGGGATCCGCGGCGCGCTGTAACGCACTGTTCACACGAGAGCCGCGCTCGTAACATCCGCGAAACCTCGTGCCGCACGGGTCGTAACGTCGCGCGGCCAGACTGTCGGCTACCCGAGGTGACCCGACACCCCCGCGTCCTCCGAGACGCCGTGTCTTCGGGGTCGTGCAGCGACTGCCGGCCCGCATCGGGCTCTGCACTGCCCTCACTCACGACTCCTGCACGACTCTGCTTACTCACGAGAGGTTCAACAATGGATCAAGGCAATACCGCGTTCCTGCTCCTGGCGGCGGCGCTGGTCCTGCTCATGACCCCCGGGCTCGCCTTCTTCTACGGCGGTCTGGTCCGAGCGAAGAGCGTCATCAGCATGATGATGCTGAGCTTCGGCGCGATGGGCCTGATCGGCGTGCTGTGGGTGCTCTACGGCTACGCGATCACCTTCTCCAACGCCGGCGTGGGCGACTTCGTCGGCATCGACGGCGTCCTCGGCATCGACCTCAGCCAGCTCGGCCTCGCCGGTGCCTACGCCGAGGCCCGCGGTGACATCGAGTCCGCGTACCCGACGCTCGCCTTCGCGGCCTTCCAGGCCACCTTCGCGATCATCACCGTCGCGCTCATCTCCGGCGCGATCGCCGACCGCGCCAAGTTCGGCGCGTGGATGGTCTTCGCCGGCGTCTGGGCGACCATCGTCTACTTCCCGGTCGCCTCCTGGGTCTTCAACTTCGCCCTCGACCCCGAGACCGGCGCCACCTCGGACGGCGGCTGGATCGCCTACAACGTCGGTGCGATCGACTTCGCCGGCGGCACCGCCGTGCACATCAACGCCGGTGCGGCGGCCCTCGCCCTCGCCCTGGTCCTCGGCAAGCGCGTGAACTTCACCAAGGGCGCGCACCAGCCGCACAACCCGCCGTTCGTGCTCCTCGGCGCCGGCCTCCTCTGGTTCGGCTGGTTCGGCTTCAACGCCGGCTCCGAGCTCGCCGCCGACGGCATCGCCGCGATCGCCTTCCTCAACACCATCGCCGCTCCGGCCGCCGCCATCATCGGCTGGCTGATCATCGAGAAGATCAAGGACGGCAAGCCCACCTCGATCGGCGCCGCCTCCGGTGCCGTCGCGGGTCTCGTCGCGATCACCCCGGCCTGCGCCGTGCTCTCGCCCTTCTGGGCGATCGTGCTCGGCCTGATCACCGGTGCCGTCTGCGCCCTGGCGATCGACCTCAAGTACAAGCTCGGCTACGACGACTCGCTCGACGTGGTCGGCGTGCACCTCGTCGGCGGTCTGATCGGAACGCTCTACATCGGCTTCTTCGGCACCGATGTCGGCCTCTTCCTCACCGGCGACGCCAGCCAGCTCGGCAAGCAGGCCCTCGCGGCCTTCACCGTCCTGATCTACTCCTTCGTCCTCACCTACGCGATCGGCTGGGTCATCCAGAAGACGATCGGCTTCCGGGTGAAGAACGAGGACGAGATCGCCGGCATCGACACCGCCATCCACGGCGAGGCGGGCTACGTCCTCGCGGACTAGTCCTCCCGCTGCCTCGTCGCGCTCGCCGCGACACCCCGGTGGAGCCGGCTCTTCGGAGCCGGCTCCTTCCGTTTCCGGGCTAGGGTTTTCAGGTGCCCTCCTCACGCTCCGTCGTGTCCCTGCTCCTCCGACTGCTCGGCCGCGCGAGCGCCCCGCGCGCCGACGCCGGCGCCCCCGCGCAGCGGCCGTACCTGAGCACCACGGCGCCCACGCCGGGCGCGAACGGCATCGGCAGGACCTCCGAGGTCGACCCGACCCGGCTGCGCGGCGTCCACCTCGGCTACGCGCCGACGCCGGACGGCGATCCCGACCCGGGCGAGGTCGTCTGGACCTGGGTGCCCTACGAGGAGGACGACGGCCGCGGCAAGGACCGCCCCGTCCTCGTCCTCGCGGTCGAGAAGGCCGGCACGGCGCTGGCGATCCGGCTGAGCTCGAAGGAGCACGACGGCTACCTCGCGGTCGGCGCGGGGCCCTGGGATCCGGAGGGGCGGCCGAGCTTCGCCGATCCGGAGCGGGTCTTCCGCGTGCACCCCGCGGGGATGCGGCGCGAGGGCGCGGCGCTCGAGCGCGCGCGGTTCGACGCGGTGGCGCGGGTCGTCTCGGCGCGCTACGGCTGGCGCTGAGCCGGCGCCGACCTCCGGCTGCTCCGCCTAGGCGCTCGGGGAGATGCGCACGAGCTCCGGGTGCTTGGCCGTCCGGCCGTCGCCGGAGGACGTGCCGGTGAGCCGGCGGCGCAGCCACGGCGCGACGTGGGTGCGGTAGTACTGCGCGGAGCCTCCGCTCGCTGCGGCGGGCCGCTCGGGCGCCTCCTGGGCGGCGGGCGGGACCGGCAGGCCGAGGGAGGCGAGCACGCGGGCGCTGACGCGGTGATGACCGCGGGGGCCGAGGTGCAGGCGGTCCTCGGACCAGAGCGACGGGTCGGCGAAGGCCGGGTCGGTCCAGTTGTCGGCGACGACGATGTCCGGGCGCTGCCGCGTGCGGCGCAGGACAGCCGAGGTGAGGGCGTCACCGCGGCGCTTGATCAGCCGGCCGAGCGGCAGCCGCGCGGACGGGTCCGGGGCGGAGAGGGCGATCAGGGTCACGCCCTCGGCGTCGCAGCGGGCGAGGACCTCGAGGTAGCGGTCCGCGATGCGCTCGATGTCGGCGCGCGGACGCAGCATGTCGTTGCCACCCCCGTTGAAGGAGAGGTGGGTCGGCCGCAGGGCGAGCGCGGGCTCGAGCTGCTCGTCGACGATCGGGTCGATGAGGCGGCCGCGGATGGCGAGATTGGCGTACTCGATCGGCTCGCCGAGCGCGTCCGCCCAGCCCTGCGCGGTGAGGTCGGCCCAGCCGCGGGCGGTGCCGTCGGGGAGCTCGTCGCCGACGCCCTCCGAGAAGGAGTCGCCGATCGAGACGAAGCGGACGGCGGTCATCGGCGCGGCGATCGGGGCGGGGTTCCGGTGCGGGGCATCGTCGCACTGTAGCCCGGGAAAGCGTGTACCGTCGGCCGCATGGACCAGGACTCGCCGACCTCCGTCGAACTGCCGGACGGGGTCGGGCGCCTCGTCCTCCTCGATCCGGAGACACTCGCTCGGGACTCGCCGCGGCCGTACCTGCATCCGCTGCGGACGCCGGCGGGGCGGGTGGTCAGCGATGTTCGGCCCGCCGACCACGACTGGCATCTCGGGCTGTCGCTCGCGATGTCGAACATCACGATCGGCGACGACGAGCTCGACACGAACCTCTGGGGCGGGCCGACCTGGCTGACGGGGACCGGCTACCGGCAGGTGGACAGCAACGGGTCGCAGCGGCCGGAGGGCGCGGACCCGGGGGACCTCGCGCTCGGGTGGTTCGATGCGCGCGGGCGGCGCTTCCTCGACGAGCGGCGGCGGCTGAGCGTCCGGCGGCTCGGCGACGTGACGGTGCTGCGGATCGAGAGCCGCTGGCGCGCGCTCGGGGAGCGTTTGGTCTTCGGGTCGCCGACCACGGCGGGGCGGCCGGACGCGGGCTACGGCGGGCTGTTCCTGCGGCTGGATCCGTCGTTCGAGGGGAGTGCCGTGAGCGGGCCGGACGGGGCCGTCGCGGAGCCGATGGGGATGGTGTCGCGCTGGCTCGCGGTGGCGGACGGGAGCGCGACGATCGCGCTGCGGGCGGACGAGGGCAGTCCCGTCGATCCGTCGACGTGGTTCGTGCGGACGAGCGGGACGCCGATGCTGTGCGCGGCGCCGTTCTTCGGCGCGACGTGGACGCTGGACGCGGGGGCGGAGGCGAGCTGGAGCTGGCAGCTGCTGCTCGCGGACCGGGTGCTGGGTGCGGAGGAGATCGAGGCGAGCTGGGGGCGGGGCGGCTGAATGCTGGCGGGGCCGGGGGTCTCGATACGCCGCTGCGCGGCTACTCGACCAGCATGAAGGGCGATGGCACGGCTGCTCGACCAGCAGGAAGGCGGCTGCGCGGCTGCTCGACGAGCAGGAAGGCGGCTGCGCGGCTGCTCCGGTGGCCTCGAGGGGCGGGCGGTCCATGCTGATCGAGTAGCCCGCGGAGCGGGCGTATCGAGATCCGGCGGCGCCGGAGGGAGGCCTGCGGGCCCGGGTGCTGAGAGGGTGGGTCTCGATACGCCGCTGCGCGGCTACTCGACCAGCATGAGGGGGCTGCTCGGTCGGCAGGAAGTGAGGGGGCGGTGCCCCCGGGAGAGGAGGAGGCGGACATGGGGCGGAGCGGGAGGCTGGTGCTGCACGGCGCGCGGAAGGTCGACGCGGGCGGGACCGTGGAGGACTTCTGGCTCGTTGCGGACGACGGGGTGATCGTCGAGGTCGGGACCGGGGGCGGCTGGGAGCGGGCGGCGGAGGGCGCGCGGGTGCACGACGCGGGCGGGCTGATCGCGACGCCCGGCTTCGTCGACCTGCACGTGCACGGCGGGGCGGGACGCGGCTTCGACGAGGGGGTCGACGCGATGCGGGCCGGACTCGCCCTGCATCGTGCGCACGGGACGACGCGCTCGCTGGTGAGCCTGGTGTCGGCGCCGCTCTCGGCGCTCGAGACGTCGCTGGACGCGGTCGCGTCGCTGGCGGAGGGAGATCCGCTCGTCCTCGGTGCGCACCTTGAGGGGCCGTTCCTCGCGCCGTCCCGCCGCGGAGCGCACGACCCGGGTGCGCTGATCGCGCCGACCGACGAGGCGGTCGAGCGGCTGCTCGACGCGGCCCGTGGAGCTCTCCGGCAGGTCACGATCGCTCCCGAGCTGCCCGGTGCGCTCCGGGCGATCGAGCGGCTGGCCGAGGCGGGGGTGGTCGTCGCCGTCGGCCACACCGAGGCGGACGCCGGGACGACACGCGCGGCGATCGAGCGCGGCGCCCGGCTGGTGACCCATGCCTTCAACGCGATGCCGGGAATCGGGCACCGCGCCCCGGGGCCGATCCCGGTGGCGCTGGCCGACGAGCGGGTGGTGCTGGAGCTGATCCTGGACGGCGAGCACGTGGACGCGGACGTCGCGCGGATCGCCTTCGCGTCCGCCCCGGGACGGATCGCGCTGGTCACCGATGCGATGGCGGCGGCGGGAGCGGGGGACGGCGCGCACCGGATCGGCGGGCTGCGCGTCGAGGTGCGGGACGGCGTCGCCACGCTGGCCGGCACCGCGACCCTCGCCGGCTCGACCCTCACCCTGGACGCGGCGGTCCGCCGGGCGGCCGGTGCGGTCGGGACCGGAGTCGGCCTGGGGCTCGAGGCGGCGGTCGGCGCCGTCACCGCGACTCCGGCGCGCGTGCTCGGCGAGGCGGGCCGGCTCGGCTCGCTCACGGTCGGCCGGGCGGCGGACGTGGTGCTGCTGGACGACGAGTTGCGGGTGCGGGCGGTCTGGGCGGCGGGCGCGAGCGCCGGTCCTCCCGGGCGGTGACCTCCCGGACGGTGACCTCCCCGCCCGGTGATCTCCTCGGGCGGTGATCTCCTCCGGGCGGAGGCGACGGTGCGCCAGGATGCGCAGCCCGCGCCAGCCGCGTTGTCCCGGCCGCGAAGGGATGGTTCCATTCCTCCGTGACGAATGATGCTCCCCGGGCCGCGGCCCGCCTCGTCGGCGTCGACGTGGGCGGGACCAAGACGCACGTCCGCGTGATCGACACGGACGGCGCGGAGGAGGACCTGATCCTCCCCTCGAACGACTGGCGGGCCGGCGAGCTCTTCGCCGACCCGGGCAACCTGCCGCGCCTCGCCGACGTGCTGCTCCGCCTGCGCCCGCTCGCCGGGGACGCCGTGCTGGTCCTCGGCGTGCACGGCTGCGACACCCCGGGGCAGATGCGGGAGGCGACCGCGACGCTGTCGCTCCGCCTCGGCCGGCCGGTGACGGTCGTCAACGACGCGGAGCTGCTCGGCTTCGCGGAGCAGGAGGGTCCGAGCATCCAGATGATCGTGGGCACCGGTGCCGTGATCTGCGGGACGACCGCGGACGGCGTGCGGATCACGGTCGACGGCCACGGCTGGCCGCTCGGCGACCGGGGGAGCGCGCACGATCTCGTGTCGACGGCGGTGCGCGAGACCCTCGCGGCCTGCGACCGCGGCCGGGCTCCCGACGACGGGGCCGAGGACCCTCTGATCGGCGCCGTCCTGTCCGCGTTCGGCGCGAGCGACGCCGCCGAGCTCGCTGCCGGGGCGACGCGCATCGCCGGCGGGGCGTCCTGGGGCGCCTTCGCGCCGCTCGTCTTCGCGCAGGCGGCCGGCGGCTCGGCCCTCGCCCGGCGGATCGTCGAGGACGCGGCGGAGGCGCTCGCCGGCGGGGTCGCCTCCCTCGTGCGGCGGGGCGCGCTCGGCTCCCTGGTGGTCGCGGGCGGCGGCGTGATCGTCAACCAGCCCGCCTACGAGCGGCGGATCCGCGAGCGGCTGGCCGAGGAGGCCCCGCAGCTCGACTTCGTCGTCGTCCGGCGCCCGCCCGTGGTCGGCGCGGTCGCCCACGCGAGAGCTCTCGCGGCGGCGCGGCGCCCGCTCTCGCACGGGGTGGCGGGAGCGTGACCGGCGTCACCTCCGGGGCCACCGCTCCCGGCCCCGCCGTCCGCGTCTTCGACTCCTTCGCGGAGGCCTCGCGGGCCGCCGCCGACCTGGTCGCCGCGCGCGTCCTCGCCGATCCGCGCGCGGTCCTCGGGGTCGCGACCGGCTCGACTCCCGCGCTGCTCTACCGCGAGCTCGCCGCCCGAGTCGCTGCGGGCCGGATCGACTTCTCCGGAGTGAGCGCCTTCGCTCTCGACGAGTACATCGGGATCGCCCCCGGCCACCCCGAGAGCTACCGCGCGGCCCTCGACCGCGAGGTGCGCGTGCCGCTCGGGATCGCCTCCGTGCACGTCCCCGACGGCGCTCGGGCGGACGGCGAGCAGGCAGGCCGCGACTACGACGCCGCGATCCGGGCGGCCGGCGGCATCGACGTGCAGATCCTGGGCATCGGCGGCAACGGGCACATCGGCTTCAACGAGCCGGGCACACCGCACGACATCGGCACGCACGTCGTCCGGCTCGCGCGGAGCACCCGGGAGGCGAACGCCCGGTTCTTCGGCGGGCGCCTCGACCTGGTGCCGGAGTCGGCGATCACGCAGGGGGTCGCGACGATCCTGTCCGCCCGCTCGCTGGTGCTGCTCGCCTCCGGCGCCGTCAAGGCCGAGGCCGTCGCCCGCGCGCTGCTCGGACCGGTCGGCGTGGACTGCCCGGCCTCGGCGCTGCAGGGTCATCCGGACGTCGCGGTGCTGCTCGACCGCGAGGCGGCCGCGGTGCTCGAGCGGCGGCTCGGCTGAGCGGGACCTCGGCGGAGATCGGCGTCCGCGCTCAGCGCCGGTGCCACCACCGGCGGCGCGGCGGCTCCGGGTCCTGCGCCTCGGCGGCCGCGAACCGGGCGCTCCGGCGCTCGGTCCAGGCGGCGACCTCGGCGTCGATGTCGCGGAGCGGCGTGACCACCGGCGGGCCGCCGAGCAGCTGGCGGCGCGCCTCGACGACCCGCTTGTTGAAGTCGGCGAGCACGGCCCGCACCTCGGACTCGCGCATCAGCCGGTCGAGCTGCTCGTCCAGCCGCCGGTCCTCGGCGCGGAGCAGGAAGGCGGCGGGACCGATGCCGGTGAGGTTCTCGCGCTCGATCTTGCGGCGGATCCACCAGTCCGGGTCGTGGTGCTCGCCGAGGCCCTCGAGCGGCTTGCCGGCGCCCGGCAGGCCGTCGAACTCGCCCCGGCGGATCGCCTGCTGGATCGACGTCTCGATGAACGCGGCGCGGTCCTCGGCGTTCTCGGGCAGCGAGCCGGTGCGCTCGTCGCCGGTCTCCGGGCGGCCGCCGGTCGCGCGCTCCGCGGCGTACCGGGCGGCGCGATCCCTGGCTTCGGACATGGGGACCTCCTCTCCCTCCAGGCTAAAGACCCCCGCCGAGGAGGGGTACCGTGCGGTGGCATGCGCGACCTCGTCTACTACATCGCCGCCTCGCTCGACGGCTGCATCGCGGATCCGGCGGGGGACGTCTCCGCGTTCCCGACCGCGCCGGAGACCCTCGCCGACCTGTTCGAGCGCTATCCGGAGACCTGCCCGGCGCACCTGCGCGCGGCGCTCGGCGTCACGGCGTCGCCGCGCCGGTTCGACACCGTGCTGCTCGGCCGCCGGACGCACGCCCCGGCGGTGGACGCCGGGCTCGTCGACGGTGCGTACCCGCACCTGCGCCAGATCGTGGTGACCCACGGACGCCTGCCCACCTCCGACCGGGTGGAGACGATGGCGGGCGACGTGCGGGCGCGGGTCGCGGCGCTCAAGCGGGAGCCCGGGCGCGATGTCTGGCTCTGCGGCGGCGGCGACCTCGCCGCGCAGCTGATCGGGGAGATCGACGAGATCCAGGTGAAGATCTCGCCGCTGCTGCTGGGCGCAGGGGTCCCGCTCTTCGGCGGGCTCCCGCAGCCGGTGGCGCTCGAGGCCGTCGACCTGCGCGCGCTGCCCGGCGGAGTGGCGCTGGCGACCTACCGCAGGCGGGACAGCGGTCAGTTGTAGGACCGCACCGACACGTTCTGGCCGAGGGCCGTCCAGTCGAGACCGGGAACGTCCTCCGGCTCGACGCCGTCGGGATGCACCTGCACCACCACCGAGGTGCGCTGCGACACCTCCAGGTCGCCGCCTCCGCCGCAGCCGCTCACGGGCCCGTCGTCGCCGTCGATGATCACGCAGTGGTCGTCGCCGCGGATCGACGAGCCGAGATAGACGTCCACGCCCTCGGCACTGCCGACGAAGCGCACGGAATCCGGTTCGATCTGCTCGCTCACGTCGCCGAGATCCGGCAGCACGTCGCGCTCGTCCCGCGTCCGGTCGAAGTCCGAGTAGGGCGTCGGTCCCGCGCACCCCGCGAGCAGCGGCAGGGCGAGCAGAGCGATCGCGGCGGCGGTGGCTCTGTTCCGGTGGTTCCGTGGCATCGCGTCCCCCTCGTGCTGCGGTGTGCTCACCCTAGGCGCGCCGCACGGTGAACAGCCAGCCGGAGAGCTCCTCGTCGCCCTCGCTCCGCCGCGCGAAGCCCATCGCGTAGGCGTGCCCCTCGGCGTCGGGCTCCGAGTGCGGCCCCCAGTCGATCTCGGGGACCGGCCTGCGCGTGTCCGCGGTGGAGCGCAGCGGCTCGAGCACCGCGGAGCCGGGCCGGACCGTCCAGACGCCGTCGTCGCGCCGGGTCATGCGGGTCCGGATCGCCGCGACGGACTCGACGACGCCCTCGATCCACACCGTGTCGGCGGCTCCGATCGCGTCGCCGTAGCGGTCGAGCATCCACGGCGTCTCGTCGAGGTCGCCGCCGAAGTAGCCGCCGCGGTGCGGGACGGCGAGCCGCCGGATCCGGTCGCCGACGGCGACGACCTCGCCGTCCTCGTCCAGCTCCGAGGTCGTGCAGAGCGCCCGGAGCAGGACGTCCTCGCCCGCGCTCACGGCCAGAGCGTGCCGACCCGCGCGGCGACCTCGCGGAGCGCCGTGCCGTCGAGCACGACGCGCGATTCGGGAAGACCCTGCGCCGGCCACTGGGCGACGATCTCGAGCGGCCCGGCCGGCGGCAGCGGCCAGAGCCAGTAGCGGTCCTCGGCCGTGTAGACGCGGTCGGACCCGTTACCGCCGCCTCCGGTCGGAGTGAGCCGGTGGCCGCCGTCGGGCTCGACCGGCTCCAGGAACCGGTCGTCGGCGACCAGCCGCTGGCCGTCGCCCAGCGCGACGCCGTAGCGGAGCCGGCCGGGGTTCCCGCGCTCGACGAAGCCGTGGAACTCCTGCTGCGCCAGCTGCCACTCGCGCTCCGACCGGTCTCCCCGCCGGGCTCTGCGCTCGATCAGGATCTCGACGCCGGTGCTGAAGACGCGCACGCCGACCACGACGATCGCGACCAGATCGCCGACCGCGAGCACCTCGGAGACGGCCACGAGGATCGGCAGCTCGTCCTCCGGGGGCGAGCGCCACGGCTCCGGCTCGGGGGAGACCGGCGGTTCGTCGTTCTGCGGCGGGTCCTGCGCGAAGAAGTCCATGGGGCTACCGGACCACGCGGCCCGGTCCTCGCGCAAGAAGGACGGCGGAGCGGCTCCGGCTCGCGAAAGGGCGTCGGGCTCGTCGGAATGGCCCGCTTTAGCGAGCCGAGGCCGGATTCACGAGCCGAAGGTGGGCCTGCACGCTCACGGGCCGCCGAGCCAGTGGTCGATGCGGTGGTGGTCGGGGGTGAAGCCGTGCTCGACGCCCCAGAGGACGGCCTGGGTGCGGCTGGAGGCGCCGATCTTGCCGTAGACGCTGCGGATGTAGGACTTCACCGTGTTGGGGCTGAGGTAGGTGAGGGCGGCGACGTCGGCGTTGCTCTTGCCCTGGGTGATCAGGGCGAGGATCTCGGACTCGCGGTCGGTGATGCCCTCGTGGCGGCCGGGCCAGTCGAGGCCGGGGGCGGTGCCCGCGCGGCGGGGCGGCTCGCTGACGACGAGCTCGCCGGAGCGGACGGCCTCGAGGGCGGCGACGAGCTCGCGGGCGGGCAGGGTCTTGGAGAGGTAGCCGCGCACGCCCTGGTCGAGGGCGTCGGCGACGAGGTCGGGGTGGAAGTTCCAGGTGTAGACGACGACGTGCTCGGCGCGCGGGTTGCGGACGAGGTCGGCGAGCTCCTGCAGGTCCGACTCCGGCTGGGCGAACGAGTCGTAGAGGACGATGTCGATGCGGTCGGAGAGCGCGGCGTTCGCGTCGATCTCGGCGACGACGACGCGGTCGCGGTAGTGGTCGAACATGTGCGCGAGGCCCTTGAGGACGACGTCGTAGTCGTCGACCAGGGCGACGGTCAGGGGCGCCGGCATGCTCTGTCCATCCACGGACCGTACCGCGCCGCCGGGCACCGTGACTACACCCCCAGGGGTGTACCGGCCACCCCTCCGCCCCTGCTTGGGTGGGCCATCGGCTCAGCGACCGCAGAGCCCCACCGCACGGTCCGCCGTGCTCGACAGGAAGGTGACTCCCGTGCTCGGACTCATCATCAGCCTCATCGTCGTCGGCCTCATCGCCGGCGCTCTCGCCCGCCTCATCGTGCCCGGGCGCCAGAACATCAGCATCCTGATGACCATCGTGCTGGGGATCGTCGGATCCTTCGTCGGCGGCTTCCTCGGCTTCCTGATCTTCCAGCACGACCCGATGGAGGGCTTCCTCCAGCCGGCCGGGATCATCGGCTCCATCATCGGCGCGATCATCGTGCTGTTCCTCTACACCCGCTTCGGCGGACGCGCCCGCAGCCGCGCCTGATCGGATGCGGAACGACACGACGCCGGCCCGGGATCATCCGGGCCGGCGTCGTCGTGCGTGCGGAGCGCGCGCGGTGCCGCTACTCGAGCAGCTTGCCCGCGGTGGCGACCTCGCGGATCAGCGCCTGGATCTCCTCCGGGACCGCGGGGATCTCCTCGCGGGTGATGCCGGTGGACGGCGACCAGACCAGGTTCACCTGCAGCGCCGGGTCGATGTCCGGGTAGTCGCTGCGGTTGTGGCAGCCGCGGCTCTCGCGGCGCTCCAGCGCGGCCTCGAGGGTCGCCCGCGCGGCCATCGCGGCCGACTTCAGGTCGAAGGCGTGCGCCAGGTCCTGGAAGCCCGCGATGTCCGGGTGGATGCCGATACCGGCGATGCGCGCCTCGATCGCGTCCAGCTCGGCGAGACCGGCCAGCAGGCCCGCCTCGTCGCGGACGACGCCGGCGTGCTCGGTCATGGTGTTGCGGATCGCGCGCTGCAGGGCCCGCACGTTCTCCTCGCCGTCGGCGGCGAGCAGGTCGGCGATCTCGTCGCGGGCGACCTGCACCGACGCGGCGGAGCGGGTCTGCGCGGTGAGCGACGCGGAGTACTCCGCCGCCGCCTGGCCGACGATGCGGCCGAAGACGAGCAGCTCGATCAGCGAGTTGCCGCCGAGGCGGTTCGCGCCGTGCAGTCCGCTGGACGCCTCGCCGATGGCGTAGAGGCCGGGGACGTCGGTGCTGTGGTCGTCCGAGCGGACCCAGACGCCGCCCATCGAGTAGTGCGCGGTGGGCGCGATCTCGATCGGGTCCTTCGTGATGTCGAGCATCTGCAGCTCGAGCATCGTCTGGTAGACGCGGGGGAGGCGGGTCATGATCGTCTCGCGCGGGAGGTGCGAGACGTCGAGCCAGACGCCGCCGTTCGGCGTGCCGCGGCCCTCCTTGATCTCGGTGTAGCAGGCGAGCGCGACGCGGTCGCGGGTGGAGAGCTCCATCCGCTCGGGGTCGTACTTGCCCATGAAGCGCTCGCCGAGGCCGTTGCGGAGGATGCCGCCCTCGCCGCGGGCCGCCTCGGAGATCAGCGTGCCGGCCGCGTTCTCGGGCTCGATGATGCCCGACGGGTGGAACTGCACCAGCTCGGGGTCGCGCAGGCGGCCGCCGGCCTCGACGGCCAGGCGGAACGAATCGCCGGTGTTCTCGTCGCGGCGCGAGGAGGTGCGGCGCCAGATGCGGTTGTGGCCGCCGGCGGCGAGGATCACCGCGTCGGCGTGGATGAGGTAGCGGGTGCCGTCGACGAGGTCGAAGCCGTAGGCGCCGAAGACGGCGCCGTCCTCGTTGACGAGGATGCGCGTGACGTAGACGGTGTCCAGGATCGGGATGTCGAGCTGCGCGGCCCGGTTGACGAGCGTGCGCTGGATCTCGAGGCCGGTGTAGTCGCCGGCGAACGCGGTGCGGCGGTAGGTGTGCGCGCCGAAGAAGCGCTGCGAGATGCGGCCGTCGTCCTCGCGGGCGAACGGCATGCCGTAGCGCTCGAGGTCCTGGATGCCGCGGGCGGCGTTCGAGGTGACGATCTCGACGGTGTGCGGGTTGGCGAGCTGGTAGGACTCGGTGATGGTGTCGGCCGCGTGCTGCTGCCAGCTGTCGTCGGGGTCCATCGTGGCGAGGGCGGCGTTGATGCCGCCGGCGGCGAGCGAGGTGTGGGCGTCCGACTTCGAGCGCTTGCCCAGCGCGAGGACGTCGACGCCGGCCTCGGCCAGCTCGATCGCGGCGCGGAGGCCCGAGCCGCCGGTGCCGATGACGAGGACGGAGGTGGAGATCCGGCGCTCCGGGGTCGTGGTGGTCGCTGAAGTGGTCATGCCTCCACGCTAGGCAGGGCGCTTCGATTACTCCAATGCATAATGCTGGGGCCGGCCATGCGCTTACGCTATGGTAATGAATTTCGAGCAGCTGTCCGGATTCGTCGAGGTCGCGCGCCTCGGCAGCTTCACCCGTGCCGCGGAGGAGCTGCACCTCGCGCAGCCCTCGCTGAGCCGGCAGATCTCCTCGCTCGAGCAGGACCTCGGCTCCGAGCTGTTCCAGCGGGCGCGCTCCGGCAGCACGCTCACCCCGGCCGGCGAGCTGCTGCTGCCGCTCGCGCGGCGCATGCTCGCCGACGCCGAGTCGGTGCGCCGCGAGCTGGCCGAGCTCGCCGGGCTCGAGCGCGGGCGGGTCCGCTTCGGCGCGACGCCGACGCTCTGCATCAGCCTGGTCGCGGAGGTGCTGCACGCCTTCCACGCGGCGCACCCGGCGATCGAGCTGCACCTGGCCGAGGACGGCTCGCGCAGCCTGCTCGACCGGCTCGCGCGCGGCGAGCTGGACCTCGCGCTGGTGACGACCTCGACGGCGGCGGCCGTCGGCGCGTTCACGGTGACGCCGCTGCTCGTCGAGGAGCTCGTCGTGGTCTCCTCCGCGGCCGAGCCGGCGCTCGCCGACGGCGACGCTCTCGGACTGGCGGCCGTGGCGGGTCTCCCGCAGATCGTCTTCAACTCCAGCTACGACCTGCGCCGGACGACCGACGCGGCCTTCGCGGCGGCGGGCCTGGTGCCCGACGTGGTGCTCGAGGGCGCCGAGATGGACGCGGTGCTGCGCTTCGCCGAGCGCGGCCTCGGCGTCGCGATCGTGCCGGCGATGGTGCTGCAGGGCCGCCCGGGGCTGCGCTCGATCCGGCTCGAGGAGCCGACGCTCAGCCGCACCATCAGCCTCGCGCGCCCGGCGGACCTCGCGCCGACGGCGGCCGTGCGGGTGATGCAGCGCACGATCGCGGCGACGGCGCGGGCGTTCGCGGCGCGGGCGGGTGGCACGATGCGGCTGGCGGAGGGTCAGTCCGAGAGGACTCCCGACCGCGCGTAGCCGCGACTGCGGATCGAGAGGACCGCCGCGCCGAGTGCCGCGGCGATCACGGAGCCGGCCAGCACGCCGACCTTCACGTGCTCGTCGGCCTCGCTCCCGACGCCGAAGGACAGCTCGCCGACGAGGAGGGAGACGGTGAAGCCGATGCCGGCGAGCATCGACATGCCGACCAGGTCCGGCCAGCGCAGCGCCGGGTCGAGGCGGAGGCCTGGCAGGCGGGTGATCAGGAAGGTGGTCGCGAGGATCCCGAGCGGCTTGCCGAGCACCAGGCCGACGATGATGCCGAGGGCGATGCTGTCCTGGAACGACTCGACGAGGCCGGTGAGGCCGCCGATCGTCACTCCGGCCGAGAAGAAGGCGAAGACCGGGACGGCGACGCCGGCCGAGACGCCGCTCCAGCGGTCGGCGAAGTGCGCGGCGAGTCCGTCGTACTCGGGCTCGCCGTCGCTGCCGGTTCCGGTGCGGACGCGGGCGCGGGCGGTCGCGACGACCGGGACCGCGAAGCCGAGCAGCACGCCGGCGACGGTCGCGTGGATGCCGGAGGCGTGCACGAGCGCCCAGGTGGCGACGCCGAGCGGGATCAGGATCCACCAGGTGCGGACGCCGCGCTGGACGAGGACGGCGAAGATCCCGAGCGGGACGAGCGCGAGCAGCAGCGGCAGGAAGGCGATGGCCGAGGTGTAGAAGACGGCGATGATCGTGATGGCGAGCAGGTCGTCGACGACGGCGAGGGTGAGCAGGAAGGTGCGCAGGGCGACCGGGAGGCTCTTGCCGACGACCGCGATCACGGCGACCGCGAAGGCGATGTCGGTGGCGACCGGGATCGCCCAGCCCTGCAGGGCGTCGGGGCCGGCGGTCGCGTTGATCGCGACGTAGATCAGGGCGGGGACGGCGACGCCGCCGAACGCGGCGGCGACCGGGAGGGCGGCGGTGCGCGGGTCGCGGAGCTTGCCGACGACGAACTCCTCCTTGAGCTCGAGGCCCACGACGAAGAAGAAGATCGCGAGCAGTCCGTCGGCCGCCCAGGCGCCGACGCTGAGGTTCAGGTGGAGCGCCTCGGGGCCGAACTCGTAGTCGCGGACGGTCTCGTAGAAGCCGGCCGCGGGCGAGTTGGCGAGGACCAGTGCGAGGACGGTCGCGCCGAGCAGCAGGGCGCCGCCGACGGCGTCGGAGCGCAGCGTCTGGCGCAGGCCCCGCCAGATCGCGTGCGGCGCCTGGTGGGTGGGCTCGGAGGCAGGAGTGTGGGGCACGGAGGGGCTTCCTTCGGGAGGTCGTCGGATCGCGTCAGAACACGGCAGAGGGCCGCGTCCGCCGACCAGACTTCCCGGCACACCGCCGACCATCGTACCGGGCGGTTCCTCCCTACACTCGGACGATCCCTACACTCGGACGATGCGACACGGCATCGTCATCCTCCCGCAGGAGCCCTGGTCCAGCGCCCGCCGCAAGTGGCAGTCCGCGGAGGGGCTCGGCTTCGACCACGCCTGGACCTACGACCACCTCTCCTGGCGCTCGCTCGCCGACCAGGTCTGGCACGCGACGATCCCGACGCTGACGGCCGCCGCGGTGGTCACCGAGACGCTGCGCCTGGGCACCTTCGTCGCCTCGCCGAACTTCCGGCACCCGGTGCCGTTCGCGAAGGAGGTCGCGACGGTCGACGAGATCTCGGGCGGCCGCTTCGTCCTCGGGGTCGGCTCGGGCGGGACGGGCTTCGACGCGACGGTGCTGGGCCAGGAGCTGCACTCGCCCCGGGAGCGGCACGAGCGCTACGTGGAGTTCGTCGCGGCGCTCGACGTGCTGCTGCGGCACGAGACTCCCGGGTCGAGCGGCATCGACCTCGACGGCGCCTGGTTCACGGCGCGCGGCGCCCGGATGGTGGGGGAGCCGGCGCAGTCGCCGCGCGTGCCGTTCGTGCTCGCGGCGAACGGGCCGAAGGGCCTCGCGCTCGTGGCCGAGCGGGCGCAGGGCTGGGTGACGACGGGTCCGGAGGGCCGCAGCACCGAGGAGTGGTGGGCGGCGGTCGCCGAGCTCTCGCAGCGCCTCGACGACGCTCTCGAGGCCGCCGGGCGCGATCCGCGCTCGATCGAGCGGCACCTCTCGCTCGACTCCGGGCCGGACTACTCGCTCGAGAGCGTCGACCGCTACGCCGACTCGGCCGGCCGCGCCGAGGCGCTGGGCTTCACCGACGTGATCGCGCACTGGCCTCGCGCCGACGGCCTGTACGCCGGCGACGAGGACGTGCTCTACGAGGTCGCGGCGCGGTTCTAGCGCTCCCGGCGCTCGAAGACGAGGTGCACGACCCCGGACGGCGAGGGTGTCGCCTCGATGCGGAAGCGCTGCTCCAGGCCCTCGAGCCCGTCCCACAGCCGCTCGCCGCGGCCGAGGACGATCGGGACGAGCACGACGTGCATCCGGTCGACGAGATCGGCGGCGAGGAACTCCCGCACTGTCGCGGCACCGCCGCCGATGCGAACGTCGCCGCCGCGGCCAGCTCGCGGGCCCGCTCGAGAGCGGTCGCCGGGTCGGCGTCGACGAAGTGGAAGCTGGTGCCGCCGGCCATCGTGACGGTCGGGCGCGGGTGGTGCGTGAGGACCACGACCGGCGTGTGGAAGACCGGGTCCTCGCCCCACCAGCCGGTCCACTCCTCGTCCTCCCAGGGACCGCGCTGCGGCCCGAACTTGTTGCGGCCCATGATCTCGGCGCCGATGCCGTCCGCCCAGGCGCCGGCGAACGCCTCGTCGACGCCCTGCGAGCCCTCGCCCGGACCTGGCATGCCCATCCTGCGGAAGGTGCGGGTCCCCATCGCCCACTCGACCAGCCGGGAGCCGGCGTGGCCGAACGGGGTCTCGAGCGACTGGCCCTCCCCGGCGGCGAAGCCGTCGAGCGAGACGGAGAAGTTGTGGACGCGGACCTTCGACACGGGGTCTCCTTCGGGCGGGCGGCGGTTCAGCCGAGCGTAGGCGGGGGCGGGCGTCGCAGTCCACGGGCCGCGAGCGCGACGCAGGCGAGGATCGCGAGCGCGGTCGCCGCGAGCAGCAGCGGCATCGGCAGGGCGACGGCCAGCGCCGCCAGGATCGCCGGCACCAGGAAGCCCGCGTAGGTGACGGAGTAGTAGACGGCGGTGACGCTCGCCAGGTCGCGCGTCTCGACGAGGGCCTGCGAGGCGGTCAGTCCGGAGACCATCGCGAGGCCGTAGCCGCAGCCGAAGACCGGCGCGGCGACGAGGACCGGCCAGAGCTGCTGGCCGACGGCGGCGGGGATCAGCAGCAGCGCCCCGAGGGCGGTGAGCGCGCCGCCGACGAGGGCGCCGCGGCCGCGCAGCAGCGCGAGGAGCGGGCCGGAGAAGAGCTGGGTGACCCAGCCGCAGCCGAGGGTGATCACGGTGACGAGGGTCGCGAAGCCGACGGTGAGACCCGGCAGGCGGTCGGCGACCAGGCTCGGCCCGACCGCGAAGGACAGGGCGGGTGCCGCGAAGACCCAGGGGGCGAGCGGCAGGACGACGGCGGCGAAGCGGGCGCGGGCGGCGCGCGGGATGCTCAGCTCGCCGGTCAGCCGGCCGGCGGAGGGGTCGTAGGCCCGGGTCTCGGGTGCGCGGAGGAGCACGAGGACGGCCGCGACGCAGGCGGCGGACTGGACGATGTAGGGGAGCACGGTCGGCCAGGGGCCGAACTGCGCGAGCGCGCCGCCGACTCCCGCGCCGCCGCCGAAGCCGATGGTGAGCATCGCGGAGGCGCGGCGGGCGCCGGCCGAGGACGCGCCGGTCGCGATCGAGAGCTCCTTGATCCAGGCCGTGCCGACGACCATCCCCGCCGCGACGCTCAGCCCGCTGATGAAGCGGCCGACGCCGAGCCCGAGCACCGAGGCGGGGGAGCAGGCGAGCACGACGCTGCCGAGGATCCCCAGCACGAGGCCCGCGAGCAGCACCGGCCGCCGCCCGAAGCGGTCGGACCAGCCGCCGGCCAGCGCGAAGCCGGGCACGATGCCGAGGACGTAGGCGGCGAGCAGGATCGTGACCTGCGTCTGGGTGTAGCCCTCGAGCTGGCGGTAGAGCTGCATCAGCGGCAGGAACTGGTTGCCGCCCCAGCCGAGGACGACGAGCGACGGCGCGACGAGGAGCCAGGAGCGCGCGGAGGGAGCGGACGATCCGGCGGGAGAGGGGAGCGGCACGGTCCATAGTGGCGCACCCGAGCGGCTCGCGGTCAGAGCCGCACGACGAGCTTCCGCGCGGACACGCCCCCGTGCAGCCGGTCGAGCGCGCCCTGCACGGCGCCGAGACCGGTGCCGACGACCTCGGGCTCGGGCGCGCAGCGGTGGCGGCCGTCGGCGAGCGCGCTCGGCAGGTGATCGCGCCAGAGCATCGGTCCGACCTCGTTGCCCATCAGCGTGGCGCCCCAGACGTAGCGGGCGCGGATGCCGCGACGGCGGGCGGCGAGCTGGAGGCGGAGGTTCGCGCCGACCAGCCGCGACATCGTCCGCACGAACGGGAGCGAGAGCCCCGCCCTGCGCGGCAGCGAGCCGAAGGAGACCGAGGGGCTGGCGAGGGCGACCCGGCGGGCTCCGGTGGCGGCCGCGACGGCGACGCAGGGCTCGGCGGAGCCGGTGCCGACCGCGAGGATCCCCGCCACCTCCGCGCCGCCGATCGCGGCGACGACGTCCTCGACCGCGCTCGGGCCGCGGTAGTCGACGACCACGTCGGCGCCGAGCTCGCGGAGGCGGGCGTGGTTGCCGGACGAGGCGGTGGCGACGACGCGGTGGCCGGAGGCGACGGCGAGCTGGATCGCGTTGCTGCCGACGCTGGTGGCGCCGCCCCAGACCACGACCGTCCGGCCCGTGGCGACCGGCTCGGCCGAGGGGTGGGGCAGCGCCAGGTGGTCCTTCTGGAAGAGCGCGGTCGCGGCGGTGGAGACGGCGAGCGGCAGCACCACGGCCTGCTCGTCCGTCAGCTGCGGCGGGATCGGCGCGGCGAGGTCCGCGCGGACGACCGTGTACTCCTGGAAGCCGCCCTCGGCGTCGTGCCGGCGGCCGCGCTCCATGCCGACCGCGTAGGCGACGACGCGGTCGCCGACGGCGAAGCGGTCGACGCCGGGCCCGACCGCCGCGACCTCGCCGGCGACGTCCTCGCCGAGGATCGAGGGGTAGGGGAGCCAGCGGTACATCAGGTCGCCGGTCCACTGCTTGAGCTCGTCGAGCGGATTCACGGCGATGGCGCGGTTGCGCACCAGCAGCTCGCCGGGCCCGGGCTCGTGCAGCGCGGCGGGACCGACGACGAGGTCGGCGCGGGGCGAGGGGAGGCGCGCGGCGGTGTTCGTGAGTGCGGCGGTGTTCGAGGGCAAGGGGTCTCCAGTGCTCGACGGCATGACGTGTCATCACTCTAGCCCTGATGACACGTCGTGTCATCGGCTAGCCTGGCTGCATGTCACGCTGGGCCCCCGATGCCGCACTGCGCCTGGAGCGCGCCGCGATGGAGCTGTTCACCGAGCACGGCTACTCCGCGACGACGGTGCCGTTGATCGCCGAGCGGGCCGGGCTCACGACCCGCACCTTCTTCCGGCACTTCGCCGACAAGCGCGACGTGCTGTTCCTCCGCGAGCGGGAGTTCCCGGAGGTGGTGGCCAGGCTGCTCGCCGGCGCGCCCGCGGGCCTGGATCCGCTCGGGCTGCTGATGCACGGGCTGGAGACGGTCGCGGCGGGGGACCTCGAGGGCTGGCGCGGCGAGATCGCGGCACGGCGGGCGGTCGTGCTGTCCGAGCCGGCGCTGCGCGAGCGCGAGCTGCTGAAGTCGGCCGTGCTCACCGACGCGATGCGCGACGCGCTGGTCGAGCGGAGTGTCCCGGCGGAGGACGCGGCGCTCGCCGCCCGTACGGCGGCCGCGCTCTTCGACGCGTCGCTGGAGCAGTGGCTCGGGGAGCGAGACAGCACGCTGGTCGTGGTGCTCCACGAGCAGTGCCTGCGGCTCCGGAGACTGGTGAGCGCGGTGGAGCAGGCGGGCTCGCCCGAGTAGGCGAGCCCGCCGCGACTCACGCCTTCGAGGTGGCCGTCGCGTTGCCGACGACGCCCTGGGGGGTGGACGTGGTGTCGGTCAGCACGAAGCGGATCTCCTGCGGGAAGGCGGTCGGCTTGACCCGCACCCAGGTCGTCTCCGCCGCGCGGGTCAGGGTCCAGGAGTAGGTGTAGAGGCCGTCGGTCAGGACGCCCTGCACGCCCGGGGCGAGGCTGGTGGTGTCGTAGGTGATCGTCGACACCGGCTTCGCGGAGGTGATGACGTACGTCCAGCCGGTCTTGTACGAGGCGTAGTCGCCGTCGTCCGGGACCGCGGTGAAGTCGGTGCGGGCGTAGCCGGTGTTGTTGGTCGCCTTCAGGCTCGGGTCGCCGACCGACTGGCGGGTCGCGGAGAAGGTCGGGTTCGGGTAGGTGTCCGGCTGGCCGGGGACGACCTCGACGGTGGAGGCGCTCGCGAGCGGCGCCGCGGCGGCGACGGCGATCACGGGCAGCGACCAGGCCGCGGCGACGGCGACGGAGCGGCGGGAGGGGGAGAGGGGGGAGGAGGTGAGCACGGGGTCCTTTCGGGGCAGGGAGGGGGGAGTTCCGTCCAGAAAGTAGCGACAGCCGCCCCGTCCTTCCGCGCCAGCGCCCGCCCCGCCACGGCCCCTCTCAGGGGGAGGGAGCACGCCGTTCCTGGGCTCCGGCTGACACGGCCGGGTAGAACCGCCTAGTCCCGGAGAGGTCCTCGTTAGCCTGGTCCGCATGGCCAGAACCGTCTCCACCACCACCGCCGTCGACCGCGACGGCATGCTCGACTTCGTGCGACCGCGGCACCGGATGCTCGTCGCCACCACCCGCGCGGACGGCCGGCCGCAGATGTCGCCGGTGTCCGGCGGTGTCGACGTCGAGGGCCGCCTGGTGATCTCGACCTATCCCGGCCGGGCGAAGACGCGGAACGCCGAACGGCGCTCCGCGGCGTCGGTCCTCGTGCTGTCCGACGACTGGAACGACGCGTGGATCCAGGTCGACGGCGACGCGGAGGTCCTGCACATGCCGGAGGCGGAGGACGCGCTCGTCGACTACTACCGCAGCATCTCGGGGGAGCACCCGGATTGGGACGAGTACCGCGCGGCGATGCGCCTGCAGGACAAGTCGCTCCTGCGCATCACGCCGACGCGCTGGAGCCCGATCGCGACCGGCGGCTTCCCGGCCGACGTCGCGGCGCGGCTCGACGCCCCTCGCCCCGATGTCCTGAACCCCGACGACCGGGCGTGATCCGCCCTCGCCTCGCCCGGGCCGGCCGGGCCTGGCGTGACGCGGTCGCCGGCCCGAGGCTGCTGCTCGCGCTGAAGACCGCGGTGGCGGTGGGCATCGCCTGGGCCGTCGCGCCGCACGTGCCCGGCGTCGCCGAGCAGTATCCGTACTACGCGCCGCTCGGCGCGCTGGTCAGCATGTACCCGACGCTGATGGGCTCGGCGAAGACCGGGCTGCAGACGCTGCTGGGGCTGGCGGCCGGCATCGGGCTGGCGGTGCTGGTCGTGGTGACGGTCGGCCCGACCTGGTGGACGATCCCGCTGATCGTCGGGATCGGCGTGGTGCTCTCGGGCACCGGCTGGTTCGGTGCGGGCCGCGAGTACGTGCCGATGGCGGCGCTCTTCGTGCTGATCATCGGCGGCGCGAAGGCGGAGGACTACTCGCTCGGCTACCTCGTGCAGATGGCGGTCGGCGTGGTGGTCGGGCTGCTGGTCAACCTCCTCGTCGCTCCTGGGCTGACCTCCGAGGCGGCGTCCGCGCGTGTGGACGAGTTCGAGCGCCAGCTCGGGCGCCACCTGCACGACATGGGCGCGGCCCTCGAGGAGACCTGGCCGCCCGAGCACGAGGCCTGGTCGACCAACGGCGAGCAGTTGGCGGCGACCGCGACCGAGGTGCGGCGGGCGCTGGTCGACGGCGACGAGAGCCGCAAGGGCAATCCGCGCGCGCTGCTGCACCGGCACAGCTCGCAGACCGACCACCTCCGGCTGGCGACCCTGGACGGGACGCTCTTCCACGTCCGCGACATGACGGCGGCGCTCGCCGACACGATCTGGAACCGCCCGGGTGCCCTGCCGTTCGACGCGGAGCTCGCGGCGCCGCTGAGCGCGGCCTGCCACGCGGTGGGCGACGCGGTGGTGACGGGCGGCTCGCCCGAGGACCGCTCCCTGGAGCCGGCGGAGCGGGCGGTCGACGAGCTCGCGCGCGCCGTCGACGCCCGCGCTGCGGCGACCGGAACGAGCATGGGCCCGGGTGTGCTGGTCGCGATCCACCTGCGCCGAATCCTCGTGGAGCTGCGCAGGGACGACCCCGTGCGAGCTCCAGGGGCGAGTGCGGAGGGATCGCGTGCGGAAGGATGAGGGGATGACTCCGGAGCTCCTCGACAGGTTCGCGCACTGGTTCGACGAGGGGGCGCCGGTCGCGCCGTCGCTGAGCTGGGCGCTGTTCGACCGCGACGGGCTGATCGCCCGGCACGGTCGCGGGGAGCACCGGCTCGACGGCGCCGCGCCGGACGCCGGCACCGTGCACCGCATCGCGTCGATGTCGAAGAGCTTCGAGGCGGCGGCGGTGCTGATCCTCCGTGACCGCGGGCTGCTCGACCTCGACGACCGCGTCAGCGCCCACGTGCCGGAGTTCGCGGACCCGGTCGACGCCGCGGGCCGGGAGCTGCCGGTGACGCTCCGGATGCTCCTCAGCAACTGCTCGGGGCTGCCCGAGGACAACGGCTGGGCCGACCACGTGATGGCGATGCCGCAAGTCGAGTTCCTCGCGCTGATCGCGCGCGGGCTGACCTTCACCGAGCGGCCGGGCGAGGTCTACCAGTACTCGAACATCGGCTTCTGGCTGCTCGGGGTGATCGTCGAGAACGTCTCCGGCGAGGACTTCGTCGCCTTCGCGACCCGGACGATCCTCGAGCCGCTCGGCCTCGCGAGCACGCGCTACGACGTGGGCGCCTACCCCGAGGGCACCGACCTCGCGCAGGGCTTCAGCAGCTTCGACGAGGGCGCCACCTGGATCGCCCGCCCGCACACCGGCACCGGTGTGGGCGCCTGCGCCGCGAGCATGTTCAGCACCGTCGGCGACATCGCGCGCTGGAGCGCCTGGCTGTCGTCGGCGTTCGCGGGCGCCGACGCAGGCGTCGAGGGCGGGACCGCCGACGACGCCGTCCTCAGCCGCGCCTCGCGCCGCGAGATGCAGCGCGGCTGGACCCCGTTGTCCGCGCTCAGCCCGCGCGCCGGGGAGAGCACGCTCGACGGCTCCGCCTACGGGCTCGGCCTCGTGATCGAGCAGGACGTCCGCTTCGGCGCGATCGCGCACCACTCCGGCGGCCTGCCCGGCTGGTCCTCGAACATGCGCTGGCACCTCGAGTCGGGCCTGGGAGTCGTGGTCTTCGCGACCACGAACGGCGCCAAGCTCGCGGCGGCGGCCACGGGCCTGCTCCGCGCGGCGCTCGAGGACGCGGAGCCGCCGGCGCGCACCATCGCGGTGCACCCGTCGACACTGGCGGCCGCGGCCGCCGTCGAGGCGGCGATCGTCGGTGCCGGCGACCCCGCTCGGGCCGAGGAGCTCTCCGGCGGCGTGCTGTTCAGCCCGAACCTCCTGAGCGACGTGCCCGCCGAGGTGCGCGCCCGCCGCCTCGCCGCGGTGCTGGCGGAGGTCGACGGACTCGCGGACGAGCCGACCGCCCGGCCCCTGCGCGACCGACTGCTCTGGAGCGCCTCCGCGGCGCAGGTCGCCTTCTCCCTGCCCGGCCGGGACGGCGAGCTGGAGGTCCGGCTCGAGATGACGCCGACGATCCCGGCGCTGCTGCAGCGCCTCGACGTCGTGAAGCGGGAGGCGCTCGAGTCGCCCCCGGTCGTCCGCGCGTACCGCCCCACCCTGGACTGAGCGCACATCGGAACAGGGCAGGCTGGTCCGATGACTGCGCGCACTCCCGACGACCACCGCCTCGACCGGGTCCGCGTCCGCGGCGCCCGCGAGAACAACCTCCGCGACGTGGACGTGGACATCCCGCGCGACGCGCTGGTCGCCTTCACCGGCGTCTCCGGCTCGGGCAAGAGCTCTCTCGCGTTCGGCACGCTCTACGCGGAGGCGCAGCGCCGCTACTTCGAGTCGGTCGCGCCGTACGCGCGGCGGCTGATCGATCAGGTCGGGGTGCCGGACGTCGACGCGATCGACGGACTCCCGCCGGCCGTCGCGCTGCCGCAGCGGCGCTCCGGCGGCTCGGCGCGGTCGACCCTGGGCAGCGCGACCACGCTCTCGTCCGTGGTGCGGATGGTGTTCTCGCGGGTCGGCACCTACCCCGAGGGCGCGCCGATGCTCCTCGCGGAGGACTTCTCCGCGAACACCGTCCAGGGCGCCTGCCCGGCCTGCCACGGGATCGGCCGCGTCTACGACGTGCCCGAGGAGCTGATGGTGCCGGACGACTCGCTCTCGATCCGCGACGGCGCGCTCGCGGCCTGGCCGACCGCCTGGCACGGCAAGCAGCTGCGCGACAGCCTGATCTCGCTCGGCTACGACATCGACGTGCCCTGGGCGACCCTGCCGGCGGAGGAGCGCGAGTGGATCCTGTACACGCAGGAGTCGCCGCAGGTGCCGGTCTGGACGGATCGCGGGCCGGCCGAAGTGCGGGCGGCGGTGGCGGCGGGGGCCGAGCCGCGGTACATGAGCACGTTCCTCGGCGTGAAGCGCTACGTGATGGACACCTTCGCGGGCTCCAAGAGCGCCCGGATGCGCGAGCGCGCGGCCACGTTCCTGGTCAGCGTCGCCTGCCCGGACTGCCACGGCGAGCGGGTGAAGCCCGAGGCGCTGGCGGTGAGCTTCGAGGGGTTCGACATCACCGAGCTCTCGGCGCTGCCGCTCGAGGAGCTCGCGGCGCTGCTGGCCCGCGTGCTCGAGCCGAACTGGGTGCCCGTGGGCGGTGGCCCGCTCGCCCCGGAGACCCGGCTGGCCGCCCAGCGCCTCGTCTCGGACCTGCTCGGCCGGATGGCGCCGATCGTCGACCTCGGCCTCGGCTACCTGTCGCTGGACCGCTCCACGCCGACCCTGTCCTCGGGTGAGCTGCAGCGGATGCGCCTCGCCACCCAGGTGCTCTCCCGGCTGTTCGGGGTGGTGTTCGTCCTGGACGAGCCGTCGACGGGGCTGCACCCGGCCGACACGGAGGCGCTGCTCGGCATCCTGCGCGCGCTGAAGAACAGCGGCAACACGGTCTTCTTCGTCGAGCACTCGCTCGACGTGATCCGCGAGGCCGACTGGATCGTCGACATCGGCCCGGCGGCCGGCTCGGGCGGCGGCACCGTCGTCTACTCGGGTGAGCTCGACGGGCTGCGCGAGGTGGACCACTCGATCACTCGGCGCTACCTCTTCCCCGAGACCGCGGAGCCGACGCCGCCGCTGCCCGCCCGGCGGACGCCCGACGCGCAGGTCCGGCTGGTCGACGTGGCGCGCAACAACCTCCGCGGGCTCGACGTGTCGTTCCCGCTCGGCGCGCTGACCGCGGTGACGGGGGTCTCCGGGTCGGGCAAGTCGACGCTGGTCAATCGGGCGCTCCCCGACCTGCTCCGCGCGAGCCTGCAGGCGGATCTGGCGGGGGAGGGCCCGGTGCCGGACGAGTCCTCCTCCGACGACCCGCTGCTCGACGCCGACACCGCCGTCACCACCGGCAGCGCGACCGGTCCGGCGGAGCGGCTGCGCCGGGTCGTGCAGGTCGGCCAGACGCCGATCGGGCGCACCTCGCGCTCCAACGTCGCGACCTACACCGGGCTCTTCGACCGCGTCCGCGCGCTGTTCGCGGCGACTCCCGAGGCGAAGCGGCGCCGCTACGGTGCCGGCCGCTTCTCCTTCAACATGCCCAGCGGTCGCTGCCCGGTCTGCAAGGGCGAGGGGACCATGGAGGTCGAGCTGCTCTTCCTGCCGACGGTGCAGGCGCCGTGCACGGAGTGCGGCGGGACGCGCTACAACGCCGAGACCCTCGAGGTGACCTGGGGCGGGCGCTCGATCGCCGAGGTGCTCGCGCTGAGTGTCACCGAGGCGCGCGAGGTCTTCGCCGAGGAGACGGAGATCGGCCGGCACCTCGATGCGCTGCTCGACGTGGGTCTCGGCTACGTCGCGCTCGGGCAGCCGGCGCCGGAGCTGTCCGGCGGCGAGGCGCAGCGGGTGAAGCTCGCGTCGGAGCTGCGGCGGGCTCAGCGCGGCGACACGCTCTACCTGCTCGACGAGCCGACGTCGGGACTGCACCCGGCCGACGCCGACCGGCTGCTCGGCCACCTGCAGCACCTCGTCGACGCGGGCAACACGGTGATCGTCGTCGAGCACGACATGCGGATCGTCGCCGACGCGGACTGGGTGATCGACCTCGGACCCGGCGCCGGGGACGCGGGCGGCGCGATCGTCGCGACCGGCACGCCGGAGCAGGTCGCGCGGGCGGAGGGCAGCCGGACGGCGCCGTACCTGCTGGCCGCGCTGGAGCGGCGCTCGTAGGGCATCGGCGTCGCGCGGAGGGGGAGTGTCCGGCGGGTGGCCGAGGGGCTAGCGTGTGCCGCATGCCCGCCTCCTCCCGCCGTGTCGTCCCGGCGCTCCTCGCCTCCGCCCTCGTCGCCGGGGCTCTCGCCCTGCCGACGCCCGCCCTCGCCGACACCGCTGTGAAAGCGGGGACGAGCGGAGGCACCAGCTCCGGCGACCCGTACTTCCCCGGCCTCGGCAGCTCGGGCTTCGACGCGCTCAGCTACAGCCTGTTCCTCACCTACGACCCGGCGCCGCGGGCGCTCACCGGCCGGGCCGTCGTGACCCTCTCGCCGACGCAGGAGCTGAGCTCGTTCTCCTTCGACCTGCGCGGACTGACGGTCTCGAAGGTGTCGGTGAACACGAAGGGCGCCGCCTTCACGCAGGTCGGCGACGAGCTGACGATCACGCCGTCCCGCTCGCTGAAGAAGGGCGCGCCGACCCTGGTCGACATCCGCTACGCCGGCACGACCGGCAATCCGGTCGACGGCACCGGCGCCCCGTACGGCTGGTGGTCGACCGACGACGGCGCCCTGGTCGCCAGTGAGCCCGACGGCGCCTCGACCTGGTACCCGGTGAACGACTCGCCCGCCGACAAGGCCCGCTACTCCTTCACCCTCACGGTCCCGGAGGGGCGCACCGCCGTCGCCAACGGGGTGCCGGTGGGCTCGCCGGTCACCCGCAACGGCTGGACCACGTCGAGCTGGGTCGAGACGAGCCCGATGGCGAGCTACCTCGCGATGGTGAACATCGGCGACTACGACCTCGTCCGCTCCCGGGCGGGCGGCGTCGTCAGCATCGACGCGGTCGATCGCGACATCACCGGCGAGGCGCGGGCGAGCACCGAGGCCGCCCTCGCGCGCCAGGGCGAGATCATCGATTACTTCACGGGCGTCTTCGGCGCCTACCCGTTCCGCTCGGGCGGAGCCGTCGTCGACGACGAGGAGATCGGCTACGCGCTCGAGACGCAGGGACGCTCGTTCTACTCGGGCAGCGCGGACACCTCGACCGTCGCGCACGAGATCTCGCACCAGTGGTTCGGCGACAGCGTCACCCCGCGGCTCTGGTCGGACATCTGGCTGAACGAGGGCTTCGCGACCTACGCCGAGTGGCTGTGGGCGGAGCACGACGGCGGCCCGACCGTCGAGGAGTCGGCCGCGGACGTCGCGGCGATCCCCGCGGACGACCCGTTCTGGGCGACGCAGGTCGCGGATCCGGGGGCGCTCGGCCTCTTCGACAGCCCGATCTACGCGCGCGGCGGATTGACGCTGGTCGAGCTGCGCTCCACCATCGGCGACGAGGCCTTCGGCACGCTGCTGCAGCGCTGGGCGGCCGAGAACCGCTACGGCACCGTCACGACGGCCGACCTCCAGGAGCTCGCCGAGTCCGTCTCCGGCCAGGACCTGACCGCCTTCTTCGACACCTGGCTCCGGACCCCGTCGAAGCCCGCGGGCCTCTAGCCGCCGGGCACCGCCTCGCGGAGTGGTGGATCTCGATACGCCCTCTGCGAGGGCTACTCGATCAGCATGGGCGGTACCGGGGCAGAGCGTGTGTCAGCGTGTCGGCGCAGCATGGGCGGGCGCGGGCGCGGGCGCGCGCATTTCATGTTGGTCGAGTAGCGCGGAGCGCGTATCGAGACCTAGCCACCGGGTGACGGTGGATCTCGATACGCCCTCTGCGAGGGCTACTCGATCAGCATGTGCGGCCCATGCTGGTCGAGTAGCGCGCAGCGCGTATCGAGACCCGCCCGCCGGGTGACGGTGGATCTCGATACGCCCTCTGCGAGGGCTGCTCGATCAGCATGGGGTGGCGCAGGTGCAGACCCGCGTCCGTCAGAACGGGGGCGGTGCGTCCCTGAAGCGCGGGCCCGGCGGGGCACCGGCGAGTGCGGGTGGGCGGATCGTGACGAGGCGGCCGGTGGGGGTGGTCCAGACGATGCTGCCGTCCTTGCGGGGGACGTAGGTCCAGCGGTCGCCGTGGCGGACGTGGTGGTGCGAGGTGCAGAGGCAGACGAGGTTCTCGAGGGACGTCTCGCCGCCGTTGCGCCACTCGATCGTGTGGTCCGCCTCCGCCCGCGACGCGGAGCGGGTGCAGCCCGGGAAGCGGCAGGTCTGGTCGCGCAGCTGCAGGTGCAGGCGCATCTGGGGCGGTGGGACCCGGTAGGTGCGGCCGACGGAGACGACCGCGCGGGTATCGGGGTCGGTGAGGACTCGGGTGAAGGAGGCGCCGGTGGCGACCAGGGCGCGGGCGAGGTCGGCGGAGATGAGGCCGTAGCCGTCGAGGTCCGCGGGGGCGTCGTCGAGGCCGACGGCGGTGGATGCGGCGAGGGTGAGGCGCACCTCGGCGCGGATCCCGGGGACGAACGATGGGGTCACTTGAGGACCGTCGCCTGCGGGGGTGGTGCCGGCGATGTCGCCGTCGCGCAGCAGATCCGTGAGCACGTCGGCCTTCAGTTGCGCCAGGGTGCGCTCGTCGCCATCGTCGCCATCGTCGCCATCGTCGCCATCGTCGCGGAGACTGCGGGCGATGCGGTCGACGCGCTCGGCGATGCCCATCGCATCGAGCGCGGGGAGCAGGGCGCAGAGCGTGGCCATGCCGTCGACCTCCGGCGAGACCCAGACGGCGCGGTCCTGCCGGGCGCGGACGTGCCGTTGGGTGAGGGGCTCCTCGTGGAGCTCGTCGCGGAGTCGGGCGACGATCCGCTTCAGCTGCGTGGGCGTGACCTCCGGCGCGACCTCGGCGGCGCGCTCGTCGAACCGGGCGCGGGAGCCGGGAGGCAGGGTCGCGGCGGTGGCGCAGACGATCTCGCTCGAGTCCCAGAGCAGTCGGCCCTCGGCCAGCAGCGCGCGGGTGCACGGGAGATCCTCGACGAGCAGCCGGGCGTGTTCGAGGACCGTCTCAGTGGCACGCTCGGACAGGCGGAGCTTGACTGCGAACTCGGCCCGGATCGACCGCTCGACCAGGGTGCGCGCTTCGCTGCGGGAGAGCGAGCTCCCGCGGGCGAACGCGTCCGGGATGGTGACCGCGGCGCGGTAGGCGAGGTGCAGGGTCTGCGCGCGGGTGAGGAGCAGCTGTGCGGAGGTGCGTCCGATCTCCGCGGCGATGTCGGTCAGCGCGTCCACAGCGGCGAGCGCGCTCGACTGCCCTGCCGCTCCCGGGTCGCTGTGCTCATCCATACGCGTATTGAAGCAGGGACCACCGACACCCGAGCCCCCCTTGGGCGGAACCCCGGGAGAACCCGCGAATGTCCGATCTGTGGAGGAGCTATGCCCCCACGTCGGCCGTCGCACCGGCGGCCCGCCCGCGCAGGGTGACGATCGGCGCCACCTCCGTCCAGCCGAGGCTCGTGTGGAGCGCGCGCCCGCCGACGCTCGCCATCAGGAGTCCCGTGATCGCGCCGTTCTCCGCCGCCCAGGCGCTGAGGCCGGTGATCACCAGGCCGCCGAGGCCGCGGCGGCGGAACCGCGGAGTCGTCTCGATCCGGTCGAAGACGACGTCGTCGCCGCTCAGCGCCGCCTGCCCGCGGGCCGCGACCTCGCCCTCCGCCTCGATGCGGGCGTGCGCGACGCGACCGCTCGTCTCGATCCGCACCTGCGGCGGCCTCGCGGCCCTTCGGAGCCGGGTGGTCATCATCCGCTCGTCGCTGGTCACGGGGTCGAGGCCGGCCACCGCGTCGCGACCGCGCTCATCGAGGTCGCCGACGATCGTCAGCCAGACGTCGGGCGCGGTGACGGCGGCGGCCAGGCGGCGCAGCTCGGGCAGCGACGGCTCGGCGATCACGTACTCCCGGGAGCGGGTCTCCGCCGCGACCGCGACGAGCCGGCCGTCGCCGTCGCGCCGCGCGAGCATCCCGCGAGATGCGCACCACCCCGCCACCCCGCGGTCCACCAGCTCTCGCGACGCGTCCATCACGGCACCGTACCCGGACAACCCGGCCCGGTCGCTCCTGCCGATCACGGCGCGAGGTGCTGGGTGATCGATCCGCTCGCGCCGTTCAGCCGGACGTCCGCGAGCGCGCCGTTCACCAGCGGCAGCTGCGGTGGCTGATGTCCCGTGTCGAAGTCCAGGACCACGGGGAGATTGAGATCACCGAGCGCCCGACGCACCGCCTCGTCCTGGCTGAGTTCGGGAACGGCACCGCCGCCGGTCCGGCCGATGAGGACGCCGTTCGCGTCCTCGAACCAGCCCGCGAGGCGCAGCGAGGTGAGCATCCGGAGGACGGTGACGGCGTCGGACTCGGCCGCCTCCAGGTGGACGATCGTCCCCTCCGGTGCCTGCCGGCGCACGAATCCGGGGACGTCGCCGTACGGCGTGCCCGCCAGCAGCGAGACCGTCTCGAGGCAGCCGCCGATCAGACGGCCGCGGATCGCGACGTCCGCACTCCCGTCGAGGGAGCGCCAGCGGGTGGGCGTCTCGTAGGCGCGATCGCGGTCGAGCGGCTCGTCCGCCCACGCTCCCCAGGGCCGGCCCCGGCGGCGCGGCGCGGCGCGCTGGGTGAAGGAGCTCCCGGGCGGGAGGGCGGCGACGTCCGTCCACCGCTCGAACTCGAGCGGGAGCTCCCACGGCTCGTCCATCAGGTTCGCGCCGTTCAGCGTCGCCAGCCCGGTGATCGTCGTCAGCGGGAGGAGCAGGGTCGAGACGTCCGACCAGCCCACGAACCACGCACGAGCGTCGGCCAGAGCCTGCCAGTCGACCGCGTCGAGCAGCTCGATCGCCAGCTCGCCGCCCCACGGCGGCAGGACCGCGTCGCCCGTCCGGAAGGCGTCGTGCAGATCGGCGACCCGCGCCGCAGCGGACGCCGGCACGAGTCCGGACGTGAGGGCGTGCGGGCGGACCCGGACGTCGAAGCCGCGGGCCGAGAGGCTCCCGACCGCGGCATCGAGCCGCTCGTGCAGGTGCTCCGGCACGCCCATCGACGGCGCGGGGACCTCGACGCGCGCTCCCGGGCGCAGCGGAGCGGGGTAGGTGGTGCTCGCCATCAGGCGACGGTAGCAATCCCGTCCGGCGAGGATTCGCGACGAGAGCGCTCGGCGCAGGACGACCCCGGCACGAAGCGCGGGCGGAGCCTCCTCGGGGCCGACGTCGTCCGGTGGTGGATCTCGATACGCCCTCTGCGAGGGCTACTCGATCAGCATGCTTGTGCGCAGGCGTGAGCACGGGCCGCAGCGTGGGCCGACGCGGGTGCGCTGGGCGGATTCGTGCGTCCCATGCTGGTCGAGTAGCGCGCAGCGCGTATCGAGACCCACCTCCGGCAGGACGGTGGATCTCGAGACGCCCTCTGCGCGGCCTGCTCGATCAGCACGGCGCCCGCATCACTTCTCCGGGGTGACGACGAGGCCGACGCCGCCGCCGCGGCGGACGGGCTCGGCGGCGGCGGTCATCAGGCCCGAGGGGTCGACCTCGATGGCGGCCACCGCGCCGATCTGCGCGGCCGAGGTGAAGGTGTCGCCGGAGGGCGTCAGCTGCTGGCCGAAGGGCGCGAGGTCGTCGGCGTAGGCCTCGATGAAGCCGGGCTCGGCGGAGGTCGACGCGGTGTTGCGCTGCGACGCCCGCGGCGCGGCCACCGCCTCCGGCAGGGTCATGCCGAGGTCGATGCGGTTGACCAGCGTCTGCAGGACGGTCGTGATGATCGTCGCTCCGCCCGGCGAGCCGACGACGAACTTCACCGCGCCGTCCTCGAGCACGATCGTCGGCGACATCGAGGAGCGCGGGCGCTTGCCGGGCTCGATCCGGTTCGGGTCGCCCTCGACGGGGGTCGCGGAGAAGTCGGTCAGCTCGTTGTTGAGCAGGAAGCCGCGGCCGGGGACGGTCATCGCCGAGCCGCCGGTCTGCTCGATCGTCAGCGTGTAGGACGCCGCGTTGCCCCACTTGTCGACGACGGAGAGGTGCGTGGTCGAGACGTTCTCGGTGTCCGGCTGCTCCGCGGTGAGGGCGGTCGCGCAGCCGACGCCGTCGAGCGCGCCCGGGGCGACCGGCCGCGTGGAGGCGGCCGCGGGGTCGATGGTGCAGTCGCGGGAGTCCGCGAACTCCTGGCTGAGCAGCGTCTCGGTCGGCACGTCGACGAAGGCCGGGTCGCCGACGTACGCGCCGCGGTCGGCGAAGGCGCGGGCCGACGCCTCGAGGTAGAGGTGCAGGGCGCTGCCGGTGTCCTCGGCGGCGAGGTCGTGGTTCTCGAGGATGTTCAGCGCCTCGCCGATCGCGATCCCGCCCGAGGAGGAGGGCGCCATGCCGTAGACGTCGAGCCCGCGGTAGGAGGTGTGCGTGGGCGCCTGCTCGGCGACCGAGTAGCCGGCGAGGTCGTCCTCGGTCATCGAGCCGGCCGGGGCGGGGAGGGTCGAGCCCTCCGCGAGGCGCGGGTTCTGCACCGTGTCGGCGATCTCGGCCGCGAGCGGTCCGTCGTAGAACGCGCTCGGCCCGCGGGCGGCGATCCGGGCGAGGGTCTTCGCGAGGTCCGGGTTGCGGAAGGTGCTGCCGACCGCCGGGGCGTCGCCGCCGGGGAGGAACAGCTCAGCGGTGTCGGGGAACTGCTGGAAGCGCTCGAGGTTGTCGAGCGTCTGGCTGCGGAAGGTCTCGTCGACAGGGAAGCCCTTGGCCGCGAGCACGATCGACGGGGCCAGCACGACCGGGAGCGGGAGGGTGCCGAAGCGGTCGACCGCGGCGTCCCAGGTCGCCACGGTGCCGGGGACGCCGACCGCGACTCCGGACGAGACGAGCTGCGGGCTGAACGGGTACGGCGCACCGGTCGCCGGGTCGAGGAACGCGTCCGGGGTGATGCCGGCCGGTGCCGTCTCGCGGCCGTCGATGGTGCTCACCTCGCCGGTCTTCGCATCGAAGTAGACGAAGTAGCCGCCGCCGCCGATCCCGGCGCTGTACGGCTCGGTGACGCCGAGGGCCGACGCCGTCGCGACGGCGGCGTCGGCCGCGTTGCCGCCGCGCTTGAGCACCTCGAGGCCGACCCGGCTCGCGAGCGCGTCGACCGAGGAGACCGCGCCGCCGTAGCCGACCGACGTCGACGGCGAGACGACCGGACCGCCGAGGGCGTCGCGGAGCTCCTGCGCCGACGGGAGACCGCGGTCTGGGACGCCGGGGAAGGGCCAGTCGAGCGCGGCGGCCGGTGCGGCGCCCGCCACTCCGAGGGAGGCGACGGCGACCAGCGCGAGCGCCGCCCGTCGGAGACTGCGGATCGTGGCCATGGGGTTCCTCCATCGGAACTCGGTGCGGGCGGAGCAGGTGCGTCCAACCTAGGCCGGTGGCGGGTCGAGGGGCCAGCACTCCGCGCCTCCGAGACGGGGGAGGGCGGGCCGGGGACGGCGGAAGGGCCGCCCCGGTGGGACGGCCCTTCTGCGATCAGCGCCCGAGGATCAGTGCCCGGCGATCAGTGCCCGGGGCTCAGCGCCCGGGGATCAGCGCTTCACGGTGAAGGCGAGGGTGATCGCCTTGCCCGACTGCGCGCCGGTGACCGTCACGCTGTAGTCCCCGGGGGTGGTCGGGGCCTTCGCGGTGGCGGTCAGCGCGCCGTCGTTGAGGTCGCGCGTCGCCGTGCGCTCGGTGAAGAGCGGCGCGGAGCCGATGAGCTGCGTGTCGCCCCGGAAGCCCTCCGCCGTCAGGGTGATCCGGGCTCCGGGGGCGAAGGTGCTGCCCGAGAGCTCGGCGGTGGCGCCGAAGCTCAGGTTCCGGATGTCGCGGTCGAGGCCGAGCGCGTTCGCGATGGTGAAGAACGTGTCGGTCTGGTCGGTGAGGCCGGCGACGTTGGCCGCGCCCGGTCCGTAGGCCGCGATGCGCAGCTGCGTGCCGGTGTGCTGCTGCGAGCCGCCCTCGGCGGCCGTGCCGTAGGACACCTTCATCGTGCTGCCGTCGACCGTCTTCAGCGCGGTGCTGAGCGAGGTCGGCGGGGTGGAGTCGACGATCTGGCTGGAGTGGGCGTGGTCGGCGGTGACGATGACGAGGGTGTTCCCGTCCGCCTCGGCGAACGCGAGCGCGGCCTGGACGGCCTCGTCGAGGTCGACGGTCTCGCCGATCTGACCGCAGGCGTTCGCGGCGTGGTCCTGCTTGTCGATGCTGGCGCCCTCGACCTGGAGGAAGAAGCCCTCGTCGCTGGTGTCGAGCAGGTCGATCGCCTTCTCGGTCATCGCGCGCAGGGTGGGCTGCTCGGCGGGACGCGAGGGATTCGCGACGCAGGTCTGCGGCGCGGCGTCGGCGCCGCCGACGGTCGCGGGGGTCGGCGCGTAGCGCACGGGCAGGTTGCCGGAGTTGAACAGGCCGAGCACCGGCGCGTCCTGGTCGGCGACGGTCAGCGCGTCGAGCTGGTCCGCTGTACCGGCCGTCGTCGCGTCGCCGAGCACCTGGTAGCCGCGCGCGTCGGCCTGCTGGAACAGGGTCTGCCCGGCCCAGTCGCCCGCCTTCGCGGTCTGCGCGAACGTGGCGGAGCCGCCGCCGAGGGTGAGGTCGGCGCGGGTGTCGAGGATCTGCTCGCTGATCGAGCCGAGTCCGCCGTTCTCGAGCGCGTCGTTCCCGCAGCTGGCGCTGTCGGGTCCGTAGCAGCTGCGCGCGTCGACGTGCGCGGCCTGCACGGCCGGGGTCGCGTCCTGGATCTCGGCGGTGGTGACGTTGCCGGTCTTCAGGCCGTTCGCCTTCGCGATCTCGAGGAGGGTGTCCTTGCGCTCCTGGTCGATGTCGACCGAGATCGCGTTGTCGTAGGTCTTGGTGCCGGTCGCCCAGGCGCTGCCGGTCGCGGCGGAGTCGGGCACGTAGTCCGGGGCGCCCTTGACGGCGCCGGTCGCGGGGTCGTCGGCGCGGTAGAGCGAGTACGTCGTGTACTGGCCGGTGATCGGCAGGGCGTCGATGCCGGGGAAGCGGCCGGCCGCGCCGTAGGCGTAGTTGCGAGCGACGGTGATCTCGGAGTCGCCCATGCCGTCGCCGATGAGGAGGATGACGTTCTTCGCGTCCTGCTCCTTCACCGCCGCGCGCAGCGAGTCGGAGAGGTCGGCGTCGACCGGGGAGATGCGGGCGGCGCCACCGGTGGCGGCGAGGTCGGCGGCGCCGATGGCGGTGGCCGCGCCGGGGGCGGCCAGGGCGGCGGCGCCGACCAGGGCGACGGCCGTGAGGGCCAGTGCGGTGCGTCCGCGGTGCGCGGAGCGGGGCAGTCGTGTCACGTCGGGGACTCCTTGGGGTGAGGGCCCCTGAGAAGGGGCTCACCCAGCACACTCCTGATTCCCTCTCCCGTGGGTGAACGGAGATGCATAGCCGGGTGAACTTTCCGCGCGCCGGTCCCCGTGGCGACCGCGTGCGGTGACCCCGTGCGGGGGACAACCCGGCTGGATCCGGCCCCGGGCCGACCGGCGGGCGCTAGCGTGACGCCCGGTGTCCCCCGCACCGCCGAACCCGCCGAGAGGACCCCATGACCACGCCCCGCCCCGTCTCGCGCCGCACCGCGACGACCGCCGCCCTGTGGAGCGCCCCGGTCCTCCTCGCCGCCTCCGCCGCCCCGCTCGCCGCGGCCTCCGGAGAGGTCGGCGCCGCGCTCGGTGTCTCCGGCGGCCTCTCGAACGGCGGCGGCGACCTCTACGCCGGCCAGTTCACCCCGGTGGTCTCGGCCTCGCAGGGCAGCGAGCCCGTGCGCGACATCGTCGCCCGGGTGACGTTCGACACGGGCGACAGCGACGTCGTGCTGTCCGACTTCGTCCTGGAGGAGGGCCCCTGGGTCGTCGTGGAGCCGCTCGGCTCCCGCACGCCGGGCGTCGTCGTCCTCGCCTGGTCGGACGCGACCGGCCTCCGCGACGGCGAGTCTCCGGTCCCGCCGCAGTTCAGCGTCCACGCGTCGGGCTACATCGTCAGCTGCCTCGTGGAGCTGTCGAGCACCTCGGCCGCTCCGGCCAGCGACTACCTGATCATCGCGGTCGTCTGACCGGCGGCCCTCAGAGCGTGACCGGCGGCCCTCAGAGCGCCCGCGGCCGGTAGGTCTCGATCAGCGCGTCGAAGAGCCGGTCCATCCGCTCGTCGACCGTTCGGCGGGCCGGGTCCGCGTCGTGCCACTCGACGATCTCGCGCGCGCCGTCACTGAAGCGGGTGACGGGCGAGAACTGCGGCACCAGGCTCCGGATCTTGGCGTTGTCGAAGACCATCGAGTGCGCCTTGTCGCCGACGATGCCCGCGCCCAGCTCCGGGTCGGCGGCGGCGATCGCGTCGGAGGTGACGTGCACGATCCGCGCCTCGGTGCCGGCAGCGGCCGCGAGGTCGTGGTGGATGCGGTCCCAGGTGGGCGTCTCGTCGCCGGTGATGTGGAACGCCTCGCCGATCGCCGCCGGCGCGCCGAGCAGCCCCACGAGGCCGACGGCGACGTCGCGGCTGTGGGTGATGGTCCAGAGCGAGGTGCCGTCGCCGGGCACGACCACCTCGAGTCCGCGCCGCATCCGGTCGATGACGGTCCAGCCGCCGTCGACCGGGAGCGAGGTGCGGTCGTAGGTGTGCGAGGGGCGGACGATCGTCACCGGGAAGCCGGTGCGCCGGTACTCGCCGACCAGCAGGTCCTCGCAGGCGATCTTGTCCTGCGAGTAGCTCCAGTACGGGTTCCGCAGCGGCGTCGACTCCGTCACCGGCACGCGCGCCGGCGGCTTCTGGTACGCCGACGCGGAGCTGATGAAGACGTACTGGCCGGTGCGGCCGGCGAACAGGTCGATGTCCTGCTGCACGTGCTCGGGGGTGAACGCGGCGAACTCGATCACCGCGTCGAAGCGCTCCTCGCCGAGGGCCTCGCGCACGGAGGCCGGATCGCGGACGTCGGCGGTCAGCGTCCGGACGCCGTCGGGCAGCGGGCGGATCGAGGTCCGGCCGCGGTTCAGGACGGTCACCTCGTGGCCGACGGCGAGAGCGCGGCGGACGCCCTCCGAGCTGATGATGCCCGTTCCTCCGAGGAACAGAACGCTGAGGGGCACGGCGGACCCGGCCTTTCCTGATGAGGGCTGCGCGCTCCGCTCCGGAAGGGGAGGGACGTCGTCGAGCACCGCCTCCATCAGCGCACACTCCGGCGCTCCCGTCGAGGGGGTGGCGGGACCCTCCCTCCGGCGGCGATCGCGTCCTAGCGTGGAGGCATGACCCTGCAGCTCACCCTCAACAACGGCGTCACCCTTCCCGCTCTCGGGCTCGGCGTCTTCCAGAGCGCGCCCGAGGAGACGACCGCCGCCGTGCAGTCCGCCCTCGAGGCCGGCTACCGCCACATCGACACCGCCGCGGCCTACGGCAACGAGCGCGAGGTCGGCGAGGGCCTCCGTCGCTCGGGCCTGGACCGCTCGGAGGTCTTCGTCGAGACGAAGGTCTGGGTCACCGACTACGGCTACGACGAGACCCTGCACGCGTTCGAGAAGGCGACCGGCAAGCTCGGCGTCGAGCAGCTCGACCTGCTGATCCTGCACCAGCCCGTCCCGTCCCGCTTCGACACCACCGTCGCCGCCTACCGGGCGCTGGAGAAGCTCCTCGCCGACGGCGGCGTGCGCGCGATCGGCGTCAGCAACTTCACACCCGCGCACCTGGCGCGCCTCCTCGCCGAGGTCGACGTCATCCCCGCTGTCAACCAGGTCGAGCTGCACCCCTACTTCGCGCAGCCCGACCTCCGCCGCGAGCACGCCGAGCGCGGGATCCTCACCCAGGCCTGGTCGCCGATCGGCGGCATCACCTTCTACCCCGGCTGGGGCGACGAGCGCCGCAGCGTGATGGACGACGCGACGATCGGCGCCATCGCGACCGAGCACGGCAAGAGCCCGGCGCAGGTGATGCTGCGCTGGCACCTGCAGCAGGGCCGCTCCGCGATCCCCAAGTCGACGAACCCCGAGCGGATCGCGGCGAACATCGACGTCTTCGACTTCGAGCTCTCCGACGACGAGCTCGCCCGGATCGACGCCCTCGACACCGGCGTCCGCAGCGGGCCCGACCCCGACGTGGAGCGGCCGGCGCTGTTCGAGCGCACGATCCCCGAGGCGTGAGCCGTGACGACGTCTCCCGACGCCCCGCACCCCGACCCGCACCCCGCACAGGAGGAGACACCATGACCGACCCGATCGGCATCCCCGAGGCCACCGCTCTCGAGAGCACCCGCCGCACCATCGCGATCCTCGGCGCGGGCGGCGATCTCACCGAGCGGCTGCTCCTGCCGGGGCTCGGCCGCGTCGCGGAGCTCGCCCGCGACTCCGAGCTGACCCTGATCGGCGCCGCCCGCACCCCGCAGACCGACGACGAGTGGCAGGGGCTCGTCCGCCGCAGTCTCGAGGCGGCCGGGATCGCGGCGCACACCGTCGACGACCTCGCCGCGCGCGCCCGCTTCGTCGCCACCGACGCCTCCGACCCGGAGCAGCTGAAGGCCCTGCTCGACGCCTGCCCGACGACGCCCGTGCTCTACGTCGCGCTGCCGCCGGCGATGGGCCACAAGGTCGCCGACTCGCTCTCGAAGCTGGACCTCCCGGAGGACCTCGTCGTCGCGATCGAGAAGCCGTTCGGCGAGGACCTCGACGACGCGATCGCGCTGAACGCCGCCTTCGCGCCCGTGATCTCCGAGGACCGGTTCTGGCGCATCGACCACTTCCTCGGCAACGCCACTGTGATGGGCATGCTCGGACTGCGCTTCGGCAACCGGCTGCTCGAGGCGAGCTGGAGCGCCGAGCAGATCGAGAAGATCGAGATCGTCTACGACGAGACGCTCGGGATCGAGGGGCGCGCCGCCTTCTACGACGGCACCGGCGCCCTGCGCGACATGCTGCAGAGCCACCTGCTGATGGTGCTCGCGCTCACCACGATGGAGCGCCCCGAGGAGGTCTCGCCCGAGGACGTGCACGAGCGGATGGCCGAGGCGCTCGGCGCCGTCCGCCTCTGGCGGGACGACCCCGCCACCGCCCGCCGCGCCCGCTACACCGAGGGCCGGGTCGACGGCCGGTTCTTCCCCTCCTACGTCGACGAGCCCGACGTCGATCCGGAGGCCGGCACCGAGACGCTCGCACAGCTGCTGCTCCAGGTCGACACGCCTCGCTGGGCCGGGGTGCCGTTCGTGCTCCGCTCCGGCAAGGCGATCGGCGACCCGCGCCACGAGGTCGCGGTGCACTTCCGCGCCGCGACGCCGCCGCGCGGCCTGGCCGGCGCCGACGACGGCGCGGGCACCGTCCTGCGGATGTCGCTCAAGGGCGGCGACGTCAGCCTCGACCTGCTGGTGAACAGCGCCGACGACCTGACCGACCTCGAGCGCACGACGCTCCAGGCGCAGCCCGGCGCCGCCACGCTCGACCCCTACGCGCAGGTGCTCGCCGGCATCCTCCAGGGCGACACCCTGCTGTCGGTGCCGGGCGCCGTCGCCGAGCAGTGCTGGCGCATCATCACCCCGGTGCTCTCGCACTGGGCCGAGGGCGGCACCCCGCTCGACGAGTACGAGGCCGGAAGCGCGGGCCCCGAGGGCTGGTGACGACCGCGCTGCCTGCTGGTCGAGCAGCCTCGCACGGGCGTGTGAGCTTCATGCTGGTCGAGTAGCCCCGCAGGGGCGTATCGAGACCCGCCGTCGCCGGCAGGGTGGATCTCGATACGTCCGGTGCGCGGGCTACTCGATCAACACGCCTTCCTCATACGTACGAGGTACCGTTCGAAGGAGACCCGCCGGCACCGCTCTCAGACGTCGACGAGGAGCGTCCGGGACGGGAGGCCGAGGAACGCGGGGGCCTCGCCCTTCGTCTCGGGCGTGCCCGGGCCTCGCGTCACGGTGGCCGTGACGCGGAAGCCGCCCGGGGGAACCGGCGTCAGCGCGCAGTACATCCGTCCCGGGCCGAGGGGCGCGACCTGCATCACCCGCCCGTCGCGGTCCGTGTAGGTGCCGCGGCTCCGGTAGCTCCCGGCCGGGACCACGAGGTGGGCGGAGCGCGGGCGGTCGACGACGAGCCACTCCGACCAGTGCTCGACGTCGTGCTCGGCGGTCACGTCCATCCGGGCGTCGCTGAGGAGCTCGACCGGTGCTCCGGACTCCCCGCTGCACGCTGCCCGGAGCTCGACGATGAAGTTCCCCGAGGACAGGGAGTCCAGGAAGAGACCGACGTACGGTCCGGCCTCGAGTGGTCGCGGAGCGGTTGCGGCGGACCCGGGGGCGCCGACCGCCGCGGCGAGGACGGGCGCCGTGCAGACCATCGCGATCGCGGCGCGGCGGGTGACTCCCGGACCGTCCGAACGACTGCCGGACATGAGATCTCCCTCCGGTCGCACGGCTCCTCGCGACCCGTCGTGCCGCGAGCCCTCGGCTCGCCGACACCGGACGGATGCCGCAATGCTCGCTCACCTGTCCGGATCCGCCGAATCGCTGGCGCGATGCGGTGAACCTGGCGCTGGGACGTCGATCGGCAGGCAGGGGCGCCCGCCGTCGTCCGCAGCGCAGGCCGCGGGTCAGCTCGCGGTCAGGGCGTCGCGGAGGCGGACGCGGGAGCCCATCCGCAGCAGCGAGTTGGTGTAGATGCGGCTCGCGACGGCCATCACGGCGGCGGTGGCGACGACGAGGAGGCCGAGCGAGACCAGCGGCTCATACCACTCCGCCTCGCCGAAGAAGAGCCGGACCGGCATCGCGACCGGGGCGCTGAAGGGCACGTAGGACAGGATCGTCATCACCAGCGGGTTGTCGCCGAAGATGACGACGCCGAAGTACGGCACCATCACGAGCATCATCGCGGGGGTCATCACCGAGCCGGTGTCCTCCTGGCGGGAGACGAGCGCGGCGCCGGCCGCGAAGACGCTCGCGACCAGAACGAAGCCGAAGACGAAGAACACGACGAACCAGATCAGCGGCGCCGAGAGCAGGTCGAGCAGCTCGGTCTGCCCTGTGATCGCCAGCCCGAGGGCGGACGCGGCGGCGATCGCGGCGGCCGTGCCGACGCCGATCACCGAATTGCCGAGGATCTTGCCGGCCAGCAGCGCCCGGGCGGGCACCGCGGCGAGCAGGATCTCGACGATGCGCGACTGCTTCTCCTGCACCGTGTTCTGCATGATGGTCGCACCCGAGCCGAGCACGGCGAGCATGAACACCAGGCCGAACGCCAGGCCGATCAGCGTGCGCAGGCCGGAGGGAGTCTCGGAGGGCTCGAGCAGCTCGACCGCCGGGCTGACGGAGAGCGCCGCGACCAGGCCCTCCGGCGCCTCGTCGAGGGCGAGCACGGAGAAGCCGACCGCGTCGTCGCTCGGGACGAGCGCGGCGTCGACGTCGCCGGCTCGCACCAGCTCCTCCGCCTCCGCGACACTGCCGACCTCGGTGACGTCGAGGGCGTCGGCGGCGGCCAGGGAGGACCCCGCGGAGCCGACGACCGCGACGGGGGTCGCGTCGGCGGTGCGGCTGCTCAGCACGTTCCCGAGCACGATGCCGCCGATGACCAGCACGAGCGTGATGACCGTCGAGACCAGGAACGCCTTCGACCGGACCTGGGAGAGGATCTCGCGCTCGGCGACCAGGAGCGTCGCGCCCCAGGTGCTCAGCCGGCCGTCCTGGGCGCCGGTACCGCTCGCGCTCCTCGTGCTGCTCGTCGTCATCGGACCGCCTCCGTCTTCTTCTCGGCGCCCGCAGGCGCGCTCACCACGATGTCCCGGAAGATCTCCCCGAGGGTCGGCCGCACCGGCCGGAACGACGCCACGATGCCGCGCTCGACGGCGGAACGCAGCACGGCGTCGGCAGCCGCCCGGTCCGCGTGGAAGAGCACCGACGTCCCGGCCAGCTCCGCGACCTCGACGCCGAGGACCCCGCGGACCCAGCCCGCGTCGCCGTCCGTCTCGAGCGCCCAGCGGTCGCCGGAGTACTGCTCGCGCAGCGCCTCGCGCTCGCCCGCGGCCTTCACCTGGCCGCCCGCGATGATCACCAGGTCGTCGCAGAGCCGCTCGACCACGTCCAGCTGGTGGGAGGAGAACAGCACCGGGATGCCCCGGGCCGCGTGCTCGGCGATCACCGTGACGACGTCGTCGACGGCGAGCGGGTCGAGGCCGGAGAACGGCTCGTCCATGATCAGGACGTCCGGGTCGTGCACGAGGGCGGCCGCCACCTGCACGCGCTGCTGGTTGCCGAGCGAGAGCGCCTCGAGCTTGTCGCGGCGGCGCTCGATCAGGCCGAGGCGCTCGAGCAGATCGTCCGCCCGCTGGACGGCGGTGGCCTTGTCGATGCCGTGCAGCCGGGCGAGGTAGGCGAGCTGCTCGCCGATCTCCATCTTCGGGTAGAGGCCGCGCTCCTCGGGCATGTAGCCGAAGCCGTGCAGCGCGGCCTGGCCGACCGGCGTGCCGTCCAGGGTCACCTCGCCGGAGTCCGGCCGGAGGACGCCCAGGATCATCCGCATGGTCGTGGTCTTCCCGGCGCCGTTCCCGCCGACGAAGCCGGTGAGCCGGCCCCGACCGACATCGAAGCTGACGTCGTCGACGGCGCGGTGCGTCCCGAAACTGCGACTGATGTTCTGCACGCTGAGCATGCGACCTCCTCGGATCCGACTGACCCCTCCACGCTACGGAGGGCGCGTCTCCGGCACCTCCGGCGCGGGGGTGAACGGCGGTCTCCACCTCAGGACGGAGGAGCCTCCGAAGTCCGCCGCGGGTCGACCAGGCCGGAGCGGTAGGCGAAGGCCACGGCCTGGACGCGGTCGCGGAGCGAGAGCTTGGCGAGCACGTTCGACACGTGCGTCTTCACCGTCGCGCGGCCGACGACCAGCAGCTCGGCGATCTCGTCGTTGGAGAGGCCCTGCGCGAGCAGGCGGAGCACCTCGGTCTCGCGGGCGGTCAGGTTCTCGGGCGCGGTGCCGGGCTGCGCGCTGTGCCCCGCGGGCGGCTCCGCGAGCGGCGTGCGCTCCCGCTCGCGGGCGACGGCGCGCTCGATCACCGCGCGGGTCAGCTCGGGCGCGAGCAGGGCGTCGCCGGCGGCGATCGCGCGGACGCCCGCGACGAGGCGCTCCGGCGGCGAGTTCTTGAGCAGGAAGCCGCTGGCGCCGGCTTCGAGCGCCGCCAGCAGGTAGTCCTCGCGCTCGAAGGTGGTCAGCACGAGCACCTGGACCGTCGCTCCGGGCTCCGCGAGGATCCGCCGGGTCGCCTCGAGCCCGCCGATGCCGGGCATCTCCACGTCCATGCAGACGACGTCGGGCCGGGTGCGCGCCACGACCTCGACGGCCTCCTCGCCGCTGGACGCCTCACCCACGACCTCGATGCCGGCCTGCAGCGAGAGGATCGTGCGGATGCCCTGCCGCATCAGTGCGTGGTCGTCGACGAGGACGACGCGCACGCCGCCCGCAGTGCCGCTCATGCCCGCACCGCCGCTCATGCCCGGACCGCCAGGGGCACGGCGACGCGGACGACCCAGCCGGAGCCGGCCCGCGGCCCCGCCTCCACCGTGCCGTCGAGGGTCGCCGCGCGCTCGCGCATCCCGAGCAGGCCGAGCCCGCCACCGCGCGGGCGCGGACCCGGTCGCCCGAGGCCGTCGTCCGCGATCTCGAGCTCCACCGACTCGCCCTGGTAGCGCAGGTGGACGCGCGCCCGGGTGCCGGGTCCGGCGTGCTTGAGGACGTTCGTCAGCGACTCCTGCGCGATGCGGTAGAGGTTCAGACCCACCAGCGCGGGGAGCTCGACGGGCTCGCCGACCACCTCCAGCGAGACGCGCAGGCCGGAGGACTCGGCGTCGCGGACCAGCGCCGGCACTCCGCTCAGATCGAGTGAGGCCGTGACCGGGTCGAGCGCGGACTCCTCGTCGCGGAGGGTGCCGAGCAGCTGGTAGAGCTCGCCGACCGCCGCGCGGGAGGTGCCCTCCAGCGCCTGGAGCTGCTCGTGCGCCTTCGCGGGGTCGGCGTCGACGAGCATCCGCGCCGCTCCGGCCTGGACCCCCATCAGCGAGACGTGGTGCGCGACGGCGTCGTGCAGCTCCCGGGCGATCCGCAGTCGCTCGATGGTGATCGCCTGGCGGGCGACGGTCGACTGCTCCTCCTCGAGCTGCCGGGTGCGCAGGTCGGTCAGAGCGCGCTGGCGGGCCGAGGCCCAGGCGTGGTCGCCGAACCACCAGGCGCCGGCGAAGTAGAGGACGTTGATCAGGATCTGCTGGAGCATGTAGGCCGCGATCGGAGTGAGCGCGCCGATGCCGGCACCCTCGAAGTCGAGGTCCTGCGTGCTCGCGCGGAAGAAGGTGATCAGCAGCCAGACCGCCATCACGGCGACCAGCACGCCGCGCGCCCAGCCCGCCCGCGTCCGGTTCTGCTCCCAGGCGCCGACGCTGTACAGCGCCATGAACAGCGCGATGTTGCTGATCGTCAGCTCGGGCACCTTCAGCTCGCCGACCAGCAGGAACGCGGCCCCGATGACGGCGAGGACCGCGACGGGCGCCGTCCGCCGGAACGCGAGCGGGAGGACGACGACGGCGAGCACCGCGGCGCTCAGCGCGGGCGACGCGGGATCGGTGAACAGCCCGATCGCGCGGCCGAGCACCAGCGAGAGCACGGCGGCGCCGAAGAGCACGGCGGCGGTCGCGACGTCGGCGCGGCGCTGGTCGGGCGTGGCGGGCGACCGCCGCCAGGCGCGGGAGTCCGGAGCGGCAGTCATCCCGCCAATCTAGCCGCGGGGCTCAGGCGTGCGGGTGCGGGTGGGTCCGCTCGAGCGCGGCGCCCTCGAGGTCGACGTCCGGCAGGAGCCGGTCGAGCCAGCGGGGGAGCCACCAGGCGGAGCGGCCGAGCAGGTGCATCAGCGCCGGCATCAGCAGCATCCGGATGACGAACGCGTCGAGCAGGACGCCGAAGGCCAGGCCGAAGCCCATCGAGCGGATGATGGTCGACTCCGAGAAGATGAAGCCGCCGAAGACCGCCACCATGATCAGCGCCGCCGCGATCACGACCGCCTTGCCGGCCTGGAAGCCCTGGGCGACGGCGAGCCGGGCGTTCGCCCCGTGCACGTAGGCCTCGCGCATCCCCGAGGCGAGGAAGAGCTGGTAGTCCATCGCCAGCCCGAACAGGATGCCGACCAGGATCACCGGCAGGAAGCTCAGGATCGGCCCGGTCGAGTGCAGCCCGATCAGGTCGGCGCCCCAGCCGAACTGGAAGACCGCGACGATCAGCCCGTAGGTCGCGAACAGCGACAGGATGAAGCCGCCGGTCGCGATCAGCGGCACGAGCAGCGAGCGGAACACCAGGATCATGATCAGCAGCGAGAGGCCGACGACGACCGCGAGGTAGGTCGGCAGGACGTCGTTCAGCCCCTCGGAGATGTCGATGTTGGTGGCCGCCTGGCCGGCGACGCCGAGAACGACGTCGTCGTCCACCGGCGGCAGGGCGCGGAGGTCTTGCACGAGGGCCTCGGTCGAGGCGCTGTTCGGGCCCTCGGTCGGCAGCACCTGGAAGGCGAGCAGCGTGCCGTCGTCGGAGGCGGCGACGGGCGCCACGGCGACGACGTCGTCCTGCTCGGCGATGGTGCGGGCGACGTCGACCCGGGTGGCGAGCAGCGCGTCGTCGGCGACCCCGCCGGGGACCGTCGCGGTCACGAGCAGCGGGCCGTTCGCACCGGCACCGAACTCGTCGCCGACGATCTCGAAGGTGCGGGCGCTCGTGGAGCCCTCGGGCTCGCTCGCTCCGTCCGGCAGACCGAGGCGCATCGAGAGCGCGGGGATCGCGATGACGAGCAGCACGGCGACGGTGCCGACGACGGTGAGGACCGCGCGCAGCGTGGACATCGGCGCGACCGTCTTCACCGCCGCGTGGTGCACGACGGCCGAGCGGGCCTTCCGGCGCAGGAGCCGGGTGCCGAGCAGGCCGAGGATCGCCGGGGCGAGCGTGACCGCGATCAGCACGGCGACCGCGACGCAGACCGCGCCGACCGTTCCCATCAGGCCGAGGAACGGGATGCCGGTGACGTTCAGGGCGAGCAGCGCGACGACGACCGTCGTGCCGGCGAAGACGACGGCCGTGCCGGAGGTGCCGTTGGCGAGGCCGATCGACTCGCGGACCTCGACGCCCGAGAGCAGCTGCTTGCGGTGCCGGTTGACGATGAAGAGGGAGTAGTCGATGCCGACCGCGAGGCCGAGCATCACGCCGAGCACCGGGGTGACCGAGGCCATGTCGATGACGCCCGAGAAGGAGAGCGAGGCGGTGACGCCGACGCCCACGCCGACCAGGGCGGTGACGATCGGGAGCGCGGCGGCGACGAGCGAGCCCAGCATCACGATCAGGACGACACCGGCGAAGACCAGGCCGACCGCCTCGCCGACGCCGAAGATCTGCGGGACGCCCTGGGCGAGATCGGTCGCGAACGTGACGTGGGCGCCGGCGACCGGTGCGGACTCGAAGTGGTCGATGACGCCCTGCTTGACCTCCTCCGGGAGCTCCAGGCGCGGCTCGGTGAAGGAGACGTTGACGATGGCGGTCGAGCCGTCCGCCGAGACGACGCCGATGCCGTCCGCGAGGGCGAGCAGCTCCTCGCCCTGGTCGAGCGGTGCCGCGCCGGCCTCGAGCTCCGTGCGGGAGGCGTCGAGCGCCGCCTGCTGCGCGGTCAGCTCGGCCTGCTGGGTGTCGAGCTGCGCCTGCTGGGCGTCGAGGGCGGCGAGCTGCTGCGCCGGCGCGCCGGCGGCGACCGCCTGCTCGCGAGTCGCGGTCAGCTGCTGCTGGCCCGCCGTGAGCTGGGCCTGGCCCGCGTCGAGCTGCGCCTGCCCGGCGTCGATCTGCTCCTGCCCGGCCTCGAGCTGCGCCCGGCCGTCGGCGAGCTGCTGTGCTCCGTCGAGCTGAGACTGGCGCGCGGCGAACGGATCGACGACGGCGGCGACGCCCTCGAGGTCCTCGGCGGAGGCGGCCAGCGCGGAGATCGCCGACTCCTGCTCCGCGGTCAGCGCGGAGCCGTCCGCCGTGCGGTAGACGACGGTGCCGGTGCCGCCGGCGGTGTCCGGCAGCTTCTCGGCCAGCTGGTCGGTCACGGCACCGGACGCGGTGCCCGGGATGTCGAAGCTGTTGGTGAGCGTGCCGCCGACCGCGAGGAAGGCGCCGACCGCGACGCCGAGGATCACGACCCAGGCGACGATCACCGCCCAGGCGCGGCGAGCGGCGAAGGTGCCCAGACGGAACAGCAGGGAGGCCAAGGGTGTGTCCGATCGAGAGAAGGTCAGGCGTGAGCGGGGGCGGCGGTCGCTAGATCATACGGTACGTCTCGTCTAGAGCCGCTGTACGCTCGTCGCATGACGGAGCACCGGAGCGGACCGGTTCGCAGCGCCGCGGCACGCGAGTCGGTCCTCGAGGCGACCGCTCGGCTGTTCCTGCAGCGGGGCTGGGACCACCTCACGATGGAGGGCATCGCGAAGGACGCCGGGGTCTCCAAGCAGACCGTCTACCGCTGGTGGCCCTCCCGCGGCGCGCTGATCGCCGACTGCATGATCGAGGGCCGGCTCGTCGCGATCGAGGTGCAGCTCCCGGACACCGGCGACCTCCGCCGCGACCTCGGGGTGTGGCTCGCGCCGATCCTGGAGCTCGCGGGCAGTGAGCCCGGCGCGTCGCTGGTGCGCTCGCTGATCGCCGCCGGTGCGGAGGACGCCGCGGTGGGGGAGCGGCTGGGCCGCGCGTTCGGCGTGGACCAGACGCTCTCGGACCGCTTCGCGAAGGCGGTCGAGGCGGGGCAGCTCCCGGCCGACGCCCCGGTCGACGAGCTCGGGCTCTCGATCCTCGGGGCGATCATCCTGCCCGTCGTCGGACGCCGGCCGCTCGTCGCGGCGTCCGTGCTCGGGCACGTCGACTTCCTGCTCCGGCCGCGCGGCTGAGGCGGCGGCCGGAGCAGGCTCACGTCAGGATCAGGCCCAGGCCCAGGAGGCGAGCACCGACTCGGCGACGGCCTCGCGCTGGTCGTCGTCCACGGTGGGGCTGAACGAGAAGGTGACGACGTAGGTCTGGCCCTCGTCGGTGACGTAGTACTGCTCGACGGCGTAGCTGGTGCCCGACGCGCTGAGGTTCGCGCTGAGGTGCGCGGACTCGGCTCCGGCGACGACGACGCGGTCGTTCGCCTCGACGTCGGTCGCCCCGGCGTTCTCGAGCTCGGTGACCCCGGCGTCCTCGACCTGCTCGGCGGAGACCTCGCCGGCGGGGCTGAGGACGACGTTCACGTTGTCGGCGAAGCCGTCGGTGTCGGTGAGGTCGGCGGCGAGGGTGTCCGCGCCCATGCTCGCGGGGTCGGCGTCGGGGGTGCCCCAGCCCTCGGGCACGGAGTAGGAGTAGCCGTCGCCGGTGATCGTGTCGCCGGTCGCGGCGGCCGTGTCGATGGTGTCGGCGTCGCTGCCGGAGTCGGTGCCGGCGGGGGAGGAGCAGCCGGCCAGGAGGACGAGGAGGGCAGCGGCGGCGGTGGTGGTGGCGCCGAGGCGCGCGGGAGCGCCGTGGCGCGTGATTCGTGACATCCCTGCACGCTAGCGACGCCGACCGGGCCGCCGCATCCCCCTCGCCGGGGACGACGGCGCCGCGACTACGCTGGTGGCCCTATGGCATCCGACAGCGAACCCTCCGTCACCCTCACCGATCCGCTCGAGGAGCGCCTGCGCGCCCAGGTCGCCCGCGAGGGCGAGCGCGCGGTCGCCCTGCGCTCGGCCGCGCTGCTCACCGGCGGCTACGAGGGCGAGGCCTTCCTGCTCACCGTCGGCGGCGAGCACGCGGCGGGCGTCCTGCAGGGTGCTCCCTCGCTGTACTGGCCGGAGCTGTGGGGCGCGCGCGCCCTGCTCTACGTCTGGGACGACACTGCGGCCGACGCGGTCCTCGCCGGGCTGGCCAACCCGGCCTGGCGGGTGCGCGAGATGTGCGCCCGGGTCTGCGCCGAGCGGGTCCTCGGCGGGCAGAAGAAGCTGGCGCGGCTCACCACCGATGAGCACGCGCGCGTCCGCGCGGCCGGTGCGCGGGCGCTCGTCGCCGCCGCGGTCGCCGGGATCGGCTCGGGGCGCGACGCGAAGGGCGAGTTCGCGGCGAGCGTCGAGCAGACGCTGACCTCGATGGTCCGCGACCCGGACAAGGACGTGCGGCGCGACGTGCGGGCCGCGCTGGACAAGCTCCGCGACGCCCGCCGCTGAGAAGCCCCTCGGGGGCGCCGCTCAGCCGCCGACGTGCGAGCCGAAGCCGGACTTGCCCGTGCCGCCGAAGCCGCCCGCGAGGGTGGCCTTCGAGCCGGGAGCCGCTCCGGCCGGCGCCTTCTGCACCACGTCGGGCTGGGTCGCCCCGCGCGCCGCGAAGCCGCCGGTGGTGACCGGCGCCCAGCTGGTGGCGCGGGTCGAGTTCCAGCGCGACGACGCGAAGATCAGCGGGCCGACCCAGAAGCCGCCGGCGTAGTGCCCGCGGTACTCGTCGGTCGCCTCGCAGAGCTGCTCGGGATCGTCGCCGACCTCCTCGCCCTGGGCCTGCAGCTGCGCGATCTGCTCCCGGACGTCCGCCAGGCAGTCCTCGCGGCTGGCATAGACCGGGCGCTCGGCGTTCTCCGGGATGACGTAGTCCTGGCCGTCGGCGCCGGTGGTGACCACGCCGTCGGTCGAGGGGTTCGCGGAGTTCAGCGCGACCGCGAGCCCGAGCACGCCGACGGCGACCACGCCGCCGATGACGAGCCCGCGGCGCTTGGAGGCGATGCCGCTGACGCCGACGTCGCCGGAGCGGCGGCGGGTGCGGGTGGTGCCCGGGTCGCCGGCGGGGGAGTCCTGCGGAGCGTCCTGGGGTCGGTTCTCGGGACGGTTCTCGGGACGGTCGTCGGGGGTGGTCATCGGGTCTCCTCGTCCTGCGGGCGGTTCTCCCGCGCGTCCTGGGGTCGCGTGTCCTGGGGTCGGCCGTGCTCGGGGCCGCCCTGCTCGGGTCGGCCGAAGACGGGCTCGTCGCGGGGGGTCCGGCCCTCCTCGATGAAGTGCGGCACGAACTCCGCGAGGTCCCCGGTGATCGGTCCGCCGGTCTCGCGCACGTCGATGCCGGCCGGCGTCTCGCCGACGATCCAGCTGCCGATCACGACCGTCCGGCCGTCGATCCGGGCGAGGTCGGCCCGGGCCTGGTGCACGAAGCCCTCCTCGCCGTAGGCGCCGCCGTTCTCCGCGACGACCGCGCCGTCCGCGTCGAGGATCGTCACGTTCGCGCCCTCCCGGCCGAGCCTGGGCTTGCGCACCTGCGCCGTGCCGACGAGCGGCTCGACGGAGGCCGGGAGCAGGTTCGGGTGGCCCGGGAACAGCTCCCAGAGCACCACGAGCAGCTGCTTGTTGCTGAGCAGCAGCTTCCAGGCCGGCTCCACCCAGCGGGTGCGCTCGCGCCGGTCGAGCAGGAGCCCGCCGAACTGCTCGCCGAGCATCCACTCCCAGGGGTAGAGCTTGAAGATTCGCCGGATCGGCTCGCCGTCGGCGTCGAGGAAGCCGGCGCCGTCGAGCTCGTAGCGGATGTCCTCCACGAAGATCAGCTTCGGGTCGAAGCCCGCCTGCGCCGCGGTCTCGGCCATGTAGGCGACGGTGTCCGCGTCCTCGACGATCAGCTCGCCGTCGCCGGAGTCGTGCAGCGAGGCGAGGTGCAGCCGCGCGCCCTCCTCCAGCTGCCAGCGGTCGACGCGGAGGTGCCGCCACTGCTCGACGAGCTGCTCGTGCAGGCCGTTGAACTGGTCGGCCTCGGGGCCGCGCGTCTCCTCCAGCCACTGCCACTGCGCGGCGGCCGTCTCGACCAGCGAGGTCGGGGTGTCGGCGTTGAACTCGAGGAGCTTCACCGTGCCCTCGCCGTCGTAGGCGAGGTCGAACCGCCCGTAGACCGTGGGGTCGTCCTCGTCCCAGGAGGTGCGGACCAGCTCGTGGAAGCGCTCCGGGATGCCGAACTCCGCGAGGCGGCCGGTGCGGACGACGTGCTCGCAGGCGTCCATGCAGCGGTCGAAGAGCTCCTGGGTCGCCGTCTCGAGCAGCTCGATCTCGGCGAGCGAGAAGCCGTAGGCCGCCGACTCGTTCCAGTAGGGCCGGCCGCCCTCCGAGGGGAGGTCGTAGAAGCTGAAGCCGACCTCGTCGCAGCGGGCTCGCCAGTCGGGACGCGGGGTCAGGCTGTGTCTTCGCATGGGGTGGTCAGTCTACGACCGACCTCCGACACGCCCTCGGGGCCGGTCGCACCGGGCCGGGCGCCGCGGCGGGTCAGAGGTAGTCGACGCCGTAGAGGTCGTCGTAGTCCGGCGCCGCGTCGCCGTGCGGGGCTGTCGGGAGCGGGGCCTCGTCGTGCAGCTCGAGCACGACCGAGCTGGCTGCGGTCAGCAGCACCTCGACCCGCCCGCCGAGCACCGTCGTGAGGGACAGGAAGGCCGGGGCGGTGCGCATCGCCTCGAGCACGTCCTGCTTCGTCCGCTCCATCGTCGCGTCCGCGGCGAGGAGGTACGTCCGCTCGGACACCGTCACCTGCAGCATGGTTCCCCCGTCTCGTGGGGCCTCTCGGCCCGAATCCTCAGCGTACGGAGCGGAGCGGATCGGGATGACCGCGTTGACCGGCCGACGGCCGTCGGCTAGGGCGCGCTCCCGCGGCCGGTGCCAGCGGGGGGCCGGGGCGGTGATCCTCATGCGCTGTCCCGCCACTCCGGCCACGGCGTGACGACCGTCATCGGACCCGCGGCACCCGCACCGCCCGCGCCGCCGGGGGACAGCAGCTCCGCCAGCCGGAGCGCCGCCGCCCGGGCGATCAGCGCGCGGTCGATGGTGAGCGAGGTCAGGCTCGGGAGCATCGCCGCGCCCAGGCTCAGGCCGTCGATCCCCGCGATGCGGACGTCGCGCGGCACCTCGAGCCCGAGGCGGCTCGCCCGCTGCAGGGCGCCGAGCGCCATCATGTCGTTGAACGCGATGACGGCGTCGACCTCGGGGTGCGCGGCCAGCAGCTCGCCGAAGGCGTCGGCTCCGCCCGCGATGGTCTCGCCGCCGGTCGCGACGAGCGCGGCCTCGCCGGGCGCGAGGCACTCCTCGAACCGCAGCCGGCGCGCGCTCGGGGCGTACTCGTCCGGCTCGGCGTGGTCGAGCATCCCGATGGTGCGCGCCCCGCGCTCGCGCAGCCCGTCGACCAGCGCGCGCATCCCGGGTGCGAAGTCCACGGCGATGGCGTGCACGCCGGGCAGCTCGTCGTCGCGCTCGATCAGCAGGACCGGCACCCCGCGCGCCGCCCGGCGGATCGACTCCAGGCTCTCCCGGGCGAGATAGCCGACGATGACGTCGACCTGGGTGGCCAGGTCCGCCACGATCTGCTCCTCGGACTCGTTCGTCTCGGCGACGACGACGACCTGCCAGCCGCGTGCGGCGAACTCCTCCAGCAGGTCGGCGGCGAGGTCGGTGTAGTACGGGTTCCGCAGCGAGGTGATCACGAGGCCGACCGCGATGCTCTTCTGCCGGGCCATGTTGGCGGCGAACCGGCTGGGGACGTAGCCGAGGGCCTCGCTCACCGCGAGCACCCGCTCGCGGGTCGCGGCGCTGATCTCGGACATGCCGTTCATCGCGCGCGTCACGGTCTGCCGCGAGACGCCGGCCTCCCGGGCGACGTCGCGGATGGTGGCGCGGCGACCCGGCTGGTCTCTCGGCGGACGAGGGGGCATCGGCGGTTCGCCGGAGCGGTCCACGGCGGCCCTCTCTTTCTCAGTCTCGTCTGGCAACACGCATGTGGCGACAGCGCCTCGCGTCTTCGGCGACAGCTGCCTTGACAGGTCGACGGCCGCCAGCTTAGCGTGTGGGCACTCGCGGTCCGTGACCGTTCACGTGAACGGTCACGGTCACCGCGCTCCGCTGCCCCGCTCACCCTTCGATGGAGAAGAACACCATGCCCCTCGTCTCGAACACCCTGCTCCGGCGATCGCTCGCCGGAGCGACCGCGCTCTCGCTGACGGCGGGCCTGACGGCCTGCACGGACAGCGGTCCGGCCGCCGACGACGGCGCCGTCGACGTCCTCGTCGCGCAGAGCACGGCGCAGGTGCCGGTCGGCGAGACCCCCTGGGCGGCGGCGCTCGCGGCCGAGACCGGCTGCACGGTGAACTGGAACACGATCGACGACACCGCGTGGACCCAGCAGAAGAACCCCTCGCTCGCCGCGGGGGACGTGCCGGACATCGCGCTCCGCGCGGTCGGCGCGAACGACGCGGTGCAGTACCCGGGCCTCTTCGAGGACATCGCGCCGCACCTGGACGACCTGCCGAACGTGCGGCGGTTCTTCGAGGAGAAGCCCGAGGCGCGCCGGCTGGTCGAGAACGAGAAGGGCGAGATCCACTCGCTCTCCTCGTCCCGCGGCAGCGGCTACCGCGGCTCCGGCCAGCACATGATGATCAACCGGGCCTGGCTCGACACCCTCGGCCTCGAGGTCCCGCGGACCTGGGACGAGCTGACGACGGTGCTGCAGGCGTTCAAGACGCAGGACCCGAACGGCAACGGGCAGGCGGACGAGGTCCCGTTCAACGTCCGCCGCCTCGAGACGGCCGGCTTCGGCTGGTACAGCCCGTTCCTGCTGCTGAACTCCACCGGCATCGCGACCTCGTTCAACAAGGGTCCGTCGGCGCAGGGGATCCACGTCTCCGACGGACGGGTCGCCAACTTCCTCGTCTCGGACGAGTACCGCCGGGTGGTCGCGTACCTGCACGAGCTGCTCGCGGCCGGCCTGATCCCGGCCGACGCGCTCACCAAGGACGATTCGGCGTACTACGCCGCTCAGGCGGGGGACGGGGAGACCGCGCAGATCGGCCTGATCTTCGGCTGGTCGCTCGCCGACTTCGGTGATCTCCGCGACCAGTACGTGGCGATGCCCGCTCCCGCCGCCTCCGCGAGCATGTCCGCCGAGGACGTGGTCTGGGACGGCTCGGACAACGAGTTCGAGGGCGGGAAGCTCGCCGTCTCGGCGGCCGCCGCGGGCGACGAGTGCGTGTGGAAGGTGGTCGACGCCCTCTACAGCGAGAAGTACTCGATCCAGCAGTTCACCGGATCGATCCCCGAGTTCGTCACCGACGACGGCGACGGCACGTACTCGGTCACCGAGGCGTACCGGGCCGCCGTCGCGGACGGTCGCGACCCCGCGCTCGCCGACCGCCTGGCCGGCTGGATCCCCGACTCCGTCACCCTGAACGGCGACTGGAACCGGGACGATCTCCGCGAGGTGGACGACGTCTACACCGAGCAGTACTCGCACTACGACCACGTGCGCGACCTGATGCCCGACTACGTCCGGCTGTCCGCCGAGGACGCGATCACCGCCGCCAACAACGACACCGCCGTGCTCAACTACGCGCTGCAGAAGACGTCGCAGTGGATCGCGGAGGGCGGAGTCGACGAGGAGTGGGACGAGTACGTCGCCCAGCTCGAGTCGGTCGGCCTCGTGCAGAACGTCGAGCTCTGGCAGAAGGCCTACGACCTCGCGACCGCGGCGTCATGACGCGGACGGCTCTCGACGCGTCCGCGGCCGGAGCACCCGTCGCCCCGGCCGCGGGGGCGACACTCCCGGTCCCGGTCCCGCCCCGGCCGCTGCGCGCGCTCCGCAGTGTGCGGAACCAGTGGCAGCTCTGGCTGATGGTGCTGCCGGCGCTGGTCTTCACCGCCGTCTTCGCCTACGTGCCGCTCTACGGGCTCCAGCTCGCCTTCCGGACCTACGTCCCCGCGCGCGGGCTGAGCGGGGGCGAGTGGGTCGGCCTCGACTACTTCGTGCAGTTCTTCGAGTCGCCGCTGTTCTCGACGATCGTGCTGAACACCGTGCAGATCAGCCTCTGGACGCTCGCGATGGGATTCGTCGCGCCGATCGTGCTGGCGCTGCTGATCAACCAGATCAGCGCCGGCCGCCTCAAGAGCTTCGTGCAGACGATCACCTACATGCCGCACTTCATCTCGGTCGTGGTGATCGTCGCGATGATCAACATCTTCCTGCGGCCCGAGAACGGGCTCCTCGGCCGGTTCCTGCCGGGTCAGAACCTCCTCGCCGAGCCGGACGCCTTCTCGGCGATCTACTGGGTGAGCGAGGTCTGGCAGCACTGCGGCTGGAACGCGATCATCTACCTCGCCGCGCTCTCGACCGTCGACACCTCGCTCTACGAGGCCGCGAAGATCGACGGCGCCGGGCGGCTCCGGCTCATCCGCTACGTCGACATCCCGACGATCCTGCCGACCGCAGCCATCCTGCTCATCCTCAACATGGGGTCGGTGCTGAGCGTCGGCTTCGAGAAGGTCTACCTGATGCAGAACTCGCTCAATCTGTCCTCCGCGGAGGTCATCGCGACCTACACCTACAAGATCGGCATCCTCAGCAACCAGTTCTCGTACTCCACCGCCATCGGCCTCTTCAACACGGTGATCAACTTCACCCTGCTGATCGTGGCCAACCAGCTCGCCAAGCGCGCCACGGGTTCCAGTGTCTTCTGAGCGCGGAGGGTCTTCCGAGCGCGGAGGGTCGTCGGAGCGCGGAGGGCCGAGCCGCCGCTGGGACCCCTGGACCCCGAGGGAGAGGACGTCCATGACGCCTGCACCGGACACCCGCGGCATCGCCGTCGCCGACGCCCGGACCGGCGGCGGCGCACCCCTTCTGCCGCGCCGACGGCGCCGGACGGTGCCGAAGCGGCCGCTCGACCGGGTGATCGACGCCGTCGCCGGCCTCCTGATCGCGATCGTCGTGCTCGCCGTGCTCTACCCGCTCTGGTTCATCGTGGTGGCGTCGTTCTCCGATCCGGGCGCGGTCTCCTCGGGGCGGCTCACGCTGATCCCGGAGGGGTTCCGGCTCTCGGGCTACGAGCGGCTGCTGCAGGACGAGCGGATCTGGAACGGCTACCGGAACTCCGTCGTCTACGCCGTCCTCGGGACGGCGCTGAACCTGCTCGTCACGATCCCGGCGGCGTTCGCGCTCTCCCGGCCCGAGTTCCGGCCGCGGCGGGTGCTGCTGCTGGTGTTCGCGGTGACGCTGTTCTTCTCCGGCGGACTGATCCCGAACTACCTGCTCTACCGCGATCTCGGGCTGCTGAACTCGATGTGGGTGTTCGTGCTCCCGGGCGCCCTCAGCGTGTTCAATCTGATCATCGCCCGGTCGTTCTTCGAGACCTCGATCCCCGAGGAGCTGCACGACGCGGCCCGCATCGACGGGGTGACCTACCTCGGCTTCTTCCTGCGGATCGTGCTCCCGCTCTCCGCCGCGATCATCGCCGTGATCGGGCTGTACTACTTCGTCGGGCACTGGAACGACTACTTCACGGGCCTGGTCTTCGTCCGCGACGCCTCGCTCCTGCCGCTGCAGAACGTGCTCCAGAGCATCCTGCTCGCGAACCAGTCGGTCGCGGGGCAGGGCGGCAGCGGCGGTCAGTCCGCGCAGCAGCTGCAGGAGACCGCGGACCAGATCAAGTACGGCGTGATCATCGTCTCGACGCTGCCGCTGCTCGTGCTCTACCCGTTCCTGCAGCGCTACTTCGACAAGGGCGTGCTGGTCGGGGCGGTGAAGGGCTGATGGCGTCGCTCGCCGAGCGCTACGAGGCGGCCTGCCGGGTCGTGCTGCTCGTGCTGGTCGTCTCGGCGGCGATGCTGCTCTTCACGCTGCGCGGCGCGGTGGTCACCGGATTCTTCCCCTCGGTGGCCGCCGCGCACGCGGTGCACCGCGCCCGGCTGCTCGACCCGGACGGTCCGTGGTCGCTTCGGCAGACCGTCTCGCTGTTCGCGCGGTGCTGGCGCGACGAGTTCCCGCGGGCGAACGTGCCGGGGTACGTCCTTCTCGGCGTCGGCGCGGTCCTCTGGGTCGACCACCGGATCCTCGGCGGCGTCGAGGTCGACGGACTCGGCGTGGCGGTGACCGGTGTCCTCCTCGTGGTCTCGACCCTCTTCGCGCTGTTCGCCGTGGAGTTCTGGGTGGTCCGCGCGCACTTCGCGGAGCGCACGCGCTGGCAGCTGCGCACCACGGCGCAGCTGCTGCTCGCGCGGCCGCTCTGCACCCTGATGCTGGGCGCGGTGCTGCTCCTGCTGCTGGCGCTCGCGACGAGTCTCCCCGGGCTCGGGCTCGCGGCCGCCGGGGCCGTCCTCCCGTTCGCCGCGACCGCCGTCGTCGCCGCCTTCGGCCGGCTGCCCGGCCTCAGCCGATCGGCGGCTCGGTGCTGAGGGAACGGACGCGGCGTCGCCCCATGATGCTGGTCGAGCAGCCCCGCGGGGGGGACATCATGCTGGTCGAGCAGCCCCGCAGGGGCGAGATCATGCTGGTCGAGTAGCCCCGCAGGGGCGTATCGAGACCCGCCGTCGGCAGCAGGGCGGTCTGCAGACTCGTCTTCTGACGCTGGTGGGTCTCGATACGCCGCTCCGCGGCTACTCGACCAGCATGAATCGAGACACGACTGCGCGGCTACTCGACCAGCAGGTGTCGGCGCCCCGCATGCTGATCGAGTAGCCCTCGGAGAGGGCGTATCGAGATCCACCGTCGTCCGGTGCGTGGGTCTCGATACGCCGCTGCGCGGTTACTCGACCAGCATGTGTCGAGACGCGACTGCGCGGCTCTCGACCAGCATGCGGCGGCGGTCAGAAGCGGGGCGGGAGGGCGGCGAGCAGCGTGTCGGGCTGCACGGGGAGGTCGCGGACGCGGACGCCGGTGGCGTGGAAGACGGCGTTGGCGACGGCCGCGGCGGTGCCCACGTTGCCGATCTCGCCGATGCCCTTGCCGCCCATCGGGGCGAGGTGCGGGTCCTCCTCGTCCAGCCACTCCGCGCGCAGGTCGACGACGTCGGCGTTCGCCGCCACGTGGTAGGTCGCGAAGTCGTGGTTGGCGTAGTCGCCGAGTACCGGGTCGAGGGCGCCGTGCTCGTGCAGCGCCATCGAGAGACCCATGGTCATGCCGCCGAGGAACTGCGAGCGGGCGGTGCGCGGATTGAGGATCCGGCCCGCGGCGAAGACGCCGAGCATCCGCGGCACCTGGATCTCGCCCGAATCGAGGTCCACCCGCGCCTCGACGAAGTGGGCGCCGTAGGCGTAGCGGGCGAAGTCGCCCATCCCGGCGACGTCCTCCGTGGTGTCGACGACGACGTCGAGGCCCTCCGGGGGCAGCGGCTGCCCGTCGGCCAGCAGGGCGAGCAGGCGGTGGCAGGCCTTCGTGACGGCCCAGCCCCACGATCCGGTGCCCGAGGAGCCGCCGGCGACCGGGCCCTGCGGCAGCGCGCTGTCGGCGATGACGATCTCGATCCGGTCGACCGGCACGTCCAGCGCGTCGGCGGCGACCTGGGTGAGCACCGTGCGGGCGCCCTGGCCGATGTCGGTCGCGTTGACCGCGATCACGAAGCGGCCGCCGGGCAGCGCGGTGGCCCGTGCTCCGCTCGGCGAGGTGAGCACGGGGTAGGTGGCGCCCGCGACCCCGGTGCCGACCAGCCAGCGGCCGCGACGGTCCCTGCCGGCCCGCGGATCGCGGTCCTCCCAGCCGAACAGCTCCGCTCCGCGGCGGAAGCACTCGAGGTAGTGCCGGCTGGAGAACGGCGAGCCCGAATCGGGATCGACGTCCGGCTCGTTGCGCACCCGCAGCTCGATCGGGTCGATCCCGGCGGCGACCGCGAGCTCGTCCATCGCCGACTCGAGCGCGTACATGCCGGGGCACTCGCCTGGCGCGCGCATCCAGCGCGGCGTCGGCACGTCGAGCGCCGCGACCCGGTGGGTGACCAGTCGGTTCGGCGCCGCGTAGAGGTGGCGGGTGGCCTCGCCGGTCTGCTCGGCGAACTCCTGGATCGTGGAGGTGTGCGAGAACGCCTCGTGCGCGATCGCGGTGAGCCGCCCCTCCGCGTCGGCCGCGAGCCGGACGTGCGAGATCGTCGGCGTGCGGTAGCCGGCCAGCGCGAACATCATCTGCCGGGTGTAGGCGATCTTGATCGGCCGGCCGGTGAGGATGGCCGCCATCGTCGCGAGGACGACGTTCGGCCGCGGCGAGCCCTTCGAGCCGAAGCCGCCGCCGACGTGCTCGCTGCGCACCCGGATGACGGAGGGATCGAGCGAGAAGAGCGTCGCCAGGGTCGACTGGACCGAGCTCGTTCCCTGCGAGGAGTCGAGGACGTCGAGGCGGCCGTCGGACCAGGTGATGACCGAGGCGTGCGGCTCCATCGGCGAGTTGAACAGCGCCGGCGTGGAGTAGCGCGCGTCGATCGAGACGGCCGCCGCCGCGATCGCCGCGTCCACGTCGCCGTCGGAGCTGTCGGTCGGGAAGCCGGCGTTGACCTGCTCCGGCGCGTAGAGCTTCGGCTGGTCCTCGGTGAGCACGACGTCGGTCCCGGAGTCGACGTACTCGACGTGCAGCGCGGCGGCGGCCTCGCGGGCGGTCTCGAGCGTGTCGGCGAGGACGAGCGCGATCACCTGGCCGCGGTAGGCGACCGCGTGCGACTGCAGCACCTGCAGCTCGCCGTCGTCCGCGTCCTCGAGGGGCAGCGCAGAGTCGGGGGTGATCACCGAGTGCACGCCGGGCAGCGCGAGCACGGCGTCGACGTCGATGCGCCGCACCATGCCCGTCGCGACGGCCGACTGCACCGGCCAGGCGTGCAGCAGACCCTCCGGCGAGTGCTCGAAGGCGTAGCGGGCCGCGCCGGTGACCTTGTCGCGGCCCTCCAGCCGGGCCAGCGGTGTGCCGAGCGCGGTCATGCCGCCACCTCCTCGTCGAGTCCGGCGAGCTCGGCGAGGACGCCGACGATCAGCCGCGTGAGCAGCGGGATCTTGAAGGCGTTCTGCTCGGTCGGCGTCGCGGCGGCGAGCTCCGCCTCCGCCGCACGCGTGAACGCCTCGACGGTCGCGGGGCCGCCGCGGAGCAGGTCCTCCGCGATGCGAGCGCGCCAGGGCGCGTGCGCGACCGCGCCGAGGGCGAGGCGGACGTCGGTCACGGTCCCGTCGGTCACGTCCAGCGCCGCGGCGACCGAGCCGAGCGCGAAGGCGTAGGACCGGCGGTCGCGGGCCTTGCGGTAGGTGGAGGTCGCGGCGAACGGCAGCGGCGGCAGCTCGACGGCGGTGATCAGCGCTCCGGCCGGCACGTTCGTGTCGCGCTCGGGGTGCTCGCCGGGGAGCCGGAAGAAGTCGGTGATCGGCAGGCTCGCCGGCCCGTCGACGGTCTCGAAGCGGACGGCGGCGTCGAGGGCGGTGAGTGCGACGGCCATGTCGCCGGGGTGGGTCGCGATGCAGACGTGCCCGGGGTCGGCGTCGGTGGCGATGCCGAGGATCGCGAGCTCGCGGGAGACGCCCCTCAGCGCGGAGCAGCCGGTGCCCGGCTCGCGCTTGTTGCACGGCTTCGAGACGTCGGTGAAGGAGGTGCAGCGGGTGCGCTGCAGCAGGTTCCCGCCGGTAGAGGCCTGGTTCCGCAGCTGGCCGGAGGCGCCGGCGAGCAGGGCGCGGCTGAGGGCCGGGTAGCGGCGCCGGACGAGCGGGTGCGCGGCGAGGTCGCTGTTCGCGACTCCCGCGCCGATCAGGAGTCCGCCCGCGGCCGTCTCCTCGATGCCGCCGAAGTCGACGCGGCTGACGTCGACCAGCACGGCGGGGCGCTCGACGCCGAGCTTCATCAGGTCGACGAGGTTGGTGCCGCCGGCGAGCGGCTTCGCCTCGGGTGACGCGGCGAGCAGGCGCACGGCGTCGGCGACGTCCGCGGCCCGCTGGTACTCGAAGGTCCTCATCGCGCGGTCTCCGTCTCGCTCGGGTGCTCCGCTGCGTCGTGGACGGCGGGCACGATGTTGGCGTAGGCGCCGCAGCGGCAGAGGTTGCCGCTCATCCGCTCGCGCACCTCCTCGTCGTCGAGCACCACGGCGTCGTCGGTGCTCAGCTCGGCGGTGACGTGGCTGGGCATGCCCGCGCGCGCCTCGGCGAGCATCCCGACCACCGAGCAGATCTGCCCCGGCGTGCAGTAGCCGCACTGGTAGGCGTCGCGCTCGAGGAACGCCCGCTGCACCGGATGCAGGTCGTCGCCGTCGGCCAGGCCCTCGATCGTGGTGACCTCGCGGCCGTCGACCGACACCGCCAGCACGAGGCAGCTGTTGGTCCGGCGTCCGTCGAGCAGCACGGTGCAGGCGCCGCACTGGCCGTGGTCGCAGCCCTTCTTCGAGCCGACGAGGTCGAGCCGCTCCCGGAGCAGATCGAGGAGGGTGGTGCGGTTGTCGACGTCGACCGCTCTCGACTCGCCGTTCACGGTGACGTCGATCGCGGTCGACGGCACGGAGCTGGTCTCGCTGCGCTGCGCCATGGCTGAAAGCTACCCGCGGGAGAGGCCGCACGAGGGGGCCCTTCTCGGGCGGGCTGCGGAGGGCTACCCTCCGCCCGCCGAGGTGCGCGCCGGGTAGAGCGCGACCGCCTCCGGATCGATCACGAAGTCGACCTCGTCGTCGATCCCCGCGCCGAGGGCGGCGAGCTGTGCGGGGGAGAGGTCGGCCGCGATGCCCGCGGCGCGCACCCGCACGAGGTCGCCGCGGCGCTCGAGGTCGCGGATGCGGGCGCGGATCCGGCCGGCGGCGGGCGATCCCGGCAGGGTCGGCGCGACCGTCACGGAGGCGGGCCGGAACGCGGCCGCGGCCCGCACGCCCGCGGCGACGGAGCCCGCCGCGCGCAGCTCCACGCCGTCGTCGGTCCGCAGCCCGGTACCGGTCGCCGTGCCCGTCAGCAGATTGAGCGCGGCCAGCTCGGCGGTGAACGGGCTCTGCGGCCGCTCCAGCACCTCGTGGGTGGGGCCGTCCTCGATCACCCGACCGCCGTGCAGCACCACGACGCGGTCGGCCAGCGTGTAGGCGTCGAGCACGTCGTGGGTGATCAGGATCGTGGTCCGCCCGGGCAGGACGCGGCGCAGCATCCGCCGCAGCAGCGGGGCGACCGCGACGTCGAGCGCCGCCATCGGCTCGTCGAGCAGGAGCAGCTCCGGACTCGGGGCGAGCGCCCGGGCCAGCGCCACCCGCTGCGCCTGCCCGCCCGAGAGCTGCGCCGGTCGGCGGTCGGCGAGGTCGACGGCGTCGACGGCGTCGAGCCAGGTGCGCGCCGTCTCGGCCGCGGCGGAGCGGCCGGCGCCGGTGCTGCGCGGGCCGAAGGCGACGTTGTCGAGCACGCTGAGGTGCGGGAAGAGCAGCGGGTCCTGGGCGAGCAGCGCGACGCTGCGGCGGTGCGGCGGCAGGTGCAGGCGGCGGGCGGAGTCGAACAGGGTCGCTCCGGCCAGGGTCGCGCGCCCCTCGTCTGCGCGGAGCAGGCCGGCGAGCAGCCCGACGAGCGTGGACTTGCCGGCGCCGTTCGGGCCGAGGACGGCCGTGGTCGTCCCGGTCTCGACCCGCAGCGCGACGTCGACGCCGCGGGCGTGCAGCCGCGCGTCGATCTCGAGCGTCACGGGCGCACCTCCGTCCGGGCGGCGCGCGGCCGGCGATGCGCGAGCCCGATCACGAGGACCGCGACGACGACCAGCACCAGCGAGAGGGCGACCGCGGCGTCCGGGTCGGTCTCGCGCTGCAGGTAGATCTCGAGGGGAAGGGTCCGCGTCACGCCCTGCAGGCTCCCGGCGAAGGTCAGCGTCGCGCCGAACTCGCCGAGCGCGCGGGCGAAGGAGAGGATCGCGCCGGAGAGCAGCCCGGGCAGGATCAGGGGGAGGGTGACCCGGCGCAGCACGGTCGAGGGCCGGGCGCCGAGGGTCGCGGCGACGCTCTCGTAGCGGTCGCCGGCCGAGCGGAGCGCCCCCTCGAGGCTGAGCACCAGGAACGGCAGCGCGGCGAAGGTCTGCGCGAGGATCACCGCGGTGGTGGAGAACGCGATCCGGATCCCGAGCGCCTCGAGGGCGCCGCCGAGCAGGCCGAGCCGCCCGAAGGTGTAGAGCAGGGCGATGCCGCCGACCACCGGGGGCAGCACGAGCGGGAGCAGCACGAGGGCGCGCACCAGGCCCTGGCCGGGGAAGGAGGTGCGCGCGAGCGTGAGCGCCATCGGCACGCCGATCACGACGCAGAGTGCGGTGGCGGCGGCGGCGGTGCGCAGACTCAGCAGGAGCGCGGCGATCGAGGAGTCCGAGGTGATCAGCGGGACGAACCCGGCCCAGTCGACGCGGGTGAGGATGCCGACCAGCGGCAGCAGCACGAAGGAGCCGCCCACGACCGCGACGGCGACGACCCAGCGGGGGACTCCGGCGGAGAGCGTCACCGGCCGGCGGGTCGCGGGCGAGCGGGTCACGGGTGCGCGGTTCACGCCTTCCCGCTCGGGGTCTCCACCACGACCATCGTCGCCTTGACGATCGCGATCGCGGGCGAGCCCGGCTCGAGGCCGAGCTCGCGGACGGCCTCGGCGGACATCAGCGAGACGACGCGGTGCGGGCCGCACTGCAGCTCGACCTGGGCCATCACGCTGTCCGAGACGACCTCGGTGACGATGCCGACGAAGCGGTTGCGCGCCGAGCGGCCCACCTCGCTCGGGTCGACGGGGAGGATCGCGTTCTGCCGGGCGAGCCGGGCGAGGTCGAGCCCCTCGACGACGCTGCGGCCGGCGGCGTCCTTGCTGCTCGCGAGGGTGCCGTTCTCGATCCAGCGGCGGACGGTGTCGTCGCTGACGCCGAGGTAGTCGGCGGCGTTCCTGATCCGGATCTGCGGCATGGTCAGCGTGCTCCTGTCTCGGGGGCCCCGAATCCGGCAGCGGCGAGGACACGGCGGCCCTCGTCACCGGCGACGTAGGCGGTGAAGGCGGCGGCGAGGTCCGGGTTCGCGGAGGCGGCGACCGGGGCGATCGGGTAGGTGTTCACGGCCTGCGACGATTCGGGGAACTCGATCCCCGTCACCGCGTCGCCGGCGGCGGCGACGTCGGTGACGTAGACCAGGCCGGCGTCGGCCTCGCCCGAGGTGACCTTGCCGAGGACGTCGGTGACCGACGACTCCTCGCTGACCGGCCGGAGGTCGACGCCCGTCGCGGTCTCCACGGTGACCGTCGCCGCGCCGCACGGGACCTGGGCAGCGCAGACGACCGTCTTCACGCCCTCGCGGGCGAGGTCGGCGAACGAGGCGATTCCTGCGGGGTTCGCCGGCGGGACGGCGATCTCGAGGGTGTTGGTCGCGAAGTCGACGGGGTCGCCCTCGATGAGGTCGGCGTCGGTGAGCTTCGCCATGTTCTTCTCGTCGGCCGAGGCGAACACGTCGGCGGGGGCGCCGTTGGTGATCTGGGTCACCAGGTCAGACGAGCCGGCGAAGGTGAGCTCGACGGTGGTGCCCGGGTGCTCGGCCTCGAAGGCGGTCGCGATCTCGGTGAAGGTGCCCTTCAGCGACGCGGCGGCGTAGACGGTGATCGAGCCGGAGAGCGCGCCCGGGGAGCCGGTCGCGGCGGGCGTCGCGGAGGCGGAGCAGCTCGCCAGCGCGAGGACCGCGGCCGCGGCGGCGAGGGCCGCGGCGGCGATGCGGGGGAGTGGCATGGGAGGGACCTTCCGGCGTGCGGGGGCGGGGAGGTTCTCCGCATTCGCGTCTTCGAGATCACTCTACTGCCGCAAATCGGGAACTGCATGCTGATCGAGTAGCCCGCACAGCGGGCGTATCGAGATCCACCCGCCCGGCAGTGCCGGGTCTCGATACGCCGCTGACAGCGGCTGCTCGACCAGCATGAACCGCTCGACCGGCAGAGTCGGGTCTCGATACGCCCCTGCGGGGCTACTCGACCGGCATGATGGCGGCGGCCACGCCCTTCCGACTCCTGGGAGGGAGCGTCCTCTTCGTGTCGGCCGTTCCATGCTGATCGAGTAGCCCGCGCAGCGGGCGTATCGAGATCCACCGGCGTCAGCAGGACGAGTCTGCAGACCTGACGTGCTGGTGACGGCGGTCTCGATACGCCCCTGCGGGGCTACTCGACCAGCATGAGGCGCGATATGCCGCCCACGGCGGCTACTCGACCAGCATGAGCTGTCACCGGGTGGCGGCGAGCACGTCCGCGTAGCGCTCGCTCGGGTCGAGGGCGAGGCCGGGCTTGACCGCGCGGGCGACATCGTCCGCGAGGACCTCGGCGGCGCCGCGCTCGAGGCCGTCGAGGGCGGCCGTCACGATCGCCTCGGGGCTCGACTTCGGAGCGTCCGACCACGAGGCCATGTCGGTGTCGACGAGGCCCATGTGCAGGCCGAGCACCTGGGTGCCCTGCGGGGCGAGGGCCAGGCGCAGGCCGTCGGTGACGCTCCAGGCCGCGGCCTTGGACATCGAGTACGACTCCGAGCCCGGGAACGAGACGAAGGCCGACACGGAGAGCACGTTCAGCACGGCGCCGCCGCCCGCGCGGCCGAGGCTCCCGGCGAAGGCGCGCGCGAGCATCAGCGGCGCGAAGGCGTTGGTCTCGACCGTGCGGCGGATCTCGTCGAGGTCGCCGGTGACGAAGTCGACGGTGGGGGCGATGCCGGCGTTGTTGACGACGATCGACACGTCGCCGAGGGTCGCCGCGAGCTCGGCGATGCGGTCCTGATCGGTCACGTCGAGCGCGATCGGTACGACGCCCGGCGCGGCGGCGATCGTCGAGGCGTCGCGCGCCGCGGCGTAGACGGTGCGGGCGCCGCGGGCCGTCAGCTGCCGGACGAACTCGGCGCCGATGCCGCGGTTGGCGCCGGTCACGAGTACGACGGAGTCCTGGATCTGCATGGGAGTGCCTTTCTGTAATGGTCGATAAAGAACTGGTGCGACGCACGCTAGCACGTTCCGTAGCGACTGTTATAGAATCGGAGCATGGCAGGACGACCGAGGGGCTTCGACCGCGACGAGGCGCTCGACACGGCGATGCGCCGCTTCTGGAGCGACGGCTACGACGAGACGACGGTCGCCGTGCTCACCCGCGAGATCGGCATCTCGGCGCCGAGCCTCTACGCGGCCTTCGGCGACAAGGACGAGCTCTTCCGTGCCGCGGCGAGCTGCTACGCGGACACCGCCGACGCCGCCCTCGCCCGGCTCCTCGACGCGCCGACGGCCTGGGACGCGCTGGCCGCCGTCGTCCGCTCGAGCGCCGCGGGCTACTCCGACCCGGGCACGCCCTCCGGCTGCTTCGTGCTGAGCGAGCCGCGCCTGGCCGAGCGCCGACGTTCGATGGAGGACGTCATCGCCGCGCGGATCGAGCGGGGGATCGCCGAGGGGGATGTGCCGGTGGGCACCGATGCCGCCCGCACGGCCGCTTTCGTCGTCGCGGTGCTGACGGGGATGTCGACGCAGGCCCGCGACGGCGGCAGCGCGGAGCGCGTCGCCGAGATCGGCGAGCTCGCCCTCGCGGCGCTGCCCCGCACGTGACCGCCGCGCCCGTGACCGCCCCGCCAGGGACTGCACGGCAGCACCTCGCCGCCGCCGCCGATCTCGCCCGCCGGCACCTGGAGCACCCGGAGCGCGCCGCCGCGCTGAACCTGCGGCTGCACCGGGTCACGGCGCCGACCTCGCTGGTCTACACGCGCTTCCCGCCGACGCTGAGCCTCGTCCTTTCCGGCCGCAAGCGCTCGATCGTCGGCGACTCGGACGAGCAGTGGGGCGCCGGCCGCTTCCTGATCACGCCGGTCGACCTGCCGGTCATCGCGGCCGTCGTCGAGACCGGCGAGCAGGGCGACTTCGTCTCGGCCAACTGGCACCTCGATCCGGTGCTCGTCGCCGAGGTCGCCGGGCTGGTCGCGCACCGGCCTACCGCGGCGATCCCGGAGCGGATCGGCACGATCACCCCGGAGCTCGCCGACGCGCTGCACCGCCTGTTCCGGCTCCTCGACGCGCCGGAGGAGATCCCGGTGCTCGGGCCGGCGGTGTCGCGCGAGCTGGTGCTCCGGCTGCTGCAGAGCGACCAGGCGCCGCGCCTGCTGTCGGCGTCGTCCGCCGTCCGCTCGGCCGCGGTGACCCGGGCGGTCGACGCGATGACCGGCGCTCTCGCGCGCGGCTGGACGCTCGACGCGCTGGCCGCTGAGGCGAGCACGAGTGTGCCGACGCTCACCCGGCGGTTCCGCGAGCTGACCGGGATGTCGCCGCTCGGCTACCTGCGCTGGCTGCGGCTGGGCGAGGCGCGGCGCCTCCTGCTGGTGCGCGGCGAGACGGCCGCGGGCGCAGCGGCGGCCGTCGGCTACGCCAGCGCGTCGCACTTCGGCCGCGACTACCGCCGCGCCTACGAGACGACCCCAGCCGCCGACGCCGCGCTGCACCCAGGCCGGCTGGTGCAGGTCGACTGACCTGCTCCCCGGCGCCGACTCCGGTCAGCGCCGCGCGCCGACGATGCCGCCGTCGACCAGCAGGGTCGTGCCGTGCACGTAGGACGCCTCGTCGGTCGCGAGCCAGCGCACGGCCTGGGCGATCTCGTCCGGGCGGCCGGGGCGGCCGGCAGGGGTCGGGGCGGTCATCGCGTCGAGGATCGCCGAGGCGTGCTCGTTGCCGGGGGTGAGCGTCGCGCCGGGGGCGACCGCGACGACGCGCACGCCGTCCGCGCCGTACTCGGCCGCCCAGGCGCGGGTCAGGTGGTCGAGCGCCGCCTTGGTCGCCGGGTAGAGGGCGGTGCCGAGGGTGCCGACGCGCGCCATCCACGAGGTGATGTTGATGATCACGCCGGAGCCGCGCTCGGCCATCGTCGGCGCGATCGCTCCGACGAGCTGGTGCGGGACCCGGATGTTGGTGACGAGCAGCGCGTCGACGTCGGCGTCGCTCAGCTCGGCGGTCGGGCCGACGGGGAAGACGCCGGCGTTGTTGACGAGCACGTCGATCCGGCCGCCGAGCAGGCGCAGCGCCTCGGCGGCGACGGCGCGGGTGGCGTCGGGAGCGCCGCCGAGGTCGGCGACGAGCACGGAGGCGGTGCCGCCGGCCGCGGCGATCGTCTGCGCGACCGCCTCGGTGCGCGCGCGGTCGCGGCCGTGCACGAGGACGTGCGCGCCGGAGGAGGCGAGCCGGTGGGCGATGGCCTCGCCGAGCCCGCTGGAGGAGCCGGTGACGAGGGCGGTGCGGCCGGCGAGCCGGTCGTCGGCGGGGAGATCGGTGGGGAGGAAGGCTGTGATGTCGGTCATGGATCCAGCCTCGCGGCGGGGGTCGACGGTGGGTGTCCTGATCGGATTGAGGGCTGTCGCGATCCGATCACGACGCTGCCCCTGCCCCGGACGCGTGCTGATCGAGCAGCTCCTGCCTGCTGATCGAGTAGCCCGCGGAGCGGGCGTATCGAGCGGAGGGGGCGCCTTTGGCGCCAGCGCAGGACGGGGAAGAGACCGACGTCTTTGGGGTGGGTGGGTCTCGATACGCCCCTGCGGGGCTACTCGCCCGGCCTTTTTGCGGTCGTCCCTTCCCAGTAGATCCACCGTGCCGACCTGGGCGGGTCTCGATACGCCCCTTCTGGGCTGCTCGACCAGCATGTGCGGGTCCGGAGCGCACGCCTGTGTCGCGCGCGCTGCCTGCTGATCGAGTAGCCAGCGCAGCGGGCGTATCGAGATCCACCGTCGTCAGAACGGCGCGGGGACGTCGACGAAGCGGGGCTTCGGCGGCGGCTCGGGCGGTCGGCCGGGGAGCGGCGGCGGGCGGTTGCTGATCCGCCGGCCGGTCGGGCTCGTCCAGACGATCATTCCGTCGTCGTGTCTGACGTACGTCCACTGGTCGCCGTGCCGGATGTGGTGGTGCGAGGTGCAGAGCGAGACGAGGTTCTCGAGCGAGGTCTCGCCGCCGTTGCGCCACTCGAGGGTGTGGTCCGCCTCGCTGGTGGCGGCGGGCCGGGTGCAGCCGGCGAAGCGGCAGGTCTGGTCCCGCAGCTGGAGGTGCAGGCGCATCTGCGGCGGCGGGACCCGGTGGGTGCGGCCGACGGAGACGACCGCGCCGGTCTCCGGATCGGTGAGGACGCGGGTGAACGAGGCGCCCGTGGCGATCAGTTCGCGGGCGATCTGGGCGGGCACGGGGCCGTAGCCGTCGAGGTCCGCGGGAGCGTCGTCGAGACCCACGGCGGTGGAGGCGGCGAGGGTCAGCCGGACCTCGGCCCGCACTCCTGGGACGAAGGTCGGGTCGGGCCGGTGCTCGGGGTCCGGGGTCGTTCCCGCGATGTCGCCGTCGCAGAGGAGATCGATGGCCGCGTCGGCGCCGAGCTGCTGGAGGGTTCGGGGGTCGCCGTCGTCGCGGAGGGTGCGGGCGATGCGGCGCAGCCGGTCGTACGCGCCCGTCACCGCCGGCGCGGGAGCGTGGACGCAGAGGGTCGCCATGCCGTCGATGTCCGGGGTGACCCAGACGGCGCGGTCCTCTTTCGCGCGGGCGTGCCGCTCGGCGAGGGGCTGCTCGTGCAGCTCCTCCCGCCAGCGGGTCAGGGCTCGGCGCAGCTGCGTGGTCGTCATCGTGAGCGCGGCGTCGGCGGCGCGCTCGTCGAGTGCCGCGCGGGAGGCTTCCGGGAGGCTGCTCGCGGTTCTGCAGATCGCCTCGCCGACCTCCCAGAGAATCCGTGCGTCCCGCAGCAGGGCGCGCGTGAGGGGGAGGTGCTCCATCAGCATCTGCGCGGTCTCGAGGCGGCGGCAGACGTCCCGCTCGGACACGCCGAGCGTCACCGCGAGCTCGGCGCGGATGGAGCGCTCGACGAGGTCACGGGTCTCGCTCCGGGTCGCACCGCGGGCGAAGGATTCCGGAACGGTGAGCGCGACGCGGTAGCCGCGGTGGATGCGTTCCGCGGCTCTCAGGCGCGTCGGGGATGCGGCGCGCTCGGCGGCCGCGGCGTCGGTGAAGCAGTCGCTCACCTCCGCGAGTGCTGCCGCGTTCTCATCTTCTGACATACGCGTATTGAAGCAGGGACCACCGACACCGAAGTCGGAACCATGGGCTGATCGGGGATAACGCGGTCGGATCGACGAGTGTGGAGGAGACTCGCTCCCGGATGCTTCGGTGATGGTGGGTCTCGATACGCCGCCGGAGGCGGCTACTCGACCAGCATGCATGGGCATGAGCAATACGCGTGGACTTCGCGCGCCGCATGCTGATCGAGCGGCCCCTGCATGGTGATCGAGTAGCCCGCGGAGCGGGCGTATCGAGATCCACCGTGCTGAGCTGGGCGGGTCTCGATACGCCCCTCCGGGGCTGCTCGACCAGCATGAATGGCGCCGGAGGCGGCTGCTCGACCGGCATGAAGGGCGGCGAGGGCGAGACCAGGGGCGGCCGAGGCGGCTACTCGGCAGGCACGGCCGTCTGCCCGCGGACCGCGGCGACGACGGCCGCGACCGCGCGGTCGACGCTCGCCGCGCGTGCGGCGGCGTCCTCCTGCTCGGAGTCGTGGACGAAGGCCGTCGTGCCGCGGACCGCGCCGCAGTACTCGACGACGCCGTGCTCGATCTGGGTGCGCAGGGACTGCTCGTAGGCGTGCCGGTCGTACACTCCGGCGCTGTCGCCGGCGATCGGCAGTAGGTGGACGGTGAGCCCGCCGAGCTTCCGGCGCATCCCGTCGGCCGGATCGATCTCGAAGGCCCAGCCGTTGACGAAGACGCGGTCGATCCAGCCCTTCATCAGCCCGGGCATCGACCACCAGTAGACGGGGAAGACCAGCACGAGGTGCTCGGCGGCGTCGAGCCGGCGCTGCTCGCTCGCAACGTCGGCCGGGTACTCGCCCGCGACGCGGTAGGTGTGCCGGTCGGCCGCACTGAAGCGCGGGTCGAAGCCCTCCGCGGCGAGATCGGCGAGCTCGGCCGGCTGCAGCTCCTCCGCGAGCCGTCGGGCCAGAGCGAGGGTGAGCGAGTCCTGATCGGGGTGGGCGGCGACGATGAGCGCGGTCATCCGTCCATCCAAGCGCAGCCGGCCGAGAGCACCGTGCGACCCGTCACCGCCGCGGCGTGCGACGATGCGGCATGCGACAGCACGACCGCGGAGGAGACCGATGACCGAGCCGGACCCGCAGGAGGTCCTGCACCGCGACGGCAGCCTCCGCGCTCGCGGCGCCACGCTCGAGGGCGAGCTGCACGGGTACTGGGAGTGGTTCCGCCTGGACGGCACCCGGCTGCGGAGCGGGTCGTTCGATCGAGGGCGCCAGGTCGGAGTCTGGACCACCTACGACCGCACCGGCGCTCCGCACAGGGAGACGCGCTTCGGCGACTGAGGGGGCCGCGTCTCGGATCGCGCGTCTCAGGAACCGCCGCGCGCCAGGACACCGGTGACGAGCAGCTGCACGAGGGCGTCCGTGTCGTAGCGCGGGTCGCCCGCGCCGCCGATGCAGAGGTTGCCGATTCCGCGCAGCAGGCCGTACGCCTCGACGGGCGGGGCGTCCGGCGCGATCGCCGCCTCGAGCAGCGTCGCGCAGACCGGCACCAGCCGGTCGACGAAGAACGCGTGCAGGGCATCGGAGCCCGCGCCGTCGCCCTGCAGCGCATCCGGCAGCCCGTGCTTGGTGACCAGGAAGTCGACGAACAGCGCCAGCCACGCGCGCAGCGCCGCCTCGGGTGAGTCGCTCTCGGCGAGGAGTCGCGGCCCGGCCTCGGCGCAGGCCTCGACCTGGTGCCGGTAGACGGCGACCACGAGGTCGGCCCGGGTGGGGAAGTGGCGGTAGATCGTGCCGGTGCCCACGCCGGCGCGCGTCGCGATCTCGCGAACGGGGGCGTCGACGCCGGACTCGACGAAGACCGCGGCGGCCGCGTCGAGGAGCGCCTGCGAGTCGCGCCGAGGCCGGCCGACGCGGGGGGCCGCCGGGCCGGTGCCGCCATGATCCGTCACTGCTGCTCCTCCTCCGAGCGCTCTATCCGAACGCTCCGCTTGCTTAACGGAACAGTGCTCCGTATTGTTGCGGAACGTCGCTCCGATAACCAGTATCGCAGAGCGCGAACCGGAAGGCACCAGCATGACCAGCACCGTCCCCACCTCTCTCCCCGAAGCACTCCCCGAAGCACTCCCCGTCGTCGCGGTCGCCCCCGTCGAGCTCGATGCTCCGGGCCGCCCCGTCCCGCTCACCGTGCGGATCTCCGCTCCGGTGACCGGCACGGACCTGCCCGTGGTGCTCTTCTCGCACGGCAACGGCTGGAACCACGACGGCTATGCGCCGCTCACCGCGTTCTGGGCCTCGCGCGGCTTCGTCGTGATCCAGCCGACGCACCTCGACTCGAGGCGTCACGGCTTCGGCTTCGACCACCCCGTCTTCCCGACGATCTGGGAGCAGCGGATCGCCGATCTCACGCGCGTGCTCGACCGGCTCGACGTCCTCGAGGCGACCGTGCCCGGTCTCGCCGGTCGTATCGACTCGAGCCGAGTCGCCGTCGCCGGGCACTCCTGGGGCGCGCAGACGGCGCAGACGCTGCTCGGCGCCCGCATCGTCGGAGAGGACGGCTCGCTCAGCCCGGACCGCTCCGACCGCCGGGTGCGCGCCGGCGTCCTGCTCGCCGCGACGGGGGTCGCCGGCGACGACCTCGAGCCGTTCGCGCAGGCGGCCTTCCCCTTCCTCCGCCCCTCCTTCGCGCAGCTGAGCACGCCGACCCTCGTCGTCGCGGGCGACCGCGATCAGTCGCGGCTCTCCCGGCGCGGGCCGGACTGGTTCACCGACGCCTACACGCAGAGCCCGGGCGCGACCGACCTGCTCACCCTGCACGGCGGCGAGCACTCGCTCGGCGGCATCGTCGGCGAGGAGGTCGCCGAGACGACGGACGCGGATCCCGCGCGCCTGAGCGCGATCCAGCAGCTGACCACGGCCTACCTCCGCACCGCGCTCGGCGTCGACGCGAGCAGCTGGTCCGCCGCGCGGGCGGCGTTCCGCGAGGACGGGCGCGAGATCGGCCGCATCGACAGCGAGTGACGCCGCGCACTGCCATCGGGCGTCAGTCCTTCGCCGCCGCGGCCCCTCCGGCGAGGTCGTCTTCCGTCGGCTCGGTCACCCCGATCGTGCTGATGATCGGCATCGTGCCCGTCCGCGCGAGCGGCTCCTCGGCGGTCGGCGCCGGCTCCGGATGCGGGGAGCGGCGCGCCCGGACCGGCGCCACCGCCCGGACGACCGGAGTGCGCAGCCGCCGGTACGCGATGCGGCCGAGGGTGACGCCGCCCGCGAGCCCGATCGCGATCATGCCCGCCTGGAGCAGCAGCTCGATCCCGCCCTCGGGGCCGCGGCCGGAGGTGAGGTCGAGCACGCCGCGGTAGAGGGTGAGGCCGGGGAGCAGCGGCACGATGCCGCAGGCGGTGGTCACCACGGCGGGCACGCGCCAGCGCTCGGCCAGGGTCTCGCCGAGCAGGCCGATCACGATCGCGGGCACGGCGCTGGCGAGCAGCGGCGCGGCGCCCAGCCCGCTCAGCGCGTCGGAGGCGACCCACGCTCCCGCGCCGGTGAGCGCGGCGACGAGCGCCGGCCGCGGGGGCGTGTGCGACGAGAGCGCCCAGGCTCCCGCCGCGATGCCGGCGCCGAGCACCTGCACGCTGGCCGGCCAGGGGCGGGCGTAGGAGTCGACCAGCACCAGCTCGACGCCGAGGGTGCGCGCGCCGTCGAGCACGGCGGCGATGCCGACGACGATGCCGAGCGTCAGCAGCCCGACCTCGAGCAGCCGGCCGCCGGCCGTGATCGGGAAGCCGTTGATGGCGTCGTCCGCCGCTCCGACGAAGGAGAGCCCGGCGAGCAGCACGACGACCCCGGAGGCGACCACCAGTGCCGGCGGCAGCACGGCGAACTCGACCGGCAGCTGCGGCACGACCGCGAGCAGCAGCACCGCGACCCCGGTCGCGAGCGCGGCTCCGGCGATCTGCTGGAAGAAGGCGGGCAGCCCCCAGCGGCCGAGCAGCTGGTTGACGCCGTCGATCGCGGCGGTCGTGAGCGCGGCGAGGAGGACGATGAGCGGCCCGCCGCCGAGCAGGATCGCGACGCCCGCGGCCATCACCGCGAGGGTGAGCGTCACGACGCTCCGCCGGTAGCGGTGCGGCTGGACGAGGATCGCGTCGAGCCGCTCGTGCGCGTCCTCGAACTGCTGCCGGGCCTCGTCGCGCGCGGTCGACGAGTCGACGGTGTCGGCGACCCTGACCTCGGGGGAGCCGTCGGTGATCGCGGTGACCAGCGTCGTCACGCGGGCGAGCCGCTCGTAGTCGGCGCTGCGGGAGGCGACGACGCGCAGCACGCTGACGCTGGGCGAGTCCTCGCTCCCGTCGTGCACGACCAGGATCGAGGTGAAGGTGAGGTCGACCTGCACCTCGATGCCGTACGCGCGGCAGACCCGCTCGATGGTCTCGGTGACCTCCGCCGCCGCGGACCCCAGCGAGAGCAGGGTCTCGCCGAGCCGCACCGCCAGCTCGAGCACACCGCGCACGGTCTGCTCGGCGAGGACCGCGCGCTGCGAGCGCCGGCTCACCGGCGCGGCGGGGCGCTGGCCGCTCAGCGTGCCGACGAGCTGCCGGAGGAGTCGCTGCTGGAAGGGTCGAGGATGGGGCACCCCCCGAGCGTACGGAAGACCACCGTCACCGGAGGACCGTCACTGGAGGACCGGCTCCTGAGGACCAGCACCGCACCGCCGTCACCGCGCCTCCGTCACCAGGGCACCACCGCGCCGCGGAAGTCGCGGTAGGCGATCCCGGGCGTGCCGAGGCGGCCGATCAGCACGTCGACCACCTTCGGCACGTTGTCCTCGATCGTGAACGGCGCGTCGTCGCCGCCGAGCGCGGTCCGGATCCAGCCCGGCGCGATCAGCACGATCGCCCGGCCCGTGCCGGACTGCCGCACCGCGAAGCTCTTCAGGAACTGGTTGAGCGCCGCCTTGCTGCCGCGGTAGACCTCCCGCCCGCCGCCGGTGTTGTTCGCGATGCTGCCCTGCCCCGAGGACATCGCGCCGATCAGGCCGTCATCCGCGACGAGGTCCTGCAGTGTCTCGATCACCCGCATCGGGCTGAGCGCGTTGGTGACGAAGACCTCGATGAAGTCCGCCGTCGAGACCTGGCCGATGGGGGTGCCCTCGCTCGTCGTGGTGCCGGCGTTCACGAAGAGCAGGTCGAGCACGCGACCCGTCAGGCGCTGCCGGAGCGCCCGCGTCTCCTCCTCGTCGGTGATGTCGAGCCGCTCGATCGCCAGGCGGTCCGCGCCGACCTCGTCCTGGAGCTCGTGCAGAGGGGTGCGCCTGCCGGGATCCCGGACGGTGCCGATCACGTCCCAGCCGCGGCCGAGGAACTCCGCGGCGAGGGCGTGACCCAGCCCGCGGGAGGCTCCGACGAGGAGGGCGGTGCGGGCGGCGCCGGACGGGGGAGTCGGTGTGGTCGATGTCGTGGTCATCCCGTCACTCTCACCCTGCCGCAGGTCGATCCGCGCGGTCTGTCAGCGAACCGTGCGCTGCGCGGCGCCGGTTCTCAGAGTCGGGCGGGCGGACCCGTCGTCACCGGGAGTCCCGCCACCGCTCCCAGCATCGGAAGAGCTGGAGCAGTCCAGCGAGAGCCGTCACGACCCCCGCCAGCGCCAGGATCAGCGTGAGCGGCTCGAGGGACCCGCCGATCTGCTCCCGATCCGCAGAGACTCCGGCCTCCAGTAAGTGCTGAACGGCGAGAGCGGCGAGCAGCGTCCCGACGACGACGAGCGCGATGCCCGATAGCAATCTCATAGGTCGACCGGTGTCATGTCGGGTTGCACAATGCTGCAGCGGTCGCAGCGTAACCGACGTCCGGCCGCCATGAATCGAGGTTCCACGGGGTCTTGAAGTACACGGCGTTAGCCCAGTGGCAGACGAGCTGGTCGTGGAACTTCGCGCCCTCATAGCTCGAAGGCACGAGAGCGTCGTATGCAGGCAGCCCTGTGCTTCGTGGCATTCTCCCCCAGTTGATGTTCGGAGCCGGGGTCACGGACACGACATTCTTCGCAGTTGCCATATCGATGTTCAGGGTGACATTCGAGTAGAGGGAGTTGCCACCGAAGTCTTGTGTCGGGTCTGCGACGATCGGGTACTCGAACGAGTCAGTCGTGTGATCCACAACCTGCGTCAACGTACCGCCGGAGACCTCGTAATGAGTGGGCACCGAGGTTCCTGCGGCATCGATCGCCCAAGGTTCTAGAAAGTACCCCACCATCTCCTGGCCCCGCCATATCATCACTCCGCCGTCGTCGGCCTGCTTCAGGGTACCGACGTCCCTGTAGCCGTAGCTGTAGCGCGATGGCGCCCGCGGACTGTCAAGGATTGAAACGAAGGTGACTGAGTCGTCGGAATTCGCGAGGACGACCGTGGTGGACTCGTCTCCATTCCGATAGGTGATACCTGCGTCGGGCGTCCCGGACTGGACGGCCGAATCGGCTGCGGGCAGCACGACACTCGCAGTGATGTCACCCACGGTGATGGTCACTCCGTCCTTCGCGTCCTGGGGCGTTCTGACCGAACCCGACGGCAGGGACAGCACGGCGCCATCAGGCATGGCTGTCACGCGCGAAGGCTCGGCCAGCTCGATGACGTCCGGCGCAACCGCCGCGATGATAGCCGTGGATGCGCTCGGCGCCTCTTTCGCTTCGACGGTGGAGGTGACGAGAAGTGCGTTGCCGCTGGCGAACACCAGAATTGCGACGGCTCCTGCAATCCCTGTCCTCTTTGCATGTGGCACAGATATCCCTTTCGATCTCGACTCTGACGAGAGTTCGCAAGAACCACCTCGATGTGGTTCTTGTGTTGGAATGGTGCACCTGGGTCTCATGGGAAGCAAGCGCGTTCGCTGTACGTCGGGTATCTCGCGCCAGGACGCCATAGTCGACAACGTGTGACCGGCACTGTCAGGGCGCGGGCGTGCGGGCGGGGAGGCCGCGGGTCTGGTCCCGCACGAGGAGGCGTAGGTGCCCCGAGGAGGCGGCCCTGCGCCGGATCGGACGGACGGCTTCGGCTCACGGCCCGACGGTGGTGGGCCTCGAGACGCCCAGTGGTCTACTCGACCAGCACAGAGGGCGGTGCGCGTCGATCGAGGGTTCGCGGGCTGCTCCACCAGCGTCTGGTGCGGTGCGCGTCGACCGTCTGGTGACCGGTCGACCGCTGCGCAGGTGCTCAGAATCGTTTCTGTGGCGACGTTCCGGCCGTCGTGTCGCGCCAGAGCGGCCCTTCTCGCCATCCGCTCCCAGGTCTGCTCCGAACCATGCGTACACATCAACCTCACGACCGGAGCCCGCATGCTCGCCACCGCCACTGCCCCCACCGCCGCAGCCCGCCGCTCGCGCACCGTCCTCGCGCCCGCGCTGCCGCTGCTCCCGCCCGACTCCGACCGGATGCTCGTCATCCGCTCGGCCTCGGGCGACGACCGCGCGTTCGCCGAGATCGTCCGCCGGCACACCTCCCTGCTGCGCGCGACGGCGCTGCGCATCCTCCGCGCCTCGAGCGAGGCCGACGACGTGGTGCAGGAGACGTTCCTCGCCGCCTGGACGCACATGGACAGCGTGATCGACGGCGAGACGATCGTCGGCTGGCTGCTGACCACGGTGCGCCGGCGCTGCTACGACCGGCTGCGCTCGATCGACCACCAGAACCACGCCGAGCTGGAGCAGGACGTGCCGGAGTCGCTCGACCACTGCCCGACCGCGGTGTCGGAGCGCGCGGCGCTCGTCGCCGAGGCGCGCGCCGTGCTCGGCCGGATGCCGGAGCTGCAGCGCCGCTGCTGGGAGCTCCGCCAGCTGCAGCAGCGCAGCTACGACGACATCGGCGCCGAGCTCGGCGTCAGCGCGACCGTGGTCCGCGGGCAGCTCTCCCGCGCCCGCCTGCTGATGGAGGCCACGCTCGCGCACTGGCGCTGAGGCCCCGAAGCGCTCCCCGCGGGCGGTCGATCCGTCGCGGACGGCTCTCGCCGACGCGCCGAGGGAGCCGTTGGCGACGGGTCGATCGGCCGATCGCCGCGGCTTCGGGGGTGAGCGCACTCGGCTCGGGACGGACTCGGCGGTTAGCGTGGAGGGCATGGAACCCAGCTTCGGAGCCCTGCTCACCGGTCTCGTGATCAACCTCTTCTGGTTCGCGCTCGTCCTCGTCGCGGTCTACTTCGTCGTCCGGGCGGCGGTGACGAGCGCGCTCAGGCGCGCCGGCGTCATCACTCCGGCGAGCGCCGCCGCCCTCGATCGCGAGGACGAGGCGCACCGCCGCGCGATCGACGACGAGCGGCGTCCGGAGGCCTGAGCCCGGCGCACCCGAGCCCGGCGCCCTCGAGCCGGGCACACTGCCGCGGCCTCAGCTCCCGAGGATCGCGAGCACCGTCGACAGGATCCCGCAGGCCGCGCCGGTGCCGACCAGGATCAGGCCGGTCAGCCGCAGCGCCCGCACCGGATCCGCGCGCCGGTGCAGCCGGATCCGCTCCGGGTCCTCCTCGCGGTAGTAGACCTCGCGCTGGTCCGAGCCGACCGGCGTCAGCGGGTCGTCGGCGGCGAGCGGCCGCGAGCGGACCTCGCCCGCGCGGGTGACCCAGTGCAGCGCGCGCGGCGGCCCGTCCTCGAGGTAGGCGGTCGTCGTCGACCACCGCCCGTCGATCAGCAGCCCCACGAACGCCGCGAACAGGAACAGCAGCCCCAGCGGGAGCGTGATGAGGGAGAGGGCCTCCAGGATCGTCTCCAGCACCGGTCGCCTCCCTCTCGGATCCGCTGACGAGCGTACCGGGCGGAGCCGGCGCGGGCTGCGCCGACCGGCCACCGTTCCCCGCCGACGCCGGGCGGCGCGGCGGCGCTTCCGTACACTGGCGGCGACCGCGGCTGCTCCGCCGCGCAGACGGCGGCACGAGCTGCGGGGGTGACGGGGACGGATGGCGACGACGGGTGGCGCACGGCACGGACGGCTCAGGCCGCGCTCGAGCGTTCGGACTCTGCTCCGCGGCGCTGCCGCCGCCGTCGCGGTCCTCGCCGTGAGCGGCACCTGCCTGGTCGGGATCGCGACAGCGAGCATCACGAGCAACGTCGCCGGCAACGCGGTCGACCTCGGGATCGCGCCCTCCGCGGAGCCGCGGGCCGTGCAGCTGGGTGCGATCGAGGGCGGCTTCAGCGTCCTCATCGTCGGCACCGACAACGACGCGGTGCAGGGCGACGCGTTCGGGGTCCGCGACGGCACGCTGAACGACGTCACGATCCTGCTGCACGTCTCCGCCGACCACCGCAGTGCCACGGTGATCAGCTTCCCGCGCGACCTCGTCCTGGACCGCCCGGCCTGCACCGATCCGGAGACCGGCGAGGTCACGGAGGCGACCGCCGACGTCCCCCTGAACTCCGCGTTCGAGGCCGGCGGGCTCTCCTGCGTCAACGACACGGTCCAGCGGTTCACCGGCCTGACCGTGCCGTACGCGGGCTGGGTCTCCTTCAACGGCGTGATCGAGATGAGCAACGCCGTCGGGGGAGTGCCGATCTGCCTCACCGGGCCGATCCGGGACACCGACTCCGGGCTCGACCTGCCCGCCGGCACCAGCACCGTCTCGGGAGCGACCGCGCTCGCGTTCCTCCGCACCCGGCACGGCGTCGGCGACGAGAGCGACCTCAGCCGGATCTCCTCGCAGCAGCAGTACCTGGCCTCGCTGATGCGCACGGTCCGCTCGGCGGACACGCTCTCGAACGTGCCCGCGCTCTACGGACTCGCGCAGGCGGTGTCCTCGAACGTGCACCTCTCCACCACGCTGACGAACCCGTCGACGATGATCTCGCTCGCGCTGGCCCTCAAGGACGTCGACCTCGCGCAGATGGTGTTCGTGCAGTACCCGGCGCTGGACGACCCGGACCGGCCGGGCAAGGTCGTGCCGGACACCGTGCTCGGCGGCGAGCTGATGGCGCGGGTGCTGAACGACGAGCCGGTCGTGCTCGCGTCGACGCCCGTGGAGGAGCAGCCCGCTCCGCCGGTCGAGGCGGGCACCTCCGCTCCTGCGCCGAGCGACCCCGCCGCCGCGCAGCCCGCTCCGGAGCCGCTCGACGCCCCCGGGCAGACCGCCGCCGAGGAGACCTGCGCCGTCCCGTCGGAGTGACGCGCGGAACCGGCCGCGGGTGAGTCGTCAGGCCGTCGCGTCCGCGCCGGTGTCCCGCACGTTCCTGACGACGCGGGCCGGGGCGCCGACGACGACCGCTCCCGCCGGGACGTCCTTCGTGACGACCGCGGCGGCGGCGATCACCGCGTCGTCGCCGATCGTGACGCCGGCGAGCAGGACGGCCTTCGCGCCGATCCAGACGTTGGAGCCGACGACGATCGGAGCGGGGTGCAGGTCGCCGCGTCGCGCCGGATCGAGGTCGTGGTTCAGGGTCGCGAAGACGACGTCGTGCCCGATGAGGCAGTCGTCGCCGATCGTGATGCCGCCCTGGTCCTGGAAGGCGCAGCCGGAGTTGATGAAGACCCGCGCGCCGATCCGGAGATTGCGGCCGAAGTCGGCGCGGAGCGGCGGGAACAGGGTCACCGACTCGTCGATCGGCCGGCCGGTCAGCTCCGCCAGCAGCTCGCGCACGCGCTCCGGCGGGTGGTAGCCGCTGTTCAGCTCCCCGGTGATGCGCAGCGCCTCCTGGCTCGCCGTGTGCAGGACGGCGTGCAGCGGGGAGCCGCCCTCGATCGTCCGCCGCGCGTCGAACGCGGCGATCAGGTCGTCCAGGTCCTTCAGGTCCAGGTCCAGGTCCAGGTCCGGCTCCGGGTCCATGTCGTCGTCCTCTCCTCGGGTCCGCCCAGGCTAGGAGCGCCGGGCGCGCGGCTGGGACTCCCTGCCGGGGCACCCCTGCCGCGGGTCGGCCCGCCGTCAGCCGTCACGCCTCCATGAGGCGTCCCTGCACGGTCGAGACGTCCCGCTGGAACGGGCTGGCTCGACCGCTCGGGGACGCCTCGCGCGTCACGCCCCGACGCCGCGGGGGAGACTCCGCTCCAGGAGGGTGGCCCGGCGGGCGGCCAGGGCGAGTGCGAGCAGCACAGCGGCGACGACGAGGAGCGGCAGGACCACCCGGGCGGCCGGGACGTCCGTGAGCACCGTCGCGCCGAGGGCGTCGACGGCGGTCAGCAGCGCCGACAGACCGACCAGCAGGAGGACCGACATCACGGCCGCCACCCGACCGCGCCAGGGCACGACCGCGAGGACCCCGAGCGCCGCCACCGGCCCCGCCGTCGACAGGTCGGGACCGAGCCAGCCGGCCGCCGCGGCGACGAGCGCGATGCTCAACTCGGTGGCGGAGGCGAGCAGGGCGGTGACCCGTGCGGCGCCGGTCCGGGCGGCGAGGGCGAGGCCGAGGGCGATCGCGAAGAGCGTCCCGGCGAGGAAGGAGGGGTTGGTGAACGGTCCGATCGCACCGGGGTAGCCGACACCGGGGGACCAGTTGACGACGGCGTAGAAGAGGAAGAACGCCGTGGCGAGCGCGAGGGGGACGATCGTCGACGGGGAGCGCCCGGGAGCGGACCGGAGGCGGTGGCGCAGACCGCCGACCGCGAGGGTGATCCGCTGCCCGATGCCCGGACCGCGGTGCCCGCGGTCGTCGGCCTCGTCGAGCAGGATGCCCAGCAGGACCTCGCCGTGCTCGTCGCGCCAGGCGGCCGGGTACCAGCGCAGCGCGCGGCGGAAGCGGTCGGTGCGCCGCGCGTCCTCGTTCGTCGTCATGCCGTTCTCCTTCGTCGGGTGGTCGGGTCAGAGCGCGGCGGACGGCGAGAGCCCGAGGTTGATCCGCGCCCGCACGGCGCTCGCCTCCATCCGGGCGACCTCGGCGCCGAGTGCGGATCGGCCGCTGTCCGTCAGCCGGAAGTAGCGGCGCACGCGGCCGGTGATCCGCTCGTCGCCGTCGGGTGCGATCAGGCCCGCCGACCCCAGCCGCTCGAGCGCCGCGTAGAGCGTGGTCACCCGCAGCCGCACGCGGCCCTCCGACTGCTCCTCGATCTCCTGCAGCAGCGCGTAGCCGTGGCGGCGCCCGAGAGCGAGCGCGGTCAGGATCCAGAAGGTCGTCTCTCGCATCTCCTCGGGCACGGGCGACACCATACTCCAACGGCAGGAGTATCGGGCGGCCGTCACTCCCGCCGGTCGTCTCCCGGGGCCGGCGAGGCCGCGAGGAACGCGCCGCGCTCCTCGAGCAGCCGGCGCAGGTGGCGCGCGAGGACGAGCCGCTCGGCGATGCGGCCGAGGACACCGAAGGGGGCGTGGAAGGTGAGCCGGTCGGTCATCACCGAGCCGCTGCCGTCCGGCTCGAAGAGGTGCTCGTGCCGGAAGGAGCGGAACGGGCCGCGGGTCTGCTCGTCCGTGAAGGAGTGCGGCGCGTCGAGGGCGGTGATCCGGCTGGTCAGCCGCAGGCGGACGCCGAAGTGCCGGGCCCGCCAGGTCACCTCCTCGCCGAGGCCGATCCGGCCGCTGACCACCCCGGCGACCGCGCGCTCACCGGCCGCGGCCTGCGACTCCGTGTGCAGGTCGATGCTCCGCGCGCGGTCGAACATGTCGTCGACGGAACGGTGGGAGCGGGTGACGACCTCGACCGACGCGACCATGACTCGATCATGGCGCAGTGCCGTGATGGTGCAGTGCCGTCACGGTGCAGTGCGGTCACGGTGCAGTGCGGTCACGGTGCAGTGCGGGATGGCCGGCGGCTCGGCATCGCCGCACTCGTTCGAGCACCGGCTCCGGCTCCGAGGAGCACCCGGAGAGCAGCAGAGCGACCGCGGAGGCGACCGCCAGTGCGCCGCACGTCCCTCGCACGATCGAGCTCCGCCGGTCAGTGGAAGTTCAGCGTGGACGGCGACGGCGCCTTCCACGCCTCCGACCGGTAGGCGTGCGGATCGTGCGGCGCCCGCGGCGGCTCGCCGAAGGGGTCGACCGGCAGTTCGGCCGGAGTCCTCGAGACGGCGCTGCGCAGTGCTGCGGCGAGGGATCGGAGGCGATGGACCACGGCGTTCACGGCGTTCACGGCGTTCACGGCGTTCACGGCGTTCTCCCGTTCTCCGGTCAGGGCTGACCGTCACGGTCGACGCTACCGGGATCCTCCGACATCGCGCTCGTCGACTTTCCGCGCCTCGGCGACCCCGACACCGACCGCCCGGTCGGCCGGGTCTGCTCCGAATCCGGGTCGGCTCCGCGCCGGGGTCAGCTCCGGGTCGGGTAGTCGCCCGCCTCGAGGTCCGCGAGCAGGCTCGGGTGGGTCGGCGCCCAGCCGTAGGTGCTGCGGGTCCAGGCGCTCGACGCGGGCTGGTCCATCGCGAAGATCTCGCCGAGGGGTCCGAACGTCTCCGCCGGCACCTGCTCGACCGGCAGGCCGAGGCGCCGCCCGATGACCGTGGCGATCGCGAGCATCGTGTCGCCCTCGTCGGCGACGGCGTTCACGGCCGTCCCCGCCTCGCCCCGCTCGATCATCAGGCGGAACAGCGACGCCGCGTCGCGACGGTGCACGGCCGGCCAGCGCTGGCCGCCGTCGCCGACGTAGGCGGAGACTCCGGAGCGCTGCGCGGCCTGGATGAGGAGACCGGCGAAGCCGTAGGCGACGTCGCGCTCGTGCACCGAGCGGGGGAGCCGGACGGCGGTCGTCCGGACGCCCTGCGTCGCCAGACCCAGGACCCGCGCGGCGTTGACCCCGCGGCCGCCGACCGGGCCGGTGGTGGTCAGCGGATCGTGCTCGGTCGCGACGGCACCCGCGGAGAAGGTCGTGCCCGAGACGAGGGAGAACGGCTTGCCGGTGCCGACGAGTGCGGCGCCGATCGCGTCCATCGCCGCGCCCTCCTCCGCGATGCTGCGCTCGAGGTCGGAGAAGTCGTTGCTGAAGGCGAGGTGGATCGCGCCGTCGGCGGCACGGGCGGCGTCCAGCAGCAGCTCGAGGTCGGCGAGCTCGCCGCGGAGGGGCTCGCCGCCGGCATCGAGGACCCGGCGGACGGCCGACTCCGACCGGGCGAGACCGAGCACCTCGTGACCGTGGGCGACGAGATCCTCGGTGACGGCGAGGCCGATGGCGCCCGGGGCGCCGGTGAGGAGGATGCGCATGGGAGGACTCCTTCTGGGTGATGGGATCGATGTCCCATCACTGTAGACCCGGGATGGGACTCGTGTCGCGTCACGGTAGGATCTCCCCATGCCACGCTGGGAACCCGATGCCCGCGAGCGGTTCGTCTCCGCCGCTCTGCACCTGTTCACCGAGCAGGGCTACGACGAGACCACGGTGGCGCAGATCGCCGATCGGGCCGGGCTGACCCGGAGCACGTTCTTCCGGCACTTCCCCGACAAGCGCGACGTGCTCGCCGCCGGTCAGGAGACGCTCTCGGCGCTGCTCGCGCAGGGGGTGCGCGAGGCGCCGGCCGGGGCGACGCCGATGCAGGCGGTCGCCGCCGGGCTGGTGTCGGCCTCCGCCGCGATGACGCCCTTCAACCGTGAGCTCGGGCCGCGGCTCGAGGCGGTGATCGCCACCAGCGCCGAGCTGCAGCAGCGGGCCCTGCTGAAGAAGGTCGGCATGGCGACGGCGATGGCCGACGCCCTTCGCGAGCGCGGGGTCGCCCCGGCGGTCGCCGATGCCGCCGCCGAGCTCGGGGTGCTCGCCTTCAAGGAGTCGTTCGCCGAGTGGTCCGAGGGCCGGGACGGCGAGCTGCCGGCCCTCGCCACCGCCGCGCTCGACCGCCTGCGGGAGGCGTTGACGCAGCTCGGCTGAACCCGCGCCGTCAGCCGGTGCGCGCCCAGTGGTCGCGGCCGCTCCGGCGCCACTGCTGGCGCGGTCCGTCCGACTCCGTCGCGGTGTCCGTCAGCCACAGGGTGCTGTCCGGAGCCCAGCCGGCGATCACGGAGGCGTAGCCGTCGTCGACCGGGATGAGCCGGGTCGCGCTCGAGAGGTAGCCGAGCACGGTGAGGTGCACGGCGTCCCAGTCGGCGGCGACGCGCTGCCAGTCCGGGAGCAGCCAGCGGCCCTCCCCGCCGGTCACCCGGTACCAGTCGTGCCGGCGGGAGGCGGTGACCTCGGCGGGGAAGGCGCGGCAGAGCGCGGCCCAGTCCTCGGCGCTGCCGAGCTCCAGCGTGCGGCCGGCGCCGGTCACCGGGATCACGGTCGCGGCGTCGAGTCCGCCGGCGTCCTCGACCAGCTCCAGCAGGTCCTCGATCCGGGACTGCGTGCGCAGCAGCCGGAGGGGGAGCGACCACCAGGAGCCGGAGAAGCTCGCGCGCGGGTCGGCCGGGCGATCGCGGGCGGACTGCTCCTCGTCGGCGCGGCGGGCGGCGGACCACTCGTCCAGGAGCGCGGCGGCGCCGGTCGGGAGCGGGCGGGCCGTGTCGGCGCGCCAGTCGACGGCCCACTGCTCCCGGGTGGCGGGGCTCGTCCACGTCGCCGCGGCAGGGGAGGCGAGCACGCGCTCGGCGACGGGAAGCAGCGCGGCGCGGAGCTCCGGCAGCGCGGCGAGGACGTCCTCGGCGTCGGGTTCCTGCCAGGAGTACGCGGTGTCGACGCTCCTGCGGAACGCGGCGCGGACCGCGTCGTCCTCCGCCGGGGTCGGCGGGAGTGCCGCGATCATCGCGGCGAGGCTCTCGGGAGTGGGGACGGGCAGATCGCGAGCGTCCGTGCCGTCCTCGGAGGCGTACAGCAGAACCGACTCCCCGCCGCCGCCCGAGGCGTGCGCGAGCAGGAACGCCGCAGTGTGCAGCGCGGGATCCGCCGCCGTCGCGTACTCCCAGCAGAGGCGGCGCCCCCGGGGCCCGCTGAGGAGGACGTCGGCTGCAGCAGTCATGTGCCCACTATGCCCGCCTGCGGCGCCGAGGCGTCCCCGAACGGTCGAGGCGTCCCGGTGCAGGTGGACGTCTCGACGGTTCGAGGACGCCTCGACTGCCGCCGGTGCGGGCGTCAGGCGTCGGGGTTCATCCAGAAGGGGGAGTAGTGGTAGCCGTCGGGGTCGTCGAACTGGCGCTGGTACATGAAGGGGTACTCGTCGGTGTCGCCGATGCGGCCGCCCGCGGCGCCGGCGCGCTCGGTCAGCTCGTCGACGGCCTCGCGGCTGCCGAGATCGAAGGAGACCGTCATCTTGGACGGGGTGTCCGGGCCGCCGATCAGCTCCTCGGTGCCGCCGACGCTCGCGTACATCTCGCGGCTGCTGAGCATCAGGTACTGATCCGGCGCGATCGCGAAGCAGGCGACGTTCTCGTTCGACATCGCCTCGTTCCGGCTCCAGCCGAGGACCGTGTAGAAGGCGGTGGCGCGCTCGACGCTCGCGACGGGGCAGGAGAGGTAGAGGCTCATGCGGGCAACACTGCCCAGAAGTGCGCGGCACGACAAGAGGCCGGGGAGCATCTGCTCCCGGAGCGACCGCCGGGCGTCTGCCAGAGTGCTGGCATGCCCTCTCCGCAGACCCTGACCGAGGAGGACCGCCGGCTCGTCGCCGCCTGGGCCGCCGACTGCGCCGAGCGGGTCCTGCCGCTCTTCGAGGCGGAGGCGCCCGACGACGACCGGGCCCGGGACGGGATCGCCCGGGCACGTGCCTTCGCCCGTGGCGAGCTGAGCGCGGCCGGGGAGATCCGGCGCCGCTTCGAGGCGGGCCGGGCGTCGCAGTCGGCGACGTCGCCCGCGGCGAAGGCGGCGGCCTGGTCGGCGGGGCAGGCCTCCGGAGTCGCGCACCTCGGCGCGCACGCGCTCGGGGCGGCGGCGTTCGCGGCCAAGGCGGCCGAGCTGGCCGACCCGGGCCGCGGCGGCGCGGCCGAGATCGACCGGCAGCTGGCGGGGATGAGCGCCCCGGTGCGGACGGCTCTGGCGCGCCTGCCGCTGCTCGGTGAGGACCCGTCCGGTCCGCTCGGGCCGGGACTCCTGGCCTCCGGCGCGCTCGGCGCGGTCATCCGCACGCTGCAGGCGGCGCTCGCCGCGGGGGACGATCGGTAGAGAGGGAGTCGGCGGCGGTGTCTCCGCCCGGGCAGCCGCACCGGAGCCTCAGTCGCTCGGGAGCAGTCGACACCGACGCAGTCGGCACCGACAAGGGTGGATCTCGATACGCCCGCTTCGCGAGCTGCTCGATCAGCAAGTGCATGCTGGTCGAGTAGCCCCGCAGGGGCGTATCGAGACCCGCCCACCGCAGAGACGTCGGGCCTGCGGGCTCTCGTGCCGGCGACGGTGGATCTCGATACGCCCGCTGAGCGGGCTACTCGATCAGCAAGCACTGTCTCGCCCGCCGACCCGAACATGTTGGTCGAGTAGCCCCGCAGGGGCGTATCGAGACCCGCCCACCGCAGAGACGTCGGGTCTGCAGGCTCTCGTACTGGCGGTGGTGGATCTCGATACGCCCGCTGCGCGGGCTACTCGATCAGCAAGCAGCTCGGCGACTCCGCAGGACGGCCGAGAGCAGGACCAACGCGGCGGCGGCCAGCGCCCACGGACCGGTGAAGACGAGTGCGCGCTCGATCGGACGCCAGAACGGCGCGACGAGTCCGCCGAGGAGCAGGCCGGCCGCCCCGCCGACGAGGGCGTTCGCCACGACCTGCGCGGCCAGGCGCCCTCCGCTGCTGGTCCAGACACGCTCAATCAGGCGGTCCAGCAGGTACGTCGCGGCGCCGACCGGCAGGCTCGCCACCGCCGCGCAGACGGCGAGCCCGCCGAGGGCGAGGAGGACGAAGGACGGGTCGGCCGACAGGGGAGTGGCCGCGGTCCCGTCCGCGATGTCGACGAGCGCCCCGATCGCGAGCGGCACGAGCGCCAGCATCGCGCCCAGGACGGCGCGGACGGCGTTCTCGCGCCCGCGGGCTCCGGGCGCGCGGCCGGCCGAGCCTCCGGGTCGTGCGCCGCTCACGAGCACCTCCGTGTCGCCGGCACCGAGGAGACCGCCGGGGCGAGGGCGGCGGGGATCTCGCGACCACCGGACAGGCCGGCGCCGAGCACGACCTCGACCACGGGGTCCCGGCCGTAGCTCGTCGCGACGACGACGGCCGCGTCGCTGTCGTCGATCGTCCAGTCGACGTCGCGCTCGGTGATGCACGCGGCCGAGGGGCCGGGGTCCGGGACTCCGCAGCGCAGCAGGACCAGGGCCGGCTCGCCCCAGGCCCCCGTGCCCTGCGCGTCCGTCGCCCGCTTCGTGAGCCCGACGACGTCGGAGGGGAGCCGCGCCGCGATCTCCGCGCAGCCGATGTCGGCCGCGGTCGGCGCGGGCTGCATCGGAACGGTGCCCGTGCAGCCGGACGTCGCGAGAGCGAGCAGCGCGACCACCGGCAGCGCGCGGCGGGATCGGTCGGCGGAGGAGGACACCCGGCGATCCTGTCAGTCCTCCGCGGTCCGCCGCCGCACGCCGCCGTCGAGCACGCGGTCGAGCCAGTCGCGCAGCAGCTCCCGCTCGGCGGGCCGGAGATCCGCGAGCCGCGGGGCGAGGGCGCGGACGGCGACGACGGCGGCGAGTGGCGCGTCGTCCGCGGCGGGCGGCTGCTCGGTCAGGATCCCGGCGAGCACCGCCTCGAACGCGGCGTCGGCGAGACCCGCGTCGCGCTCGGCCGCGGGGGAGGAGAGCAGGGTCGTCACGACGCCGGTCCCCGCGGTCTGGATCAGCCCGACGGCGCGCTCCTCGGGGACGCGGAGGCGACCGGCGGCCGCGACCCGGTGGACCCGCGCCGCGAGAATCCGCCTCCCCGACCGCGCCGCCGGCGAGGCCGCCGCGCGGGCCGGGTCGCTGAGCAGGCGGAAGAGCGCGGGATTCGCGAGGCCGAACTCGATCTGCGCCGTCCAGCCGGCGCGGAGATCCTCGATCGGGTCGACGTCGCCGGCCGCGGCCTCCTCGACGACGGCCGACTTCTCGGCGACCCAGCTGCTCAGCACGTGCTCGGCCACCGCCTCGAGCAGGCCGTCCTTGTCACCGAAGAGGCGGTAGATCGCCGGAGCCTGCAGGCCGGCCGCCTCCGCGACGCCGCGGGTGGTGACGGCCGCTGGGCCGGCCTCGCGCAGGAGGCGGGCCGCGGCGTCGACGATGCGGGCTCGGGTGTCCGTGGGGGGCGCGGTCATGGATCGACGATATCGCACTATTGCTATCGCTGGTATTCCAGGGTTATCGTTCGAGCAGTATCACCGATACCCCGGTGGTCCCCCCATCGAAAGGCTCTCCATGATCATCGTCACCGGCGCCACCGGAGCGCTCAACGGCGCCACCGTCGACCACCTCCTCGACTCCCTCCCCGCCGCCGAGATCGTCGTCGTCGCGCGGGACACCGCGAAGGCCGCGCGCTTCGCCGACCGGGGTGTCGTGGTGCGGAGCGGCGACTACGCCGATCCCGCGTCCCTGCCCGGCGCGTTCGCGGGCGCCGACCAGCTGCTCCTCGTCTCCTCGAACGACCCGGGAGCCGATGCGCCGGCCCTGCACCGCACCGCGATCGAGGCCGCCGTCGAGGCCGGGGTCGGCCGCATCCTCTACACGAGTCACCAGGGCGCCTCGCCCGACACCCCGTTCGGCCCCGGCCGCGATCACGCCGCGACCGAGCAGCTGCTGGCGGAGTCGGGAGTCGCCTGGACCTCGCTGCGGAACGGCTTCTACGCCCACAGCCTCGCGTTCTTCCTCGGCGACTGGCGCTCGACCGGCGTCATCGAGGTGCCGTCCGACGGCCCCGTCTCGTGGACGGCCCGGGAGGACGCGGCGGAGGCCGCCGCTCTCCTCCTGCTCGCGGACGAGGCGCACGACGGACCGGTCACCCTCACCGCCCTCGAGGCGCCGACCTTCGCGGAGGTCGCGGAGCTCGCCGCGGACGTCGCGGGACGGCCGATCGAGTTCCGGATCCTCGGCGACGACGAGTGGCTCGCGCGCCGCGTCGCCGCCGGGCAGCCGGAGCCGCAGGCGCGGTTCCTGCTCGGCATGCATCAGGCGGCGGCGGCCGGCTTCTTCGCGGGGACGGACCCGACGCTCGCGAGCCTGCTGGGACGCGAGCCGCGCACGGTCCGGGAGCTGCTCGCCGCGGGCGACGGGCGCTGACCGGCCCGCGGACGTCCGGCTCGTCGGAACCGCCCGGGCTCGTGGAACCCGCGTGCTCCGACGAGCCGGAGCAGGTTCCGCGAGCCCGAGCTCGGCGGTCAGCGCTCCTCGGTGCGCGGGATCCGCGCCGGTGCCGGGCGGGCACGAGGCCGGCGCCTCCCGGGCCGTGCACCGCTCGTTCTCCCGCCGTTGGCCGGGCGGCGCTAGCGTGCCGCCCATGGCGGAGCGAGAGACGGTGAGGACCCCCGCGCAGGACGTGCGGAGCGGACAGGGATCGCCGCGCGGGGTGCTGCTCGCCGTCGCGCTCCTGCTCGGGGCGGCGCTGCTGCAGCTGCAGGCCTCGCTGCAGCGCTGGGTCACCGCGAGCGAGGGCTGGACGCGGACGGACCGGTCGGTCGAGGACCATCTCTTCGACTACATGATCCCCGCGGATCCGTGGGAGCCCCTCGGCACGGCGGCGCAGGTGCACGGCGCGGGCCTGCTGCTCGTCGCGATCGCGCTGCCGGTGTCGGCGCGGGCGATCGGCGGGGGCGGGCTCCTCCGGCTGACGGCGCTCCTGGTCGCCGGCGTCCTCGGGCTGAACGGGCTGCACGGAGTGCTGTCGGGGCTGATCGGCGCCCCCACTCCGCTGCAGCTCCCCTTCCTGCAGATGATGCTGGGACTGGTGCCCGTCGTCGGCCTCGGTGCCCTCGCCGCGAAGGCCTACCGGAGGTCGGTGTCGGCGGCGCTGGCGTACGCCTGCCTGCTCGGCAGCACCCTCCCGGGACTGCTGATCGCGACCTTCGTCGTCGCGCCCGCGATCACCGGCTACCAGTCCTTCGACACGACCCCGTGGACGGAGACCGTCGTCGCCGCGACCGTCGCCGCGGCGGGCTGCGCGATGCTCAGCGCCGCCGCCGTCCTGGCGCTGCGCGGTCGCTCGCGGCGGGGAGGCGCCTGACTCCGAGTCACCGTCCGTCCGGAACGGCGAGGCGTCCCGGTGCGGTCGAGGCGTCCACGCGGAGCAGGACGCCTCGACTGCGGCGGGACGTCTCGCCGAATGAGCGCCGCTGGTCGGGGGGGTCGCGCCTACCTCGACTTGTCAGCGGGCCTCGCGTCCGGCTCCCTGCCGAAGCGGCGGAAGTAGATCTCCCGCATCTCCCGGAGCTGCGCCCGCTCGCTGTCGCTGATCGGCTCGGCCCTGCCTTCTGCGATCCGCCGCTGCAGATCGCTCGTCCCCTTGCTCACCGGCGCCACAGCGACCATCTCCCCTGTCGATTCTCGCGAGGTCCGGGCGACGTCTCCACGTTCTCGTCACCGGCGAGGGCCGGGACGCGACGCGAGACCCCCGTGGCGCGGGAGCCGGGGCGCTTGCGCCCTGGTCGACAGGGGACCGCTCTCGGCAGGCGGCACGCGAGGCGAGCTTCCGGGGTGTGCGGGCGAGGGGGGGACCTCGACAGGCACCCTGCGGGCGCTACTCGATCAGCAGGGGACGGCGTGACCACTCGATCAGCAGGGGAGAGAAGGGGGGCGACGTCCTGCTGGTCGAGCAGCCGCCGCCGGCGGCGTCTCGAGACGCACGCCGCTTCGCGTCTCGGTGGTGAGGGAAAGGACGCGGCGGCGCCCCGTCATGGTGGTCGAGTAGCCGCGCAGGGGCGTATCGAGACCCGCCACCACCAGCAGGGCGGGTCTGCAGACTCGCGTTCTGACGGTGGTGGATCTCGATACGCCCGCTGCGCGTGGCCGTGCCCCCCGCGAGATGCCACTTGTGAGCGCGACACGCCGGTAGAAGCGTGCACAAGTGGCATCTCGCGGAGGGGGAGAGGGGAGAGGGCGTCAGGGGCGGAGGAGGGTCCAGGCGTAGGGGGCGAGGTGGAGCGTGTCGACGGGGCGGCCGGTGACGAGGTCGGTGCCGGAGACGGCGACGTCGACCGGGTCCTGGCCGTGGTTGATCACCGTGAGGACGTCGCCGCGGCGGGCCGCCTCGACCCAGGGGCTCCCGGTGCGCAGCACGGGGGCGATGCCGGACTGCTCGGCGAGCCAGGCGGTCAGCGCGAGCATGCCCGCGTCGTCCGGGATCGTCGCGAGGTAGTGCGCCGTGCCCGCGCCGGTGCGCCGCGCGGTCAGCGCCGGGGTGCCCGCCGCGGGTCCGGAGGAGTAGCGGCCGAGGACCTCGACCGGCCGCTCGTCGGACGGGTCGACGAGCACGCCGAGCTCCTCCGCCAGCAGCTCGCCGCGCAGGACGCCGCAGGGAGCGCCGGCGACCTCCGCGCCGGCCGCCCCGATTCCGGCGAACTCGAGCACCGTCAAACCGAGCACCTCGCGCAGTCCGACCTGGAAGCCGCCCTCGCGGAAGGCGTCGTCCTCGTCGACCACGTCGCTGAAGGCGGTGACCAGCAGCCGGCCGCCGCGCTCGACGAACGCCGTCAGGTTCTCCGCGGCCGCGTCGGTGAGCAGGTAGGAGTGGGCGAGCAGCACGAGGTCGTACGCGGCCAGGTCCGCGGTCGGCAGCACCAGGTCGACCGCGAGGTTCTGCCGGTGCAGCGCGGAGTACCAGCGCTGGACGAGCTCCAGGAGGTCGAGCACGACCGGGTGGTCCGGGTTGCCGATCGCCCACCAGTTCTCCCAGTCGAGGACGAGCGCGATGCGGGCGCCGGAGCCGGTCGGCCCGCCGGCCGATCCACCGGCTGTTCCGCCGGTCGAAACACCGGTGGACGACTCCGCCGAGAGCTCCGGCAGCTCGCCGAGCACCCGGCCGAGCTCGACGACCTCGCGCCAGGTGCGCGTCTCGACGCCCGCCTGCGGCAGCATCGCCGAGTGGAACTTCTCGCTGCCCCGCCGCGACTGCCGCCACTGGAAGAACAGCACGCCGTCCGCGCCGCGCCCCACCGCCTGCATCGACAGCGCGGCCATCTGCCCGGGCGCCTTGACGGCGTTCGAGGGCCGCCAGCTGACGGCGCCGGTCGCCTGCTCCATCAGCAGCCACGGCACGCCCGGCTTGAGCGACCGCATCAGGTCGCGCGTGAAAGCGGCGGTGCGGAACGACTCCGGATCGGCGGGATCGAAATAGTTGTCGTCGCTGACGACGTCGACCTCGGCCGCCCACTTCCAGTAGTCGAGCGGCGGGAAGGCGCCCATGAAGTTGGTCGTGATCGGCTGCGTGGCTCCCGAGGCCCGGATGATGTCGCGCTCCATCGTGTAGAGCTCGAGCAGCGCGTCCGAGGTGAAGCGGCGGAAGTCGAGCAGCCCAGCGGGATTGTGGCTGTAGGGCGCCTTCCGCGGCGGAACGATCTCGGCGAAGGACGCGTAGCGCTGCGACCAGAAGAAGGTGCCCCAGCGCCGGTTGAGCTCGTCGATCGAGCCGTACTTGCGCTCCAGCCAGACCCGGAACGCGGCGGCCGCGTCGTCGGAGTAGTCGTGGTGCAGGTGGCAGGCGTACTCGTTGTTCACGTGCCAGAGCACGATCGCGGGGTGGTCGTGATACCGCTCGGCGATCGCCGTGACCAGCCGGGCCGCGAGCCGGCGGTAGTCCGGGGAGGTGGGGCGGTAGGCCTGGCGGCTGCCCGGCCAGTAGGTCGCGCCGTTCTCGTCCTGCGGCAGGATGCCCGGGTAGCTGCTCGTGGCCCACGGCGGCGGCGAGGCCGTGGCCGTCGCCAGGTCGACCGCGATGCCGTGCTCGTGCAGCAGGTCGAGGATCCGGTCGAGCCAGCCGAAGTCGAAGGTGTCCTCGTCGGGCTGGATCCGCGCCCAGGCGAAGATGCCCAGGCTGACGGTCGTGACGCCGGCCTCGCGCATCCGCCGCGCGTCCTCCGGCCAGACGCTCTCGTCCCACTGCTCCGGGTTGTAGTCGCCGCCGTAGTGGATCATCCGAGCCGTGGGCCTTCCGTGGTCATGGTCGTCGAGTGGTGATGGGGGTGGGAGGGGTCGTGCTCAGCGCGCCGCGGGCGCCGTCCGCGACAGCCGGACGGCGAGCGCGGCGAACACCGTGCAGCCGAGTGCCGGCACCACCAAGGGTGCCAGCTGCCAGGTGACCACGGCGGCGAGCACCAGCGCCACCAGCAGCGCCCCGGAGCCGCGCAGGTCGCGGACCGCCACCGTCGCGGCCTCGCGGAGGAGCGGGACCCAGCGCGAGTCGGGCACCCAGAGCGCGGACGCCGTCAGCACGACCACGAGCGCCGCCGCGAGGAGCGCCGCGCAGACCACCGCGACCGCGGTCGCTCCGGGCAGGGCGCCGGTCGAGGTGACCAGCAGGTCGAGGCCGAGCACCGCCGTCAGGGCCAGCAGCGCGAGACCGACGGGCAGCGAGCGCAGGACTCCGGTGCGCGCCTCCGCCAGCGCCGTGCGCAGCGAGGACGGCTCGTCGAGGACGAAGCGGCGCAGGTGCCGTGCCCCGACCGCGAGGGCGAGCGGCAGCGTCACGAGCGGCAGCGCGAGGATCGTGACGAGGAGCCCCGTGAAGAGGACCTCGGCGAACAGCGCGAACCGGTTCGCCGCCCCCGGCCAGCGCAGCGCCGTGCCGTCGGCGGCGGCGGCGCGTGCCTCGCGCTGCGCCCGTGACGCGCGGCTCATCCCTTGAGGCCCTGCGTGGCGACGCCGTCGACCAGGAAGCGCTGGAAGACGATGAAGAAGATCAGCACCGGCAGCAGCGCGAGCACGGAGACCGCGATCGTCGCGCCGTAGTCCGACGCCGAGGTCTGGTCGTTGTAGACGCGGAGCGCGAGCGGCAGCGGCTGCTGGTCGGGCGTGTTCAGGTAGAGCAGCGGGCCGAGGAAGTCGTTCCAGCTCCAGATGAAGGCGAAGATCGACGAGGTGATCAGCGCGGGGCGGATCAGCGGGATCGTGATCGAGCCGAAGATGCGCAGGTGGCCGGCGCCGTCGATCCGCGCCGCCTCGTCGAGCTCGCGAGGCAGGTTGCGGATGAACTGCACCATCAGGAAGACGAAGAACGCCTCGGTCGCGAGGAACTTGCCGATCAGCAGCGGCCAGTAGGTGTCCATCATCCCGAGGGTGCGGAAGATCGTGTACTGCGGGATGAGCAGGACGTGCATCGGCAGCAGCAGTGTGCCGATCATCAGCGCGAAGTAGAGCGGGCGGCCGCGGAAGTCGAGCCGGGCGAAGGCATAGGCCGCCATCGAGGAGGAGATCACCACTCCGATGACCGAGCCGACCGCGAGGATCGTCGAGTTGAGGAAGAACCGCCAGAGCGGGACTCCGCCGACCCCGGCGAGCACCTTCACGAAGTTGTCGAGCGTCGGGTTCTGCGGCAGCAGCGAGGTCTGCCCGCCGAACTCGCTGTTCGGCTTGAACGCCGCGGCGCCCATCCAGACCAGCGGGTAGAGCACGATCGCGGTGAGCACGATCATCGCCGCGATCCAGATCAGCGTCGCGGTCTTCGGGCGCTTGCGGCGCGGGCGGCGGCGGGGCGACGGCTCGGTCAGCACCTGCGTGTCGGCCGAGGGGAGCGTGGTGTCGAAGGTCGTCATCGTGTGTCTCCCGAGTAGTGCACCCAGCTCTTCTGGGTCTTGAAGAGGACGAAGGCGAGGACGCCGACGAAGAGGAGGAGGACCCAGGCCATCGCCGAGGCGTAGCCCATCTGGTTGTTCGTGAACGCCCGGGTGTAGAGGTACACCGTGTAGAAGTTCGTGGCGCCGGCCGGGCCGCCGGTGCCGTTGCCGATGATGTACGCCGAGGCGAAGACCTGGAAGGCGTTGATCATCTCGAGCAGCAGGTTGAAGAAGATGACCGGCGAGAGCATCGGCAGCGTGACGCTGCGGAACTTCCGCCAGGGGCCCGCTCCGTCGACCATCGCGGCCTCGTAGAGCTCGGCCGGGACCTGCTTGAGGCCGGCCAGGAAGATCACCATCGGGGCGCCGAACTGCCAGACGGCCAGGATGATCATCATCGGCAGGATCAGGGCGGGCACGCCGACCCAGCCGCCGATCTGGATGCCGAAGATCTGCAGTCCCGAGTCGACCGGTCCGTCGGTCGAGAACATCGCGCGCCAGACGATCGCGATGCTGACGCTCGCGCCGATCAGCGACGGCGCGTAGAAGGCGGAGCGGAAGAAGCCGGTGCCCTTCGCGCTGTAGTTGAGGAGCATCGCCACGACGAGGGCGGCGGCGAGCTTGACGGGCGTGCCGATGAAGACGTAGGCGAGGGTGAGCTGCACCGACTGGAGGAACTTCGGGTCGCCGAACAGGCGCTCGAAGTTCCCGGTGCCGATCCACTCCGGCGCCCGGAAGAGGTTGTAGTCGGTGAAGGAGAAATAGAGGGACATCAGCATCGGGCCGAGCGTGAGCCCGACGAAGCCGACCAGCCACGGCGAGAGGAACACGTAGCCGGCCAGGGTGTCCCGCTTGGGGCGTCGCCGCGCCTGAGGGCCGACCGGACGAGGAGTGCTCGTCCGGTCGGCGATCGGCGCGACGCGACCGTCCGCGGCGGTGCCGCTGGGGGTCGACGTCGTCGTCATGTGATGCCTTTCCTGGCCTGGATGAAGGGGATCAGTGCGGATCAGTGGGGAGCGGTGCAGGGCGGCCGGATCAGCCGGCCGGGTCAGTTCTGGAGCGTGACGTCGGTCTCGTCGAAGAACTGCTGGACCGCCTCGTCGACGCTCACCGCACCGAGGCCGAGGCTGGTGCCGAGGTCGAGGAAGTTCGCCTCGATCGCGCCGTAGCCGGCGACCGGGGCGGCCGGAGCCTCGCCCAGGCGGTCCTCGACGGAGTCGAGGTAGTCGGCGACCTGCTTGTCCGGGCCCTCGAGGTTCGCGCCGGCGAGCTGCTCGGAGGAGGCGGGGATGCCGAGGGTGGCGCCGAAGATCTCGCCGACCTCGGGGCTGTTGATCAGGAAGTCGAGGAACGTCGCGGCGGCCTCGGGGTGCTCGGTCGCCGAGGAGATCGCCTGCATCAGGCCGACCTTCTGGTAGAGGTCCTTGCTGCCCTCGTCCGCGGTCGGGGGAGCGGTCATCACGATCTCGGAGGCGCCGCTGTCGCCGATGTAGCCGCCGAGGAAGTTGCTCCAGCTCATCTCGCTGGTCGCGATGCCGGCGCCGAAGCCGGACTTGGGCAGCAGCTCCTGGAGGCGCGCGGCCGGAACGCCGGTGCTCGTGCGCATCTCGTCGCCCTGCTCCCAGAACGCGGCGAGGTCGTCCTCGGTGAAGCCGAGCTCGCCGTCCTCGGTGAACAGCTCCTTGCCCTCGGCGCGCAGCTGCAGCTCGAAGTTCTGGATGCGGCCGGTGTAGTCGGTGCCGCCGTAGACGGCGCCGCCGGTCTTCGCGGTGACGTCGGCGACGTAGGCCGCGTAGTCCTCCCAGCTGCCGCCGCCGGCGTAGGGCTCGACGCCGTTCGCCGCGAGGAGGTCCTGGTTCTGGAAGACCGCCCAGGCGCTGTAGCCGGTGGGGATCGCGTAGGTCGCGCCGTCGAGCTCGCCGGTGGCGAGCAGCTCCGGGGAGATGGTGGTCTCGTCGACCGCGCCGCCGAAGTACTCGGACAGGTCGCCGAGCAGGCCGTTGTCGCCGTACTGGCGGAGGTAGGTGTAGTCGAACTGCATCACGTCGGGGAGTCCGCCGCCGGCCGCCTCGGTCTGGCGCTTCTCCCAGTAGCCGGGGTAGTCCGTGAAGGTCGAGTTGATGGTGATGTTCGGGTGCTCGTCCTCGAACAGGGCGATCGCCTGGTCGTAGCGGGCGGCGCGGTCGTCGTTGCCCCAGAACGTGTAGTCGAGGGTGATCTCCTCGTCGGGGTCCAGGGTGGCGGAGGCCCCGGAGCCTCCACCGGAGCAGCCGGTCAGAGCGAGGGCGGCCACGGCCACGGCGGCCACCGCCGAGTAGCGCTTGCTGGGTGAGCGGAACATCGTCGTCCTTTCGAGAACATCATCGTTTCGAGCCCCGAACTGCAATGAAACGTTTCGGGAAAGCGTTTGCCCCAAAATACGTGCCGGGGTCTCGCCCGTCAAGCCGGGCTCGCGGCGGGGTCTCGATACGCCGCCTGCGGCATCTGCTCGACCGGCACGTACATGCTGATCGAGTAGCCCGCGGAGCGGGCGTATCGAGATCCGGCCCCGCCGGACGCGAGGGCCCGGCAGCCGGCGTGCTGAGGACGCGGGGTCTCGATACGCCGCCTGCGGCGGCTACTCGACCAGCATGGGGTGGCCAGCCGCCTGCCGCCTGCCGGGGTGGCGGCCCCTCATGCTGATCGAGTAGCCCGCGGAGCGGGCGTATCGAGATCCGGCCCTGCCGGACGCGAGGGTCCGGCAGCGGGCCAGCTGAAGGCGCGGGGTCTCGATACGCCGCCTGCGGCGGCTACTCGACCAGCATGGGATGGCCGCCCGCCTGCCGCCTGCCGTGGTGGCGGCCCCTCATGCTGATCGAGTAGCCCGCGGAGCGGGCGTATCGAGATCCGACCCTGCCGGACGCGAGGGCCCGGCAGCCCGCATGCTGCGGCCGCCCACGGCGGCTACTCAACCGGCACGCTGTCGGCGGCGCAGGACAGCGCGCCGTCGGCGACGGTGAGCACGGCCGCGCGGACGTGCGAGCGGCGCAGCGCCGCGCTCGGCGGCATCGACGCGAGGTCGCTGCCGTCCCAGCCGGGGTGGGTGAAGTAGACGATCAGGGCGCGGTCGTCGTCGAGCGGGACGACGTCCGCGTGCCGGGCGACGATCGGCGCACCGTCCAGCCGCTCCGGAGCGGTGAGGATCAGACCCTCCCGCTCGGTCTGCCGCCGCCAGTCGCCGACCCCGTCGGGGGAGTGGTGCACGGCCAGCCCGCGCCACTCGTCGGTGATCAGCCTGTACCGGCCGGCCAGCGGGAACACCTTCGGCCCCTCGTGCGGGCGCCCGGCGACGGCGACGCCCTCGAGCCGCCAGGACGCCGGGTCGCCGGGATCGTCGCTGACGGCGACGACGGTGCTGGAGTCGCGCCGCTCGTCCTTCGCCCAGAGCCGGTACCGCCCGTCGCCGGTGCGCGCGACGGCGGCGTCGATCACCCGCTCGGAGCCGAGGTCGATCTCGCCGAGGAGCCGCCAGGTCTCGAGGTCGTCGCTCTCGAACTGCGCGATCGTCGCCCGTCCGGTCCAGTCGCAGGGGGTGCCGTCGATCCGGGTGACGAACATCTGCCAGCGATCCCCGATCCGCACGACGTCGGGCGCCCAGAGCGTCGGCAGCTCGGCCGACAGTCCGGCGTCGAGGCCGGGGACGGTGCCGCGGTACCGCCAGGTGGCCCCGCCGTCGCTCGACACCGCAACGCCGATCGCGCTGCCGTGCACCCACTCGACCCCGGGCAGATCCAGCGTCGCGCGCCGCTGGGTGTAGAACAGGCGCCACTCGCCGCGGAGGGTGTCGGCGACCAGCACCGGGTCGGTCGGTCCGTCGAAGACGGGATCGCGGTAGGGCATGGCGAAGGCGTCCTCGCGCAGGGGCATCGGCTCGGTCATCGGGATCCTCACGGGTCTGGCGCACCGGCTCGCCCGCACGCATCGATCGGCAGAACCCTAGCCAGGAAAACGCTTGCCCACGACCGCGCCGCCCGGGTAGCGTCGAGGGCGTCCCCGCCGGAGCGGTCGCTCCCGAAGGCGCTGCGGACACCCCGATCGGAGTCGACCGTCTCGTGAGAGAAGCCCGTCCCTCGCAGGCCCCGCTGCTGCTCGACCGCCGCCACCCCGGCCGCTCCGCCCTCGCGCTGCTCGGCCGCTACCGCCCGCGCGTGGTCGTCGCCGTGCTGTTCTTCGCGGTCAAGGACACCCCGCTCTGGCTGCTCCCGGTGGTCACCGGGGCGATCGTCGACGTCGTCGTCGCCGGCGGTCCGGAGTCGACGCTGTGGCTGTGGGCGGGCATCGCCCTGCTCGCGCTGCTGCAGAACTACCCGAACCACGTGATGTACACCCGGCTCTACATGAGCGCCGTGCGCCAGACCGGCACGGACCTCCGCAACGCGCTCGCCGCCCGGCTGCAGAACCTCTCCATCGGCTTCCACTCCCGCGCCAGCTCGTCGATCGTGCAGACCAAGGTCGTCCGCGACGTCGAGAACATCGAGACGATGTACCAGCAGGTCGGCCACCCGCTGCTCTCCGCGACGATGGTGGCGATCGGCGCGGTCGTGATGACCGCGATCGAGGTGCCCGCGTTCCTCCCCGTCTACGCCTGCGCCATCCCGCTCGCGGTGCTGCTGCGCGCCTTCCTGCGCCGCCGCTCGCGCCGCAGCAACGAGCAGTTCCGCCGCGAGGTGGAGCACTTCTCGGCGCGCGTCGGCGAGATGGCGACGCTCATTCCGATCACCCGCGCGCACGGTCTCGAGCAGCCCGCGGTCGCCCGGGTCGCGGCCGGCGCCGAGGGCGTCCGCTCGGCCGGCTACAGCCTCGACCTGCTGAACGGCCGCTTCGCCTCGCTCTCCTGGGTGAGCCTGCAGCTGCTCGGCATCGGCTGCCTGGTGCTCGCCGCGTGGGTCGCGATCAGCGGCTGGCTGCCGATCACGCCCGGCCAGGTCGTGCTCCTGAGCTCCTACTTCGCGCTGCTGACCGGCGCGATGACCAACCTGCTGATGCTGCTGCCCGTCATCGCCCGCGGCACCGAGTCGATCCGCTCGATCGGCGAGCTGCTGGAGGACCCGGACCTGGAGCAGAACGAGGGCAAGGCCCGCGCGGCCGAGGTGCGCGGGCGCATCCGGCTCGAGGACGTGACCTACCGCTACGGCGCGGACGGGGTCGGTGGCGCAAGCGGCGCCGGCGCGGCGAGCACCGTCGGCGTCCGGAGCATCGACCTGGACATCGAGCCCGGCCGGACCGTCGCCTTCGTCGGCTCCTCCGGCTCCGGCAAGTCGACGATGCTCAACCTGGTGCTGGGCTTCCTCCGCCCGACCGGCGGCCGCATCCTGCTGGACGGCGTCGACGCCGAGACCCTCGACCTGCGCACCTGGCGCCGCTCCGTCTCCGTCGTGCCGCAGGACTCGGTGCTCTTCGAGGGCTCGATCCGCGACAACGTGGCCTACGGGCTGACCGGCGTCGGGGAGGAGCGGATCCTCGCCGCCCTCCGCGACGCGAACGCCCTGGAGTTCGTCCGTGAGCTGCCGGACGGGCTCGACGCGGTCGTCGGCGAGCGCGGCGCCCGCCTCTCCGGCGGGCAGCGCCAGCGCATCGCCATCGCCCGCGCCCTGGTCCGCGACCCGCGGGTGCTCCTGCTCGACGAGGCGACCAGCGCGCTCGATCCGGAGTCGGAGGCGGCCGTCAAGGAGGCGCTGCTGCGGCTGATGCGCGGCCGCACGACCCTGGTCGTCGCGCACCGGCTGTCGACGATCCGCTCGGCCGACACGATCGTCGTGCTCGAGCGCGGGCGGATCGTCGAGACCGGCAGCCACGAGGAGCTGCTCGCGGCGGGCGGGCGCTACGCGACGCTGCACGCGGTGCAGGCGGGGCGCTGAGCCGGCACGCCTGATCCGCGGGTCAGCCCTGCGGCCGCCCGACGCCGATCGACCAGGCGAGCGGCGGCGGTGTGCCGTTCAGCGCCCACTCGCCGACGATCCGCTGCTTGTAGATCACCGGGTTGTGCGCGCCGACCGTGCGCGCGTTGCGCCAGTGCCGGTCGAGCGCGGCTCCCGTCGCGACCCCGGAGGAGCCGAGCGCGTCGAAGAGCAGGGTCGCGGCGCGCGGCACCGACTCGGTGAGCAGCACCTGCGCCCGGTACACCTCGGCGCCGGCCGCGGGCACCAGTGACGGATCCGCTGCCGCCTCGCCGACGGCCTCCGCCGCGACCAGCACCGCGGCACGGGCGCCGAAGGCGATCGCCGAGATCGCGCCGACGACCTCCTGGATCTGCGCGTCGTCCCGGCCGTGATCGGCCAGGCCGTGGCTGTAGACCCGCGAGCGGGTGCGGACGGCCGCGACCGCATCGCGCTCGACCGCGGCGGCGATCCCGGCGAGCACCGCGAGCAGCTCGAGCTGGAAGAACGGCGTCTGGTGCGGCGCCCTCAGGACGGAGGCGAAGACGTGCTCCGGCTCGACGAGCGCGTCGGTGAAGACGGTGGTGCCGCTGCCGGAGAGCCGCTGGCCGAAGCCCGACCAGTCGTCGGTCGCGACCACGCCCGGCTGGTCGACGCGCACCACCACGGCGGTGTCCGTGCCGTCCTCGCGGCGCACGACGACGTCGGTCCAGTCCGCGAAGATCGTGCCGGTGGAGTAGTACTTGGTGCCGTTCACGACCAGCTCATCGCCCCGGCGGGTGAGCGTGGTCTGCGTGACGCCGACCGCGGCCGTGCCGATCTCACTCCAGGCGTTGCCGACCAGCTCGCCCGCCGCGAGCCGGTGCAGCCAGCCGTCGCGCGCCGACGACGGCGCGAAGGACAGCTGGTCCTCGACGAAGGCGAAGTGACCGCGGAGCGCCTGCGCAACGTTGGAGTCCGCCGTCGCGAGCTCGATCAGGAGCGACGCGGTCTCGCGCAGCGAGAGCCCGCGGCCGCCGTGCTCGACCGGCACCCGCAGGCCGCCGAAGCGGGCCGCGCGCAGTCGCGCGATCGGCTCGAAGGGCAGCTCGCGGTCGAGCTCGCGCTGGACGGCGCCCGCCGCGATCTCCTCGAAGACCGGGCGGAACACGGCCTGCGCCTCCGCGAGGCCCGACGCTCCGATGCCGCTCACATGTCCGGTGCCGCTCACGTGTCCGGTCCCGCTCATGTGTACAGGGAGAGCGGCTGGACGTCGCCGGTCAGGTAGTTCGCGCCGACCTCGAGCTTCTTGTAGTCGACGGGGTCGTGCAGCGAGTGGGTGCGGACGTTCCGCCAGTAGAGGTCGAGCCCGATCGAGCTCTTCGCGGAGGAGGAGCCGGTCGCCTCGTAGATCCGGGTCGTCACGTCGAGCGCGAGCGCGTCCGTCACGATCTTCACCTTCGCGATCTGGATCGCCTGGGCGGCGCGCGACTCGGCCGTCACCGCCGCGCCGCGGGCGACCTCGGCGTCGTGCAGCGCGCCGACGCGGTCGGCCAGCGCCTCCGCGGCCGCCGTGTGCGCGACCAGCTCGCCGTAGAGGCGCCGCACGAACGGATCCTGGGCATAGGTCTCGACGCCCGAGAGGAACCAGGAGTTCTTCCGGCCGAGGGTCAGCCCCCGGCCCTTCGCCAGCGCGCCCTGGGCGATGCCGAGGTAGAGGTTGCCGAAGCCGAGCTGGATCGAGGGCGTGATCAGGGTCGCGAACGGCTCGTCGACGAGCGCGCCGAGGATCTCGGACGCGTCCACCCGCACGCCGGTGAAGCGCACCGAGCCGGAGGCGCTCTGTCGCTGGCCGAGGAAGTCCCAGTCGCCGAGCGGCTCGATGCCCGCGCGGTCGCGGGGGAGCACGAAGGTCAGCGTCTCGCCGGAGCGGTCGCCGCCGGAGATCACCGCGTTCACCAGCACCGCGTCGCCCGAGGAGACCCCGGTCGAGAAGCGCTTGAGCCCGTTCAGCTCGAAGCCGTCGCCGCGGGGCGTCAGCTCGAGGTCGGGATCGACCGGGTTCACCGAGTCGCCCCAGAGCCATCGGCCCTCGATCGTCGCGCGGTAGAACCGCTCGCGCTCCGACTCCGGCGCCGAGAAGGCGATGTTGGCCGAGTTGACGTAGTGGTACAGCAGGATCTGCGCGAGCGAGGCGTCCGCGGCGGCGAGGATCCGGATCACCCGGAACGCCGTGCTCCAGACCGCGCCGCCGCCGCCGTACTCGGCCGGGTCGAGCAGGTTCACGAGGCCCGAGGAGCGCAGCGGCTCGAGCTCGGTGGTCGGGTCGAGGTTGCCGCGGTCGCGCTGGAGGACGTCGGCCGCGAGGATCTCGGCGACGCCGGACGCGACGGCGTCCCAGTGCGCGTGCTCGGCGGCGGTCGCGACGCGGTCCCAGTGCGAGCGGGGCGCAGCCGTGCGAGGCCGGGGCGAGAGGGGCTGGGTGGGGAGGGGCGGGGTCATCGGACGGGCTCCGGGTCGAGGGCGGGCAGAACGGAGAGGACGCTGTCGGGCAGGCCGTCGGCGGCGCTGGGCGAGCCGGTGTACGCGCCGCGGTAGGCGGCGGCGGGGTGCGAGTCCTTCACGCGGGCGCTGCCCGGGCCCTGGAGGTACTCGCGGAGGGTCGCGCCCTCGTACTCCTCCCAGACCCGGCCGCGCCGGCGCAACTCGGGCACGGCGAGGTCGACGAAGTCCTCGAAGGTGCCGGGGGTGACCACGTAGGCGAGGTTGAAGCCGTCGATCCCGGCGACGTCGACCCAGCGCTCCAGCTCGTCCGCGACGGTGCTCGGCGAGCCGACGATCACCGGGCCGATGCCGCCGATGCCGAGGTACTCCGCGACGTCGTCCGGGGTCCAGGCGCGGTCCGGGTCCGCCTTCGTGAAGATCGAGAGGGCGCTGCGCACCGCATCGGTGTCGACGTAGTCGAGCGGCACGTCCGCGGGGAACTGCGAGAGATCGAGCCCCGCCCAGCCGCCGTAGAAGGCGAGCGCCCCCTCGCGGGACGAGTACGTCTTGAAGTCGGCGTACTTGGCCTGCGCCTCGGCGTCCGTCTCGGCGACGATGACGGTCGCGAGGATGAGGATCTTCGGGTCGGTGCGCGCGCGGCCGTGCTTCTCCGCGGCGTCGCGGATGGCATCCGTGGTCCGCCGGGTCAGCTCCGGCCGGATCGCGTTGATGAAGACGGCCTCGCCGTGCTTGGCCGAGAAGTCGATGCCGCGCGGCGAGGCCCCCGCCTGGAAGATCACCGGCGTGCGCTGCGGCGACGGCTCGGAGAGGTGGATGCCCGGCACGCGGTAGTGGGTGCCGGAGTGGCCGATCGGGTGCACCTTGCGCGGATCGGTGAAGACGCCGCGCTCGCGGTCGCGCAGCACCGCGCCCTCCTCCCAGGAGCCCTCCCAGAGCTTGTAGCTGACGTCGAGGAACTCCTCGGCGATGTCGTAGCGCTCGTCGTGCGGGATCTGCCGCTCGAGGCCGAGGTTCTGCGCGGCACTGTCGAGGTAGGAGGTGACGACGTTCCAGCCGATCCGCCCCTTGGTCAGGTGGTCGAGCGTGGAGAGCCGGCGCGCGAGTGCGTACGGCTGCTCGTAGGTCGGCGAGATGGTGACGCCGAAGCCGAGGTGCCTCGTGGCGGCGGCCATCGCGGGGATCTGCAGCAGCGGGTCGTTGACGGGGACCTGCGCGGAGTCGATCAGCGCGGGCCCGACCGAGCCGCGGTAGACGTCGTAGACGCCGAGCACGTCGGCGAGGAAGAGCGCGTCGAAGGTGCCGCGCTCGAGCGTCCTCGCGAGGTCGATCCAGTACTCGAGATCGTTGTAGCGGTCGGCCTGCGAGTCGGGGTGCCGCCAGAGGCCGGGCGCCTGGTGTCCGACACAGGTCATGTCGAAGGCGTTGAGGACGATGCGGGACGCCATGGGACTCCGTTCGGTTCGGGGCTGGTGCGCTTCGGACCCTAGGAGGGACGGCCGACACCGCGTCGCCACCGGCGCAATCCGGCGTAACGAACGGCCGCCGTGTTGCGCCGTGTGACGCCGCGTTGCGGTGGATGACCGGCGGGCGTGACGCGCCGCCGCGCCGCCGCCACGATGGCCAGCAGCGCCGCCCGGTCCACCTCGGATCCGGCAGCGTCCCACTCCCGCACCGACGTCCCACACCGAAGCAGGCCCTCCCATGCGATTCCGCTCCCTCACCTCCGCGGTGGCGCTCCTCGCCGCCGCGACGCTGGTCCTCACCGGCTGCTCGCTCAAGGAGGAGTCCTCCGGCGCGAACGCCGCGAACGCCGCCGCCGCCGAGGCGACCACCGCCGCGGCCTCGACCGCCGACGTCCCGAGCCTCGAGGGCAGGACGGTCGGCGTCGCGGCGAAGGACATCGTCCACGACTTCTCGCGCATCGTGTACCAGTCGGTGCAGGACCGCGTGGAGGCGCTCGGCGGCACCGTCGTCGCCACCCAGGCCGAGGCCAAGGACGACAAGCACGTCTCGGACATCGAGAACCTCGTCGCGCAGAAGCCCGACGCGATCATCGTGATCCTCGGCGACGCGACGACCCTCGCGCCGGCGCTGAAGGAGGTGCACGACGCGGGCATCCCGCTGTTCACCATCGACAACGTGTCCGAGTACTCCGAGAACAACGTCACCAGCGACAACTGGCAGATCGGCTCGACGCTCGCCCGCACCATCGCCGAGGACATCGGCGGCTCCGGGCAGATCCTGGTCTTCAACGGCTTCCCGGGCGTCGCGCCCTGCCGCATCCGCTACAACGAGCTCAAGCTCGTGCTCGAGGACTACCCGGACATCTCGATCCTCCAGCCCGAGCTGCAGGACAAGTACGAGGGCACGATCGAGGACGCGAAGCAGCAGATCGGCGATGCGCTCTCGCGCTACCCGAAGGGCGAGATCTCGGCGATCTGGTCCTGCTGGGACACCCCGCAGATCGGCGCCGCGCAGGCCGTCGACGCGGCGGGCCGCGACGAGATCAAGATCTACGGCGTCGACGCCGACCAGGGCGCGCTCGACCTGATCGCCGACCCCGACTCCTCCTACACCGCGACCGTCGCGCAGCAGAACCTCGCCATCGGCGCCGGCTCGGCCGACAACGTGGCCCGCTTCCTCGGCGGCGAGGCGGACGCGGTCACGCCGACCACCTACTTCGCCCCGGTGCTCATCGACAAGGCGAACATCGCCGAGAAGACCGCGGAGCTCGGTCTCGGTGGCTAGTCCGTCTGCAGCGGCTCCGGCCGCCCGGCCCTCGGCCCCTCCGGCGCCGGCCCTCGAGATGGCGGGGATTTCCAAGTCCTTCGCCGGCGTGCCGGTGCTGCGCGAGGTCGCTCTCACGGTCGGCCGCGGCGAGGTCGTCGCCCTGGTGGGCGAGAACGGCGCGGGCAAGTCCACGCTGATCAAGATCCTCACCGGCCTGTACTCGGCCGACGCGGGCTCGATCGCGATCGACGGAGCGCCGGTGGCGATCACCGCCCCGCGCGACGCCGAGCGGGCGGGCATCCGGGTCGTGCACCAGGATCGGCACCTCGCCGGCCGGCTGACCGTGGCGGAGCAGCTCTACCTCGGCCACGAGCGGTTGCGCCGCCGGGGCACCTCGGCCGAGGCCGTGCTCGCCGAGCTGGTCGGCCTCGTCGTCCGCGGCGGCACCCTCGTCGACGACCTCACCGTCGCCGAGCAGCAGCAGCTGCAGATCGCCCGCGCGCTGCTGGTCGAGCCGCGGATCCTGGTGCTCGACGAGCCGACCGCGCCGCTGGCCGCCGAGGAGGTGGCGGCGCTGTTCGCCTCGATCCGCCGGCTGCAGGCGCGCGGCGTCGCGGTGATCTACATCTCGCACTACCTCCAGGAGGTGCAGCGCGTCGCGAGCCGCGTGGTGGTGCTCCGCAACGGCGCGAACGTCGGCGGGCTGGACCTGATCGACGGCGACGCCGAGCAGGGCGCCCGGATCGTCGAGCTGATGCTCGGCCGCGAAGTCGAGGAGTTCGCGCTCCGCTCCGACCGGGTGGTCGCCGCCGACGTCCCGCCGCTGCTCGAGCTCGAGGCGCTGACCGTGCCCGGCGCGCTCGACGCCCTCGACCTGACGGTGCGCCCGGGCGAGATCGTCGGCGTCACCGGTCTCGTCGGCTCCGGGGTCGACGTGCTCGCGGACGCCGTGGTCGGCCTCGTCCGGCGCAGCGGCCGCGTGCGCGTGGCCGGCACCGCCACCGCCTCCGCCCGCGCCTTCGTCGCCGCGGGCGGCGGCTACGTGCCGAGCGACCGGCGCCGCGACGGCGTCCTGCTCGCGCACACCGTCCGGGAGAACCTCTCGATCGCGTCGCTCGGGCGGATCAGCCTCGGTGGCCTGCTGCCCAGCCGCCGCCGCGACCGGGCGCTCGCGCTCGAGCAGATCGCCGCGCTCGATGTGCGCCCCGCCGATCCGGAGGCCGTGGTCGGCACGCTCTCCGGCGGCAACCAGCAGAAGGTCGCCGTGGGGAAGTGGCTGGCCGCCGGCTCGCGGGTGCTCGTCCTCGATCAGCCCACCGCGGGCGTCGACATCGGCAGCCGCACGGCGGTCTACGCGCTCATCGACCGGCTCGTCGACGAGGGTGCCGGCATCCTCCTCGTCTCGCTCGATCTCGAGGAGCTCGTCGGCCTCGCCGACCGCGTCCTCGTGCTGCACCGCGGCGCCGTGCGCGCCGAGCTGCCCCGGAGCGAGCTCAGCGTCGACCGCGTGCTCGCGATCGCCTCCGGCGCCGTCGCCCCCGACACCCTGGAGAGTGCTCGATGACCCTCACCACCGCGCCCGCCGAGAAGGCGTCCCCGGCGGAGGCGCCCGCCGCCCCGCGCGCCCGCCGCCGCGGCATCGGCGCGCTCGCCCTGATCGGCTACCTCGTCGTCCTCCTCGAGATCGCGGTGTTCAGCGCCGCCTCGCCCGTCTTCGCCACCGGCGGCAATGTCTCGACGATCCTGATCCAGGCCGTGGTCCCCGCGATCGCCGGCTTCGGCCTCGCGATCGTGGTGATCACCGGCGGCGACGACGTCGTCCGCGGCGGCATCGACCTCGCCTCCGGACCGATCGTCGGCCTCTCCGGCGTCGTCGCCGCCGTCGCCCTGACAGCGGGCCTCGGCGCACTGCCCGCCGTGCTGCTCGCCCTGCTCGTCTCGGTCGGCTTCGGCGCGATCAGCGGCACCGCCGTCGTGCTCGGCCTTCGCCCGCTGCTCGCCACGCTCGCCGTCTCCGGGATCGTCGGCTCCGTCGTCTTCCTCGCCACCGACAACGTCAAGGTGCCGGTCGCGGATCCGCTCTTCGACTGGCTGCGCGGCGGCAGCGTCCTCGGCCTCCCGGCACCGGTCGCGGTGCTCGCCGTCGTCACGGTGGCGACCGCCCTCGCCGTCGGCCGGACCTCCTGGGGCACCCGCAGCTACGCCGTCGGCCAGAACCCGACCGCGGCGAGCGTCGCGGGCGTCTCCATCTGGCGCCACGTCCTCACCAGCTACCTGCTCTCCGGGCTCCTCGCCGGCATCGCCGGGCTGCTGCTCGCCGCGCGCCTCGCGGCCGCCGTGCCCGGGATCGGCAACCAGATCCTGCTCGACATCATCGTCACCGCCTACCTCTCGGTGGTGTTCTCCCGCCGCTTCGTCGTCACCATCGGCGGCACGCTGCTCGCCGCCGTCTTCGTGGCCGCGCTCGGCAACGGCTTCACCCTGATCGGCGTCGACAGCCAGTGGGTCGGCGCGATCAAGGGGCTGCTCATCCTGCTCGTCCTCGGCCTCGCGGCCCTCCGCGAGAGAGGGGTCCGCTCGTGACCGCCGTCGCACTGCCCGTGTCCGAGTCCCGCCGGGCCCTCGCCGTCCGCCTGCTCGCGCCCGCCGCGGTCGTGCTCCTGCTCGCCGTCTTCGGCGCGAGCGTGCCCGGCTACTTCGCGCCGACCAACCTGCTCAACGTCGCGAGCGCCGGGGCGCTGCTGCTGATCGCGGCCTGCGCGATGACGCTCGTCGTCCGGGCCGGCGGGATCGACCTCTCGATCGGCATCGCGATCGACCTCGCGGCCCTCGGCGCCACCGCGCTGATCGCCGACGGCTACGTGACCTGGTTCGCGGTGCTGATCGGCCTCGGCTTCGGGATGCTGGCGGGCGTGGTCAACGCGGTGCTGGTGATCGTGCTGAGGATCCGCGCCTTCCTCGCGACGCTGTCGGTCTGGTTCATCGGCACCAGCGCCCAGCAGCTGCTCACCGGCGGCGGCGCGCCGATCTACCTGCGCCGCCAGGCGACGCCCGACGCCTTCGCCGCCTGGGGCAACGCGACCGTGCTCGGCATCGGCGTCCCGGTGCTGCTGGCGATCGCGGTCGCCGTCGCGGTCTGGCTGCTGCTGGACCGCACCCGCTGGGGCCGCGTGCTCACTGCGGCGGGGGAGCAGCCCGGAGCCACCCGCATCGCCGGCCGCCGCGTCGGGATCTCGCTCGCCTCCGCGTTCGTCGTCGCGGCGCTGATCGGAGCGCTGGCCGGCATCGCGCTCGCCTCGCGCAGCTACGGCTACTCGCCGGCGAGCGGCCAGCTCTACGTGCTCGACGCGATCGGCGCCGTCTTCATCGGCGCGACGCTCTCGGTGCACGGCCGGCCGAACGTGCTCGGCACGGTGCTCGGCGTGCTGATCTTCGGCCTGATCAACAACGGGCTCGTGCTGCTCGGCGTCTCCTTCTACTGGCAGGGCCTCGTCCGCGGCTCGGTGCTGCTGCTCCTCCTTCTCGCGACCGCGCTGCTCCGCAGGGAGTCGATCGCGCCGCCGCTGCGGACGCTTCTGACGTCGCGGCGGTGACAGGGGGGCAGCACGCGCCACCGACCTCCGCCGGACGTCCTCACCGCTCCGCGCATGCCGCTTCCGAACTAGGATCGGCAGTGCGCTGAGAGCAGGAGGAGACGACCATGACAGACCTCGCCACGAGTCCGCCGCCGGTCACGAGCTCGACCGGGCCCGGCAGCGAGTCCGCCCTCGAGGCTCGGCTGAGGATCATCGTCGGACTCGCCCAGGGCGCCTCGGAGTCTCAGCTCGCCGACCAGCTCGAGCTCGCGCCGGACGTCGTGCACGAGCATCTCCGCGGCGTTCTCGTCCAGCTCTCTCCCGAGCTGCTCGCCATGGTCGCCCACCCCGAGCTGACCGACGGGCTGGACGGGCTGTATCGAGCCGTCCGCGACAGGGGAGGCGATGAGCAGACACTGGCCGCGCTCCTCACGGAGCAGACCGCGCTCCTCTCGCGGCACCGCACGCCGGGCGGCGGGCTCGCCCGGGGTGCGGCGGACTTCCTCGTCGAGTCCGGGTCGATGACCGCCCAGGAGCTCGCCGAGACCGAGGCGGAGGTCGCGCGCGGAGAGCTCGCCGACCGCGAGCACCGCACCCGGCTGCAGGCGATCGTCGACTCGTTCGGCACCGCCGAGGTGGCCTCGCGACTCAGGATCGACGAGACCCGCGTGCGCCACCGGAAGGCGAAGGACGGGCTGTACGCCTTCAAGGTGGGCTCGAAGCTGCGGTTCCCGGCCTGGCAGTTCACCGACGACCGGGAGCGGCCGATGCTGCCGGGCGTCCCCGCGCTCGTCAAGGCGATCCCGGACGACATGCATCCCGCGAGCGTGCTCGGCTTCATGACCACGCCGCAGGAGGAGCTCCTCATCGGCGAGACGCCGGTCACCCCGGTGCGCTGGCTCTCCGGGGGAGGCGATCCGCGGGAGGTCCTCGTCGCCCTGGCCGAGTTCGACGAGTCGTGAAGGTCCCGCTCACCCCGCCGACGACCTTCGTCACCGACCCGTCGCACCTGCGCGAGTACTCCGGACCGCTCTGGCGCCTGTATCGCAGCGCGGGCGCGCACGTGGGCGCGTGGGACGCCCTGCGCCACCACGGACCGGTGCCGGGGATGCGCTTCGACCCGCACCCGCCTCCTCCGGGGCACCACCCGACCGTCGGCGTCCTCCACGCCGCGGCGGACGCCGTGACAGCGATCGGCGAGACGTACCAGCGTCGACGGGTGGTCGACCGCGTGCAGAGCGCTCCACGGCTCGTGGGCTGGCGTCCGTCCCGTCCGCTGACGCTCCTCGATCTCACCGGTGAGTGGCCCGTCCGCAACGGTGCGGCTGCCTCCATCCAGAGGGGGCCGAAGCGGGCCACACAGGCCTGGGCCCGGGCGATCGAGGAGCGCCTCAGCAGCATCGACGGGCTGTGGCACCTGTCGGCGATCACCGGGAACCCGATCGCCACGCTGTTCAGCCGCGTGGAGCGGGAGCCGGCCTTCCCGCCGCGGCCGAGCTTCCACACGGCGCTGAGCGACGCGACCGCCGACGCGGTGGTGCTCGTCGCCGCCCGGCGACTGGGCTTCGCGGTGCTCGGGAATCCGTAGCCGCTGCCCGCCGGGTCGCGGCCGGCTCGGCGCTCCTCAGCTCCCGCCGAGCGCGGCCCGACCATCGTCGCCCGCCGGTCACAGCCCGCGGTAGGCCGCCGCGGTGGTCGTGCGCAGGCCGTCGGTCTGCGCGGTGACCTGTGCGCTGCCCGCCGGGACGGTGGATCGCCGGGTGGCGAACGCCCGCGAGACCGTCGCGCCCGGAGCGACGCCGGCGATCGTCGAGGTGCCGTACGCGGTGATGATGGTGATCTCCGTCGCGGTCCTGCCGGTGTTCTTCGCCGTCACCGTGAGCACGACCGTCCCGAGGGTCTTGCTCGTGGCCGCGGTCGCCGTCACGGCGGGCGGTGCGGCGACCGTGGTGCGGGGCAGGGGCACCGCCGGCAGCCCGGGGACGCGGGCGGCGATCGAGACGGTGCCGGTCGTCGTTCCCGTCCGGAGAGGGGGGAGCGCGGCCGTTCCCGTCGCCGCGGAGAGGACCGTCGCCGCCTTCGTGCCGTCGGCGAAGGTCGCCGGGCCGGTGAGCGCGAAGGAGACGGCGCGACCCGCGAGCGCCCGCCCGCGCGCGTCGAGGACGTCCACACCGGCGGCGACGTCGCGTGTCGACGAGGTGGCGACGGTCGTCGCGGCGCCACGGGCGACGAGCGAGGCGATCGGGGCCACGCCGGTGGCGCTGAGCTCCGCGACGCCGGTCGAACCGCCGTACTCCGCGCTTCCCCAGGCCTGGAACACCGTGCGGAGGGCCGTCGTCGCCACCGGGGTGAAGGCGACCGTGTTCACCGCGTCCCGAGCGCGGCCGGCCGGGCTCGCTCCCGCCACCGGCACCCAGGCACCCGCGGCGTCGAGGTAGTCGACGCGCCAGGACCGAGGCGGGATCACGCCCTGCTGCGCGCTGTCGGCCGCGTCGGCGGCGAAGCGCACCGACGCGCTGTCCACGGTCACCGTCGTCGGCCAGGTGAGCCCGAGCCACTGCTCGCCCACGCGGGGCCAGCTGCTCCACGCGGTTCCGGTCCTGCCGTCGACGGCGTCGCCGACGGACGACCAGCCCGAGGTGTAGGACGCGGAGGCCGCGGCGCGGCGGGTGATGTCGCCGACGTCCTCGGTGCAGGGCACGGTGACGGTGACGGTCGCCGTCCGCGCCGTCGCATCGAGGGCCTCCACGCGGAGCGACATGCCGGTGTTCAGGGCGACGGTCTCGCCGGCGAGGGCGAACTCGTTGCCGATGCTCGCGTCACCGGGCCGCTGCAGCAGCTCGGCGCTGCCGCCGGTGCTGCGCAGGATCTGCACGCCCGAGACCGTCCGCGGCGTCTGCCAGGGACTGCTGTAGGCGCCGCCGTCCGCTCGCGGATCGGCCTTGTCGTTGTACTGCGCCCAGTACCGCACCGCCGAGTCCTGCGGGTCGGTCCAGGTGAGGGCTCGAGGAGTGCCCGGACCGGCCCCCAGGGTGTCGATGACGGTCGTCCGCGGCGCGCCGCAGACAGGCTGCCGGGTGTCCGAGAGGATGCCGAGCTGCGCGAGGGTCGGTGCCGAGAGGGGCGTGAAGAGCCAGGAGTCGCCCATGACGTCGGTCAGGTTCCCGTACTCCTCCCGGGCGCACGAGGCACCGGGCGCGACGTCCCACGACGAGGCGCACTGGACACTCGAGGCGTGGAAGAGCGAGAGGTTGTGACCCAGCTCGTGGGCGAGCAGGATCGCGTCGGGGCCGCCCTGGAACGTCCGCCCGCCGTCGTCCGGGTCGCCCGGCTGCTCCCCGTTGGCCCAGATCGGGCAGGGGTCGCCCGGGGGCACCATGGCGACGAGGTGCCGCGCCGGTCCGGGCTGCCAGCCCGTCGTGCGCGAGATCCAGTCGTGCAGGCCGCCCGTGTCGCTGCAGCCGATCGGCTCGTCGATGCGCCGCCAGTCGATCAGCCGCTCGAGCTCGAAGCGCACGGCTCCGCCGGTCTCGCGGTTGTAGAAGTCGTCGACGAGCTCGAGGGAGCGGCGCGCGTCCTCCGCGCTGAACGACGGAGTCGTGCCCTGCGGCGCCACGAGGGCGATGGTCACCTCGTGCACGACGATGTCGGCACGGGAGGGGATCGCCACATCGGTGAAGTCCGCCGGCGCGGCCGACGCTCGGAGGAGCGACGGCGAGCCGGATTCTGCGACGGCGTCGCTCGCCGCGGGTGCGGAGTCGCCGCCGCCGCCGTCGCGGGCGGGAGGCGTCGAGGTGCTCGCCGTCCCCGCCGGCGCGGCGACAGCCGAGTGCGGCGCGGCGACGAGCCCCGCTGCCAGGAGGAGCCCGCAGAGGGCTCCGGTGAAGTGAGTAGCGCGGCGCATGGTGTCCCCTCATGGAGTGCCCGGACGACGCCGGGCGCAGCGGGCCGGATCGGCAGGGCCGGGCAGGAAGACGCCGGCTCGTCCGCAGTGATTGTTACCGTGAACACTGCCGTGGATCCGGGGCGAGCGAGACCCCCCTTCGGGGTCGGGACAGGGGAGCCGCGGCCGTCCGGAAGCGTCGACGCGCCTCCGGACGGCCGCGTCGCTCAGCGCGTCAGCGTGATGCTGTCGAGCTCCGCGAACCCGGAGCCGCCGGCGAAGAAGGGGGAGCCCTTCGCGAGCCGGATCACGTTGAAGCCCGCCTTCAGATCGACCTGCCGCGAGACGGAGGAGCCGAAGGCGCCCCACGATCCCGTCGACGGGTAGGAGACGGTGCTGAAGGCGCTGCCGTTGACGGCGAGGCCCTGGGTCGAGGTGCTCGCTCCGCCGTTGGCGTAGCGGATCCCGAGCCCGTAGCTGCCGGCGGTCGGCACCTCGACGACGAAGTCGACGAAGCTGTCGCTGCGGGCGTTCGACGAGCCGTCGATCCGGCCGACGTAGCCGCCGTTCGAGGCCGAGCCGGAGGAGAGCAGCGCGGCGTTCACGACGGTCGCGTTCTCCGCCTCGTAGACCTGCTGGTAGCTCGTCGTCGGACCCGCCGCCGGGGTGACGACGAGCTGGTAGGCGCCGAGGTAGTCCTGGCTCGTCACCGGTACGGTGACGGTCCCGTTCGTGATCGGCAGGGTCTGCGTCGACACCGTGGTGGGCGCGTCGACGTTGGTCATGCGGCCCGACCGGGGCGTGTAGTTCAGGACCACCTTGGCCGAGGTCCCGAATCCGGTGAGGCCCTTCACCTGCACCTGGTTGTCGCCGAAGGTGCCGCCGAAGGCCGCGTTCACGATCTTCCGGCTGGAGTCGTAGGACGCGAAGCCGTCCAGGTCGCCGGACGGCGTGACGGCGAGCATGTTCCCGGCCATCTCGCCGTACCACTTGTAGAGCCAGTAGGAGCCGGTCGGCCGGTTGTTCCAGACCAGGCCGCCGACCGTGCCGGACTCGTACCAGTAGGCGCGCTCGGCATCGTGGATGCCGGTGCGCTCGAACTGGGCGATGAAGTGCGCGGCCACGCTCGGCGTATCGATCTGGCTCGGCGAGCCGTACTCGTTGATCGAGATCGGCCGCGGCGAGATGCCGAGATCGCGCTCGATCGAGCGGTAGTCGGCGACGTGCTCGTCGATGTCGTTGTAGACGCCGTCCTCGAGCTCGTGCCAGACGACGACGTCGGGCAGAGTGCCGTCGGCCTTCGCGCGGGCCATGAACGAGCGCATCAGGTCGGGGTAGTAGCGGCTGTAGCTGGGGCCCACGATCGGAGTGATCGTGTCCTGCAGCTTGACCTGCCGGTAGGTGCGGGTCCAGCCGTCGAGGTAGGGGCCGGCCTTCGCCGTGTCCCAGGTCCCGTCGGGCTCGTTCCACAGCTCCCAGCCGTTGATGTTCGTGGTGGCGGTGGCGTCGAGACGGGCCTTCACCATCGTGTCGATCTTCTGCGTCCAGTCCGCCCAGCTGATCCAGCGGTACGGGAAGTCGGGGTACACGTCGGGCATCCGCGCGTAGGACTGCGCTCCGTCCCGGGTGAAGGTGCCGGCCACCTTCAACACGTCGCCGGTCGGCGTCGTCGCTCCGTTGCCGAGCTGACCGACTCCGGGGGCCGGCTGCGTGTGCTGCTTGAGGCGCAGCGGCGTCAGCAGGCCCGGCGCCGGGTCGTTCGGCGTGGCCAGCGCGTACAGGCCGCCGGCGCCGACCCGCGTGACGGGTCCGATCGACGTGCTCGCATCGACGACGAGCGTGTTGCCCGCGGCGGACGCGGGCAGAGTCGGGGCGACGAGCGTCGCGGCGAGAGCGGCTGCTGCCGCCAGACCGAAAAGCTTGCGAAATCTACTCACAGAGAGCTCCTTTGCAGTGTGAATCGCACCCGAGGAGGCCGTCTTCGCTGGCCTGCGGGTGGTGAGATCGACCGTAGCCAGCCCGGGGAGTTAAAGAAAGTAGTTTCGGTGTTTCGGTCGCCCCGAGGCTGTGACCCCTGCTCGCGGAGCGCGCACGGGCGAGCCGGTGCCCTCCGACCCGAACGGAGGGCACCGGTGCTCGAGCGGGCGCCGGACCCTGCGTCGAGCCGTCGCCGGCGGATCACCCCGGCCCCTGCGGGAGCGATGCCGTCCGGCCCCCGGACGCGCTCCTCGCGCTGGGCGACGAGGCCGGTCCGGAGCTCCGGTCACCGGCGCGGAGCGCGGTGGACCCCTTCTTCGCCGGGCCCGCACGCGCGCACGTCATCGGCGGGGGATGCAGATGTTCTCGGTAACACTTTTCTGCACTCGGGACACTAATGAGGTCCGCCGCCGGTGTCAACGAGTGCGACAGGGGTACGCGGACCTCCTCGCTTCCCGGCCATCCGTCGTCGAGAGCACGGTCCCTGCGAGATCGCGCACCGCCCGCACGCGGGCGGTCAGTCGGCGGCGTCGCGCGAGACGCGCAGCTCCCGGCTGATCGCGCGCAGTCCGGTCTCGAGGGCTTCGAGCTCCTCGAGCGAGAGGCGGGAGAGCACGTCCTCGCCGAGTTCCGGGCGCGCGGCCATCAGCTCGCGGACGACGGCCCGGCCGAGGTCGGTGGCGTGGATGCGGCGGACGCGCTGGTCGGCCCGGTCGGTCTCGCGGACGACCAGGCCGCTCGCGGCGAGGCGGTCGACGAGCTTCGACATCGACGGCATCGAGACGCCGAAGCTCTGCGCGAGGCCCGCGCCGGTCGCGCCCTCCTCGGTCGTCACGATCACCGAGAGGGCCTTCAACTGCTGGATCGTGAGGTCGGTCGTCAGCAGCGGAGCGAGCACGCGGGGGATCGAGCGCACCGTGATCGCGATCGACAGGCGCTCGATGTCCGAGA
>NZ_SNYD01000003.1:0-336994 GCF_004362935.1 Rathayibacter sp. PhB1
GAGATCCAGACAGCCCTGCCAGGCGTCAGATACGCAGACGAGTCAGAACCCCGCGACACACCAAGGCAATCACCGATACGCCCGCTGCGCGGGCTGCTCGATCAGCATGAAGTGCGCCCGCTGCGCGGGCTGCTCGATCAGCATGAGGTGCGCCCGCTGCGCGGGCTGCTCGATCGACAGAGAGTGCGCCCGCTCCGCGGGCTCCTCCGTCGGTGCGAACCCCGGGGACGCGAAGAGGGACCCCGCGCAGGCGGGGTCCCTCGACGGGTGGTGCGGTGGTGCTACTTCGCGGCGGAGGTGGTGCGGTTCTCGGCCGACACCATCCAGGCGTACTGCTCGAGGCTCTGGATGATCGCGTGCAGGAGGTCGGCGCTCGTCGGGTCCTCGTCGTCCACCTGGTCGTGCACCTCGCGCATGGTGGCGGCGGTGTTCTCGAGGCGGATGGTGATGAGGTCGACGGTCTCGGCGGTGTCGATCTCGCCGTGCGGGTACTCCGGGAGCGTCGTGGTCGCCGCGACGGTGTCGCTGCGGCCGTCCGGGATGCCGTGCAGCGCGCGCATGCGCTCGGCGATGTCGTCGCTGAACTCGCGCGCAGCCTCGATGATCTCGTCGAGCTGGAGGTGGAGGTCGCGGAAGTTCTTGCCGACGACGTTCCAGTGCGCCTGCTTGCCCTGGACGTGCAGCTCGATCAGGTCGACGAGGACGATCTGGAGGCTGTCGAGCAGCTCCTTGGAGGCCTTGAAGCCCTTCTCGGCGTTCTGGCGGCGGCTGGTCTTCGCTCCGGAGCCCGCGGGGGCTTCGACGTGGCGTTCGAGGGTGGTGGTCATGGACCGTTCCTTTCTCTGACAGTGCCGGGATGCGGAAAACCCGACCTCGATTGTGACTCTTTCGGCTGGACGTCGCCCGGACGCGCGGGGTGCGCGACCTGGACGGCGCCGGGACTGCGGGGCTGGACGCCCGGGGCTAGATCGTCGCGACCGAGCCCGAGTCGACGCGGTAGTTCGAGCCGTTCACGAACGAGGCGCGCTCCGAGCAGAGGAACGCGATGACCGCGGCGACCTCCTCGGGCCGGCCCCGTCGCTTCAGCTCCAGGTAGGGCCGCTCCTCGTCGAGGAAGGACGAGATCGCCTCCTCCTTCGAGGTGCCGTTCTCGTCGGCGCGCTTGTCCATCATCGCGTCGGTCATCGGCGTGTGGATGAAGGCCGGCGACACCGCGTTCACGAGCAGGCCCTCGAGGGCGTAGGAGCGGGAGAGGCCCTTGGCGAGCGCCAGCACGCCGGCCTTCGCCGCGCAGTAGGGCAGCTCGTCGTCGTAGGGCTGCACCGCGTCCTCGGAGGCGGTGAGCACGAGGCGGCCCCAGCCTCCGGAGCGCAGGTCGGGCAGGAACTCGCGGACGAGCCGGACGGGGCCGAGCAGGTCGGTCTCGAGCGTGCTGGTCCAGCCCTCGTCGTCGATCTCGTGGAAGAGGCCCTGGGCGCCGGTGACACCCGCGCACTGCACGAGGATGTCGATCTCGCCGACGGCCTCGGCCGTCCGCTCGTGCAGGGCGGCGAGCTCGGAGACGCTCGTGACGTCGGCGGCGAAGGCGTGCAGCGTCCCGTCTGCGGCGCCGAGGCGGGCGGCCGCCTCGTCGAGCTTCCCCTGGTCCTTGTCGCTCAGGACGACGGTGACGCCCTCCGCGAGCAGGAGCTGGGCGGTGTGCCAGCCGATGCCGGAGTCGCCGCCGGTGACGAGGGCGGTGCGCCCGGAGATGCCGAGGTCCATCTGGTCTTCCTTCCTGCCGCTCCCGGGCACGCCGCGCAGGACGGTCCGGGGTGATGAGTCCGGTCTACGCGCCGTGGCGGGAGCCCCTCAACCGGGTTGCGCGAACCCGTCGCCGGGTCTAGCGGTGCGCCGCGCCGATCGTCGGGGGCCCGGACGCCGCGATCAGCGGTCGCCGATCTTCTCCGGCGCCAGCTCCTCGATCGTGATCGCGGCGTTGATCAGCGCGAGGTGGCTGAGCCCCTGCGGCAGGTTGCCCCAGAAGGCGAGGTCGTCGACGGCCACCATCTCGGACATGATACCGACGTCGTTCGGCACCGTCTCGACCAGCTCGTCCATCAGGGCGATCGCCTCGTCGTGCCGGCCGACGCAGGCGAGGGCACCGGCGAGCCAGAACGAGCAGGCGACGAACGGGTGCTCCTCGGCCTCCATGCCGGAGTAGCGGAACAGCAGGGCGCCGCGGCCCAGCTCCTTCACCAGCGCGTCGATCGTCGAGACCATCCGCTCGCCGCGCTCGTAGCCGCTCGGCGCGTGCAGCAGGACGGAGGCGTCCAGCTCCTCGGTGCCCGGGTACATCACGTAGGAGCCGAGCTCCTCGGACCAGCAGTTCTCCTCGATCCAGTCGCGGATGCGGTCGCGCTCGAAGCGCCAGCGGTCGGGGCTGCCCGCCACCTGCCCGAGTTCGGCGAGGTGCACGGCGGCGTCGAGCGCCTGCCAGCAGCCCATCTTCGAGGAGGTGTAGTGCTGCTCCTCCTCGAGCTCCCACATCCCGGCGTCGCGGTTGCGCCAGAGGTCGCAGGTGGTGTCGGCGACGCGGGCGAGCAGCCGTCCGGTCTCGATGTCGAGGACGTTCCCCTCGTCGACGTAGATGCGGCAGATGTCGAAGAGGTCGCCGAAGACTCCGAGCTGGAGCTGGCTCTGCGCGCCGTTGCCGGCGAGGACCGGGCCGATGCCCGCGTAGCCGGGGACGTCGTACTCGGTCTGCTCGGTCGGCAGCGAGCCGTTGAGGCCGTAGAAGATGTGCAGATCCGGGCCGTGCTCCTTGATCGTGCGCAGGAGCCAGGAGAGCGCCGCGTGCGTCTCCTCGCGCAGACCGAAGCGCACCAGCGCGTGCGCCGTGTACGCGGCGTCGCGCACCCAGGCGAAGCGGTAGTCCCAGTTCTTGCCGCCGTTGGGCGACTCCGGGAGCGAGGTGGTGGCCGCTGCCGCGATCGCGCCGGTGGGCGAGTAGATCAGCAGCTTCAGCGCGAGCGCGCTGCGCTGCACCGCTCCGGCCCAGGGACCGTCGTAGGAGAACTCGTCGGACCAGGACTGCCAGCTGGCGAGCGTGCGGTCGATCCCGCGGTCGACGTTCACCGCGACCGGGAAGTGCAGCGGCTCGTCGTGCGTCGCCGAGACGACCAGGACGTGCCGCTCGCCGCCGGCGGTCGCGACGAAGGCGCCGGCGAGCTCGTCGCCCGCGCCGGAGGGCGCCGACTCGTCGACAGGCCCGTGGTCCTTCCCGGTGACACCGATCGTGATGTCGCCGGCCCGGATCAGCGAGCGGCCGTCCGCGTTCTGGATCCACGGGGAGAAGGTGCCGAGGCCGGTGCCGGGGCGGACGACCCAGCGCATCCGGACCTCGCCGTCGGTGCACTCGACTCGGCGCGCCAGCTCGGCCCACGGCAGGCGCCCGGCGATGCCCGTCACCAGCGCGTCGGTCACCGTCACGGTGCCGGACTCGGTGGTGAAGGTGGTCTCGAGCACGTTCGTGTCGCCCAGGTAGCGACGGGTCGTCTCCGCGGGCTCCTCCGGGGACAGCTCGATGCAGCCGCCGGTCTTGGCGTCGATCAGCGCGGCGAACGCGGGGGTCGAGCCGAGGTCGGGGACGGGCAGCCAGTCGACGCTCCCGTCGCTCGCGATCAGCGCGACGGTGCGACCGTCGCCGATCGCCGCGTAGTCGCGCAGGGGTCTGGTCGCTCGGGGTTGGGCCATGCCCTCACGCTAGGCGGCGCGCGGGTCGTCGGCTCGGGCTTGCGAGGTCACCCGGTTGCCGGTACCGCAGGCTCAGGTGGCGGCGACTCCGCCGTAGGCCTGCATCCGCTCGGTGAACTCGGCGCGGTCGCCCTCCTCGAGGATCGCGTTGGCGTACCCCGCGAGGAACGCGCCGCTGTCCGGCGGCGTCAGCCCGACGTCGTCGAGCATCCGCTCGACGTCTCCGGTGCTGTCGGCGCCGAGATCGACGAGGCCGATCTCGATCGCGGGCACGTCCTCCACCGTGGAGTAGGCGGTGACGACCCAGAGCGCGGCGCCCGCCTCCTCGTCGCTCAGGTCGCCCTCGTACTCGTAGCCCACCTCCGACCACTCCGCCGGGGTGTCGGCGACGTCGACGGCGTCGAAGCCCAGCGGCGCGACCGCGGCGGTGAACACGTCGACGACCGCCTGCTTGGCGTCGGCGGAGCCGAGGTCGGCGTCGGCGTAGCTGGTGGCCGAGATGTAGTCGTAGAGGAGCGACGGGCCGCCGTAGCCGTTCTCCGAGCGCTCGTAGTACTCGTCGTCGGCCGAGGTCCAGCCGTCGAGGACGGTCGACTCGATCGCCGCGACGGCCGCCTCGGACTGCGCGATCGCAGCCTCGGCCGACGGCTGCGCGAGCACGAGCGCGGCGTCGCCGTCCTGATAGCCCGGGTAGTCGTAGAGCGGGTCGGTCGGGTCGCCGCTGCCAGGGCCCTCGGTCGCCTCGCCGAACGGCTCGTCGGTGAAGCCGGGCGCCGCGGTCGGCAGGGCGTCGGCGGTCGCGTCGATCGCGGTGCCGATGCCGAGAGCGAGCAGCGTGCCGAGCACGCCGGTGTAGACGACGCCGACGACGATGCTGGTGCCCAGGGCGATCCAGCCGCCGGTGCCGAGCGGCCGGGGTGCTCCGGGGGCACCGGGCGGCACCGCGGGCGACGGGCTCATCGGGGGCGGGCTCACGGGTACCTGGCTCATCGCATCCCTCCGGGGTCGAGCGTCGTGGACGCCAGTCTCGCACGGGGGCGGGCACCGGTCGGCGGCGAGGGCGGACTGCCCGCGGTCGTCGTCGACGCGGCAGGAGCGCCGCCCGTCCCAGTCGGTCCGCGCGGCGGAGGATGATGGCGGGATGGACGATGTCGTGCCCGCTCCCCTCCCCGCCGCTCTGCCCGCCCTCGAGGAGGTCGACGCCGGACTGCGCGTCGTCGCGCTCCCGCTGCGCACCCGCTTCCGTGGGGTGGACCATCGCGAGATCGCCCTGGTCCGCGGGCCGGAGGGCTGGACCGAGTTCTCGCCGTTCCTCGAGTACGGGCCCGCCGAGTCGGCCGCCTGGCTGCGCGCCGCCCTCGACTACGGCTGGAGCGAGCAGCCCGCACCGCTGCGCGACCGCATCCCGGTGAACGCGACGGTGCCCGCGGTGGACGCCGGCGAGGTCGCCGCGATCCTCGCGAGCTACCACGGCTGCCGCACCGCCAAGGTGAAGGTCGCGGAGCGCGGGCAGACCCTGGCCGACGACGTGGCGCGGGTCGCCGAGGTGCGCCGGGTGCTCGGTCCGGAGGGCCGCATCCGGGTGGATGCGAACGGCGGCTGGAACGTCGACGAGGCGGAGCACGCCGTGCACGCGCTCGCCTCCGCCGACCTCGAGTACGTCGAGCAGCCGTGCGCGAGCGTCGACGAGCTCGCCGATCTGCGCCGCCGGGTGAAGTGGATGGGCATCCCGGTCGCCGCCGACGAGAGCGTGCGCAAGGCCGCGGATCCGCTCGCCGTCGCGCGCGCCGGTGCCGCCGACCTGCTCGTGGTCAAGGCCCAGCCGCTCGGCGGGGTGCGGCGGGCGCTTCAAATCGTCGCCGAGGCGGGGCTGCCCGCGGTGGTCTCCAGCGCCCTCGACAGCTCGGTCGGGCTGGCGATGGGAGCGGCGCTCGCCGCAGCGCTGCCCGAGCTGCCCTACGACTGCGGGCTCGGCACGGCCTCGCTGCTCGCCGCCGACGTGACCGAGCGGCCGCTGCGGCCCGTCGACGGCGCGATCCCGGTCGAGCGGGTCGAGGTGTCGGAGGCGCTGCTGCTTCGCCACGCGGTCGCGCCGGAGCGGCTGGCCTGGTGGCGCGACCGCCTCCGCGAGACGTGGGCGCTGCTCTGAGCCTCTCCGGGCCGCCCGATCAGGCGGGCGGCGCGAGCACCGAGATGATCGCGGAGTCGTCCGCCGCCGCGAGTCCCTGCGCCGCACCGAGCAGGAAGAGCTGCTCGGCCGCCGCGGCGACCGGAGTGGCGAGACCCGCGCCGCGCGCGGCCGTGGTGACGATGCCGAGGTCCTTGACGAAGATGTCGAGGCGGCTCAGCACCTCGGCCCCGCCCTCCTCGCCGGCCTGCAGCATCCGCGGCCCGCGGTTGCCGAGCATGAACGAGCCTGCGGCGCCGGCGGAGAGCGTCTCGAGCGTGGCCGCCGGGTCGAGGCCGAGCTTCGCGGCCAGCGCGAGCGCCTCCGCCCCGGCGGCGATGTGCACGCCGCAGAGCAGCTGGTTGACGGTCTTGAAGGCCTGACCGTCGCCCGGGCGGTCGCCGATGACGCTGAGGGTGGAGGCGAGCAGGTCGAGCACGGGGCGCGCCTGCTCGCGCGCGGCAGGGGTCGCGCCGACGACGATCAGGAGGTCGCCCTCCCCGGCGCGCACCGGTCCGCCACTGAGCGGGGCGTCGACCAGGTCGACCCCGTGCTCGGCGAGCGCCGCCGCCACCTCGGTCACCTCGGTGATGCCGACCGTGCTGGTCATGATCACGACGGAGCCGGCGCGCAGCGCGGTCGCGATCCCCTCGGAGTCGGCGCCGCCGAAGAGTACCTCGCGCAACTGGGCGCCGTTCCGGACGGCGAGCAGCGTCGCGTCGGCGCCGACCACCGCCTCGCGGGCCGAGCCGAAGGGGGTGATGCCGGCCTCGCGGGCCAGCGCGAGGCGCGGCTCGGCGATGTCGAAGCCGTGCACGGTCAGCGAGCCGGCCAGGCGGGTCGCCATCGGCAGGCCCATCGCGCCGAGGCCGAGGACGGCGACGGTGTACTCCGAGGCGGGGGTGGGAGTGGAAGTGGTGTCGGGCGTGGTCACGGAGTCCTCCAGGGGATCGGGGCGGATCAGGGTGCGCGGTCAGAGCGCGGGAGCGCGGAGCGTCGCGGCGACCTGCGCCAGCGACTCGTCGTCGCCGACGTTGCCGGCGAAGACGATGTACGGGATGCCCGTCGCGGGGCCCTCGACGGGCTCCCAGAGCGAGACCAGGCCGGGCAGCATCGGTCCGCGCACGATCGCGCGACGGATGCCGAGGCCCTTCGAGGCGACGTCGCTCGAGGTGATGCCGCCCTTCGCGATGACGAAGCGCGGGCGGACGCGGGCGAGGACGCCCTGGACCACGGCGACGACGGCCGCGGAGACGCGCCGGGAGATGTCGAGGCTCTCCTGCGGGTCGTCGGTGCGGCGGAGCGAGCGGCTGGTGTGCACGGCGACGTCGCCCTCCGCGAGCGCCGCGACCGCCTCGTCGACGAGCTCGGCGAGATGCGCGGGGGCGCGCTCGGGGTCGACGGCTCGGTCGACGTCGAGCTCGAGGGTCGCGCGGAGCGATTCGGACGCCGCGAGCCGCGCCAGCTGACGTGAGGTGAGGCCGACGTGCGAGCCGACGACGACGAGGCCGCCGCGGGTCCGATCGGCCGCGGCGGATCCGCTCGGGAAGACCTCGTCCGCGGTGAGCGGTGGGCGCACCGCCTGGCCGATGCGCGCCCGGACGAACGGCGGACCGACCCGGTAGAGCACGCGGAGGCCGGCCTCCTCCGCTCGTGCGAGGCCGAGGGCCAGCAGCCGGAGGTCGTCCTCGGTGACCGCGTCGACGACCACCGGCACGCCGCCGCGGAGCGGAGCGAGCACGGCCGCTACCGCGTCGGCGCCCGCGCGGATCGTGTCGAGGCCGAGCGCGACGACCCGGTCGGCCGGCCAGCGGCCTTCCGTCTTCTCCGCCACCCACTCGCGCAGGTCGGAGTGCGCGTAGCCGAAGGTCGAGTCACGGGCGAACTCGGTCTCGGCGACCGGCTGGAGCCCCTCCGCGCCGCGCATGTAGTGGACGCCGCCGATCGTCACCCGGCCGGCATCCGGGAAGGCGGGGACCAGGAGGACGGCGTCGACCGCGCCGTCGAGGGCGTCCGTGATGGTGGCGGTCTCGAGCGGGAAGTGCCCGCGCAGCGTGGAGTCGCCACGGCTGACGAAGGCGACCGGCACGTCGAGGGCGCGGGCGGCGGCGAGCGCGCTCGCGACGATCTCCCGGTTGCGCTCGGCGGCGTCCTCGGGCGCGAGGCTCCGGGTGTTGCTGAGGACGTAGACGGCCGGTGCGCCGGTGGCGAGCGCCCAGCGGAGGTCCTCCTCCGCCCAGCTGGTCAGCACCGGCAGGTCGGCGACGGACTGCGTGCCGGTCGGGTCGTCGTCCAGCACGACCAGCACCGGCGTGCGCTCCGTCCGCGTGGCGGCGACGGCGGCGGCCTCGACCGGCACCTGCGCGGGGTACTGCTGCAGCAGCGTCGTCTCCGAGATCACCGGTACTCCTTCGTCCTGAGGTATCAGATATCTTACAAGCAGACCGGCCTGTGGTGGAAGGGGCCGCCCTCCTCCGGAGAAGCCATCCCTTCCTTGCTGATCGAGCAGCCCGCGCAGCGGGCGCATCGAGATCCACCACCGTCTGCACGCCGGTCTGCAGACCTCCGTGCTGGCGGTGGGCGGGTCTCGATACGCCCCTCCGGGGCTACTCGACCGGCATGCTCGCGCGCAGTCGCGTGCTTCGAGCGGCACCCGCTTCTGCTGATCGAGCAGCCCGCGCAGCGCCCCCTCCTTGCTGATCGAGTAGCCCGTGCAGCGGGCGTATCGAGATCCACCACCGCCAGCAGGCCGGTCTGCAGACCTCCCCGCTGGCGGTGGGCGGGTCTCGATACGCCCCTCCGGGGCTACTCGACCAGCATGTTCGCCCGCGGTCGCGCGCTTCGAGCGGCACCGTCTTCGCAGACCGAGCGGCCCTCCCTGCTGATCGAGTAGCCCGCGCAGCGGGCGTATCGAGATCCACCACCGCCAGCAGGCCGGTCTGCAGACCTCCCCGCTGGCGGTGGGCGGGTCTCGATACGCCCCTCCGGGGCTACTCGACCAGCATGCTCGCGCGCAGTCGCGCGCTTCGAGCGGCAGCCGCTTCTGCTGATCGAGCAGTCCGCGCAGCGCCCTCTTCCTGCTGATCGAGCAGCCCGCGCAGCGGGCGTATCGAGATCCACCGCTGTCGGCAGGCCGGCCGCCTACTCGGAGGAGTCGTCGCCGGAGAGCACGTAGCGCCGCAGGTCCTCCGCCGTCTGGGCGATGTGGTCGGCCATCGCCGCTCGGGAGGCGTCCGCGTCCGCGGCGCGGATCGCCTCGAGCACCGCGTGGTGCTTGGCCAGGGCGTTGCGCTGGATCTGCACCAGCGCGGAGGTCTGCTCGCGCTTGGCCCGCATCACCTTCGCGAGCGGCGCGAACACGGCGGCGACGAAGACGTTGCCGGTCGCGGCGAGGATCACGTCGTGGAAGGCGATGTCGGCGGCGACGAAGGCGGCCAGGTCGCCGCTCTCGTGCGCGGCGGTCATCCGCGCGAGCTCCTCCTCCAGCCGGGCGAGGTCGGCGTCGGAGCGGCGGACCGCGGCGAGCGCCGAGGCGCCGGTCTCGATCATCTCGCGCACCTCGATCAGGTGCAGCGACGCCTCGGCGGAGTCCACGCCGGAGGCGGTGGCCCGCAGGATCGGCTCGAGGTCGCTCCAGCGGGCGACCGGATTGACCGTGCCGCGCTTGCCCCGGCGCGCGTCGATGACGTTGAGGCCCTGGAGGCGGCCGAGCGCCTCGCGCATGGTCGCCCGGCTCACGTCGTGCGCAAGGGCCAGCTCGCCCTCGCTCGGCAGCTCGGAGCCGATCGGGATGCGGCCGGCGACGATCTCGTCGAGCAGCGCGTCGGCGACGGTGGCGACGAGGGACGGACGCGGCACGGGCCCCTCCTCGTCTCGGGCACCGGCCGGACGGCGGGCACCGGTTCAGGCTACCCGCGGTCGGGGCGGCGCCGCCGGAGGGCCAGAATGGATCTGCTCCGGCCGCCGATGCCCGCCGCACCCCGCCCCCTTCGAGCATCGGAGTCCCGTGACCGCACCCACCGTCCCCGTCTTCCTCGACTGCGACACCGGCATCGACGACTCGCTCGCCCTCGCCTACCTGCTGCGCTCGCCGCTCGCCGAGCTCGTCGGCATCAGCACCGTCAGCGGCAACACCGACGCCCGCCAGGCCGCCGTCAACAGCCTCGGCCTGCTCGCCCTCGCCGGCCGGACCGACGTCCCCGTCGCGGTCGGCGCGCACGACTTCCTCGAGGAGCCCTACTCCGGCGGGTCCCCGCACGTGCACGGCGAGAACGGCATCGGCGGCGTGCTGCTGCCCGTCGGCGCGGAGCCGGTCGACGAGGACCCCGCGGACCTGCTGCTCCGCCTCGCCCGCGAGCACGAGGGCGAGCTGCGGCTGGTCGCGATCGGCCCGCTGACGAACCTCGCGCTCGCACTGCGCAAGCACCCGGAGCTGCCGTCGCTGCTGCACTCGGTGACCGTGATGGGCGGCGCGGGGCTCGCGCCGGGCAACGTGACCGCCGTCGCCGAGGCGAACATCTGGCACGACCCGGCCGCGGCCGCCGAGGTCGTCGCTGAGGACTGGGATCTCACGCTCGTCCCGCTCGACGTGACGATGAAGCACCTGCTGGACGAGGAGCAGCGCGACGTCCTGATCCGCTCCGCCGATCCGCTGGCGTCCGCGATCGGGCACGCGCTCGACTACTACTTCGACTTCTACGTCGGCCACTTCGGCGACCGGACCGCCGCGCTGCACGACCCGATGGCCGCGGCCATCGCCGTCGGCGCCCTGGAGCTGACCTCGGCCCCGCGCGTCCCCGTCGAGGTCGACACCTCCTTCGGTCCCGGCCGCGGCCAGACCCTCCCCGACCTCCGCGGCCTCTACCGCGATGTCCACCCCGAGGGCGCCCGCACCCGCTTCGTCCTCGCGCTGGCGGAGCCGTTCGCCCCCCACCTGATCGACGTGATCACGGGCGCCTGACCGGCTCTGCACTGCACGCCGATCGAGTAGCGCGCTCAGCGGGCGGATCGAGTTCGAGTCTGCAGGCCTGCCGTGCTGATGACGGTGGGTCTCGATACGCCCCTGCGGGGCTACTCGACCAGCAAAAAGATGAGGCCGTCCCGCGGACCGCGGACCCTCATGCCGATCGAGTAGCCCGCGAAGCGGGCGTATCGAGATCCGCCACCGCCAGCAGGCGAGTCTGCAGACCACCCTGCTGACGACGGTGGGTCTCGATACGCCCCTGCGGGGCTACTCGACCAGCAAAAAGGGTGAGGCCGCCCCGCGGTCCTGCGGAGCGCGGCCCTCATGCCGATCGAGTAGCCCGCGCAGCGGGCGTATCGAGATCCACCGACGCCAGCAGGCGAGTCTGCAGACCACCCTGCTGACGACGGTGGGTCTCGATACGCCCCTGCGGGGCTACTCGACCAGCATGAATGCGCCGACGGTTCTGCGAACGGCGCTGCCGCCCCCAGGAGGTGCTCGTCGCGGAGCGACGGCCCTGCCGCGAAGGCTCGTCGCGCAGCGACGGCCCTGCTCCCGAGTGCTCGTCGCGCAGCGACGGCCCCGCCCGCAGTCAGTACGGATCTGCGGGTGCTGGTGGGTGTGATCGCAAGGCGGAGGAGGGGTGCGTAGCGGAGCTACGGACCCCGACGACAACGCCGCGAGCGCGCCCGCCAGCGCCCGCAGATCACATGCCGGTGTCGAGGCCGGAGTAGGCGTGGAGCCCCTTGAAGAAGACGTTGACGACGCCGAAGTTGAACATGACGGCGGAGAAGCCGATGATCGCGAGCCAGGCGGAGGGGGTGCCGCGCCAGCCGCGGGTGGCGCGGGCGTGGATGTAGCCGGCGTAGATGGTCCAGATGATGAAGGTCCAGACCTCCTTGGTGTCCCAGCCCCAGTAGCGGCCCCAGGCCTTCTCGGCCCAGACGGCGCCGGCGATGAGGGTGAAGGTCCAGAGGATGAAGCCGATGATCGTGACTCGGTAGGCGAGGTTCTCGAGGGTCAGCGAGCTGGGGAGGGTGCGCAGGAAGCGGAGGACGGAGGGGGCGCTCTCGCCGCTGGTCTCCCTCCGCGACTGGAGCAGCTGGGTGACGGAGAGCGCGAAGCCGAGGGCGAAGAAGGCGGTGCCGAGGATCGCGACGAGCACGTGGATGACGAGCCAGTAGGACTGGAGGGCCGGCGGCAGCGGGACGACGTCGACGTAGTAGTTGACGGTGGCGACGCCGAGGAGGACCAGCACGAGGCCGGTGATGAACGCGCCGAGGAAGCGGAGGTCCCAGCGCAGCTGCACGGCGAGGAAGACGCCGATGATGAGGACGGTCCCGGTGATCGAGAACTCGTACATGTTGGCCCACGGCACCCGGCCGGCGGCGATGCCGCGGAGCACGGTGGCGCCGAGGTGCAGGACGAAGGCGAGGAGCGTGAGCGAGAAGCCGATCCGCATCGCCTTCGAGCGGGACGGCGCGTTGTACACCTCGTCCTCGACCCGGCTGCCGAGGCGGGAGAGCGTCGCGGTGCGTCCGCTGCCGCCGGCGGAGGCCGCTCCGGACGCGACGGTGGCCTTGCCGCTCGCCGCGCGGTCGGCGGCGGCGCTGGAGGCGACCCGCTCGGCCTCGCGCACGACCTCGATCGAGTCGCCGTCGGCGACCGACGAACGCCGGGCCAGGTCGATGGCGAAGAAGATGAAGGCCAGGGCGTAGATGCCCATGGCGGAGTAGAGGCACAGCACGGAGTACTGCGAGAGGGTCTCGATCACCCCTCCAGGGTAAGCGACGGCGCCGTGAGGCGCCCCTGCACACATGCACAGGTTGGATCACTTGACCGCGGCCCCGGACGAGTCCGGTGCCGGCCGCGTCAGGGCCGGCCGGCGTCGGAGCAGACCGACGTCGGGCCGGCCGACCTCAGGGCTGGTCGAGCGGAGCGTGCCGGTCCGCGATCGTCCGGACCGCGCGCGTCAGCTGCGGGTCCTCGCCGCGGGCGAGCCCGGCGTACTCGAGCGTCAGCCCGCCGTCCGCCCCGCTCGTCGCCTTCACCCACACCCGGCGCCGCGGCACGAACAGCGAGGTGAGCAGTCCTGCGAGCACGAGGATCGCGAAGAGCAGCACCCAGCCCTGGGTCGCGTCGTGGTGGATGTCGAACGAGGCGAAGCGCTTGACGCTGTCGGTCCCGACGACGGAGGGGTCGGCTCCGACGTTGTCGAAGGTGACGGTGCCGAGGCCGTTGGGCAGCTCGGCGGAGTCGCCCGGCTTGAGCGTGATCGACGGCACGCCGGTCTGCCCACCGGTGAGGCGGGTGAGCGAGTCGGTGTTCAGCACGTAGACCGAGGTCGGCACCCCGCCGTCGAGGCCGAGGTCGCCCTCGAAGACGTTGAGCGAGAGCACCGGATACTGCAGGTCCGGGAAGATCGAGGTCGACGCTCCGGAGGCCAGCTCGTCCTGGGTCGGGTAGAAGAAGCCGGTGAGCCCCACCTGCTCGGCGAGGCCGTCGGTCACCTTGACGACGCCCACCGAGGTGAGGTTCGCGTCCTGCGGGAGGAACGGCACCGAGTCGGTGAAGATCGCCGTGCCCGAGGGGTCGCGCACCGTGATCGTCGGCGCGTAGCCGTTGCCGAGCAGGTAGACGTTGGTGCCGCCGACCGCGAGCGGGTCGTTGACCTTGATCGTCTCGTCGGAGGAGTCCCCGTCGCGCTGCGTGGTCGTCACGTGCGCCGTGAAGTCGACCGGCTGGCCGAGCGCCTGCTGGTTCTGCTCCTCGTACTGCACGTCGAGCGAGTCGAGGGTCAGCTGATACGGGTCGAGCTGGCTGCTGTCGAAGAACCGGCCCGGGTTGAAGGAGTCGTAGCCGGCCAGGTTGTTGGCGAAGCCCTGCGAGCCCTCGACCAGCACGCGCTGGCCGCTGTAGCCGAAGCCGCCGCCGATGCCGACGGCCAGGAGGATGCCGACCAGCGCGGAGTGGAAGACGAGGTTGCCGGTCTCGCGGAGGTAGCCGCGCTCGGCCGAGACGCTCGACCAGCGGCCGCGCGGGTCGTCGTGGCGCTCGGTGCGGTAGCCCGCCCGGCGCAGGACGGCCTGCGCGGAGGCGATGGCCTCCTCCTCGCTCGCGCCCTCGACCTCGCGGACGGTGTAGCCGGCCAGACGCTGCAGGCGGGCGGGGGTGCGCGGCGGGCGGGAGCGCATCGCCTCGAAGTGGTGCTTCGTCCGCGGGATGATGCAGCCGATCAGCGAGACGAACAGCAGCAGGTAGATGCTCGAGAACCACGCCGAGGTGTAGGTGTCGAACGCCTGGACCTTGTCGAGCAGCGGCGCGAGGTCCGGGTTGTCGACGAAGTACTGGGTGACGCCGTTGGGGTCGGAGGAGCGCTGCGGCACGAGCGAGCCCGGCACCGCCGCGATCGCGAGCAGCAGCAGCAGGAACAGCGCGGTCCGCATGCTGGTGAGCTGGCGCCACATCCAGCGGACCCAGCCGGTGAAGCCGAGGGTCGGCTGGGTGATCGACCCGTCGGAGTCGAAGTGGTCGGCGGGGCGGAAGGACGCGTCCGCCTTCCGCTGGGTCGCGTCGGTGCCTGCCGAGGCGTCGGTGCTCGAGTCGGACTCGGTGCTCGAGTCGGACTCAGAGCGCGGGCTGGAAGCCATTGATCACCTCGAAGAGTGCTCCGTAGACGAGGGTGTTCCACAGGCCCGTGACCATCAGGACTCCGATCAGGACGAGGGCGACGCCGCCGGCGATGTTGATGACGCGGATGTGGCGCTTCACGAACGCGAGGGTGGTGGTCACCCAGCTGAAGCCGAACGCCACCAGGAGGAAGGGGATGCCGAGGCCGAGGCAGTAGACGACCGTCAGCAGCGCACCGCGCCAGGGCGAGCCGGCGCCGTAGCTCAGGGCGAGGATCGAGGTCAGCGTCGGGCCGAGGCAGGGGGTCCAGCCGACGCCGAAGACGATGCCGAGCAGCGGGGCGCCGATCAGCCCGGTCGCCGGGCGGAAGCCGGGACGGATCGTGCGCTGCAGGACGGAGAGCTGGCCGATGAAGACCAGCCCCATCGCGATGACGAAGACGCCGAGCACGCGGGTGATGACGTCGGCGTAGGCGCGCAGCCAGAAGCCGATCGAGCCGGCGGCGACGCCGAAGAGCACGAAGACCAGCGAGAAGCCGAGCACGAACAGCAGCACGCCCAGCACGATGCGGCGGCGGCCCCGGGCGGCGCGCTCGTCGGCGTCGGTGAAGCCGCCGACGTAGGCGAGGTACCCCGGCACCAGCGGGAGCACGCAGGGCGACGCGAACGAGACGAGCCCGGCCAGCAGCGCGATCGGCACCGCGAGGAGGAGCTGGCCGCTGATGACGACCTCGCTCACCGCGCTACTCCGACTCCGCGAGCGTGTCGCCCACGAGCGTCGAGAGGATCGACGCCTCCTGCAGCTGACCGAGGATGCGCGAGGCGACCCGGCCCTCCTTGTCGAGGACGATCGTGGTCGGCACCGCGTTCGGCGGGACGTCGCCGGTGAAGGCGAGCTGCACCGAGGAGTCGGTGTCGACGATCGAGGGGTAGCTGATGCCGTAGTCGGCGGCGAAGGAGGCGGCCGTCGGCGCCTGGTCGCGCACGTTCACGCCGACGAACGAGACGTCCTGACCGGCGAACTCGCTGTTGACCTGCTCGAGGTCCGCCGCCTCGGCACGGCAGGGAGCGCAGCTGGCGTACCAGAAGTTGACGACGACGACCCTGCCCGCGAGATCGGCCGAGTCGATGGTCTCGCCGTCCTCGTCGGTCCCGGTGAACTCGATCGCCTCGCCCCGCTGATCGACCGGGACCTCCGTGATCGTGCCGTCGCCGGAGATGAAGCCGTTGTTGGTGCCCTGCCGGTAGTCCTCGGCGAGCTTGTCGCGGGTGCAGCCGCTCAGCGCGAGGGCGCCGACGAGCACGAGCACGCCGAGCGCGCGGGTGCGGCGCATCAGACCGCTCCGACGTCGGTCGCGAGGCCCTGGAGGCCGGCCGCCGGGTCGGAGTAGCCGACCTCGACGAAGCGGTCGCCCCGGCGCTCGAAGGTGGTGATGCTCGACAGCGCGCAGCGGCGCTTGCGCGGGTCGTGGAAGAGCTTCTCCCCCGCGATCGCGCGGTGAGTGGTCCAGATCGGCAGCTGGTGGCTGACGAGCGCGGCGTCGCCGGAGGCCGTGCCCTGCCAGGCGGACTCGAGCGCCGCGTACATCCGCGCCGAGATGGAGAGGTAGGGCTCGCCCCAGCTGGGCTCGAAGGGGTTGCGGAGCAGAGGCCAGCTGCGCGGGTCCTTGAGCGCCGAGTTGCGAGCGGCGACGCGCTTGCCCTCGAAGCGGTTGGTCGGCTCGATCAGGCGCTCGTCGGTGACGATCTCGAGCTCGAAGGCCTGCGAGATCGGCTGAGCCGACTCCTGGGTGCGCTGCAGCGGCGAGGCGAAGAGCGCCGTGACGGGGCGGCGGCGCTCGAGCAGGTCGTCGGCGGCGGCGCGCGCCATCCGGTTGCCCAGGTCCGAGAGCCGGAAGTGCGGGAGTCGCCCGTAGAGGACCCGGTCGGGGTTGAAGACCTCGCCGTGCCGCACGAGATGGATCTGATCGGCAACCACGAGCGTCAAGTGTACGGAACGCCGCGTGGAGGAACGCCGGGAATAGGGACGGCCGATCCGCACCTCTGCCGTGCCCGGCCGCGGCGGGCGGTCAGCGCCGCGCGCTCACCGCCGCGGAGAGCCGGCGGACCAGGGAGCCGGGCAGGTGGCGGACCACGCTGATCGGCACGCCGAACCGCCAGGACGGGATCGAGACGACCGAGCCGCGCGCCACGTCGCGCAGGAACTCCTCGACCACCGCGTCCGCGTCCAGCCAGAGGAAGGAGGGGATCGAGGCGGTGTCCATCGCCGCGCGCTCGTGGAACTCGGTGCTCACCCAGCCCGGGCAGAGCGCCGCGGCCCGCACGCCGCTGCCGCGCAGCTCCACCGCCAGCGACTGGGTGAAGGCCGTCGCCCAGGCCTTGATCGCCGAGTACGGCCCGAGGTGCACGAAGCCGGCGACGCTCGACACGGTGAGGATCGCCCCGCGCCCGCGGCCGACCATCGCCTGCGCCGCGGCGCCGGAGAGCACGGACACGGAGCGGACCATCACCTCGAACGCCTCGTCCTGCGCCGCGACGTCAGGCTCGGCGAAGCTGCCGTCGATCCCGAAGCCGGCGTTGTTGACCAGCACCCGGACGGGCCGCTCGGGGTCGACGAGCCGGACGCGCACCCGCTCGACGTCCTCGCGGTCGGAGAGGTCGGCGGGCAGCACCTCGACGTGCGGGGCGCCGAGCGCGCGGAAGGCGGCGGCCGCCTCCTCGAGCCGGCCCCGGTCGCGGGCGACGAGGACGAGGTCGAAGCCCCGGCGGGCGAAGGCGCGCCCGAAGGCGGCGCCGATGCCGGTGGACGCTCCGGTGATCAGTGCGGTGCTCATGCGGGCGACGCTACCGCGCCGCGGACCGCCGGCCGGCCGGCACCGCGGCGCACGGCTCGCCGGCCGACAGCCGCCCGTCCCGCATCGTCGCCACGCGGTCGAGCCGCGGGAGGTGCGCCTCCTCGTGTGTCACCAGGAGCGTCGCCGTGCCGCGCTCCCGGGTGAGGCGGACGATCAGGTCGACGATCGCCGCACCGCGCTCGGTGTCCAGGGCGCTCGTCGGCTCGTCGACCAGCAGCACCGACGGCGCGTTCATCAGCGCGCGGGCGATGTTCGCCCGCTGCCGCTGACCGCCCGACAGCTGCGCCGGGCGGGCGTGGGCGCGGTCCGCGAGACCGACCTCCGCGAGCAGCTCGTCCGCCCGCGCCGTCGCCGAGCTCCGCCGCCGGTCGCCGAGCCGGTCCATGACCAGCAGCTGCTCGCGGGCGGTCAGCGCGGGCAGCAGGTTCGCCTGCTGGAAGACGATGCCGATCCGCGAGCGGCGCAGCCGGGCCGCCCCCGCGCGGGACAGGCGCGACACGTCGTCGCCGTCGATCAGCACGCGGCCGGAGTCCGGGCGGATCAGCGTCGCCGCCAGGGCGAGCAGGCTGGACTTGCCGGAGCCGCTCGGGCCGGTCAGCCCGGTCACGGTCCCCGGCCGGCACTCGAGGTCGGCCCGGTCGACGGCGGTGAGGCGCGAGCCGCCGTCGTCGAAGGTGAGGGTGGCGTCGTGCAGTTCGATCATCGTGCGCTCCCGAGTGCGGTGAGGGGGTCGGTGGAGACGACGGCGCGCAGGGCCGCGGCGGCGCCGAGCAGTCCCAGCGCGATCATCAGGGCGGCCGGGGCCAGCGTGGTCACGGGGCTGAGCAGGAAGGGCAGGGCGGAGCCGGCCAGGCTCCCGAGCCCGACCACGGCGAGCAGCCCCGCCCCCGTCCCGGCGATCAGCACGACGAGGGCCTGGCCGAGGGAGTCCCGGAGGAGGGAGCGCGTCGAGGCGCCGAGGGCCTTCAGGACGGCGATGTCGCCGGAGCGCTGCATCGTCCAGACCGTGAAGAACGCGCCGACGACCAGCGCGGCGATCCCGAAGAGCATCGCGACCATCAGCAGCAGCGAGCCGATCTCGGACCGGAACGAGCCGATCGCGGTGAGCGCGGCGAGCGGAGCGCGCGAGACCATGCCGGTCGCCGCCTCGCCCGCCGCCCAGTCCGGCGAGCCGCGCACCGCGAGGACGGTCGCGTCGGCCGGTGTTCCGAGCGAGGCCGCGAGCGCCTGCCAGGCGGCGAGCGGGAGGCGGACGACGGGGGTGTGGCTGTACCAATCGTCGCCGCCGATCGAGGAGACGACGGCGGAGGTGCCCGCGATGCTCACGGTGTCGCCGACTCCGACGCCGAGCGCTCTCGCCGCCGGTGCCGAGAGGGCGATGCCGCCCGGGTCGGCCGGCGCCCCGAGCGCCGCGTCGACCCCGAGGACGGCGACCGCGACGCGCGCGCCGCCCGCCTCCGCCCGGGCCTGCAGCACGCCGAGCGGCTCGACGGACGCGACGCCCGGCAGCGCCGCCCACTCCGCCTCCTGCTGCGCGGTGACCGAGGAGTCGGCGAACGAGGGTGCGTCGGCGCCGGCCGAGAAGACGAGGCGGTCGGCGGGGACGCCGAGCACCGCCGAGACGTTCTGCAGGGCCAGACCGCCGGTCAGGCCGGAGAGGAACCCGACCAGGAGGGTGAGCAGCGCGACCACCGCGCCGATGAGCAGGAATCGGCCGCGTGCGGAACGCAGCTCGCGCCAGGCGACGAACACGGGGACCTCCAGGGAGTCGATGCCGCGGGATCGGCGGCCCCTCCAGCCTGGAAGCGGCGCGCATCCGGCGCATCGTGCGGTCGACCGGGGGCGCCGCCCGCTCTTCGAGGGACGGCCGCCTCCTCCTTTCGCACGATGACAGGCAGCCCCGCGGTGCGTAGCGTTCCCCCGTGCCGCACACTCCGCTCGCCCCCGTCCTGACGGGACTGCGCGCGGGACTGCACCTCCTGGTCGGCGGCCTGCTCGCCCTGGTCGCCGTGCGCACGCTCGTCGAGCCCGGCCCGAGCACTCCGGCGGTGCTCCTGCTCTGCCTCCTCCTGCTCGGCGCGTACCTCGCCGGGCCGCGCTGGACGGCCCGCTCGCGGCGCCGCGGGCTGCTCTGGCTCGCGGGAGTGACCCTCGCCTGGGCCGCTCTCGTCCTGCTCGAGTCCGACGCCGCCTACCTCGCGTTCCCGCTGTTCTTCCTGGCGATGCACGTGCTGCCCCCGCGGGCGGCGATCGCCGCGGTGCTCGGCCTCACCGCCATCGCCGTCGCCGCCCTCGGCTGGGACGACCGGTGGAGCATCGGCGGGGTCGTCGGGCCGGTGATCGCCGCCGGCATCGCGATCCTGATCGGCCTCGCCGCGCGGGCGCTGGCCCGCGAGGCGCGCGAGCGGGAGGAGCTGCTCGCCGAGCTGCTCGCCACCCGCGACCGGCTCGGCGCGAGCGAGCTCGCGGCCGCCGTCGCCGAGGAGCGCTCCCGGCTGGCCCGCGAGATCCACGACACCGTCGCGCAGGGCCTCTCCAGCATCCAGATGCTGCTGCACGCGGCCGAGCGGGCGGACCCCGGACGGCCGGGCATCGAGCACGTCCGGCTCGCCCGGGAGACGGCCGCCGCCGATCTGCACGAGACCCGGCGCTTCATCCGCGAGCTCTCCCCGCCCGCCCTCGACAGCGAGAGCATCGACGGAGCGCTGCGGCGACTGGCCGCCACGCACTGGGAGCGCTCGGGAGTCGTCGTCACGGTCGACGCCGAGGACGGCCGCGCGCTGCCGATGCAGACGCAGACCGCGCTGCTCCGGCTCGCCCAGGGCGCGGTCGCGAACGCACTGCAGCACTCGGGAGCGAGCACGGTCGCGCTGACGCTCCGCAGCGACGGTCGGACGGCCCGCCTCGAGATCGCGGACGACGGGACCGGCTTCGACCCCGAGGCGGACACCCCCTCGGCCCGGCCGGACTCCTTCGGCCTGCGCGCGATGCGCGATCGGGCCGAGCAGCTCGGCGGGCGGCTGGACGTCGACTCCTCGCCGGCCGGGACGACGGTCCGCGCCGAGCTCCCCGTGGCAGGCGCCGCGTGATCGGCGTGCTCCTCGTCGACGACCACCCCATCGTCCGCGCCGGGCTGCGCGCGCTGATCGGCGCGGAGGACGGTCTGACCGTGGTCGGCGAGGCAGGCTCCCCCGCGGAGGCGATCGACGCCGCCGCCCGCCTGCACCCGGACGTGGTGCTGATGGACCTGCGCTTCGGCGCCGACCGCCAGACCGGCGTCGACGCGACGCGGGCGCTGCGCTCCTCCGCCGAGCCGCCCTCCGTCCTCGTCCTCACGACCTACGACACCGACGCGGACATCCTGGGCGCGGTGGAGGCCGGCGCGAGCGGCTACCTCCTCAAGGACGCGCCGCCGGAGGAGCTGCTCGCGGCGATCCGCGCGGCCGCCGCCGGCGAGAGCGCGCTCGCCCCCGCCGTCGCCACGCGGCTGTTCGAGCGGCTCCGGTCCCCCGCCCCGCGGCTCAGCGCCCGCGAGACCGAGGTGCTCGCCCTCGTCGCCCAGGGCCTCAGCAACACCGAGGTCGCCGCCCGGCTGTTCGTGACCGAGACCACCGTCAAGTCGCACCTCGCGCACGTGTTCGCGAAGCTCGGCGTCACCTCCCGCACCGCGGCGGTCTCGGCCGCGCGCCGCTCGGGCGTGCTGCGCTGACCCCCCGGCGGACCCCGCGGGTAGACTCCCCTACCGTGACCGACGAGACCCGCCTCCCCCGAACCACCGTCAGCAAGCTCGCCGCCCTCGAGGACGGCCCGGTGCGCGTCGCCGGCTGGGTCGAGACCGTGCGCGATCAGAAGAAGGTGCAGTTCGTCGTCCTCCGCGACGAGTCCGGCGCCGTGCAGCTGGTGAACCCGGCCGTCCGCGAGGCCGTCGAGGGCGACGACGCCTCCGCCGCGAAGCTCGCGATCACCGAGGCGATCTCCGGGCTCGCGCAGGGCTCGTTCGTCAGCGTGACCGGCCAGCTCAAGCACGACGAGCGCGTCAAGCTCGGCGGCCTCGAGGTCAAGCTCGAGTCGCTCGAGATCGTCAGCGCGTCGATCCCCGAGGCGCCGATCGCGGCCGACTCCGGCATCGACAAGCGGATGGACTGGCGCTTCCTCGACCTGCGCCGCCCCGAGCAGAACCTGATCGCCCGGGTGCAGACCACGTTCGAGCACGCGCTGCGCACGTACTGGATCGAGCACGACTTCATCGAGATCCACACGCCGAAGCTGATGGCGAGCGCCTCCGAGTCGCGCGCCGAGCTCTTCGAGGTCGAGTACTTCGAGACCAAGGCGTACCTCGCGCAGAGCCCGCAGTTCTTCAAGCAGATGGCGCAGCCGGCCGGCTTCGGCAAGGTCTTCGAGGTCGGGCCCGCGTTCCGCGCCGACCCGAGCTTCACCTCCCGGCATGCGACCGAGTTCACCAGCGTCGACGCCGAGGTGTCCTGGATCGACTCGCACGAGGACGTGATGGAGCTGCACGAGCAGCTGATCGTCGCCGGCCTCACCGCGGTCGTCGAGAAGCACGGCGAGGCGATCAAGGCGCTCTTCGACATCGACCTGCGCGTGCCGACCACGCCGTTCCCGCGCATCCCGCTCGCCGAGGCCAAGCGGATCGTCGCCGAGCGCGGCTACGAGGTGCCCCGCGCCGACGACGACATGGACCCCGAGGGCGAGCGCCGCATCGCGGCCTACGTGCAGGAGGAGTTCGGCCACGACTTCGTCTTCCTGACCGACTACGCCTCGAGCATCCGGCCGTTCTACCACATGCGCCGCGAGGGCGACGGGACGATCACCAACAGCTACGACCTCATTTACAACGGCGTCGAGATCTCCACCGGCGCGCAGCGCGAGCACCGCGTCGACGTCCTCGTCGAGCAGGCGCGCGAGAAGGGCCTGGAGCCGGAGGAGCTCGAGTTCTACCTCGACTTCTTCCGCTACGGCGTCCCCCCGCACGGCGGCTTCGGCATGGGCCTCTCCCGCGTGATCATGCTGATGCTCGGCCAGGCGAACCTCCGCGAGGTCACCTATCTCTTCCGCGGCCCCACGCGCCTGCTGCCGTAGGCGTCGGCGGACCGGGGTCTCCCCCATGCTGATCGAGTAGCCCTCGCAGAGGGCGTATCGAGATCCACCCACCGAACGACGGCGGGTCTCGATACGCCGCCGCGCGGCTACTCGACCAGCATGAAGGCGCGCACGCGTCCGCCTCATGCTGCAAGCGCGGGCGTCCGTCTCATGCTGATCGAGTAGCCCTCGCAGAGGGCGTATCGAGATCCACCCACCGAACGACGGCGGGTCTCGATACGCCGCTGCGCGGCTACTCGACCAGCATGAAGGCGTGCACGCGTTCACTTCATGCTGCAAGCGCGGGCGTCCGATTCATGCTGATCGAGTAGCCCTCGCAGAGGGCGTATCGAGATCCACCCACCGAACGACAGCGGGTCTCGATACGCCGCTCCGCGGCTACTCGACCAGCATGAAGCGCACAGCCGCCCGCTTCACGGTGCGCGCGAGCGCCCGCCCCCATTGCACGCAGGCATCCGCGCCATGTCGAACGTGGGCGTCCGTCTCATGCTGATCGAGTAGCCCTCGCAGAGGGCGTATCGAGATCCACCCACCGAACGACGGTGGGTCTCGATACGCCGCTGCGCGGCTGCTCGACCAGCATGCGGACGCGCGTCAGCGGGGCAGGCGCTCGTACGGGACGCGGCGGCTGAGCCAGGCGAGCAGCCCGGCGACGAGCGCCGCGACCGCCGCGGGGACGAGCAGCAGCCAGAGCGCCGACGTGACCGCGACGAGCGCGAGCGCCACCGCAGCGACGCCGGCGCCGATCGCGAAGTTCCAGCGCACGTCCGTCGCCACCCCGGCCTCCGGTCGCGCCCAGAGCACGACGAGCGCCGTCGCGATCGGCCCCAGCAGCAGCCCGAGCACGAACCAGCGCCAGCGCGAGCGGCCCTTCTGCTCGGCGAGGCCGGCCGTGACGATCGCGAGAGCGAACCAGAGCCAGCCGGAGCCTTGGGTGAGAGTCATGCCCGGAGCCTACGGCGCGGGCAGGATCATCAGGTCGAGGTAGTCGGTCAGGCAGGCCACCATGTCGACCGCGTCGTTCTCCAGCAGCCACTGCAGCTGGATGCCGTCCCAGAGCGCGATGATCGAGGCGGCCACCCGGTCCGGATCCGCGCCCTCGCGCAGCCGGCCCGCGGCGCGCAGCTCCCGGAGCTGGCCGGCGTAGTCCGCCCGCAGCCGCTGGAAGCGCGACGCGAAGAAGTCGCGCCCCGGGTGCTCGTCGGTCGTCGACTCGCCGCAGAGCACCGCGTAGAGCTCGATCACGCCGGGCGCCGTCTCGTTGTAGCGGGTCTGGCGGACGATGCCCTCGACGAGCCCCTCCTCGGGATCGACGGGCGTCGAGCCGTCGCCGGTGATCCGGTCGCGGTGCTGCAGCACGGCCAGGAGCAGATCGGTCTTCGACGGGAAGTAGTGCAGCAGGCTCGTCTGGCTGAGCCCGACCCGGTCGGCGACGTCCTGCAGCGAGCCGCGCGCGTAGCCGCGGGCGGCGAAGACCGCGTGCGCCGCCTCGATGATCGCGCGCCGGCGCTCGGCCGACTTCGCGTAGGGGCCGCGGCGCGCGCTCCGGGTGGTGCCCGCCTCCGCCATCGGCCGCTCCTCGCCCTCGAAGTGCCGGCTGCGCAGCCGGTCGATCGCCCAGCGTAGCGCGCGCTCGGAGCGACCGAGCGGTGCCCTCCACCAATTTCGAGTACGCACTCGAAATTGTGGTAGCGTCCGGATCAGCCGGGCGGACTGGTCCCGGACTCCACCACGATGAAGTGAGGGACACATGCATCCGTTCACCCGGCGACAGCTGCTCGCCGCGGGCCTCGGCACCGCGGCACTCGGCGGCCTCACCGCCTGCTCCACGCCCGGCACCGTCTCGGTCAACGCCGGCGCGGCGATCCCGGCGGCCGACGGGCCGATCCGGCTCCAGTACTGGGCCTGGCTGAAGGACCTGCAGAAGGTCTGCGACGTCTGGAACGCCTCGCACCCCGAGGTCCAGGTCGACGCGGTCTGGATCCCCGGCGGCAACGCCGGCGGCTATCAGAAGCTCTACTCGGCCCTCGCGGCCGGCGGCGGTCCCGACCTCGGCCAGGTCGAGATGCGCTCGCTCCCCGAGTTCCTGCTCGTCAACGGCCTCGTCGACCTCAACCGCTACGGCGCCGAGGACTACGCCGACCGCTACGACCCGACCCTCTGGGGCCAGGTCAGCTACACCGGCGGCGTCTACGGGATCCCGCAGGACAGCGGCCCGATGGCGCTGTTCTACCAGCCGGAGATCTTCGACAGCGTCGGCGCCGAGACGCCCACAACCTGGGACGACTGGGCCGCGGTCGCCACCGAGCTGCGCGGCGTCGACTCCTACATCGACTGCTTCCCGCTCGCCGACGCCTCCGTCTTCGCCGCCTTCGCGACGCAGGCCGGCGCGCAGTGGCTGAAAGCGGAGGAGGACGGCTGGGTCATCGACATGACCGACGAGGCCACCACGAAGGTCGCCGCCTTCTTCGACTCCGCGATCGACCAGGACCTGGTCGAGGTCGGCTACGGCGCCTACTCCCCCGCCTGGTTCGCGGCCGCCGCGAACGGCGGGATCGCCTCCTGCACGACGGCGAGCTGGGGCGACGCCCTGATCGAGGGCGTCAGCGGCGGGGCCGGCAAGTGGCGCGCGGCGCCGATGCCCGTCTGGGAGGGCACGGGCTACGGCTCGAGCTTCCTCGGCGGCTCGACGGCCGCGGTCTTCGCGAACAGCAAGCACCCGAAGGAGGCGCTCGAGTTCGCCGTCTGGATGACCACCACGCAGGAGGGCATCGACGCGATGATCGCCAACAGCGGCATCGGCTGGTCCCCGGCGGTCGGCGAGATCGGCTCGGTCCGGAAGGGCCCGAGCGACTTCTTCAGCGGTCAGAACTACAACGAGGACGTCTTCGTCCCCGCCGCGACGGAGCAGAACCCGGACTGGTCCTGGTGGCCGGTGACCCAGCAGTCGTTCAACATCCTCAGCGACGGCTTCCGCAAGAAGGCGTCCGGGCTCTCGCTCGTCGACGCCGTCGCGCAGGCGGAGCAGCAGATCATCACGGTCTTCCAGAACAAGGGCCTCAGCATCAGGAAGGCCTCCGCATGACCACCACGACCTCCCCCGCCGCCGCCGCGGTCGCCGCCACCTCGAGGGCGCCCGGCGCCTCGAAGCGGAGCCGCTCCGTCACCCGCGCCCCGTGGATCCTGCTCGCGCCCTTCCTGGCGCTCTTCGTCCTCACCTTCATCATCCCGATCGTCGTCGCCATCGGCTCGAGCTTCACGAAGGTGACCCGCTCGGGCCTCTTCGGCGAGGCGGGCGTGACCAGCGGCTTCGCCGGCTTCGACAACTACGCCCAGGCCCTCGCCGACGGCAACTTCATCGCGTCGATCGGCCGGATGTTCCTCTTCGGCATCGTGCAGGTGCCGATCATGATCGCGCTCTGCACAGTGCTCGCGCTGATGCTCGAGTCCGCCTCCGCGCGCTTCCCCGGCTTCTTCCGCGCCGCCTACTTCCTGCCCTACGGCGTCCCGGGCGTCATCGCCACGATCCTGTGGTCCTTCCTCTACGTGCCCGGGCTCAGCCCGATCATCGACGCGGCCAACGTGGTCGGCCTCGACCCCGACTTCCTCGGCGCGAACTCGGTGCTCTGGTCGATCGCGAACATCTCGCTCTGGAGCTACACCGGCTACAACATGCTGATCATCGTCGCTCAGCTGAAGTCGATCCCGGTCGAGCTCTACGAGGCCGCGAAGGTCGACGGCGCCTCCACCTGGCGGGTCGCGCGGAGCATCCAGCTGCCGCTGATCCGCCCGGCCCTGGTACTCACGACGATCTTCTCGATCATCGGCACGCTCCAGCTCTTCGCCGAGGCGCAGGTGCTGAAGACGGTCGCGCCCGCGATCGACAGCCAGTACACGCCGAACCTCAGCGCGTACACCACCGCCTTCGCCTACAACGACTACAACGTCGCCGCCGCGCAGGCCGTGCTGATCGCGCTCGTCGCGTTCGCCCTCTCCTTCACGTTCCTCTCGATCTCGAACAGGAAGTCCTCATGAGCACGACGGAGCGCGCCACCGCCGATGCGCCCACGACCACCGGCATCGTCACCGCGGAACGGCCCGCGAAGGCCGGCCGCGGCCCCGACCGCTCGGCCGGGCGCAGCCGCGCCTCGACGATCATCGTCACCGCGATCCTCGTCGTCGTCGCGATCTACTTCCTGATCCCGGTCTACTGGGTCGTCGTCGCCGCGACGAAGACCACCGGCGACCTCTTCGCCACCTACGGCTTCTGGTTCGCGCCGACCTTCGCGCTCTGGGACAACCTGGGCCAGGTGCTGACCTACGACGGCGGCATCTTCGTCCGCTGGTTCCTCAACTCCGTGCTCTACGCCGGGGTCGGCGCGCTGCTCGCGACCTACCTCGCTGCGGCGGGCGGCTACGCGCTGGCGAAGTACGAGTTCAAGGGCAGCAAGCTCGTCTTCGGCACGATCCTCGCCGGTGTCCTCGTCCCCGGCACCGCCACCGCGCTGCCGCTGTTCCTGCTCTTCAGCCAGATGGGCATCGCGAACACCTACTGGAGCGTGCTGATCCCCTCGCTGGTCTCGCCGTTCGGCCTGTTCCTCTGCCGGATCTACGCGCAGGCGACGGTCGACACGGCCATCATCGAGGCCGCCAGGATCGACGGCGCGAGCGAGCTGCGGATCTTCCACACCCTCGGGCTGCGGATCCTCACCCCGGCGCTGGTCACCGTGTTCCTCTTCCAGCTGGTCGGGATCTGGAACAACTACTTCCTGCCGCTCGTGATGCTCTCGGACACCGAGCTCTTCCCGATCACCCTCGGCCTGAACAACTGGCTCAGCCAGGTGGACCGGCTGCCCGAGTTCTACGAGCTCACGACCGGCGGCGTCCTGCTGTCGATCATCCCGCTCGCCATCGCCATGATCGTGCTGCAGCGCTTCTGGCGCGGCGGCCTGACCGAAGGATCCGTCAAGTGACCCTCGCCCCGACGTCCTCCCACTACCTCAACGACACCGGCCCCGGCTCCGGTCGGCGCCGCGCCGCCCGCTCGTGGCTGCACACCGACGCACCGACGCTCTCGCTCGACGGGGACTGGCGCTTCCGCCTGCTCCCCGCCGCACCGGGCACGCCCGGCGGCGCCGACGCGCTGCCCGAGGGCGAGGGTGTGGACGACGTCGGGGCGGAGTCCTTCGACGACTCCGGCTGGGACGTGCTGCCGGTCCCGTCGCACTGGGTCCTCCAGGGCGACGGGCGCTACGGCCTCCCCGCCTACACCAACGTGCAGTTCCCCTTCCCGACCGAGCCGCCGTTCGTCCCGGACGCGAACCCGACCGGCGACCACCGCCGCAGCTTCGAGCTGCCGGAGTCGTTCGCCGGCGCCGAGGCGGTCGTGCTCCGCTTCGACGGCGTCGAGTCGCGCTACCGCGTCTGGGTCAACGGCGTCGAGATCGGCATCGGCTCGGGCAGCCGGCTCGCACAGGAGTTCGACGTCACCGAGGCGATGCGGCCGGGTGAGAACCTCGTCGTCGTCCGCGTGCACCAGTGGTCCGCGGCGAGCTACGTCGAGGACCAGGACCAGTGGTGGCTGCCGGGGATCTTCCGCTCGGTGCACCTGATCGCCCGCCCCATCGGCGGCGTCGAGGACGTCTTCGTGCGCGCCTCCTTCGCCGCCGGCGCGGGCCGGATCGAGACCGAGCTGACGGCGGGCGAGGCGGCCTTCCCGGTCACCCTGCGGGTCCCCGAGCTCGGCATCGAGACGGTCTGGGCGAGCGCCGGCGACGTCGCTCCGATCGAGGTGCCGGCCGTCGAGCCGTGGTCGGCGGAGGCACCCCGCCTCTACGACGCCGAGGTCGCCTCCTCGGGCGAGACGGTCTCGCTCCGCCTCGGCTTCCGCACCATCGAGATCCGCGGCGACCGCTTCCTGGTCAACGGCGAGCGCGTCGTCTTCCACGGGGTCAACCGCCACGAGACGCACCCCGACCGCGGCCGCGCCTTCGACGAGGAGTTCGCCCGCGCGGACCTCGCGATGATGAAGCGGTTCAACGTCAACGCGATCCGCACCAGCCACTACCCGCCGCACCCGCGCCTGCTCGACCTCGCCGACGAGCTGGGCTTCTGGGTGATCCTCGAGTGCGACCTCGAGACCCACGGCTTCGAGCGCCACGGCTGGAAGGGCAACCCCAGCGACGACCCGGCCTGGCGCGAGGCGTACCTCGACCGGATCGAGCGCACCGTCGAGCGCGACAAGAACCACCCGAGCATCGTGATCTGGTCGCTCGGCAACGAGGCCGGCACCGGCGCGAACCTCGCCGCGATGTCGTCCTGGGTGCACGGCCGCGACCCCGAGCGCCCCGTGCACTACGAGGGCGACTACACCGGCGCCTACACCGACGTGTACTCGCGGATGTACTCGTCGATCCCCGAGACCGAGCAGATCGGCCGCGACGACTCGCGCACGCCGCTGCTCGGCTGCTCGGCGGGCGAGTCGGCGCGCCAGCGCTCGAAGCCGTTCCTGCTCTGCGAGTACGTGCACGCGATGGGCAACGGCCCCGGAGCGATCGACCAGTACGAGGACCTCGTCGACCGCTACCCGCGGCTGCACGGCGGCTTCGTCTGGGAGTGGCGCGACCACGGTCTGCGCGCCCGCACGCCCGAGGGCGTCGAGTACTACGCCTACGGCGGCGACTTCGGCGAGGTCGTGCACGACGGCAACTTCGTGATGGACGGCATGGTCCTCTCCGACGGCACGCCGAGTCCGGGGCTGTTCGAGTGGAAGCAGATCGTCGCGCCGGTGCGCGTCATGGTCGAGGCGGACGCCGTGCTGGTCGAGAACCGCCGGCACGACGCCTCGACCGCCGACCTGCGCTTCGCGTGGCGGGTGGAGCTCGACGGCCGGGTCACCGCGGAGGGTGTGCTCGACGCTCGCTCGATCGCGGCGGGCGACTCCGCGCGCCTGGCGCTGCCCACCTTCGACGTGCCGACCGGCGGCGAGGCGTGGCTGACCGTCGACGCGGCGCTCGCGTCGAGCACGGTCTGGGCCGAGGAGGGGCACGTGATCTCCACCGGTCAGCGCCGTCTCTCCGCGCTCGCACCGATGCCCGCTTGGGCCCGCTCGCCCCGGAGCGGCGCATCCGTCGAGGGCGCTCTGGGGCTCGCGAGCTTCCGGAACGGCCGGCTCACCGCCCTGGCCGGGCTGGCGGTCGACGGACCGCGCGCCGAGCTCTGGCGCGCGCCGACCGACAACGACGAGGGCGACGGCTTCCCCGGGTACACGGAGGGCGACCCGCGCGCCGGCAACGGCAACGGCGTGCCCGCGCCGTCCTCCGCGTCGCGCTGGCGCGAGGCGGGCCTTGACCGGCTGGTGGGCCGGGTCGAGTCGGTCGACACCTCGTCGGGGGTCCGCCGACGCACCCGCTGGTCCGCCGCCGACCTCGACGCGGCACTCCTCGTCGAGGAGCACTGGAGCCTCGACGGCGACGGAGTCGTCCTCCGGGTCGACCTGGTGCCGACCCGCGGCTGGGGCTCGGTCTGGCCGCGGCTGGGCGTCCGGCTCGACCTCCCGGCGTCGGTCGACGGCGCGGAGTGGTTCGGCACCGGTCCGCGGGAGTCGTACCCCGACAGCATGCGCGCGACCAGGGTCGGCCGCTTCTCGGCCGGCATCGACGAGCTGAAGACGGAGTACGCGCGCCCGCAGGAGAACGGTCACCGCAGCGCCGTGCGGGAGCTGGTCCTCAGCGAGGGCGGGTCCGCTCGCCTGCGCATCGAGGCGGCAGCCGACCTGCACGGCCGGCTCCCCGGCTTCACGCTCGCGCGCCACACCGCGCACGAGCTGACGGCGGCGGGCCACCCGCACGAGCTGCCCGCCTCGACCCGCTCGGTGCTCACGATCGACGCCGCCCAGCACGGCCTCGGCTCCCGCGCCTGCGGCCCGGACGTCTGGCCCGACTTCCAGCTGCGCCCGGAGGCCCGCACGATCCTGCTGCGCTTCACCGCCGCCGCCTGACGCCCCCTGCTGACCGCGCAGCCCGCGCAGCGGGCGCCGCTCATGCTGATCGAGTAGCCCGCGCAGCGGGCGTATCGAGATCCACCCACCGAACGACGGTGGGTCTCGATACGCCCCCCGGGCTACTCGACCAGCAAGAAGGACGGCTGCGCCGCGCTCCCCCTCCATGCTGATCGAACAGCCGGCACAGCGGGCGACACCATGCTGATCGAGTAGCCCTCGCAGAGGGCGTATCGAGATCCACCACCGTCAGCACCCGGGTCTGCAGACCAACCGTGCTGACGACGGCGGGTCTCGATACGCCCCTGCGGGGCTACTCGACCAGCATGGAGGACGACTGCGTCGCGCCCTTCCAGAGCACGCTCCCCCGATCGAGCGGCCCGCGCAGCAGGCGACGACACCATGCTGATCGAGTAGCCCGCGCAGCGGGCTTATCGAGATCCACCACCGTCAGAACCCGGGTCTGCAGACCAACCGTGCTGACGACGGCGGGTCTCGATACGCCCCTGCGGGGCTACTCGACCAGCATGGAGGACGACTGCGTCGCGCCCTTCCAGAGCACGCTCCCCCGATCGAGCGACCCGCGCAGCAGGCGACGACACCATGCTGATCGAGTAGCCCTCGCAGCGGGCGTATCGAGATCCACCACCGTCAGAACCCGGGTCTGCAGACCAACCGTGCTGACGACGGCGGGTCTCGATACGCCCCTGCGGGGCTACTCGACCAGCATGGATACGCCCCTGCGGGGCTGCCCGACCAGCAGGAAAGGCGCCGGCTCGTCGAGCGGAGCCGACGCCCTCTTCCGGACATGTCCGCAAGCGGCGCTTGCGGCGGGGAGGCCCGACTCCGGACACTGGGGACTGCCTGGTCGGCGCAGACGACCACTCGGGGCGACCCGAACCCTCCCCGAGTGGTCGGGACCTTCTCGGCACCTGGGCCGGGAAGCCCGGACCGGAGCCGCGCCGCTACTGCTCGGCCGGCCCCCCCGGGGCCGCCCGGCCCTCCTCCGCCGACCAGGCCGCTCCCAGGGCGAAGAGAGTCGGAGCGCCGTAGTGCTCCATCGCGGCGGAGATGCGGCGCCGGCCCGTGCGCGGGTTGATCCCCAGCCGGTGCGAGGCCGTCTCGAGGGTGAGGCCCGTCCGCATCAGCCGGAGCAGCGACGTCCAGCTCTGCTCGGCCGCATCGACCGGCAGCGCCTGCCGCCACAGCTGCTCGAAGTACGCGCTGACGAGTCCGGCGAGCGCCTCGTGCCGCACGCCCAGCACGCTCGTCGGCCGGGTCTCGCCCCACTCGAACGGCACGGCCAGGTACTCGCCGTCGACCCAGAACCAGCTCGGCATCGTCTCGAGCAGGCGGTACTCCACCCCGGCCTTCTGGTAGGCCTCGATCCGGGCGAGCACCCGCGGGTCGCGGACGCTCTCGGCGGGGATGATGACCCGCACCCGGTCCTTCGCCGCCAGCGCCTGGCCGAAGCGCAGCGCCCGCTCGGTCGGCGGATCGAGGAAGCGCTGCACGTCCGGGAGCACCGCGACCAGGGTTCCGGAGTCGCTGCGGACGAGGTCGAACCAGAGGTCCTCCGAGGCGTGCGGCCCGTGACGCAGCAGCGTGGGGACGAGATCGTCGGCGGCGGCACCGACCGACCACGCGCCGAGCAGCGAGGGCAGGTCGCCGATGAGTCGCTCGATGCCGTCCAGCGCCTCGAGCGTGGCTCGGCGAGCCGCCACGGTGTGCCGGAGGACCGCGTCCGCCGCCCAGTCGGCGGGCGGGACGTAGGCGATCTCCTCGCCCTCGCCGCCGAGGAGCCCCAGAGCGCGGAACCGGTCGACGGCGATCCGCACGTCGCCCGGCGCCAGGTGGACCAGCTCCGCCGCCGCCGCGATCGTCCGAGGACGACCGCGGTGCAGCGCCGCGATCAGACTGTCGTCACGCACCGGGCGCAGCGCCTCACTGCTCCGTCGGGTGCGGGAGCGGTCCGCCGATGAGCAGGTCGTCGTTCTCGCGGCGACGGCGCAGGACGACGGTGGTCACCAGGCCGGCGATCAGCAGCGCGACGAGCACGCCCGCGCCGATGGTGAGCCCGACCCCGGCCGAGAGCCCACCGGTGCTGGAGGCTGCGGGCGGCACGGTGCCGGCCTTGGCGGAGGTGATCGCGATGCCGCAGACCTGCGCGGCGTCGGGAGCCGTCGCGGTGGAGCCCTCCGCCGGGTAGGCGACCGTGACCGCGGCGGTGCGCTTGCTGATCGAGCCGACCGCGACGACGCAGTAGACCTCGGCCGTGGGCTCCGCGACGACGGCCTCGCCGAGGTCGAGGTCGGACCAGCCGAGCGCGTCGACGCGGACCGCGAGGTCGCCCGCCGCGAGGTCGGCCTGGACGCCGGCGGTCGTGTAGGCGCCGACGGTGACGCTCTCGACCGGACCGAAGCCCCAGACCGCGCCGCGCGGCATGGCCGCCTCGGCGCTGGAGGACTCGCGCGGCTCGACGAGGATGCCGGGGGCGGAGGAGGCGGTCAGCCCGAAGGTGCTGGTCGCGGACGAGCCGCGGTCGCCGCTGATCGTGACCGTGTACGTGCCGATGGAGAGGAGCGCCGCGGTCGGCACGGTGGCCGAGCCGGTGCTGGTCGACTCGCCGTCCTGGCGGTTCTCGACCGTCAGCGCGGTCTCCGTCCCGGCGGGAGCGCGCAGCGTCGCCGTGGCGTTCTCCTCGCGCTGGAACCCGGCGTAGGCGACGCCCACCCCGTAGAAGCGGGCGAGATCGACGGTCAGCGATCCGGGGTCGACCCCGGCGTCGCGCGTGAGGAACACCGAGACGGCGGGAGGGCTGCCGACGGTCTCCGTCCCAGGGACGGGTGCCGTGGCGGGGTCGGCCGCGGAGGTCGAGAGCAGCGTCCGTCCGGGCGCGGAGGCGCGCGGCGCCGTCGTGCCGGCCTCGGTGGTCGCGGTGCCGCGGGAGTTGCCGCCGCCGCCACTCGAGCCGGAGCCCGGCGCCGGATTGCCGCCACCTGTGCCGGCACCGGGACTGGTACCTGTTCCCGGGCTCGTCCCCGTTCCGGGGCTCGTACCCGTTCCGGGATTGGTCCCCGTTCCGGACGTGTTTCCAGGGTTCGGCGTCCCGGTGCCCGGAATGGTTCCGGTACCGGGATCGGTACCCGGGTCGGTTCCGGGATCCGTTCCTGGGTCAGTGCCGGGATCCGTCCCCGGATCGGTGCCGGGATCGGTTCCGGGATCGGTCCCCGGGTCAGTCCCGGGATCCGTCCCCGGGTCAGTGCCGGGATCCGTCCCCGGATCGGTGCCGGGGTCCGTGCCCGGGTCTGTTCCGGGATCCGTCCCAGGGTCGGTACCAGGGTCGGTGCCGGGATCCGTCCCGGGGTCCGTACCAGGATTCGTCCCGGGGTCGGTTCCGGGATCGGTGCCCGGATTCGGCCCCGGCGCAGGGTCGTCGGTCGACGAGCCGACGGGCTCGACCGGTACCGGCTCGCTGGTCGTCGGAGAAGGGTCGGGCAGCGGCTCGGCCTGGGCCGAGGCGGGCAGCGCGAGCCCGGCGAGGAGCAGGGCGAGCGCGAGCGCGGACGCCGTGGAGCGGCGACGCTGCTGCAGCAGACGCTGTCGAGTCATGGAAGTTCCTCCCCCGCGAGACGCCGAACGCACCCCGAATGCGGGGAGCGAGCCTCCCCGTGAAGAGACTATGCGCGAACCGGCGCCGCTCGACAGCGGTCCAGTCCCCCGTCCGAGGGGCCTTCTACAACATTCGCATCACGGCGGAAGCGCGCCGATGCGCTGCGGTCAGGCGCGCTCGAGCAGGGCTCGGCGCAGGCGATCCGGCTCGACGCGCCAGTAGGTGTGCACGCGCCCGTCGATCAGGACGACCGGGATCTCCTCGACGAAGCGCTCGTGCAGCTCGGCGTCGTCGAGGATCGAGGCCTCGGCGAGCGAGACGCTCGGAGCTCCGGGCACGTCCGCGAGCTCGGCGAGGACCTGCTGCACGACGGCGCGGGCGTCGTCGCAGAGGTGGCAGCCGGGCTTGCCCACGAGAGTCAGTGCCACATCCACCCGGTCAGTGTAGACGCGTCCCGGCGAGCCGATCGGGCCGGGGAGCGCACGGCGCGAACGCAGAGGGTCCGACGCAGAAGGGCCCGGAGACGCAGACGAGCGCCCGACCCCAGAGGGGCGGACGCTCGAAGGGTGAAGAGGCGCGAGCCTACTTCTTGTTGCGACGCTGGTGACGAGTCTTGCGAAGCAGCTTGCGGTGCTTCTTCTTCGCCATACGCTTGCGACGCTTCTTGATGACAGAACCCACGAAGACCTCACAACGTTCAGGGGGTCGACCGCCCGACGGACGGCCGCTTACGAAAAACTGGCTCCCGCGAGCTTACACGACGCGGCCCCCCACGAGAATCCGCGCCGTCGCGCAACCCCTGGCGGCGACCGACGCGGCCTCACTTGCGGATGCGCAGCGCCTCCGCGACCTTCGTCGCTCCCTCGCTCACGCCGCGCTGGATGTCCTGCACCACCGTGCTGACCTGGTGCGTCCGGTCGGCGAGCGCCCGCCCGAGCGACTCGGCCCGGGCGGCCGCGGCCGCGTCGAGCACGGCGGCGCCCTCGTCGGCCTCGTCGGCCGCGCCGAACGGCAGCAGCCAGTCCTCGACGGCGACGAGCGGCCCGTACTGGAGTGCGTAGATGCGGTGCTGCCCGCTCTCGCGGACGGTGACGAGCCCCGCCTCGCGCAGCACCTTGAGGTGCTTGGACACCGTCGGCTGGCTGAGCTCGAGCTTCGCGACGATGCGCGAGACGCTCATGCCGCCGGCGCCCCCGGCACCCTCGACCCGCTGCTCCAGGAGGAGCGAGAGGATGTCGCGGCGGGTGCCGTCCGCGATCACCGCGAAGATGTCAGCCATCCCCCCAGGGTAGTCAGCGCCCTCCGTCGCGGGCAGGGTGTCGCCCGTGCGTATGCCGCGCGGCGCATGGTGTCCGGGCGCCCCGGGAGCCGACCGGCGAGCGGGTAGCATGGCCGCGATCGAGTGGAGGGCCCGCCGTGGTGGTTCGGCAGCAGTTCCGCAGCCCCGTGGGGGTCTCGCCGGCCTCGCCGTGGTCGAGTTTCGCCCGGGCCCGCGACCTCGTCGACGACTTCGCCGGCCGCTCGCCGTCGCGCTTCGCGATCATGATCTTCTCGGGCCTGATCCTCGTCTTCACCCTGCTCTTCTCGCTGCCGGTGTCGAGCACGACCGGCACCGTCACCCCGCTGCACGACGCCTTCTTCACCGCGATGTCGGTGATCTGCGTCACCGGCCTCGCCACGGTCGACATGGCCACGCACTGGTCCGCGTTCGGGCACTCGATCGTCTTCATCGGCGTGAACATCGGCGCCCTCGGCGTGCTGACGCTCGCGTCGATCATGGGCCTGGCGATCTCGCGCCGCCTCGGGCTCCGCGCGAAGCTGATGGCCGCGAGCGACTCGAACCCGCTCCGCATCCACTCCGGTCCCGTCGCCGAGGGCCAGGCCGTGCGGCTCGGCGAGATCGGCGGTCTGCTCGCGACGGTCGCCATCAGCGCCGCGGTGATCGAGATCGTGGTCGCCCTCCTCCTCTTCCCGCGGATGCTGATCGACGGCATCCCGATCGGCGAGGCGATCTGGCACTCCTTCTACTACTCCGCGATGGCGTTCACGAACACCGGCTTCGCCCCGAACGCCGCCGGCCTGACGCCGTTCGAGGACGACTACTGGTTCCTCGGGATCCTGATGATCGGCGTCTTCCTCGGCTCGATCGGCTTCCCGGTGATCTACGCCTTCTCCCGCGGCTGGCGGCGCCCGCGCAAGTGGTCGGTGCACGTGAAGCTCACGCTGGTCACCTCGCTGATCCTGCTCGTCGCGGGAGCCGTGCTCTACATCGTGCTCGAGTTCGACAATCCGACGACCTTCGGCACCCTCGACGCCGGCGACACCGTCTTCCAGTCCTTCTTCCTATCGACGATGACGCGCTCGGGCGGCTTCTCGACCATCTCGATCCCGGACCTCAACGGCTCCAGCCTGCTCGTCACCGACATGCTGATGTTCATCGGCGGCGGCTCGGCCTCGACGGCGGGCGGCATCAAGGTGACGACGCTCGCGATCCTCTTCCTCGCGGCGTTCGCCGAGGCGCGCGGCAACAACGACATGGAGGCGTTCGGCCGCCGGATCCCCAACGACGTGCTGCGCCTCGCGGTCTCCGTCGTGCTCTGGGGAGCCACCACCGTCGCCGTCTCGTCGGTCCTGATCCTGCACATCACCAAGGCGCCGCTCGACCACGTCCTCTTCGACGTGATCTCGGCGTTCGCGACCTCCGGCCTGTCGACCGGGCTCACCGCCGAGCTGCCGACCTCCGGCGTCTACGTGCTGGCGCTGACGATGTTCATGGGCCGCGTTGGTACCGTGACTCTCGCTGCCGCGCTCGCCGCGAGCCAGCGCAGGCAGTTGTTCAGACGACCGGAAGAGAGGCCCATCGTTGGTTGACCGCATCAGGTACGACGCCCCGGTGCTGGTGATCGGCCTCGGTCGCTTCGGCGCCGCGACGGCCGGCCAGCTCGACCGGCTCGACCGCGAGGTGCTCGCGATCGACGCGGACGCCGGGCTCGTGCAGAAGTGGTCGGAGCGGGTCACCCACGCGGTCCAGGCCGACGCCCGCTCGCTCGACGCGCTCGCCCAGATCGGCGCGCAGGACTTCCAGGTCGCCGTCGTCGCCGTCGGCTCCTCGATCGAGGCGTCGGTGCTGATCACCGCGAACCTCGTCGACCTCAAGATCCCGCAGATCTGGGCTAAGGCGATCTCGCGCTCGCACGGCAAGATCCTCGAGCGGATCGGCGCGAACCACGTGATCTACCCGGAGGCCGAGGCGGGCGAGCGCGTCGCGCACCTGGTCTCGGGCCGGATGCTCGACTTCATCGAGTTCGACGACGACTTCGTGCTCGCCAAGATGTACCCGCCGAAGCCGATCCGCGGCCTCACCCTCACCGAGTCGGGCGTGCGCCGGAAGCACCGCGTCACCGTCGTCGGCGTGAAGAGCCCGGGCAAGCCCTTCACCTACGCGACCGAGCAGACCGTCGTCTCGAACCACGACCTCATCGTCGTCAGCGGCACCCCCACCGACATCGAGCGCTTCGCGGCCCTCGGCTCCTGACCCCCCTGCCCCCTTCCGCGAGATGCCACTTCGGTACGCCTCGCACGGCGTGTCGCGTACCCAAGTGGCATCTCGCGGGGGGAGGGGCGGCGGGGGTCAGGAGGCGGCGAGCTCGCGGGCGCGGGCCAGGGCCGCGTCGGTTGCGCGGGTGAAGAGGGCGGCGAGGTCCGCCTCCTGCAGCACGGCGATCGCGCGCTCGGTCGTGCCGTTCGGGCTGGTGACCCGGCGGCGCAGCTCGGCCGGCTCCTCGCCGGAGTGCACGAGCAGCTCGGCGGCGCCGCGGAAGGTGCCGGTCACCATGGTCGCGGCCTGCTCGGGCGTGAAGCCCTTGGCGAGCGCCGCGGCGGTCAGCTCCTCGACCAGGAGGAAGACGTAGGCCGGCCCCGATCCCGAGATCGTCGAGAGCGCGTCGAGCTGCGACTCCGGCACCTCCACCACCTCGCCGACGGTCTCGAACAGCCGGCGGACCAGCGCCAGGTCGTCCGCGCTCGAGCGGGTGCCGGCGCTCAGGCCGGTGACCGCGCGGCCCACGACGGCCGGGGTGTTCGGCATCGAGCGGAGCACAGCGACCGAGGCGGGCAGGTGCGCCTCGAACGTCGCGACCGTCACTCCCGCCGCGACGCTGACCACGATCGTCCCGGGGGCGAGCGCGTCGGCGATCTCGTCGAGCAGCGCGGGCACCATGTGCGGCTTCACGGCCACCAGCACCACGGCGGCGCCCTCGACCGCGCGGCGGTTCGCCTCCGGATCGTCGGCGGTCGCGAACGCGGTCACCACCGGGTGGCCGCTCCAGCGCGCCGCCTTCTCCGCGTCGCGGTTGGTCACGCGGACACCGCCCTGCACCTCCACGCCGGGGGCGAGCAGTCCGCTGAGGATCGCGCCCCCCATCGAGCCGAGCCCGAGGACGGCGATGGACGGGAGCTGCACGGGTGCGTCGGTCATCCGCCCATCGTACGAAGGCGATCTCCGCGCAAGGGCCACGACTCGGTCGACGGCGGGAGCCTGCTGCCCGGCGCCCGCCTCCTAGGATGGGCCGACCACCCCCGAGCACCAGCACCCCGACGAGTCACCCCGAGGAGACCCCGTGAGCGCATCCGGAGGCGGTTCCGCCATCATCGCGGCGCTGGCCGCGAACCTCGGCATCGCGCTGACCAAGCTCGTCGCCTGGTTCTTCTCGGGCTCGGCCTCGATGCTGGCCGAGGGCGTGCACTCGCTCGCCGACTCCGGCAACCAGCTGCTGCTGCTGCTCGGCGGCCGCAAGTCGCGGAAGGCCGCCGACGAGGAGCACCCGTTCGGCTACGGCCGCGAGCGCTACGTCTACGCCTTCGTCGTCGCGATCATCCTCTTCTCCGTCGGCGGCGTCTTCTCGATCTACGAGGGCGTCGAGAAGATCGCCGAGCCGCACGAGCTCGAGAACGCCTGGCTGCCGATCCTGGTCCTCCTCGTCTCGATCTGCCTCGAGGGCTACTCGCTGCGCACCGGGGTCAAGGAGTCGAACAAGGTCCGCGGGCAGCAGTCCTGGCTGCAGTTCATCCGCCGGGCGAAGGCGCCGGAGCTGCCGGTCGTGCTGCTCGAGGACGTCGCCGCGCTCACCGGTCTCGTCTTCGCGCTGCTCGGCGTCGGCCTCTCGGTGATCACCGGGAACACGGTCTTCGACGCGATCGGCACGATCATGATCGGCACCCTGCTGGTCGTCGTCGCGATCGTCCTCGGCGTCGAGACCAAGAGCCTGCTGGTCGGCGAGGGCGCGACCCCGGCCGACGCCGCGGCCATCCGCACGGCCATCGAGGCCGGTCCGGACGTCGAGCGCGTCATCCACATGAAGACCCTCTACCTCGGCCCGGACGAGATCCTCGTCGCCGCCAAGCTCGCCTTCCCCGCCGCCGAGACGATGGCCGAGCTGGCCGCGGGGATCGACGCGACGGAGAAGCGCATCCGCGACGCGGTCCCGGCCGCCCGCGTCATCTATCTCGAACCCGACGTCGACCGCGGGGCGCAGCCGCCCTCGACGGAGCCGACCGCCGCCGCCGGGAGCGCCGGCTGATGCGCCGAGTCCTCGCGATCGTCAACGAGCGCGGCGCCGGACTCGGCGCCCTCGAGCCGATGCTGCGCGACCGGGGCTTCGCGGTCGACGCGGTCGCCGGCACCGACCTCGACTCCGTCGACATCCTCGCGCCCGACCTCGTCGTCACCCTCGGCTCGAGCGCCGGCGTCTACGAGACCGCCCGGCACCCCTTCATCTCGCCCGAGATCGCCCTGCTGCAGGACCGGCTGCACCACCGCCGGCCCACCCTCGGCGTCTGCTTCGGCGCGCAGCTGATCGCCGCCGCGCTCGGCGAGGAGGTCCGGCCAGGCCCGACCCGCGAGGTCGGCTTCCGCGGCATCGTTGCGACCGAGGCGGGACTCCGCTCGCCGCTGCGCCACCTCGCCGAGGTCCCGGTGATGCAGTGGCACAGCGACACCTTCGACCTGCCCGCGGGGACGACCCTGCTCGCCTCCTCGCCCTCCTACGCCGTCGAGGCGTTCGCGATCGACGACTGGCTGCTCGGCGTGCAGTTCCACCCGGAGCTCACCGGCGAGCTGGCCGCGCGCTGGCTCGAGGGCGACGCCGAGTACGCCGCGGGAGCGGGCTACGGGCACGAGCAGCTCGAGGACGACGTGCGCGAGGGCCGCTTCGAGCGGATGCGGACGGCGACGGAGGCGGCGCTCGGCGAATGGGTCGGCGCGCAGGGCTGAGTCGCGTGCTCCGGAGTCTCGCGCTCCGGGCCGCTCAGCGCTTCGCCGCGAAGAAGTCCAGCAGCAGCCGCGCACCCTCGTCGGCCCGCAGCCCCGGGTACACCTCGACCACGTGGTGCAGCCGGCGGTCCCGGAGCAGGTCGTGCACCGAGCCGGCCGCGCCCGCCTTCTCGTCCCACGCCCCGAAGACGACGCGCTCGAGCCGGGCGGCGAGGATCGCCCCGGCGCACATCGCGCACGGCTCGAGGGTGACCACGAGGGTGCAGCCCGCGAGCTGCCAGTCTCCGCGGGCGGCAGCGGCCTCCCGCAGCGCGACCACCTCGGCGTGCGCCGTCGGGTCCGTGCGCAGCTCGCGCTCGTTGCGGCCGCGCCCGATCACCGCGCCGTCGCAGTCGACGACCACCGCGCCGACCGGCACGTCGCCCCATCCGGCGGCCCGGCGGGCCTCGTCGAGCGCGAGCCGCATCCAGGCGTCCGCCTCGGGAGGGAGGGGGAGGTCGCTCTCGCGCATCGCGCCCCCTCGTCCGGCTCCGGCCGGCTCCGACCGGCAAGTAGATTGAGCTTATGCGCGTCCACGTAGCCGACCACCCGCTGATCACGCACAAGCTCACCGTGCTGCGCGACAAGCGCACCCCCTCCCCCACCTTCCGGCAGCTCGCCGAGGAGCTGATGACCCTGCTCGCCTACGAGGCGACCCGTGGCGTCCGCACCCGCACCGTCACCATCGAGACGCCGGTCACCACGACCACCGGCCTCGCGCTGAGCGACCCGCAGCCGTTGGTCGTGCCGATCCTGCGCGCGGGCCTCGGGATGCTGGAGGGCATGGTCAAGCTCATCCCGACCGCCGAGGTGGGCTTCCTGGGCATGGCGCGCAACGAGGAGACCCTCGAGCCGACCACCTACGCCGAGCGCCTGCCCGACGACCTGTCCAATCGCCAGTGCTTCGTGCTCGACCCGATGCTCGCCACCGGCGGCTCGCTGATCGCCGCCATCCAGTTCCTCTTCGACCGCGGCGCCGAGGACGTCACCGCCGTCTGCCTGCTCGCCGCCCCCGAGGGCCTCGCGGCCGTGGAGAAGGCGTTCGTCGGCAAGGACGTGACCATCGTCCTCGGCTCGCTCGACGAGAAGCTCAACGAGCTCGGCTACATCGTCCCCGGGCTCGGCGACGCGGGCGACCGCCTCTACGGGCTCGCCGGCTGAGCCGCTCCGGGCGCCCGCCGCGGCGCCCGGAGCGCGCCAGTGTGCGCGGATCTGTTGACGGGGTCCGGCACCATCCGCTTTACTTTCGGACATGACTGACAACGCGCACGCCCTGACCTCCCTTGAGGCCATCGGGGATGCCGGCATGATGATGGCCGGCGGCCTCGTCCTGCGCTGTCGAATGTGCGCCTGAGGAATCACCCTCGCCGGTTCTCCGCACAGCCTCCGCCCCCGATCGCACTGATCGAGCCGATCCTCTGATCGGCCGGGCGTCGCAGGCGCGGTGAACCCCTGGATGCCCCGCATCCGCCCCTGCCGGCCCGCACCTCGTGCACCGGCTCTCGCGCGCACACCCGGATCCGCTCCCCGGACACTCGTCTCGGATCCGACCAGCCCAAGGATTCGTCATGTCCCTCCTCCACGCCCGTCCCGTCTCCACTCCCGCCGCCGCCCCCCGCCTGCAGGCCGCCCCCGAGGCGGCGGCCACCGCTCCCCGTCTCCGCGCCGTGCCGCAGGGCACCGAGGCCCGCGGCTTCGCCCTCTACGTCGGCATCGACGAGGCCAAGGCCCGCGCCGCCGGCATCGACCTCGGCCGCCTGGTCGAGGAGCTCAAGCGCGTCACCGCCGAGTTCGCTCCCGACGCCGAGACCTACGCCTCCGTCGCCCTCGCCCCGCAGGGCGCCGGCGGCCGCGACGTCGACGTCGTCCGCCTCGCCCTCCAGGACCCGGCCGCCGTCGCCCGCCGCCGCTCCGAGACCGAGCCCGACCTCGACCGCGCCCCCGGCGGCGTCGTCATCGACATCTCGCGCAAGCGCGTCATCCTCGACGACGAGACCACCGCCCTCACCTACAAGGAGTTCGAGCTGCTGCAGTACCTCGTCCTCCGCGAGGGCCGCACCATCGAGCGCGCCGAGCTGATCTCCTCGCTCTGGGGAGCCGCCGACGACGACGCCCCGAACGAGCGCACCATCGACGTGCACGTCCGCCGCCTCCGCGCCAAGCTCGGCCGCTACGAGGACATCGTCCGCACCGTCCGCGGCGTCGGCTACCGCTTCGACCGCCACGCGGACGTCGCCATCCGCTACGCCTCCACCCCCAGCCCCGACCTGTTTTGAAGTGCTGCGCGAGCGCGAGCGCTCGCTCCGCCGCGGTCGGCTCCGCGGGTGGTCGCGTCTCATAGAGCGTCCTACCCACGGCTCGTGAGAAACGCTGGCACGCGTTTCTCACCGAACGCCTCGTAGAGGGCGGCTGGTCGTTCGGCCCGAGTCGGACGAGGGGTCGGCGGCACCACATGCTGGTCGAGTAGCCGCGGCACGCGGCGTATCGAGACCCACCCCCGTGCGGAGGGTGGATCTCGATACGCCCGCGGAGCGGGCTACTCGATCAACATGCAGGGGGAGCGGCAGCACTCGGCGCGACGCCAGCTCATGCAGCCGAACGGGCTACTCGATCAGCATGCAGGCGGCGGCGCTCCGCGCGCCAGCGGACGCCCGCTGGGCGAACAGAGACGTGCCGGCATTCATGCTGGTCGAGTAGCCGCGGGACGCGGCGTATCGAGACCCGGTCCGGTGCTGCGGCGGCGTCGGGACGGCGGCGCGAAGGGGTCACAGGGAAACGTCAGGAAATCGGCCCTTGCGGCGTTATCGATCCGTTATATAGTTCAAGTGCGTCGACCGTTTGCTGTGGCGGGAAGCGCGAGAAGTGATTGCAGGACACTCTTGGTGCAAGGGAATGAAGGCCGGCCGCTCGCCTCAGCGGCCGGCCTTCTGTCGTTCCCGGACTGAGCACCGCCCCCGCGCGACAGCCGCCGGACGCCCCCGCGCCCCGGGCGCCGGACGACCGTCGAGACGCCGTATCCTGAACGGAACACAAGGAGGATGCGTGAGCTCGAGACGTGCGGTCGCCGCGTGGGAGTCGCTGTTCCGAGCGCAGGTGCACGTGATGCGGGCGCTGAGCACCGACTTCCCGTCGAAGGAGATCTCGCTCAACGAGTACGACGTCCTCTTCAACCTCACGCTGCAGCCCGAGCGCCGGGCCCGGCTCCGGGATCTGAACAAGCACGTCCTCCTGACGCAGCCGAGCGTCAGCCGCCTGATCGACCGCCTGGTCGCGCGCGGCTGCGTGACCAAGAGCGAGGACCCGACCGACGCCCGCGGCACGGTCATCCAGATCACCGACGAGGGCTACGCGCTCTTCCGACGGGTGGCGATGACGCACATGCAGACGATCTCGGACCACGTCGGAGCGGCGCTCGACGACGACGAGCTGGACCAGCTGACCGCCCTCTGCGACAAGCTGCGCGAGCGCGTCGCCTCGGCCTGAGAGCTCCCGTTCTCCGCTAGCACGCCCCGCCGCCACGCGGCCAGCACTTCGCGCGGGCGCCGGACTCGCGGATCATGGAGGCACCATGAGCAGCTCCTCCCCCACCCTCGTCTGGCTCCGCGACGACCTGCGTCTCGCCGACAATCCGGCACTCCGGGCCGCGATCGACCGCGGCGGCCCCGTCGCCGTCTGCTACGTGCTCGACGAGGAGTCCGACGGCATCCGCCCGCTCGGCGGCGCGGCGCGCTGGTGGCTGCACGGCAGCCTGCTCGCGCTCGCGGGCGACCTCGAGGAGGCGGGAGCGTCCCTGATCCTGCGCCGCGGGCCGGCCGAGGCCGTCGTGCTGCAGCTGGCCGAGGAGATCGACGCCGGCGCGGTGCACTGGAACCGCCGCTACGGCAAGGCGGAGCGGACCGTCGACGCCGCGATCAAGGAGGCGCTGCGCGACCGGGACGTCGAGGCGGAGAGCCACCAGGGCTCGCTGCTCTTCGAGCCGTGGACCGTGCAGACCGGCGGCGGCACCCCCTACTCCGTCTACACCCCGTTCGCGCGCGCCTGCCGCAACCGGGACACTCCGCGCGCACCGCTGCCGCGACCGCGCGAGATCGACGGGATCGCCTCGGAGGCGGCCTCCGACGACCTCGACGACTGGCAGCTGCTGCCGACCAGCCCCGACTGGGCCGGCGGGCTCCGCGAGCGCTGGGTGCCGGGCGAGAAGGCGGCGGCGAAGCGGCTGCGCGCGTTCCTCGCCGAGCAGCTCGACGACTACGCCGACGACCGGAACCTGCCGGCGCGCGACGCCACCTCGAACCTGTCGCCGCACCTGCGCTGGGGCGAGATCAGCCCGTTCCAGGTCTGGCACGCGCTCGAGGAGGCGCACGCGAAGGGGCAGCACCGCGGTGAGGGCAGCGACCGCTTTCTCGCCGAGGTGCTCTGGCGCGAGTTCTGCTACCACCTGCTCTTCCACTGGCCCGACCTCGCGACCGCCAACTTCGACTCCCGCTTCGACTCCTTCCCCTGGGGCCACCCCGGCGAGGACAGGATCGACGCCTGGCACCAGGGCCGCACCGGCTTCCCGCTCGTCGACGCGGGGATGCGCGAGCTGTGGAAGACCGGCTACATGCACAACCGGGTCCGGATGGTCACCGCCTCGTTCCTGATCAAGAACCTGCTGGTCGACTGGCGGGTGGGCGAGGACTGGTTCTGGGACACGCTCGTGGACGCGGATCCGGCGAGCAACGCCGCCAACTGGCAGTGGGTCGCGGGGTCGGGCGCCGACGCGTCGCCGTTCTTCCGCGTCTTCAACCCGGTGACGCAGTCGAAGAAGTTCGACCCCGAGGGCGGCTACCTGCGCGAGTACGTCCCGGAGCTCGCCGAGCTCGACCGCACCGTGATCCACGAGCCGTGGACGCTCGGCGACACGCTGACGCCGGAGGCGGACGGCTATCCCGCGCCGATCCTCGACCTCAAGGAGACGCGGGTGCACGCCCTGGACGCGTTCGCGGTGATCAAGAGCGCGAAGCGCGACATCTCGCGCCCCGACGACGACTGACGGCGCCGCGCCCCGCCGCTAGATGTACATCGCGGGGTCGATCCAGAAGGCCGGATCCGCCAGCGCGTCCTCGGCGCGGCCCAGCGCGCGCAGGTCGCGGGCGGGGATGCCGACCAGCACGGCTCCGTCCGGGGCGTCCTTCACCACGACCGCGTTCGCGCCGACGCTCACGTCCGAGCCGAGCACGATCGGCCCGAGGATCACGGCCCCCGCGCCGACGACCACGCGGTCGCCGAGCGTCGGGTGGCGCCGCTCGCGCTTCGCCGACTTCCCGCCGAGCGTGACCGAGTGGTAGAGCATGCAGTCGTCGCCGATCCGCGCCGTCTCGCCGATCACCACGCCCATGCCGTGGTCGATGAAGAGCCGGCGGCCGATCGTCGCGCCGGGGTGGATCTCCACTCCGGTCGCCGCGCGGGCCGCCTGCGCGAGGAGCCGCGCAGGCAGGCGCGCACCGCGCCGCCACCACCGGTGCGCGAGGCGGTGCACCCAGACCGCGTGCAGCCCGGGGTAGGCGAGCACCACCTCCGCCGCGCTGCGGGCCGCGGGGTCGCGCAGGCGCGCGGCCGCCACGTCCTCGCGGAGGCGCGCGAAGGCCGTGAGGCGTCCGGCCGCCCCGCGGTGGGGTCCGGCGGCGCTCAGCTGCGGAGGTCCTCGTAGAGGACGGTCGAGATGTACCGCTCGCCGAAGTCGCAGACGATCGCGACGATGGTCTTCCCCGCGTTCTCGGGGCGCTTCGCGACCTCGAGCGCCGCCCACATGATCGAGCCCGAGGAGATGCCGCCGAGGATGCCCTCCTGCGCGGCCATCTCGCGTGCCACGCGCACGGAGTCGTCGAGGGTGACGTCGATGATCTCGTCGTAGACGTCGCGGTCGAGGTTGGCGGGCACGAAGTTCGCGCCGATCCCCTGGATCTTGTGCGGACCGGCCGTGCCCTGCGTGAGGAGCGGCGAGTCGATCGGCTCGACGCCGATGATCTGCACGCCGGGCTTGCGCTCCTTGAGGACCTGGCCGACGCCGGTGATGGTGCCGCCCGTGCCGATGCCGGCGACGAAGACGTCGACCTCGCCGTCGGTGTCCTCCCAGACCTCCTCGGCCGTCGTGCGGCGGTGCACCTCGGGGTTGGCGGCGTTCTCGAACTGGCGGGCGAGCACGGCGCCGGGCGTCTCGGCGACGATGGCCTGCGCCCTCTCGACCGCGCCGCGCATGCCCTCGGAGCCGGGGGTCAGCACGATCTCGGCGCCGTAAGCGCGCAGCAGGACCCGGCGCTCGGTCGACATCGTCTCGGGCATCGTCAGGATCACCTTGTAGCCGCGGGCCGCGCCGACCATGGCCAGCGCGATGCCGGTGTTGCCGCTCGTGCCCTCGACGATGGTGCCGCCGGGCGGCAGCTCCCCCGACGCCTCGGCGGCGTCGACGATCGCGACGCCGATGCGGTCCTTCACGCTGTTCGCGGGGTTGTAGAACTCGAGCTTGGCCAGGACGACGGCGCTGTCCGCTCCGTCGAGGCGGTTGATGCGGACGAGCGGGGTCCTGCCGACGAGCTGCGTCACGTCGTCGTGGATGCGTGCCATGGTGTGTGCTTTCTGCCGGGGCCGACCGCCCCGGGGCCCCGGGGCGACTGGTGGTGCGGTGATGCCGACGCTCCCCTCGCGGGGACGCACCCTCCACGATACGGAAGCGGCGTGCCCGGGGGCGCCTTCCGCCGGTCACGCGCGCCGGATTCCCACCTCCGCCCGGCCGTCCCCGTCGGGGTCGCGGACGCCTCGTCACAGGTGCATCTCGTCCTCTCGGAGGACCCCCTCCTCCCGGGCGCGTCGCGTACCATGACCGAGGGGGATCGCACGACCGGCGCGACGACCCGCCACCCTGCATTCGCGCGGCATCACCGCGCCGGAAGGACCTCCCGCTCCATGGCTCTCCCCACCGCATCCCGCAGCTCCGCTCGACCGCTGGGGATGTCGTTGCGGGCAGTGCTGGGCTTCATCGGGATGAGCGCCGTGGCGGGCGTCCTGATCACCGTCGGCGTCACTCCGGCGCTCGCGCTGACGGGCCTCGCGACGAGCAACACGATCGGCATGTTCCAGAACCTGCCCGGCTACCTCGACGCCGGCCAGCTGATGCAGCGGACCAACATCTACGCGGGCGACGGCACGACCCTCCTCGCCTCCGTCTACAACCAGAACCGCGTCGAGGTCGGCTGGGACGAGGTCGCCCAGACCGCGAAGGACGCGGCGGTCGCCGGTGAGGACCCGCGCTTCTACGAGCACGGCGGCATCGACCTGCAGGGCACGCTCCGCGCGCTCGCGGTCACGCTGACCGGCGACGACCTGCAGGGCGGCTCGTCGATCACGCAGCAGTACGTCAAGAACGTGCTCGTGCAGAAGGCCGAGTCGATCACGGACGAGGCCGAGCGCGACGCCGCCTACAAGCTCGCGACCGACCCGACGCCCGAGCGCAAGCTCAAGGAGATGCGCCTCGCGATCGGCCTCGAGAAGGAGACGTCGAAGGACGACATCCTGCTCGGCTACCTCAACATCGCGCTCTTCGGCGGCACGGTCTACGGCATCGAGGCCGCGGCCAACTACTACTACGGCATCCCCGCCAGCCAGCTCTCGACCTCGCAGGCCGCGTCGCTGCTGGCGATCGTCAACAACCCGTCGAAGTTCCGCTTCGACGACCCGACGGACGAGGCCAACGGCGCCGCGAACGGGTACGCCGCGACCAAGGAGCGCCGCGACTACATCCTCACCGAGGAGCTGAAGTACTCGAAGATCAGCCAGGAGGTCTACGACGCGGCGATCGCCGAGCCGATCACGCCGAACATCACGGAGCCCTCCACCGGCTGCGCGACCGCCGGCGACGCGGCGTACTTCTGCGAGTACGTGCTCAACGTCCTGCGCAACGACGAGGCGTTCGGCGCCGACGACGACGAGCGCTACCAGCGGATCCGCCAGGGCGGCTTCGACATCGTCACCACCCTCGACCTCGACATCCAGCAGGTCTCGCAGGCCGCGATCAACGCCTACATCCCGTCCTACGACTCCCGCTTCCAGGTCGGTGCCACCGCCGCCTCGATCCAGGCCGGCACCGGCCGCGTGCTGTCGATGGTGCAGAACACGAAGTACAGCCAGGACGAGGAGTTCCTCGCCGCGAACCCCGGCTTCAGCGCGATCAACCTCAACGTCGACGTCGCCATGGGCGGCACCGCCGGCGTGCAGACCGGTTCGACCTACAAGGTCTTCACCCTCGCGCAGTGGCTGCAGGCGGGGCACACGCTGAACGAGTCCTTCCCCTCGCCGACCTCGGGGTTCCGCGCTTATCCGCAGAAGTGCAACGTCGCGAACGACGGGCTGTTCACCGAGCGATTCGCTCCGCGGAACGACGTCGCCTCCGAGGACGCCTCGTCGATGACCGCCGTCCAGGCCACGGCGAACTCGATCAACACCGGCTTCATGGGCATGGCCAACCAGCTCGACCTCTGCGACATCCGCACCACGGCGGAGTCCTTCGGGATCCACCGCGCCAACGGCAACGAACTGGAGAACGGAGCCGCGTCGGTCCTCGGCACGAACGAGATCGCTCCGCTGACCGTGGCCAACGCCTACGCCGGCATCGCCAACGACGGATCGACCTGCGCCGCGATCGTCATCGACCGGATCACGGACAGCACCGGTGCGGCCGTCGCACCGCCCACCTCGTCCTGCACGCAGTCCGTCACCCCCGAGGTGGCGCGGGGCATGCAGTACGCGATGCAGCGGGTCATCACCTCCGGTACCGCCACCGCCTCGGATCCGCGCGACGGCATCGAGCACATCGGCAAGACGGGCACGACCGACGAGGCGGCGGACGTCTGGACCGCCGGCGCCAGCCGTGCCGCGTCGCTCGCCGTCTGGGTCGGCAGCATCAAGGGCTTCGACGACGGATCCAAGCAGAACCTCCGCACGACCAGGCTCACCGGCGAGAAGGGCACGATCAGGGCCGCGGACGCGCGCCACGCGATCTGGAAGCCGATCATGACGGCGCTCGATCAGAAGTACGGCGGCGACGACTTCATCGACCCGCCCGCCTCGATGCTCGCGTCCTCGCCGCGGTCCGCGACGCTGACCGAGGTGCCGGACGTGACCGGGCTCACGGTCGCTGCGGCCACCGCCACGCTCACCGCCGCCGGCTTCTCCGTCGGCGTCACCGAGCCCGTCGACTCCGCGAGGATCCCGGAGGGGTCCGTCGTCTCGACGACTCCCAGCGCGGACGAGACCGTCCTGCGGGGAGCCGTCATCCCCCTGCAGGTGAGCACCGGCAAGGCGCCGAAGAACCCCAGCGACATCTCCGACGTCAACGGCACCCTGCTCACCACCGCCTCCGAATGACGGCACCGGTCAGCCGCGCCTGACGGCGGGCACCCCGCCTGCCACCTCTCGCGCCGGGAACGACGTGCTCGCGGCCGGCGCGGGCATGCGGTCGTCCATCGAGCCGGTGTCAGCGGCCGACCCTCCCCCGTGGTCGGGCGTGTTCCGCGCCGCGCGGAAGGAGTCCGGGCGCGCCTGGGCGGGGATGTCGGAGACGTCGCCTAGGGTGCTGGTGCACCGAGAGGATCCATCCTGAAGCGTCCGAACGTCCCCGTCTTCCAGCCCCGTCGCACCGTCCACGGGGCTCTCGGCGCGCTGTTCGGATTCGTGATCGTCAGCGTGCTGGCCGGGCTGCTCGCGACCGTCGTGGTGGCGCCGGCCTTCGCGCTCACCGGGGCCGCCACCTCGAGCACGATCTCGGCGTTCCAGTCGCTGCCGAGCTACCTCGAGGTCGGCGAGCTGATGCAGAAGACGGACGTCTACGCGGGCGACCCCGACGACCCGACGCTCCTCGCCTCCTTCTACGACCAGAACCGCATCGAGGTCACCGCCGACCAGATCGCGGCGCCGGTCTTCGACGCCCTGGTCTCGAGCGAGGACCCGCGCTACTACGAGCACGGCGGCATCGACCTGCAGGGCACCCTGCGCGCCGTGGCCAGCACCTATCTCCTCGACACGGCGCCGCAGGGCGGCTCCTCGATCACCCAGCAGTACGTCAAGAACGTCCTCGTGCAGAAGGCCGAGTCGATCAGCGACGAGAGCGAGCGCGACGCGGCCTACACGGAGGCGACCGCAACGACGCCCGAGCGCAAGCTCAAGGAGATGCGGCTCGCGATCGGGGTGGAGAAGGAGTACTCGAAGGACGAGATCCTCCTCGGCTACCTCAACATCGCGCTCTTCGGCGGCACCGTCTACGGCATCGAGGCCGCGGCCGAGTACTACTACGGCGTCCACGCCGCCGACCTCTCGGTCGGGCAGTCGGCCGCACTGCTGGCGATCGTCAACAACCCGGAGAAGTTCCGCTTCGACCGCCCGGACGATCCCGACAACGGCGAGGCGAACGGCTACGCGCTGACCACGAGCCGGCGCGACTACATCCTCGACCGGATGCTCGAGTACGGGAAGATCGATGCCGCGGCCCACGACAGCGCGCAGGCGGCGCCGATCGAGCCGGTCATCACTCCCCCGTCGAACGGCTGCCAGACCGCGGGCAGCGCCGCCTACTTCTGCGACTACGTCTCGCACGTGCTGCGCGACGACCCCGCCCTCGGCGACACCGCCGACGAGCGCTATGCGGCGCTCAAGCGCGGCGGGCTCAAGGTCTACACCACGATCGACCTCGGGCTGCAGGAGACGGCGCAGGCGCTGATGGACGAGCAGATCCCCGCCTCGGACCCGCGCTTCGACGTCGGCGCGACCGCCGTCGCGGTGCAGACGGGGACGGGGAAGGTGCTGACGATGGTGCAGAACAAGCGCTACAGCCAGGACCCGGACGTCATCGCGAGCGGACCGGAGTACTCGGCGATCAACCTCAACGTCGACGCGGACATGGGCGGGGGCAACGGCTTCCAGCCCGGCTCCGGCTACAAGGTCTTCACCCTCGCGGAGTGGCTGCGGTCCGGGCACACGCTGCTCGAGCAGTTCGACTCGAAGCGGAAGAACTGGACCGGCTTCACGGACAGCTGCGAGGGGAGGCAGGACTACCCCGCCTACAACCCGAAGAACGCCGGCGACGGCGGCTACTCCGACACCCAGACCGCGCTGAACTCGACGATCTGGTCGCTGAACACGGGCTACACCGGGATGTCGCACCTGCTCGACCTCTGCAGGATCCGAACGACCGCCGAGTCGTTCGGCATCCACCGGGCGGACGGCGGCGCACTGAGCCAGTCGGCCGCGTCGGTCATCGGCACGAACGAGGTCGCTCCGATGACGATGGCCGTCGCCTACGCGGCGATCGCGGACGACGGGAGGCGCTGCACCCCCGTCGTGATCACCGAGATCACCGGACCGGACGGCGTCTCGATCCCGCCGAGCGAGTCCGAGTGCACGCGCGCCGTCTCGTCGTCGGTCGCCCGGGCGATGCAGTACGCGATGCTCAGGGTGACCGCGGAGGGCACCGGCACGCAGGCCGACCCGAAGGACGGCGTGCAGCACATCACCAAGACCGGGACCTCGGACAACTCCGCCGACACCTGGGCGCTCGGCGCCTCGAGCTCCGTCTCGCTCGCCGTCTGGGTGGGCAGCATCAAGGCGCAGGACAGCGGCTCGCGGGTGAACCTGGAGTCGATCGACTTCGCGAGCGGCTGGGCACCGGATGCGCGCCACCGGATCTGGAAGCCGCTGATGACCGAGATCGACTCGCTCTACGGCGGGTCCGACTTCGCCGCCGCCGATCCGGCGACGATCGCGGCGCCGCAGGTCGTCGTGCCCGATCTCGCGGGCCGCAGCAGCGACAGCGCGACCCGGACGCTCACCGACGCCGGCTTCACGGTCGGGTCGATCACGCAGGTGGACTCGACCCAGCCGCAGGGGGCGGTCGCCGGCACCGTCCCCGCGGCCGGCACGACGGTCGACAAGGGCTCCGTCGTCGGCGTCACCCTCAGCACCGGCACTCCGCCCCCGGCCACCTCACCCCCGGCCGCCTCCGCGCCGCCCACCGGCTGAGACCCACCGGCCGCCACCACCTCGACGAGGAGCGGACCCGCGACACGCCGTCGCGACGGAGGGAACCGTTCCGCCCGATCGGACATCTCTGAGCATGACCGCTTCCTCACCGCCTCGAGAAGCCGGAGTGTCGTGGGCGACCGCGCTCTCGGGTGACCCCGACGACTTCGGCCGCCTCTACGACGCCTTCCGGCAGCGCGTGTTCTGGCACGCGCTCCGCCACACCCGCGCCCTGCACGACGCCGAGGACGTGACGGCGCTCGTCTTCCTGGAGGCGTGGCGCCGCCGGGCGTCCGTCCGGCTCGTCGACGGGTCGCCGCTCCCCTGGCTGCTCGCCACGACGAACAACGTCGCCCGGAACGCCGGACGGTCGGCACGCCGGCACCGGCTGGCTCTCGGGCGCCTGCCCGAACCGGAGCACCAGGACGACTTCTCCGGCGACTCCGACCGGCGGATCGACGACGAGCCGCGACGCGAGGCGATCCGCCTGGCGTTCGGAGCCCTCGGCCTCCGCGACCAGGACGTGCTGTCGCTGTGCGTCATCGCCGAGATGCCCGTCGCCGACGCCGCCGCGGTGCTCGGCGTCCCCGAGGGAACGGTCAAGTCCCGGCTCTCCCGGGCCAAGGGGAAGCTCGCAGGGCTGATCTCCGATCTCACCGCCGACGCAGCCACCGATGGAGGTGCACGATGAACGACAAGCCCGTGATCGATCCGGAGCGCGACCGCGCCTTCCGTCGCATGATCGTCGAGAACGCCCGTGCCGACCGGGCTCGGCGGCCGCTGCGCCACCGCGCCTCCTTCCTCGTCGGCCTCGTGACGGCGGCCGTGCTGCTCTCCGGCGGCGGGGTGGCGGTCGCCCTGACCGGCGCGTTCGACCCTCCGGAGCCGGCGCCCGTCGAGACGGCGACGCCGGAGCCCGTCCCGACGCCGACCGAGACGCAGACGGCCACGGCCACCGCCACCGCCGCGCCCGTTCCGGCGCCGACCCCCGTGCCGACGGAGACCGCGGCGACCGCCGACCTGTCCGCCTGGGTGATCGGGTTCGACGGCATCGGGCCGATCGCGTTCGGCGGGAGCAGCGAGTCCGCCTCCGCCGCCCTCGACACGACCGCTCTCGTGCCGTACGACTTCGGGGTCGAGGAGTGCCGCTCCGATCGGCGGGGTTCCACGGAGAACCCCCAGGCCTGGATCATGGCGGTCTCCGACGAGCCGGGCAGGGTCACCCTCCTGAACGTCTTCGGCTACGGGGTCGACGCGACGCGGGCGGCCGCCGCGTTCCCGCGCACGGCGGAGGGGATCGGGATCGGCTCGACCGAGCAGGAGCTCCTGGCGGCCTACCCGGGGATCACCCCGGCGGATCCGGTCGCCGGTGACGCCCTCTACGCGCTGAGCAACGGCTCCGGGCGGACCCTGTGGTTCCGGATCGCCGCCGACCAGGGGACCGTGGTGGACATCACGCTGAACGAGCAGCCGGTGCTGACGCTCGGCGGCTGCGGGGCGTGAGGCCGGTGGCGGTGCGGCTCGAGGTCGGAGCCGCGCCGCCGCCGGGGCGCCGGAGCGGCGTCCCGCACGCGTCGGCTCTCAGTGGTGGAAGCGGTGCACGACCGCGTGGCCCTTGCCGCGGCCGATCAGCCAGCGGTTGACCGGGGTGGTGACCACGAAGGCCAGGGCGAGCGAGCCGGCGAGGGAGCCCCAGAAGAGGCCGGTCGCGAGTCCCGCGTCCATCGCGCCGGGGATCGCCAGCATCCCCGTGTTGTCGATGACCTCCATCACGGCGATCGAGACGGTGTCGGCCGCGAGGGCGATGCCGACGGCGGCGCGCCAGGAGACCCCCGCGCGGAGCACTCCGCGCATCGTCAGGGCGTAGCCGAAGGCGAAGGCGAGCACGATGGAGAGCACGACGGTGCCGAGGGTGTGCAGCCCGAGTGCGGTGCCGAGCACCATGCCGAGGACCTCGCCGATGGCGCAGCCGGTGAGGCAGTGCAGAGTGGCCGTGGCGGCGGTCCGCCAGGACGTCGTGGCGGAGGCGGAGTGGCTGCTGTGGTCGTGCGCGGCGTCGGTCATCGGTGCTCCCTCGGTGTCGGTCACCGTGGTTCAACATACCCCCGGGGGGTATATTCCCGAGGCGGGCGATTCCCTGCGACCGAGGGGGTCAGAGCTGGACGGCGGCGGCCGGCAGGAGGCCGAACTCGACCAGCTCGGCGTCGGTGAGGAGGCGGCTGCGGATCATGAAGCGCTTGCCCTCGGGCGCCTCGACGCTGAAGCCGCTCCCCCGCCCGTCGACCAGGTCGACGGTGAGGTGGGTGTGCTTCCAGTACTCGAACTGGGTCCGCGACATGTAGAACTCGATCGGGGCGAGCCCGTCCACGTGCAGCGTCTCGACGAGCACGTCGGACGCCCCCGTGCGGAACATCCCGACCGGGAAGCACATCGGCGAGCTGCCGTCGCAGCAGCCGCCGGACTGGTGGAACATCAACGGCCCGTGCAGCTCGCTCATCCGCTGCAGCATGCCGGCTGCCGCCTCGGTCACGTCGACGCGCGTGCTGTCCATGGACGGTGTTCCTCTCGGTGGTGCGTGCGTGTGCTGTGGGTCCCTCAGGAGAGATCACTTCGTCGGTGCGGGGAAGCCCCCCATGCTGATCGAGTAGCCCGCGAAGCGGGCGTATCGAGATCCACCAGCCTCAGAAGGACGAGTCTGCAGAGCCGCCCTGCTGAGGACGGCGGGTCTCGATACGCCCCTCCGGGGCTACTCGACCAACATGAAGGTCCGCCGCCGCGTCCTTCCCCTCAGCATCGAAACGCGAAGCGGAGGGGAGAGCGCGGAGCGCGAATCCGCGTGCCAGCGGATTCGCGTAGCGCGACGCTCCCCGCTCCACTCAGCGCGACCACCTCGGAAAGCCGACCGCGGCGGTGATGACGAGCGGAGCGAGGAATCGCCGCAAGACGGCTCAAAAAAAGCCCATGGGCCCTTCCGCGTAGCTGACGAGGAGGTTCTTCGTCTGCTGGTAGTGGTCGAGCATCATCTTGTGGTTCTCGCGGCCGATGCCGGACTGCTTGTAGCCGCCGAAGGCCGCGTGGGCCGGGTACTGGTGGTAGGTGTTGGACCAGACGCGGCCGGCCTCGATGGCGCGGCCGGCGCGGTAGAGCTGGGCGCCGTTGCGGCTCCAGACTCCGGCGCCGAGGCCGTAGAGGGTGTCGTTGGCGATGGCGATGCCGTCGTCGAAGTCCTCGAACGAGGTGAGGGCGAGGACGGGGCCGAAGATCTCCTCCTGGAAGATGCGCATGGAGTTGCGCCCCTCGAAGACCGTCGGGTTGACGTAGTAGCCGCCGCTGAGCTCGCCGCCCAGGTCGGCGCGGTCGCCGCCGATGAGCAGCTTCGCGCCCTCCTGCTTGCCGATGTCCATGTAGGAGAGGATCTTCTCCAGCTGGTCGTTGGAGGCCTGGGCGCCGATCATCGTCGAGACGTCGAGCGGGTTGCCCTGCTTGATCCGGCCGACGCGCTCGAGTCCGTCGCCGACGAAGTCGTCGTAGATGGACTTCTGCACGAGGGCGCGGGAGGGGCAGGTGCAGACCTCGCCCTGGTTGAGGGCGAAGAACGAGAAGCCCTCGAGCGCCTTCTCGTAGAACGAGTCGCGCTCGGCGGCCACGTCGGCGAAGAACACGTTGGGGCTCTTGCCGCCGAGCTCGAGGGTGACGGGGATGAGGTTCTCGCTCGCGTACTGCATGATCAGGCGGCCGGTGGTCGTCTCGCCGGTGAAGGCGATCTTGCGGATCCGCGGGTGCGAGGCGAGCGGGGCGCCGGCCTCGATGCCGAAGCCGTTGACGATGTTGAGCACGCCGGCGGGCAGCAGGTCGTGGATCAGGTCCATCAGCACGTGGATCGACGCGGGGGTCTGCTCGGCCGGCTTGAGGACGATGCAGTTGCCGGCGGCAAGTGCCGGAGCGAGCTTCCACACGGCCATCAGGATCGGGAAGTTCCAGGGGATGATCTGGCCGACCACGCCGAGCGGCTCGTGGAAGTGGTACGCGATGGTGTCGTGGTCGATCTCGGAGACGCCGCCCTCCTGGGCGCGCAGGGCGCCGGCGAAGTAGCGGAAGTGGTCGATCGCGAGCGGGATGTCGGCGGCGAGGGTCTCGCGCACCGGCTTGCCGTTCTCCCAGGTCTCGGCGACCGCGAGCAGCTCGAGGTTCGCCTCCATCCGGTCGGCGATGCGCAGCAGCACGTTCGAGCGCTCGGCGGGGCTGGTCTTGCCCCAGCTCGGGAACGCCTTCCAGCCGGCCTCGACCGCGCGGTCGATGTCCTCGGCGGTGCCGCGGGCGATCTCGCAGAAGGGCTTCCCGGTGATCGGGGTGATGTTCTCGAAGTACTGGCCCTTCGCGGGGGCGACGTACTCGCCTCCGATGAAGTGGTCGTAGCGGGAGCGGAACGAGGCGACGGATCCCTCCGTGCCCGGGTTGGCGTAGACCGTGGACTCCGGTTCCTTCGGTGCCTGGTCGGCTACCGGGTCGGCGTACAGCGTCATGTGGACCTCCATCGACGTCGTTGTCGGGTGAGTGCGGGGTGTCGCGCTCGATCCGACCGTACGTCGCGGGAGGTTGCACGCCGTTGCACGACCGCGCGGCGACGGAGGCGGCGGCCGGGCGCGGTCAGCGCTGCTCGGCCTCGAGCTCCTCGAGGTGCGCGACGATGCCGGCGCGGCGGGGCGAGCGGCGCGGCAGGATCCGCAGCAGCTCGGCCCAGACCTCGGCGTCGTCGTGGCCGTCGGGCCCGTGCGCGTAGGCGAGCAGCGTCTCGGCGGCGGCGCTGGTGAGCACGGTGGCGCGCACGCGGCCGCGCAGCTCGTCGGCGATCGCGCGGACACCCGGGGCCTCGGAGCCGGGCAGCGGGGCGCCGGCGTAGGCGTCGAGGGCGAGCCGGTGCGCGCCGCGGTCGAGCAGGCCGACCACCTGGCGCGCGTCGAGGTCGACCGGGCTGGCGAGGCGGTACGGGCGCGAGAGCGGCACCAGCCGCGGGAGGCGCGGCTCGAGGATCCGGCGCAGGCGCACCATCTCGGCGCGCACGGTGACCACCGCGTCCTCCCGCCCGTAGAGCAGCTGGGCGAGCGCCTCGGCGGACAGCCCCGCACGGTGCCAGGCGAGGAGGGTGAGGATCTCGGCGTGCCGGGTGGAGAGCTCGAGCTCGACGCCGTCGGCGGTGACGACGCCGGTCTCGCGGCCGAGGACGCGCAGGCTCGGCGCGCGGGCCGCCGCGGGCCGGGGTGGCGAGCGGCGGGGCTGCGCGCGGCGAGGGCGCTGCAGCCGCTGCACCATCAGCTGGCTCTCGACGGCCGCCGCGGTCGCCTCCATCAGCGGGAGGGTCTGCGGGGCGACGACCTCGGCGCCGCCGGTGATGTCGATCACGCCGAGGATCTCGTGGGTCTCGGGGTCGTGGATCGGCACCGCGGTGCAGCTCCAGGGGTGGACGAGCGAGGCGAAGTGCTCGGCGCCGTGGATCTGCACGCCGTGATCGAGGACGAGGGCGGTGCCGGGGGCGGAGGTGCCGACGTCGGGCTCGGCCCAGGCCGCTCCCTCGACGAAGAGCATCCGCTCGGCGGAGCTCTTCAGCGCCTGGTCGCCGTCGATCCAGAGCAGCCGACCCAGGGCGTCGCCGACCGCAACGAGCACGCCGCTGTCCTCGTCGGCGTCGCGGACGAGGAGGCGCCGGATGACGGGCAGCACCGAGGCGAGCGGGTGCCCCATCCGGTAGTCGCGCAGCTCGTCGCTCGAGAAGGACAGCGGGGCGGTGAGGCGCTCGGGATCGAGGCGGTGGCGGCGCGCCCGCTCCCAGGAGGCCTCGACCAGCGGGCGGCGGCGACCGCTGCCGGGCAGGGCGAGCCAGGGGTTGGTCATCTCATCCGCCCCTCGTCGTCGATCGGTGAGGCGCTCGGGCGCCGCGGCAGGGCAGAGGCTACTCCGCGAGGCTCGACGGCGCCTCAGGCGCGACGACCTCGGACCTCCTGCGGCGCGCACTCCCCCGGCGCGCGGGCAGCGCCAGGAGCAGCACGGCGAGCACCAGGACGGCGATGCCGGCGACCGCGTCGGGGGTCAGCCGCTCGCCGAGCAGGGCGACGCCGAGGAGGGTCGCGGTGGCGGGCTCGACCAGGGTGAGCGTCGAGACCGTGGCGGCGGGCAGGAGGCGCAAGCCCCGCGCGAAGAGGGTGTAGGCGACCGCGACGGTCACCACGCCGAGCCAGAGCACGGCGGGGAGGGAGCCGGCGACGCGTCCGGGGTCGCCCGCGAGCAGGACCGGCAGCGCGAGCAGCGCGGCGGTGCCGAACTGGGCGCCCATCGCGGCGGCCGGAGTGAAGCCGCGCTCGAGCAGCAGCTTGCCGCAGACGGCGTAGAGCGCGTAGGCGGCACCGGCTCCGGCCGAGCCCGCGAGACCGAGCACGGAGACTCCGCCCGCGGCGCCGCCGGTCAGCAGACCGGCGAGCAGCACGACGCCGACCGCGGCGAGCGCCGTCGAGACGAACCAGCGCGGGCTCGGGGCGGAACGCAGGACGAGCCACTCGAGCAGTCCGGTGAAGGCGGGGGCGGAGCCGAGCGCGACGATCGTGCCGACCGCGACGCCGTTCTCGGCGGTGCCGGTGAAGAAGGCGGGCTGGTAGGCGGCGACGCCGGCCGCACCGAGGAGGACGAGCAGCACCGTCGAGGCGAGCGGCCTCCGGGCGGCGCGGCGGGGAGCGCGCGCCGTCTCGACGCCGAGCAGGGCGGCCAGCAGCGCTCCGCCGAGCACGATCCGGGCGGCGCCGAGCAGCAGCGGATCGACGCCCTCCGCGCCGAGCGACTGCGCGGTGCCGGTGGTGCCGAAGCAGACCGCGGCGAGGAGGATCGCGGCGACCGCGGACCCGCGAGACCCCATCTCCGCCCCGTCCCGCGGCCGGGCGGCGCGCGGGCTCCAGTCTGGCAGCGACGGACCTTCCGCCGTTCAGGTTCCGGGCCCGGGATGGCGGTACGGTCGAGGCGAAGGCGGGTGGAGCATGGGCATCGCGGAACCGTTCGACGTGGAGAGCTACCGTCGCAGCGCGCACGGCAGCCTCCACGACCACTTCTCGATCCGCGAGTTCGAGGAGGCGCCGCTGGATCGCGAGGCGATCGTCGCGTCCGCCTACCTCCGCGCTCTCGAGCACGCGGCCGTCGTGCGGGTGCTGCCGCTCGCGCGGGCGCACCCCGATCCGCGGGTGCGGTCGTTCGCGACGACCTGGGCCGCCGAGCGGCACCGGATCGCCGACGCGCTCGGCGAGGTGCTGGCGGCCTCACCGCGGATCCGCGGCGTCGAGACCGGCCCGGCCGAGCCCGTGGTCCGGAGCCGGGTGCTGCGGGACCGCTCGTCCCGGCTGCTCGCGGGGCCCGTCGCCCTCGCGCTGGCGGTCGACGCGCAGATCGCGCTGCACGCCTACCGACGCCTCGCGCGGCTGTCGCTGCACCCCGAGATGGAGCGCCTCGCCGAGACCGTCGCCGCGATCCTCGAGCGGCACGCCGACTTCTTCGGCGAGCTCGCCGCGGACACGATCGGCCGGCCGCTGCGTCGCCGGATCGTCGCCGCCGCCGTGCTCGCCTCCGTGCGGCTGCCGGTCGGCGAGGCGGCGCTGCCCGACGAGCTGGCCCGCGAGGGACGCGAGCTGGTCTTCGGCCGCGACGACGGCGGACTCGACGGGATCGACGCGGGCGTCGTCGCGCTCTTCGCGCTGCCCTGCACGGCGGCGCGACGGCTGCTGCGGCCGCATCGGACGCTGCCGCTGCGCGCGGCGGTGCAGGCGGGGCGCGTCGGGGCCGACGTGGTCGCGGGGGTGCGGGAGCTGCGGTCGCTGGTCGCGGATTGAACCGGCGGCGACCCTGAGCGCCGCGCTTCTCGAGGACGCCCTCCGCGCTACGTGGATTCCCGCTGGACGAGGCTGACGGGCAGGATCCGCTGCCGGTCGACCTCGCGTCCCTGCAGGACGGCGACGACGGTCTCGGCGGCGATGCGGCCCATCTCCGCGAGGGGCTGGCGGATCGTCGTGATCGGCGGGTCCGTCGTGGTCGCGATGACGACGTCGTCGAAGCCCACGACCGAGACGTCCGTCGGCACGCGCCGCCCGGCGGCCCGGAGGACGTGGATCGCGCCGTGCGCCATCAGGTCGGAGGAGGCGAAGATCCCGTCGAGGTCGGGGTAGCGCTGAAGGAGGCGCACCATCGCGGTCACGCCGCTCTCGACCGTGAACGCACCGTGCGCGAGGGGCGCGTAGTCGATGCCCAGGTGCTCCAGCTCGTCGCGCCAGCCGCGCAGCCGCTCACGGGCGGGCTTCATGTCGTGGGGGCCCGTGATGATGCCGAGTCGCCGACGGCCGGACTCGGCCAGCACTCGTGCGGCGAGCCTCCCTCCCCCGTAGTTGTCCGCGTCGATCACGAGCGCGTCGTCCGCGAGGGCGACCCTCGGCCGTCCCACCCAGGCGATCGGGGCCGGAGAGTCCGCCAGCTCCTGGGTCACCTGGGTCATCTCGTTCTGCAGGATCACGATCGCCCCGTCGACCGCGCGCGTGCGGAGGAGCCGGGCGACCCGGCCCCTGTCGTCGTAGTCCGCGGGCAGCAGGACCGGCTGGACTCCCTGCGCGTGCAGGCTCGCCGCGGCGCCCTTCAGGACCGCCGTGAGGATCGTCCCGGGCAGGCGGTCGAGATCCTCGAAGGCGACGATCAGCGCGATCGAGCCCGCGCGGCCCCCGCGCAGCATGCGCGCGGCGCCGTTCGCCTCGTAGCCCAGCTGCTTCGCGGCGCGCTCCACGGCGGCGGTCATCCCGGCGTCGACGTTGGTCCGGCCCGCGAGCACTCGCGCGGCGGTCGCGCGGGACACCCCCGCGATGCGCGCGACGTCCACCAGTGTCGGTTCAGCCATCGCCTGTCCTTCTGTCGAGGAGGAGCGAGCGCCACGGCGTCGCGGGAGCGCCACGAGTCACCGTCCCGTGCTCCGAAGACACAGGATGTCAGAATTCGGTCCGCGCACTGCCAGCTGCGATCGGGGGCTTGCGGGCGCAGCGGGACGCGGTCCTCGTGATGCCGGAGTCCCGACCCGCCGAAACACCCGTGTCACCTGCCTGGGGTACGGTGACCGCCGGGGTTCGCGAGGAGACGCATGCACGGAGGACGACGGCTGGCACGGCGCCTCGGCGTCGGCGCCCTCGCCGCGCTCGTGCTGGTGGTCGGCGCCGGGATCCCCGTCTACGTGCTGCCCGCGATCGATCCGGTGCCGGAGCACGCCGACGCGGTGCTCGTGCTCGGGCCGCCCACCCGCGCGCGCACCGAGCTCGGCCGCGACCTCGTCGAGGCGGGAGTGGCCGACACCCTGGTGATCTCGGTCTGGGCCTCGGATCTGGCCGCGGCTCCGGGCGAGAACGACGTGGTGGCCTGCGACGAGCCGGACATGGACGTGATCTGCTTCACGGCCGACCCGGGGACCACCCAGGGCGAGGCGCGCGCCCTGGCCGACGACGCGCGCGCGGACCACTGGGACAGCGTCGTCGTCATCACGCAGACCCCGCACATCGCGCGGGCGCGGCTGCTGCTCGGCCGCTGCTTCGACGGCGAGCTCTCGATGGTGTCCTCCGGCGAGCCGTACACGCTCGGCGACTGGGCCTACGAGTACGTCTACCAGACCGGCGCGTTCGTGAAGGCGCTCGCGGACCCGGCCTGCTGACCGGACCCGCGCCGGCCCGGGCCGCTCAGCCGAGCAGCTCCCGGACGTCCTCCGCGGTGATGCCGCCGGTCGCCGCCGCGCCGTCGTCGGACATCACGGCCGCGAACAGGGCGGCCTTCGCCTCCTTGAGCGCCATCACCTTCTCCTCGATGGTGTCCTTCGCGACGAGCCGGTAGACCATCACCGAGCGGGTCTGGCCGATGCGGTGCGCGCGGTCGACGGCCTGCGACTCCGTCGCCGGGTTCCACCACGGGTCGAGCAGGATGCAGTAGTCGGCCTCGGTGAGGTTGAGACCGAAGCCGCCCGCCTTCAGCGAGATGAGGAACACACCCGCCTCACCGGAGCGGAAGCGGTCGATGACCTCGTCGCGCTTCTTGGTCGCTCCGTCGAGGTAGGCGTACTCGACACCGGCCGCGTCGAGCCGGCCGCGCACCCGGCCGAGGAAGCGGGTGAACTGGCTGAAGACCAGCACCCGGTGCCCCTCGGCGAGCGCGTCGGCGAGCAGCTCGTCGAGCAGGTCGAGCTTGGTCGACGGCACCGTGGCGTGCGCCTCGTCGACCAGGGCCGCGTCGAGCGCGACCTGGCGGAGCACGGTGAGGGCGCGGAAGATCGCGAAGCGGTTCTTCTCGAAGTCGCCGATCAGCCCGAGCACCCGCTGCCGCTCGCGGGCGAGGTAGGTGTCGTAGACCTTGCGCTGGCGGGTGCCGAGCTCGACCTCGATGGTCTGCTCCTGCTTGGGCGGCAGCTCCGTGGCGACGAGCTCCTTGGTGCGGCGGAGCATCAGCGGGCGGATGCGGCGGCGCAGCTGGCTGAGGCGCTCGGTGTCGGCGTCGCGCTCGATCGGCTTCTGGTAGTACTCGGCGAAGCCGGCCGGCGAGGGGAAGAGGCCCGGAGCGACGATCGACAGCAGCGACCAGAGCTCCATCACGTTGTTCTCCATCGGCGTGCCCGTGATGGCGAGCTTGAACGGCACGTCGAGGCGCCGGGCGAGCTGGTGGGTGGCCGACTGGCGGTTCTTGACGAACTGCGCCTCGTCGAGCAGGAAGCCGGACCACTGGATCCCCGCGTAGGACTCGTAGTCGAGGCGGAAGAGGGCGTAGGAGGTGACGACCAGCTCGGCCTCGCCGATCATCGTCGACAGCGCCTTGCGCTTCTTCTTCGAGGTCTCGTCGATGCCGACCACGCGGAGGTCGGGGGCGAAGCGCTTGGCCTCGCCGACCCAGTTGGGCACGACGCTCGTCGGCGCGACGACGAGGAACGGGCGCGGCGAGGTGCCGGCGCTCGCGGCGGCCGCGCGCTGCTCCTGCATCACCCGGGTGACCAGCGCGAGCGACTGCACGGTCTTGCCGAGGCCCATGTCGTCGGCGAGCACGCCGCCGAGCTGGTTGTCGTAGAGGAAGGAGAGCCAGTCGTAGCCGAGCTGCTGGTAGGGCCGCAGCTCGACGGCGAAGCCCTCGGGGAGGGCGCGGGACTCGAGGGCGCCGGTCGCGGTGAAGCCGGAGAGGCCCTCGACCGAGCGGCGCCAGGCGGCGGCCTGCGCCTCGACGACGCCGAGCTCGACCAGCTCGTCCCAGAGCGAGGACTGGAAGCGGCTGATCCGGAGCGTCTCGCTCGGGTCGTCGGAGAGCTCGCGCGCCTCGGCGATCAGCTCGCGGAGGCGGCCGAAGCGCTCGTCGTCCAGCGCGAAGTAGACGCCGCTCGGCAGCACCATGTACTCGTCGCCGCGGGCCAGGGCGAGGAAGATCTCGGCGAGCGGGACCGCCTCGTCGTTGACCGTGACCGAGATCTCGAGGTTGAACCAGTCGCGGCTGTCCGGCTGGGCGACCGTCTGGACGGCGACGACCGGCGCGGTCTCGGCCTCGCGGTACTCGACGCGCTGGCCGATCTCCTCGATCTCGACGGTGCCGAGCTCGCGCAGGCGCTCGACCTCTCCGGTGAGGAAGCCGACGGTCTGCATGCCGCGCAGGTCGAAGGTGGGGCGGAGGCGGCGGCTCGACGGCGAGACCAGGGCGGGCGTCGACTCCGGGTCGATGCCGGCGCCGCCGAGCGAGTCGAGGATCCGCTGCTCGGCCTCGGCGTCGCGGTAGCCGGACTCGTCGTCCAGCCGGAGCGGCAGGCGCTCGGCCTCGGTGCCGCGGCCGCCCTCGATGCCGTAGCGCCACCACCAGGAGCCGCGGAGTCCCGCGCCCTCGGTGTGCTCGAGGGTGAGGCCGAGCCGCGGCTCGGGGACGGGCGGCGCCTCGAAGGAGCCGTCGCGCGAGACGATGTCGAAGAGGCGGTGCAGGCGCTGGTAGTGCTCGGTGAGGAAGGCCGACTCCTCCTGCTCCGGGATGCGGATCGGCTCGTTGCTCCAGAGGAAGGTGCGCGCGGAGGAGACCAGCGGCGCAGCGAACGGCACGAGCGTGACGGCCTTGCCGCGCAGCTCGTCGCCCTCGTCCCAGGTGTAGAGGCCGACGGCGGGGTCGCCGATGAAGCCGAAGTGCTCCGGAGCCGGGTGGTCGCCGATCGCGACGAGCGAGCGCAGCTCGAGGCCGGCCGGGGTGCGGGTGACGTCGATGGACGCCGTGGCGGTGGTGTCCAGGATCTTCAGCGGGGTCTGGTCGCGGTCGCCCATGACCAGGCCGATGCCGGCGCGGACGGCGCCGTGCAGGGCCGCCCAGATCGCCTCGCTCCGGCACTGGTCGAGGTAGAGCCAGGTGTCGGGCGAGTAGTAGCTCGAAGCGCTGTGCCCGGAGAGCAGGCCCTGCATCTCGCGGACGACGTCGATCTGGCGCTCGTCGTAGTCGTGGCTGTAGTGCAGGTAGCCGAGGTCTCGCCAGCTGGTGCCGGTGCGCACCCAGCGGTCGCGGTCGCCCATCCGGACCGGGCGGACGCCGAGGCGCGGGCGCGGCTCGGGCGGCGGACGGTAGCTGTTGTAGCGGCCGGGCGGGCGGCGCACGGGCTCGCCGGGGAGGAGCTCGAACTGGAGGCCGAGCGGGATGCCGGAGTGGGAGCGCTCGGCGCCCGCGAGCAGCGGCGCCAGAGCGCTGCGCCACTCCGGGACCGCGTCGACGGCGGCCTCGCCGGGGAACGGGCCGCTCAGGGCGCCCTCGCGCTCGCGGCGGAGCGCCTCGATCAGCACCGCGGCGACGTGCTTGCACTCGTGCTTGACCGGGCAGCTGCAGGCGCCGCCGAGGAGGATCGAGTGGTCGCCCTCGTCGCGCAGCTGCACGCTCACGGCGTAGGGCGAGCGGCCGGAGCCGCGGACCTGGCCGAAGAGCCGGGTGCGCCCGCCGAACCACTGCAGCTCGGCGACCCGGCCCTCGTCGGCGTAGGCGACGCCCTTGTCGAGGGCGGCGGTGCCGACGAGTCCCCGGATGTCCTGCTCGCTGAAGGGTTCGCGGCCCTCGGCCCCGGGCGCGGCCGAGGGGGGCAGCACCTCTTCGGGGGGACTCTGGCGGGCCATGGACCTCACGCTCTCCGCGCACCGACCGGAGCGCATCCGTCCATTCAACCCGATTCCGGAGGCGCCGGGAGCCGCGGGGCGGGATCCGCGCCCTCCGCGCCCGCTCCTACGATGGACGGATGCCCCGCCTGTCGATCGTCTCGGCGCACACCTCGCCCCTCGAGCAGCCCTCGACCGGCGACGCCGGCGGGATGAACGTGTACCTCGCCGGGGTTCTGCCCGAGCTCGCGGCGCTCGGCTGGGAGGTCACCGTGCTCACCCGCGGCGAGGGCGTGCGGCGGCTCGCGCCGGGGGTCTCGGTGGTCGGCGTGCCGGTCGAGGCGGCGGACAAGTACGCGCTGGCGGCCTCCGCGCCCGCGTTCGCGGCGGCGGCCGAGGGTGCGGACGTCGTGCACTCGCACTACTGGGTGTCGGGGCTGGCGGGGGCGCTGACCGGCGCTCCGCACGTGCACTCGATGCACTCGAACTCGCTGGCGAAGAACGTGCGGCTGGTGCCGGGCGACGTGCGGGAGCCGGAGGAGCGGATCCGCGCCGAGCGCTCGGTGCTGGGCTCGGCGGACGCGGTGGTGGTCGCGGGGGCGTCGGAGCGGTCGGACGTCGTGGACGGCTACGGGGTGGATCCGGCGCGCGTGCTGGTCGTGCCGCCGGGCGTGGATGCGCGGTTCTCGCCGGGGGCGGGCGAGCGTGCGCGGGAGATCGTGCTGCTCGGGCGGGTGCAGCCGCTGAAGGGGCAGCTGCTCGCGGTGCAGGCGCTCGCGCGGATCCCGGTCGGCGAGCGGCCGCTGCTGCGGCTGGCGGGCGGGCCGGCGCCGGGACGCGAGGGGTACCTGGAGGAGGTGCGCGCGGCGGCGCGGGAGCTCGCGGTGGACGAGTGGGTGCGCTTCGAGGGCGTGGCCGACCGCGAGACGGCGGCGGCGCTGCTGCGCGGGGCGCGGCTCGCGCTGGTGCCGTCGGCGGCGGAGACGTTCGGGCTGATCGCGCTCGAGGCGGCGGCGAGTGCGACGCCGGTGCTCGCCCGGCGGACGACCGGGCTGGTCGACGCGGTGCGCGACGGCGAGAGCGGCGTGCTGATCGACTCCGGCGACCCGGCGGTGTGGGCGGCGGAGATCCGCCGGCTGCTCGCCGACGACGCCGAGCGCGCGCGCCTCGGCCGCGGCGGCGTGCAGTGGGCGGCGGCCCACACCTGGGCGGCCGCGGCGGCCCGCCTGGACGCGCTGTACCGCGGGCTGCTGCGGACGCGCTGACGCCGGGCCTCGCTGCATGCTGATCGAGTAGCCCTCGCAGATCCACCGTCGTTCGGTGGGTGGGTCTCGATACGCCGCTGCGCGGCTACTCGACCAGCATGAAATCCGCAGCGCGCGCTGCCCGGGGCTGGGCCGCCTGCATGCTGATCGAGTAGCCCTCGCAGAGGGCGTATCGAGATCCGGCGTCGTCCGGTGGGCGGGTCTCGATACGCCGCTGCGCGGCTACTCGACCAACATGAGGGCGCCGCTCCGCGGCTCCGCAGGCGGCTAGTCGGCGATGGCCGGGGTGCCCGGGTCGAAGTGGGCGCCGCGGGTGGAGCGGTACCAGGGGGCGAGGCGGTCGGGCGAGACGGCGACCATGGCGGCGCCGGTGAAGCCGGCGTCGTTGCCGAAGCGGGCGGAGACGATCTCGGTGCCGAGGTCGAGGAAGCGGGCGAACTCGTCGAAGACGTGCGCCGCGGCTCCGCCGATCACGAAGAGCTGCGGGGAGAGCAGCATCTCGAGGTGCCGGTAGTAGACGTTGAGGCGGCCCGCCCACTCCTCGAGGGTGATGCCCTCGCGGCGGACGGCGGAGAAGCCGACGCGCGGCTCGAAGTCGGGGCCGTCGATGTGCACGTGGCCGAGCTCGGAGTTGGGGATGACCTCGCCCTCGTAGACCAGCGCGGTGCCGATCCCGGTGCCGAGCGTGGTGAGCAGGCAGAGGCCCTCGCGGTCGCGCATCGCGCCGAACTCGCGCTCGGCGACGCCCGCCGCGTCCGCGTCGTTGACGACGACGACGTCGACGCCGGTCGCCTCGGACAGCAGCGCCTGCGCGTCGATCCCGACCCAGCGCTGCGAGACGTGGGTGGTCTGCCGCACGATGCCGCCGCGGACGATGCCGGGGAAGCCGACGCCGACGGGAGTGCCGGCGATCGGCGAGACGTCGCGGACGATGCCGGCGATGGCCGCGGCGAAGTCCTCGGGCTCCTTGCCGACCGGGTTCGCGACGGCGAAGCGGCGGGCGGCGCGCTCGCCGGTGGTCACGTCGACGAGGGAGGCCTTGATCGAGGTGCCGCCGATGTCGACGCCGACGGCGAAGCGCGGGAGGAGGCCGTCCTGGGGCTGGGTCACGGATGCTCCGTCTGGGAAGTGGTGGCGAGGGCTGACCTCGGGCTCGCGGGAACGCGCACGGCTCGCCGGATCACAGGATCCCGACGAGCATTGGACGAGTCTACGAGCCGGAGGTCCGAGCGGGCTCGGAGGTGGCGTCGAGGCCGTCCAGGAGGTAGGCGATCACCGGCTCGTAGAGGTGGACGGCGAGGCCGTCGTCGATCGGGACGACCACCTCGATCGAGCCCTGCGCCTCGGCGACGAAGACGGCGGGGTCGTTGCAGTCGGCGATCGCGATCGTCGCCAGGCCGCGCCGCCCGGACGCACCCGCCCAGCCGTGGTCGGCGACGACGAGGTCGGGGCGGATGCCGAGCGCGTCGAGCTCGTCGAGGAGGGCGTTCATCGGCTCGGCCGAGTGGGTGTGCTGGAGGCTGCCACCGCGGTAGGCGCAGGTGACGCCGCCGGTGCACCACAGCCGCTGGTGCTCGTCGGCCAGAGTGACCCGGATGCCGTCGGGGCGGGCGAACGGGAGGGCGTTCACGTCGACCACGCGGGCGCCGGCCGCCGTCGCGGCCGCGGCGAGCCGGCGGTAGACGTCCAGCAGGGTCGCGGGGTGCGCGGTGGCGAAGAGGATCAGCGCGCCCTCGCGCACGGCGCGGGCGAAGCGATCGCGGTAGGCGTCGAGCGCGGCGACGGTGAGGGCGGCGTCGATGCGGTCCTGGCCGTGCTCGAACGCGGGGTCGGTGCTGATGCCGACCCGCTCCCCCATCAGGGCGAGCAGGCTCTCGACGTCCCAGTGCTCGGCGACGTCGACGCCGTAGAGGTGGGCGGGCTCGCGGGCGGCCAAACGGCGGAGGTTGCCGAGGTTGCTCGCGCGGCCGGTGAGGACGGCGCCGGTGAGGAGCGACTCGTCGAGAAGCGCGGCGAGGGCGGCGGCGGACAGCGGCATGCGGAGGGGCCTTCCGGTGGGGGTCCCTCGAGCGTAGTTCGAAACCCGTGCTTGACGAGTGATAGTCGCCGATATATCGTTACTACATCGCCGACAGATCGTGAGCACTCGCTCCGACGGGCGAGACGGATTTCGAGAGGAATCCCCTGACACGAGAAGAGACACCATGAACACCAGGAACTCCTTCCACGACCACAGCGACCGCTTCGACCGCTCGCACGGCGACCACGACCACGGCCACGGCGGCCACGACCAGCCCGGCCGCCGCGAGCGCCGCGGCCCCGGCGGACACGGCCGCGGCTTCGGTCCCGGCTTCGGCTTCGGCGCGGGCTTCGGCGGCTTCGGCCCCGGCTTCGGCGGCCCCGGCTTCGGCCGCGGCGGAGGACGGGCCCGACGCGGCGACGTCCGCGCCGCCCTGCTCTCCCTCCTCGCCGAGAAGTCCTCGAACGGCTACGGCCTGATCAAGGCGATCGCCGAGAAGACCAACGGCTCGTGGCGCCCCAGCCCCGGCTCGGTCTACCCCACGCTCCAGCAGCTCGTCGACGAGGGCCTCATCACGGCCGTCGGCGAGGGCCGCGGCACCGAGTACCAGCTCACCGACGCGGGCGGCACCTACGTGCGCGAGCACGCCGACGAGCTCGCCGCCGCCTGGGAGGCCACTCCCGGCGCGAGCGACGCGGACCGCGAGTTCGTCGAGAACATCGGCAAGCTGATGGGCGTCGTCCAGCAGTTCCGCGGAGCCTCGGAGGCGCAGCGCGCCGCCGCCTCCGCGAAGCTCGACGAGACCCGCCGCGCGCTGTACCTGATCCTCGCCGACTGACGGAGGCTCTGCCGCCAACATGCGGGTCGAGCAGGCCCGCCTCATGCTGGTCGAGCAGCCCCGCAGGGGCGTATCGAGACCCGGCGTCCCCAGAAGGGCGGGTCTGCAGACCGGCCTCCGAACGGTGGTGGATCTCGATACGCCCGCGGAGCGGGCTACTCGATCAGCATGACTCCGCCGCGGTCCTGCGGTGGCGGCGACCCCTGCCGATCGAGCAGGCCCGCCTCATGCTGGTCGAGCAGCCCCGCAGGGGCGTATCGCGACCCGACGCGCTCAGCAGGGCGAGTCTGCAGACCGACCTCCGAACGGTGGTGGATCTCGATACGCCCGCGGAGCGGGCTACTCGATCAGCATGAAGGGGGCGCGGTCCTGCGGGGGCGGCGACCCCTGCCGATCGAGCAGGCCCGCCTCATGCTGGTCGAGTAGCCCCGCAGGGGCGTATCGAGACCCGACGTCCCCAGAAGGGCGGGTGTGCAGACCGACCTCTGAACGGTGGTGGATCTCGATACGCCCGCGGAGCGGGCTACTCGATCAGCATGAAGGGGGCGCGGTCCTGCGGGGGCGGCGAACCCTGCCGATCGAGCAGGCCCGCCTCATGCTGGTCGAGCAGGCCCGCAGGGGCGTATCGAGACCCGACGCGCTCAGAAGGGCGGGTCTGCAGACCGACCTCCGAACGGTGGTGGATCTCGATACGCCCACGGAGCGGGCTACTCGATCAGCATGAAGGGGGCGCGGTCCTGCGGGGGCGGCGACCCCTGCCGATCGAGCAGGCCCGCCTCATGCTGGTCGAGTAGCCCCGCAGGGGCGTATCGAGACCCGACGTCCCCAGAAGGGCGGGTGTGCAGACCGACCTCCGAACGGTGGTGGATCTCGATACGCCCGCGGAGCGGGCTACTCGATCAGCATGGAAGCGATCAGCATGAAGGCACGCCCGCGGAGCGGGCCGCTCAACCAGCAGGCAGGACGACGGACGCCCCTCGCGCACTCGCGCGGGGGGCGTCCGTCGTGTCAGCGGTAGGAGGACGCCAGGCGGGCGAGGCCCTCGTCGAGGGTGACCGCCGGCGTCCACTGGAGGTCGGCGCGGGTCGCGCGCTGGTCGAACCAGTGCGCGGTCGAGAGCTGCTCGGCGAGGAAGCGGGTCATCGGCGGCTCGTCCTCCCCTGGGCGCACCGCCCAGACGCGCTCCACGAGCGAGCCGGCTGCGCGCGCGACGCCCGCGGGCACCGACCAGGCCGGCGGCCGCACGCCGGCGGCCCGGCAGATCCCGGCGAGCAGCTCGGCCACCGGCCGCGGCTCGCCGTTGGTGACGACGTACGCGCGGCCGTGCACCGCCTCCGCCCGGCCGAGCGCGGCGAAGATCGCCGAAGCGGCGTTGTCGATGTAGGTGGAGTCGATCAGCGCCTGGCCGTCGCCGAGCAGCGGCAGCCGGCCGGTGCGGGCGCGCTCGACGATGCGCGCCACGAGCTGGGTGTCGCCCGGCCCCCAGACCAGGTGCGGACGCACCGCGACCACGGCGAAGCCCGGCGCGTCCGCCGCGAGCGCGAGCAGCTCGGCCCGTGCCTTCGTGCGGGCGTAGTCGCCGCGGGCGCGCTCGGGATCGGCGGGCTCGGCGCTCTCGCCGATGATCGAGGCGCCGGCGTGCGCGACGGACGGCGACGACACCTGGACGAAGCTCCGGACACCTGCACGAGCGGCGGATGCGAGCAGATCCCTGGTCCCGTCGACGTTCACCCGGACGAAGTCGGCCGGATCGCCCGCGAGCGAGACCTTCGCCGCGAGGTGCACCACACCCTCGCAGCCCGCGACCGCGGCCTCGACGGCGCCCGAGTCGGCCAGCGAGCCGCGGACGTCCTCCACCCCGCTCACTCCCGAGGGACGGCGCTGGAAGGTGCGGACCTCGTGGCCCGCCGCGACGAGTCCCCCCGCGACGGCGCCGCCGAGCAGCCCGCTCGCCCCGGTGACGAGCACCCTCACGGCGCGACCATCCGGCCGCCGGCGAGGATCGACTCCGCCCAGCGCGCGAGCGCGGCCCGGTCGATCTTGGAGTTGTGCCGGATGTCGGTCGGCAGCGCCGGCACGACGAGCACGGCCGCGACCGGTGCGCCCACGGCCGCGCGGACCTCGGCGGCGATTTCCTCGGAGGCGAGCTGCGTGCGGCGGGCGCCCTCGTGCCGCTCGACGACGGCGACGAGCTGCGCGACTCCGCGGGGCCCGACGCCGACGAGCGCGGCGCGGGAGACGGCGGCGACGCGCGCCTCGATCCGCTGCTCGGGCCCGACGGGCGTCACGACGCCGTCGGCGGTGACGATCACGTGCGGCAGGCGGCCCTCGACCCAGAGCCGGCCGTCGGCGTCGATCCGGCCGACGTCGCCGGTGCGGTGCCAGCGCTCGCCCGGGACGGCGCCGCGGCGCGCGGCGCGGTCGGTGAGCCAGAGCCGCTCGTAGTGGTCCTCGACGTGGCCGGCGGAGACGACGATCTCGCCGGTCACCCCGACGAGCTCGGCCGGCTCGGGAGCGGCCTGCCCGTCGTCGTCGAGCGGAGCGATCCGGAGGCGGACGCCCGCGGCCGGCACACCGACGCAGACTCCCCCGCGCGGATCGTCGTCGGCGGCGGCCGCGCGGATGCCCTCGAGCGACGCGTCGGTCAGCAGCAGGCCCTCGGTCATCCCGTAGGGCGTGCGGGCCGAGGCGTTCGGCATCAGCGCCTGCGCCTGGGCGAGCAGGCCCTCGGCGACGGGGGCGCCGGCCGAGAGGAAGGTGCGGACGCCGGCGAGCGCGCGGTGGTCGTCGGCGTCGAGGTCACCCGCGGTGGCGACCACGTTGGCGAGCGCGGCCGGCGAGAGGAAGAGGACGGTCGCGTCGACGCGCGCCGCTGCGGCGGCCACGGCCCGCGCGGTCAGCGTGCGCGGGGAGGTGACGTCCATGTCCGGCGTCGCGGAGCGGGTGCCGAGTGCCGGGCCGAGCAGGGCGAACGGCGCGAAGCCGGCGACGAGTCCGGTCCCCGGTCCGATGCCGTACTGGCGCGCCAGGGCGTCGCGGACGCCGGCGAGCTGGCGGTGCGTGTAGACGACGCCCTTCGCGGGGCCGGTCGAGCCGGAGGTGAAGAGGATCGCGGCGGTCGCGTCGGCCGCGGGCGCCTCGCCGAGGGCGTCGGCGGAGGCTTCGAGCTCCGCGCGGCCGAGCTCGATCAGCTGCCCGAGCGAGGTGTCGACGCCGAGGGCGCGGGCGGAGGCGCGCGGCAGGGTCTGCGTCGAGACGCGACCGCCCGGCCAGCCGAGCGCGCGGGCGACGGCGAGCCCCGGCAGCGCGCCGACGACGAGGTCCGGCCAGGCGCCGCGGACGGCGCGGGTCAGCCCGCGCAGGCCCAGGCCCGCGTCGGCGACGACCACGACGGCCCCGATCCGCAGGCAGGCGTAGAGCAGGGCGGTGAGATCGGCGCCGGGTGGCACGAGCAGCGAGACGCGGTCGCCCGGAGCGACGCCCGAGGCCCGGAGCCCTGCGGCCAGCTCGCGGACCCGCTGCGAGAGCAGCCGCCAGGACACCGAGCGCGGTCCGCCTCCCCCGGGCGGCGCCATCTCGACCAGCGCGAGCGAGTCGTCCTCGACGCGCTCGTCGAGGTGCCGCCAGAGCGGCTCGATCGGCACAGTCGGGCGGTGGACGTCGGGGGCCTGGGCACCGGCGGTGACGTCGCCGAGCCAGGTGAGGACGGCGGCGGAGTAGTCGACGTCCTCCGCGAGCAGGTGGCCGGTGCCCTCGAAGCGGTGCACCTGCGCGTGCGGGAGGCGGTCGACGAGGTCGTCGAGGTAGCGGTCCGAGAAGATCGGGTCGAGCGGGCCCCAGAGCAGCAGCGCCGGGGTCTCCAGAGCGCGGACGCCCGCGGCGATCCGCTCCAGCTCGGTGTGGCTCGGGTGCGCGGGGCCGACCGGGATGTCGGCGACGAACCCGCCGACGCCGCCCCGTCGCTCCGCCGAGCGGTAGGGCGCGCGGTAGCCGTCCTTGACCGCGGCCGGGATCGCCGGGTGCCCGAGGGCGAGCGTCGTCTCGAGGAACGCGGGCGTGCCGACGGTCGAGGCGCCGAGGACGCCGGAGGCGAGCGCGAGCCGCAGCGGCGCGGGGATCGGCGCGTCGGCCGGCTGGTGGATCGCGGTGTTGAGCAGCATCGTGCCGCGCAGGAGCTCGGGGTGGTCGACCGCCCAGCCGAGCGAGACGACTCCGCCCCAGTCGTGGCCGAGGGTGACGACGTCGCTCAGGCCGAGGACGTCGGTGAGGTTCGAGAGCTCGCGGACGCGGTCGGCGAGGGCGTGCAGCTCGCCGGTGCGCTCGGAGAAGCCCATCTCGAGCTGGTCGACGGCGACGACGCGCCAGGCCGGCTCGCCGCGGCGGGCGGCCGCGACGGTGGCGGCGGCGAGGGCGCGCCAGAGGTAGGACCAGGTCGGGTTGCCGTGCACGCAGAGGATCGTGCCGAGCGGCTCGACGCCGCCCAGCGCCTCCTGCGTGTCGAGCAGGTGCCAGCGGCGCGGGACGCCGTGCGCATCGGGCGCGTCGACGAGGCGCGACCAGGACGGATCGAGGCCGTCCAGTCCCGCCGGCGGCAGCTCCGCCGCCGAGGTCGAGCCGAGTGCGCGGCGGATCCTGGCGGCCGGGTGCCGGCCGGCGGCGGCGCTCACCAGGCGATCTCGAGCATCGCGGTGTTGATGCCGGAGCCGACGCCGAGCAGCAGGACGCGGTGGCCCGGCTCGAGGGTCTTCGACTCCTGCGCGAGGGTGATCGGGATCGACGCGGGGCCGACGTTGCCGAGGGTCGGGTAGGTGGTGGGCACCAGCTCGGGGTCGATGCCGACGGCCTTCACGAAGGCGTTGGTGTGCACGTCCGACACCTGATGCATGATGTAGCGGTCCATCCCGCCCCAGCTCCAGTCGCGCTTCGCCTCCTTCCAGGCGGAGACGACGAGCTCCATGCCGCCCTTGAGCAGCGCCTTCGCGTCGGTGAACATCCCGTCGACGCTGCCGACGCAGAGCTCGTTGAACTGGGTGGCCGCGCGGGTGATGCCGCCGAGGATGCGGTGGCCCTTGGGGTGCTCGTCGGCCGGGCCGAGGATCGCGGCCGCGGCGCCGGACCCGAGGGTCAGGCTCGCGAACTCGCTCATGAAGTCCTTGCGCTTGATGCCCTCGCGGCTGAGGCGCTCGATCGTGTTGACCTGGATCTCGTCGGCGTCCTCGCCGTCGATGATCATCGCGTACTTGATCTGGCCGGAGTCGATCAGCTGGGCCGCGAGCGTCATGCCGTTGACGAAGCCGAGGCAGGCGTTCGCGATGTCGAAGTTGATCGCGGAGGACGGCAGGCCGAGCCCGTGATGCAGGCGCACGGCGACCGAGGGCTCGAGGTGCTTGCGGGTGACCGAGGTGTTGATGATCAGCCCGATCTGGTCGGGCCGGATGCCGGCCTCGGCCAGCGCGCGCTTGCCCGCCTCGATCGCGGCGCCGTCGAAGCCCTGCTCGGGGCCCCAGTTGCGGCGCTCCTGCACGCCCGCGACGCGCTGGAGGAGTCCGGTGGGGAGTCGCAGCCGCTTCAGCGCCGGCGCCAGTCGCGCGTCGATCTCTTCCGACGTGGTCACCCGGGGGGCCATCGTGGTAGCGACGGACAGCAATGCGACGTTGCGGTGCGTGGTCGTTGCGTTTCCGTCCAACGGAACTCCCTATCGAGTTGTCGATCTCGGCATGTGCCCCCGTGATTTTACGCTGTCGTTCACCCGACGCTTGCTGGACGCGGGCTGGACGGCGGCGACATGCACACTCCGGAGGCCTGCTGCGCGCTCTGACGCGGAATCGCGCGCGTTCTCGACGGTGTCCTCCGGGGTGGCCACAGGCGACCCTCCGGTGTCAACCACCCGGCGCGCGGTGCACCTCCGGCTCGCGGAAACGGCTTCGGCTCGCAGGAGCAGCCGGATTCCACGAGCCGGACCTGAGATCGCGAGCCGGACGTGACGGCCGCCGAGCTCCGGCTCGCGGAGACTGCTCCGGCTCGCCGGAACAGGCGGATCCGACGAGCCGGAGCCGAAACCGCGAGCCGGAGGTCCGGGCCGCCGACGTTCGGCTCGCGGAAACAGCTTGGGCTCGCCAGAACAGGCGGATCCCGCGAGCCGAGGCCGGAATCGCGAGCCGGAGGTGTCGGCGGAGGCACGGGCGGCCGAGGTTCGGCTCGCGGGAACCGCCTCGGCTCGTCGGAATCCGCCGGTCTCGCGAGCCGGGGCCGGTTTCGCGAGCCGGAGGTGCGGGCGGAGGCGAGCAGGGAGGGAGGTGCGGACGACAGCCGCGGGCAGCGCGTGCCGCCTCAGGTGCCCATCGCCCAGGGCTCGCGGTCGCCGCGGAGGCGGGCGGCGAGCGCCATCGCCTGCTCGTCGGTGAGGGTGGCGACGTAGTCGACGACGCCGCGGGCGCGGCCGAGGCGCTGCAGCGACTCCGCGTCGACGCGCGGGCGGCCGCGCTCGCCGGCGGGCAGCCACTCGGGGCGGTCGGCGCGGAGGCGGAAGTAGCCGTCGGTCGCCAGCTCGATCAGGTCGAGCAGCTTCTGCGGGGCGCGCGGGCCGTCGCGCGGATCGTCGAGCCAGGCGTCGAGGTGGGTGACCAGCGTCCCGAGCACCTGCGACTGACCGCGCTGATAGGTCGCGAAGTCGGGCCGGTCGATGACGAAGCGGGTGTGCACGAACTTCAGAACGGCGACGTCGTGCCAGGCGTCGGGCAGCAGGGTCAGGTGCCCCGAGCGCACGTTCGGCTCGGCGAGCACGAGCACCGAGCGCTGCAGCCGGCCGATCCAGGAGGAGACGAACGACTCGATCGCCCGCTCGGTGCGGGTGGAGCCGTCGAAGGGCACCGCGAGCAGCCCCTCCACCAGCTCGGCCGAGACCCGCTCGACGGAGGAGCGGAAGTGCTCGTCGCTGGCGATCCACGGGTCGCGGGCCACCAGCCTCCGCCGCAGCATCTCCAGCGAGTGCCCGGGCGCGCGCGCCCACAGCTCGTCGGCGTCGAGGGCGGCCAGCGCGTTCTGCTCGCGGAGGAACGCGCGGAACTCGACCGCCACGGCCGCCTGCTGCAGCACGCCCGCGCGGTAGAAGTCGTCGAGGTCGTGCAGCGAGTAGGCGATGTCGTCGGCGACGTCCATCACCGAGCACTCCAGCGTCTGCTGCCAGGGCGCGATCGCGGTGAAGCCGGTGCGGGAGTCGAGCAGGTCGTCGAGGTCGAGGGTGTAGGCCGAGAACTTGGGCGGCGCGGTCTCCCAACGGCTGGCGGTGGAGCCGCGCGGCAGCTCGGTCGGGTCGGCGGTCTCGAGGTCCGGCCGGCAGACGGTGCGGCCCCACGGATACTTGAGGACCGCGGCGCGCGAGGCGGCCGTGAGGTTCAGCCCCGCCTCGACCGTCTCGCAGACGTCGAGCTCGGACAGGATACGGAACGACTGCGCGTTGCCCTCGAAGCCCTCCTCGAGGCCGAGCTTCTCGCGGGCCAGGCGGTCGAGCGCCTGCTCGCCGAGGTGCCCGAACGGCGGGTGACCGAGGTCGTGCGCGCTGGCCGCGGCCTGCACGACGACCGGGTCGCAGCCGCCGAGGCGCTCGACCAGCTCGCGCTGAGCGGTGTCGGTGGTGGTCAGCTGCATCGCGATCGCGCGGGCGACGGCGGTGACCTTGATGGAGTGCGTCAGCCGGTTGTGCACGACCTGGCCGACGCCGGAGGGCGAGATGACCTGCGTCACCGCGGAGAGCCGGGCGAAGTAGGGCGAGAAGCGGATCCGCTCGAGGTCGACCCGGTACTCCGGGAACTCCTCGCCGGTGGCGAAGCGGTCGACGGGCTCCGGCGTGCGGCGGTCGCGGCGGGTGTCGTGCGCCCGGTCGTCCGCGTGCGCCCGGTCGTTCGCGGGGGGCAGTGCCGGTGTCGCCTCGTGCATGGGCCCACCCTACGGGCGGAGTTCCCCCGGATCCTCGCGACCGGGCTCCTCGCGGCCCGGCCCCTCGCGCCCCGGCTCCTCGCGCTCGAACCGAGCCCGCGGCGCCACCGCGATCAGCACGGCGGCGGCGACCACCGCGCCGAGGACGTACGCGGCGATGTCCAGCCAGGAGAAGGTGCTGCCGACGACGAGCCGCAGCGGCGGCCACAGCTCGACCAGTCGGGCGGCGGCCCCGATCGCCTGAAGCTGCTCCATCGCGATCGACCAGGCGAGGGCGATCCCCGCGGCGGTCACCGCCGGGATCCGCGGCAGCAGCACGCAGACCAGCAGCGCGACCAGCACGACGTAGAGGACGCCGCCGGCGAGGTCGGCGAAGAGGCCGGCCAGGAGGAAGCGCAGGGCGAGCCCGAGCGCGAGCGCGGCGATCGCGGCGAGCGCGAACGGCAGCCGCGCCCTCATCGGGCGCCGTGCGCGCGGCGCACCCGGTCGAGGGCGAGGAGGAAGGTGCGGTCGTCGGCGACGGTCCAGCCGAGCGGCCCCGGGGACGCGACCACGAGCGGCACCAGGACTCGGCGGCGCGCCCGCGCGGCGAGGGCGGCCGCGGAGGCGCGGGCCGCGTCGGACACCAGGCCGCGGAAGCCCTGTCCCGCGGCGGCCCCCCGCTCGGGCCGGGCCGCCAGCACGGCGAGCACGACGGCGCGGACGCGGAAGGCGCCGTGCGCGACCGTGCCGACCTCGACCGAGAGGACGTCGCTCCAGTCCGCGATGGCCAGGGCGTCGGCGCGCTCCCCGGCGAGCGCCGGTCCGTCCGCGCCGAGGGTGACGACGCCAGTGGCGTCCGGAGCGACGGCGGCGGCCGGGGCGGCGATCCGCCGCAGCGCCCGGTCGAACTCGCGGCCGCGCAGCAGCGCGACCCCGTCGGCGACCGCCGCGAACTCGGCCAGCCGCCGCCGGTTCGCCGGGGACGTCTGGCGCAGCTGCGCGGCGAGCGCGCCCCGCGCCCGGCGAGCCTCGGCCGGCGAGGTGATCAGCGCGGTCGGCTCGAAGCGGCGCCGCGGGGGCAGTGGATCGGAGGGCAGCGGACGCGCGGAGGCGTGCGGCGGCGGGGCGCCCCAGTCGGGCGTCGGTGCGGCGGCCATGTCCCCTCCCCCGGAGCACTCGGGACCGCGGCGCTCCTCCGTTGATTCTCCCGCCTTCCGCCTCCGCCTTGCCCGCGAGCGCGGACGGGCTTACGATGGGAGTACCCCCGGGGGGTATCCCTCCGCCGGGCCCCCCGCCCCACGCAAGGAGAACAGCATGACCGCGCACCTCGATCTCGGACTCACCGCCAAGGGAGCCGCGGGCGGGTCCGGGGGCGGCTGCGGGTCGGGCGGCGCCTGCGCCTGCGGCGGCCACGACTCCGCGCACGCGTCCGGGCACGGCTCCGCCGCGGGCGGCGCCTCGGTGCAGAGCTTCGGCGTCGCCGGGATGACCTGCGAGCACTGCGTCCGCAGCGTCACCGAGGAGCTCGCCGCCTACCCCGAGGTCGACAGCGTCGACATCTCGCTCCTCCCCGACGGCGTCTCCACCGTCACCGTCGGCTCCTCCCGTCCGCTCGGCCGCGAGGAGATCGCGGCCGCCGTCGCCGACGCCGGGTACCGCCTCGCGCCCCTGGCCTGACGTGGCCGACGCCCCCGCCGCCGGCCGGACCAGGCAGCCCGCCGAGCTCGAGCTCGCCATCGGCGGCATGACCTGCGCGTCCTGCGTCGCCAAGGTCGAGCGCCGCCTGGACGCGCTTCCCGGCGTCCGCGCGAGCGTCAACCTCGCCCTCGAGCGCGCCACCGTCGCGCTGCCCGAGGGCACCACGGCCGCCGACGCGATCGCCGCGGTCGAGGCCGCCGGCTACACGGCCACGGTCTCCGGAGCGGCGCCCGTCGCGGACGACGGCGCGGACGACGGCGCGCCCTCCCGCGAGGAGGAGGCGGCCGAAGCCGAGCGCCGCGTCCTGCGCACCCGGCTCACGGTCTCGGCCCTGCTGGCCGCGCCGGTCGTGCTGCTGTCGATGATCCCCGCGCTGCAGTTCGCGAACTGGCAGTGGCTCTGCCTCACCCTCGCCGCACCCGTCGCGGTCTGGGGCGCCTGGCCCTTCCACCGCACCGCCTGGCGGGCGCTGCGGCACGGGACGACCACGATGGACACCCTGATCAGCCTCGGCACCACCGCGGCCTTCGCCTGGTCGCTGTACGCCCTCTTCCTCGGCGACGCCGGCCGCCCCGGGATGAGCATGCCGTTCGAGCTGCTCGGCACCCGCTCCGGGCACGACGAGATCTACCTCGAGGTCGCCGCCGCGGTCCCCGTGCTGGTGCTGGCCGGCCGCTGGCTCGAGGCCCGCTCCAAGCGCGACGCCGGTGCCGCCCTGCGCACGCTGCTGAAGCTGGGCGCGAAGGAGGCGACCCGCGTCGCCGCCGACGGCTCCGAGGAGCGCGTCCCCGCCGCCGCCCTCGCGGTCGGCGACCGCCTGCGCGTGCGGCCCGGCGAGGTCGTCGCCGCCGACGGCACCGTCCTCGACGGCTCCAGCGCCGTCGACGCGAGCCTGCTGACCGGCGAGAGTGTGCCGGTCGAGGTCGGGCCCGGCTCCCTCGTCACCGGCGGAGTCCTCAACGCGCACGGCGTGCTCACCGTCCGGGTCGACCGCGTCGGCTCCGACACGACACTGGCGCGGATGGGCCGGCTCGTCTCGCAGGCGCAGGCCGGCAAGGCGCGGGTGCAGCGCCTCGCCGACCGCGTCTCCGCCGTCTTCGTGCCGGTCGTCGTCGTGCTCGCGCTCGCGACCCTCGTCGGCTGGCTGCTCTCCGGGGCGGACCTCGCCGCCGCCGTCTCGCCCGCCGTCGCCGTGCTGATCGTCGCCTGCCCCTGCGCGCTCGGGCTCGCCACGCCCACCGCCGTTCTCGTCGGCACGGGCCGCGGCTCGCAGCTCGGCATCCTGATCCGCGGACCGGAGGTGCTCGAGACGAGCCGCCGCGTCGACACCGTCGTCCTCGACAAGACCGGCACGCTGACCACCGGCGCCTTCACCGTCGCGGCGGCGAGCGACGACGAGTCCCTCCGCCTGCTCGCGGCGGTCGAGCGCGGCTCCGAGCACCCCCTCGCCGCCGCGATCGTGCGCGGCGCGGAGGAGCGCGGGCTGACCGTCCCCGAGGCGACCGGGTTCCGCGCGAGCGCCGGCTTCGGCGTCCGGGCCCGGGTCGACGGCCGCCTCGTCGTCGCCGGGCGCCTGCGCTGGCTCGACGAGCAGTGGGGCTACGCGCCCGGCGACCTCGCCGCCCGCGCCGAGCAGGCCGCGGCCGACGGCGGGACCGTCGTCGGGATCGGCTGGGAGGGCGAGCTGCGCGGCTTCGCCGTCCTCCGCGACGAGCCGCGGCCCGAGGCGGCTCGCACCGTCGCGTCGCTGCGCTCCCGGGGGCTCCGCGTGCTGATGCTGACCGGCGACAACCCGCGCGCGGCCACGGCCGTCGCCGCCGCGATCGGCCTCGACGAGGTGATCGCCGAGGTGCTGCCGGAGGAGAAGCTCGCCGTGATCGAGCGGCTGCGCTCCGAGGGCCGCACGGTCGCCTTCGTCGGCGACGGAGTGAACGATGCGGCCGCCCTCGCCGCCGCCGACCTCGGCATCGCGATGGGCGCCGGCTCCGACGCGGCGATCGAGGCGAGCGATGTCACCCTGGTCGGCGACGACCTCGCCCGGGTGCCCGACGCGCTCCGGCTCGGCCGGCGGACCCTGGGCGTCATCCGGGGCAACCTGTTCTGGGCCTTCGCCTACAACGTGGCGGCGATCCCGCTCGCGATGGCCGGCCTGCTCGGCCCGCTGGTCGCGGGGGCGGCGATGGCGTTCTCCAGCGTCTTCGTGGTCTTGAACAGCCTGCGGCTGCGCTCGTTCCGCGCGGAGTGACGTGCGCGGGGCGACGTGGTTGGCTGGGTCCATGCGCACCGAGACCCGCCAGGGCGTCCCCCTCCTCCTCGTCGACGACGACGGGCCCGCCCTCTCCACCTCGGAGGACGCGCTCGCGGTCATCGGCGAGATCTACGGCAGCGACGCCGAGACGATCGTCGTCCCGGTCGGCCGCCTCGATCCGGAGTTCTTCCGGCTCCGCTCCGGCATCGCCGGCGAGTTCGTGCAGCGCTTCGTGATGTACGGCAAGCGGCTCGTGGTCGTCGGCGACATCACCGAGCAGGTCTCGGCCTCGAGCACCCTGCACGACTTCGTCGTCGAGTCGAACCGCGGCGACCACCTCTGGTTCGTCCCCGCGCTCGACGCCCTCGACGCCCGCCTCCGCGACTCCGCGACGGCCGAGGAGCCCGGCGCCGACGGCGGGGTGGAGCCGACCCCCGGCCCCGCGCTCTGATGCCGGACGGGCGACCCGCCGCGCCGATGCTGCGGCTCGACGGCCCGGTGCGGCTGCTCCTGCTCGCCGACACGCACCTCCCCAAGCGCGCGAAGGCGCTGCCCGACGAGGTCTGGCGGGCGGTCGACGAGGCCGATCTGGTCGTGCACGCCGGCGACTGGGTGGACGAGGCGACGCTCGACGCCCTCGAGTCCCGGGCCGCGCGCCTGCTCGGCGTCTGGGGCAACAACGACCCCGCCGGGCTCCGGGCGCGCCTCCCCGAGGTCGCCCGCGCGGAGATCGCCGGCCTCGACGTCCGCGTCGTGCACGAGACCGGCCCCGCCGCAGGGCGGGAGGCGCGCGCCGACGCCGCCCACGCCGGCGCCGACCTGCTCGTCTTCGGCCACAGCCACATCCCCTGGGACTCGCGGACCGCGGCCGGGATGCGACTGCTCAACCCCGGCTCGCCGACCGACCGCCGCCGTCAGCCGGCCTGCACGTACCTCACCGCGGTCGCCGAGGACGGCGAGCTGCGCGACGTGCGCCTCGTCGCGCTCCCGGTGCGCGTCCCCGCCCGCTGAGGGCGCGCCTTCCCGCCGCGCGAGCGCAGGGCTACGCTCGCCGCATGATCGAGGACGCCGTACCGCTCGTGAGCCGCCGGGTCGGCGACGGCCCCGCCCTCGTCCTGCTGCACCCGGGCGGCACCGATTCGCGTTCGCTCGAGCCGCTGGTGGCGGAGCTGCAGGAGGACTACACACTGCACCTGCCCGACCAGCGCGGGCACGGCCGCACGGCCGACACCGACGCTCCCCTGAGCTTCGCCGCGATGGCGCGCGACACGATCGCCCTGATCGAGTCGCTGCCCGGCGCCCCCGTGCACCTCCTCGGCCACAGCGACGGCGCGATGGTCGCCCTGCACGTCGCCCTCCGCCGCCCCGACCTCGTGGCGAGCCTGGTCTTCTCCTCCGGCGTCTTCCACCGCGACGGCTGGCTGCCCGGCGTGCTCGACGGCGAGGCTCCCGACTTCCTGAGGGAGAGCTATGCCGAGGTGTCGCCCGACGGCGCCACGCACTGGGACGTCGTCGTCGCGAAGCTCGACGCGCTGCACGCCGCCGAGCCGGAGCTCACCACCGCGGACCTGCGCGGCCTCGCGGTGCCGACGCTCCTCCTCTTCGGCGACGACGACGAGATCCGCTTCGAGCACGTCCTGGCGATGTACGACGCGATCCCGGACGCCGAGCTGGCCGTCGTCCCGCGCGCCAGCCACGGCGTGATCGTGGAGAAGCCGGACCTCGTCGCCCGACTGGTCCGCGACTTCCACGACCCCGGAAAGACCGACGGCTTCGCGCCGATCCGCCGCGCCTGAACGCCCGCCTTCGAGACCGCTCAGCCGCGGCACGACCGGTTCCGGCCGGCGGCGCAAGGGGGTCACAGCGGAATACGGTCGGCCTAAGCTCTCGGAGATGACCAGCTCACACGACCACCCCGATTCCGCGCACCTGCGTCCGGACGGTCTCGACGACGCCACCGTCGCTGCGCTGGGCAAGCTCTCCGAGGCGCTCGAGACCGTCGAGCACGCGCGCGGGCTCCTCTACGGCTTCCACCGGCTGACCGGCGCCGCGGACCTCGCGCTCGGCGAGGCGGTCGACGCCTTCCGCGAGGCGGGGCGCGACGAGCTGGCCGACACCCTGGAGAAGGAGCTGGTCGGTCGCAACGTCATCGAGGGCCGCTGGACGTTCCAGATCGTCGAGGACTACGACGACGGCTACTACGCCGCCTTCCGCGAGCAGGAGCGCGCCGCGCGCGACGAGCTCGCCGCCGGTCGCCGCCACCTCTTCGAGTCCGAGATGAAGGAGGACCGTCGCTCGCACGGTCTCCGCCACCACGAGTCCCGGCCGGAACCCGAATGAACTCCGTGATCCGGATGCACGCCTCCCCGATGCGCGTGCGCGCCGTCACCCCCGGCTCCGAGCGGCGCGGGGCACCGACGCCCGCTCCCACGACGCGGCGCACCAGCCTCAGCATCGACGGCCGCCGCTTCCTGCTCGCCCTCTCCTTCGACACCGAGGAGCTGGAGAAGAAGCTCGTCGAGGCCGTCCGCGAGCGCGGTGGCATGGTGAGCTTCACCGTCGCCGGCGACCGCGAGGTCTGCGTGCTCGTCTCCCCGGGTGTCGCCGTCATCCTCGAGCACGAGGACGTGCCGGTCGACGAGTTCGACCCGGACGACGCCTCGGTGCAGTACGACGACGTCGAGTACCTGACCTAGATCGAGGACACGGCTCGGCTCGGCGCCGTCACACGGCGCCCGTAGAGGCCCACAGGTGGAACGCCGCGTGGGCGCGGTGCGGACGCCAGGCCTGCGAGGCCGCGTCCGCCGCCGCCGTGCCGATCCCGCCGAGCGCGCGGCGCAGCACGAGGTCGCCCGCGGGGAACGCGTCCGGGTCGCCGAGCAGCCGGAGCCCGAGGTAGTCGGCGGTCCACGGGCCGATGCCGGGGATCGCGAGCAGGAGCCGGCGCTGCTCGGGCAGGTCGCCTGCGCGGTCGAGCACCAGCCCGTCGGCGAAGGCCGCCGCGAGCGCGCGGACGGTCGCCGCGCGGGCCCGGGTCACGCCGATCGCGGCGCGCAGCTCCTCGATCGGTCCGGCGAGGAGGGCCTCGGGCGTGGGGAACGAGCGGAGGCCCCGCTCGCCCTCACTGCCGAACGCTGTCACGACGCGCCCGCCGAAGGTCCTCGCCGCCGCCACCGACACCTGCTGGCCGAGGACCGCCATCACGGCGGCCTCGAACGGCGCGGGGTACTGCGTCGCCCGCAGTCCCGGCCGCGCGGCGACCATCGGGGCGAGCAGCGGATCGAGAGCGAGGGCGGCGCCGATCGCCTCGACGTCGGAGTCGAGATCGAACCAGGCGCGCACCAGCGGGAGGACGGCGGGGTCGGTCGCCGTGACGCGGACGCCGGACGAGGTCAGCTTCAGCGCGAGCGGCACCGGCCGCGACCCGACGGTGACGAGCCGCTCGAGGCGCCGTCCGTCGTCGGAGACCCGCTCGACCCCGGGCAGCGAGTGGTGCAGGAGGAGGTTCGCGGCGCCGACGACGTCGAAGGGGCCGTTCGCGTCGAGGTCGACGGGGCGCGGGTCCACGGGTCGGGAGTCTGCGGCGCTGGGGTCGACGGCGTTCAGGGGAGGAGCACCACCTTGCCGCCGGCGCGGCCCGACTCCACCAGTGCGAGCGCCTCGGCCGCCTCCGCGAGGGGGAAGGAGGGACCGAGCACCACCTCGAGCGCGCCGCGGCCGGCCCGCTCGAGCAGCGGTGCCCGGGCGGCGTCGCGGAGAGCTGTGCCCGGGTCGGCCCCGGCGCCGCCGCCCAGCAGCAGGACGCCGAGCGCCGCGCCGCGCTCGAAGCCGGCGACGGTGGCGATCCGGGAGCGGTCGGCGACGAGCTCGACGGAGGCGTCGAGCACGTCGTCGGTGCCGGCCGTGTCGAGCGCGACGTCGATGCCGCCGGGGGCGAGGGCGCGCACCCGCTCCACCAGCCCCTCCCCGTAGCGCACGGACTCGCCGCCGAAGCGCTCGACGATCGCGGCGCCCCGCTCGCTGGACGTGCCGATGACACGGGCGCCGCGCTCGCGCACGAGCTGGACGAGGAGGCTGCCGACGGCGCCGCTCGCCCCGTGGATCAGGACGGTGTCGCCGGCGGAGACGTGCGTCGCCTCGAGCAGGTGCACCGCGGTCGTGCCCGTGAGCAGCAGCCCGGCCGACTGCTCCCAGGCGAGGCCCGGCGGCTTCGGCAGCACCGAGGCGGCCGGCACCACCAGCTCCTCGGAGTAGCCGCCGGAGACCCGGAAGGCGACCACCTCGTCGCCGACGCGGACGTCGCCGAGCGGCCCCGTCGCTGCCTCCCCCACTGCGGTGACCACGCCCGCGACCTCGCTGCCGGGACGGACGGGAGTGCGCCCGCGGCCGAAGAGACCGCGGAGGAGCTTCGCGTCCGCGGGATTGACGCCCGCGGCCCGCACGCGGATGCGCACCCGGCCGGGACCGGGCTCGCCGGGCTCGACCGTCACCGCGTGGAGGGCCTCGGGCCCGCCGAACTCGACCGCCTGCATCGCCAGAACCACGGGGACCGCCTCTCGCGCGGGCCCCGATCGCCGGTGACGATCAGGAGGGGTCCGAGCGGGGCCGACGCTAGCAGCAGCCTCCGACACCGGCCGGGGCCCGCGGTCGATGCGGCCGGGGCCGAGGCCGATGGATGTCGGACAACTGAGAACGCGCGTTCCCTCTGCGCCTACGATGGAGGGATGACGCCGCCGACGCTCGAAGCCACGCCTCCCCGCGAGGCGATCCTCGCGGCCGCCGACCGCCTCTACTACGAGCGCGGGATCCAGTCGGTCGGGATGGACGCGCTGCGGACCGCCGCCGGCGTCTCGCTCAAGCGCCTCTACTCGGAGTTCCCGAGCAAGGAGTCGCTCGTGCTGGCCGTGCTGCAGGCCCGCCACGAGCAGTGGACCCTCGGCGTGCGCAGCCGCGTCGCCGCCGCGACCGGCGCCCGCCCCAAGCTCCTGGCGATCTACGACTTCCTCTTCGACTGGTTCTCCGAGGACTCCTTCCGCGGCTGCAGCTTCATCAACGCCTTCGGTGAGTTCGGCTCGTCCAACCCGGCGGTCGCGCAGCTGGCCCGGGAGCACAAGGACACCTTCCAGCGGTTCCTCGCCGTGCTGACCGAGGAGGTCGGCGGCGGCGCCGAGCTGGCCGCGCAGCTCGCCCTCCTGGCCGAGGGCGCGCAGACCACCGCCGCCATCTCGGGCACCCCCGAATCCGCCCTGCACGCCCGCCGCGCCGCCGAGATCCTGATCGACGCCGCGACCCGCACGTCCTGACGCCGCGCCGCATCCCCTGCCGATCGAGCCGCCCGCAGCAAGCCCGTCGCTCGCCGAAACGCCCGCGGAGCGACTCGTGCTGGTCGAGTACCCCGCAGGGCGACCCATGCTGGTCGAGTAGCCCGCAGGGCGTATCGAGACCCACCCACTTGAGGGATGTCAGTCACGCGTCGGCGGCCCCTCCATGCTGGTCGAGTAGCCCCGCAGGGGCGTATCGAGACCCACCGTCATCAGCAAGGCCGGTCTGCAGGCTCGTCCTTCTGACGCGAGTGGGTCTCGATACGCGCGCTGCGCGCACTACTCGACCAGCAAGAGAGGGGCCCACGCCGGCCGAGCACCCCGCAGGGCGGCCGTTCATGCTGGTCGAGGAGCCGCCCCCGGCGGCCCACCCATGCTGGTCGAGTAGCCGCCCCCGGCGGCCCTTACATGCTGGTCGAGTAGCCGCCCCCGGCGGCCCTTACATGCTGGTCGAGTAGCCGCCCCCGGCGGCCCTTACATGCTGGTCGAGTAGCCGCCTCCGGCGGCGTATCGAGACCCACCATCGCCGAGACATCCGGGAGCGAGTCTCCTCCACACTCGCATTCCGTCGACGTTGTCCCCGATCAGCCCATGGTTCCGACCCGGCTGTCGGGGGTCCCTGCTTCAATACGCGTATGTCAGAAGATGAGAATGCGGCAGCACTCGCGGAGGTGCGCGACTGCTTCACCGACGCCGCGGCCGCCGAGCGCGCCGCATCCCCGACGCGCCTGAGAGCCGCGGAACGGATGCATCGCGGCCACCGCGTCGCGCTCACCGTCCCGGAGGCATTCGCCCGCGGCGCGACCCGGAGCGAGACCCGGGACCTGGTCGAGCGCTCGATCCGCGCAGAGCTCGCAGTGACGCTCGGCGTGTCCGAGCGGGACGTCTGCCGACGCCTCGAGACCGCGCAGATGCTGATGGAGCACCTCCCCCTCACCCGCGCCCTGCTCCGCGACGCCCGGATCCTCTGGGAGGTCGGCGAGGCGATCTGCCGAACCGCGAGCAGCCTTCCCGACGCCTCCCGCGCCGCACTCGACGAGCGTGCCGCCGACGCCGCGCTCACGCTGACGACGACCCAACTGCGCCGTGCCCTCAGCCGCTGGCGCGAGGAGCTGCACGAGCAGCCCCTGACCGAGCGGCATGCACGCGCCCGCCAGGACCGCGCCGTCTGGATCACCCCTGACGTCGACGGGATGGCCACCCTCTGCGTCCACGCCTCAGCACCGGTCGTCTCGGGTGCGTACGACCGATTGCGCCGCATCGCCCGCACCCTCCGCGACGAGGGTGATCCGCGCACTCTCCAGCAGCTGAGCGCCGACGCGGCCGTCGATCTCCTCTGCGACGGTGACATCGCGGGAACGACCCCGGACCCCGAGCACCGGCCGGACCCGACCTTCGTCCCCGGTGTGCGGGCCGAGGTCCGGCTGACCCTCGCCGCGTCGACGGCCGTCGGCCTGGACGACGCACCCGCGGACCTCGACGGCTACGGACCCGTCCCCGCCGAGATCGCCCGGGAGCTGATCCGCACGGCCGCCTCCTTCACCCGGGTCCTGACCGATCCGGAGACCGGCGCGGTCGTCTCCGTGGGCCGCACCCACCGGGTCCCGCCGCCGCAGATGCGCCTGCACCTGCAGCTGCGGGACCAGACCTGCCGCTTCGCCGGCTGCACCCGGCCGGCCGCGACCACCGAGGCCGACCACACCCTCGAGTGGCGCAACGGCGGCGAGACGTCTTTGGAGAACCTCGTCTCGCTCTGCACGTCCCACCACCACATCCGGCACGGGGACCAGTGGACCTACGTCACAAGCGACGACGGGACGATCGTCTGGACGAGCCCGACGGGCCGGCGGATCAGCAACCGGCCACCGGCACTCCCCGGGCGTCCACCCGACCCGCCACCGAAGCCCCGCTTCGAGGATGTACCCGCACCGTTCTGACGACGGGGGATCTCGATACGCCCGCTCCGCGTGCTACTCGATCAGCATGTATCGCTCGCAGGACGCGTCGGTGTGAGCCCGCCCGTGCTGCCTGAACCGCGCGTCGGGTGCGCCGGCGTGCGTCTGCACATGCTGGTCGAGTAGCGCGCAGCGCGTATCGAGACCCACGACGTGCCGGTGTTGGATCTCGATACGCCCGCGGCGCGGGCTACTCGATCAGCATGTGTCGCCCGCAGGACGCGTCCATGTGAGCCAGCACATGCTGCATGAGTCGCGCACAGAGTGCGCCGGCGTGCGTCCGCACATGCTGGTCGAGCAGCGCGCAGCGCGCATCGAGACCCACGATGCTCGGGCGAGCACCCGCCGGAGTGCTCACGCGGGATCTCGAAGCGACCGCTCCGCGGGCGACCCGATCAGGCGCGTCAGGCCTCGCCGCCGCCGGGCGGGCCGACGACGAGCAGCGCGGCGAAGAGCGCGGCGACGGCGGCCAGCACCAGGGCGGCCGCGAGGACCGGGCGGCCGAGCGCCCAGCGCAGCAGCCGGCTCGGGAGCCTCCGGTCGCGCGGGTCGGCGCCCGCCTCACGGCGCCAGTCGCCCTCGAGGAGCCCGCGCCGCTCGAAGCCGCGCTCCAGCGGGATGGTCGTGTACGGCACCACGGCGCTGGCGAGCGCGAGCAGGGTCGCTCCGGCGGTCCAGCGCTGGTTCACCGCGAGGACGAGCGCAGCCGCCCCGTAGGCGAGGAACGCGAAGCCGTGAATCGGGCCGGCCGTGCTCACCGGCCAGTCGCCGACTCCGACGGCGTACTTGAGCAGCATGCCGACGAGCAGGAGCGTCCAGGTCACCGCCTCGAGGATCGACAGGATGCGGAAGAGGCGGCGCGGGCTCATGGGATCGGCTCCGTTCGGGTCCGCGGCGATGCAGCGGACGGTCGGCGTCGGTCGACGGTCAGCGGGTCGACGGTCACCGGGAGACTACGACAGCACTCCTGCCCGCCACCTGGGCGGCACGGCACCGCGGACACTCGGCCTCGCCGTCGGCGGGCCGGCCGAGGCGGCACGTCAGCAGGGGCGGCGCACCCGCCGGGGCGACGCGTCAGCCGAGGCGGCCGAGCAGAGCGAGCGTCGATGCGACGCCGACCGCGACCGCCGAGAGCGCCGCGATCGCTCCGTGCACGCCGCTGCGCAGCGGCGTCACCCGCGGCTCGTCGCGCAGGTCCGACCACAGTCGACGCGCGACCTCGTCGGCGCTCGGGCGGGCGGCGGGGTCGAGGCGGGTCATCTCGGTCAGCAGCCCGCGCCAGCGCTCAGGCACCGAGTCGGGGACGACCGGGGCGTGGTGCATCCGCTGCAGCGAGATCTCCAGGGTGGTGCCGGTGTAGGCACGACGGCCGGAGACGGCCTCGAGCAGCACCAGGCCGAGGGAGTAGACGTCGGACGCCGGGCCGACCGTCCCGGAGCCGAGGCTCTCGGGGCTGAGGTACGCCGCGGTCCCGACCAGGACGTCCGAGCGGGTGAGCCGCGCGTCGTCGACGGCCCGGGCGATGCCGAAGTCGCTGAGCTTCGCCTCGTGCAGGGCACCGGCGGCGGCCACGGACCGCGTGCGGACCAGGACGTTCTCGGGCTTCACGTCGCGGTGGAGGACGTCCCGCGCGTGCAGGTGCGCCAGAGCGTCGGCGAGCTGAGCGCCGACCTCGGCGAGCAGCCGCTCGTCGCCCGAGGCGAACCAGCCGGCGGCGGGATCGGCCGGGTCGAAGTACTCCAGGACGAGGAACGCGAGCGCGCCCTCCTCCGTCGCGATCTCGCCCTGATCGAGGATCTCGACGATCGAGGAGTGGCGGGAGTCGATCAGGAGGCGCACCTCGCGCTCGCGCCGCGAGCGCTCGTTCGGGGTGTCGGCGACCTCGCGGTAGACCTTCACGGCGACGGAGCGCGCCAGTCGGAGATCGCGCGCGCGGAAGACCGTCGCGCTGCCGCCCTCGCCGATGCGCTCGAGGAGGAGGTAGCGATCGGCAAGTGTCGTGCCGAGGAGGGGGTCCGAGAGCGGGAGGACCGGTGCGGTGTCGAGCATGCCGTCCTCCTCCTCCTGATTTCGCTAGCTCGTCTAACTAGCTTGTCCATTCGTACCGTCTGGCGTCGCCGAGGACAAGCACCAGGACGGGGTTGTACATGACTAGATCTTCTTGCTACATGACTGTCTAAGCTGTGGTGCATGGACGAGGTCGCGCTGACTCGACCGGCTGCCCTCCGGCACCCGGCCGTTCCGAGCGCGCCCGGGGCCGCCGAAGTCCTCGGCGCGATGCGCGCCTTCCGCACGGCCGAGAGCGCGATGCGCCGGCGCACCCGCGGATCGATGGGCATGGGCGAGAACGATCTGCTCGCGGTCCAGTTCCTCATGCGCCGGCAGCAGGGCGGCCAGCACGTCAGCCCGAAGGACCTCGCCGCCTACCTCGGCATCTCCTCCGCCTCGACGACCGTGCTGATCGACCGCCTGGTCAAGAGCGGCCACGTCCTCCGCCAGCCGCACCCGAGCGACCGGCGCGCGATCCGGATCGTCGCCACCCCCACCTCCCACCGCGAGGTGCGCGAGACGCTCGACGACATGAACCAGCGGATGCTCGCCGCGGCCGAGCAGCTCTCCCCCGAGGAGGCGAGCGCGGTGGTCCGCTTCCTGCAGACCGTCCGCGAGATCGTCGAGATCTCCGGCGAGCAGGGCGACGTCCTCGAGGACGACGCCGATCACGAGCTCACCGTCGAGCGACGCCGCGCCTGAGCCGCTCAGCCCGGCCGCGCCCTCCGCGTTCTCCGCGGAACACGAGTCCTCCGCGCCGGAGCTCGGGGCGCGCGCGGTCACCGTCCGTTCATCCGGCCCGGCTTGACATCGTTAGTCAAACTAGTAGACAGTCTTTCTAGCGACAGGGACAGGCTCCTGTCTTCGTGCGAACGGGAGAAGACCATGGGCAGCATCATGTACGGCACTCCTCCGGCGGCCACCGAGGTCGACGACCGGACTCTGGCCCACCTGCAGATCGTCATCATCAACAAGTTCCGCCGGGACGAGCGCTTCCTGCTCACCCTCGACGCCAGCCCGAACGCCGGGACCGGCCGCCGCGCCGTGTGGATGCACCCGACCATCCCGCTGCAGTTCGACTTCAAGGGCAGCCGCCAGCCCACGATCAACCCCGAGTGGATCGAGGCCCTGATGGAGCGCGCCAACAGCGGCGCCGGTCTGCGCATCGTCCCCGAGCCCGTCGGCGCGACCGCGGTGCCGTTGCGCCGCGCGGAGCCGGCCGCCTAGCGCACACCGCCTGGCGCACACCGCCTAGCGCGCGCCGCCTGACGCTCGCCGCCTGGCGCCTGTCGCCTCTAAGGACCGGCCGGCATCGAGTTCGCCGATATCTGTCGGACTCTCCGAACTGCCTCGCAAGCGCTTGACATTCCGCGCCACGCCCAGGGCACAGGCCTACACTTCGAGTGCGGTCCGGGTTCGTTCCGGCGGGCTCGACCCCGTGACCGCGCGCATGACCGGATGCCGGGTAGCGAGCTCCCCCTCTCGTGGGCCCGGCATCCGGGTGCGCGGCGCACCCGAAGCGCTTCCGCGAGGCCTGCCGACAGGAGTCGGCGCCATGCTCGACACGACCACCGCCCCGCGCTCCAGCGCCGGGGCTTCCGGCACGGATCCCGATGACGTCCGGCCCGGTGACGAGTTCACCGCCGTCGTCTCCGACGAGCTCGAGTGGTGGCGCGTCGTCGCCGTGCTCGGCATCCGGGTGCTGGCGGAGCGCCTCGGCAGCGGCGACCGGCACAGCTTCACCCTCCGCTTCGTCCGCTATCGCCTGGCCGTCGCGGCCGAGGGCGGCGCCTAGGCGGCCTGTCCCGCCTGCACCGGTCGCCCGAGGCGGGCGAACATCCGGTCGAACACCCGGCGGCGGTCGAACTGCAGGGCGTACTCGCGCGCCGCGACGGCCCGCTGCGCCCGGTCCTCCGCGGTCAGCTCGAGCACCACGTGGTCCAGCAGCGCGGCGATCGTGTCCGGGGCGTCGACCGGGGTGATGAACGCGTGCTCGCCGACCGCCTCGCCGATGCCGCCGGTCAGGGTCGTGATGACGGGTCCGCCGCCCGCGAGCATCTTCTCGGCGAGCGCGATGCCGAAGGTCTCGACGAACTCCGGGCGCGGCTTGCTCGGCAGCACGAACGCCGAGCAGCCGGCCATCAGGTAGGGCTTCTCCGCGTCGCCGACGTCGTCGAGGAAGCGGATGCGGTGCGCCAGCGGTGACGCGGCGGCCAGACGCCGCAGCTCCGCCTCCTGCGGACCACGACCCGCGATGACGAGCTCCCGGTCCGCGTGGACGGCGCTGCGCTCGTAGCCGGCGATCAGATCCTCGACGCCCTTCGCCTCCGTCAGCCGGGAGAGGAAGAGCACGTAGCCGTCGGTGCGCAGCCCGCGGGCGCGCACCACCTCGTCGACCACGGCCGGGTCGAGCCCGGTGTAGGCGTCGGAGTCGATCGCCGGGTAGGAGATCTCGATGCGCGCGCGGCACTGCTCGGCGAAGCGGGTGCCGTGCACCGCGTCGATCCGCTCGGCCTCCTCGACGATCAGGTCGCGGGTGTACTCGGAGACGGCGACGCAGTGGTCCTGCGAGAGGTACGAGGCGAAGATGTGCGCGGCGGCGCCGAGGCGGCCCTCCTCGACCGCCCGGCGGACGACGTTGGTGACGTCTGAGCCGACCGCCTCGGCGATCGTCGTGACGTCGACCGGGAGGCCGGTGCTCCAGGCGGCGCGCAGGGCGTCCGCCACCGCGAGGGTGTGCGGGCTGAGGTAGAGGGAGAGGCAGACGGTGGGCACGCCGTCGGTGAACAGCTCGACCAGGCGGCCGACCATGCCGGCGAGGAAGCGGCCGTCCGGCACCTTGTAGTCGCCGACCGGCTCCGGGCGCTCGACGATGATGCCGTCGCTGTAGGGGAGGACGGCGTCGAGCGGCTTGAGCGGGAGGCCGGCGGCCTGGAGCCGCTCGATCGGCCAGGTGACGATCCGCACCTCGTCGAAGCCGCGCTCCAGGGCGGTCTCGGCGAGGTTGCGGGCCTCGACCGAGTGCCCGCAGATCACCGGATCCGCGCGGACCACGATGACGAGTCGGTTCTGCACGGTGTGGGCGTGCGTGCTCTGGTCCATGGGGCTCCTTCAGGGGTGATCGGTGCGGGTGGGGTCGAGGGCGTGGTCAGGGCGTGCGGGGTGCTCAGTGCCGCGGGAACGACGGCGGGCGGTGCTCGGGGGCGCTCCCCCAGCCGGCCGGCTCGCGGCCGAGGTGCAGCGTCAGCTCGCCGCCGCGATGCAGCTCGGCGGCGGTGATCCAGCTCGCCTCGAGCGGTGCGCCGTTCAGCTCCGCCGACTGCACGTACTGGACGGGGCCGCCCGGCACCGGCTCGACGAAGCCCGTGGTGCGGAGCTCGACGTCCGCCCCGCCCACCGCGATCGAGGCGCGCGCGAAGGCCGGCGCGTTGACCAGCAGCAGCCCCTGGCCGGCGACCGGGAAGAGCCCGAGGCTCGCCCAGACGTACCAGGAGCTCAGGCCGCCGGAGTCGTCGTTGCCGGGCAGGCCGCCGCGACCCGCGCCGAAGCGCTGGTGCAGCACCCCGTGCACGATCTCGGCCGTGCGGTCGGGGCGGCCGGCGTAGTGGTACGCCCACGGCGCGTCCATGTCGGGCTCGTTGTTCAGCCCCTCGAAGCGGCCGAGGGCCGATCCCGCGAGCATCTCCGCGCGGTCCGGGCGCAGACCCGGCTGCACGACGGGCTCGGCGCCGTAGCCGAAGAACTCGTCCAGCTGCGCGACGAAGGCGTCGTCGCCCCCACTGATCGCGATGCGCCCGGCCATGTCGTGCAGCAGGCGGAAGGAGTAGTTGTGCCGCGTGCCCTCGTAGTAGGTGGAGTCCTTGAGCAGGCCGGAGCGCAGGTCGTAGGCGTTCACCCACTGCGCCGCCCGCTCCTCGAGCTGGTCGGCGAGGAGGTGGTCGCCGACGTGCCGCGCCACGACGGCGGTGCACCAGTAGCCGTGCGCGAGGTCGAGGGTGTGGCTGATCGGGTGCGCCTCCCCCGCCGCGAGGAACTCCTCGCCGTAGGTGCGCTTGAGGTCCTCGCCCATGTGCACGAGGGCCGCCTCCCAGTCGATGCCGGGCAGGCCGAGGCGGCAGAGATCGGCGAGGAAGGTGTGCGCGAGCGCGCTGCCCTGGCGGGAGAAGCGGTCGCTGCCCTTGGCCATCCGGTAGCCGATCGGGAAGTTGCCCTCCTCCTCGCAGATGGTGAGCAGCGCGGCGCCGATCTCGACCGCGCGCTCGGGCAGGAGCGCGGTGAGCAGCGGGAGCTGGGTGCGGTAGATGTCCCACATGGTGCTGAGGTCGAAGACGAACGGGCCGTCGGTCGGCCAGAACGGGCTCTCGTCCGGCGCCAGGCAGGGCTTGATCAGCGAGTGGTAGAGCGCCGTGGCGAAGACGGTCTCGCGCTCGGTCGAGGGGGTGTCCACGGCGATCGTGCGCAGGCGCTTCCGCCAGGTCTTGCGGGTGCGGTCGCGGCGCTGGTCGAAGCCGCCGGTCGTCGGCGGAACGTCGCGGTGCAGGTTCTCGCGGGCGCGCTCGGTGCCGCGGAGGGAGAAGCCCATCCGCAGCTCGACCGTCTGGCCGGCCGTGCTCGGCCCGGCCCACATCAGCCCGAACGGGCGCAGCGTGGTCGGCCGGATGTGGTCGAAGTCGAGCCGGGTGCCGCCGGGCATGAGACGGCGGTCGTACCAGAGCATCTGCCGCCACTGCAGGGCGTCGCACTCGAGGTGGACGGCGAGCGGCGCGCCCTCCATCACGACCTCGCCGGCCGCGACGCCGGGCGAGATCGAGTGCAGCTGCGCGCGGAGCGGGATCGTCGCTCCGGACGGGATCGCGAGGCCGCCGAGCGAGAGGTCGACGACCACGCGGGCGCTTCGGTGCTCGGGGAAGGTGTAGCGGTGCACGACCGAGGCGGGCCCGACGGTGAGCTCGGCGCGGATCCCGGAGGAGAGGGTCGCGGCGTAGTAGCCGGGCTCGGCGACCTCGTCCTCGATCGCCCAGCTGCGGCCGAGCTCGTCGAGGGGCTCGAGCATCGGCGTGACGCGGAGGTAGTTGTAGTACTTGCGGATCGCGCCGGTGCCCGACTGCTGGAAGTGCGTGAAGCCGGAGGCGACGAGGCCGTCCTCGATCGTCGGCGGGACGCCCTCGAGCGCGAGGTCGTAGCGGCCGTAGCCGGTGGGGTAGGCGCCGGAGTAGGAGCACGCGGACACCATCCCGAGCGGGAAGGTCGCGCCCGGGTGCGTGTTGCCGATCTGCGGCTTGGGCGACCACCAGGTCGCCGCGAGCCCGGTCGCGTCGGGGAGCCGGGTCGCCTCGGTGCCGAGGAACGGGTCCACCCGCTCGATCACCGGGTGCCCACCCGTCCGTACCCCGCCGCCGCCATGCCGTGACGCTAGGCAGCGCGGGGGGACGCAGGGTGTCGCCCGGGTGTCGTGCGGGCGACGGGTCGGCGACCGGACGGGGCCGCCGACCCGGCGCCGGGCGGCTGCGAATCGGGCGGCTAGGGGATCAGGCGCTCCGCGCGGTAGCGGTCGAACAGCGCCGTGAAGGAGTCGACCGTGCGGTGGTGCACGCCGAAGCCGGCCAGGCGCGACTTGCTGATGTCGGTGACCACCTCGATCTGCCGACCGAGGTCGGCGTCGGTGTGCCACCAGGAGGCGACGCGCTCGAGGTCGGGCTCGATCAGGTCGTGCTCGCGGACGAGGCGCTGCCAGACCTCGTCGGCGCCGGCCATCTGCTGCTCGAGGGGCTGCGGCTCCTCGCCGGGGCCGACGGGCTCGACGCCGAAGTGCTCGGCGATCCTCGACCACATCCAGCGCCAGCGGAAGACGTCGCCGTTGACGACGTTGAAGGCCTCGTCGCGGCTTGCCTCGGTGGTCGACGCCCAGAGCATCTGCTCGGCGAGGACGGTGGAGTCGGTCATGTCGGTCAGGCCGTTCCACTGGGTGAGCGAGCCGGGGAAGACGAACGGCGTGCCCTGCGCGCGGTGGATCGACGCGGCGACGGCCAGCGTGAGGCCCATGTTCATCGCGTTGCCGACCGCGTGGCCGATCACGGTGTGCGAGCGGTGCACCGACCAGGTGAAGCCGTCGCGCTCGGCGGCGGCGAACAGCTCGTCCTCCTGCGCGTAATAGAAGTTGGGCGCGTCGAGGCGCTCCTCCTCCTCGTGGAACGGGGTGTCGGGCATCGCGCCCTGGCCGTAGGCCTCGAACGGCCCGAGGTAGTGCTTGAGCCCGGTGACGAGCGCGACGTGCTGGAGCGGCGCGTGCGAGAGCGCGGCGAGGAGGTCGCGGACCATGCCGCCGTTGACGGCGATGTTCTCCTCCTCCGTGGCCTGGCGCGACCAGGCGGTGAAGAAGACGTGGGTCGGCTTCTCGTCGGCGAGCACGCGGGCGAGGTCCTCGGCGGAGCGGAGGTCGGCGGAGAGCGGGGTGACGCCGGGGCGCTCGGCGATCGGCCGGCGGGAGAGGGCGGTCACGGGCCAGCCGCGCTCGGTGAGCAGGTCGACGAGGGCGGAGCCGCCGATGCCGGTGGCGCCGACCACGAGGGCGCGCTGCTCGGGAGTGGGGGCCTCGGACGTAGGGACGGTGGACGGGTCTGCTGCGGAAGTCATCCCTGAGGACAACGCGCGTCCCGGCCCGGCATTCCTGGGCGTGTCAGCCGACGGCGGGCAGCGGTTCGCCGTGGCCGTCGAAGGAGAGCTCGACACCGGCCTCGGAGCACTCCTCGGCGATCAGGTCGAGGGCGTTCCAGAAGAACGGATTGCGCACCGGCTTCCGGGCGAGGGTGCTCTGCAGTGCGGACTTCGCCGAGCGCGCCGCGTCGACCGCGGTCGAGGTGGCGTTCTCGTACTGCAGCGCGTCGAGGGCGGCTTCGAACGCCTCGCGGTTCGCCGTCGCGGGGTCCGCCGCGAAGGCGTTCCACGATTCCTCGACCGGAGGGCAGAGGGCCGGGTCCTGCGTCTGCCCGGGGAGCGCGCAGCCGGTGAGGAGGAGGACGGGCGCGACGAGGAGCACTGCCGCCGCCCTGCTTCTCCGCCTCATCCGAGTGAGGGTACCGTCCGTCCGGGATCGCAGTGTCGGAGGCACGGGGTAGCGTCGGTGGGTGCGTGCTCCGTGGAAGAACCGTGAACCCGGGGCGCGGCTCCCCCGCGATGTGAAGGTCCTCGGGATCGTCGCGTTCTTCGTGATGCTGGGGTTCGGCGTCGTCGTGCCGGTGCTGCCGGTGTACGTGCGCAGCTTCGGGGTGGGCTACGTCGAGGTCGGCGCGGTGGTGTCGGCGTTCGCGCTGATGCGGCTGGTCGCGAATCCGTTCGTCGGGCCGCTCGTCGACCGGGTGGGCGAGCGCATCGTGCTGGCTGTCGGCATCGGGATCGTGGCGGTGTCCAGCGCGCTCGTCGGGCTGGCCGGCGACTACGCGCACCTGCTGCTCCTGCGCGGGGCGGGCGGGATCGGCTCCGCGATGTTCTCGGTCGCGGCGATGACGCTGCTGCTGCGGACGGCGGATCCGGAGCGGCGGGGCCGGTCGATCGGCTTCTACCAGGGCGGGTTCCTGCTCGGCGGCATGGCGGGGCCGGCCGTCGGCGGCGTGCTGACGGCGATCTCGCTGACCGCTCCCTTCTTCTTCTACGCGGGCACGCTCGCGATCGCCGGGATCGTCGGGCTGGTGCTGCTGCAGCGGCCGGACCGCGACGCGGAGGCGGCGGCGGCGACGGCCGTGGCGAAGCCGATGCGCGAGGTCGCGCGCGACCGGCGGTACCAGAGCGCGGTGCTCGCGAACTTCGCGCTCGGCTGGTCGGCGATGGGCGTCCGCGCGACGCTCGTGCCGGTGCTCGTCGTCGAGGGGCTGGGCGACGAGCCGGCCTGGACGGGCATCGCCTTCGCCATCGCAGCGGTGGTGCAGACGATCGCGCTGGCGCCGGCCGGGCGCTTCGTCGACACGGTCGGGCGTCGGCCTGCGCTGATCGGCGGGTTCGCCGTCGCGGCCGTCGCGATGCTGGCGATGCCGCTGGTGCACGAGCTGTGGCTGCTCATCGCGCTGCTCTGCGTGTACGGAGCGGCGGCCGCGTTCATGGGGACGGCGCCGGGCGCGCTCGTGGGCGACGCGGCGGGCGAGCGCGGCGGGAAGCCGGTGTCGTTCTTCCAGGCGGCGTCGGACCTCGGCGGGGTCGTCGGACCGCTGCTGGCGGGGGCGCTCGCGGACGCGGCGTCGCCGACGGCGGCGTTCGCCTCGGCCTTCGTGCTGCTCGGGCTGACCGCGGTGGTCGGACTGCGCGTGCCGCGGCGCTGAGCCACGCGGGATCTCCCGGGAAGAGGCGCCCGCAGGCAGGCTGGTCGAGGAGCCGCGGAGCGGCGTATCGAGACCGGCCGTGACCAGCAGACCGGGTCTGCAGACCATCGTCGGACGCTGGTGGATCTCGATACGCCCGCTGCGCGAGCTACTCGATCAGCATGCAGAAGCCCGCCCGCGCGGACCCGTTTCTGCGACGCGGCCCTTCCATGCTGGTCGAGTAGCCGCGGAGCGGCGTATCGAGACCCGCCGTGACCAGCAGGCGGGGTCTGCAGACCTCCGTCGGACGCCGGTGGATCTCGATACGCCCGCTGCGCGGGCTACTCGATCAGCATGGGGGGGGCGGCCCGCGAAGAGGGCTGCTCGATCAGCATGCAGGGCGGCCCGCTGCGCGGGCTACTCGATCAGCAGGGGCGAGGGCACGCCGGTGAGGCGTCCCGCACTGGTCGAGGCGTCCAGCAGCACCTGGACGCCTCGACCGTCCGAGGACGTCTCGGCGCGAGCATGCTGGTCGAGTAGCCGCGGAGCGGCGTATCGAGACCAACCGTGACCAGCAGGGCGGGTCTGCAGACCATCGTCGGACGCCGGTGGATCTCGATACGCCCGCTGCGCGGGCTACTCGATCAGCATGGGGGGGGCGGCCCGCGAAGAGGGCTGCTCGATCAGCATGCAGGGCGGCCCGACACGCGGGCTGCTCGATCAGCATGGACGAGGGCACGCAGTGAGGCGTCCCGCACTGGTCGAGGCGTCCAGCAGCACCTGGACGCCTCGACCGTTCGGGGACGTCTCGGCGCGAGCGGCGTCAGGTGTTGCGGCCGCGGGCGTCGACGGGCCAGGTGGCGGTGGTGCCGTCGGCGAGGAGGACGCGGTAGTCGTCGGCGAGGTTGACGGCGACGCAGACGTGGTTGGGGGCGATGCGGATCCGGGTGCCGAGCGGGAGGTCGACGCCGGTGATGGTGGCGTGGTGCTCCGAGAGGACGGTGATGCGGGCCTCGGGGTGCTCGAGGAGGCGGCCGAAGCCGGTCGAGGCGGCACCGCGATCGGAGGAGAGCACCTTGCTGCCGGCGTCGGCGATCAGGTGATCGTCGCGGCGGGCGACGATCGTCGCCAGCACGGTGACGGCGATCGACTCCGGGCCGATGGTGCCGATCTCCCATTGCTGCGCGTCGCCGAGGGCGGAGACGCCCGGCCGCAGCTCGGTGAGGACGCCGGCGTCGGCGAATTCGAGGGAGGGGGTCGAGCCTCCGCTGATCACGCGGGCCGGGACTCCGGCGTCGGCGAGCGAGGCCGCGGCGGCGCTCAGCGCGGCGGCCTCGTCGCGGGCCGCAGCGCGGCGGCCGTCGAGGGCGTAGCTGTGGCCGGGGAAGGTGAAGACGCCGACCACGTCGAGCCCGGCCTCCGCCGCGGCGGCGGCCACCGCGCCGGCCTCCTGCGGCGGCACTCCGCTGCGGTGGTGACCGGAGTCGACCTCGACGACGACCTCGAGGCCGGCGGGGATCGCCGCGGCGAGCCGGCGCGCCGACTCCGCGGAGTCGACGCCGACCCGGACCCGCGCCCGCTCGAGCACGCCGCGCAGCCGGGCCGCGCGCTCGGCGTCGAGCCAGAGCGGGTAGGCGATGAAGAGGTCCTCGACACCGCCGGCCGCGAACACCTCGGCCTCCGACACGGTCGCGACGGTGAGGCCGACCGCGCCGGCCGCCAGCTGCCGCCGGGCGATCTCGATCGACTTGTGGGTCTTGGCGTGCGGGCGCAGCGCGACGCCCCGATCGCGGGCCGAGCGGGCGGTGGCCGCGATGTTGCGGTCGAGGACCGCCTTGTCGAGCACGAGCGCGGGCGTGGGGACGCTGTCCGGAATGCGAGGCACGGGGCGATCATAGGGCGGCTCTCCTCTACGGTGAAGGAGACGACGAGCGGCGGGGGGCGGCGACTCGACCGAGCCGGAGACCCGAAGGAGCGCCGCATGCGCGAGCAGGAAGCCCGATCCCACCACGAGGACTCCTCGGCGCGCGCGGCCTCCTTCGGTCAGGGCATGCTGACCGCGACCTACGCGCTCCGGCACGAGAAGGGGCTCGACGTCGTGTTCCTGCTCCGCGGCACCGGCCCCGACTTCCTGATCGGCATGGGCGCCGCCTCGGACGACTTCCGCTCCGTCCTCTCCATCGGCCTCGACAGCCGCGACGGTGTGCTCCGCCCCACCGCGAGCCACACGATCGACGGCCGCCGCCGCGGAGTCCCGGCGCGGGTGGTCTATCGGAGCGACGAAGCCCTGGTCGTCGAGGCGAGCCCGCTGCCGCTGCGCGACCGGCCCGCGTCGCTGAAGTGCTGGTCGTTCGTCCGCTCGGGCGAGGACGAGCACTACTCCGACGTGGTCGGCTTCGTCGCGCCGTCGCTCGCCACCCTGCCGCCCGTGCCGCTGAAGACGCGGCCGCGGGCTCAGGCGCGCCGCTAGGGTCCGTCGATCCGGAGACCGCCCTCGCGAGCACTCGGGATCGAGTCGGCCAGGCCCTAGGGTGTGGTCAGGCCGGTCCGCCCCCGGTCGCCCGCGCCCGACGGAAGGCCGAGCTCCATGGATCCCGACGACTCCCCGACCCTCGAGCAGGCGCCGCCGCAGCGGCGGATCGTCACCTCCCGCACCGGCGCCGTGGTCGCGGTCGGCGTGCTCGGCGCGGTGATGCGCACCGAGGGTGCCATCTACGGCACGGTGCTCTCGATCACGCTGATCGCCGTCGGCTGGGACAAGGACACCGACCTCGACGTCCTGCTGTTCCTGCTCGGCTCGGTGACCGTCTTCTGGGTCGCGCACCTCTACTCCGGGACGATCGCGCGCCTGCCCGAGTCGGATCCGACTCCGCGCACGGTCCTCGCCGCCGTGCGGGACACCGCCCGGCACTCGATCGGGATGATCGCCGCGATGGTCGTGCCGGCGCTGCTGCTCGCGCTCGGGCCGCTCGGGGTGCTGGACGAGTGGACGGCGTACTACCTGGCACTCGGAGCGGGTGTCGTGATCCTCGCGGCGCTCGGCTACCTGATGTCGGCGCGGCGCGGCAGCTCGTGGAAGCGGCGGGTGCTGAGCACGCTCGTGACGACGCTGCTCGGGTTCGTCGTGGTGTGGCTGAGCACGCTGGTGCACTGAGCTGCTGATGCACTGAGCTGCTGGTGCACTGAGCTGCTGATGCACTGAGCCCTCGACGTGCGACGGGCGCGGCTGCCAGGCTGACGGGATGACCTCTCAGCCCTCCGCGCTCCGCCCCTTCGGCCCGTCCGGCGCCCTGGTGACCCGGCTCACCCTCGGCACCTCCTGGAACCCCGACCGCGTCGGCTCGCTCGACACGGTGCCCGCGCTCGAGCGCGTGCTCGACTCCGGCGCCGGCCGCCCCGTCTCGGTGATCGACACCTCCAACGAGTACGCGCTCGGGCACAGCGAGCGGCTGATCGGCGAGGCGCTGCGGGCGCGCGGCGGGGTCCCGGAGGGGATCACCGTCGTCACGAAGCTCGACCGCGACCCGGAGACCGGCAGCTACTCGGCCGAGCGGATGCGCCGCAGCCTCGACGAGAGCCGCGAGCGCCTGGGCATGGACGTGCTGCCGCTGCTCTACCTGCACGACCCGGAGCGGATCTCCTACGACGAGGCCTTCGCCGAGGACGGCCCGGTGCGCGCGCTCGTCGCGATGAAGGAGGCCGGCGTCGCGCTCTCGATCGGCATCTCGGGCGGGCCGGCGCCGATGCTGCGCCACTACGTCGACACCGGGCTCTTCGACGCCGTGATCACGCACAACCGGTTCACGCTGGTCGACCGCTCCTCCGAGGAGCTGATCGACGCCTCCGTCGCGCGCGGCGTGGTCGTGGTGAACGCGGCCGTCTACGGCGGCGGGGCGCTTGCGCGCTGGCCCGAGCCGGTCCGCAGCTACGCCTACGCGCCGGCGCCGCAGGAGATCGTCGACGCGGTCGCCGCGATGGGCGAGGCCTGCGAGCGGGCGGGCGTGCCGCTCGCCGCCGCCGCCCTGCAGTTCTCGACCCGGGACCCGCGGGTGACGACGACGGTGGTCGGCGCGACGAGCGCCGAGCACTACGACGCGTTCGTCGCGGACGACGCGCTCGACATCCCGGACGCGCTGTTCGAGGAGCTGGAGTCGCTCGCGCCGCCGAGCTCGGTCTGGCAGGAGGCGCCCGGGGCGACCTGGCCGCGCTGAGCGACGGCGCGGGGACGGCCATCGCGCGACAGCGGGCATACCCGGGCCGCTCCGTCGGTTGGCCCTGAGATGACCGACGCACCTCGCACCACCACCGACTCCCCCGCCCTCTTCCAGCCGCTGACCCTCCGCTCCCGCACGGCGCGCAACCGCGTCTGGGCCGCGCCGATGTGCCAGTACTCGGTGGAGGCGCAGGACGGCGTGCCGACGCCGTGGCACCTCGTGCACCTCGGCTCGCTCGCGCGCGGCGGGGCGGGGGTCGTGATCGTCGAGGCGACCGGCGTCGTCCCGGAGGGGCGGATCAGCCCCTGGGACACCGGGCTCTGGAACGACGAGCAGCAGGCGGCCTGGGCGCCGATCGTCGACTTCGTGCACGGGCAGGGCGCCCTCGCCGGCATCCAGCTCGCGCACGCGGGCCGCAAGGCGTCGACCTACCGCGAGTGGAGCGGGCACGGCTCCGTCCCCGTCGACGAGGGCGGCTGGGAGACCGTCGCCCCCTCCCCCGTCGCGTTCGAGGGCTACGCGGTGCCGCGGGCGCTCGACGTCGAGGACCTTCCGGGCCTCGTCGAGGCGTTCCGCGCCTCCGCCCGCCGTGCCGTGGACGCGGGCTTCGACGTGATCGAGCTGCACGCGGCGCACGGCTACCTGCTGCACCAGTTCCTCTCGCCGCTCTCGAACCGCCGCGAGGACGCCTACGGGGGATCGCTGGAGAACCGCGCGCGGCTCCTGCTCGAGGTCGTCCGCGCGGTGCGGGCCGAGATCGGCGAGCTGCCGCTGCTGGTGCGCTTCTCCGCCACCGACTGGGCCGAGGGCGGCTGGACGCTCGAGGAGACGATCCGGGTCTCGGAGTGGGCGCGCGACGAGGGCGTCGACCTCTTCGACGTCTCGACCGGCGGGCTCGTGAAGGGCACCGACATCCCGGTGGCGCCGCTCTACCAGGTGCCGTTCGCGCGCGAGGTGGGCCGGGCGACCGGCGCTCCCGTCGGGGCGGTCGGGCTGATCACGACGGCCGAGCAGGCCGAGGGCGTGGTGGCCGGCGGCGACGCGGACGTGGTGCTGCTGGCGCGCGAGCTGCTGCGCGACCCGCACGCGCCGTCGCGGATGGCGCGGGAGCTGGGCGCTCCGCTCGGGCTGGTACCGCCGCAGTACGCACGGGCCTGGCGCTGAGACGACGAAGGGCCGGGGGCGTCACCGCCTCCGGCCCTTCACATCGTTCTGCTACTTCTCGTCCGCCTCGCCCTCGGAGTCGCTCGGGGCGTCCTCCTCGGGGTTGAAGTGCGAGTCGCCCGAGACGCCCAGGGCGATCCCGTCCTCGGAGTCGGGGATGGTGCCCTCGGTGCCGAGGCCGCCGTCCTCAGGAGTCCCGGTGTCCGGGGTGCTGTCGTCCGACATCGGGCTCAGGCCTCGACGTCGCCGCGCCAGGCGCCGTCCGGCGAGCCCTTGGACTCGATGTACTCCTTGAAGTTCTTGAGGTCCTTCTTGACCGCGTGGCTGCCGGCGCCGACGAGCGAGCCGACGGTCTCGAGGAAGCCCTCGGGCTCCCAGTCGAGCTGCACGGTGACGCGGGTCTCGGTGTCCGAGAGCTTGTGGAAGGTGACGACGCCGGCGTGGTCGGTCTCGCCGCCGGTGCTGTTCCAGGCGACGCGCTCGTCGGGGTGCTGCTCGGTGATGTTGGCCTCGAACTCGCGCTCGACGGGGCCGACCTTCACCTTCCAGACGGTGAGGACGTCGGTGACCTGCTGGATGGACTCGACCTCGTCGAGGAACTTGGGGAACTCCTCGAACTGCGTCCACTGGTTGTACGCGACGGACACGGGGACGTTGACGTCGACGGTCTCGATGATCTGCGACACGGTAGTGCTCCTTGATGTCTCACTCGGTGTGCGGCAGGCCGCTGCTGCGGTCGCCTCCCTCGACGGTAGAGGCGAGCCGCCTGGGAGTTCACGTGGTTGCGGCTGGACGCAGACGTGGTACAACCCGGGACCGACGGCCGCATGCTGGTCGAGCAGCCGCGGAGCGGCGTATCGAGACCCGACGTCTGCAGAACGGTGGATCTCGATACGCCCGCTGCGCGGGCTACTCGATCAGCATGGGGGCCCGCTTCGCGGGCTACTCGATCAGCATGAGGCGCTGGCCGCTCGATCAACAGGGCGGCACGCCCCGCGGGCCGCTCCGCTTCATGCTGGTCGAGTAGCCGCGGAGCGGCGTATCGAGACCCGACGCCTGCAGAACGGGGGATCTCGATACGCCCGCATCGCGGGCTACTCGATCAACATGGAGCGCAGGCCGCGACGCGGGCTACTCGATCAACATGAAGCGCAGGTCAGTCGTCGGTGCCGGCGTAGCGGTAGGCGGTGAACGTCGGGGTGCCGGTCGTGGCGTAGAGGCCGAGGACGCGGCCGGTGAAGGAGGTGGCGGTCTCCGCGGTGAAGGAGCGGCCGTCGATGCGGGCGAGGGTGCGGGAGACGCCGCCCGCCTCCGCGCGGAGCACGAGGAAGTCGCTCGTCATCTGGCCGGGGCCGAAGCCGATGCCGCCGTCGCGCTCGGACTCCAGCATCAGCGTCACCGGGCCCTCGGGCAGCTCGGCGGTCCACTCCTGCTCGAAGGAGGGAATCACCGCGCGGGCGGTGACCCGCGTGCCGGAGCCGGTCGACTCCGCCTCGACCGACGCGAAGGTCGTCTCGTCGTAGCGGACGGCGAGCCCGCCGACGCCGACCGAGACGTCGACCATCACCGAGGCCTGCATGGTCTGCGTGAGCTGGCGCCGCCCGACGAAGGTGGGCTGCGGGTGGCGCAGGGTGCGCCCCTCCCCCGGCAGCGACAGCCGGCCGTCCTCGACGGTCGCGAGCGCGCTCGGGAGGCGGCGCACGCCGATCCAGCCCGCGTCGAGCGGCCCGGCGAAGTCGACGTCGTCGCGGAGCGGACCGCGCGGCGCGAGTGCGACCGGCTCGGCGACCGGCCAGCCGTCCACCCAGGAGACCCGGGTGACGAAGGTCTCGCGGCCGAGCGCCGAGAAGGCGCGGGTCGCTCCGCGCGGGCGGACGCCGAGCAGCACGATCAGCGTGGTGCCGTCGGGCCCCTCCACCAGGTCGCCGTGGCCGGTGTTCTGCACCGGTCGGGTGGTGCCGCGGGCGGTGAGGAACGGGTTGCCGGGCGCGGTCTCGAACGGGCCGGTCGGCGCATCGCTCCGGGCGATCGAGACGCCGTGGCCGCGCTCCGTGCCGCCCTCGGCGATGAGGAGGTACCAGACGTCCCGGCCGTCGACCGAGCGCCGGTACAGGTGCGGCGCCTCCGGGAAGCCGCCGCCGGTGCCCGACCAGAGCGAGCGCGGCTCCTCCAGGATGCGGCCGGCCGCGAGGTCGACCCGCACCTGCTGGATGCCGAGGTGCGCGCCGGCCTCCTCGCCGCTCAGGATCAGGCCGGAGTAGGTGACGTACGCGGTGCCGTCCTCGTCCCAGGCGAGGTCCGGGTCGATGCCCTGGAGCGGACCGCCGTCGGCATCGGTCAGGACGGTGCCGTCGCTCCACTCGCCGGCCGGGTCCGCCGCGGTGAAGACGACGGTGCCGACTCCCGCGGGGACCGAGACGATCACGTGGAAGAGGCCGTCGTGGTGGCGGATGGTCGGCGCCCAGACGCCGAGGCCGGTGGGCACCTCCTCCACACCGATCTGCTCGGCGCGGGTCGCGACGTTGCCGACGCGCTCCCAGGTCTCGAAGTCGGTGCTGCGGTACACGGGGATGCCGGGCAGGTACTCGAACGTCGAGGTGACCAGGTAGTAGACGCCGTCGGCGCGGACGACGCTGGGGTCGGGGTTGAAGCCGGGGATCAGCGGGTTGGGGAACGGCGCACCGACCCCGCCCTGCGCGACTCCGCCCGGCACGACGGCCGCGCTCATGCGCGCAGCTCCAGCTCGGTCACCAGCGGGACGTCCTCGAGCGAGGTGCCGAGGCGGATCGTGAACGCTCCGGCCTCGTACTCCCAGCCGTCGTTCCAGGTGGCGAGCAGGCGGGTCGGGACGGTCACGGCGATCTGCGCGCTCGCGCCCGCCTCCAGCGTCGCGCTCTCGAAGCCGACCAGCCAGCGCACCGGGCGCTCGACGGCGGAGTCGCGGCGCTCGGCGTAGGCCTGCAGCACGACCTTCCCGGCGCGCTCGCCGGTGTTGACGACGTCGACGAGGAGTTCGACGTCCTCGCCGCCGCGGACGGGCTCGGGCGTCGAGACCGAGACGAGCTCGAACGAGGTGTAGCCGAGGCCGTGGCCGAAGACGTAGGCCGGCTCGACCTCGCTGCGCAGCCAGGCGCGGTAGCCGATGTGGATGCCCTCGTCGTAGTGCAGCTCGCCGTCGGTCGGCAGCGTGGAGAGGACGGGGACGTCCTCGATCGCGACCGGCCAGGTGGTGGGCAGGCGGCCGCCGGGCTCGACCCGGCCGAGCAGGACGTCGGCGACCGCGTCGCCCATCTCCTGACCGCCGAAGTAGCCGACCAGCACGGCGGCCACCTCGTCGCGCCAGGGCAGCAGCACGGGGGCGCCGGCGTTGACGACCACGACGGTGCGCGGGTTCACCGCGGCCACGGCGCGCACGAGCGCGTCCTGCTGACCCGGCAGGTCGAGGGAGCTGCGGTCGTAGCCCTCGGACTCGACCGCGGAGTTGGTGCCGACGACCACGAGGGCGACGTCGGCGTCGCGCGCGAGCGCCACCGCCTCCGCGATCAGCTCGTCGGCGGGGGTGGCGTCGGGCTCGAGGCCGTAGGTGAAGCCGAGCGCGCCGTCGAGGTCCCCCTCCGCGTGCACGATGTCGTACTCGATGCGGATGTCGACGGGCGTGCCGGCGGTGACGGTCAGCGGCGCGGAGACCGACGGCGGGGCGAGCAGCGCGGCACCGAGGTCGGAGCCGACGGCGGCGAGGGTCTCCTCGAGGAAGAGCGCGCCGTCGACGTAGACGCGGGCGGTGCCGGCGACGGCGAAGCCCAGGCGGATGGTCGCGTCGGCGGCGGGGGTGAGGATCGTCGAGAACTCGACGCGGGCCGAGGCGGCGATCGGTGCGGTGCCGCCGAACCAGACCAGAGAGGTGGCGCGGCGGTCCTCGACGAACAGCTCCGCGCCGTCCTCGGCGAGGAAGCGGACGCGCTGGCCGGGCTCGCCGGTGACCGGGTTGGTGATCGTCTCGAGGACGAGCGGGGCGACGCCGTCCTGCACGACCGCGCCGAGGGCGTAGTCGACGCGGGCATGCGGCAGCGCGGCGCGGACGCCATCGAGCGGAGTGACGACCTTCTCGGGCAGGACCGTCGCGGATCCGCCGCCCTGGGTGCGCGCCTCGCGGGCGTTGTGGCCGATCACGGCGACGGAGCTGAGCGCCGAGGCGTCCCAGGGCAGCTCGCCCTCGTTGCGCAGCAGGACGCTGCCGGCCGCGGCGGCCTCGCGGGCGAAGGCGCGGCCGTCCTCGACGAGCACCGGCTCGGCGACGGCGGGGGCGAAGCCCTCGAGCGCGCCGACGCGGGCGGCGAGGCGGAGGATGCGGCGGACCTTGCGGTCGACGACGGACTCCTCGATCGAGCCGTCGCGGACGGCGGCGACCAGCGCCGCGCCCCACGGACCGTCGGGGCCGGGCATGACCAGGTCCTGCGCCGCGCGGGCGCTGTCGACGGTGCGGACCGCGGTCCAGTCGCTGATGACGACGCCGTCGAAGCCCCACTCGCTGTTCAGCGGGGTCTCCAGCAGGTCGCTCTCGGTGGCGGTGGTGCCGTTGATCGAGTTGTAGGAGCTCATCACGAGCCAGGCGCGGGTCTCGACGATCGCGCGCTCGAAGGCGAGCAGGTAGAGCTCGCGGAGGGCGCGGTCGCCGACGCGGACGTCGACGGTGAAGCGGTCGGTCTCGGAGTCGTTGGCGATGTAGTGCTTGGGAGTGGCACCGACGCCGTTCTCCTGCACGCCGGCCACGTAGGCGGCGGCGAGATCGGCGGTGAGCACCGGGTCCTCGCTGAAGCCCTCGAAGTGGCGGCCGCCGAGCGGGGAGCGGTGCAGGTTGATGGTCGGGCCGAGGACGACGTCGACGTCCTTGCGGCGCGCCTCGACCGCGGCGGCGGCGCCGTAGCGGCGGGCGATCGAGCGGTCCCAGGAGGAGGAGAGCGCGGTGGCGGAGGGCAGGTTGAGCGAGGGCGAGCGCTCGTCCCAGACCTCGCCGCGGACGCCCGACGGGCCGTCGGAGACGAGCATGCGGCGCAGGCCGATCCTCTCGATCGGCCAGGTGGTCCAGAAGTCGCGGCCGGTGAGCAGCTGCACCTTCTCCTCGAGGTCGAGGCGCCCGATCAGCTCGGTGAGCAGGGCGTCGGCGTCGGGTCCCTCGGCCGGGATGCGGGGAGCAGTGGAGGTGTCGGTCACGGTGACTCTTTCTCTCTCGGGAGGCGACGTCGTCGTCCCTAAAAACCTAGCAGCAGTAAGTTTCTGACGGTGCGCCCCGCCCCGGCCCCTTCCGCGAGATGCCACTTATGAGCGCGACACGCCGTGCGATCGCGTCATAAGTGGCATCTCGCGGAGAGGGGAGGGACGCGCGCGCGTCCGGGGGGCGGGCGTCAGGGGTGGGCGGCCACGAAGGCGCGGCGCTCCTCGCGGCGGGTGGCCTGGCGGACCGGGTCGGCGACGGGGGCGGCCAGGAAGAGGCGCTGGGTGTAGGCGTGCTCCGGGCGGGAGGTGACCTGGTCGCCGTCGCCCCACTCCACGATCTCGCCGTGGTACATCACGGCGACGCGGTGCGAGAGGTGCCTCACGACGGCGAGGTCGTGCGAGACGAAGAGGTACGCGACTCCGGTGCGCTCCTGGATCTCGGTGAAGAGATCGAGGACGCGCGCCTGGGTGGAGAGGTCCAGCGCCGAGACGGGCTCGTCGCAGACGATCAGCCGCGGCTCGAGGGCGAGCGCCCGGGCGATCGCGATCCGCTGGCGCTGACCGCCGGAGAACTCGCGCGGCAGGCGGTCGGCCGCGGACTGCGGCAGCCCGACCTGATCGAGCAGCTCGCGCACCCGCGTCGAGGCGACCTTCGCGTCGACCTTCCGCACGGTGAGCGGCTCGACCAGGATCTGCTCGATCGTCAGCGACGGGTTGAGCGAGGTGTACGGGTCCTGGAAGACGACCTGGATCTCGGAGGAGAGCCCGCGGCGCTGACGCCGGTCGAGGTGCGCGATGTCGCGCCCGTTGTAGAGGATCTCGCCGCCGGTGACCGGGGCGAGCCCCAGCACCGCGCGGCCGAGCGTGGTCTTGCCCGAGCCGGACTCGCCGACCAGGCCGACCGTCTCGCCGGGGCGGATGTCCAGCGAGACGCCCTTGAGCGCCTGGAACGGCTTCGCGCGGAAGCCCTTGCCCGGGTACTCGACGACGACGTCCTTGACGTCCAGCAGCAGCTCGGAGGGTGCGGCGGGTGCGGCGCTCATCGGCTCGACTCCTTCACGGCGGTGGTGGCGACGAGCGGTCCGCGGGCGGGCCCCTCCTCGAGGATCGCGTCGAACAGGGCGCGGGTGTAGGGGTGACGGGGGTCGGCGAAGATCGAGCGCACGGGCCCGGTCTCGACGATCCGGCCGTCGCGCATGACCGAGACGCGGTCGCACAGGTCGGCGACGACGCCGAAGTTGTGCGTGACGAGGATCATGCCCATGTTCAGCTCCGACTGCAGCTCGCGGAGCAGGTCGAGCACCTCGGCCTGCACCGTGACGTCGAGCGCGGTGGTCGGCTCGTCGGCGATCAGCAGGTCGGGGTCGCAGGAGACGGCGCCGGCGATCAGCACGCGCTGGGCCATGCCGCCGGAGACCTCGTGCGGGTAGGCGTCGAAGGTGCGCTGCGGGTTGGGGATGCCGACCCGGGCGAGCAGGCCGAGCGCCCGCTCCTTCGCCGCCGCCTTCGAGAGGCCGAGGCAGATCCGCATCGGCTGCACGAGCTGCGTGCCGATGGTGAAGGACGGGTCGAGGTTCGACATCGGCTCCTGCGGGATGTACGCGATGCGCTTGCCGCGGAGCTTCGTCATCTCCTTCTCCGACAGGTGCGCGAGGTCCTTGCCGTCGAAGACGATCGAGCCGCCGGTGATCCGGCCGCCCTCGGGCAGCAGGCGCAGCACCGACCAGGCGGTCTGCGTCTTGCCGGAGCCGGACTCGCCGATCAGGCCGTGGATCTCGCCGCGGCGGACCGCGAGCGAGACGTCGTGCACGACCGTCTTCACCGAGCCGTCGTTCTGGCCGTAGCCGACCGAGAGGTTCGTGACGCGGAGGATCTCCTCGGCGCTGCGTGCGCCGGCCTCCTCCTCGTGCACGACGGTCTTCGGCGCTGCGGCGTCCTCGTCGAGCATGGTCCGGATGCCGATGGTGGACAGGCTGGTCGGCACCGTCGCGGGCGCCGAGGCCGACTTGCGCTTCTTCGAGCGCTTGGCTCCGGAGGCGCTGCGCTCGAGCTCGTCGCGCATCGCGTTGCCCAGCAGGGTCAGCGCGATGGAGGTGAGCGCGATCGCGAGGCTCGGCCAGAGCATCAGGATCGGGGCGTTGAAGACGTTGGAGAAGCCGTCGTTGAGCATCGAGCCCCAGGTGGGGATCGACAGGTCGCCGAGGCCGAGGAACTCGAGTCCCGCCTGGATCGCGATCGCGATGCCGGCGACGAGCGAGGCCTGGATGATGACGGGAGCGCGGACGACGGTGAGGATGTGCCGGGCGATGATCCGGCCGTTGCTGAGTCCGGAGACCCGGGCCGCGTCCACGAAGAGCTCGCCGCGCACCGCGGTGACGGAGGCGTAGACCAGCCGGTGGAAGGCCGGCGAGAGCAGGACGCCGAAGATGGCCATCGAGAGCCACATCGACGGGCCGATGACGGCGCGGGCCGCCAGCAGGACGACGAAGCCGGGCAGCGCCATCACGAGGCCGGAGGTCCAGGCCGAGACGGAGTCGAACCAGCCGCCGAAGTAGCCGGCCAGCAGTCCGCTGGTGACGCCGATCACGACGGCGACGGCGAGCGCGACCAGGGCGCCGGCGAGGCTGAACTGGGTGCCGAAGAGCAATCGCGAGAGGACGTCGCGGCCCGCGCTGTCGGCGCCGAGCAGGTGCGCGGCGCCGGGCTCGGCGAGCACGTCCTGCAGCGAGGCGCGGTTCGGGTCGGCCGGGGCGAGCAGCGGCGCGAAGATCCCGGAGAGGACGACGATCGCGAGGAAGACGAGCGAGACGAGCCCGACCGGGTTGTGCAGCAGGCGGCGGAAGAGGTGCGTGCGGGCGGCGCGCTCCTCCACTCCGACCGACGGGGTGCTGGCGGGCAGCGGGGTCGTGGCGGTCATGAGAGTCGCACCTTCGGGTTGAGCCAGCCCTGGAGCAGGTCGATGAGCAGGTTGACGATGACGACGATGATCGCGGTGACGAGCACGAGGCCCATCACCAACGGGATGTCGCCCTGGGTGGTCGCGGTGACCGCGACCTGGCCGAGACCGGGGATCGCGAAGATCTGCTCGACGATCACGGCGCCACCGAGGAGGCCGATGAACTGCACGGCGAGGACGGCGAGCGCAGGGCCGCCGGCGTTCCGCAGCACGTGCTGGAAGACGATCCGGTCGGCGGGCAGGCCGCGCGAGCGCAGGGTCCGGACGTAGTCCTGGCGGAGCGCGTCGATGACGGAGCCGCGGACCTGCTGGGCGACGCCGGCGATGCCGCCGATCGCGAGGGCGATGATCGGCAGGGTGACCGTGGCGATCCAGCCGGAGAACGAGTCGGTGAGGTTCACGTAGCCGGTGGGCTTGAACCAGCGGAGGTTGATCGCGAAGACGGTGACGAGGCCCAGCGCGATCAGGAAGCCGGGGATCGCGAAGCCGAGGATCGACACCAGCTGCACGAGCTTGTCGGCCCAGCCGCGGCGGACCGCGGCCCAGACGCCGAGCACGACCGCGACGATCGCGGAGATGATCGTGGCGCCGATGACCAGGGAGAGCGTGACGGTGACGCGGGTCGAGATGGCGGTGGTGACCGCCTGCCCCGTGAACCAGGAGCTGCCGAGGTCGCCGGTGACCGCGTGGCCGAGCCAGCCGAGGTACTGCGACCAGATCGGCTGGTCGAGGCCGAGCTGCGCGGCGCGCTGGGCGACCGCCTCCGGCGTCGCGTTCTGCCCGAGGATGCGGCGGGCGATGTCGCCGCCGCCGAGATAGAGGAGTGCGTAGGCGACGACGGAGATCAGCACCACGAGGATGATCCCCGAGACGACGCGTCGCAGGATGAACCTGGTCATCAGTGGTCCTTCGAACGGAGGAGGGCGCGGGCCTGATCAGCGGATCGGTGACGCGCGAAGAGAGGGAGCGGGGGCCGGCCGTGAAGCCGGCCCCCGCCGATCCGGATCAGGCCGGGGTGATGTTCCAGAGGTACGGGTAGGCGTTGCCCGTCTGGGTCTCGACCTTCGTGTTCGCGTCGGTCACGAAGCTCGACTGCTGGCGGTACCAGGGGGCGAACCAGGCGTTCTCGACCGTGTAGGCGTTGACGGCCTGGACGGCGGCGGCGTAGCCGGACTCGTCCGCGGTGCGGACGGCCTCGATCAGCGTCTCGAGCTCGGGGTCGGCGTTCTTGAAGGGGTTGAAGATCGCGTTGGGGCTGAGCTCGAAGTTGATCAGGGCCCAGTCGGGGTCCTGCTGCAGCGTGAGCCAGGTGGCGGCGTACTTCGGGGCGAGGACGTCGGCGATGAAGTTGTTGCCGGCGTCGGTGTAGGTGACGGTGATGCCGACCTCGGAGAGCTGCTGCTGGATCAGCGTGAAGGTCGAGGAGCCGACGAGCGAGCTCGAGGGCATGTTCAGCTCGAAGCCGTCCGGGTAGCCGGCCTCGGCGAGCAGCTCCTTGGCCTTCTCGGGGTCGTAGGGGTAGTCGTCGTCGAGCGACTCGTCGTAGCCCTCGGAGGAGGTCGGGAAGATCTGCGTGGTCGGAGTGCCGTAGCCCTGGCCGATGGCCTTCAGCAGCGACTCCTTGTCGAACGCGTAGTTGATGGCCTGGCGGACGCGGACGTCCTTCAGGGCCGGCGCGATGGTGCCGTCGCGGTCGAGCAGCAGCAGACCGGTCCAGTTGAGCTCGAAGGGGTTGACGGTGAAGCCCGACGCCTCGATCTCCTTGAGGTCGTTGTTGTCGACCGTGTTGGCCGCGTTGACCTGACCGCCCTTGATCGCGTTCACCAGAGCGGTGGAGTCGCTGTAGACGTTGATGTTCAGGTTGTCGTAGTGGACCGAGTCCTCGTCCCAGTAGCCGTCGCGCTTGGTGAAGGCGTAGGAGGTGCCGATGACGGTCTTGGACGCGTCGAGCTCGTAGGGGCCGGAGCCGACCGGGACGGTCTGGATGTCGGCGGACTCGAAGGCGGAGGGCGCCTCGACGAGTCCGGCGTTCTGGGTCAGGTAGAAGAGGAACGTCGGGTTGGCCTGCTTGAGGGTCACCGTGACGGTCGAGGCGTCGGTCGCGACCGCGTCGGCGAGGTCGGCCATCTTGTTCGTGTCGGGCGAGTTGCCGTCGCGGAAGCGGATCAGGTTCTGCGCGACGGCGTCGGCGTCGAGCGTCGATCCGTCGGAGAAGGTCACGCCGTCGCGGATCTTCAGGGTGAGGACGGTGTTGTCCTCGTTGTACGTCCACTCGGACGCGAGGCCCTCGGTGATGGTGCCGTCGGGCTCGGCCCGGAGCACGCTGTCGTAGACGGCCTGCATGTAGGGCGACTCGTTGGCCCAGTACGAGTCCGCCGCGGCGAACGTCGACAGGGTCTGGATCGCACCCAGCGTGAGCGTCTCGCTCGAGCCGCCGGAGGCGCCGCCGCCGGAGTCGGCCGCGCAGCTGGTCAGGCCGACCATCGTGGTGACGGCGATCGCAGCGGCCGCCAGCCTCTTCCATCGGAACATCTTCGGTCTCCAGGTTCTCCCGGTTCTCCCATGAACCGGTGCCGAGGAAGCTAACACGAAAAACAGACGACCCCTAGGTTTTGGGAAGAAAAACTTCGGCCCGTTAGGTTTTCGTGATTCTCGTGACCGTTCACATCCCGCGGGGCGCTCGGAACTGTGCGCTGACGGGGAGCTTTCCGAAAGCCGACTCGGCACCAGGTTTTTGACTCGGAAACCTCTAGCGGCTAGGTTTCTCGCACCGGAGGCTCCGTGCCCCCTCGCAACGATGCGCCTGGAGGCACTTCATGGCACTCCCCACCTCTCCCCCGCGGCGACCGCGCGGGCAGTACGCCAAGACCGCCGCCCGGCGCGCCGAGATCGTGGCCGCGGGCCTGGAGGTCTTCTCCGCGAGCGGCTACCACGCCGCGTCGCTGCGCGAGATCGCCGAGAAGGTCGGGCTCAGCCAGGCCGGCGTGCTGCACCACTTCGCCAACAAGTGGGAGCTGCTCTCGGCGGTGCTCACCCTCCGCGACGACCACTCGATCGTCCGGGTGCCCAGCGGCGACGCCGTGCCCGGGATCGACACGGTCCGCGCACTGATCGACCTCGTCGCGTACAACGCCGAGATCCCCGGCCTCGTCGAGCTGCAGTGCGTGCTCTCGGCGGAGGCGACCCACGCGGACCACCCGGCGCACGCGTACTTCGCGAACCGCTACCGGTTCGTCGTCGACCTGTTCACCGGCGCGTTCGGCGACATGCTCACCCGCGGGCAGCTGGTGCCGGGCGTGGATCCGCGCAGCGCCGCGATCCGCGTCATCGCGACCATGGACGGGCTGCAGGTGCAGTGGCTGCTGCAGCGCGACTCCCTCGACATGCAGGCCGAGTTCCGGCGCACCGTGCAGACCCTGACCACCGTGGAGGTGTGACCGTGGGCTTCTCCCGCGAATCGACCCTGGCCGCCGTCCTCGACCACGGGGAGGCGGGCGACGTCGTGCGCCGCTTCGTCCCGGGCGTCGTCAACTCGCCGCTGCTGGTGCAGCTGCGCTCCGCCCCCGTCGGACTCGTCGTGGGGATGGATCCGCTGCTGAAGGCGGACCCCGAGCGCGAGGCCTCGTTCTGGGCGGCGCTCGACGCGGTCGACGACTCCGGGGTCGCCGCGCCACGGCAGGAGCGGGTGGCCGTGCTGCCGCGCGCGGACTACGAGGGCGAGGACGTGGCTGTCGCGTCCGCCGTGGTGCGACCGGTCGCTTCCGGCAGCGTCTGGGCGCCGGCCGAGGTCGTCGTCGACGGGCCGTCGCACGGCAACCCGTTCGTCGATGTCGAGTTCTCGGCGGAGTTCTCGCTCGGCGACGAGACGGTGCGGGCGGGCGGCTTCTACGACGGCGACGGGGTGTACCGGGTGCGGTTCCTGCCTCCGACCGCCGGCGTCTGGAGCGTGACCACCGCCTCCACCGCGCGCTCGCTCGACGGGCTCACCGCCTCCGTCACCGTGGAGGCCGCCCTGCCCGGCGCGCACGGGCCGGTGCGGGTCGCCGACACCTTCCACTTCGCGCACGAGGACGGCACCCGGCACCTGCCGCTCGGCACGACCGCGTACGCCTGGACGCACCAGACCGAGGCGCTGCAGGAGGCGACCCTCGCGACGCTCGCGGACGCGCCGTTCACCAAGGTGCGGCACTGCGTCTTCCCGAAGGCGTACCTGTACAACACGAACGAGCCGGAGCTCTACCCGTTCGAGCGCGACGGCGACGGCTGGGACTTCGACCGGCCCGTGCCCGCGTTCTTCCGCCGGCTGGAGGAGCGGGTCGCCGATCTCGACGCGCTCGGCATCCAGGCCGACGTGATCCTCTTCCACGCCTACGACCGCTGGGGCTTCTCGGACATGGGCCGCGCGGCCGACGACCTCGTCACCCGATACGTGGTCCGGCGCCTGGCCGCCTCGCCGAACGTCTGGTGGTCGCTCGCCAACGAGTACGACCTGCTCTGGTCGAAGAGCGTCGACGACTGGGAGCGCCTCGCCGCGCTCGTCGTCGCCGAGGACCCGGTGGGCCACCTGCTCTCCATCCACAACTGCTTCGGCTTCTACGACTACTCGCGGCCGTGGATCACGCACGCGTCCGTGCAGCGGATCGACGTGTACCGCACCGCCGAGAACACCGACGCCTGGCGCGAGCAGTGGGGCAAGCCGGTCGTGATCGACGAGTGCGCCTACGAGGGCGACATCGACCAGGGCTGGGGCAACATCACCGGCGAGGAGATGGTCCGGCGCTTCTGGGAGGGGGCGATCCGGGGCGGCTACGTCGGCCACGGCGAGACCTACCTCAACGACCGCGAGGAGCTGTGGTGGTCGAAGGGCGGCGAGCTCGTCGGCGACAGCCCGGCGCGAATCGCCTTCCTGCGGCGGATCACCGCCGAGATGCCGGACGGGCGGATCGACCCGCTGCCCTCGGACTGGGACGCGCCCTGGGGCGGGGGCGGCGGCGTGCAGCTGGTCTACTTCGGCTTCAACCGGCCGCGGTTCCGGCAGATCGTCCGCGATCCCGCCGACTCCTGGATCGTCGACGTGATCGACACCTGGGGGATGACCGTCTCGCGGGTGCCCGGGGTGTTCTCAGGGTCGTTCCGGGTGGAGCTGCCGGCGCGGCAGTTCATGGCCGTGCGGCTGACGCGGGTGGTGTCGTGAGCGGGGGCGTGGGTGTGGGTGTTGGCGCGGGCGGGGGCGCGGGCGGGGACGCGAGCGGCGTGCCGCCGCGGGTGCGGGTGATCTCGGACAACGACTACTCCGGCGACCCGGACGGACTGGTGCAGCTCGCGCAGCACGCGCTGTCGGAGTCGGTCGAGCTGGCGCTGGTCGTCGGCTCGCGGTTGCGGCCGGGCGACCCGTTCGATCCCTCCGACCGGACCGCCGACAATGCGGCGGCCGCGGCGCGCGAGGTGCTCGCGCTCTGCGGGCGCCCGGACGTGCCGGTGGTGGCGGGGTCGAACACTCCGGATGCTGGTGTGTCGGAGGCGGCGCGCGCGATCGTCGCGGAGGCGCTGCGGGACGACCCGCGGCCGCTGTACCTCTGCGCCGGCGCCGGGCTGACCGAGGTCGCGGCGGCCCTGCGCCTCGAGCCGTCGATCGCCGCCAGGATGACGCTGGTCTGGATCGGCGGGCCGGAGCACCCGGGCCTGGCCGTCCCTCCGCCCGGTGCGATGCCGATCGAGTACAACCTGCTGATCGATGTGCCCGCCGCCGCCGAGGTGTTCGCGTCGGCCCTGCCGATCGAGCAGTTCCCGCGCGACGCGTACCGGCAGCCACTCGCCTCCGTCGCCGAGCTCCGCGTGCGGATGCGCACCGCCGGCGAGCTCGGCCGGCACCTCTTCGACGCCCTCGACGGCGTCTTCCGCATGGGCGCCGCGCACGGCCTCAGCTTCGGCGAGACCTACGCCCTCGGCGACAGCCCGCTCGTCCTCGCGACAGCCCTGCTCTCCGCCTTCGAGCCCGACGCCTCCTCCAGCCGCACGACGCGCGTCCCCCGCCCCTCGATCACCCCCGACGGCCAGTACGGCCCCCGCGCCGGCGACGGCCCCGACGTCCGCGTCTACACCCACCTCGACACCCGCCTCCTCCTCGAGGACCTCTACGCGAAGCTCGCCCTCCGCGCCCAGGACGCCTGACCGCGGCCGCGCCGCCGCCCGCGCAGCGGCGCCCCCTGTTGGTCGAGTAGCCGCGCAGCGGCGTGTCGAGACCCACACTCACCGAGACGCCGGCCTCACGCCCAGCCTTTGCGACGCCGGATCTCGATACGCCCTCTCCGAGGGCTACTCGATCAGCATGAATCGCCGCCGCGCAGGTCGCAGGGCGACGAGAGCATGCTGATCGAAGTGCCGCGCAGCGGCACCCCCATGCTGGTCGAGTAGCCGCGCAGCGGCGTATCGAGACCCACGCCCGCCAGAGCGCCGGCCTCACGCCCCCGCCCTCGCCACGCCGGATCTCGATACGCCCTCTCCGAGGGCTACTCGATCAGCAAGAATCGCCGCCGCGCAGGCCGAAGGGCGACGCGAGCACGCTGATCGAAGTGCCGCGCAGCGGCACCCCGCGCCCGTGGAAGAGCCGCGCAGCGCCGCCCTCATGCTGGTCGAGTAGCCGCGCAGCGGCGTATCGAGACCCACGCTCGCCAGCCCACCGGTCGCACGTCTCCAGCTGATCCGGCGTGCCGTTCGGCACTTTCTGCGGTCATGGACCTGCGGTAGCAGCAGAAAGTGTCCAATGGACGGCACCGATCCGCCCTCAGCCCTCGTCCCGTTGCCCACCAGCGGCGATCCGGAGCAGGTCGTTCGCGAAGAAGGTGTTGTGGTGGCGCCGGAGGGGCGAACCTCCGCGACGCATCATCGTCGTGTTGAGCTTGTAGGCGGCCTCGACGAAAGGTACGTAGTCGAGCGCGGTCGCGAAGTCGTGCCACGACTTGAAGACGTATTGGGCGACCCTCGCGCTTTTGTAGGCTGCCGTGCTCCGGCTCCGCAGGGCTATCGGCCTTTGAGAGGTAAGCGGTCGCGACGCACGATCGAACGTCTCCGCATCGACGTTGACGACGATCAGGAGCACCTCTCGCTCGACCTGGGCGAAGACCGTCTCGAGGATCCCGCAGCTCAGCGTGAGCAGGCGTCGACGGGTCTTCGTGCGCTTGGTCGAGGGGAGCGCGGAGATCGTCCAGAGCGCGAACTGCGTGCCGAACGGATCCGCGATGGTCTCGCACACGTACCTCGCCAGCACGGCCGACATCTCGTCGTAGTCCGAGCGGCGCGCGAGCTCCCAGAAGCGCGCGGGGAGGGTCGACGCGCCCTCCTCGCCGACCCTGCCCCGCTTCTCCCGCTCCCAGGGCAGGAGGATGCTCTTCCCTTCCTCGACGGTGACGCCGAGGACGTCCTCACCGCCGGGCCAGCCGGTCAGCGCGAGGTTCCGCAGGCGGTGACTCGCCTCCTGACGGCGGATCTCGAGCACCTCGTAGTGATCGAGATCCGTCTGCCGACAGGAGGCGAAGGTCAGCGCGATGACATCGCCGTGGTGCCGACGGTGGGTGGCGTACCTGCTGACGATGTTCCTCGTCTGGCCGACGTAGCGCTGCCCGTTCTCGAACTCGAGCACGTAGATGCCGCAGAGGAGAGTCCGGTCGGTGAAGAGCGTCGCCGCCGACCCCGCCTCACTCATGTCGTAGCGCGTGAAGGAGAGCGGGGCGAGGAGTCCGTCTGTCATAGCGGGACCCTAGCCGCCGGTCTTCCTGCAGCGGATCGCCGAACTGACACTTCTCGGGCTCTGCGGTCGTCGGTGGGCCCGTTCCGCGTCCGTTCGACGCCAGCGACGTCATCGACTGGACGTTCGACGGGGCCGGAGCTGCAGCCAGAGCCCGAGAAGCGTCCAATCGCCCAAGGCGTCCCTCGCTCGGGCCGAGCCCCTGGATCCGGCTCGCGGTTCGCCACTTTCTGCGGTTCTGAGCCTCAGGAACCAGCAGAAAGTGTCGAATCGGGACGACCGGCGCCCGCGATCCGGCGCGAACGGTCGTCCGCATGCGCGGCGGACGACCGTTTGCGACGGATGGGCGGCGCGTCAGTGCTGCGGGTCGCCGCCGAGCTGGCCGATGGGGGGCAGGGGGCCGCCGTCGTCGGCGCCGGTGCGGCGCCAGCGGGCGACGGCGTTGCCGAGGTGGTAGATCACGAGGGCCGCGGCCGCGCCGAGGACGATGCCGCCGAGCTCGAAGCCGCCGGAGCTGAAGGAGAAGCCGGCGATCGCGATCACGAGGGAGACGGCGGCGGTGTATTGGTTGACCGGGCGGGAGAAGTCGACGCGGTTGTCGATCCAGATCTTGATGCCGATGACGCCGATGAGGCCGTAGAGCGCGGTGGTCGCTCCGCCCAGGACGCCGGCGGGGATCGAGTTGAAGACGGCGCCGACCTTGGGCGAGAGGCTGAGCAGCACGGCGGTGACGCCGGCCACCCAGTAGGCGGCGGTGGAGTAGACGCGGGTCGCGGCCATCACGCCGATGTTCTCGCCGTAGGTGGTGGTGCCCGAGCCGCCGAACGCGCCGGAGACGGTGGTCGCGATGCCGTCCGCGATCAGGGCGCGGCCGGTGTGCTGGTTGACCGAGGAGTCGGTCATCGTCGCGACGCCGCGCACGTGGCCGACGTTCTCGGCGATGAGCACGAGCACGACGGGCAGGAACATCGCGATGCCGGACCACGTGGATCCGGACGCGAAGTCGGGGAAGCTGAACGGCGGCAGGCCGACCCAGGCGGCGTCGGCGACGGCGGAGTAGTCGATCTCCTGGCGGATCAGCGCGACGACGTAGCCGATCACGACGCCGACGAAGATCGAGACGCGGCCGAGGAAGCCGCGGAAGAAGACGCTGCCGAGGATGATCGCGGCGAGCGTGACCGTCGCGGTGACCGGCGCCTGCTGGAAGCTCGACCACGCGGTGGGGGCGAGGTTGAAGCCGATCAGCGCCACGATCGCACCGGAGACGACCGGGGGCATCAGGCGGTCGATCCAGCCGAGGCCGGCGAACTGCACGACGAAGCCGACGAGCGCGAGCAACACGCCCACTGCGACGACTCCGGCGAGCGCCGATCCCGTCCCGCCGACCGCCGTCGCCGCGGTGACCGGGGCGATGAAGGCGAAGCTCGAGCCGAGGTAGCTGGGCAGCTTGTTGCGGGTGATCAGGAGGAACAGCAGCGTGCCGACGCCCGAGAAGAGCAGGGTCGTGGCGACGGGGAAGCCGGTGAGCACGGGCACGAGGAAGGTCGCGCCGAACATCGCGACGACGTGCTGGATGCCGATCGCGACGGTCGCGGGCCAGTTGAGCCGCTCGGCGGGGCCGACGACGGCTCCGGGCGCGACGGTGCGGCCGTCGCCGTGCAGGGACCAGATGGGCATGGGGCTCCTCGGCGGGAAGGGGATGGGGGCGCTTCAGAGTAGCGAGGCGGGTGGGCGGGCGGCGGCGACGGTCCGGAGGACCTCCGGCTCGCGGAATCGGCTCCGGCACGCGGGGATCCGCCGGAACCACGAGCCGGAGCTCGAATCACGAGCCAGGAGTGCGCGGGGCGGACGGTGGCGCAACTCCGGCACGCGGAATGTGCTCCGGCACACGGGAAGCCCTCAGAACCGCGTGCCGAAGCCGGAATCGCGAGCCGAAGGTACTCGGGGCGGACGGAGGCGCAGCTCCGGCACGCGGGAACGGCGCCGGCACGCGGAGACCCGCGGGAACCACGAGCCCGGACTCGAATCACGTGCCGAAGGTGGGCGGGGCGACCGGTGGCACACCTCCGGCACGCGGAATCGGCTCCGGCACGGAGGAACCCCGCAGAACTACGAGCCGGAACCGGAATCGCGAGCCGAAGGTACCCGGCGCGGGCGGCGGCGCACCTCCGGCACGCGGAAACAGCTCCGGCACGCGGAGACCCGCGGGAACCACGAGCCCGGACTCGAATCGCGTGCCGAAGGTGGGCGGGGCGACCGGTGACACATCTCCGGCACGCGGAATCGGCTCCGGCACGGAGGAACCCCGCAGAACCGCGAGCCGGAACCGGAATCGCGAGCCGAAGGTACTCGGGGCGGACGGAGGCGCACCTCCGGCACGTGGAAACGGCTCCGGCACGCGGAGACCCGCGGGAACCACGAGCCCGGGCTCGAATCACGTGCCGAAGGTGGGCGGGGCGACCGGTGGCACACCTCCGGCACACGGAATCGGCTCCGGCACTCGGGAAGCCCGCAGAACCGCGAGCGGGAGCCTGAATCGCGAGCCGGAGGTACTCGGCGCGGACGGTGGCGCACCTCCGGCACGCGGAAACCGCTCCGGCACGCCAGGATGCGGCAGAACGACGTGCCGGAGCCGGAACCGCGAGCCGGAGGTGCGCCGAGCAGACGCGCGCCCGCGCTCGCCGTGACGCAGCCGGGAGCCGGGTCGGCGCGCCGGTGAAAGAACGGCGGGCGTGCCGGACAGGAGGGAGCATGAGGCACATGCCAGCTCCCCTCGCGGGTCCCGACCGCTTCGCCGCGCTCGCCGGCGTGGTCGCCGACCCCGTCCGCCGCTACCTCTGGCGCCGCACCGACGAGGCCACGGCCGACGACGTGCTCGCCGCCACCCTCGCCGTGCTCTGGCGCCGCGTCGCCGACGTGCCGGAGGACGATCCGATCGCCTGGTCGATCGGGGTCGCCCGGCTGCAGCTGCAGAACGCGCGCCGGATGCAGCGGCGGCAGGTCCTGCTCACCCACCGCATCGCCGTCGTCGACCCGCCGCAGGAGGTGCGCGACCCGGACGGGCCGTCCGCCACGGACGACGCCGTGCGCTTCGTGCTCTCGCGGCTGCGCGAGTCCGACGCCGAGCTGCTGCGGCTGTGGTCGTGGGAGGAGCTCGACGCCCGCGGGATCGGCGAGGTCCTCGGGATCACGCCGAACGCCGCGTCGATCCGGCTGCACCGTGCCCGCCAGCGCTTCGCGGAGCTCTACGAGAGCCGCGCCGCCCAGGACCCGACGACCTCAGAAGGAGGAGCACGATGACCGCGATCGAGGACTCGGAGCTGCGCCGGCTGGTGCGCTCGACCGACCCGGCGGAGGGGCTCGCCCCGCTCACCCGCGCGCAGCTCGCCGAGCACCGGGAGCGGGCGATGGGCGGGCAGGCGACGGGCGGGCCGGCTGTGGGCGGGCAGGGCACCGACCCCCACGACTCCGACCCCGCCGCCGTCCGCCGCCGCCGCTCCCCCTGGCTGATCGTCGGGGTCGGCGCGCTCGCGGTCGGCGCCGCCGCGTCGCTCCTGCTCCCCTTCGCCCTCGGCGTCACCACCGGCGGCTCCGCCTCCGCGCTGCGGCTGCCCGCGACCGGCGGGCCGATGGACATGTGCGCCCCGGTCACCGCCGAGGCGCTCGCGCCGTCGCAGCTCGCCTTCCGCGCGGAGGTCGCCTCGATCGACGACGGCACCGTCACCCTGCGCGTGATCGACCGCTTCGCCGGCGATGTCGGCGACGCGGTGACGGTGACCCAGGCGGCGGAGTCGGCCGTCGACGGCGCCCCGATCGTCTTCGAGCGCGGCATCGACTACCTGATCGCCGCCGACGGCGACACGATCCTCACCTGCGGGCTGAGCGCGGCCGACTCCCCCGAGCTGACGAGCCTGTACCGGGAGGCGTTCGCGCAGCGGTAGTCGCCGGCCTCAGGCGGTACGCGCCGGCCTCAGGCGAACAGGCCGAGCACCCACCCAAGCACGAGCGGGCCGAACGCCACGGCGAGCACCCCGAGCCCGAGCACGAAGCCGACGAGGCTCACGCGGGCGCCGCGGAGCGTCTCGTCCGCGCGCAGCCGGTTCCGGGCGCCGAGCGCCAGCACGATCGCCACGACGGCGAGCGCCGAGGCGAGCAGCGGGACGCCGACCAGCAGCGCGCCGAGCACCGCGACGCCCGCGCTCGCGAGCGCCCGGGAGTCGACGGGGCGCGGAGTCGTGCGGGCCTGCTCGGTCATGCTCCGAGCCTCGCACAGAGCGGCGGACCGGGGCGAGCCACCCGCCCGGTCGCACGCGCACCCCCTCGGTGGCAAGGGGCTCTGCAAACGCCAGGAGCGCGGCGGAGGGTGGGAACACCGACGATCCTTCTGGAGGCAATGGTGTACTTCCACGTTCAACGACTCATCAACGACATCGAGCAGGACGAGCCGGATCCGGCCGCCGCGAACGCGCTGCAGGAGGGCCTCGGCGGGCAGTTCGGCGAGATGCGCACGATGATGCAGTACCTCTTCCAGGCGATGAACTTCCGCGGCGCGGACGCGAAGCCGTACCGCGACCTGATCCAGGGCATCGGCACCGAGGAGATCGGCCACGTCGAGCTGATCGGCACGACCATCTCGCGCCTGCTCGACGGCTCGCCGCGCTACCAGGGCAAGCCGACCGACCCGCTGGACACCCCCGGTGCCGGCGGCGCGACCCCGCTGAACATCGCGCTCGACACCGGCAACATCCACCACTACCTGGTCGGAGCGCAGGGCGCCCTGCCCGTCGACTCGGTCGGCAACCCGTGGAGCGGCAGCTACGTCTACAACTCGGGCAACCTCGTGCTCGACCTGCTCTACAACCTCATGCTCGAGTCCACCGGACGGCTGCAGAAGTGCCGCATCTACGAGATGACGCAGAACAAGACCGCGCGCTCGACGATCGCCTACCTGATCGTCCGCGACCAGGCGCACGAGAACGGCTACGCGAAGGCGCTGGAGACCCTCGGCATCGACTGGAAGAAGACCCTGCCGATCCCGAAGACCAACGCCGAGAAGTTCCCCGAGGTGAAGAAGCTGATCGACCTCGGCCTGCAGAGCAAGCAGTTCACCTTCGACCTCGAGGGCGCGTCCGAGGCGGGCAAGATCTTCCGCGGCGCCTCCCCCTCGAACGACGGCACCGACCTCTCGGCGAACGAGCAGGCCCCCGAGGGCGCGCCGTCGACGATCGCGCCGGAGCGCTTCGAGGAGTTCTCGCCCGGGCTGGACCCCGAGCTGCTGAAGCTCATCCAGACCACCGCCGAGATGGAGCTGGACGAGATCACCTCGTTCTACGGCCCCACCGCGAAGTAGCACGACCCCTCCGGTCCCGCGCGGTCGCTTCCGCGCGGGACCGGTCCGTTCCCAGGAGACAGGCCCATGCCGACCTTCCGGTTCCTCGAACCCCACCGCGTCGCGGGCGTCCCGCTGCGCGAGCTCGGCGACGGACTCGCGCTGATCGGCGACGGCGACGTCCTGATCCGCAGCGTCACCCTCGCGCACCGCGAGATCTCCCCCGGCGCGCTCTTCGCCGCGCTGCCCGGCCGGCGCCGCCACGGGGCGGACTTCGCCGACGAGGCCGCCGCGGCCGGAGCGGTCGCCGTGCTCACGGACGAGGCCGGGCTCGCGGCCGCGCGGGTGAGCGGCCTGCCGATGCTGGTGTCCCCGGATCCCCGGGCCGCCCTCGGCGGGATCGCCGCCCGCGTCTACGGCACCGACCGCGACCGGCCCGAGCTGCTCGGCGTCACCGGCACCAACGGCAAGACCAGCACCGTGCACCTCCTCGACGCGGTGCTGCGCCGGCTCGGCGTGCCCTCCGGCCTCAGCTCGACCGCGGACCGCCGCAGCCGCGACACCGTCGTCGCCAGCCGCCTGACCTCGCCCGAGGCGCCCGAGCTGCACGCGCTCCTCGCCCGGATGCGCGAGGACGGCGTCGAGTTCGCCGCGATCGAGGTCAGCGCGCAGGCCCTCATCCGCTCGCGGGTCGACGGCCTCGTCTTCGACGTCGCCGGCTTCACCAACCTCAGCCACGACCACCTGGACGACTTCGGCGACCTCGGCAGCTACCTCCGGGCGAAGCAGCGGCTCTTCCGCCCCGACCGCAGCCGTCGCGGCGTCGTCGTCGTCGACACTCCTGAGGGGCGGACGGTCGCCGCGGAGGCGGAGGTGCCGGTCGTCACGGTCGGCGCCACCGCGGAGGCCGACTGGCGCGTGGACGTCCTCGCGCTGAGCGCCGCGGCGACCCGGTTCCGCCTGACCGCGCCCGACGGCTGGACCCTCACCACCTCCGTCCCGCTGATCGGCCGGCACATGGCCTCGAACGCAGCACTGGCGCTGGTGATGCTGATCCAGGCGAGCCACGACCGCGACGCGCTCGCCCGCGCCGTCGCCGACGGCATCGACGTCGCCGTGCCCGGCCGCACCCTGCTCGTCTCCGGCGAGGCCGGGCCGCGGCTCTACGTCGACTTCTCGCACACCCCCGACTCCGTCGCCCGCACGGTCGACGCCCTCCGCGAGGTCACGCCGGGCCGGGTGCTGGTGATCCTCGGCGCGGACGGCGACCGCGACCCGAGCAAGCGCGCGCCGATGGGCCGCGCCGCCGCCGAGCGCGCGGACCTGCTGATCGTCACCGACCACCACCCGCGCTTCGAGGACCCGGCGAGGATCCGCCGGGCGCTGCTCGACGGCGCCCGCGACGGCCGCTGCGAGGTGCAGGAGATCGCCGAGCCCGCGCAGGCCGTGCGCGCCGCCGTCGGACGGGCCGGGGCGGACGACTCGATCCTCTGGGTCGGCCCGGGCGACACCGACTACCGCGTGGTGCTGGACCAGGACCTGCCGTACTCGCCGCGCGCCGATGCGGCGCTCGCCCTCGCGGAGGCGGGCTGGGCGGTCTGAGCCGCCGCCGCCCGCGGGCCCGTGCTTGACTGGCCGGGTCGTCGCGACCGGAGGGGGTGCAGGTGTTCTCCTCCCTCCCCGTGCGCCGGGTGCAGAAGCACCCGTCCGCGCTCGAGTCCGTCGTCTGGCCCGCGACCCTGCCGCCGGTGCGCCAGGTGCTCGACGAGGGCTGGGACCTCGGCCCCGTCTCGGTGATCACCGGTGAGAACGGCTCCGGCAAGTCGACGCTGCTCGAGGCGATCGCGCTCGCCTACGGGCTGAACGCCGAGGGCGGCTCGACCGGCGCGATGCACTCGACCCGGGTCTCGGAGTCGGACCTCTCCCAGCAGCTGCAGCTCGTGCGCGGGGCCGGCGCCTCGAAGCGCGGCTTCTTCCTCCGCGCGGAGACGATGCACGGCTTCTTCACCTACCTGGAGGACATCGGCCTCGGCGACGCGGACTACCACGAGCGCTCCCACGGCGAGTCGTTCCTCGACATCGTCGTGAACCGCTCGCGGATCCGCGGGCTGTGGCTGCTCGACGAGCCGGAGTCGGCGCTCTCGGTCTCGGGCTGCCTGGCGCTGATCGGGCAGCTGCGGTCGCTGGTCGCGGGCGGCTCGCAGGTGATCCTCTCGACGCACTCGCCGGTGCTCGCGGCGCTGCCGGGCGCGGACCTCTACGAGCTCGGCGAGTGGGGCCTGCGCCGCGCGGAGTACGACGACCTGGACCTCGTGCGGACCTGGCGCGGCTTCCTCGGCGACCCGCAGCGGTACCTCCGGCACCTCGACTGACCGGGGCCGCGCACACCATCAGCTGAGAAGGGTGGGCCTCCTCTGTGGGGGGAGGGACCCCCTTCTCAGCTGATGGTGTGCAGCGCTCACCGGCAGGCCGGCGCCGTCAGGCCGTTGAAAGCGAACCTCTCGCCGGGATGGGCGGGGCGGATCGACGTGCGCAGGTGCTCGAAGGCGGCCTGCGTCGTCCCGCCCGCTCCGGGCGTGGCCGCGCACTGCAGCGACGACGAGGCGAACGAGTCGACGACCGGGCCGGAGCCGTCGGCCGCCTCCGCCGCGATCTCGGCGCCGATCGCGTAGCCGCTCCCCCGGTCGGTCAGCGCCGTCATCGTGCCGAGCACGCGCGGCCAGACGACGGAGTCGCGCAGCGAGCGCGGGGCGGCTGTTCCGGGTGCGCCCGCCAGCGCGACGTTCAGCACCGCGCCGTTCAGGTGGACCGTCGACTCCCGCACCCCCGAGAAGGAGCCGTCGATCTCGCGGGCAAGGCGGAGGATCTCGTCGGCCGGGCGCTCCTCCTGGACCCGGATCACCGCGCCGCCGCGCGAGTCGGTCGCGGGCTGCTCGATCGTCCAGTCGAGGTCGCCCCCGGTGATCGCGGAACGCTGCTCGAGGAGGAGGTCGACGGTGTCGAGAGCGGTCGCCGCACTGGTCGGGGTGAGGACGATCGCGACAACGCGGTAGGACTCGACCGTGCGCACCGAGAGGCTCCCGTCGATGCCGCGACGCAGGGCGCCCCAGGCCTCGACGGGTGCGGTCCGGTCCCGCAGGTCCGCAATCGCCAGGGAGTCGTCGCCGGCCCGCAGCACCAGCTCGCTCGAGCGCCGCCCCGCCGGAGCCGCGGCGAGCGCCGCGTCGATCGCCTCGGACGCCGCGGCGGCGACGGCGACGAGGCGCTCCGCCGGGCAGTCCTCCCGGGCGGTGACCTCGACGTCGAAGACCGCCTGCTCACCGCGCACGAGGAGCGGCGCCGGCCGCCAGTCCGCCCTCGCGCTCTCGACGCAGTCGTCCGCCGACAGCGCCCGCTCGAGCCCCTCCGCCGGACCCGTGCCGGTCGCGACGACCGCGACCGCGATCAGCACCCCGGCGCCCGCGAGCGTCCGTCCCCGTCGTCCCACGCCGATACCCCCGTCTCCACTTGCTGCCGTGCGGTCGAGGTGACAGTATCGACATTCGATACGAAACGCACGACTTTCGATACGTCCGGCCGCGCTGCCGACCGACCTTCCGACCCAGGAGCCCCGCATGCCCCGACCCGTCCTCCTCGCGCTCCGCACGCTCCTGCTGGTGCTGCTGCTCGGCTGCGTGGTCGTGCAGCTCGCCGTCGGCCCGGTCGCCCGGGAGGCGCTCGACGGTGGGCCGGTCGACGCGGTGCTCGTCGCCGTCGTGGTCGCCGGGCTGCTCTGCGTCGAGGCCGTGCTGATCGCGGTCTGGCGGCTGCTCAGCCTGGTCCGCGACGACACGCTCTTCGCCGGCGACCACCGCTCCGACCTCTGGGTCGACCTCGCCATCGGCGCCTTCGTCGCCGGCGCGGTGCTGGCCGTCGTCGGCGCGGTCGCCTCGCTCACCGCGGTGCCCGCGCCCGTCACCGCCCTCGCGTTCGGCCTCGTCGCCGTGGCGAGCGCTACCACCGCGCTGATCGTCGTGGTGATGCGGCGCCTCCTGCACCTCGCCGTGGCGCAGCGCAGCGAGCTCGCCGAGGTCGTCTGATGGCGATCGTCCTGCACCTCGACGTCGAGCTCGCCAAGCGCAAGATGTCGGTGACCGACCTGGCCGCCGCGGTCGGCATCACCACCGCGAACATCTCGATCCTCAAGAACGGCCGCGCCAAGGCCGTCCGCTTCTCCACCCTCGACGCGATCTGCGCGGTCCTCGACTGCCAGCCCGGCGACATCCTCAGCCGCGTCCCGGATGAGGAGGGGAGCGATGCCGAGCTCGTCGGCGGCGCCGCCCGCTGAGCGACCGGCGCACCTCGACCGCCGGATCTTCGCAGCGGGGGCCTGGCAGCTCGTGGCGGTCGTCGTCCTCGGCATGCTGGGGCCGATCGCCCCCCTCTACCGCGTCGCCGGCACGAGCGGGCAGGAGGCGCTGGCCTGGGGAACGATCGTGGTCGGCGACGTCGTGCCGTCGCTGCTCGGCATCGAGCTGGTGATGCTCGCCGGCGGTCCGATCTGCCTCCTGGCCGGCTGCATACTCCCCGGGATCCCGCGGGAGCCGTCGAGGGCCAGGACCGTCCTCGGCGTCCTCAGTGCCGTCCTCCTGATCGTCTGCGTGCCGTGCGCCGTCTTCTTCTCGCTGCTGTTCAGCACCAGCACCTACTCCGTCCTCCCGTCCGCGAGCGACGACGGCTGCCGCGTCGTGGTGCGCGAGTTCGGGTTCCTCCGCGCGGCGGGCGGCTCCCTCGGCCTGGTGCGGCCGGGCTCGGTCGTCGCGGAGTGGGTCGAGGACTACTCGGCGTCGGACGGCTATCAGCCCTTCCGTGCGGGCAGCTACGAGCTGCGGTGGAGCGGGGAGACCGCGCGGCTGCGCGTAGGACTGACCCCCGCCGACCCGGTCTCGCTGCAGGGCGACGGCCTGCTCGACTGCTCCCGCTGAGAGCGCTCCCTCCGCACCCCTCGAAGGGGGACATCGGGCGCGCTCGATCGTCTCCGCACTGAAACAGTCGCGCAACATCCGGCTCCGAGACTGGGGAGGCTCCAAGCCCCCTCCCACTCGATCCGAAGGTTGTCGCTTGTCCACCACCCCCTCGTTCCGGAGGGTCGTCCGACTCTCCGCCGCCACCGCCCTGTGCACCGGACTCGCACTCGGCACCGCCCTCGCCGCCCCCGCGGCGCTCGGCGCGACCACTCCCCCCGTCGACGCGGCCGCCCCCGCGGTCGTCGACCTGAGCATCACCGATGCCCTGGCGCTCCTGCAGTCCGGCGCGACGACGTCCGTCGCCCTGACCCAGCGCTACCTCGACCGCATCGCGGCCTACGACGACCCCTACGGCGACCAGCCCGGACTCGCCGCGGTCATCCTGGCCAACCCGGACGCGCTCGCCACCGCGGCCGAGCTCGACGCCGAGCGCGCGGCCGGCACGATCCGCGGACCGCTGCACGGCATCCCGATCCTGGTGAAGGACAACTACGCCACGTTCGACATGCCCACCACCGCGGGCAGCGCCTCCCTGCACACGTACCAGACGAAGCTCGACTCGACGGCCGTGCAGCGCCTGCGCGACGCCGGCGCGATCATCCTCGCGAAGACCAACATGGCGGAATTCGCCTGGCACGGCACCTACACGCTCAGCTCCGAGCGCGGCCGGACCAACAACCCCTACAACCAGGCGAACAGCGCCAGCGGCTCGAGCGGAGGCACCGGCGCGGCCGTCGCCGCCGGCTACGCCCCCGCGGGCCTCGGTACCGACACCTGCGGCTCGATCGTCGGACCGAGCGCGCACCAGAGCCTCGTCGGCTACCGGCCGACCATGGGCCTGACCAGCGTCACGGGCATCGTCCCGCTGTCGCCGCGTCAGGACGTCTCGGGCCCGATGACGACGACCGTCACCGACGCGGCGCTGCTGATGGAGGTGCTGGCCGGCTACGACCCGACCGACCCGCTGACCGTCATCGCGGACCAGCAGGACAGCTCCGACTACGTCGAGGGACTCAGCGACACCGCGCTCGAGGGCAAGCGCATCGGCTACGTGCGCTGGGACTACGAGGAGGACCCGGCCCGTCCGGGCCTCGCCGAGACCACCGGGCTCGTCGACCAGGCCGTCCGCGACCTGGCCGCCCAGGGCGCCGAGATCGTGCCGGTGCCGACCTTCACCCGCGAATTCGTGGCGAACACGCTGGTGAGCGGCGGCTACCTCGACCTGCGCCCCGGCATCGACGCGTTCTTCGCGGACACCGAGGCGACCTGGCCCGAGGGCCTCGCCGGTCTCACGGAGCCGGCCGACGCGCTGACCTTCTCGGACGTCATGGCGGACGGGAAGACCTCGCTGCTGCCCGACGACGTCGCGTTCTTCAACAGCAACGCGGACATCCCGAATCCCGCGTACGACGCGGCTATCGCGGCCCAGGACGCGGGCAAGCTGGCGATGGACCAGTTCTTCCTCGACAACGACCTCGATGCCCTGGCCATGCCGACCAGCGCGACGGCGGCGACCCCCGACTGGGCGGGCACGACGTTCTGCGACGTCGGCGCGAACACCGGAGTCCCGACGGTCTCGCTGCCCGCGGGCTTCACCTCGACCGGGACCGCCGCCGGCCTCGAGCTGGCCGCCCCGCGCAGCCAGGACGCGGCACTGCTCGCGATGTCGTACGACTACGAGCAGGCGACGCTGAACCGCGTCGCACCAGCCTCGACCCCGGAGCTGGCCGCCGCGCCGACCCCGGAGCCGACGGCCTCGCCCACCGCGCCGCCGGTCGAGCCGACCGCGGAGCCCACCGTGGCACCGACCGCCGAGCCGACCGTGGCGCCCACCGTCGCGCCGACCGCGACCGCCGGTCCCGTCGCTCCGGCGCCGACCGCGACGCCCAAGCCCACGGCGAAGCCCGGTGCCGCTCTCGCGCACACCGGCGCCGAGGGCACGACGGGGCTCGCCGCGCTGGCCTTCGCCCTGATCGCCGGCGGCGCAGGAGCACTCGCGCTCACCGCGACGCGCAGGCGCACCGCCCAGAAGTAACCACCACACGGCAGGCGGGGTCGGCGGGTTCCGCCGGCCCCGCTTCCGCGTCTCGGCCGCGCAAGAGCTTCCGCGGCTCGGGCGGCGCTCCATGCTGATCGAGTAGCCCGCGCAGCGGGCGTATCGAGATCCACCACCGCCGGAAGACGAGGCCGCAGACCCTCCCTGCTGACAACGCCGGGTCTCGATACGCCCCTCCGGGGCTACTCGACCAGCATGCAAGCGGCCGGCGCCGCCCATGCTGATCGAGTAGCCCGCGCAGCGGGCGTATCGAGATCCACCATCGCCGGAAGTCGAGTCAGCAGACCCCGCACCCTCAGGCGGCCACCGCGACCGGCTGGATCCGCGCCCGCGGCGCCCAGCCGACGGCGATCGCCGCGACCGCGAACGAGAGCTGCCCCACCCACGGCAGCACCGCGGACACGATCGACGCGTCGCCCCCGCTGGTCGCGAAGGAGTCGGCGATCGACATCCCGATGCCGAAGCCCGTGAAGAAGCGGAAGAAGATCGCCGCGCCGACCAGCGAGAGCATCACGATCACGAGCCGACGCGGCGTGAGGGCGTCGCCCGCGCGGTGCACCGCGAGCGCCGCCACGAACAGCGCGGGCACCGTCCAGAAGGCCGCCCAGATCGCGGTCGCGACGAGCGTGCCCGTGATCGAGAACCCGTCGCGCTCGGCCAGAAGCCGGTAGATCGTGGCGAGGTCGGTGCCCGGCACCTTGGTGAGCGGGTTCCAGACCAGCAGGTCGACCCCGCCGACGACGACCACGGCGACCACCAGCGCCGCCCCGCCCAGCGCGACCGGCACCCGCCGCGCCCGCGACGCGGTCCGGTGCTCCCACGCGATCGGCCGCGTCCCGCCGATCACCGCGACACCGGTCGCCAGCCCCGCGCTCGACACCAGGAAGCCCAGGAGCGGCAGCCACCACGGCGCCCCCGGCACCAGCACGCCGCCCGCCACCATCGCCGGCCCCGCGATCGCCGCGAGCAGCGACACCCGCGCCGTCCGGGTCTCGGCGGCCCGCGCGGCCCCCGCCATGTGCGCGGCGCCAACCAGCCCGACGACGAGCGCCAGCCCGATCAGCACCCGGCCCGTCGCCTGCATCACCGTGAGCACCCCCGCGGAGACCCCCTCCGGCACCACTCCCCCGCCGGTCAGGTACCCGCCGATCAGGATCACCGCAGCAGCCGTCAGCAGCCCGAGCCCGCGCCGCGCCAGCCGTCGCGGCCGGAGGAACCGCGGCTCCCCCGAGTGCACCGGCAGCCCGCGGTCGAGGGTCGCACTGAGCACGAGCGCGCCGAGCACGACGTCGCGGCGCCGCAGCCCCGCCTCGTCCGCGCCCGCGACGTCGGCCCGCCACTCCTCGAGGTAGCGCTGACGGGCGAGCGGCGGGAGCAGAAGGGCCAGGAGTCGCAGCAGCAGGTCGATCACGCGCGGGCCTCCGCCCCGGAGAGCCGGACCGGCCGTGCCGCGGCGGCCTCGAACCGCGCGACGGCGGTCGCCGCCGCCTGCGCCCCCTCGCTCGTCAGCTCGTAGAGCCGGCGCCGCGGACCGCTGCGCTCGGTGTCCGCCTCCCACGCCGACGACACCCACCCGGCCCCCTCGAGCCGCTCCAGGATCGGGTACACACTGCCCGCCGGACGCCCCGTGCCCTTGATGACGAGCATCCCCCAGGTCGGCCCGGAGGCGTCGAGGAGCGCGCGGAGCACGTCCGCGGTCGCGGCGGTCATGCGGCTGAGCGGAGTCATGCGCCGAAGCTACCTATGTAGAGATAGGACGGTCAACCGCGGGCCAGCCTCCCCAGAAGTCGAACCGTGTCGAGAATCACTTGTCGCTTTCTCAGGTGCTTGCCAGGTTCTGTCATACTCCGCAGATGACACAGCAGAATCCCGCCGCTTTCGGCGCGCCCGTTTCCGGGCCCGCCTCCCCCAAGACCGGCAACGGTCTCGGCCTCGCCTCTCTCATCATCGGAATCCTCGCCCTCGTCGGCTCCGTGATCCCCTTCGTCAACTACGTCTCCGGCTTCCTCGCCTTCGTCGGCCTGGTCCTCGGCGTCATCGCGCTCTTCCTCAAGGGACGCAAGCGCGGCACGGCCATCGCCGGAACCGTCCTGAACGTGATCGCCTTGATCCTCTCGATCATCCTGGCGATCGTCTACACCGCCGGCTTCGCGACCGGCGTCTCGAACGCGATCGAGACCGCCCAGGCCGAGAGCTCGGCCGAGGCGGCGGTGGAGCGCACCCTCGTCTACGAGGTGTCCGGCGCCTCGACCGACGCGTCCGTCGTCTACTCGACCTTCGACGGCAGCACCGCGGGCACCGAGCAGGCGACCGGTCAGACGCTCCCGTTCACCAAGGAGCTGACGGTCCAGACCGGCGGCGACTTCACCTTCCAGAGCTTCACCCTCACGGGGTCGAACGGCGCGGACGACACCGGAGACATCACCTGCAAGATCACGCTCGACGGCGAGGTCCTCGCCGAGCAGACCAGCACCGGCGCCTTCGCGTCGGCGCTCTGCACGGCGACTCCGTAACGACGAGCCGAAGGAGGGCGGGGATGCTTCGGCGTCCTCGCCCTCTTCGTATTCCCTCCACGATCCATGCCTAACTCGAGGAAATCATGAAGAAGTCGATCACCTGGCTCACCGCTCTCAGCGGCGTAGTCGTCCTCCTCGCCGGTTGCACTCCTGAAGTCTCGGTCACTACCTCTTCTTCCGAGCCGAGCGCCCCCGCGGCCTCAGCAACCGCCAGACCTTCACCAGCGGTCGTGCAACTCGACGACGTGACAGCCGCCGACCGTTATCTCGACCTCGTCTGCCCGAACAACATCGCCATCCGCGAGCTGGCGGACGCATTCGCCGCAGGCGAAGACGAGATGCTGAATGGTGGCGATCCTGATGCGACCGCTGTGCGAGCCGTGGCGGCAAGGCGGCTCGAACTCAACCGCCAGACACTCACTCTTCTCGACGATCCGAGTGTCTTCTGGCCCGATGCCGTGGGTGATCAGCTAAAGCATGTCCGCAGCAGCTACCTCTCTGAACTCCCGACGCTAGATACGATGGCGAATGCGGCGACCTTCCGCGATGCCTTCTACACGACTTTCTCAGAGGCCTCGCCCGAGCAGAAAGCGGCTGGACAGCAGATCCGGTACACCCTGGGGATCGACGCGGACACGGTCGCCAGTTGCGTCGGCCATGAGACGGGGCTCGAGCGACTGGCGGCGGAATACGCCGACCGCCAAGCCGCACTCGACTGAAGCCACAATGTTCTCCAGGTCCCGCTAGACGAGGCGGGGTAGGCATTATTCGCCCAGTCGTGCGCGAATGGGTCACCCCCGCAAAGAAGATGTAGTAGCCGTAACGGCGCAACGGCACGATGACTGAGAGCAGAAGTGCTCCCCCGCAGCCAGGACACCGCGCCGCCGTCTGCCAGCATGAAGACCTGCACTCGACGAGGGGGACATCTGTGGGGATCGTGAAGTGGCTTCTGAGCCTGCTGGACTCAGGGCCGACGCCCGAGAAGCCGGCGGACGCGACCGGCGCAGGGGTTCCCGCCTTCGCCGTTATCGACGTCGAGACGACAGGCCTCTCCCCACGGCAGGACCGCATCCTCGAACTGGCGATCGTCCGCACCGATGCGAACGGAGTCGTCGTCGACGAATGGGTCTCCCGCTTCGATCCCGAAGGACCGGTCGGCGCCACCCACATCCACGGCATCCGCGCGTCGGACGTCGCCGGCGCGCCGCTCTTCCGCGACCTCGCCCCGACCATCGCCGCCGCACTCGGCGGAGTCACGATCGTCGCGCACAACGCGAAGTTCGACACGGCCTTCCTCCACGAGGAGTTCCGGGCGGCGGGATGGGCGGTCCCCAGGCTGTCGACCTTCTGCACCATGGACGGAAGCCACCACTACCTCCCGGACCTTCAGCGCCGACGTCTCGCCGACTGCTGCTGGGGTGCCGGCGTCGAGCTGGTCGACGCCCACTCCGCGCTCGGTGACGCACGCGCCACGGCAGCACTGCTCCGCAGCTACCTCACCGCCGATCGTCGTCGCCCGCATCCGACGCTGGCCGCTCTTCCGCGCACACCGCTCTGGCCGAGCGTGCCGTCCCGAGCCGCCGTCTCGCGGCGCCGCAGCGCCGGAGCACGGACGAGCGCTCCCGTCCGCATGACGCCGAAGCGGCCGGACCAGCAGCCCCTCGTCCAGCAGCTGACGAACGTCGGACTTCTCGAGCTCCTCGACGAGGGCGCACCGGTCGGAACGATCGCCTACCTCGAGCTGCTGCTCGACTGCCTCACCGACGGCGACCTCTCGGTGTCGGAGGCGTCCGCTCTCGACGAGCTGACCCGGACGTTCGGTCTCTCCGCGGCGGATGTCGCCTCCGCCCACACGGCGTTCCTGCAGGCGCTCGCGCACCGTGCCCTCGACGACGGCCGGGTGTCGCAGTCGGAACGGCAGCAGCTCCTGGCCCTCGCCACCCTGCTGTCCGTCCCGGCGAACTCGGTCAAGACCCTCATCGAGCGCGCGGACACCGCGCGGATCACCCGGCTGAGTGCCGGGCTCGGGCCGCTCCCCCGGATCTGGGCGCACGGCGCTCCCCTCCATGTCGGCGACCGCGTCGCCTTCACCGGCTGCGACGAGCGTCAGCGCGAGAAGCTGGAACGACGCGCCGAGCAGCTCGGCGTCCGAGTGCTGGGGAACGTCTCCCGCCTGACGACCGTCCTCGTGGCGGACGGATCCTTCTCGGGTGGCAAGCACGAGCGCGCCCTCGAGTACGGAACCCGGATCGTCCACCCGGACACCTTCGAGATCCTCCTCGAGCACCTCCAGCCGGCACGCTCGTCCGCCGAGCCGGAGAAGCGCACGACGCCTGCCGCGCGGCGCTCCCAGCCCTCCGAAGTGATCGTCGCCGTGCCGTCTCAGGCGCGATCGACGGCGTCCCCGTCCGAGATCCGCAGCTGGGCGCTGGCGAACGGCCACGAGGTCGGCGTTCGCGGGCGGCTTCCGAAAGACGTGATCGCGGCGTTCGAGGCAGCGCGCCCGAGGGTCTAGACCTCACCTGGCGCGCCATCGACGCGACGGCGGGATTCGAACCCGCGTCAGCGGTGTTGCAGACCGCTCCCTGGCCTCTCGGGCACGCCGCGATGGCGGCGGAGAGTGAGCTCGGAGAGCGCGATCCGCCTCCGACCAGGGTGGTCCGGGCGGAGGCGGGGCGGAAGGCGCGTGACGCCGTGTGGCCGATCATTGCGGAGCGTGACGGCGCCGCGCACGGCTGAGGCGGATTCGCTGAGAGCGACGGGTCCGCCTCCGACGGCTACTTGCGGAACATCCGAGCGGTCGTCTCGAAGAGGCCGGCGACCGGGCGCTGCTGCTCGCCCTGCTGGGCGCCGAGGATGATGATGACGGCGGTCAGCACCGGGATCGCCCACTGGGTGACCTTCTGGACGCGGAGTGCGGTGGTCAGCTCGTCGGAGTTGCTCGAGGACGCCTCGGTGACGCCCTTCGCGCCCTCGTCGGCGTGCTTGGCCTGGGTCGCGCCGGCGATCGCGGCGGTGACGGAGGCGGCGCCCGCGAGACCGGTGACGATCGTCTTCACGACCGTGTTGGTGCGGCTCTCCTGCTGGTTCGCGAGGCGGGTCTTGTTGGCGAGGATCAGGCCGATGCCGCCGACGCCGTGGGCGGCGATCGCGGCGAGCTGCACGGGGGTCCAGCGGGCCCAGCCGTTCGCGGCGAGGCGCAGGCGCTCCGACGGGTCGGAGGAGGTGGACGCGGCGCCGTTCAGGCCGACGGCGCCCATCAGGGAACCGCCGAACCAGGCGGCGGCGCCGAGGTCGTGGAGGCTGCGGACGAGCGTATTGCGTGAGGGCATGGAGGCCTCTTCCTGTGCGGGTCGTCTGAGGGTGGCTGGCTCCTGACGGTACGCGCGTGCCTGCGAATGACACGGGGCTTGACCTCTCGCCCGCGGCGCGCTCGAGTGGAGCGGTACCGACCCGAGGAGCGAGCACGATGAGCGACGACACGACCGACGACGAGAAGCGCGGCATCCGCGACGACTTCCACGACGCCGTGAACATGACGGCCAAGGAGATCGAGTCCTGGCTCGAGAAGGACGAGTCGAAGGAGGTCGGCCAGAAGCCGGCCAGCGGCGGCGAGTCCGTCGGCCACCACAGCGGGCGCCGGATCATCGACATCCTCGGCACCAAGCAGGCCGACCTCAGCGAGGACGACTACGCGCACATGAAGAAGGTCACCGCGTACGTCGCCCGGCACTCCAAGCAGCGGCCCTCCGGCGACGTCACCGAGACGAAGTGGCGCTACTCGCTGATGAACTGGGGCAACGACCCGCTGAAGGGGTGAGCCGGCCCTCGCTGCCGAGGCGTCCCCGAACGGTCGAGACGTCCCCGTACAGCGGGACGCCTCGACGGGAGCGGGACGCCTCGGTGGCCGGCGTGCCTGCGGTGGGCGGATCTCGATACGCGCGCTGCGCGCGCTACTCGATCAGCATGCAAGGGCGGCAGCCGAGGAACGCGCGGCCCTCAGCATGCTGGTCACCCTCTGCATGCTGGTCGAGTAGCCGCCGGAGGTGGCGTATCGAGACCCGCCCTCGTCGGCGCAGCCGCCGCAGGCACCGCCGCCGCAGGCGTCCGCCGATCATGCTGGTCGAGTAGCCGCGGGACGCGGCGTATCGAGACCCACCCCGTCAGCACCGCCGCCGCAGGCGGCAGCCCCGCAGCCCCGCCGTCAGTCGACCGCGCAGCTCGCGTCGATCGGGCCGATCACGCCGTCGGTCACCGGGACGATGCCGCAGTTCGGGAAGCCCGCGCGCGGACGGTGCGCGGGGTCGATGGCGCGCAGGAGGCTGCCGAGCACCGTGCCGTGGGTGACGACCAGCACGTCGCCGTGCTCCGCCGCCGGCAGGATCAGCGCGAGCGCCGCCTCCACCCGCTCCCGCACCGACGCGGCCGTGTCCGCGCGGCCGGAGGGGTCGTGCCGGTGGATCGCGTCGATCACGCTGTCCAGGCCCGCGTCGGTCATCCGCGGCCAGTCCGCCGAGGCGGGCACGTAGGTGTAGCCGTGGTCCGCGAAGACCGGCTCCCAGAGCGACGCGTTCGGCTGACCCTCGAAGCCGCCGAAGTGCCACTCCCGCAGCGTCGTCGTCGGCACCGGCTCGATCGACGGGTGCCCGGCGAGCGCCGCCGCGGCCGTGGTCCGCGTGCGCGTCAGGTCGCTCAGGAACGCCGCGACCAGCGGCACCCCGCGCATCCGCTCGCCGAGGGCCGCGATCTGCCGCTCGCCCCGCGCGGTCAGCGGCGAGTCGCACCAGCCCTGCAGCTGGCCGTTGACGTTGAACAGCGTCTGGGCGTGCCGGACGAAGTGGACGGTGCCGCGGGTCATGGTGCTCTCTCCGTAGGGATGGATGGGACGCGAACGCTGCCTACTCCGGCGCCGCCCGCGCGATGTGCAGCGCCAGGAACGCCACCTCCTCGTTCGGCAGCTCCGCACCGTACTCCGCCCGCACGAACGCGCGGACCCGCTCCGCCGTCGCCACCGCCCGCGGATACCGCGTGCTGAGGCTCGTGAAGAGGAAGTCGTCCGAGCTGACGAGCAGCCCGCCCGAGAAGAAGCGCTCGGCGAAGTACTGCAGGTGCGCCACGAAGCGCGCCGAGCGCAGGTCCTCGCGGTCCAGCGCGGCCCCGCTCGTGTGCTGGATGATCGCGGTCACCGAGCGGATCAGCTGCACGATCCGCAGCGAGTCGATGCCGACCTTGCCCAGCTCCGCGTTGGCGAGGTGGAAGGCCACGTTCGCCGCCTCGTCGTCCGGCACGTCCACTCCGAGCCGCGCGCGCATCGCCGCAACCGCCCGCTCCCCCACCGCGTACTGCACCGGATACACCGAGCGCATCTCCCAGGCCAGCCGGTTCGCGACCGCGAGCCCGCGCCGCTGCCGCTCCACCGCGAAGTGCAGGTGGTCGGTCAGCGCGAGGTACACGTGCGGGTCGAGCTTCAGCCCCTGCTCCTCCGCGTCGGCGACGACCGCGCGGGTCAGCTCGACGAACTCCGGCGGGATCTGCGCCAGCAGCTCGACGAGGTTCCGCTGGTCGGCGTCGTCGAGCGCGACGAACACCTGATCCACCGCGGACGCCTCGATCACCTCGCCCGCCTTGGCGCCGAAGCCGATCCCCTTGCCGAGCAGCACCCGCTCGGCGCCGCGCTCGTCGACGACGAGCACGACGCTCGAGTTGAGCACCTTCTTGATGGTCTGCATGCGTGTCTCCGTCGACGGCGTCTGCGCGGCCCGGCGGGCAACTGGAGCGAGGAGGGTCATCCCAGGTCGGCGCCGTTGGACGCGATGACCCGCTGGTACCAGAAGAAGGAGTCCTTCCGGTACCGGTTCGTGCTGCCGTGGCCGAGGTCGTCCATGTCGACGTAGACGAACCCGTAGCGCTTCGAGATCTGCGAGCTGGAGGCGCTGATCAGGTCGATCGGCGCCCAGCTCACGTAGCCGAGGAGCTCCACACCCTCGTCCACCGCCTGGATCATCTGCTCGAAGTGCGCGCGGAAGTAGTCGATCCGGTAGGGGTCGTGGATGCGGGGATCCTCCCCCTCATTGTCCGATGCGACGAGCTCGTCCCGCATCCCGAGCCCGTTCTCCACGATGAACAGCGGCTTGCCGTAGCGGTCGTAGAGGTCGATCAGCGAGATCCGCAGGCCGACCGGGTCGATCTGCCAGCCCCACTCGCTCGACTCCAGGAACGGGTTCTTCACGCCGAGCACCGTGTTGCCGGGGGTGCGCTCAGCGTCCGGTCGCACCGACTCCGTCATCGACATGTAGTAGCTGAAGGAGATGAAGTCGACCGGATGCTCGCGCAGCAGCTCGGCGTCCCCCTCCGCGAACGGGATCTCGACGCCGCGCGCCGCGAGTGCGCGCAGGGCGAGGCGCGGGTAGGCGCCGCCGGCCTGGACGTCGGTGCAGAGGTAGAGCATCCGCTCCTTGGCCTGGGTGGCCGCGACGTCGTCGGGGTGGCAGGTGTTCGGGTAGGTCGTCAGCATCGTGAGCATGCAGCCCATCCGCGCCTCGGGCCAGAGCTCGTGCAGGATGCGGGTGACCGACGCCGACGCGACGAACTGGTGGTGCAGCGCCGTGTAGCAGGCCTGCTCGACGCTGCCCTCGACGGTCTCCTCGATGATGCCGCCCGAGGTGAACGGGTGGCGGATGATCCCGTCGATCTCGTTGAACGACAGCCACATGTCGACCAGGTGGCCGAAGCGCTCGAAGCAGGTGCGGGCGAAGCGCTCGAACAGCTCGATGGTGCGGCGCTCGACCCAGGCGTTGTGCTTCAGGGCGAGGGCGAGCGGCGGGTCGTAGTGCGAGAGGGTGACCAGCGGCTCGATGCCCAGGCGCCGCATCTCGGTGAAGAGCGCGAGGTAGTAGGCGACGCCCTCCTCGAGCGGCTCCGCCTCCTCCCCCGTCGGGTAGAGCCGGGTCCAGGCGATCGAGACGCGGAGGGTGGTGAAGCCCATCTCCGCGAAGAGCGCCAGGTCGCCGGGGTAGCGGTGGTAGAAGTCGATCCCGCGGCGCTTGGGGTAGTACTCGGTGTCGTCGTCCGCCATCGCCGCGGTGATGCTCGCCACCGTGTTCTGATGGTGGATCGCGTACTCCTTGGGGTCGGCCTTCGGCTTGTAGGAGGCGACGTCACTGACGGCCGGCCCGCGCCCGCCCTCGCGCCACGCGCCCTCGACCTGGTTGGCGGCGAGTGCGCCGCCCCAACGGAATCCCTCAGGCAGCGCCATCGGCGAGCTCCTTCTCTTTCTGGGTGACGGTGATGATCGCATCGCCCGCCGACACGCGGTCGGCGGCCTCGATGAGCACGGTGTACTCGGCCGAGTTGGTGATCAGCACCGGGGTGGTGGTGTCGTAGCCGGCGGCGGTGATGGCCGCGAGGTCGGCGGTGAGCAGCAGCTGCCCGGCCTCGACGCGCTCGTCGACGGCGACGTGCACGTCGAAGGGCGCGCCGTCGAGCTGGACGGTGTCGAGACCGACGTGGATGAGGGCCTCGACCCCGTCGTCGCGGCGCAGGCCGATCGCGTGCTTGGAGCTGAGGACGGCGATGACCGTGCCTGCGAACGGCGAGCGGACGACACCGTCGGTGGGGCGGATGGCGATGCCCTCGCCGAGGACGCCGGCGGAGAACACGGGGTCGTTCACCTCGCTGAGCGGGATGACGTCGCCGCTGAGCGGAGCGGTCAGGGCGGTCGCGTCGTCGGCGTCCTTCGCGACCACGTCGCCGAGGGCCTGGACGCTGGCGGAGGCGTCGTCGCGCCAGATGATGAAGGAGACGACGAACGAGACGGCGACGGAGATCAGCAGGCCGATGACGGCGTTGAGCAGGTTCCAGGGGTTGAGGCCGTCGATGAACATCGAGATGCTCGCGACGCCCGGGCTGACCAGCGCGAACGCGGCGACCTGGGTGGCGCCGATGTAGGCGCCGCCGACGACGCTGCCCGAGATGACCGAGATCAGCGCGCGCTTGTTCTGCAGGGTGACGCCGTAGAGGGCGGGCTCGGTGATGCCGAAGAGGGCGGAGAGTCCGCCGGAGAAGGCGGTCGCGCGCAGCGCCGCGCTCTTGGTGCGCAGGGCGATCGCGAGGCTGGAGCCGGCTTCCGCGGCGTTGTGCGCGAGGGAGGAGGCGAGGTAGAAGGTGTCCTTGCCCGCGCTGGCCATCGTCGCGATGGTCGGCGGGATGAAGGCCTTGTGCATGCCGACCGAGATGATCAGCGGCAGGACGCCGGCGAGGAGCGCGACGGCCACCCAGCCGAGCGCGCCGTAGAGGCCGATCAGGGCGCCGGTCAGCATCGAGCCGAGCCAGTAGCCGAGCGGGCCGAGCAGGAAGATCGTGGCCGGCGCGACGATGACGAGGCACATCAGCGGCACGTAGAACGTGCGGATCGGACCCCACGAGTGCTTCGTGAAGAAGCGCTCGACGACCGAGAGCAGGAGGACCGCGAGGATCGCCGGGAACACCTGCGCGTTGTAGGCGATCACCGGGACGGGGATGCCGAAGAGGGCGACGCCGCCCTCCTGGTTGAGCAGCGCGGTGAAGGCCGGGAAGACGAGCACCCCGACGAGTCCGAGGGCGAGCGGCCGGTTCACGTCGAGCTTCTTGGCGCTCGTGTAGGCGACGAGGAGCGGCAGGAAGCCGAACACCGCGTCCGGGATGGCGGACAGCAGCTTGAAGTTGTCGCTGGCGGGGTCGAGCCAGCCCACCGCGGAGGCGAGGACGAGGAACGACTTGAAGATGCCCGCGCCGGCGATGGCCGGGATGATCGGCGTGAAGACGCTGACGACGAAGTCCATGACCGTCGCGCCGAGCCGCTTGAGCGACCGGGGCTGCTTGGTCTTGGGGGCCGTCGCCTCGGTGCCGCCGCGCAGCTTCTCGACCGCCGCGTACATCTCGGCGACGCCGTTGCCGACGATGACCTGCGTCTGCGGCCCCATGACGACGCCGATCACGCCGGGCACCGCCTTGAGGGCGTCGACATCGGCCTTCTGGTCGTCCGCGAGCGCGAAGCGCAGTCGGGTCGAGCAGTGCTGCAGCTTCGAGACGTTGCCGGCGCCGCCGACATGCTCGAGGATCGCCTTCGCGCTGTCCTGGGTACTCATCGGTACTCCTTCGGGTATGTGGGGGACGCGCGCTTCCCTGCGCTGTGCTGCCCGGTGTCTTCGCTGCTTCCGTCGCTGTCCCCGCCCCGTCATCGGGGCGTCAGGAGGCGTCCGGGCACAAAAAAAGGACCCGACGACGCTTCGTACGCGTTTCGTCGGATCCTGCCTGCACGACCAGTCACATGTCCGAGAGCGAACGTAACACGGGGGTGGCGGGGGCGTCAAAGACAGGGCGGGGCGGCGGGACCGGCTCCGTTCCGGCGTCCTTCGGCCGCTCCACGCTCTCGGAGGACGGCCTCCTCGACGATCCGGACGATCTCGTCGACGTCCTCGTGCTCCCAGAAACGGAGGGAGGTCCAGCCCGCCTCCTGCAACAGTCGATCGGTGTCGCGGTCGCGTTCACGATTCCTGGTGACCTTCTCCGCCCAGAAGCCGGCGTTGGTCTTCGACACCGTGTGGTGCACGGGGCAGCCGTGCCAGAAGCAACCGTCGAGGAACACCGCGATCCGCTGCTTCGGGAACGCGACGTCGATCGTCCGCCTCGAAGAACCGGGCACCTTCAGCTGAAGGCGATAGCGGAGACCGGCGGCGTGGAGCGCTGATCGGACTCGCAGTTCCACCTTCGTGTCACGCCCGCGGTTCGAGAGCATCGACCGCCGGACACCGTCGCTCGAGGCCCAGGACATCGGTCGATGGTATGTCGAGGTGGGACTCCATCAGCCGATCCGCGCCGGTAGCTTTGTCACATGACTTCCGGCCCCATCCGCACCCTCGATCTTTTTGCCGGCGCGGGAGGCCTGACCGCCGGTTTCCACGCCGCCTCACCCCGGATCGAGACCGTCGCAGCCGTCGAGTGGGAGATCGCGGCGGCGGCGTCGTTCGAAGCGAACTTCGGCCGCGGAAAGGCCTGGGCCGGCAGCATCCAGAGCTGGTTGGCCGAATCGGAGATGCCGACGGACATCGACATCGTCATCGGTGGTCCGCCCTGCCAGGGCTTCTCGACACTCGGGAAGCAGGACGTCGAGGACGAGCGGAACGACCTCTGGCGGACCTACGCGGAGACGATCCATCGGGTCCGTCCCAAGTACTTCGTCGTCGAGAACGTCGCCGCCTTCACCAAGTCGCCACAGTTCCGCGAGTTCGAGGCGGCCGTCCAGCCAGGCGAGATCCTCGAGGACTACGCCTTCGAGTGCCGGATCCTGAACGCAGCGGACTACGGAGCGCCTCAGGCGCGCAAGCGAGCGGTGCTGATCGGACACCGGCGCGACCTCCCTGCGCCGGGCTTCCCCGTCCCCACCCATCTCGGGAACCACCGCACAGTGCGGGACGTGCTGATGATGGAGCACCGAGTCTCCTTCGAGACCATCGACGAGAACAGCCTCACCGAACGGTCGATCGAGTTCGCGGGGAAGATCTTCAAGGGGCCGTACTCCGGTCTCGAGCTCCACACCAGTAGGAAGTACTCACCTCTTTCGCTTCAGCGCTTCGAAGTCATCCCCGCCGGCGGGAACCGCTTCGATCTGCCGTACGAGCTCCAGGCCGACTGCTGGCGGAAGCACCGCACCGGCTCCGCGGACGTGATGGGCAGGCTGCACTGGGACAAGCCCGCGGTCACGATCCGGACGGAGTTCTTCAAGCCCGAGAAGGGGCGGTACCTGCACCCGGAGGCCATGCGGTCGATCTCCTTGTACGAGGCGGCGATCCTGCAGGGATTCCCCACGGACTACAAGTTCGTCGGGTCGAGGACGGCGATCGCGAAGCAGATCGGCAACGCGGTACCGATCCCGCTCGGAGCGGCGATCGCGACCCAGCTCATCGAGGTGCTGAACGGAATGACGCCGGCGGCGATGGACCCGGCAGTGGTTGGCCCGATCGGGCGGTCGTCGGTGCTGCCCGAGGAGCGCGTTCCTCTCTTCTGACCCGAGTGCTTTTCCGAGCATTCGTCCGTTCTGAACGACACCCGTCGTCGATATAGGCTTCGAAGATCAGCGTCCAACGAAGGATCAGTGGTCTCATCAGCACCGACATGTTCTACGGAATGTTCGCCCTCTATGCCCGTCAGCACGGTGTCGAAGAAGCGGAGGAATCCATGGCCGGCGTCCTGCCGGTCGAGACGCTGACGGCTCTTCGCGAGCGATTCGACTCGGATCGCAAGAAGGTGCAGAGGGGCGGCCCGGTCATCATCTCGGCAGGACGTCCCGACTGGTATCCGGGCCCCACGCCGAAGGACAAGTTCTGGAATGCGCTCTACCACCAGTTCGAGTCGGAGAAGTGGAGCGACGAGAGGCTCCTGAGCGTCAACAAGTCCTCGGACAAGGTCGTCGCCCACACGGAACGGCCGGACAAATCGAGTTGGAGTACGCGCGGGCTCGTGGTCGGGTACGTGCAGAGCGGCAAGACCACTAACTTCCTCGCCACGGCCGCCAAGATGGCCGACCTCGAGTACGGGCTCATCATCGTGCTCTCGGGTATTCACAACGCCCTTAGGAAGCAGACGCAGATGCGTCTGGAAGAAGCTCTGGCTCGTGTGCCCGCGAAGGACTGGTTCCGACTCACCGAGCTGAATCGCGACTTCCGGCTCCCCTCGTTCGACGCAGCTGCCCTCCTCTCCGGACATCAGACCGGTGTAGCAGTGGTGAAGAAGAACGCGTCCGTGCTGAGGAAGCTCAAGAAGTGGCTCGAAACCGACGGGGCCCGCACGGCACTCAAGGAGCGTCCGATGCTGATCATCGACGACGAGGCCGATCAGGCGTCCATTCAGACGAACACAATCAACCCCCTGATCACCGACCTTCTCAAGCTCGCATCGAAGTCGACTTACATCGGCTACACCGCCACCCCGTTCGCGAACGTCTTCATCGATCCGTATGACACCAGCGACCTCTATCCACGCGATTTCATTCTCAGCCTGCCGCGTCCCGATGGATACTTCGGACCGGAAAAGATCTTCGGCCGAGATGTCGTCACTTCCGACCTTGGCCCTTCGGACGAGCCGGAGGACGGCTATGACATGGTGCGCATCGTGCCCGACGACGACGTCGCCAAGCTTCGACCCGGGACGAAGGACGCGGCCTCATTCGAACCGGAGCTGACAGCGGGGTTCGCCGACGCGCTCGATTGGTTCTGGCTGGCGACCGCGGTGCGTCGCGCTCGTGGCGACCTCGGCCACAGCTCGATGCTGGTGCACACCTCGGTCAAAACATCGGTTCACGAAGCCTTCAAGCCGATGATCGAGGAGTATCGCGCTGGAACCGCGGACGGGCTCGCGAAAGAGGACTCGGCAACCGCGAGACGTTTGGAGGAGGTCTGGGAACGCGAGAGCCACCGGGTGCCGCCCACTTCCGCCGATCGCGCAGTATTCACGTTCGTGGAGATCCTGCCGTTCCTCCGACGCGCTGTCGACGACTCCAGAGTCGTACTCGACAACTTCCGCAGCACTGACCGACTCGATTACAACGCAGAAGCATCACAGGTCGTCATCGCCGTCGGCGGAAACACCCTCTCGCGCGGCCTGACACTCGAGGGCCTCGTTGTGAGCTTCTTCGTCCGAGCTGCCGGTACCTACGACACTCTGATGCAGATGGGGCGGTGGTTCGGTTACCGGACCGGGTACGAGGAGCTCCCTCGCATCTGGATGACGGGCGAGCTGCGCGAGAACTTCCGCCATCTGTCCCGCGTCGAGTACGAGATGCGGGACGACATCGACCGCTTCCAGCGGGAGGACATCACCCCGGAACAGGCGGCGGTGCGCATCAGCACCCATCCGGCGCTACGAATCACTGCGAAGATGGGAGCAGCGTCCCCCCTGTTCGTCTCGTTCGAAGGTCGTCGCTTCCAGACCAGGTACTTCCGCAACCGCGACAAGCAGTGGCTCTCGCAGAATCTGACTGCTGCCGTCGATCTGTTGAGGAGCTGCGCGGAGGAGGACCTCACCATGGAGACGAGCAGGATCGGAGCTCGGCTCTATCGTGACGTCCCCGTGCACCTCGTCCAGCGTTTTCTCGACGCCTACTCCGTCCATGGAGACTCCAAAGATGTCGATACGGCGTTGATGAGCGAATACATCGCCCGTAGCAACGCCGCATCCGAGGGCTCGCTCCACAGGTGGTCCGTTGCGATCGTGGAGTCTCCGAACGGGAAGGAGACGACCGTCGGCGATTTGAGCGTCCGCATGGTGACACGAGGTGTGGTGGACGATAAGGACTACCCGCACCCGGGACGCGCGGATATCAAGACACTGATGAGCAAGGAGGATCGTGTACTCGACCTGGACATCACCAGGGCGAACGCACGTGAGCTGGCCGAGAAGAAACTGGATGTGCGTCGTAATGAGGATGATGTCCTGAAGCACCGAGGTCTTCTCGTGCTTTATTTCATCGATCCCGATGGGGGCGCAGAAGGCGGCCAGCAGCGGCAACGCCTGTCGATGAACGCGGTCGAAGTGCCCGTCGGCATGGGAGTCGTCTTCCCCACGCAGTCCTCACCAGAACTCCGAGTCGCTGCTTCGAAGGTGTCCGTCGATCTGTCCGCGATGGAGATCGAGACACCGGACGACTTTGCGGAAGGTATCGATGAAGACACGGAGACGGAATCGCCCGCGTGAGTCCCCGATCCTCGACGGCCGGCGCTTGGGCCGTGCTCAGCCGCCCCTCCGAGAGCCGTTTCGAGTCCTACTTACTCAGAAAGGTCGGCGCTAGGCACGTGCGTGCCGCCCTCGACGACGAAGGTCACCGCCATCTCCTCGTTCCGCTCAAGGTGAGACCGAAGCAGCTTCCGCAGAACGGCGAGGTGGTGGTCTTCGACGTGTTGCCCCTGGCCTTCGGCGACGAGACAGGCCTCGTCCTCGACATCGCCTGCACCGACGTCTCTGTGCACGGTGAATTCGACCTGTTGATCGATGAGGTGACCGACTCGATCGAGACGCTCGAAACGGCCGGCGCGGCAGCGCTGGACGCCGTCGATCGTTGGCGGCGCCTTCTGGCTCTTCAGCGCACGAAAGGGCTTTCGTTCATCGAGCAGATGGGTCTCGCAGCCGAGCTGATGTTGCTGGAGCACGCCCTGAGCATCGACGCGACTTCGATCCCGTCCTGGCGCGGCCCGTTCCGAGAACCGCATGACTTCGAATTCGCTCGCGACTGCATAGAGGTCAAAGCTCTGGCCGGTGCCGCGACCGTCGAGATACACGGGCTCGAGCAGCTGTCGGAACACGAGGCGAAGAGCCTTCATCTCGCTCTGGTCGAAGTCTCCGAAGCAGATGACGGGGCGACAGTCGTCGAGACGGCGCGACGCCTACGCGATCGGTACGGCGTCGATCTCCGTGGCCCCCTGTCCGCGGCTCGCCTCGACCTGGAGCAGGACGACAGCACTCTCGCGCGATTCGTCACCGGCTTCGTGATCGTGATTCGGGTCACCGGTGACACACCACGCTTGACTGTGTCCGAAGGTGCGTCCTCGGAGGACTTCTCCGGAGTGAGCTATTCCCTTCGGACGGCGGCTCTCCTGCCCTACAGCTCGGGACAAGATCTCGACACACTCCTGAAAGAGGTTCTCCATGCCTGAGTGGTGGTCGCAGCGTTTCGCGCCCGAAGGATCGGCGGCCGCCGACGGCATCAAGAAGCAACTCGGTCAGCCCCGGCTCGACCCGCTGACCGTCCTGGCTCGCGAAGCCGCGCAGAACAGCTGGGATGCTCGGGCCGGCCGAGAAGTGCGATTCAACATCGACATCTCACGCCTCGGGGACCGCGCGGACGTGTGGCGGGATCGCTTCCAGTCGAATCTTCCGAGCGCGAGCGGTCTCTTCGGTTCGACCGAGTGGAACGCCGACACTCTGGTGATGACCGTGAGCGATAGAGGGACGGTCGGACTCGGTGGTCCCGCCCGCGCCGATCTCCGTGTAGAGCAGGACGAACGCCCTGACTTCGTCCAGTTCCTCCGCAACGTCGGAGAACCCCGCAATCAGTCCCTGGGTGGGGGCACCTACGGTTTCGGGAAGGGCATCTATTATTCGGTGAGCAAGGCGAGCGCGATCCTCGTCGATACTCACGCGGTCGACCGCAAGGCGGGGCGGCGCGTCATGGGTGCGGCAATGACGCACAAGTGGGAAGACGGCGACGAGGTCTACACCGGGCGTCACTGGTGGGGTGACATCGTGGGCGGCGTTCCCGACCCGGTCACCGGTGAAGAGGCTGCAGCTCTGTCCTCCGAACTCGGTCTTCCCGGTTTCGCCGAGGGAGAGCACGGCACGGACGTGATCATCATCGATCCGAGCCTCGGAATGTTCGACTCGGACAGAGACCGCACGGTCGAAGAGGCGATCGCATACCTGCGCTCATCGATGGTGTGGCACCTGTGGCCGAAGACGGTCGAAGCTCAGGAGGGCGTCGTTCTCCTCTCGACGAGTGTCGATGGACTGGTCGAGCAGGTCCCGTCCGCCGATCGGATCCCCTCGATGCAGGCGTTCGTCATCGCTCTCGAGAAGGCCCGCCGACAGGAAGGCCAGAAGTACGAGCGGAAGCGCGAGCCGTTCGACGTAGGCGTGTTGGCTCTCCAGATCTCGGAGGCGCAGCCCTCCGACTCTGAGGAGTTCGGCGCTGCCTGCCCTCTCGAAGGTCCGAGGCGTCATGTCGCCCGCATGAGGCGGGTCGAGCTCGTGGTCGACTACTTCGTCGGCGAGGAACATCCTGATCCGCGATTCGGCTACGCCGGTGTGTTCATCGGGTCCGAAGAAGCGGACGAGGTCTTCGGGCGAGCGGAGCCGCCGACACACGATGCGTGGGTCCTCGCCGGTCTTCGGGGTACAGATCTCGGCGTCGTCCGTGATCTCGGTCCGTTCCTCCGCGCGCGCATCCAGAACGAGGTGAACCCGCGGCGAGCGTCGAAGGCGACCTCCGAGACAGCCGGTCTAGGCCGCCTCGCAGCTCGCCTGGGTTCGGTGACCAGGAGTTTCTCCGGTACCGGCGCCGGCGCGGACGGCTCGAGCACCACCGGCGGCGGTAGCGAAGGAGAAGGCGGTGGTGGGGGTGGCGGGTCCCGGAAGAGACGTGCCGCGAAGCCCCGGTTCGTCGAAGGCCCTGACATCGTCGTGGAGAACGACACTGCCTTTCTTCGGGCGCTCGTCGAGGTGCCGAGTAGCGACGAGGGACAGAGCGTGATCGCCACCGCTCAGATCGTGCTCGAGAGCGGTGGAACGGAGGAGGACCCACCGGAGGGGACGGCCGGACCAGAATTCGAATGGCGAAGCGAGCAGGACGATCTCCTCATCGTGGGACCGATACTTCCTCCGGCTCCCGACGCCGGTGAGAGATGGTGGCTGACCGCCACTGTCATCGACGACGCGGCAGTACGCCTGTCCGTGGATTGGAACAACTGACGTGGTCGACTCTGTCGCGCCTTACAGGACCCCCCGACCAGGGACGATCAAGTGGTCACTGCCCGATCTCCTCGACGGGGACGCCTGGATCCCGCTCGGTGAAGAGATCGAGGGGTGGGACCCGTCCATGGATCTGATCATCCGCGGTTCCGTGGAGATGGATCCTCAAGCCGTCGAGACCGAGACGGGCCTCGGCCTGGACGAGATGGCGCTCGTCGTCTCCTGGTCCTGCTCCTCCAGTCGATTCCGAGCCGCCGCTCCTCGACAGGCCCTGACCCGAAGCGGAGTCACTCACTTCACCGTGACACTGCCGGGCGATCGCCTGGACGGGAACGTCGAGGTCACCACCGCGGTCGTGGCGTTGCCCCGTGCGGATGTCGGTGCCGGAACGGCACGTCGACGGGGCTCCGTCCTCACCGACCGCCGTTTCACCGTCGCGCTCGAGGGCACCGTCGGAATGTTCCCGGTGGAGATCGTCGACTTCGTCAAGACCCGGTTGCCGAACAAGGCGAGCTGGCACCTCGAGACGTCTCAGGAGCTGGACCAGACCTTCTTGGCGGGATTCCGCCTGCAGATCAATGAGCGTGATTCCGAACTGACGAAGGCGATCGGCTCTCGCAACCCGAGTGATCGCGAACGGATGCTGCTCGACGCCCTCGAAGAGGGCGTGCTCGGGCTTCTTCTCGAATCCGCATCGATGCTCCAGCACGAGCTGACCTCGGAATCGTCGTGGGAGGAGGACACTGTCGGCCACGTCCTGCATTCCCTCCTCACCCGCGCGGATGATCTCGGATCCGTGCCGACCGTTCCGGCGGAACTGGCCATGTGGCGTTCTTCGATCATGTCCAAGGTCCGCGGTCTCGGGGTAGGGCGGCAGATCGCATGATCATCTGGCCTCGACTGAGCAGAGCAGCCGCATCCGGTGAATGGGAACGGGTGAAGAGCGCTAAGGCGGCGACCGGCTCCTCCCTCATCCGTGACGTGCAGTGGCGAGCGATCGGTAATCGCGCGGACGAACAGGAGTTCGCGCGGCTCCGCGAGCGGATGACGGAGCTCGCGCAGAGCCACGGTTACCCCGAGTCGACGTCGTCGGATGCGCTCGGGCGCTTCGACCGCGAAGCAGCCTTCGTCGTCAGAGAACTCGTGGACGTCCCTTTCGCGGAGGCGGCCGCCGGCGACGTCTGGTCCTTCGTCGCGTTCGCCGTCCTACCCGAATTGACGGAGTGGCGCTTCGGCCGTAAGAACAAGGAACGTTGGATCGGCAGCGATTTGACCCGTCACACGTGGGCTCGACTCTGGTGGCAGGGTGAGGCCTTCCGCCCAGAACCGGAGCTTCTCCGTCAACTCTCTGAGAGCGATCTGAATCAGCTCTTCGAACGGCGATCGATCGGAGGTGACGGCCCCCTGGTTCGGGCTCTGGCTCGGTCCTTCGCGGACGTCTCCGACGAGCGCCGAGCTGTCGTTCGGGACACGACGAAGAGGATTCGGCGACTCCTCGCCTTCGTGCAGTCCTCGGCCCTCGAGCCGGATGAGATCAGGACTCTCGTTGAGGAGGTGGTGCAACTCTCGACGGCAGCGGTCACCGGAACGGCAGCGGTCACGAAGGATCAGCAGGCCGCGAGCGGCGCGGGTTCGGCAGTGGTCGTCCCCGACGCAGACGTTCCCGATCGGGCACTCGGTCTCGTCGAACCGTCCTACCTCGCCTACAGCCGCCCGGCAGCGCTTTCGGCCACCCAGCTCCTCGAGACCTCCGCACTCGAAGACATGATCGAGAGCGCCGTCGCAATCGAAGGCCCTGTTCTGCTGTCGAGGCTGCGCCGACTGATCGCAGGAGCGGTCGAGGACGAATCGATCCTCAGTTCCGCAGACGCGGCGATGGGCTCCGCCATCGAGGCGTTGCTCGAAGCACGTCGAATCGAGGCCGACGACTTCGAACTCCCCGGGTTGGGCTCCCAGCGAGCACTACGAGTGGTCGGGACTCCAGACCTCCGAGTGCGTCCGCTCGGTGTGCGACGTCTGCTGGAGGTACCCCTGCGCGAGGCGCTGGCAGCCGCCCGCCTCGCACCGGAAGACACTCAGACGAGCCGGATGGAGCATCTCCTCGCCTTCTACGGACTTCACGACATCGACGTGCTCGATCGAATGGTCCTGCTACAACTCGCGAACGCCGGTATTTGAAGAAAGTGATGCCGCGCTCTACGAGCGGGAGGCCACTCCCCTCCCGGTTCCGTGCGGGAGGCTCGAACGCCTCCATCGATGTCTTGAATTGTCTTATGTCGGTGGCTGATGGTTCACTCAGTCATCATCGAGTCGGATGAGCAGTGCTGCTTCGCTGAGGGGAACGATCGTGCACCACGAAGACGTGACGGACTTGCGCGGATACGTGCTGGAGCTACAGGCGACGGCGATCGACACGTACCGTCGCAACCGGGATCTGCTGGAGGAACACGTCCGGCAGGAGGACAGCTATCGCTTCGGTGGGTACGGCACGCGCCAAGTGAGCGAGCTCCTCCAGAACGCTGCCGATGCCATGGGCACTGATGCGGGGCGGGTCGAGTTCCGAGTCGCCGACAGGGCGCTCTACTGTGCCAACGAGGGGGCTCCGTTCAATCGTGACGGCGTACGCGCGGTTTCGATGGCCTTTCTCAGCGAAAAGCGCGGCGAACAGATCGGCCGATTCGGTCTGGGATTCAAGTCGCTCCTCGGGATCACGAACAACCCGCAGATCCACAGCCGTGACGCGTCGTTCCAGTTCAACGGAGACGACGTCGCCGTGCTCTTCGAAGGGATGGAGTCGCAATCCGGTCGTCTGCCCGTGATGCGCGTCCCGACGCCGGTCGACACCGATGCGGCTCAGGCCGACGATCCGCATCTGGCCGAGCTGCTCGGCTGGGCCTCGACCGTGATCAAAGTGCCGCTGGTCTCCGGCGGCACCAGGATCAGGGACGAGCTGCGCGGCTTGAACACCGAATTACTCCTCTTCATGCGTTCGATCCGCGAACTCGTCGTATCCCTGCAGAATGCGGACGGCTCGTTGAACACGATGAAGCACACGCGAGACGACGCCGCGGATCGAGGCGAGGTCCGTCTGATGGGGCCCGACGGCAAGAAGGTCCGCTGGCTTCTGGCCGAGAGGCGGTTCGAACCCTCGTCGGAGACACTCGCGACGCTGCCCGACACAGCCAGAAGAAACGCCATGACGGTCTCTTACGCCGTGCCACCCGGCACACGCGCCGCCCTAGGACAGTTCTGGGCGTGGTTCCCTCTCAGCGATCGCACGACAGCCAGCGGCATCTTCAATGCGCCCTGGCAGGTCAATGACGATCGAACGACGATGCTCGCCGGGAGCCGGCTGAACGGGGAGATGCTCGACGTCTGCGCCGAGCTCTTCCTCGACGTGGCGATCCGGTCGTCGGACTCGAAGGATCCGGCCGCTCACCTCGACCTTTTCCCCGGACGTGGACGGGAGATCCGCGGTCCCGGCGATCACCGGCTCTCCGAAGCGATCCCTCGACTCGCGAGGTCCCGCGAGATCATTCCGGACGCGTCCGGGGTCCTGAGGACACCGGGTGAGTTCTCGAACTATCCCGAAGCCGCCGACGAGGACGACGGACGTGCCGCACCTGCGACGGAGCAGATCGTCGCGCTCTGGCAGGAGCAGGTGGCTCGGATCGATACGCCGCACGCGGGGTGCTATCGGACACGTACCCGCTCCTCGCGGCTCCGGACATTGACGAGAGAGACGGGCGAACGTACGGGCGGTGAAGTCCGTCTCGACAGATGGCTGGAGGAGCTCGCCGCGGTCGGAACACCGGCAGCGCTCGTCGCCTGTCTCGAGATCGTCGCGGCGCTCAAACGCACTCGTGGCGACGATGCAGTGCGGCACGCCTCGATCGTTCCCACCAGCGCGGGCCGACTCTCCATCGAACAGGCGGTCGCAACGGCTCTGCTTCCTGTCGACGGGTTCGAGTCGCCGGAGGGGATCCCGTTCGTCGATCCCCGATTCGCGCGCGAGGACTCTGTTCGAGCACGGCTCGTCGAGCTGGGAATGAGGAGCGCTTCGGCCACGACCGCCCTGAAGGCCCTCGTCACTCGACTGAGCGATCGGTCGCCCGACAAGGACTGGAACATGTTCTGGTCTCTCATCGAACATGCTGACCGTGACGAGTCCACGAAGGTCATAGACACACTTCGGCTTCGGGCCTCGATCAAGGTCGCCTCGGAGACCGGAGAGCTCCGACGCGCTTCGGATCTCTTCGCGTCCTCGCCCTTCTCGGGTGTACCACCGGAGCGGCGAGCCGCAGCAGGCGGAGTTCCGATGAACACACTCGTCGCGGCGGGTTGTCTCCAGGCGACTCCGCGTCGCGCCGCCGCCGAGAACGACGGACTCTTCGCGGGGTACCGCACATGGCTCGTGTCCGAGTTCGTCCAAGCCTTCCGTACCGAGAGCCTGCGCCTGGACAGGGTGGAGCTGGAACAGCTCACCACGCTCGGTCCGCTGGACATCCTGCCCGGACTGGTGGACGCCCCGCGAGACGCCGCGACATGGACGCACGAGCTGGTAGGGCGAGGTGCGGAGGCGAGGCACCGCTACACCGCGGTCGCTGTCGGAGGCAAAAAGGCGTCCGCCGCCCACTTCTCCTTCGAACGTTGGGTGCTCAGCACCCACGGGCGGGTGAAGACTTCGAACGGGATCCGTCGCCCCGGTGATTTCGTCGGCGCAGGCCTCATGAGATTCGGTGCGTTCCTGCCGGTGGCGGACGCGAAGATGTCGGAGTTCTTCGAAGCTCCGGAGCAATTGGTCGACGTCGCTGATGCGCTGCTCCTCCGGTCGTTCTCGCCCGATGTCATCGAGCCGGGCTCCAAGCTCGATCAGCGTCAGTTGGTCGAATTTGTCGTCGCAGTCGCCGGCCGCTTGAAGTCCCGCCCCGCACGGATCCCCGCTTTCAGCCGAGGCTCGGTGACCTGGGTCCCGACCGGATCCGTCTTCGTCGCTCAGAGCGAGGACATCGCCGACCTGGACGAGCTCGAGATCGCCTGGTTGCCCGCGAACGTCCCCGGCGTCGAATCGCTCGCCGACAGATGGCGCCTGCAGGAGGCGCAAGTCGCCTTGGCGAAATCGATCGACATCGAGCCGGGGACCCCTCCGGAGCTCGTCGAGGACATGCACCCTTCACTCCGCTTCCGCTACGCGAAGCTCGAGAACGTCAAGGTCGCACGAAGCCCGAGGATCGTGCGGCGCCTCTCCGGGCCTCACGGGAGCACAGAGCAAAGGCTGCGACGTGCCTTATCAGACGATCGACTCACCATCTTCATCGATTCGGAGCTGGACAGTATCGACACTCTTCTCGAGATATTCAAGGGTGTAGGGCTCGGTCTGAGCGCGAACGACGCCGCGCGGGTTCTCCACGAGGACGAGAGCCTGCGGAAGACGGAGCTGGTGAACCTGTGTCGTGCGGCTGAGACGGACTCCCAGCGCCTTCTTCTCCTGGCCGGAGTGAAGGCCCTGCGCGAAGAGCTTCCGAAGGGGCTCCTGGAGGTCGTCGAAGAACGTCAAGGCGAACAGCCGGATGTCCGCGTCGCCGAGATCTTCCTCGAGATACACGGAGACGATGCACTCTGGGTTCTCCGCAAGCGACTCGACGATCTGGACGGCGTCCCCAAGACCTGGGCCGGCACCGACGCGGCTCGCGGATTCGTCGAGAATCTCGGCTTTCCGATCGCCTTCGCAGGCTCGCAGCAGGTTTCGAAGCCGAGGTCGGTCCAGATCCAGGGAAAGATCGAGCTCTCCGGACTGCACGACTTCCAGGAAGACCTGGCTGCTCAGATCCGCGAGCTCGTCATGGCGCCAGGAGTACCGCAGCGGGCCCTCCTGACGCTGCCGACAGGCGCAGGCAAGACCCGAGTGAGCGTCGAAGCGGTCATCCGGATGATCTTGGCCGGCGAGCTCAGCGGCCCGATCTTATGGATCGCGCAGTCCGAAGAGCTGTGCGAGCAGGCGATTCAGACCTGGACCGACGTCTGGAGAGCTCTCGGCGATGCTCGCGTCCTCGAGATCAGCCGCTTCTGGGGTGATTACGCGGTCGAGGAGGCCGATGCGGACTTCCAACTGGTCGTGGCGATCGACGACAAGGTGAGTAGTCAGATCAGTAGGTCGGCGTCTCGACTGCAGTGGCTCTCGGATCCCTCTCTCGTCGTCATCGACGAGGCCCATACGGCTACCTCCAAAACATATACGGAGATCCTCTCCTGGCTCGGACTCACCGCGTCGCAGACCTCGCGCACGCTCCTCGGTCTCACAGCGACGGCGTTCAAGGGCCGGGGTGTAGAGAACAACAGGACCTTGGCTCAGCGCTTCGGCGAACGTCGTCTCGAAGCGTTCCCCGCCGAAACCGCCGTCAGCGAACTGCGCTCCCGTGGCGTCCTCTCCGACATCGATCATCGGGTGCTCGCCGGGGGCGACTACGAGGCGACGGATCAGGAGCTCGCCGATCTCAAGAAGCTGAAGGAGGTCAACCGCTCCCTCCTGGAACGGATCGGCGCCGACCTCGAGCGGACGCAGCTGCTGCTCGACGACCTTCTCGCTCAGCCCACGGATTGGCCGATACTCGTGTTCACGCCTTCAGTGGCGTCCGCACACACGATGGCTGCACTACTTCGCCTCGAAGGTCGCTCGGCGGAATCGGTGGACGGGGGGATGCGACGACCTGCGCGACGTGCGGCCGTCGAACGGTTCAAGTCCGGTGAGGCTCAGTTCCTCATCAACTGCGACCTGCTCACCCAGGGCTTCGACGCTCCGACAGTGCGAGCGCTCTACATCGCGCGCCCGACCTTCAGCCCCAACCGGTACATCCAGATGGTCGGCCGTGGCCTTCGTGGCCACAAGAACGGCGGAACGGACATCTGCACGATCGTGAACGTCGCTGACACCTTCGATCAGTTCGGCATCGACCTTGCTTATACGGAATTCGATTACCTGTGGGAGGACCGGTCATGACTGCAGCGCAGACGCAGCCGACGATGGAGCAGAGCCGCAACGCCGTGGTGGATCGGCTTCGGGCGGCATGGCTGGGCCCGGCGGGTGGAGCCGTCGAGCTGCTCGACCAGGATCCCGTCTACGCCTACCTCGTCGGAACGCTTTATCCCACGGAGAAGCGCACCGGCCGCACCGGCCTTGCGGTCTCCACCGATGAGGATGCCGTCGTCCGATCGGACCTCCTCCCGGACGAGGAGACGGGGGGTGACTCCGGCATGGACGACGAGGAAGCCGACGACGGTCTCGATCTCACCAGTGCCTTCGGGTGGGCTCCCAGCACCATGGGTATGTCCTTCCTTCACGACGGCGGATCGATCGCCGTCCGGGTCGAAGCGGCGCTGTATTCGGTCGAGGGCGACGGTTGGCGCCGCTCCCCGTTGTCGCCGGCAGTCGTGTCCGTACCTTCGAACGATCCCGCCGGCTCCGCAGACGTCTTCAACGGTCGGGCTCGCGTCGATTGGCGCAATCGCCGATTCGCGGGCTTGACCCTCACGACCGTCTCCCTCGCGAACGCTCGAGAGGTGGAGGAGGGCGAGGCGAAGTCTGCGAGCGCTGACTGCCTGTTCCAGGCGGCTTTCAGCTGCGAGATCGCAGGAGGCGATCTCCATCCGTACCCTGAAGCCGTCTCCTTCACTCGCGATCCTGAGGAGGACGAGCTGCGTCTGCGCTACCGCGGCCGGCGAACCTACGGCGTCGGACACGGTGTCTCCGTCGAATGGGACGAGTCAGGGAGCAGCCCCACTGGTCTCCGTTCGGTCACTGTTCCGGTGAAGACGGTACCTGCCATCAAGGCACGAGAATCGTCCGACACCTTTCTCCGACTGGGTGTCCTCGCAGACAGGGAAAATGCGCGTTCGACGATCGTCGAAGGCCTCCGCCGATTCGTCGACGAGTACTCCGCATGGGTGGAGGAGCGCAGGCAAGAGGCCGACACGCTGAACGATCGGCGTGCGGCCGCGTCGCTACTGAACAAGATGACTTCCGCTCACGAGCGCATGTCCGAGGGCGTCGCTCTCCTCGCCTCTGACGAAACGATCTTCGACGCGTTCCAGCTCGCGAACCGTGCGATGCGAGATCAGATGCTTCGCGGCCTACCCCCCGAGCCGGACAGAGAGCCCGCCTGGCGCCCCTTCCAGCTGGCGTTCATCCTTCTGAGCGTGTCCTCGACGACGAGCCCCGGGCATTCGGACCGGGATCTCGTCGACCTGATCTGGTTCCCGACGGGCGGCGGCAAGACCGAGGCCTACCTCGGGCTCGCCGCGCTCGAGATGATCCGCCGACGACTCGTCGAGCCCCTCCACGGAGGCGGTACGGCCGTGCTGACTCGCTACACGATGCGACTTCTGACAGCGCAACAGTTCCAACGCGCGGCTCGGCTGATCTGCGCTCTCGAGCTGATGAGACTCGACGAGCCTCAGCTCCGAGGCAGTGCGGCCTTCTCTGTCGGCCTCTGGGTGGGAAAGAACGCCACCCCGAACACTTTTGCGCAGGCGAAGGAGCGGTTGGCACAGCTGGTCGGCCAGCAGAGACCTCAGAACAACTTCCAGATCCGCGATTGTCCGTGGTGCGACACGCCACTCGTCCCGCAGGAACGCAGCTTCGATCCGAGCGCTTACGGTTTCGATGCCACGAACTCGTCCTTTCGGATCCACTGCACTCGGGCCGAGTGCCCTTTCGTCGAGCGCCTGCCTGTACAGGTCGTCGATGAAGCCATGTACGCCTTCCCACCGACGATGGTCGTCGGGACGGTCGACAAGTTCGCTCGTCTCTCACGTCTTTCGACCGCCGGGACACTCTTGGGCCTCGGGACGCAGAACCGTCCACCCAGCCTCGTGATCCAGGACGAGCTGCATCTCCTCTCCGGACCGCTCGGAACGGTCGTCGGTACTTACGAGGCTGCGATCTCCGCCATGCTCTCGTCCGGTGGACGGCCACCGAAGATCGTCGCGTCGTCTGCGACTGTTCGCGCTGCAGCTGAGCAGGTGCGCGGGATCTTCGCTCGTCCGCGAACGGCCGTCTTCCCTCCGAGCGGCTTGAACGCCGATGACAGCTTCTTCGCCGAGCCCGACCTGGAGCGCCCCGGCCGTACCTACGTCGGCATCATGCCGCAGGCCCACAGCCCGGCTTGGGCGCTCGGCCGTCTCGCCATCGAGGCAGGCCTGGCTCCCGATGCGCTAGGCCTCACCGGCGCGCAGAGAAGCGCGTATTGGACGCTCGTCCTGTACCACAACAGTCTTCGGGAGCTGGGGCGCACCGTCACCATCCTCCGCGACGACGTGAAGAGCGATCTCGACCGTCGTGCTGATCTGGAGTCGTCGGCGGTTCGAAGCTATGCCGTCGAGGAGTTGAACAGCAACGTGCGCGATTCGGAGCTGATCGAGCTCTTGAACAGGCTCGGCGAGGGACCCGACTCAGACGGCGTGATCGACGCACTTGCCGCTACGAACATTCTGTCCGTCGGTATCGACGTCGATCGGCTCGGGCTGATGCTGGTCAACGGACATCCCAAGTCGACCTCGGAGTACATTCAGGCGACCAGCCGCGTCGGGCGCGGAACCGTGCCGGGCATCGTCATCACCATGTTCCGCAGCCACAAACCCCGTGATCGATCCGTCTACGAAGGTTTCGGTCCGTACCACGACTCGTACTACCGCTTCGTCGAACCCGCGTCGGTGACACCCTGGTCGTTGCAGGCGCGGCACCGGTCGCTACGAGCCGCTTACGCGATGCTGGTGAGACAGCTCTCGCTGCGGCAGAACGAAGCGGCGCGCGAGTACGAGGTCGACTCCGCGGTGGCACAGCAGGCGTCCGCCCTGATCCTCGACCACATAGCCGTGGCCGATCCGCGAGAACTCGAAGAAGCCGGCCGGGAGCTCGCCGCCGCCGGCGTCGAGTGGGGTCGTCGTGCGGCGACTGCGCGCGAGAAGAACGCAGACCTTCTCTACGAGTCGGACGAGCCGGACGAGCGCCTGCTGAAGAACTTCGACGAATCAGGGATCGGCTGGGCTGCGATGAATTCGATGCGAACCGTCGATGCGGTCGTCCGCGTCAGAGCATGGGGAGAGAAGTGATGGCGATCAAGAGTGGGAAGAAGTGGTCGCCGAAAAGTGTGATCGAGGCGCGCACTCTGCGTCTCACCGAAACCATCGCGCCCTTCGGGCCCGGCGCCATCGTGGACATCCTCGGAGAATCTTTCATGGCGCCGACAGGCGAAGCCTGGCCGCCCCCGCACCAGCTCCCGGCGGTCGACTGCCCCCGCCTCGTCGAGAAGCTCGGGATCGACGGTCGAAAGGTCGAGGAACTGCGTTCCGCCCCGAGCTACGACGATCAGGAGAAGGACGGTCGGAGAGCTCTCGAGTTCACCCGGTTCCCCGCGTGGATGTTCTGTGATCGCTGCAGCCTGATGCACAGATGGAAGGTCACCGACAACACCAAGGCCGGTTCAGCACCGTCGTGTCCGGACTGCGACGGTCGGCTGGTACCGATGCGCTTCGTCCTGCTCTGCACGACCCGAGGTCATGCCGAAGACGTGCCTTGGGACCGTTGGTCTCACCGGCCGGCGGAGGTCTGCGCTAGCCCGAAGCTGAGATTCGTCACGAGCGGCAGGGGCGCCGGGCTCTCCGCGCTCCAGGTCGTATGCGACTGCGGCCGCAGTCGTTCACTCGGGGAGTTGAACAAGAACACGCTCGCGAGGGACGGCTTCAACTGCAGCGGGCGACAGCCGTGGGAGCGCGGCCGGGTCGAGACACGCTGCGCGGAACCGCTCGATGCTCAGCAGCGCGGCGCGACGAACGTCAGATTCGGGGACGTCGTTTCAGCGATCGACATACCGTGGGTCGCGTCCAGAGCGGAGACCGCGTCCGACTCGATCCAATCGCACCTCATGCACGATGCACTCCTCGCGGCTCAGGCACCGCTCAAGATCAACCAGATCGCTCAGTTCATCGCAGACGACCTCGACGTCTCCGTCGAGACGGTCCTCGCGGCTCGGACGGGCACCACTGCGTTCGACCATGCACGAATCAGCCGCAGCATCCTCGACGAAGAATTCGAGGCGTTCAACGCGGCACGCCAAGGATCGGCTTCGACGTCGGACTTCGTGACACGCATCGATGAGATAACAGGGGCAGGCGAGGTCGGCGAGGTCTTGACGAGAACGTTCGACGGTGTTGTCATCGTCGATCGTCTCCGCGAGGTCCGCGCGTCGATCGGGTTCCGGCGCTACAAGCCCGATGCGGCCCTCGTACCCTCCGTGCCCCGGTCGGAGATCTTCAAGAGCTGGCTGCCGGCGGTCGAGAACTACGGAGAAGGCGTCTTCATCCGTTTCGAGTCCGCGCCCATCGACGAGTGGGCGGGCCGCCGATCGAGCGCCGATCGCTACGGGATGCTCCAGCGGAACCGCGACGATTCGAATCTCCGGTCACGGCTCGCCGCCGCCACACCGCAGTTCTTGATGTTGCACTCGTTCGCTCACGTCCTGATGGCTCGACTCGCCCACACTGCCGGATACACCGCCCCTGCCCTCCGGGAGCGGGTCTACGCCGCACAAGGCGACTACGGCGTCCTCGTTTACACGACCACCGGAGGTACTGCCGGCACGCTCGGGGGTCTCGCCCGAGAAGGCGAGCGCGATCGACTCCCGGAGTCGATCGTCAACGCCCTGACGTCCATGAGCTGGTGTGCCAACGATCCGGTGTGTGCCGAGTCCTCGCCACAGAGCATCGACGGTTTGAATCTTGCCGCATGCCACTCCTGCCTCATGGCGCCGGAGACATCATGCGAGTCGATGAACCTTCTTCTCGACCGGAACTCTCTCGTGGGTAAGAACGGGTTCTTCGAGCCACTCGTCACCGCAGCTCAGGCCGCAGCCATCGCCGGAGCCCGCTGACAGTAGATGTCCTTCAACCGCCTCTTCGCTTCGTTCTCGGCGAGCTCGGACCGGAGCGATCGGTTCTAGTCGACGATCTCGAAACCGAACGCCGTCCGGGACACGACGACGATCGAGAGACTTCTGACGAGTCTCTGGAGGTCGTCGGAGAGCCGGCCGGGCAGCAGGACGACCGGAATCGCGTCGAGGTCGTGCTCCGCCGCGACCATCACGTAGTCGAGTACCTGACCGATCGCCATCCTGACGTGCGACCGAGCAGTCGACTTCTTCGCCTCGACGATCCATCGGCGCGAAGGTACGAAGAGGTCTGGCTGTATCTGAATGGGACCGACTCGCAACTTCAGCCCCTGAGGTGGGGTTCCCTGCGCAACGAGCCACTGGCCGAACGCGTACTGCAACTCGAACTCGAGTCGCGATGCCGTTCGCAGCTCATCGGACGCCGGACCTGGCAACGACAATTCGCTGAAGTCGGGTTCACGCCATTCGAACATCTCCAAACCCGGGAGGGTCTCGTTCCTCGGTGCAGCCAGTCCGAGGTCCGCGTCGACAGGCAACAAGGAGAAGATGAGCGCTTGCCTTCGGGCCCCTGTCGCGTCCGGGACCTCGAGTGAAGTGAAGGGAGGCGAATCAGGCACGAAGGTGCCGACGAACGTGACGGTAGTGCCGTCGACTGTGAAGAGTCGTACGGGAATGCCGTTCTTCTCGGCGTCACGAAGCGCGCGATTGGCGTGATTGAGGTCCTGGTGTCCCTTCGGTCCTTCGCCTGTGTACAGAAAGCCGCCCTCGGGAGTCGGCCCTTCATAGGCGTCATAGCCGTACTTGGGCCCCTGAACCGGATCGGAGAAGACGAAGATGTTCTGGCGATTCGCCGGAGTGGAGATCCCCCTCTGCCAGTCCCCACCGAAGCGCGCGTGAAGTTCCCGTCGGAGCAGTTTGTCGCCCGGAACGAGATCGAAGCCTTCGAAGTGGTGACGGACGGCATCGGCCTGCTCATCGCTGAGCTCCCACCGGTCATCTTCGACATCGACCAGTCCGAAGGACTGCCGCAGAAGATCACGGATCCGCTTCTCCGGTACGTCGAGTTCGAGTGAGAGTTCGAGCGGAGTGAAGGCGGGCATGCATCAGACACTATGAAGAGGCATAGCGAACCGTCGGTGAACATCGCTCGTGTCATCGACCAAAGCTTCGACCGATCGTTCGTTCGACTCGAAAGCGACTTCTACGCGGGCCCGTCCGCCGCCCGACCGCCGGCTTTGATTCGTCCTGCACCCTCGGCAGTTGCAGGCACCGTTCCGATACCGCGAGCGCCTGCACAGCCCGACCATTTGTGAAATGCCAGGTCAATCCGCTCCGCCGAGCCCCGAGCATGCCTAATGGTGGTGCCTCGCGGACCGCGAGCACAGCTGTTGATCATTGCAGTCATCGTCCGGCGACGATCACGATCCCTGAGGCGATCAGAAAAGCCACGACGGTGACCGCCGCTCCAGCGACCGGGATCCACCAGATACGGCGGGACCTGTCGGGGCGAAGGAGTGCGACCAGCGTCGCAAGGGCGGAGAGGCCCACTGCTCCAGGGACGATCCACATCGTCTCGCCGAGGACCGAGACGCCGTCCAGGCGGTTGTTCACCCGGTTCGCGTCGAAGGTCAGGTTCTCGATGAGGACGAAGACGAAAAGGAGCGCGCCGAGCACGAGCAGGAAGACGAGCAGGAGGATCGCGGTGACGCGGTCCTCGCCGGCCGACAGGCGGCGCCTACGGCGCCGACGCGGTGGCCGATCGAACGGGTCCGGGTCATCCCAGTCCGCGTCCGAGTCGAAGGCCATAGTGCCGCTCAGGCTAGCCGAGCAGGGCGCGCAGGCTCCGCGGGCGGCACAGCCCCGGCGCGCATCAGCACCCGACCAGCACGGCCTCCGCCGCTTCCCGGTCCTGCACCCCGATCCCCAGCCCGTACGCCCCCAGCACCCCCACGAACTGCTCCACGTACCCGCAGCGCAGCTCCGGGGCCGGCGGCAGCCACTCCCCCGGGCCGGCGTCGCTCTTGGACTGGTTCGTGTCGTCCGTGGCGGCGACGAGGTTCGCCGGGTCGTTCGCGAACAGCAGGCGCTGCTCGTCCGTCCACGCCCAGGCGCCGTGGTGCCAGGCCCAGTCGAGGGCGACGACGTGGTCGATCTGCACGAGGCGGGACGTGTCGCTCCCGGAGACGAAGGACACCGCGGTGCCGTCGTACGGGTCGACCAGGGTCCCGGAGAGGACCTTGCAGTCGCGGGTGCCCGGCTTGAAGACCGGGTCGAGCAGGTCGCGGCCGAGGATGTCGTTGCGGGTGTCGCAGCCGTTGCGGTCGACGTCCTTCCAGGACTCGCCGAAGAGGTCGCGGTCGTAGGGGACGTCGGCGCGGCCGTCGTCGACGGGGAGCGCGGCGAGGGTCGCCAGCGCGAGCGCGGCGGGGTCGGCGGAGTCCGCCGGCGGTGACGATGGCACGGACGCGGACGCGGTCGGCGCAGCTGTCGCGGTAACGGCGGACGGAGTGACCGTCGCGGCAGGGGTCGAAGCAGGAGCGGTCGACGCAGGACCAGCAGCGACTCCGGACGCAGACCCCGTACCGAGAACCCCAACCGTCTCCCCCACGCCCACCACCGCGAACGCGACCGCAGCCACACCGACCGCCGCGACGATCCACACCCACCACGGCGCCCGCCGCGCCCGCCGATACCGGGCCGGAGCCCCCGGCAGCCCAGCACCCCGCGAGAGCCCCGGAGCCCCCACCCGCCGCACCCCACCGGGCCGCGGCGGCGGCGGCCACCCGACCACCGACTACACCCCCGTGTCGCCGTCAGCCGGGACGACGGGCGCCGAGGCCCGCACCGCCCCGTCCCACAGCCGGATCGCCGCGCGCGGCACCGGCCCGACCACATCCACGCGCCACACCAGATCCACCGGCGACCCCGTCGACGCCTCGAACGGCACCACGTGGATCGGCGCCGACGGGTCGAACCGCAGCCGCTCCTGCAGCCGCGACGGCGCGACGAGGAAGCTCGTCACGCGCTCGTGGTAGCGCTCGCCCACCTGCAGCTCGGTCAGCACCGTGGCGCTCACCGGGGTCATCGGGTCGGCGCGGGTCAGCGAGTCGAGCAGGAAGTCGTCCCACGGCACGTCGAGCTCGACGCCCTCGAAGTCCTCGGGGCGGCGCAGCGCGTTCAGCGGATTCGTGCCCATCGGGCGGACCCGCGGGCGGGCGATCGCCTCCTCGTCGCGCTGCACGGAGGCGACGATGTCGGCCAGGCGCGGGGCGGCGATCCGGGTGAGCAGCGACTCGTCGTCGAGGGCGCGCAGCAGCATCCGCCGCGTGTGGTTCGACGAGTGCGGGAGGTCCTCGTCCAGCGTCGACAGGCCGAAGCCCTGGCCGGCTCCGTAGTCGGCGGCCATCTCCTGCACGAGCGACTCGAAGGCCTCGTGCCGCCAGCCGCGGCGGACGAGCTTGGAGGTCATCGCGGCGCGCATGCGGGCCACGGCCGCTGTCTCCTCGCCGCTGACGGTCGCGAGGCGCACGGCGAACGGCATGGCGCCGCGCTCCACGTCGAAGGTCTCGTGCTGCAGCCAGACGGGCGGCACGTGCCATGGACGGTGCACGGCCTTGGACAGCAGCACCAGCCACTCGACGGCCTGACGGTGCACCGAGCGCAGGCGCGCGGCCTCCTCGCGGGCGCGGCGGGCACTGCGGCCGTAGTGCGCGAGGCGGGTGCGCTCGATCTGTATCCGCCGCTCGAAGCGCGACCAGCCCGCGTGGTACCGGACGAGCGAGATCAGCGTGATCAGCACCCCGGCACCGGCCAGGCCGACCAGCACCCACAAGAGCACAGAGGTGATCAGCCCGGGATCGAAGGAGCCGGCGGGCTGCCGCGAGGCGTAGTCGTTGACGAACCAGATGCCGACGCCGACCACGATCGCGAGCGACAGCACGGTCACCCAGCCGACGAGCAGCGTGCGGTGGAACTCGCGGCGCAGGCCCAGCAGCTCGCCGGGGCGCTGCGGGCGGATCGCGTCGATCTCGCCCTTGAGGTACGCGACCTCGTCCTCGGCACGGCGGCGCTCGGCGCCGATCCGGTCGAGGAAGCGCCAGACGAACGAGGAGCTCTGCCGCCCGGCCCACAGGTCGTACTCGCCGAGCGCCTGCAGGCGGCGGGAGCGGCGCGCCTCGGCGTCGGAGGCGGACACGGGCGGCTCGACGGGCTCGGGAGCCTCCTCGGCGGGGACCTCGATCTGCACGACGGTCCGCTGCTCGGCGGCCTCGCCCTCGACGAGCGTCTCCTGCGCGGGCGGCGCGAACGCGGCCGAGTCGGAGGGCCCGGCCTCGGACTCCTGCGCGGCGGGCTCCTCAGCAGCCTCGGGAGCGGCGGCGCCGGCCTCGACCGGCACCTGCGCGGCAGCCGCCGCAGCCGCCGCCTCCGACGCCGACACCCAGTTCTGCAGCCGCTCCCGCGGATCCGCGATCGCCAGCGCGTACCAGTCGACCCGCTCCGGGAACCCCGGCGGCACGTCGTACCCCGACGACACCCATGGGTCGTCCGGCAGCGCGAGCACGTCGCCCACCCGCCCGAACACCGGCACAGCTCCCTCGACGGGCGCGAAGCCCGCGTCGCGGAGGTCCGCGCTGCCGTCGAGCGCGCCGAAGACCAGCTCGCGCAGGCCCGCCCACAGCTGCGGCGTGGTGCGGACGTGCGCCATCGCGGCGGGCGCGTCGGCCTCGGCGCGGGCGCGGCCCTCGTCGTCGCGGAGGTGCTCGAGGTCGGCGACCAGGAGCCGGTCGCGGACGTCCAGCACCTCGTCGTAGTCGGCCCCGACGACGGCCGAGCCCTGCGAGGTGTGCAGGGCGCGGGTCACCGAGCGGTTCGCGCTCGAGGTGATCCAGAGCACGGCCCAGCGCGGGATCTGCACGAGCTTGCCGGCCGAGAAGGCGAAGAAGCGGCCGATCTGCGCCCAGAAGCCGATCCGCTCGGGCTCCGGCACGTCGAGCGAGCCGGCGGAGTCGTAGGTGAGCGCGCCGCCGTCCAGGCGCAGCGCGCCGGCGACCATGCTCTCGACGTAGCCGGCGATCTGGCCGTCGTCGATGTAGGCGGTGCCGGGCGGCGGCGGGCTGACGCTGGGGTCGATCAGCAGCGAGTCCGGGCGGGCGGCGTTCTCGAGCACTCCGGCCGCGACGCGGCGGCCGAGCGACTCGGTCAGCACCGCGTTGAGGAACACCCGCGAGATCCAGACGGAGTCGCCGCCGTCGGACTCGCGGCTCATCAGCTCGACGCTGCCGTCGGTGACGCCGTTCCACAGCCCGGCGACGCTGGCCAGGTGGGTGAGCGTGAAGCCGGTGAAGCGCTCGTCGTCGCGGACGAAGGCGTCGCCGGACCACGGGCTCGAGCGGTCCTCGGGCGAGGCGATGACGACGAAGCCGTGCTCGTGCGCCTCCACCCGCTCGCGCAGCTGGAACGCGGTCGGCGCGCAGATCAGCGTCACCCGGCGCAGCTCCGTGGTCTGATCGGCGAGGGTCGCGGAGGGATTCGGCAGCGGCATCGAGGTGCGCACCCAGCGGCTGACGAGGTCGGCGACCGCGTCCTGGGCCTCGTCGGTCTCGCGCTCGGGCAGGGCCGAGCGGAGGGTGACCAGGCGGACGAGAGCGAGCGGCTCCTCCGCGAGCGCCTCGAACAGGTCGACCGCGATGGCGACCGACTCGAGGTCGGCGCCCACGCCGAGCACCACGGCCTCGATCTGCGGCGGTGCGTAGGGCGAGGTCTTGACGTGCTCGGGCAGCACCCAGAGGGCCTGGCCGAGCAGGCCGGTCTTCGTCCACTGCGCCGCCAGCTCGAGCAGGGTCTCGCCCTGCGCGCCGCTGGGCAGCAGGACGATCGCCGCCTTGCCGTCGGGCCAGAAGCCGGCGGGCCCGTAGCCGTCCGGGCGGATCTCCGGGGGCACGCTCAGACTCCGGAGTCGCGCGGACCGGTCGAGACGACCGACGACACCAGCCCCAGCAGCGCCTCGCGGAACTGCTCGCGCATCTCCCAGGTGACGGGGTAGTCGTAGACCGAGACCATGTCGTCCTGCTGCACGATGTCGCTGTCGAAGCGGGCGAGCTCGGCGGTCAGGTAGGCCTGAACGGCGGAGCGGCGCGACGCGAGGTCGCCGTCCGCACTGCCGGCGCGGGACGACTCCGGCACGGGAGCGCCGGTCGGCAGCGCGCCGGTCTGCAGCCACTCGGCCAGCTCGGTCTCCTCGCCGCGGCTGCCGCCGAGCGAGATCAGCACGCGGTAGGCGGCGAGCGGCGCGAGGGTGCCGTCGACGTTGCAGAGCGCCATCGCGATGGCGAGCGACTGCAGCACGACGCCCGGGAAGTCGGCGGGCCGGGCGTTGCGCTCGCTCAGCAGCGGGTGCGGGAAGTCGGCCAGCGCGCGGGTCGACGGGTCCCAGACGGAGAGCTTGGGGCCCTTCTCGCCCTGCGAGGCGTCGACGGCGAGGCGGCCGAGCGCCTTGGCGACGTACCAGCCGCGGATCATCGACTCGATCGCGCGCGGGTCCGCGGGGATGCTCTCGCCGAGCAGGCGCGCGCGCTTGAACTTCCAGAACGCCTCGCGGCTGTCCTGGGTGTTCGACTGCGCGAGCCAGCCGCGGGCGATCGGCTCCATCACGGAGTCCATCACGATGGGCTCGTAGGGGAAGCCGGACATCGCGAAGACCTCGATGCCGTCGACCTTCTGGTCCTGGAACCACGACTCGCTGGTCGCGTCGTCCCAGACGCCCATCTGGCCGAGCACGCCCTTGGTCACCTCGTACATCTCGGTGCCGGCGCGGAACGGGATCGAGCTGAAGACCAGCGAGGTGTCCTCGTTGATCGCCTTGCCGTGCACGGCGCGCAGCAGCGCCGGGTTGAGCTTGACCAGCGGCTCGCTGGCGCCGAGGGCGGCCTGGAGCTGCTCGCGGTAGCGGTCGCGGCGCGCAGCGAAGACGTCGGGCGGCAGCACCTCGGAGTCGAAGAAGCCGAGCAGGTCCTCGCCGATGTAGGCGGCGAACGGGGTGCCGTCGCGCTTCATCCAGGCGCGGGCGCGGCCGACGTAGACCTCGGGGTCGGTCGCGAGCTCGAAGGAGGCGCGCTGGGCCGGGTTGGCGACGGCCGGGTCCGCGGTGACGGTCGGCTTCCAGGTGCGCGGGTTGCCGACGAGCGACCAGGCGCCCGCGTCCGACTCGCTGTCCGGGCTGACGCCGACGAGCTGGTCGGCGAGCACGCGCAGGACGGCGTCCTGGTACTTGGCGTCGCCGTCGACGGAGGCGCGCACCAGCTTCTGGAACTCGGCCGGGTACTTCTCCGGCTCGACGAGCATCCGCTCGTTGGGCGCGGGCGAGTACTTGCGCGGCACGGTCTCGTCGACGCGGCGGGGCCAGAACTCGTAGGCGTTCTCGCGGTCGTCGCTGGTCTTCCGCGAGTGCACGCGCTGCAGCAGCGCGGTGCGGGAGCCGTCGAGGTAGTCGGCGAGCGGGCCGAGGAAGGTCTCGCGCAGCTCGGCGAGCAGCGCCCAGGCGGAGTCGCGCAGCGCCGCCTCGGAGGACCACTCGAGCGCCTGGCCGAGGCGCTGGATCGCGAACTGCACCGCCTCCTGGTCCGGGCGGATCGACTGCTGATTGGCCGAGGTGCGCAGCTCGTCCGAGACGAGCGAGCTGAGCGTGCCCACCCACTCCTCGTGCTGGCGGGCCTCGACGCGCAGCGCGTCGACGGTGCCCTTGAGGCCGCGCTCGAGGCGGCGGAGCATCGCGGTGACGACCGGCAGGCCGTCCTGCGCGACGTAGCGCGAGACGGTCTCGAGGATGTGGCCGGGCATGGTGCGCGTCCACTCGTCCAGGCGGCGCTGGCGGGCCTCGCGGTCGCGCTGGAGCAGGCGCGGGCTGTGCCGAGTGAACTCGTTGACGAGCCGGTCTGTCCAGGTGGTGATGTCGGTGCCGCCCTGGCGGTCGAGCGACTCGGGGCGGGCCAGCTCGTCGTCGGCTCCGCGCTGCAGCTCGGCCTTGATCAGGTCGAGGGTGCTCTGGTCGCGCAGCGCGTCGGTGACGTCGTTGTGCTCGGCGGTCTCCTCGTTCAGGCGCAGCTCGCGGAGGAAGCGCTGGTACTCGCTGTCCGCGGACTTCTCGATGTACTCGCGCTCGGTCATCCGCTCGAACTGCGGGTCCTCCTCGGCGTGCGCGAAGAGCATCCGGTCGATCGCGGAGCGGGCGAAGCGCTCGGCGGAGTACTCCAGGAAGCGCTCGCGGCCGAGGGTGACCCGGCCGAAGCCGATCGAGGAGAACGGCGGCGAGTGGTGCGCCGGGCTCATCAGGCCGGAGTTGTCGGGCAGCACGTTGGCGGCCGAGCGGGCCTGCCAGTTGCCGGACGAGTAGGCGATCATGTCGTCCTGCACGCGCTCGTCGATCATCCACGCGGTGAGGCTGGTGGCGACGGCGTCGTAGACGGCGTTCTGGTCCTCGAAGGTGACCTTGCTGTTGCTGCGGCCGACGATGAACGGGTACGCGGCGCCGACGCGGTCCATCGCGGCGCCGTAGGAGGGCGCGACGCCCTTGGTGCGCAGCAGCTCGAGGGTCGCGGCCGAGGGGGTGTCGGTCCAGAAGCCGTTCATCGTCTCGGAGATCGCGGCGAGCGCGTTGCCGGGCATGCCGGCGGTGACCGAGAGCTGATCGAAGACATCGGGCGCGTAGAGCATGCTGAAGAACTGGTTCGACCACGGGTACTGCTTCGCGGTCGACTTGATGATCTCGATGATGTCGAGGAACTGGCCGGCTCCCGAGCCGCCGGCGACCGACGAGATCACGATGACGATGGGGCTGCCGTCTCCGCCGTCGTCGCGGGCGCGCAGGCGCTGGCCGAGGGTCTGCAGCTCCGCGAGGGACTCCGCGTCGTTCATCTTCCCGATGGCGAGGCGCGCGGCCTGGGCGATCTCCTTGGTGGCGGCGAGCGCGACGGCGCGGCCGACGGCGCGGTACTGGCCGGCGCCCTTGGTCACGTCGACCTTGACCAGGCGCGGGTCGGGCAGCTGCCGCTCGATGTCGTGGCGCATCGCGTTGTTGGTCGCGTGCGCGCTCGTGATCGAGCCGTGCACGATGTCGAAGGTCGCCGCGGTGCTGACCAGGCCGCGGTAGTCCTGCCGGGGCAGGAACGGCGCCTGGTACTCCATGCCGTCCTGGACGGTGGGGGTGTCGAAGTGCAGGAAGCGCCAGGCGGCGGGGATGCCGCCCTCCCAGCCGAGCTGCTGGAGCTTGAGCTCGAGCTGGTACTTGATGCCGCGGAGGGTCTTGCCGCCGGAGCCGCCGACTCCGATCAGGAGGAAGGGTCTGAGCATGAGGTCCTGCTTTCGTCTGGTCGCGCGGTGTTCCTGCGGTAGCGCGGTGTGTCGTGTGTCGTCGTGCGGGCGGTGCCGGGAGGCGGAGCGCCGTCAGCGACTGCGGGGCGGAGGGGTGCGGGGGCCGGCCCGGCCGGGCGGCGGCGGGGCCGGGGTGGAGCCGCCGGGCCGCGGGGGCGGCGGTCCGCCGGGGCGGCCGGGCGCTCCCTGCGTCCGGGGCGGCGGGCCGCCGGGGCGCGGGGGCGAGGGGGGGCGGGGCGGGGTCGCGGTCGGGGTGCCGCTCTGGGCGCTCCGCGGCGGGACGGAGGAGCGGGCCTCGGCGGCCGCGGGCTGGGCGGCGGGCACGGGCTGCTGCGGCTCCCGGCGCTCGGGGCGCTTCGCCGCTCGCTCGCGGCGGAGCACGTCGACCGTCTTCCAGGCGGGCTCGCCGGAGTCGCGGAGCAGGTCCTCGAGGCGTCGCTCGTACTGGCCCTCGTCGTCGCGGTCGACGCGGTGGTAGAGCACGGCCGTGGCGCGGACGGGCTCGTCGCCGCGGGGGCGCTCGAGCTCCTGCTCCGAGACCACGATCGCCCAGAAGACGTCGAGCGGGAGGGCGGAGAACTCGACGCCGCCGTTGCCGAGCGGTCGCCCGGCGGAGGTGCCGCGGGTGCCGGTGCGGGAGGCGACGATCTCGCCGCCGGCGGGCGGGCCGACGCGGTAGCTCGGCGCCTTGAGCGGCCACCACGGCACGTGCGCGCGGAGCCGGCCGAGCTCGGGGTCGGGCAGCTCGCGCACGCCCGTCTCGCTGCGGAGGTAGCGGAAGCGCTCGTCGAGGCGGCCGTGGGTCAGCGCCGAGCGGACGCCCTCAGGCGTGATCTCGACGGGGATCGTGCCGCGCTGGAACGAGCCGTTCATCGCGATCTTCGCCTTCGCCCGGTTGAAGAGGTACAGGCCGAGCAGCGGCAGGAGCACGCCGAGCAGCAGGAGGACGAGCGCGACCAGTCCGATCGCCGCGGCGTTGACCGGGAAGGTCGACGGGAAGGACAGCGCGACGGTCTGCGGGGCGCTGCTGCCGCCCGCGGTGCGGACGTCGAGCGGGAGGGTCGCGGCGACCGAGGAGTCGGCGGCGACCGAGTTCTCGGCGGAGACGGTCACGGTGCGCGAGGCGCCCTGCGCGACGTCGAGGCAGGCGCCCGGCGCGAGGGCGGCGCCCGACTCGTCGGTGAAGCTCCACTGCCAGGCGTCGGCGCGGTCGGCGTTGTCGCTGGTGACGGTCGGCGCGGCGGAGAGGCAGACCTGGCTGGCGCCTCCCGCGGTCGGCCCCTGGATCGCGAGAGTGCCCTCCGCGCGGCCGTCGGCGCCGGTCAGCTCGCTGAGCACGAGCGGCGAGGCGACGCTCGGGAAGGCGGCCGGCAGCACGGTCGTGATCCGCTGCTGCGTGGTGACCGGGGCGAGCTCGATCGCGTGCTCCGCGGTGGTCAGCGGGTCGAGCGAGGCGGTGACGAGCAGCTCGGAGGCGGTGACGTCGGAGGGCAGCGGGATCGTGATGACGCCGGAGGCGGCGTCGATCGCGGCGCCCGGCAGGTCGGCGGTGGCGCCGTCGGCGGTGCTGGTCGCGGCGAAGTCCGCCTGCCCGAAGACGGAGAGGTCCACCGGCTGACCGTCCGGGTCCTGGACGCGGGCGGTGAGGGTCGCGGAGAGCGTGCCGTCCTCGCCGCGCTGCACCTGGTTGGCGTCGTCGAAGACGATCCGCAGGTCGCTGAACGCGAAGACCTCGGTGGTGCCGGGCGAGGTCAGCGTCCACTGCCCCTGCAACTCCGGCCGGTCGACGGTGATCTCGAGGCGCGAGACGCCGGAGGACTGCGTGACCGTCACCTCGGGGGCGGTCGCGGAGGCGGAGAGGGTGCCGAGTCCGGAGGAGGCGGGCGCCTGCAGCGTCCAGCCGTCCTTCACGACGGCCTGGATCCGCGCGACGCCCGGGTCGATCCAGAAGGAGCCGTTCGCGTCGAGCGCCTCGGACGCGCCGCCGGCGATGCGCGCGCCGAGCTGGAGGAAGACGGAGGCGAGCGCGTCCGGGTCGGAGGCGTCGACGACGGCACCGCGGACGGAGCCCTCGGGCGCGACGGCCGGTCCGCAGGTCGCGGTGCCGCCGCCGTAGGCGCCGCTGCCCTCGACGAGCGGCCACATCACGCGGGCCTCCTCGCGCTGCTCGCCGTCGGCCAGGAGCGTGCCGAGCACGACGACGCCGGCCTGGCGGAGCGCCGCGAGCAGGCCGTTGCCCTCGGGCTCGTCGCCGTCGGGGTCGATCCGGACGCCGCAGAGCGCATTGGTCGCGTCGGCGGTGGCCTGCGCGGAGCCGAGATCGATCTCGCCGTCGGTCAGCCAGATCACCAGCTGGCAGGCGGAGCCGGCGCTCGGCTGGCTCTGCAGCGCGGTCTGCACGCCCTGCAGTCCGGCGAGCCAGTTGGTGCCACCGCCGGGGGTCTTGTCGCGGATGACGCCGGCGAGCGCCTCCGGGCTCTCCTGCGACCACGGACGCCAGTCGACCGCCGGCTCGAAGGCGCGGCTGAAGAAGGCGGCGCCCCAGTTGACGGTGAGCGAGTCGCGGAGGCCGCCGAGCTCCTGCAGGCTGCCCGCGAGGATTCCGGCCCGCGCGACGTCCGGGTCGGAGCCGCGGCCGTCGTCGCCGCCGGTGTTCAGCGAGCCGGAGCTGTCGACGAGGTAGTAGACGTTCAGCTCGTCGGAGGAGGAGAGGCAGGTGCGCAGGTCCTCGATCGCGCCGCGGCCGATGTCGGTGAGCGAGGCGGTGCTGGCGGCGGTGCCCGTGGTCGCCGCGCTCGCCGGCTGCGCCGCCGCCCCGAGTCCGAGGACGAGCAGGAGCGCGGTGACCCCGATCGCGAGGGCGCGGCGGATCACGTGCCCAGCCACTCGGAGATCGGGACGCTGATGTTGAGGACGTGCCAGGCGCCGAGCACGAGCGCCGCGGCCGAGAGCCAGTAGAGGGCGCGGGTGAAGCGCGCGTCGGGCACGAAGCGGCGCGCGTCGCGGAGGGAGTGCGCGCGCTGGGAGGAGAGGTCCCAGCCGGTCGCGAGGAAGACGAGCAGCGGCGTCAGCACGTAGCCGGCGACGCTCAGCCAGACGGCGCTGCCGCGCACCAGCGGGAGCGGCAGACCGAGCACGCGGACGGGCGCCGAGGCGACGGAGGCGGCCACGACGGCCAGCACGAGGCTCACCACGAGCCCCGCGGCACCCACTGCGAGAGGCAGGATGCTGGCGGTTCGTCGGGCCGCGGGGGCTCGGTCACGCACGGTCGACACCGCTCCACCCTCCGCTGTCGCAGCTGAACGCTCCCTGTTGGGGGCGGTCCTCCAGTATGCGGACCCCGCCACGAGCCGCCAAACCCCGCAACGGGGCGCCCGGGTCTCGAGCATGCTGATCGAGTAGCGCGCGGAGCGCGCGTATCGAGATCCACCACCCCCTGCACGCCGGGTCTCGATACGCCGCTCCGCGGCTACTCGACCACCATGGCTTGGCCGCTCATCGAGCAGCGCGCGAGGCGCTCCGTCCATGCTGATCGAGTAGCGCGCGAAGCGCGCGTATCGAGATCCACCCACCGCAAGCACGCCGGGTCTCGATACGCCGCTCCGCGGCTTCTCGACCACCATGAAAGCGCTCCGCCGCTCGAAGGCATGCCGATCGAGCAGCGCGCACCGCGCCCCTTCCCTGCTGATCGAGTAGCGCGCCCCGCGCGCGTATCGAGATCCACCCCGCCCGCACCCCCGGCCGCCCGCCGCCGCCCGGATGGTTGACTGGCCCCATGGAGATCGTTCTCGGAGTCGTCGGCCTGCTCGGCGGCCTCATCGTCGCGGCCGCCGCCGTGGTCGCCGTCGTCATCGGCCAGCGCCGCGCGAAGCCGGCCTCGCTGGTCGACATCGACGTGCGCCTGTCGCACGCGGGCGACGACTGGTGGCGGGTCACCGCGACGGTCCGCAACCTCGGCCGCACCGACCTCCCCCCGACGACCTTCGTCGCCGACCGCCCGATCTCCTTCACCCTCGCCGGCTCCTCCTCGACCGAGTGGTACGGCGCCCCGCCGCAGACCCCGGAGTGGTCGATCGACCCGTCCGGCTCCCTGCTGCTCGCGCCCGTCCTCCTCCCCCGCGGCGTCCCCGTGAGCGCGACGGCCGTCGTCCGCGGTCGCCCGGAGGTCCGCATCGACGCGCCGCTGCGCTACATCCCGGTCCGCGAGAACGTGGTCGAGACGACGGGGGCGGCGCCCGCCTGGGGCGAGCCCGCGACCGCCTCCGCCACTGCCTCTTCCTCCGCCCCGCCCGCTCCGCAGCGCCTCGTCGACGCCCCCCTCGAGCCGCGCCCCGAGCGCGAGAGCGTGCTCCGCGGCGGCTTCGGCATGTGGTCGGCGATGGCGGCGGGAGGGCTCGGCGCCGTCTTCATCGGCGTCGGCATCGCTCTGTCGCTGGCCGGCCTGAACTCGACGCCCCTCGGCTCCGCCGGCGTCGTGCTGATCGGCGCCGGCCTGACCGGCCTCGTCGGCACCCTCGTCATCCGTCTGCTCCGCCGCTGGCTCGAGCCGCCGGCCCTCTGGCGCACCCCGCGGCAGCGCCTGCGCCGCCCCGGCACGATCGTCGTGCTCGTCCTCGCCTACGCCGGCCTCGCACTGTTCTGCCTCGAGTTCCTGGTCGAGGACGTCAGCGGCGACACCACCTGGGTCGCGGGAGTCGCCGTGCTGCTGCTCCTCGCCGCGCTGCTGGGCACGGGCCTCGTCGGCTTCCTCCGCCTGGTCGTGCTGCTCGGCGTGCGACGCGCCTCGCGGGGCGCGACGGCCTGAACCCCGCCCGCACCGAGCAGGGGCCTAGGCGCGCGGCGGGGCCGTCGACTCGCGGACGACGAGGCTGGTGGCCAGCTCGATGCGGTGCGAGAGGGGCGGGATGCCGTCGTGCATCCGAACCAGGGTCTCCAGGCCGAGGCGGCCGAGGTCGTGCATGGGGGTGTGCACGGTCGAGAGGAGCACGGCGGTCGGTAGCGCGGCGAAGGTGTCGTCGTAGCCCATCACGCTCAGGTCCTCGGGGACGCGGAGGCCGGCTGCGATCGCGGCGCGGATCGTCTGCAGGGCGTCGATGTCGTTGGTCGCGACGACGGCGGTCGGCGGATCGTCCAGCGCCAGGAGTGCCGGAACCACGTGCTCGGCCGACCCCATGCCCTGCTCGGAGACGAGGGCCGGGTCCTCCGGCAGGCCCGCCGCGGCGAGCGCCTCGCGGTAGCCGCCGTAGCGGGCGCGCAGCCCCGGGTTGCGGGCGTCGCCGCCGACGAAGGCGATCCTCCGGTGGCCGAGCGAGACGAGGTGCTCGGTGGACTGCTGCCCGCCCACCCAGTGGTTCGAGCCGACGCTGACCACGGACGGGTCGAGCGGGTTCGGTGCATCGACCGCGACGAGCGGCAGCCCTGCCTCGGCGGCGGCCGCGACGATCTTCGCGTCGATCGCGGTGGTGACGGCGAGGATCCCGAGGTGCCCCTTCGCCGCGACCGAGCGGACGAACGCGGCGTCGAAGCGCAGCGTCTCGTCGGCGGAGCCGCTCGGCGCGAGGACGCCGGTCGTCACATCGACGCGCTCGCTCTGCGCGCCTCCGACGACGCCCTCGAGGACGCGCAGCGAGTAGACGCTGAGCAGGGTGTCGAAGACGACGGTGACGCCGCCGCCGACCCGGGGCGCCCGGGTGCTCGGGCTGTAGCCGAGCTCACGGAGGGACTGCTCGACCCGCGCGCGCGTCGCCGCCGACGCGCCGGGCCGCCCGTTGAGCACCTTCGACGCGGTCGCCTTCGAGACGCCCGCATGCGCCGCGACGACGTCCAGCGTGACGCGCGTGTCCGGCGTGCGGGCCACAGGCCCTCCTCTCAACGGTGCCCCGACCCTACCGAAACTGTTTCCTCCCCGCCCCCTCACCCGGTGCGCGCCCCGTCGCGCGCCGCGAGATGCCACTTGTGCACGCGACACGCCGACAGAAGCGTGCACAAGTGGCATCTCGCGGAGGGGGAGGGAGGACTCGGGGCGTCATATCGATTCGACCGGCAGGAGCGCCGCTGGTTGGATACCGAGTATGAGTAGGCATGTCGTCGTCGTCGGGGCCGGTCTCTTCGGGGCCGCCACCGCGCTGCACCTCGCACGCGGGGGCGCCCGGGTCACGCTGGTCGAGTCGTGGGACGCGGCGCGCGGCACCACGGCGGCCGGCGCGGGCTTCGTCGGGCTGTGGGCCGCGGGCTACGCCTGGTACTGGAACGAGTCCGAGCGCGACCTCGAGCAGTACGGCCTCGACTTCTACCGCGCCCTCGCCGTCGACCCGGACCGCGGCGGCGTCGACATCCTCCTCCGCGAGACCGGCAGCGCCTGGCTCGCCGTCACCGAGGAGGGCGTCCGCGACCACCTCGGCCCGCTCGCCGAGCACCCGCTGCGACCGCAGGGCTCCCGCGAGCTCTCGCCGCAGGAGGCCGCCGAGCTCGTCCCCGGCCTCGACGCGGACGCGGTCACCGGCGGCTTCCTCCAGCCCGACGGCATCCAGATCAGCGCCCCCGACGCCGCGCTCGCCCTGGTCGCCGCGGCCCGCGCGGCCGGAGTCGAGATCGTCGAGCACGCGCCCGTCACCGAGGTCCTCGCGACCGACGGCCGCGCGAGCGGCGTCCGCACCGCCGACGGCCGCATCTTCTCCGGCGACAGCGTCGTGCTGGCGGCGGGGTCCTGGACGAACGAGCTGCTCGCCCCGCTCGGCCGCCGCCTCCCGCTGGCCCGCGTCGTCGCGAGCCGCCTCACCACCGCGCCCTTCGGCCTCCCGCACCTGCCGACGCTGATGCTGCCCGAGCTCGGCGGCCTCTGGGTCCGCGAGCACCTCGGCGGCCTCACCTACGGCAACGGCGTCGGCTACGAGCCGCTCGGCGAGTCCGCCGCCGACCGCCGCCCGCAGCGCACCGACCTCGTCGAGGCGATGGACGCGCACCTCGCCCCGCTGGTCGCCCGCCTGATCCCCGCCTCCGCCGACGCGCTGCGCGAGAGCGAGTGGACGCAGGGCGTCGTCTCCTACACCGCCGACCGCCGCTTCCTGGCCGGCCCCGTCCCCGAGCTGCCCGGGCTGTTCGTCGCCGCGGGCGACAACGAGTCCGGAGTGACGCACGGACCCGGTCTCGGCCGTCTCGTCGCCGAGCTGGTCCTCCACGGCACCACGACCCTCGGCGACGCCGAGCTCTACGCCCCGGCCCGCTTCGCCGCTCGGCAGTTCTCCGACGAGGCCGCCGTGCGCGCGGCCATGCCGGCCCGGCGCCTGGTCGACGCGGTGACCGCCCGATGACAGGCCGCGACGTCGTCGTCGTCGGCGCGGGCCTCGTCGGCGCCGCCGCCGCGCGCTCCCTCGCCGAGCGCGGCGACCGCGTCCTGCTGTTCGAGCGCTTCGAGCGCGGCCACGACCGCGGCTCCTCGCACGGCGAGACCCGCATCTTCCGCCGCGGCTACGCGGAGGACGACTACCGCGCGCTGACCGGACGGGCGGCCGCCGAGTGGGCGCGGCTCGAGCGGGAGTCGGGCCGGAGCCTCTTCACCGCGACCGGCGCGATCGACCACGGCGACGCCTCCGCCCTGCTCGCGATCGAGCAGGCCTTCGCCCGCGACGGCATCCCCTGCGAGCGCCTCGACGCGGCCGAGGCCTCCGCGCGCTGGCCCGGCCTGCGCTTCGAGACCGACGTGCTGCTGCATCCGGAGGGCGGACGGCTCGACGCGGCCGCCGCGATCGAGGCGCTGCTCGGCTTCGCGGAGTCGCACGGCGCCGTCGTCCGGGCGAGCACCGGCGTCCGGGCGATCGAGGAGCGCGACGGCGGCGTCCGCGTCGTCACCGACGAGGGCCCCCTGCTCGCCGACGCGGTCGTCGTCGCCGGCGGCTCGTGGACGCCGGGACTCGTGAGCGGCCTGGTCGCCGCGGCCGGCCGCTCCCTCCCGCCGCTGCGGATCACGCAGGAGCAGCCCGCGCACTTCACGACCGACCTGCCGCTCGACGCCTGGCCGAGCTTCGTGCACCACCGCGGCGACGAGCCGACGATCTACGGCCTGGCGACCCCGGGCGTCGGCGTGAAGGTCGGCGAGCACGGCACCGGCCGCGTCGTCGATCCGGACCACCGCGACTTCCGCGCCGAGCCCGAGCGGCTCGCCCGGCTCGTCGAGTACGTCGCCGACTGGCTGCCGGGTGTCGACGCGGCGAGCGCCGACCCGATCTCCTGCCTCTACGACATCACGCCGACGGAGGACTTCGTGCTCGACCGCGTCGGCCGCGTCACCCTCGCGACCGGCTTCTCCGGCCACGGCTTCAAGTTCGGGCCCGTGCTCGGCGAGCTGCTGGCCGACCTCGTCGACGGCGCCGACGCGCTCGACCGCTTCCGGCTCGCGACCCTCTAGATCTCCACCACTCCCCCGCACCACGGACGAAAGCAGCAGCATGCAGACACTCCGCGCCCTCGGCGCCCTCGCCGCCCTCGGCACCGCCGTCGCCCTCGCCGGCTGCACGGCCCCCGGCAGCTCGAGCGACTCCGCCGCCGGCGAGCGCCTCGTCATCGGGACGACCGACTCGATCGTCTCCCTCGACCCGGCCGGCGCCTGGGACCGCGGCAGCTTCACGCCGCAGAACCAGATCTACCAGCACCTCCTGAGCTACGCGGACGGCTCGACCACGCCCGTCCCCGAGGCCGCCGAGGAGTGCGGCTTCGACGACGCGACGACCTACCGCTGCTCGATCGCGCCCGGCCTGACCTTCTCCAACGGCGACGAGCTGACCGCGTCGGACGTCGTCTTCTCGTTCCAGCGCGTCGTCGACATCGCCGCGGACAACGGCCCGTCGCCGCTGCTCGCGAACATGGAGTCGGTCGCGCAGGACGGCGACGACGTCGTCTTCACCCTCGCGGTGCCGAACGACCAGACCTGGCCGTACGTGCTCTCGAGCATGGCCGGGCCGATCGTGGACGAGGAGGTCTTCCCCGCCGACGCGCTGCTCGACGACGCCGACGTGATCGGCTCCGGGCCGTACTCCGTGCAGAACTACGAGGCCGGCGGACTGCTGCAGCTCGCGGCGAACGAGTCGACCTCGAGCCCCGCGCCGAAGACCGCCGACGTCGTGCTGCGGCCGTACACCTCGTCGACCAACCTGCGGCTCGACGTGGAGAACGGCGCCGTGGACGTGGCCTACCGCTCGCTCACCGCGACCGACGTCGAGGACCTCCGCGGCAACGCGGACCTGCAGGTCGTCGACGGCCCCGGCGGCTCGGTGCGCTTCCTCACCTTCAACGTGAACACGCAGCCCGGTGGCACTCCCGAGCAGAAGCTCGCGATACGCCAGGCCGTCGCCTCGCTGGTCGACCGCGACGAGCTGTCGGAGCAGGTCTACCGCGGCACCTACACGCCCGCCTACTCCGTCGTGCTCGACGGGCAGACCGGCGCGACGCAGGCCTTCGCCGACGCGTACGGCACGACCCCCGACGCGGACGCCGCCGCCGCGATCCTCAGCGCCGCCGGCGTCTCGACCCCGGTGACCCTGCCGCTGCAGTACACCTCCGACCACTACGGCCCCGACTCCGACCAGGAGTACGCGCTGATCAAGTCGCAGCTGGAGTCGTCGGGCCTGTTCGCCGTCGACCTGCAGTCGACCGAGTGGACCAGCTATGTGAAGCAGCTCTCGCCGGACTCCGGCTACCCGGCCTACCAGCTCGGCTTCTTCCCGGACTACCCGGACCCCGACAACTTCCTCCGCTCGGCCTACTCGACCACCGGCGCCTCCGTCGCGAACGGCTACTCGAACCCGGCCGTCGACGCGCTGATCGACACCGAGGCGACCGCGACCGACCCCGCCGCGCGCGCCACCGCGATCGAGCAGATCCAGGCGCAGACCGCCGCGGACGCGCCGATCGTCCCGCTGCTCCAGGGCCGCGAGACCGTCGTCGCCGCCTCGGGTGTCACCGGCATCGAGGACACCCTCGACGCGACCTACCTCTTCCGCTTCGGAGCCCTCGCGAAGTAGGAGCGGAGCGACCCCTGCATGCTGGTCGAGCAGCCGCGCAGCGGCGTATCGAGACCCCGCGCCGTCAGCGGTCGACGAGTTCGGCCTCGGACCAGCCGTCGGGGGCGTCCTGGGCATCGGGCGCCGCAGGCCGCGTCCGGCGGTGCTGGGTCGCCGCGACGACGAGCACCACCAGCAGCCCGAGAGCCGCGGTCGCGAGCGGTCCCGCCGCCTGCTGCAGTGCGTACCGCCAGAGGATCTCGATCGGGGCGGTCAGCGAGTCGCCCTGCCACTGGTTGGGCAGCACGAGGATGATCGCCGGGATCGCGAGCAGCGCGCCCCACAGCACGACATCGAGGACGACCGCCCCGATCCACCACAGCCGACCCGGCGTCATGCCCGGGACCGACGGACGGCCTGCACCACGAGGGCCGCGGCGAGGGAGGCGAGGCCCACTGTCAGCAGCGGCGTCGCGCTGAACTGCAGCAGCAGCCGGACGTACTGCTCGTACTCGAGCCGCTCGTAGACCGTGGTCGTCGTGTAGATCTCGAGCGTCGACCACCACAGCGTGGCGAGCCCGAGCGGGATGAGCACGACGCCGGCGATCGCGAGCGTCAGTGGGACCCGGCGGCCCAGCGGACGCACGGCCGCGGGCGCCTCGGCCTGCGGCTTCTCTGCGACGTCCCTCTCCTCTGCGGCCTCGACATCGGCGGGATCCGGCACGAACGAGAGCCCGGCGAGCGGCGACTCCGGCTCGGCCGACTCCACGCGCGGACTCGGATCCGCTCGCGGTACCCGCCCGCCCGCACGCCGCGGACGCCGGTACGCGTCCTCCTCGCGGCGGCGCACCTCCGGCGCCGGCCCCTGGTACCCGCGCTGATAGGCGGCGTGGAACCGCGGATCCGTTCTGCTGCTGTCGGCCATGACCGCCCCCGCCTCGTGCACTCGGACTCTCATCCTGTCGCACGGCCGCCCGCGGAGGGAGACCGCACCGTCAGGAGCGGCGGCGATCGCCTCCTGCGGGCAGCAGCTCGACGAGGACGCCCTCGCCGAGCTCGACGTCGTCGTCCTCCTGGTCACCGTCGACGGCGGCGGACCCGCGACCGGCGCGGACGAGTCCGATCGCGAGGGTCGCCGCCGTCATCGCGAGGGCCGCGGTCGCGAGCGCCGGACCGACGGTCCAGAGCGAGTTCAGCACGATCGCCTCCAGCGGGACGACATCGGTGTAGCTGAAGCCGTCGGGCAGGACGGCGACCAGGGCGCAGACCCCGAGGACGAGTGCCCAGAGCAGGCCGGTGTAGCCGAGCAGCAGTGGCCACCACGGACGGCGGCCGGTCACGAGCGGGCCGCCCGCACGGTGATCGCGGCGCCGATCGAGAGCAGCCCGATGGTGATCGCGGGGCCGGGGAAGTAGTTCATGACCGCCCGGGTGAACTGCTCGAATCCGCTCTCGGTCTCGTAGTAGACCATCGAGGAGGCGGACCAGACCAAGCTCAGCCCGGCCCCCAGGAAGAGCAGTCCGAGCACGGCGAGCGCGATCGGGACGCGCCGATCCAGGGCGGACGGCCGCCTCGGCTCGGTCGGCGCGGACTCCGTCTCGACGTCCTCGATCGTCACCTGCTCCCCGTCCGGCTCGACGACAGCGACGCCACTCGGCAGTGGCGCGGCGATCGGAAGTGGCGCGGCGATCGGCGGCAGCGAGGAGCTCGACAGCGGCGCCGGACTCGGTCTCCGCACCCGGACCGGCACGACCTCCTCCGGAGCCGCCGCCCGGCGCCGACCGCCGACCGAGTCGCCTCCACGAGGGCGTCGGAACCGCTCCTCCGACGACGATGCCCGATCGGCCGGGAGCCCCGAGGCCCCCTGCCCCTGATACCCCCGCTGATAGGCGGGATGGAACCGCGGATCCGTCCGGGTGCTGTCGGTCATGAAGTCCCCCACTCCGTGCGCGAGCCCCCATCCTGTCGCAGAAGCGCGGCGACCGGCCAGGCGCTCAGCGCGCGGAGGCGACGCTCGCGCGGCTCGGCAGGCTCACGCAGCCGGCGCCGACGAGCAGCAGGGCGATCATCACCGCGGTCAGCGCGCCCCAGCCGCCCGCCTCGACGACGAAGCCGAGCAGCCAGCCACCGACGCCCGAGCCCACGTAGAAGGCGATCGTGTAGACGGCGCCGGCGTGGCCTCGAAGGGCGGGGGCCGCTCGCGCGCCGGTCCAGGCCGCGCCGGTGGCGTGCACGGCGAAGAAGCCGGCGGAGAAGAGGACGAGCCCGATGACGACGACCACGATCAGCTCGGAGAGCATCACGAGCAGGCCGACGATCATCGCGGCGACGCCGATCCGCATCAGCACCCGCGGGCCGAGGCGCGGCGCCCAGACACCGGCGAGCCGGGAGGTCGCGGTCCCGGCGAGATAGGTGAGGAACAGCAGCGAGACGAGCGCCGGCGGCAGCGCGAACGGCGCGGCCTCGAGCCGGAACGCCAGGTAGTTGTACACCGCGACGAACACGCCGACGACGAAGAACGTCTGCGCGGCGACCGCGAGCAGGACCGGGTCGCGGAGCACCTGCGCGAACTTCCCGCGCCAGCCGCCCTCGCCCCGCGGCGCCCGCACGACGCCGCCCCGGGGAGCGAGCAGGACGAACGCGACGGCCGCGAGCGCGCAGACGATCGTCACGGCGAGCAGCGCGCCCCGCCAGCCGACCACGGCGGAGAGCGGACCGGCGAGCAGCCGTCCGGCGGCCCCGCCCAGCGTCGTCCCGGAGACGTAGGCCGCGGCGGCGGCGGTCGCACCCGCCCCGCCGACCCGGTCGTGGATGGCCGCCACGGCGAGCGCCGGCACCGCGCCGAGCGCCGCTCCGCTGAGGAAGCGCAGCACGAGCAGCACCTCGAAGGACGGTGCGACGCAGGCGAGCAGGGCGAGCACCACGGAGGAGAGCACCGCGATCCGCATCGACTCCAGCCGACCGATCCGCTCGGCGATCGACGCCCAGGGCAGCACCATCAGCGCGAGCCCGACGGTCGCCGCCGAGACGGTCAGCGCGGCGTCCGAGGCGGAGATCCCCCATTCGCGGGAGAACTGCGGGAGCACGCCCTGCACGGCGTAGAGCTCGGCGAAGGTCGCGAGCCCCGCGGCGAGGAGGGCGATCGTCAGCCGGCGCTGGGAGACGGGAGGAGCGTCGACGGCGGGGCGGACGCTGGTGCTCATCCTCCGAGGCTAGAACCGCGGCGAACGCATGACCAATGCCTGTCGCATGCCGACCTATACGCTGCAGGCATGGATGAGCCCGCGATCCTCCGACTGCTGCCGACGCTCGTCGCCGTCGCGCAGACCGGGAGCGTCACCGCCGCGGCGGCCGAGCTCGGCGTGCCGCAGCCCACCGCGAGCCGCTCGCTCGCGCGCCTGTCGGAGCTCGTCGGCGCCCCGCTGCTGCGTCGCGAGGGCCGCGGCGTCGTGCTGACGGAGGCGGGGCGGCGGCTCGCGGAGGTCGCGCAGGACGGCCTGGCGCTGATCCGCGCGGGACTGACCGAGGTGCAGCAGGCCCGCGACCTCGAGGACGGCCGCATCGCGATCGCCTTCCAGACCCTCCTCGGCGAGACCTTCGTCCCCGACGTGATCCGGCGCTTCCGCCGCCGCTGGCCCCGCGTCGGCTTCGGCCTCCGCCACGGCTCGCGGGCGCTGTGCCTCGGGGCGGTCGCCGACGGCGAGTCGGAGCTGGCGATCGTCGCCGACCCGCCCGAGCTGCCCGGCACCACCACGACCACGCTCTACACGGAGCCGCTACTCGCCGTCGTCGACGACCGGCACCCGCTCGCCTCCCGCCGCTCAGTGACGGTGGCGGAGCTGCGCGGCCTCGACCTGATCATGCTCTCGCCCGGCTACGGCCTGCACGAGTCGGCCCGGCGACTGCTGTCCTTCGAGGGGCGCGATCCCGAGCCGGCCTTCGAGGTCGGCGACTACCGCGCGGCGCGCGGGCTGGCCGCGGCGGGACTCGGGCTGACCATCCTGCCGCCGAGCCCCTCCTCGATCGAGGACGGCGTGCGCGAGATCCCGATCGACGATCCGCGGGCCGTCCGCGAGATCGGCGTGCTGGTGCGCGACACCGGGAACCCGGTGGTGCCGGAGTTCGTCGAGGCCCTGCGCGCGGCGGCCGGAGCGCGCGCCCGGTTGCGTTGACGCGCGAGGACTCTTCTGTCAAGCACAGGCACACGGGGCTCCTGTGCAGGATGCTCGGAGAGGATCCACTTCCCCCCTCACCGCGCACCACCAGCAGCCAGGACGGTCCCGGTCATGATCCTTCTCCGCACCCACTCCAACCGCTGGATCGCCCGCGCCCGCCGCACCGGCATCGTCCACGGCCTGATCACCTTCGCCGACGACCTGCCGCAGCCCGTCTTCCGCACGCTGCGCCTGGACGCCGCGACCGGCGAGCGCGTCCTGCTGCGCGACACCGACACCCTCGAGGTCGCCTTCGCGGTGCTGATCGCGGCCGTCGAGCGGGCACGCCTGGCGGAGGTCGCGGCACCGGTGCAGGACGACGTGGGCCCCGCGGCACAGACCCCTCTCGCGCCGGTCGCTGTCCTCGCCGAGCCGGACTCCTTCGAGCCGGACGAGCCCACCGACCCGCTGGAGGACGCCGTTGCGGCGTGACTCGCGCGACGCGTCGAGGACCCTCCAGCGAACCGTCAGATATAACCTTCTGAACGAAATCGTTCAAACAGTTATATCCTGCCTTCATGGCCCGAGTCGACGCTGCGGTACCGCTCCAGGAGTTGCTCTCGGACGCGGGAGCAGCTGCGCGCATCCTCGGCCCGCGCGACGTGCAGATCACCCCTCCCTCCGGAGCGCGGATCGATGTGCGCCTCGTCTTCCTGTCCCGTCCCCCCACCGCGCGCGAAATGCGCCAGCAGGTGGCGGCGGCGGCTGCAGGAACGACAATCGGATTCGTGACCCCCCGGATCAACAGCATCAGCCGACGTGTCGCGCTCGCAGATCCTCGAGTGGCGCTCTTCGGCACCACCGATGGAGTCGTCATCCTTCGCGGAGAAGAACTCACCCCGGCAGCGGACGATCGGCAGCCGAACAGCGGGCACCGGCGCGTGTCCTACGCGCTCTTCGCGCTCCAGCGAGTCCTGACCAGGACGCCCGAACCTCGGTTCCAGACAGACCTGGCGCGCGAGTGCGGTGTCTCGCAGGTGACCGTCTCGAATCTGCTCGCAGCCGACTCGGGCCTGGCGGAGAAGACCACCCGTGGATGGATCGCGCGCGACCCCCGCTCACTCCTCGACCGGTTTCTCACGGACTACCCAGGCGCAGGCGGCCTCTCGCAGCTCTGGTACTCGAGCCGACCGGTGATCGAACAGGCTGAACGCGCTTGGAAGTCGGGCCCGAGGGCACTGCTCTCCGGCGACAGCGCCGCCGATGCGATCGCCCCCTGGAGGATCCCGACGTCCGCCGTCCTGTACGCGGAGAGCAGCCTCCCGCTGGCGTCGTCGGGCTTCGCGGAGACGGATTCCCCTGAGGCCACGCTGCGGGTCGTCGTTCCGGCGGACCGGACTCTCTGGGCGACGGCGACCGCGTGGTATCCGACCGGGAGGACGGTCGACCCGCTCATCGCCGCCTGGGATCTGAAGCGGACCGGCGGTTCCGACGTGGACGAGGCCGTTGATCGCCTCCTCGACAAGGAGCTGGCATGGTTCAGATGAGGTCCGTCGTCCTTCCCTCGACGTCCGGAGCCGATGACGCCGCGCTTCACGCCCTGAAGGACGCGTCGCTCGCGATCGCCGACATGGAAGACGCCTGCATCGTCGGCGGGCAGATGGTGGCACTGCTCTGCGGTGCGTACCCGAGTCCGGGATCGATCGTGCGCCGGACCGCTGACGCGGATGCCGCCGTGTCCCCGCTCATCGCCGCCCAGGGGACGCTGCACGACGTGCTGATCGGGCTCGGGTACACGCCGGGTGCAGGCAACCACTACACCTCGGGTGCGCAGGTGATCGATGTCCTGGTGCCGTCCCTGACGGGAAGGTTCGAGAGCACCGAGCACGGCGGCCGGGGATTCGACAGCGCGCCCGGTCTGGATCTGGCACTGCACGGAACGCTCGAACTCGGCGTGACGGCAGTCCTGCTCGACGAGACGCACCTCGCGTTCTCGACTCGGGTCCCCGGCGTCGAGCGAGCGCTGATCATCAAAGCACTCGCCTACGAGTCGCGCCGCGCCCAGAAGGATCTCGTCGACATCTACAACCTGATGGAGATCAGAGATGCGCACCGAGCGGAGGACATCGGCGGGTGGAGGATCGGCGAGGATGCGCAGTCCGGGGCGCGGCGCGATGCGGCAGTGGCACTCCGGCGCATCGCCGGATCACCCGGGCTCAAATTGATGCTCCGCGGTTCTCCCGTTCCGAGAGGGCGATTCGGCACCCTCGTCCGCGACCACATCGCGGAGACCTGAGAGAGAAGGGCCCGACGCTCGGAAGCGTCGGGCCCCCTCCGCGCTCAGAGCGTCAGCGTGTGCGCGCCCGAGGCGAGCTCGCGGTCCTCGGTGCCGGCCGTGCGGACGACGGCGGTCGCGCCCTCCGGCACGGTGACGGCCAGCTCGATCGCGTCGCCGCGGCGGTCCCAGCGGACGGAGGCGAGGCCGTGCGGGGTCTCCAGCGTCGACTCCGCCCAGTCGAGGTCGGTGCCGGGCTGCGGGGCGACCAGCAGGCGGGAGTAGCCGGGCTCCAGCGGCGCGAGGCCGCCGACGACGCGGTGCAGCCAGTCGGCGACGGCGCCGAGCGCGTAGTGGTTGAAGCTCGTCATCTCGCCCGGGTTGATGGTGCCGTCGGGCAGCATCGAATCCCAGCGCTCCCACACCGTCGTCGCGCCCATCGTCACCGGGTACAGCCACGACGGGCACTCGCGCTGCAGCAGCAGGCGGTACGCGGCGTCGATGTGCCCGGTCGAGGAGAGCGCGTCGGTGATGAACGGCGTGCCCGCGAAGCCGGTCGAGATCGTGTAGCCGCTCTCGGCGACCAGCTCGGCGAGGCGGTCGCCGGCCCAGCCGAGCTCGTCGTCGTCGAGCAGGCCGAAGACGATCGCGAGGGAGTAGACGGTCGTGCAGTCGCTGAAGACGCGCTGATCGGCGACGTACTTCGCACGGAACGCCGCGCGCAGCTCCGCCGCCATCTCGGTGAACTCGCGCGCGTCCTCGGTGCGGCCGAGCACGGCGGCGCTCTCGGCGACGATCCGCGCGGTGCGGTAGGCGCAGGCCGTGGCGACGACGCCGGTGTCGGCCTTCGCGTCGGCGGGCTTGTCGGGGGCGGCGTCGGGGTCGAGCCAGTCGCCGAACTGGAAGCCGGTGTCCCAGACCCCCGAGTCGGAGAGCTTCGAGCGCACCCGGCGGGCGTGCGAGGCCATCGACGCGAACGACTCCTCGAGCACGACCGAGTCGCCGTAGGCCTCCCAGACCGCCCACGGCACCCAGGCCGCGGCGTCGCTCCACAGCGCGGTGGAGTCCATGGGCGGGAAGCTGGTCTCGGCCGCGCGGCGCTTCAGCACGTCCGGCACGACGAACGGGACGGCGCCGTCGTGGTGCGCCTGCTCGAGGGCGAGGTCGCGGAGCCAGTCGCGGAGGAAGTCCTCGGCGTCGGCGAGGTAGACGGCGGTCGAGGCGAAGGCGGCGATGTCGCCGGTCCAGCCGAGGCGCTCGTCGCGCTGCGGGCAGTCGGTGGGCACGTCGAGGAAGTTGCCGACCATGCCGCGGTAGACGTTGTCGTGCAGCTGGTTGACGAGGTCGTCGGAGCTGCGGAAGGTGCCGATCCGGCGCAGGTCGCTGGAGACGACGACCGCGGTGAGCGCGCCGTCGGCGATGTCCCCGGGCCAGCCCTCGACCTCGGCGTAGCGGAAGCCGTGGAAGGTGAGGGTCGGCTCGAAGACGTCCGCGCCGCCCGAGAGGGTGAAGCGGTCGGTGGCCTTCGCCTCGCGCAGCGGGCGGACGCCCAGCTCGTCGTCCTCGAGGACCTCGGCGTGGCGCAGCGTGACGACGCTCCCCTCCGGCCCGGTGACCTCGACGCGCAGCCAGCCGACGAGGTTCTCGCCGAAGTCGACGAGGGTGCGGCCGGACGGGCTCGTCCAGATCTTCTGCGGCGCGACCTCGCGCAGGCGGCGCACCGGCGGCGCGATGTAGGGCTCGAGCTTCGCCAGGTCGACGTCGACCTCTCGGGTCGGGGTCCAGGCGGAGTCGTCGAAGCCGGCGCTCCTCCAGCCCTGCGGCTCGAGGCGGGCGTCGATGTCCTGGCCGTCGTAGATGCTGTCGGCGGTCGTCGATCCGGTCGCGGCGCGCCAGGAGTCGTCGGTCGCGACGATCTGCTCGGCGCCGTCCGCGAAGGTGATCCGCAGCTCGGCGAAGCCGGCGATCTCGGTGCCGTAGGGCTCGGCGCCCTCGCCCCAGGTCAGGCGGCCGCGGTACCAGCCGTCGCCGAGCGCGAGCGCGAGCACCACGGAGTCGCCGGAGATCAGGCTCGTGACGTCGTGCTCGGAGTAGCGCAGGCGCCACTCGTAGCTGGTCCAGCCGGGGGTGAAGAGCTCGTCCGAGACGGGCTCGCCGTCGATCCAGGCCTCGACGATGCCCAGCGCCGAGAGGCGGAGGGTCGCGGAGACGACGTCGCCGTGCCCGGTCTCGAGGGCGGTCTCGCGGCGGAGCAGCGGGGCGGCGTCCAGGGCGGCGGCGGGCGCCGTGAAGCGGGCGGTCCAGTCGGTCATCATCGTCCTTCTGTCAGGAGTGGTCGGGGTGGTCGGAAGTGGGTGGGTTCCAGGAGTGATCGGGGCCGTCGGCGGCGAGCGCAGCGGTCCGGAGCGGGGCGGAGGACCCGCGGGCCCGGAGCACCGGGTCGACCTCGAAGTGCACGGCCTCGGTCCGGCCGGCGATCCGCTCGAGCAGCAGCTCGACCGAGCGGGCGCCGAGCGTCTCGCCGTGCTGGTCGATCGTCGTGAGCGAGACACCAGGGTGGGCCGCGATCTCGATGTCGTCGTAGCCGACGATCGAGAGCTCGGAGGCGTCGAGTCCGGCGTCGCTCCGGGCCCAGAGCGCGCCGAGCGCGAGCGAGTCGTTGCCCGCGAAGAGGGCGGTGGGCCGGTCCGGCGAGCGGAACAGCTCCAGTGAGCGGACCCGGGCGTCGCTGCGGGCCGCGTCGACGTGCACGATCCGCGTCTCGCTCTCGAGGCCGGCCTCGCGCATCCGCTCCTCGTACCGGACGCGCCGGACGAAGTGCGGCGCCTCCGCGAGCCGGTGGGTGACCTGGCTGCTCTCGGTGAGGTGCACGATGCGGCGGTGCCCGAGGGCGAAGAGGTGGTCCATCAGGAGATCCGTCCCGGCGACGTCGTCGTTGGTGACGGTGTCGTAGCCGACGGACGCGTCGTGCCGACCGAGCATGACGATCGGGATCCGCGTCGACTGCCGCTCGAGCCAGGCGTGGCTGACCACGGGCGAGACGGCGATGAGCCCGTCGACCTGGCGGTCGACCAGGGCCTCGATGGCGCGCAGTCCGTCGTCGCCGAAGTCGCTCTGCACCGGCGCCACCACCAGCTGGTAGCGGGTCCCCTCCAGGGCGGTGCTCGCGCCGGTGACGATGCGGTTGAAGAAGGCGTTGTCGAGCGAGGGGACCTCGACGCCGAGGGTGTAGCTGGAGCCGCGCATGGCGCGCGCCGCGACGCTGGGCCGGTAGTCGAGCTCCTCGATCGCCGCGGTGACCCGCTCGCGCATCGAGGCGCTGACGCCGTAGGCGTTGCGGATGACCTTCGAGACCGCTGCCCGCGAGACGCCGGCGTGCAGCGCGACGTCCTGGATGGTCGCGGGGCCGGTGTGGCCGGTCTCGATCGAGCTCATCATCGCCTCCTCGCGCTGTCGCTGCTGCCGTGCTGCCGTGCTGCGTTGCTGCCGTGCTCCGACGGCGCCCCGATCGGGGCCTCCGCGAACGCCACTGTAACGGTTCATTCTCGATCGTGTAGATCGATCCACGAATTTGCCCGATTTCGTTGACACGTTTCACGACACGGACGTAGGTTCTCCCTGCGTCGCCCCGCGGCCCGGCCTTCCGAACGGTCCGGCGAGCAGGACGACAGCCCCCGGGCACCCCCGCAACGAAGAAGTTGTCCCTACATGGAGGTAGTGATGTCGACCCGACAGAACCGGCGAGCAGTGCTCGCCCTCGGCGCAGGAGGAGCGGCTCTCGCTCTCGCGCTCACCGGCTGCAGCACCGGAGGAGGAGGAGGCGATTCCGCCGACGGCTCCACGCTGAGCGTGCTCATCGACAACCAGACGGCGACCGTCGAGCTCTGGGACGCGCTGAAGACGAAGTTCGAGGAGGAGAACGACGGCATCACCCTCGACATCGAGACCCGGCCGCAGGGCAGCGAGGGCGACAACCTCGTCAAGACGCGCCTCGCGACCGGCGAGATGAACGACGTCTTCGCCTACAACTCGGGCTCGCTCTTCCAGGCGCTGAACCCCGACCAGAACCTCGCGCCGCTCTCGGACGAGGCGTGGGTCGACTCGCTCGACGAGGGCTTCCGCACCGTGGTCTCGACCGACTCGGACCTCTACGGCATCCCGCTCGGCCAGGCGATGGGCGGCGCGGTCCTCTACAACAAGGACGTCTACAGCTCGCTCGGCCTGACCGTGCCGAAGACCTGGGACGAGTTCATCGCGAACAGCGAGAAGATCAAGGCCGCCGGCGACGTCGCGCCGATCATCCAGACCTACGGCGACACCTGGACCTCGCAGCTCTTCGTGCTCGGCGACTTCGCCAACGTGCTGGAGCAGGACCCGGAGTGGGCCGAGCAGTACACGGCCAACGAGGCCAAGTACGTCGACGAGCCGGCGCTGGCCGGCTTCGAGCACCTGCAGCAGGTCGCCGAGTCCGGCCTGGTGAACGAGGACTACGCCTCCGCCACCTACGACGACGGCGTCCGCATGGTCGCGACCGGCGAGGGCGCGCAGTACCCGATGCTGACCTTCGCGGCCGGCCCGCTGATCCAGAACTACCCCGACTCGCTCGACAAGGTGGGCCTCTTCCCGCTGCCCGGCGAGTCCGCCGACTCCAACCCGCTGACCGTCTGGCAGCCCAACGCGGTCTACGTGCCCAAGTCGACCGAGGGCGCGAAGCTCGAGAGCGCCAAGAAGCTGATGGCCTTCCTGGTCACCCCCGAGAGCTGCGACATCCAGAGCGAGATCGCGGCGCCCCAGGGTCCGTTCGTGATCGACGGCTGCACGCTGCCGGACGACGTGCCCGCCCTCGTGTCGGACATGCAGCCCTACTTCGACAGCGGTGACACGGGCCTCGCGCTCGAGTTCCTCTCGCCGATCAAGGGACCGGCGCTCGAGCAGATCACCGTCGCCGTCGGCTCGGGCATCACGCCCGCCGCGGAGGGTGCTCAGCAGTACGACGACGACGTCACGAAGCAGGCCAAGCAGCTCGGCCTCGACGGCTGGTGAGCCTCGGGGGCCGGGAGCGGAGGCAGCCCCTCCGCTCCCGGCCCCTTCCCCCGGGCGCACCGCCCTCCCACCCCTCCCCCGGCCGATCGACGGAGATCTGATGACCGCAACGATGGAGAAGCGCCCGGCCCGGCGCTCCGAACCCTCCCGCTCCCCCGAGTCGCCGAAACGGCGCAAGGCCATGAAGAGCCCGTACCCGACGTGGTTCTACCTCCCGGCCGGCGTCTTCTACGTGGTCCTGTTCCTCGTCCCGACGGTCGCCTCCCTCTACTTCTCCCTCACGCGCTGGACGCTCTTCGACTCGACCTTCATCGGCTTCGAGAACTTCGTCGAGTTCTTCCAGGACCCGGCGCTGACGACCGGCTTCGTCAACACCTTCATCTACGCGGCGATCACCTCGGGCCTGAAGATCGTGCTCGGCATGGCGCTCGGCGTACTGCTGAGCTCGCAGATCATCGGCCGCGGCTTCCTCCGCAGCGTGGTGTTCTTCCCGGTGCTGGTGTCGACGATCGGCATCGGCATCACCTTCAAGGTGCTGCTCGACCCCTTCGACGGCCTGATCAACCAGGGCCTCGCGACGATCGGCCTCGCCGGTCCGGGCTGGCTCACCGACCCGCAGTGGGCGCTCTTCTCGGTCGCGCTCGTCGACGTCTGGAAGGGCGTCGGACTCGCGACGCTCATCTACATCGCCGGCATCGTCGCGATCCCGCAGGACTACTTCGAGGCCGCCCGCGTCGACGGCGCCGGCGCCTGGCACAACTTCCGGCACATCACGCTGCCGCTGCTGCGCCCCGCCACCGTGACGGTGATCCTGCTCTCGCTGATCGGCGGGCTGCGCTCGTTCGATCTGATCTGGGCGATGACCAAGGGCGGGCCCGGCTTCACCAGCGACGTGGTCGCCTCGGTCATCTACAAGCAGTACCAGGCCGGCTTCTACGGCCTCTCGACCGCCGGCAACGTCATCCTCTTCCTCGTCGTCGCAGCGCTGATCTTCCCGCTGTCGGCCTGGCTCAACCGGAAGGACAAGGAGCTGTGACCACCACGCCGCTCACGCCCGCCCCGCTCTCGCCGACCCCGCTCCAGGACGACCCGCTGCGCGCCAAGGTGCGCCAGCGCGGCGTCGGCCGCGGCTCCCGGACCTGGCGCTACGGCGGCGGGATCCTCGCGATCGTCCTCGCCGTCCTCGTCTTCATCGTCCCCTTCCTCTTCATCGTGCTCACCGCCGCGAAGACGCAGCAGGAGTCGTCGCTGCTCGGCTTCACCCTGCCGACCCAGTGGGTGTTCCTCGAGAACCTGCAGGAAGTGGTCTCGGCGCGGAACTTCGTGCTGCTGCGGGCCTTCGCGAACAGCGCGATCCTGACGATCGTCTCCGTCACGGTGATGGTGGTCCTGGCCGCGATGGTCGGCTACGTCCTCCAGCGCCGCCGCTCGAAGTGGAACCCGCTCGTCAACGGCTTCGTCCTGGCCGGCCTCATCATCCCGCCCGCCGTCGTCCCGACGATCTGGGTGCTGCAGGGCCTCGAGCTCTTCAAGACCCTGCCCGGCCTGATCGCGGTGCACGTCGCCTTCGGCCTCTCCTTCTGCATCCTCCTGTTCCGCGCCTTCGTCTCGACCATCCCCCGCGAGCTGGACGAGGCGGCGACCATCGACGGCGCAGGTCCCTTCCGCCTGTTCTTCACGGTGGTGCTGCCGCTGCTGAAGCCGGTGATCGTGACGGTGATCGTCGTGCAGGCCGTGACGGTCTTCAACGACTTCACCTACGCGCTGTACTTCCTGCCCGGCGACGACAACGCGACCGTGCAGCTGACGCTCTACAACTTCTCCTCGCAGTCGGTGTCGTCCTGGAACCTGCTCTTCATGGACGTGCTGCTCATCACCATCCCGCCGCTCGTGATGTACATCTTCTTCAACCGCCAGATCGTGGCCGGCATGACGTCCGGAGCGGTCAAGGGCTGAGCGAGGCCGTCGGCCCTCACCTCCGTCCCGCCGCCGCCGGACTCCCTTCGGAACCCCGAGGAGGCGTCCGGCGGCGGTTCCGCGCTCGTTCCGCGCCACGACGAGTAAACGCCCTGCTCCAGCGACACTCGCCGCCTCCGAGTCGGCTGGGCAGTGACGACCGCCGTCGACCTCCCTCCCGATGTCCTCCCTGCCGCATCCTGCGCCGCCACCTTCCGTGGCGCGAAGTATCGGGCCCCTCTCGACGCGCCGCAGCACCGCCTTCACGCGAGGGGGCTTCGCCACGCTTGAGACCCGCCGATGCCCGCGGTCCTGCGGATTCCGCCGGCACTGCGTCGACGACGACGACTGCGTGGCGTAGAGATCGACCACTGCGCGAGAGGCCTCGGTCGCCTCGCAGACGCACGAAGAACCGGCGAAGCATGATCACGCACCGCACAAGTCGAAACATCCTCGTATTCTTCCTGATCAACCGCAAGAGCGGGACCGAAGTGTCTTCGCACGCTCGAAGACCTCGGTCATTCAGTCACGAAGGAGTGCAGCTAGTGGTCAGGCAGAAGAATCACAGAACAGTCTTCACCGTCGTCATGTCGAGTGTGGTCGCGGCGGCGGTCATCCTCGCCGCGGCGAGTCCAGCGCAGGCGATCCCGAGAGTCGAGAGCACCGAACCGTCTCCGGCGGCCGGCTTCTCGACCGAGGTCGTTCCCGAGACCACCACTGTGGTGACCAGCGCCGGAGCGGTATCGGCGGGCATCACCCTCCCCGGCGCGGTGTCGTCCTCCGCGTTGGTCGATCCGGGCACTCTTCCGGACGGTCTCTTCGACGGAGCAGGCGAGCCGGTGCTGACGACGACCCTCGGTGACGCCGCGATCAGCAGCTATGCGACAAAGAAGGGCACGCAGACGCTGATCCGGGTGGACTCCGCCGATGCGGCCCACGAGTACCGCTTCCCCCTCTCGCTTCCCGCCGGCGCCAGCGCGACCGTCGAGCCCGACGGGTCGGTCGCCGTCATATCGGCCGCGGGTGATCTGCTCGGTGGCTACGAGATCCCCTGGGCCTACGACGCCCTGGGCAGTCCTGTCGGCACGAGCTTCACCCTGGACGGGAACACCCTCGTCCAGACGGTGGAGTTCGACGAGGCGACTGCCTTCCCCGTGATCGCCGACCCGAGCGACGCTTGGGGGTGGGCCGCGTGTGTGGCCGTGGTAACCCTCGAAATCGCTGGAAACATCAATCTGGCAGGCAAGGTCGCGAAGCTGGTATCCAGGTTCGGCAACATTCAAAAAGCCATCGAAGTGATGTATCGCGCGTGGAAGACCACCTCCAATGAGGAGAAGAGGCGGAAGGCGGTCCTCGATGCAGTCGGAGGCCTGGCAGCGGAAGTACTCGGGGTGACCGCGATCAAGGCGGCCTGCTTTGACTAGCAAGAACCCGAAAGAGTTGCCGACTTCACTCATCATGTTCGCGACCGCCAGTTCGTTCGTCTTCTTCGCCGCTGCCGCGAACCAACCGCCTTGGTGGAACATCCTTGCCGCGATAGCCTTGCTCGCGACTGGATGCAGCACTTTCCTAGATTTCCGCTGGCGAGGGCGATAGAAACGCGGCGACCCGCCGAGGCCCTGCAGCGCCTCCTCCGTCCGCCCCCTCGATCAGAACGAGGGGGCGGATCGGCCCCGAATAGGCGCGGGACAGCGGCGGTGCGGCCGTTTAGACCTCGCTCGTCAGATGCGCAGCCGGCGTCCGGGTTGGGAAACATTCAGAAAGGTGTCGAGGTGATCTATCGCGCAAGTAAGACCACGTCCGATGAGAACAAGAGGCGGCAGGCGATCATTGATGCCGCCGACGATCTGGTTCCCGAGCTGTCCGGGGTGATCGAAATCAAGAAGGCGTGCTTTGGCTCGTAAAGATCATTCGGGCGTTTCGACTCCGCTCGTCGGCTTCACGACCGGCAGCCTGTTCGTCTGGATCGCCGCCACCGAGAACCGCCCCGTGTGGTGGATCATCCTCACCGCGATCATGTTGCTCCTGACCGGATACAGCACTTTCGTCGACTTCCGCCGACGGGGGAAGTAGAACCACCGATGCTCCAGCCCGGAGAGAAAGCAGAAGAATTTCGTGGTAGTCGTCGGCTCTTCTCCGTCGGAAGTGACCGGAGCCATCGCTCTCGAGCAGGCCTGCTGTGACTCCTGAGGACCACAGCGGATTGTCGTCCTCGCTGGTCATGTTCGCCATGGGGACGGTCTTCGTGTTCTCCACGGCCGCCGCGTGCAAGCCGACGTGGTGGATCGCCCTTGCCGCGATCGGCCTCCTCGGGACCGGCATCGGCGCTTTCGGTGACTTCAGGCGGCGGGGACGCTGAAGACACTGTCACCCCCTTGCTCGAGTAGGCCGCCGTTCGAGTGAGACATTCCACCCACGTCCCACAAGAGCGGGCAGAGCGAGCCGATCCTCACGGCCGCTCTGCCCGCTCTTCGCGTCGGGCCGCTCCGCCTGTCGACTCCACGCGGTCGACGGAGTGGAGGCGGTGCGAACTCCGGGGCGGTCACGGGCTGAGCGGGGCCTCCTCTCCGTCCGTCGGGCCCTCCCCCGGCGGGCGCCGCTCAGTCCAGCGGGCGATGTCCGCCGGGGGCTCGGTCGTGGGGAGGTCCCGCGGGCCGACGAGTCGGCGCAGCCGGGCCGGTCGGCGCGAGCGGGTCAGGGCCGTGCGCCAGCGGACGTCGACCACCGCGCGCTGCAGCGGGTCGATCGGCTGCAGGACGCCGTCGATCCGCTCCTCGATGCGCACGAGCGGCGGGCGCACGAGGTGCAGACGCCGGCCCGGTTCGCGCTCCGGATCGGCGCGGCCGGCCCGGGTGCGGAGCTCCTGCTCCATCTGCTCGGGATCGCCAGCCGACCAGGCGCTGACCGCGACCCGGCCGTCGGGCAGGTCGAAGCGCTCGGTGATGCGCAAGGGCAGCTCGTCGTGGGGGTGGGTCATCGTTCGTGCCTTTCCGAGGGAGGGGGGGTGCCGAGCCGGATCAGCGCCGGGGGACGTGGCGTGGGGCCTGTGCCGGGGCGGTGGTCCAGACCCATCGGGAGGAAAGTACTGCTGGCCCTCCGCACGGCAGAGGGCCACGGGAGCGAACTGTGGAGAGCTCCGCGATCCGCACCGTTGGGGAGGAGTGGCGTCTCCTGCGCCGGACCGCGACGGCGCGCGGGATCCGTGGCACGCTCGTGGAGACCGAAAGGCCGTGATGACCACCGCACCTCCCCCCGCTCCGACCCCCTCTCCCGCTCCGCTCGCCGGCGTCCGCGTGCTCGAGCTGGGCAACTTCATCGCCGCCCCCACCGCGGGCCGCCTGCTCGCCGACTTCGGCGCCGACGTCATCAAGGTCGAGCGACCCGGCACGGGCGACGAGCTGCGCAAGTGGCGGCTGCACCCCGGATCCACGACGTCGATGCTCTTCCACACCCTCAACCGCAGCAAGCGCTCGGTCGCGCTCGATCTGCGCACGGAGGAGGGCCGTGACGCGGTCCGCGCGCTCGCCGCCGAGTGCGACGTCGTCCTGGAGAACTTCCGCCCGGGGACCCTCGAGCGCTGGGGCATCGGACCGGACGTGCTGAACGAGGCGAACCCCGAGCTGGTCATCGGCCGCATCTCCGCGTTCGGCCAGACCGGGCCGCTCTCCAGCCGGCCGGGCTTCGCCGCGGTCGCCGAGGCGATGGGCGGCTTCCGCGAGCTGGTCGGCGACCCGGACCGCCCGCCCGTCCGCGTCGGCGTCTCGATCGGCGATTCCATCGCCGGCCTCTACGCCGGCTACGGGGTGATGATGGCGCTCTTCCAGCGCGAGACCCGCCGCGCCGCCGGGCTCGGTCCGGCACCACTGGTCGAGCGGGTGATCGACGTCGCGCTGAACGAGGCGATGTTCTCGATGATGGAGTCGCTCATCCCCGACTACCAGGCGCACGGCATCGTCCGGGAGCGCGTCGGCGGCCGGATGGAGGGCATCGCGCCGACGAACGCCTACGTCTGCGGCGACGGCTCCAGCATCGTGGTCGCGGCCAACGGTGACGCGATCTTCCAGCGGCTGATGGCGATCATCGGCCGCGCCGACCTGGCCGAGGACCCGGACCTGCTCACCAACGACGGCCGCTGGCGCCGCCGCGACGAGCTCGACGCCGCGATCGGCGCCTGGACCGCCACGACGACCTCGGACGCGGCGCTCGCGATCCTCGACGAGCGCGGCGTGCCCTCCGGTCCGATCCTCACCGCCGCGGACATCAGCACGAACGAGCAGTACGCGGCCCGCGGCATGATCCAGAAGTTCGACGTCGACACGGGCGCCGGGATCATCGAGGGCGTCGGCTTCCCCGGCATCGTCCCGGTGCTCGGTGACCGCTCGCTCCCCATCCGCACGCTCGCGCCCGCGCTGGGCCACGACACCGAGGAGGTCCTGGCGATGCTCGGACGCCAGCCGATCGACGATACGACGGCGGAGGAGGAGACCCGATGACCGCCGCCGACCGCACCGTCCGGCTGCGCGACGTCACCCTCCGCGACGGACTGCAGCTGACCGGCAAGCTCCTCTCGACCGAGCGCAAGGTCGAGCTGGTCCGGGCGCTCCTCGCGGCGGGCGTCCCCGAGCTGGAGATCGGCTCGCTCGCCCGGGGCGATCTCGTGCCGCCGATGGCCAACACCCTCGAGGTCGTCGCGGCGCTGACCACCGAGGAGCTCGAGCACTGCTGGGTCTGGGTGGCGACCCCGCGCCACATCGAGCGTGCGGCGGCGGCCGGCGCACGCAACTTCCAGTACTGCCTCTCGGCCTCCGACTCCCACAACCGCGCGAACATCGGTCGCAGCACCGAGGCCAGCCTCGAGGCGATGCCCGACGCCGTCGCCCTCGCGCACGCGGTGGGCGGGCGCATCCAGCTCTGCATCGCCACGTCCTTCACCTGCCCCTTCGAGGGCCCGGTTCCCGAGGAGCGGGTGCTCGCGATCGCGAACGATCTCCGCGCAGCCGGCGCCGAGGACGTCGTCATCTGCGACACCCTCGGCCAGGCCCATCCCGAGCAGGTGTTCTCGCTCGTCTCCCGGGTCGCCGCCGAGACGCCGCCGCGCGAGATCGTCTTCCACGGGCACGACACCTGGGGCGCCGGCGTGGTCAACGCGCTGACCGCCGTCCGCGCCGGCGCGACCGTCGTCGACGGCGCGCTCGGCGGGCTGGGCGGCTGCCCGTTCGCACCCGGCGCGAGCGGCAACACCGCCACCGAGGACCTCGTCTTCGCGATGCGCCCCGGCTGGCTCGACACCGAGCGCTTCGCCGAGCTCGTCCGCCAGTCCGAGCGGCTGCTCGCCGACGTCGAGGAGCCGAACCGCTCGAAGGCCCGCCAGGGCGCCCGCTCGAAGGCCGAGGCTTTCCCCTGGGTGGTCGCGGACGCGACGGCCTGAGGCACGTTCCCGCGGGCGGGTCCGCTTGGAAGAGCTGCCCGCAGCCTTTGCTGGTCGAGTAGCCCCGCAGGGGTGTATCGAGACCCGCCGTCACCAGCAGGGCGGGTCTGCAGACTCAGGTGCTGACGGTGGTGGATCTCGATCGCCCGCTGCGCGGGCTACTCGATCAGCATGAGAGGGGCCTGTTGCGCGTGCTCCTCCATGAGCCGGTACTCGCCGGTTCATGCTGGTCGAGTAGCCCCGAAGGGGCGTATCGAGACCCACCATTCGTCGAAGGGCGGGCGTCGAGGCTCGTCTCCTCAGAAGGGTCGATCTCGATACGCCCGCTGCGCGGGCTATTCGATCACTATGGGCACGCCCGCTGCGCGGGCTACTCGATCACCATCTGGCGGGCCGCTCCGCGCAGAGTTCGCGGAGCGATCGGCGGCCGAGGGGGCCGGTCAGGCCGGGACGCGCTCGCGCGGGACGCGGGGCTTCGCTGCCGAGGTGAGGAGCGAGGCGAGGGCGACCAGCACCAGGACGACGGCCATCGCGCCGCGGAGGCCGAAGTGCTCGCCGAGGAAGCCGAGCAGGGGCGGGCCGACGAGGAAGGCGATGTAGCCGGCGGTCGCGACGGCGGCGACGGCGGAGGTCGGGTCCTCGCTCTCGCCCGCGGCGGAGAGCGTGACCGGGAAGCCGAGGGCCGCGCCGAGACCCCAGAGGACGACGGCTGCGCCGGCCACGACGGCGTTGTCGGCGAAGACGACGATGCCGATCCCGACCGCCGAGACGAGGGTGCTCGCCAGCAGCACGGTCGCCTTGCCGAAGCGGGCCAGCAGCGGGGTGCCGAGGAAGCGGCCGACGGTCATCGCCGCGGCGAAGGCGGTGAACACCACGGTGCCGACGGTGGCGGAGACGCCGTGGCCGTCGACCATGAGCAGCGGCAGCCAGTCGGTCGCCGACCCCTCGGCCAGCGCCAGGGCGAGCACGATCAGGCCGAGCATCAGCACGCGCGGCTGCTGCCAGACCGGCGTCGAGCGGACCTTCTCGCGGGGAGCGCCCTCGACGGCGCGCTCCACTCGCCCGGTCTCGACGGGGATGGACCGGATGACGGTGACCAGGAGCGCGAGCGCGACGACCGCGACTCCGACGAGCTGCCAAACCACGGGGAAGTCGATCGCCGTGAGGCCGATGCCCGCGACCGCGCCGGTGACGGTGCCGAGGCTGTAGAAGCCGTGCAGCGCGGGGAGGACCGAGCGGCCCGTGAGCGTCTCCAGCGCGGCGCCCTCGACGTTGAGCGCGATCTCGGAGATGCCGATCCCGAAGCCGACGAGGGCGAGGCCGGCGGCGACGCCGAACGGGGTGGAGAGCTCGGCGAAGACGCCGGTCAGCGCGATGCCGGTGACGAAGGAGGCGCCGCCGATCACGACGGTGAAGCGCACCCCCTGCCGACGCACGACGGCGGCGGAGGACAGGACTCCGCTCATCGAGCCGACCGAGAGGCCCAGCAGGACGAGGCCCATCTCGGCGGTCGACGCGGCGAGCAGGTCGCGGACCGCCGGGGTCCGCACGACCCAGGAGGCCATCCCGATGCCGAAGACGAGCATGAAGGCCGAGATGGCCAGGCGGCGCTTCGCGGCGGAGACGGGGCGGGACGGCATGACTACGACCGTATCGCCCGGGGGTGGACGGCAGGCGCCGCAGGACGGACGGGGCGCCCGTCAAGCTCCCCCGTCGGCACGCGGGCCGCGGCTAGCGTCGAGGAGGGCCGGTGCCGCGGAACGACGGCGCCCCGCCCGCTCGACGACCCCGGAGGACCCCATGCCCGACCAGTACACCTTCACCAACCCCGCCACGCAGTACCCGAACGTCACGCCGCCGGTGCAGCAGCAGCCCGAGCCCGGCCTCCAGTCGCGGATGACCCCTGTCCCGGACCTCGGCGAGGACAGCTACCGCGGCACCGGCCGCCTGACCGGGCGCCGCGCGCTGATCACCGGGGCCGACTCCGGCATCGGTGCGGCGGTCGCGATCGCCTTCGCGCGCGAGGGCGCGGACATCGCGCTCGCCTACCTCCCCGACGAGGAGGAGGACGCCCAGCACGTCGTCGAGCTGATCCGCGCGGCCGGCCGCACCGCCGTGACGATCCCGGGCGACCTGACCGACGCGCAGTACTGCCGGGACCTGGTCGCGAAGGCCGTCGAGGGGCTCGGCGGCCTCGACACGGTCGTCAACGTCGCAGGCAAGCAGGTCTGGCAGGACGACGTCCTCGAGCTCAGCGACGAGCAGTTCGAGACGACGTTCGCGATCAACGTCTTCGCGCCGTTCCGCATCATCAAGGCAGCGCTCCCGCACCTCCCCGCGGGCTCCACCATCATCAACACGGCCTCGGCCGAGGCGCACAAGCCCGCGCCCGACCGCCTCGACTACGCGATGACCAAGGGCGCGATCAACAACCTCTCCAAGGGGCTCGCCCAGCAGCTCGCGGCGAAGGGCATCCGGGTGAACGTCGTCGCGCCGGGGCCGACCTGGTCGGTGCTGCAGGTGACCGCGGGCGTCGACCCCGAGAGCCTTCCCGAGTTCGGCTCGAGCGAGGCGCCGATGGGCCGCGCGGCGCAGCCGGCCGAGCAGGCGCCGGCCTACGTCTTCCTCGCGTCGGCGGAGTCGAGCTACGTGGTCGGCGAGACGCTGAACGTCAACGGCGGGATGGTCTCGCCGTAGCCGGTGCCGCCGGGGTCCGCGCCCGCCCTCTACCGTAGGGAGCATGAGGACGAGGCGGTGGCTCCTACCGGCGGCGGGCGTGCTGCTCGTCGTGATCGGGATCGTCGTCGCGGCGACCACTCCGCGCGAGGTGTCGTTCGGCTGGTTCGCGTACGCCCCGCTCTCGGAGACGATGTTCTCGCCCGTCGGGACGATGGTGGTCCCTCCCGGCCTGGCGACCGCCGCCGCGCTGATCGTGCTCGGGCTGCTCGTGCTGGCGTTCTGCGCGGGCTGGCTTCTCGCCCGACGGCACCCGCGGACCGCGAGTGGAGCATCGGGACAGGGCTCCTGACGCCTCGGTCCGCGCGCCCGCGCGGTGACGATGCGGCGCGAGTCGGCGACGGACCTCCGGCTCGCGGAACGCGGTTCGGCTCGCTGAATCGGGCGGATCCCACGAGCCGGAGGTGATTCCACGAGCCGGAGGTGATTCCGCGAGCCGGAGCTGGGCGTCGGCGGTGGCGCCCGCGACGTTCGGCACGTGGATCCGGGTCCGGCTCGTGCGATCGGCCGGTTCTCACGAGCCGAGGCTGTTCCTGCGAGCCGAGGTCGGTGCGAGTGGACCTCCGGCACGCGGAACGAGGCTCGGCACGCCGGATCGAGTCGATTCCACGAGCCGGAGGTGACTCCACGAGCCGGAGCCGACTCCGCGAGCCGGAGTAGATCGCAGAAGCCGAAGCTGACTCCGTGAGCCGCCGCGGAGCAGGAGACCCTCACGCGAACGGACCCGAACCGGGCCCTGTGCCTGGAGGGGAGCCCGATTTCCGTCCATTCGTACGCGGCTCCGACTGCGAACAGACCCGAACCGGGCGCTGCGCCCGGAGCGGAGCCCGATCCGCGTCCGGTCGCGCGCCGGGAAACAGGCCTCGCGTGGAGGCCAGGGCCCGATCCGCGTCCGGTCGCGGAGCCGCCGCCCCGGGAACCGGCCCGCCGCTAGGGTGAGCGCACCCGCCGCCGCCGCGATCCCCGCGCGACCGGGATACCGAGAGGCGGCCGCCGTGGTCCCCGACATCAACCCGTGGGCGGTCGGACTGGCCACCCTGTCGACGATGCTCGTCGGCTCGATCTGGTACACCCCGAAGGTCTTCGGCACGCTCTGGATGCGGCTGGCCGGCATCAGCCGGGAGCAGATGAGCAGCCGCAGCGCGGTCGTCCCGATCCTGGTCACGATCGTGGTCAGCCTGGTCACCGCGCTCGTCCTGGCCGGCTGCGTCGACATCGCGCACGCCTTCTACGGCGGCAGCTGGTTCGCGAATTCGGTGATCACCGGGCTGTTCCTCTTCGTCGGCTTCACCGCCGCGCGGATGATCACCCACGACGCCTTCGAGGGCCGGCCGGCCAAGCTGACGATCCTTAACAGCACGCACGAGCTCGTCACGATCCTCGTGATGGCCGTGATCATCGGCCTGCTGCCCGCCTGACGCCGGGTCGACCCCGGCGCCGGCAGGGTCAGCCCTCCGGCAGCTCGGCGAACGTGCGCTTGTCGCCGTTGTACCAGCCCATCGACTGGACGGGGTGGCGCCAGCGGTTCTTCATGTCGTTGCGCGCCTCCTCGTGGACGGCGTCGCCGGCCTTCACCGCCGGTCGCCGGTCCGGAGAGGACCGCGCGACGAGGGACGCCCCCAATGTCGCGGCCGACCGCCGCCGCGACAAGAGCGACGGCGGCCGGCCTCCGTGTCAGCGGTCGGCGCGCGCGTCCTCCGGAGCCTCCGACCGCACCTCGGCGGCCGGGGTCGCCAGGCTCTCGCGGTGCAGGCGCTCCGCCTCCTCGCCGCCGACGGCCTCGCCGCGGGCGACCATGCCGGACTGGTCCGACAGCGGGATCTGCTTGAGCAGCAACGCGAGGACGAGGGCGATCGCGATGAAGGGCAGCAGGTACCAGAACACCGGCGCCAGCGACTCGGCGTAGGCGCGGACGACGCCGTCGCGGACCTCGTCCGGCAGGGCGTTCAGCGCCTGCGGGTCGAGGGTCGCGGTGGCCGCTCCGACGTCGGCGACGCCCGCGTCGGTGAAGACGCCGGTGAGCTTCTCGGCGAGGGAGTTGGTGAAGATCGTGCCGAACACGGCCACGCCGAGCGAGGCGCCCACCTCGCGGAAGTAGTTGTTCGTGCTGGTCGCCGTGCCGATCATCTCGGGGGCGACGGCGTTCTGCACGACGAGGACGATGACCTGCATGATCAGGCCGAGCCCCGCGCCGAAGAAGAAGAGGTAGACGCAGATCAGCGGGATCGGCGTCTCGGCGGTCAGCGTGGTCATCGCCGCCATCGCGAGGCCGGTGAGCAGCGCGCCGACGATCGGGAAGGCCTTGTAGCGGCCGGTGCGCGAGATCGCGATGCCCGAGTAGATCGACGTGCCCATCAGGCCCGCCATCATCGGCAGCATCAGCAGGCCCGAGGCGGCGGCGGAGGTTCCGGACGCCATCTGCAGGAAGGTCGGCACGAAGGCGATGGCGGAGAACATGCCGAGGCCGAGCGTCAGGCCGATCGCCGTCGCGTTCACGAAGATCGGGTTGCGGAAGAGGCTGAGCGGGATGATCGGGTCCTCGGCGCGCGACTCCACCCAGATGAAGCCGGCGACCGCGGCGATCAGCCCGGCGCCGAACGCCCAGGTCTCGAGGGCGCCCCAGCCGTGCGCGGCGTCGCCGCCGAAGTCGGTGAAGAAGATCAGGCAGGTGGTGGCGATCGAGAGCAGCAGCACGCCCGGGATGTCGATCCGCTTGGTCGCGCGCTTGCTCGGCAGCGTCAGCGCGAACCAGGCGATGGCGAAGGCCGCGATGCCGACCGGGATGTTGATGTAGAACGCCCACTGCCAGGTGAGGTGGTCGACGAAGAGGCCGCCCAGCAGCGGGCCGGCGACGGCGGAGAGGCCGAAGACGGCGCCGAGCGGGCCCATGTACTTGCCGCGCTCGTTGGCGGGGACGATGTCGGCGATGATCGCCTGCGACAGGATCATCAGCCCGCCGCCGCCGAGGCCCTGCAGCGCGCGGAAGACGACGAACGACCAGAAGTCGCCGGCCAGCGCGCAGCCGACGGACGCGAGGGTGAACAGCGCGATGGCGATCAGGAAGAGCGTGCGGCGGCCGAGGACGTCGCCGAACTTGCCGTAGATCGGCATCACGATCGTGGTCGCGAGCAGGTAGGCGGTGGTGATCCAGGCCTGGTGCTCGACGCCGCCGAGCTGGCCGACGATGGTCGGCATCGCGGTCGAGACGATCGTCTGGTCGAGGCTGGAGAGGAGCATGCCGGCGATCAGCGCGGAGAAGATGATCCAGATCCGGCGCTGCGTGAGCAGGAGCGGTGAGGCGGTGGCGGGGGCGGTCATGGTGTCCTCGGGGTCGGGTGGGGCGAGAGGGAGCGGGGCCGGTCGGCGCGGCGGGAGCCGGGTCAGCCCAGGAGCAGGCGCGTCACGGCCGCGATGCGGTCCTGCGCGAGGCGCTCGAGCGGCACGGAGCCGTCGGAGTCGAGGTAGGCGCCGACGGCGCTGCGGATCACGGTGCCGGCGGTCTGCACGGCGAGCAGCACGGCCGGGTCGGCGGGGTCGAGCCGTTCCCGCCGCGCGACGAGGTCGGCGACGAGCAGGTCGCGCTGGGTGCCGACGTCGAGCAGGGCCTGCAGGAGCTTCGGCTCGCGGTCGGCGACGGCGACGAACTCACGGACGCTGTCGGCGTTCAGGCCGATCGCGGCGAAGTGCACCGCACCGAGGGCGACGAGGGCCTCGAGCAGCGAGACGCCCGGGCGGCGCGTCAGGAACTCCGCGACGCTGTCGTCGTCGAGGCCCTCCTCGGGCCGGCCGACGATCGCGTACTCCTTGCTCGGGAAGTAGTTGAAGAAGGTGCGGCGCGAGATGCCGACCTCCTCGCAGAGCTCCTCGACGGTGAAGCCCGAGAAGCCGTGGCGGATGGTCAGCTCGCGGGCGGTGCGGGCCAGCTCGCCGCGCCGCTCGGCCGCGCGCTGGTCGCGCCGGGTCGCGGTCGCATCTGCTTGCATACTGTGCATCATTGCACCATCGGGCTCAGGGTGCAATGCTACGGGTGTCGCGCAGCTGTGACCCCCGTCCGGGTGACTAACGGCCCTCAGCGGCGACCGGGGGCGCACCGTTCGATACCGTCATCGCGGAGGCGAGACACCGCCTCCGCACGCAGACTCGGGGGGACGATGTCGCAGCAGACCAGCCAGGACCCGGCGATCGGCGCCGACGCACCGCTCGGGGCGCCCGACGCCCGGGACCGCCGCGCCGCAGTGATCGAGGCGATGGGCCTGATGGGCTCCGGCCCCGAGGAGCGCTTCGACCGGATCACCCGGATGGCGCAGGAGCTCTTCCAGGTGCCGGTGGCGGAGATCCACATCCTCGACGAGACGACGCTCTTCACGAAGTCCCCGCAGCCCGAGGGGCCGGTGTCCTACCCGCGCGCGGGGACGTTCTGCGACGCGACGCTCGCCCAGCGGAGCACGCTCGTCGTCCCCGACCTGGGCGCCGACGGAGCCTGGGCGCAGCACGTGCACGTCTCCGGACCGCCGCACGTGCAGTTCTACGCCGGCCGGCCGCTCACGGTGGACGACGGCCTGCAGCTCGGGACGCTCTGCCTGCTCGACTTCGTCCCCCGCGCGCTCAGCCCGGAGGAGGAGCTGCTCTTCGAGGAGTTCGGCCAGTGGGTCGAGCGCGAGCTGCGCGACACCGCGGAGTGGGACCGCGCCGCCGACGTGCAGGCCCGCCTCTCCCCCACCGCGTTCCGCCACCCGGCCGGCTACGACCTGGCCGGCGCCTCGCTGCCCAAGTGGCAGATCTGCGGCGACTTCTACACCTGGACCGCGACCGAGGCGGTCGTCGACCTGACCCTCGTCGACGTGATGGGCAAGGGCACCGGCGCCGCGATCCTCGCCGCCGGCATCCGCGCGGCGTTCCGCGCCCGGGCCGGCGGCGCTCCGGACGCGGTGGTCGCCGCGGTCAGCGAGCAGCTGCAGCCGGACTTCTCCGCCACCGAGACCTTCGCGACGCTCTTCCACGGCCGGCTCGACACCGCGACCGGCCGGGTCGACTTCGTGGACGCGGGCCACGGGCTCACCGTCCTGCTCCGCGCCGACGGGACCTTCCACCGCCTCGCCGCGCTCGGCCTCCCCCTCGGCATCGCGGAGGACGGCGGCTGGGTCACCCAGACCGTCGATCTCGCCGTCGGCGACTCCCTGGTCTCCTTCACCGACGGGGTGCTCGACCTCTTCGACGGGACCCTGCAGTCGCTCGTCCTCGCGGCCGACCTCGTCCGCACCTCCGAGGGCGCCATCGGCTTCCTCACCGCCCTGACCGCGCTCGCCGGCTCCGGCCGCGCGCTCGACGACATCACCGCGCTCCTCGTGACGCGGACCCACGACACCCCGCGCCCCGCCGCGGACACCGACCAGGAGCAGGCATGACCTTCAGCACCGAGACGATCGCTCCCGGCGTCGCCGTGATCACGGCGGCGGGCCGGCTCAATCTCGCCGCGGCACGGGATCTGCGGACGGAGGTGCGCAGCGCTCTCGACGAGGGCAGCAGCCGCATCGTCGTCGAGCTGAGCGAGGTCACCTTCATGGACTCGTCCGGGCTCGGCGCGCTCGTCGCCTGCCTCAAGAGCGCTCGCCAGGCCGGGGGCGACCTCCGGATCGCCGCCCCGAGCGAGCAGGTCACCATGGTGCTCGAGCTCTCCAACCTCGACCGCGTGCTCGTCGGCTACGCCTCGGCCGGCGACGCGTACCGTGACTGAGCGCACCCTCGCCTTCCGGACGCCGCCCGACGACATCGAGCTCGTGCACGACCTGCTCGACTCGCTCTTCGGCGAGCGCGCGGATGTCGGCGCCCGGGACCGGATGGAGTTCGAGACGGCGCTCGTCGAGCTCGTCTCCAACGTGATCCAGCACGCCGTCTCGACCACCGCGGTCCTCTGCCGCCTCGTCGTCACCGTCGACGACGAGGCGCTCCGGGCCGAGCTGGTCGACACCGCCGACCCGCCCGGCGTCGACACCGGCCCGCGGGAGATGCCGGAAGCGTTCGCCGAGTCGGGTCGCGGGATCGCCCTCATCCAGGCGCTGGTGACCGACTTCGACTACGAGCGCACCGCGAGCCGCAACCTCTGGTCGATCCGCAAGGACCGCGCCCTGCAGGCCTGACGCGCGGGGTCGCTCGGCCTCAGCCGATCGTGTGCGCCGTGATGACCGCCGCGGCGCGCGCGAGGTCCTCGACGACCTCCTCCTCGCCCAGACGCGGGGACGCCCGCAGCACCTCGACGCTGACCGCGCCGTAGCGCTCGTCGACCGCCGCGAGCAGCGCGGTGCCGGAGTCGGTCAGCCGGAGCAGGACGCTGCGCCGGTCCTGCGGGTTCGAGACGCGGTCGAGGTGGCCGGCCTTGGCCAGGCGGTCGAGCAGCGCGGTCACCGCTCCGGTCGTCAGCGACAGCTCGAGCCCCAGCCACTTGGGCGTCAGCCCGGGCGACTCGGCGAGCGCCTCCAGCGCGCTCAGCTCCGAGATCCCGATCCCGGCGTCGAGGGCGACTGCAGTGCGCAGGTGGCGCTGCGCCGTCTCGAGCTGCCGCAGCGCCTGCCGGAGGGCCGCGCCGGCGGGCTGCTCGCCACCGTCGGCGGGGGGTGTGTTCTCGGGATCCATGCGGCCTTCTCGGGTGTCGGAGCGGAGGTGGGAGCGGGTGTCGGAGCGGCGACGTCGCCGTCGAAAGGGCTGTCCCCACAACAGGGGGTATTAGAACGATTGCAAAGTATCTTTGCCATCAAGTAACTTACTCGACAAGCCAGAAAACACCCCACAGCGAACTGCACGGCAGTTCACCTTCTACCCGATCAGGAGTCCTGTCATGTCGAACCACACCGCAAAGCGCAAGCGCGTCCGTTTCGCCCCCCTCGTCCTCGCCACCAGCGTCGCCGCCGCCGCGCTGCTGTCGGTCTCGATGTCCGGAACCCTCTCCGGCTTCGTCGCCAGCATCACCAACACCAACAACACCGCCGCCTCCGGCTCGCTCGTCATGGAGGAGAAGTCGACCGGCACCACGCCCGTCACCTGCCTCAGCACCGACGGCGGCTCGGTCAGCACCAACACCGCGACCTGCTCGACCATCAACAAGTTCGGCGGCTCGACCACCATGGTCCCCGGCCAGACCGTCAGCACGTCGATCACCATCAAGAACGCCGGCACCGTCTCGGCCAACACCTTCACGCTGACCCCGGGCGCCACCTGCGCCCAGTCGGTCAACACCGCCGCCGGCTCCTCGGGCACCGCGACCGACTTCTGCTCCAAGCTCAACGTCGTCATCACCTCCGGCAGCACCACCGTCTACAGCGGCACCGCCGCCGCGCTCGCCGGCACCGCCGCCAAGTCGCTCTCCGCCGCCCCCGTCACCGCCGGCACCAGCACCCCCTTCACCATCGCCGTCACGCTCGACTCCTCCGCCGGCAACACCTACCAGGGCCTGTCCGCCTCGCTCCCCCTCACCTGGACCTTCGCCAGCTGATCGAGCCGGCCCGGCTCACGCCGAGCGCGGCACGCGCCCGGTCCATGCCGAGCGAGACACGCGTCCGGCTCACGCCGACCGAGGTGCACGCCCGGTTCATGCTGATCGAGTAGCCCGCGCAGCGGGCGTATCGAGATCCCCCACCGAAGACCGCTTCCCCCGAAGCACCCGCCCCACCCAGAAACACCCCGAGAAACGCCCCCGCAACACCCGACACCCGCACCCCGGGGGCCGCCGCCCAGGCGGCCCCCACCCCGCCGAGGAGGTGGACCCGTGACCACGCTGCAGACCCGCCCCGCCCCCGCGCTCCCCGGATCCACCGCCGTCCCCACCGGCACCGCCTCCCCCCTCACCCCCACCACCACCACCGCCCCCGTCTCCACCCCCGAGCCCCGCTCCCCCCGCTCCCGCCTGCGCACCGTCGCGACCTGGACCGTCACCGCCCTCGTCGCCGCCCTGGTCGTCGCCGCCTTCCTCTTCCACGCCTCCGGCGGACGCTGGTTCATCGTCCAGACGCCGTCGATGGGCACCGCCGCTCCCGTCGGCACCCTGGTCCTCACCGCCCCGACGCCCCTCGAGGACATCCGGGTCGGCGACGTCGTCAGCTTCCACCCCACCACCACCCCCGACGAGACCTACACGCACCGCGTGGTCGACCTCGCCGACGACGGCACCCTGGTCACCCGCGGCGACATCAACGGCGCGACCGACCCGTGGGCGACCGGCGCCGAGCAGCTGATCGGCGAGGTCGTCGTCGCGCTCCCCGGTGCCGGCTGGCTCGCGAAGGGCCTGCCGATGCTCCTCGCCGGCACCGTCCTCGTCCTGCTGCTCACCCGCCTGCTCTCCTCCCCCACCCACCGCGCCGCGATGCGGGTGCTGGGGATCTCGCTCGTCGCCTCCTTCACGGTCTTCGTGCTCCGCCCGTTCGTCGGCATCGTCGTCCTCGAGGCGACCGTGGAGGACGGGCAGACGGACGCCTCGCTCGTCTCGGTCGGCATGCTGCCGATCCGCGTCACGGCCGTCGGCGGCACCCATGCCGACCTCGTCTCCGGCCAGGTCGGCAGCATCCAGGTCCCGGCCAACGGCGAGGACTTCTACAACGTGTCCTCGGCGCTGCACCTGCCGCTCTGGGGCTGGATCCTCTTCGGGGCCCTCTGCGCCACCCCCGTGCTCTGGACGATGCTGGTCGGACTCCCCGCCGAGGCCGAGCCGCGCGGCGAGCACGGCCGCCGGGCCCGCGCCGCCGAGACCGAGACCGCACCCGCCGAGACCGCCGAGACCGAGTCGGCCGCCCGATGAGCCGCCACCGCCGCACCCGCTCCGGCCTCCTGGCCCACCTCCGCTCCGCAGCACCGCGCACCCCGCGCACCACCCTCGCGGCCCTGCTCGTCGCCGCCCTCTCGGCCGTGCTGTTCCTCGCCCCCGCCACCTCGGGCGCCTACGTCGCCTCGATCCGCAACTCGAACAACACCGTCGGCAGCGCCGCCGCGTTCTTCACCTGCGACTCGGCGCTCGCCGCCGACAAGGGCGACGCGCTCTTCTCCTACACGCTCGCGCAGGCCACCGGAGCGACGACCGCCGTCGACACCGACTCCGGCGCCTACCCCGGCACCTACCGTCCGGCGATGACCAGCTCCGCGACCACCCCGAAGGCCTGCCCGCGCGACGCCGGCGGCTCCTGGCTGCTGAACGGCACGAACGGCTTCCTCAGCACGCCGCTGCTGCTGAACAACCCGACCACCTTCAGCACGGAGATCTGGTTCAAGACCACCGTCGCGGGCGGCAAGCTCTTCAGCTTCAACACCAGCCAGACGTCCGCGGGCAGCCAGTACGACCGGCACACCTACGTCGGCGCGGACGGCCGTCTCGTCTTCGGCATCTACAACAACGGCGTCCAGTCGATCACCAGCCCGAACCCCGTGAACGACGGAGCCTGGCACCACGTCGTCTCGACGATCTCGCCGACCGCCGGGATGAGCCTCTGGCTCGACGGCGTGAAGGTCGCCGGCAACACCGCCTTCCGCACCCCCGAGAACAGCAACGGCTACTGGAAGATCGGCTACGACACCCTCGGCGGCTCCTGGACGAACGTCGGCCCCGCCTCCTTCTCCGGCAGCCTGCGCTACGCCGCCGTCTACTCGACCGTGCTCACCGCGACCCAGATCCAGAACCACTACAACGCCGGTCGCTGAGCCGCCGCTCCTCCCCGACCCGCACCGCCCTGCCCTGCCCTGCACCCGCACCGCTCCGCCCTGCTCCGCCTCGCCCGCTCCCCTCCGCACCCGAACGGACCCCGCCATGACCAGCACCCCCGCGCCCGGACTCTCCCGCCGCTCGCTCACCACCACCGCCCTCTGGACCGTCCCCGTCGTCGCGATCGCCACTGGCGCACCCCTCGCCGCCGCGTCGACCGCGCCCTGCACGAGCGTCACGCAGTTCGCCGCGACGAACGCGAGCGGCAACCCCGCCGTCCTCGGCGCGACCTCCGCCTCCGGCCGCACCTCGACGATCCGCATCACCTCGACCCTCGCCGCGGGCACGACCGACCTCTCCGGCGGCACGCGCTACAACATGAGCCAGAACGGCTCGGGCTGGGCCGGCAACGCCCCCGGCGGCGTCCCCTCCGAGTACTCCTTCGCCGGCTTCGGCCCGGCGGGCGCGCTCGTGCTCAATCAGCGCCGCGAGGGCGACCTCGCCGTCCTGCCCACCCCGGGATCCGACGCGCAGACCCTGACCTTCGAGTTCCGCGACGCCGACGGCGCACTCTTCGATCCGGTCGACTTCCAGCTGACGGTCTTCGACATCACCTCGAACACCGACGCGAACTCGTGGGTTCCGACCTACTGGGACGCCGTCGGCTTCAGCACCGAGCCGACCTCGATCGCGACCTCGGGCTCCCTCCCCGGCGCCGGCGCCGGCACCCTCGCCGACCCCTTCCGCCGCGCGACCGGGAACGAGTACACGACGGCGGGCGTCACCCGGTCCGACACCTTCCACTTCGGCGTCTTCCCCTCGGGCAGCACCCTGACCTACACCCAGCACGACGGCCGTCAGGGCTGGCACTTCGTCTCGCTCACCGACCTCCGGTTCGGCGCCGACGACTGCTGAAGTCGTCCCGGACGCGTCGCCTGCGACGCTCCACTTCCGAGGCCCACGCGAGAGCGTGGGCTTTCGGCGTCTCCCCGCCGCGCTGCCAGGATGAGGGCATGCGCGCTCTCGTCCTCGACTCCGTCCGCGGCGAGCCGGAGGTCCGCGACGTCCCGACGCCGGTCGCCCCGGCCGACGGCGTCGTCGTGCGGGTGCTGGCCACCGGGCTGTGCCGGAGCGACTGGCACGCCTGGGCCGGGCACGACGACCTCGCCTTCCCGCACGTTCCGGGGCACGAGCTCGCCGGCGTGATCGCCGAGGTCGGGCCCGAGGTCCGGAACTGGGCGGTCGGCGACCGGGTGACCGTGCCGTTCGTCTGCGGCTGCGGCCGCTGCGAGTGGTGCCTGCAGGGCGACGCCCAGGTCTGCCCGGACCAGGAGCAGCCCGGCTTCACGCACTGGGGCTCGTTCGCCGAGTCCGTCGCGCTGCACGCGGCCGACACCAATCTCGTCGCGATCCCGGAGGGCGTCGACTTCGCCACCGCCGCGAGCCTCGGCTGCCGCTTCGCCACCGCCTACCGCGCGCTGGTCGGGCGGGCCCGGGTGCAGCCCGGCGAGTGGGTGACCGTGATCGGAGCGGGCGGCGTCGGCCTCAGCGCCGTGATGGTCGCGCACGCGCTCGGCGCCCGCGTCATCGCCGTGGACCGGAACGCGGCGGCCCTCGAGGTCGCGGCGAGCGTCGGAGCCGAGCACGTCCTCCTCGCCGACGGCCGCGATCTGCCGACTGCCGTGCGCGCGCTCACCGGCGGCGGGAGTCACGTCGCGGTCGACGCCGTCGGCAGCGAGCAGACCTGCGCCGACGCGCTGCTCAGCCTGCGCCGCCGCGGCCGGCACGTGCAGGTCGGCCTGCTGCCGCCGGTCGAGGGTCTGCCGCGGGTGCCGATGGCGCGCGTCATCGCCTGGGAGCTCGACGTCCTCGGCAGCCACGGGATGGCGGCGCGGGACTACCCGGGGATGCTCCGGCTGATCGAGCAGGGCGTCCTCGCCCCGCAGCGCCTGATCGAGCGCACGATCGGACTCGAGGAGGCGGCCGAGCTGCTCCCCGTCTTCGACCGCGCGAGCCCGGCGGGCATGACGATCATCGACCCCACTGGTCGTCGGTAACCGCTTTCCGATACGCTGGCCGGATCATGCAGCGCAGACGAGACGACCGCAGCCGCCCGCTCTCCGGAGTCCGACCGTGATCCCGCGGATCGGGCTCGTCGGCATCGGCGGCTACGGCGCCTCGCACCTCGGCGCCGTCCTCGCGGCGCACCTCGACGGCCGCGTCCGGCTCGTCGGCGTCGCCGACCCCCGGCCGCCGGTCGAGGGGCTGCTCCCCGACGGCGTCGCGCACCACCCCGACGCGACCGGCCTCTTCGCCGCCGGCGGCACCGACGTCGTCATCATCAGCACCCCGATCCACACCCACGCCGCGATCGCCCTCGCGGCGATGGACCACGGCAACGACGTCCTGCTGGAGAAGCCGCCGGCCGCCTCGCTCGCCGAGTTCACCGCCATCACGGAGCGCGCCGCGGCGACCGGCTCGCTCGTGCAGGTCGGCTTCCAGAGCCTCGGCTCCTCCGCGATCCCGGCGATCCGCGCGGCCGTGGCCGACGGCGAGATCGGCGACGTCCTGCGCTACGGCGCCTCCGGAGTCTGGGTCCGCGACGACCGCTACTGGTCGCGCTCCCCCTGGGCCGGCCGCCGCACGCTCGACGGCGCGGTCGTCGCCGACGGCGTCCTGACCAACCCCTTCTCGCACGCGACCGCCACCGCCCTCGCGATCGCCGGCGCCGACCGGCTCGAGGACGTCGTCGACGTGCGGCTGGACCTGCGGCGCGCGAACGACATCGAGGCCGACGACACCTCGGTCGCCGTCCTGACCCTGGCCGACGGCCTCCGGGTCACGACCGCGGTCACCCTCTGCGCCGAGCGGCCGGAGGAGCCCTCCGTCGAGATCGTCGGCACCCGCGGGACGCTCCGCTTCTACTACACGCTCGACGTCGTGCAGCTCGTGCGCGAGGACCTGCCGCCGCGCACGCTGCAGTTCGACCGGATCACGCCGTTCGAGGGACTGCTCGCCGCCCGCGAACTGGGCACGCCGCTGCACGCCGGGATCGAGCGCACCGGCGGCTTCCTCCGCCTGCTCGAGGCGGTGATGGCCGCTCCGGCGCCGCGCGCGCTGCCCGCGGACGCCTGGCGCGAGGTGCAGGACGTCGAGGGGCGCCACCGCGTGGTCGACGGAGTCGAGCACGCCCTGCAGGAGGCGCTGCGCCGCGAGACGACGTTCGACGCGCTGGATCTCTCCTGGAGCTGAGCCCGCTACTCCTCTGGAAAGAAGGAGCCCGGTCCGCCGCTCACCCTCCAGCGACGGCGGACCGGGAGTTCAGGGGTGCGCCTCTCAGAGGTGCGGCGACACCGTCTCGGCGAAGGCCGTGACGACGCGCTCGGCCACGTCGGGGTACGCCGTGTCCCAGACCTCCTGGTGGAAGATCTCGACCTCGACGTCGCCGGCGTAGCCCGCCTCGACGACCGCGCGGGTGAGCGATGCGAAGTCGATGACGCCCTCGCCCGGGTAGCGGCGGGCGAGCAGCACGTCGGCCGGCAGCGGGGTCGCCCAGTCGCAGACCTGGTAGCTCGCGATCCGGCCCTCCGCTCCGGCGCGGACGATCTGCGCGAGGACCTGCGGGTCCCACCAGACGTGGAAGGTGTCGACGACGACGCCGACCGCGGCCGCGTCGAAGGGCGCGGCGAGGTCGAGGGCCTGGCCGAGCGTCGAGACGACGGCGCGGTCCGAGGCGTACATCGGGTGCAGCGGCTCGATCGCGAGCTGCACGCCCGCCGCCGCGGCGTCGTCGGCCAGCTCGGCCAAAGCCTCCTGCACGCGGGCCCGGGCGCCGATCACATCGCGCGAGCCGGCCGGCAGCCCGCCGGCGACGAGCACGAGTGCGGGGGCGCCGAGCGCCGCCGTCTCCTCGATCGCGCGGCGGTTCTCGTCGATCGCCGCCCGCCGCTCCGCACCCTCGGGCGCGGTGAAGAAGCCGCCGCGGCAGAGGGAGGAGACGCGCAGGCCGGAGTCGGCGACGAGGCGCACGGCCTCCGCCAGCCCGACCTCGGCGACCGGCTCGCGCCAGAGGCCGATCGCGGACATGCCCGCGGCGACCGTGGTGTCGAGCGCCTCGGCGAGCGAGGCGTGCTTGATCGTGGCCTGGTTGAGCGAGAGTCGCGGGTCGGCGCTCACGCGGTGACCGCCTCGACCAGGTGCAGACCCTCGACGGCGCGGGTCACGTCGACGCCGTTCAGCGCGAGCAGCCCGGTCCAGCGGTCGGCCGCAAGCTCCGGCCGCTCCAGCGCGCCGGACGCGTTCGCGAGCCGGACGATCTCGGACAGGTGCGGCAGTGAGCGCGCGGAGTGCAGCCCGCCCACCATCGAGAAGGCCGGCTGGTGGCCGTTCAGCCAGGAGAGGAACGCGACGCCGGTCTTGTAGTACTGCGTCGGCGCGGCGAAGACCTGGCGCGAGAGCGCCTCGGTCGGGCCGAGCACGCGGCGGTACTCGGCGGTGTCGCCCGCGTCCAGCGCCTGGATCGCGGCGGAGGCGCTCGGCGCCAGCGCGGCGAAGGCGCCGAGCAGCGCGTCCGACCAGCGCGGCGTGCCGTCGGCGTCGGGGGCGCCCTCGATCAGGCCGACGTAGTTGAAGTCGTCGCCGGTGAAGAGCGTCGCGCCCTCGGGCAGCCGCGAGCGCAGCGCGATCTCGGCGTCCGCGTCCAGGAGCGACATCTTGATGCCGCGCACCGAGTCGAGGTTGTCCTCGATGATCCGCTGCACGACCGGGAAGGCGTCGACCGGGTCGGCCGCGCCGAAGTAGCCCTCGAGCACGCCGTCGAAGGCGGTGCCGAGCCAGTGCAGGACGACCGGCTTCGTGGCACGGGCGAGCACGGCGGCGTAGACGCGCTCGTAGTCGGCGGCGGTCTCCGCGGCGCGGGCGAGGTGACGGCTGGCCATCAGCACGACCTCCGCCCCCGCGTCCTCGGCGAAGGCGAGCTGCTCGACGTAGGCGTCGATGACGGTGTCCAGCGGGACCACGTCGTCGGTGAGCTGGTCCGTGTTGATCCCGACCACGAGCGCCCCGCCGACCGAGGCGGCCTCGGCGGCGCTGCGGCGGATCAGCTCCTGCGTCGCGCTCCAGTCCAGGCCCATGTTGCGCTGCGCGGTGTCCATCGCGTCGGCGACGCCCAGGCCCCAGGACCAGACGTGGTGGCGGAAGCCGAGCGTCGCGTCCCAGTCGATCTGGGCCGGGTGGCCGGGCCGGTTCTCGCCGTGCACGAGCGGCACGACGTGCGCGGCGGCGTAGGCGGTGCGCGAGCGCAGCGGAGCGGTGGGCCGCGTGTGCGCGGGAGCGGGCAGCAGCTCGATCGAGCGGGTCGCGCCGTCGGCGCCGAGGAGGGTCAGCCCGCTCACTGGACGGCGCCCGCCTGCACGAGCACTTCGGCGTCGGCGGCGGCGTCGAGCGCGGCGACGTCGATCCGGCGCCCCTCGCGGGAGGACTCCAGGCCCAGCTCGGCCAGGCGAACCCCGCGGGCGCCGGCGAAGAAGTCGTACTCGTGCGGGGCGTCCTCGACCACGTGGCGGATGAACTGCTCCCACTGGGTCTTGAAGCCGTTCTCGAACACGTCGTTGACGGGCAGCTCCTGCCAGTCCTCGGCGTAGTCGTGCGTCTCGGGCAGGTCGGGGTTCCAGGTGGGCTTGGGGGTCGCGACCCGCGGCTGGATCTTGGCGCCGAAGAGACCGACCACGGCCGAGCCGAGCGTGCCGTCGACCTGGAACTCGACGAGCTCCTTGCGGTCGACCCGCACGGCCCAGGAGGAGTTGAGCTGCGCGGTGATGCCGCCGGCGAGATCGAAGATCGCGTAGGCCGCGTCGTCGGCCGTCGCGGTGTAGGGCGCGCCGTTCTCGTCGACCCGGGTCTCGATGTGGGTGGTCGCCTTGGCGTAGACGCCCTCGATCGGTCCGAAGAGGTTCTCGAGCACGTAGTTCCAGTGCGGGAACATGTCGACGATGATGCCGCCGCCGTCCTCGCTGCGGTAGTTCCAGCTCGGACGCTGGGCGGCCTGCCAGTCGCCCTCGAAGACCCAGTAGCCGAACTCGCCGCGGACGCTGAGGATGCGGCCGAAGAAGCCGGAGTCGATCAGGCGCTTGAGCTTCTGGAGGCCCGGCAGGTAGAGCTTGTCGTGCACGACGCCGTTCTTGATGCCGGCCTCCTTGGCCAGCTCGGCGATCTCGAGCGCCTCGGCGTAGGACTCCGCGGTGGGCTTCTCGGTGTAGATGTGCTTGCCGGCGGCGATCGCCTTCTTGATCGCGGGGACGCGCGCCTTCGTCACGAGGAAGTCGGCGTAGACCTGCCACTTCGGGTCGGCGAGCGCGGCGTCGAGGTCGGTGGTCCAGTTCGTCAGGCCGTGCTTGCCGGCGAGCTCGGCGAGCTTCGCCTCGGAGCGGCCGACCAGCAGCGGCTCGACCTGCACGCGGGTGCCGTCGGAGAGCAGCACGCCGCCCTGCTCGCGGATCGCCAGGATCGAGCGGACGAGGTGCTGGCGGTAGCCCATCCGGCCGGACGCGCCGTTCAGGATGATCCCGAGGGTGGGGGTGGTCGACTCTGACACGGTGCGCCTTTCGAGGAGTGGGAAGCGTTTTCCTGATGCTAGCCGCGGACCGGTCCTGCGGGCAAGCGCTTTCCCGTCCAGCGGAGCAACGGTGGCGACCGGGTCTCGATACGCGCTGCGCGCTACTCGACCAGCAAGGGACGGCCCACGTCGACGCGTTCCCCGCGCACTTCATGCTGATCGAGTAGCCCGCGCAGCGGGCGTATCGAGATCCACCACCGTCAGAACCTCGGCGGAGTCGCGCCTGGACACGCCGGGTCTCGATACGCGCTGCGCGCTACTCGACCAGCATGGGACGGCCGCGCCGCTCCTACCGCGATGCGGCTCGCGCGCACTTCATGCTGATCGAGTAGCCCGCGCAGCGGGCGTATCGAGATCCACCCCCGTCAGAACAGGCGTCTGCAGACCTGCCCTTCGGGGGACGGCGGGTCTCGATCCGCCCCTGCAGGGCTACTCGACCAGCATGACGCGCGCTACGCGGGCGGCGCGGAGCGCGGCGGGGTGCTCGCGCGCAGGACGACGCGGGTGGGCAGCTCGACGGAGGCGCCGTCGGCCTCGTCGCCGAGGGCCGCGGCGACGGCGCGCTCGCCGAGCGCGGCCAGCGGCACGGCGACCGTGGTCAGCCCCGGGTGCACGTCCTCCGCGATGGGCGCGTCGTCGAAGCCCGCGACGCCCATGCCGGCGCCGGGCTCGACTCCCGCCGCGCGCATCGCGGAGGCGACGCCGACCGCCATCAGGTCTGTCACCGCGAAGACGAGATCGATGTCGGCGGAGCGCCCGGCCAGCAGCGCGGCCGCCGCGTCGAACGCACCGTCCCGGGTGAGCGGCGCCTCGACGATCAGATCCGGATCGACGCTCACCCCCGCCGCGGACAGCCCCTCGAGGAACCCCGCGACCCGGTCGGACGACGTCAGTACCGCCTCCGGACCGCGCACGATCGCGCAGCGCCGGTAGCCGGCCTCGGCGAGCGCCGCCGCGAGCGCACGTGCTCCGGCGCGGTTGTCCACCTGCACCGAGGGGAACGGCAGCCCGCCCTGGCTGATCATCGCGACCCGCCCGCCGGACGCCTCGTAGGCCTGCAGCTCGGCGATCAGGGCCTCGCGGTGCCGGTCGGCGGCGAAGCGGCTGCCGGCCAGGACGATCGCCCGCGGCCGGCCGCCCCGCAGCGAGCGCACCAGGCCGAGCTCCTTGTCCGGGTCGCGGTCCGTGACGGCGATCCGCACGTCCAGCCGCGACGCGTCGGCCGCGGCGATCACTCCGGAGGCGATGCCCGAGAAGTAGGGGTCGGTGATGTCGCTGACGAGCAGCGCGATCGTCGAGGTGGTCCCGCGCGCGACGGCCTGCGCCGCCGGGTTCGCGGAGTAGCCCAGCTCGGCCGCGGCCGCCTCGACCCGCTCGCGGTACTCGCCCTGCACCTTGCGAGCGCTGCCGTTGAGCACGCGCGAGGCGGTGGCCAGGGACACCCCCGCCGCCCGGGCGACGTCGTGCAGCGTCGCGGCGGCGGTCGTTCGTCGTGCTGCCACGGTGCTCCTCGGGGTCCGGCGGCGGCTTCCCGCGCGCTCGCCAGTGTACGGAGGAGCCGGGATCGGGCGGGAGCGGGTGTCCTCGACGAGCGGTCGCGCTCAGCTCGCGTCGAGCGGCGACACCCCGGTCAGCTCGACGGCGCGGTCCCAGAGCCGGCGCGCCGTGTCCCGGTCGCGGGCGGCGCGGTTCGGGTTCACCTGGCGCGGCGCCCCGCGGACCTCGCCGAGGCCGCCCGGTCCGTAGTAGGCGCCGGAGCGGGCGTCGGGCGAGGTCGCCGCGAGCAGCGTCGGCAGCGCGCCGTCCTCGCCGCTCTGCCCGAGCGTCCGCATCATCGCGCCCATGACCGCGCCCTGACCGGCGCCGGCGTGCGTGTGCAGCTCGGTGACCGACATGCCGGGGTGCGCGGCCATCGAGCCGACGCTCGACCCGGCCCGGCGCAGGCGCCGGTGCAGCTCGAACGCGAAGACCAGGTCGGCCAGCTTGGACTGCCCGTAGGCCGGCCACGGGCTGTAGCGGCGGCGCTCCCAGTTGAGGTCGTCGAAGTCGAGGGTGCCGAAGCGGTGGGCGAGGCTCGAGAGCGACACCACGCGGTCGGCGATCCGCGGCAGCAGCAGGCCGGTCAGCGCGAACGGCCCGAGGAAGTTCGTGCCGAACTGCAGCTCGAAGCCGTCCGCGGTGCGCCCCTCCGGGACCGCCATGATGCCGGCGTTGTTGACCAGCACGTCGATCGGCCCGGTCGCCTCCGCGAACTCGCGCACCGAGGCGAGGTCGGCGAGGTCGAGCCGCCGGACCACGACGTCGCCGCCCATCCGCTCGGCGGCCCGCTCGCCCTTCTCGACGGTGCGGCAGGCGAGCACCACGCGGGCGCCGTGCTCGGCGAGCGCCCGCGCGGTCGCCTCGCCCAGTCCGCTGTTCGCGCCGGTGACGACGAACGTCCTGCCGGTCTGGTCGGGGATGTCTGCGGCGCTCCAGGAGGTCATCCGCCCACCCTAGATTCCGGGCGTGCACGCCACCTGGACGCTCGTCAGTCCTCGGTCCAGCGGTACCAGTGCGCCAGGACGACCGGGCCGAGCTCGAGAAGAGGAGAAGCGTCCCGGCGCCGGCGCTCCTCGGCGCTCCCGGTCAGGCCGATCCGCGCGTCGGGCGACATCGGCAGGATCTCCAGGACGACGTCCCCGGAGTCCGCGCCCAGCTCGTCCAGATCGAGCACCCATTGCCCGCCGTCCCAGAACTGATCGGCGACGACCTCGCCGCCGACGAGGATCCGGGCGACGTCGCCGGCCCAGTGGATCTCGAGCTCGCGCCGCTGCGCCGCCGGATCGGTCTCCGGCAGCTCGAGCCGGTGCGCGGCCGCGGCGGCGAAGTCGGCGTCCCGGGGTGCGGAGGCGCGCCCCGCGGACTCGCCGTAGGACACCGGCACGGCGTCGCTCGCGCGGAGCAGGGGCGCCTCGACCGCCTCCGTCTCCGGCCGCATCGACGCCGACGATCCGGCGACCGGGACCAAGCGCTGCCCCTCCGGGTCGAAGACGCGCGGCAGGCGGCTCCCCGCCCGGACGTCCCCCGCGATCCGCCCCGCTCCGTCGAGCCACACGGGGTCCTCCGAGAGGACGAGACGGCGCTCCCCCGAGCCGGCGTCGACGAGCACCGACGCCTCCTCGCCCGCCTCCGCGGACAGGATCAGCACCGAGCACGCTCCGCCGTCGCCCTGCGCCCGCACCAGCACCGGCTCCTCGACATCGAGGCGGAGGAGCGCGCCGTCCCGCCGCTCCCCGTCCACCTCCAGCCGCGTGCCCTCGGCGAAGGCCAGCTCGGCGACGACGCCCGCGGCCGCCACCAGGACCAGCGTCGGCTCCGCCCCGTCGAGGAGCGTCAGCGGCGTCGCGGTCGCCCAGTCCAGCCGGACCCCGCCGACCGTCAGGCGCACCGGCCAGACCGCCAGCGTCCCGGCCGGCACGGGCGTGCTCACCGAGGGGAACCGCACGACCTCGTCGTCGAGACCCACCTCGAGCACCACGCCCGGGTGCTCCGGCAGCGGCTCGTGCGGCTGGTGCCAGGTGACGAAGACGAAGCCGCTCGCCCCGTCGCTCCGCAGCGCCCAGCGCAGCGTGTCCGTGTCCTGCTGGCTCGACGGCAGCTCGTCCGGCAGCGTCGACGGCATGTCGGCGAGCCCCTCGCCGAACGCCTCGAGGAAGGCGTGCTGGCGCCGCAGCAGCGCGAGGGTCGGCGACGGCCGGCCGCTCGCTCCGATGGGCGCGCGGAAGTCGTAGTCGAACCGCGGCAGGTCGTTCGGGTAGCCGGTCGCCTGCGACTCCTGCAGCCCCTCGGCCGCGACGCTCCGCGGGTTCGTCCCGCCGGCGTACATGTAGTAGCCCTGCCAGGCCGAGCCGTTGCCGATCTTGGTGTGCGCGACCGCCGCGATGTCGAGCGGCTGCACCGCCGGGCGCCGGTGGTAGGCGGTGGCCATGCCCCCGCCGAGCTCGCAGGTCGCCGGCGGGTAGTCGAGCGAGGGGGCGCGGGGCGTCACCGCGTCCGTCGTCGCGCCGCGGACGTCGGCGCCGATGCCCGGGTCGTCCCACTGGTGGCTGAAGAAGAAGTGGTCGCGGAACGTCGAGTCCCACGGCGAGTCGGACTCGACCCAGAAGCCGTCCGCGTAGCCGCCGAACAGCGGCAGCACCTCGTCCAGCGGCAGATCGGCGCCGCCCCAGCCCGTCGACGTCCAGATCGGAGCCGTCAGCCCCGCCTCCCGGGCCAGGCCCTTGAGGGTCCTGATGTGCTCGGGCTGGTCGTAGATCTCGTTCTCGATCTGGATCGCCACCACGTTGCTGCCCGGCCCGCACCGCGACGCGAGCTCGCCGCCGAGCGCGTCGAACCAGTCCCGGACGAGCGCGAGGTACCCCGGGTCGTCCGTCCGGTGCTCCACCTCGGCGGCCTGCACCCAGTCCGGGAACCCGCCGTTGCGGACCTCGCCGTGGCACCACGGCCCCACCCGCAGCACGACGTCAAGGCCGATCTCCGCGCACAGGTCGACGAACGCGCCGACGTCGAGGTCCCCGTCGAAGCGGCGCTCCCCGCGCACCTCCTCGTGGTGGATCCAGATCACGTAGAACGCCACGACCGTCACGCCGCTCGCGCGCATCAGCCGCAGCCGCTCCTCCCACCGCGCGCGCGGCACGCGGCTGTAGTGCAGCTCGCCGGAGACCGGGACGAAGGGCCGGCCGTCGCGCAGCACGGAGCGGCTGGTCAGCCGCCAGCGGTCGTGGCGGTCGACCGCGTTGCTCATCGCTGGCTCCCGCGCGGGCGCGGCCCACGGGAGGTGCCGCACGGTGGCGGCGCTGACGGTGTCCTGGCGTGCTGCGGTCATCGAGATGCTCCTTCGGATCCGGTCGACGATCCCGTCCACGCTAGCGGGAGGCCGATCCGCACCCGCCGCCTCAGCGCCGCGCCCGCGTCGACGCCCGCGCGACCAGCTCCGGCAGGAACACCGTCTGCCGCGGGATCAGCTCCGGGTCCGCCGCCTCCTCGAGCAGCACGCGCAGCGCGGTCCGCCCGATCACCGAGCTCGGCTGCCGCATCGAGGACAGCGGCACGGCGGCGGCCGCGGCGAAGGAGATGTCGTCGAAGCCGATCAGCGCGATCTCGTCCGGCACCAGCATCCGCCCGTCCACGGCGAGCGCCTGCAGCAGCCCGAGCGCGACCAGGTCGTTGGCCGCGAAGAGCGCGTCGGGGCGGTCGCGCCGCGGCCGGGCCAGGATCCGCATCCCGGCGGCGACCCCCTGCGCGACGGTCAGCGCCGTGGTCGCCACCACCTCGAGATCGACCGACGCATCGCTGTTCTCCACCGCGACCCGAGCGCCCGCCAGCCGGTCGGTGACCTGGCGGATCTCGAACGGCCCGCCCACGAAGGCGAGCCGGCGCCGCCCGGTCGCGATCAGGTGCTCGGCCGCCATCCGCCCGCCGGCCACGCTGTCGACCGAGACCGAGCTGTAGCGCCCGTCGCCGCTGAAGCGGTCGACCAGCACGACCGGCACCCCGCGCCCGCGCAGCTTCTCCAGCCGCTGCGAGATGTCGCCGTACGGCGCGATCAGCACGCCGCGCACCTGCTGCTCCTCGAACAGGTCGAGGTACTGCCGCTCGCGCGACGGGTCCTCGTCGGTGTTGCCGTAGAGCACGGCGATCTGGTGGCGCGACGCCTCGTCCTCCGCGCCGCGGACGACGTCGTTGAAGAACGGGTTCTGCCCGTCGAGCACCACGAAGCCGACGGTCGAGCTCACGCCGTTGCGCAGCTTCCGCGCCGCGTCGTTCCGCACGTAGCCGAGCGACTCGACGGCGGCGTTCACCCGGGCGAGCGAGTCGTCGGAGACCTCGTCCGGCCGGTTGAGCACGTTGGAGACCGTGCCGACCGAGACGCCGGCGCGCAGGGCGACGTCGCGGATGCTCACTCGCGCCACATCGCCTCCCCTGGAACGCCGAGCCGCATCTCGCGTTGACCGCTCCGGCTCAGCGTCCCTATAGTAGCGATGAAGCTGGATGAATCGATTCAGGTCCTCTTCACCGAAGCCGGGACCTGACCGCGATTCCCCTCGATGAGGAGGTACCACCCGTGGCATCAGATCCGCCACCCGCACTCGAGCTCGCCCGCGTGGTCAAGGCGTTCGGCGCCGTCGTCGCGCTGCGCTCGGGCACCATCGCCGTGCACCGCGGGTCGATCCACGCGCTGGTCGGCGAGAACGGCGCCGGCAAGTCGACGCTCGTCAAGATCATCGCCGGAGTGCACCAGCGCGACGCGGGCGAGTTCCTCCTCGACGGCGAGCCGGTCGACTTCTCCTCGACCGCGCAGTCGAAGGCCGCGGGCATCGCCGTGATCTACCAGGAGCCGACGCTCTTCCCCGATCTCAGCGTCACCGAGAACATCTTCATGGGCCGCCAGCCCCGCGGTCGCCTCGGCCGCATCGACCGCAAGGCGATGCGCACCGAGGTCGTCGGCCTCTTCGAGCGCCTCGGCGTCCGGATCGACCCCGACCGCCCCGCCGAGGGCCTCTCCATCGCCGACCAGCAGATCATCGAGATCGCCAAGGCCATCTCGCTCGACGCGAAGGTCCTCGTGATGGACGAGCCGACCGCCGCGCTCTCCGGCGTCGAGGTCGAGCGCCTCTTCACCGTCGCCCGCTCGCTCCGCGACGAGGGCCGCGCGCTGATCTTCATCTCGCACCGCTTCGACGAGGTCTTCTCCCTCTGCGACACCATCACCGTGATGCGCGACGGCGCCTACATCTCCACCACCGCCACCGAGGACGCCACCGTCGACGGCATCGTCCGCGAGATGGTCGGCCGCGACATCACCGAGCTCTTCCCCAAGCAGGCGACCGAGATCACCGACGTCCTGCTCGAGGTCACCGGCCTCACCTCGGCCGGCGTCTTCCACGACATCTCCTTCACCGTCCGCGCCGGCGAGATCGTCGGCCTGGCCGGCCTCGTCGGTGCCGGCCGCAGCGAGGTGGCCCGCGCCGTCTTCGGCGTCGACCCCTACGACTCCGGCTCGGTCACCCTCGTCGGCGGCCGGATCCCGGCGGGCAGCCCCTCGGCCGCGATGCGCGCCGGGCTGGCGCTCGTCCCCGAGGACCGCCGCAAGCAGGGCCTCGTGCTCGACTCCTCCGTCTCGCGCAACATCACGATGGCGATCCAGGAGTCGCTCTCCAGGGGCGGCCTGATCACCGGCCGCCGCGAGAACACCGCCGCGCGCGACTGGGCCGCGCGCCTCGAGGTCAAGACCGACGCGCTCGACACCGTCGCCGGCACACTCTCGGGCGGCAACCAGCAGAAGGTCGTGCTGGGCAAGTGGCTCGCCACGAACCCGAGGGTCCTGATCATCGACGAGCCGACCCGCGGCATCGACGTCGGCACCAAGTCCGAGGTGCACCGGCTGCTCTCGCAGCTCGCCGGAGAAGGGATGGGGATCCTGATGATCTCGTCCGAGCTGCCCGAGGTGCTCGGCATGGCCGACCGCGTCCTGGTGATGCGCGAGGGGCGGATCACCGCCGAGCTCGACCGGGCCGAGGCCACCAGCGAGACCGTGATGCTCGCCGCCACCCGAGGAGCAGCCGCATGAGCACCGCCCAGGCACCGACGCAGAAGCGCGTGCCCGCCGCCAAGCCCAACGCCTTCGCCTCCGGGTTCGGCTCCTTCGTCCGGGCCCGCGAGACGGGCATCCTGCTCGCGCTGGTCCTCGTCGTCATCGCGACGACCGCGAAGAACCCGACCTTCCTCTTCTCCCCCGACGGCTGGCGCGACCTGCTGCTGACCCCGTCGATCCTGATCCTGATCGCGGTCGGCCAGGCCATCGTCGTCATCACCCGCTCGGTCGACCTCTCGGTCGGCTCGATCCTGGGGCTGACCGCCTACCTCACCGGCCGGCTGTTCCTCGACGTGCCGGGGATCCCGATCCTCGCGGTCTTCGCCGCCGGCATCGTCTTCGGCGGACTGCTCGGGCTGATCAACGGCGCGCTCGTCGCGTTCGCGAAGGTCCCGGCGCTGGTGATCACCCTCGGCACGCTCTACGCCTACCGCGGCATCAACGTCGCCTGGACGGGCAGCGACCGGATCAACGCGTCCGACATGCCCAAGGACTTCCTCGCCCTGGGCACCGGGCAGTTCCTCACCATCCCGTACCTCACGATCATCGCGCTCGTCGTGCTGATCGCCGCCGGCTGGTACCTGCGCAACCAGCGCGCCGGCCGCGAGTTCTACGCGATCGGCTCCGACCCGGACGCGGCGCGGCTCTACGGCCTGCCCGTCACCCGGCGCATCCTGGTCGCCTTCGTCGTCTCCGGCGCGCTGACCGGCCTGGCCGGCGTCCTCTACGCCGCGCGCTACGGCACCGTCAACTCGCAGGCCGGCTCCGGCTACGAGCTCGACGCGGTCGGCGCCGCGGTGATCGGCGGCGTCGCGATCTTCGGCGGCTCCGGCACGGTCTGGGGCGCGGCGATCGGCGCCGTGCTGCTGCTCACCATCAACCGGGCCCTGCCGATCCTGGGCGTGCCCGACTTCTGGCAGCGGGCGGTGGTCGGCGTGCTGATCATCGGCGCCATCGTGCTCGACCGCGTGCTCTCCCTCCGACAGTCCCGCAAGCTCCTCGAAGAGAGGGACGACTCCTGATGAGCCTCGTCACCGACACCACCGCCGTGCGCACCGCGCGCGAGTACCGCGACTACGCCCGGCCGGCCTGGCAGCGCGTCCTGTTCAGCCGCGAGACGGCGATCGTCCTGCTGCTGATCCTCGTGATCGTCGTCGCCTCCGCCTCGGTGAAGAGCTTCGACAAGCCGATCACCATCACCTACCTCTTCCTCGACATCGCGCCGACGCTGCTGATCGCGCTGCCGATGACGCTGATCATCATCACCGGCGAGATCGACCTGTCGGTCGCCTCCACCGTCGGGCTGGCAAGCGTGCTCACCGGCACGCTGCACCAGGCCGGAGTGCCGTTCGAGGTCGCCGCGCTGGTCGCGATCGTGGCCGGCGCGGTCGGCGGAGCGCTGAACGGCTTCCTCGTCACCGTCGTGGGGCTGCCCTCGCTCGCCGTCACGATCGGCACGCTCGCGCTCTACCGCGGGCTCGCGGTCGGACTGCTCGGCACCACCGCGGTCACCGACTTCCCCGAGTTCTGGACCGACCTCGCGAAGGCGAAGCTCGTCGGCCCGGTGCCGCTGGTGGTGCTGCCGTTCGCGATCCTGGCGATCGTCTTCGCGGTGGTGCTGCACTCCACCCGCTTCGGCCGCGGCGTCTTCGCCATCGGCCTGAACGACGAGGCGGCGATCTTCTCCGGCGTGAACGTGAACCGCACCAAGTTCATCCTGTTCGTGGTCTCCGGAGCCGTCTCCGCGCTGGCCGGCATCTACTACACGCTGCGCTACGGCTCCGCCCGCGGCGACAACGCGACCGGGCTCGAGCTGCAGGTGATCGCCGCCGTCCTGCTGGGCGGCGTCTCGATCTTCGGCGGCCGCGGCGCCCTGCACGGCGTGATCGCCGGCGTGATCCTGATCGGAGTGATCGCCTCGGCCCTGCGCCTCGCGAACGTCACCTCCGACGTCATCAACATCATCACCGGAGTGCTGCTCGTGCTCTCGGTGGTGTCCACCAGCTTCCTGGCCTGGCTGTCGCGACTGCGGCGCTCGGGCAGGAGACGCCCCTGATCCCGCATCACCGGCACAGCACCCGCACCACCTCGCACCACCCCCACAGCACCTCGACGAAAGGCAGACGATGATGTTCTCCTCCCGTGGGCGCCGCCTCGGCACCCTCACCGCACTGGCCGTCTCGGTCGCGCTCGTCGCGACCGGCTGCTCCGCCTCCGACGGCGACTCCGGCTCGGACGCCGGCGGCGACTCCGGCTCCGGCGACTACTCGATCACCTTCCTGCCGAAGAACCTCGGCAACGCGTACTTCGACACCTCCGACGCCGGCGGCGAGAAGGCCATCGAGGAGTTCGGCGGCACCTACGCCGAGGTCGGCCCCGCCGAGGCCTCGCCCGACGCGCAGGTCTCCTACATCAACACGCTCACCCAGCAGGGCGCCGGAGCGATCGTCGTCTCGGCGAACGACCCGAAGGCCATCTGCGACGCGCTGAACGAGGCGCGCGACAACGGCACCAAGGTCGTCACCTTCGACTCCGACACCAACGCCGACTGCCGCGACCTCTACATCAACCAGGCCACCGCCGAGGGCATCGCCAAGGCGCAGGTCGACCTGATCACCGAGCAGATCGGCGACAGCGGCGAGGTCGCGATCCTCTCCGCCTCCGCGAACGCCACGAACCAGAACGCCTGGATCGAGCTGATGGAGGAGGAGCTCACCGCGAACCACCCGGACGTGACGCTCGTCGACACCGTCTACGGCGACGACGACGACCAGACCTCGTTCGACAAGACCGCGGCCCTGCTGCAGACCCACCCCGACCTCAAGGGCATCATCTCGCCCACGACGGTCGGCATCGCCGCCGCCGCCCGCTACCTCTCCACCTCGGACTTCAAGGGCAAGGTCGCGCTGACCGGTCTCGGCACGCCGAACCAGATGCGCGAGTTCGTCGAGGACGGCACCGTCACCGCGTTCGCGCTGTGGAACCCGGGAGACCTCGGCTACCTCGCCGCCTACGCCTCCAAGGCCCTGATCGACGGGGACATCACCGGTGCCGAGGGTGACACCTTCGAGGCCGGCGACCTCGGCTCCTTCACCGTCGACGCCGACAACACCGTCCTGCTCGGCGACCCCTTCACCTTCACCGCCGACAACATCGCCGACTTCGACTTCTGACCCGTTCCGCAGCCATGCTGATCGAGCCATGCTGATCGAGTAGCGCCCGCAGGGCGCGTATCGAGATCCACCGTCCCGGAAACGGTGGGTCTCGATACGCCGCTCCGCGGCTACTCGACCAGCATGTCTCCTGCTGGACCAGCATGTTCCATGCTGATCGAGCAGCGCCCGCAGGGCGCGTATCGAGATCCCTCACCGAAAGGCCCCACCCCATGCAGCGCGTCTGCTTCCAGCTCCAGGTGCGACCGGAGCGCATCCCCGAGTACACCCGCCGCCACGCGGCCATCTGGCCCGACATGGCCGCCGCCCTGAAGGCCACCGGCTGGAACAACTACTCCCTCTTCCTCCGCCCCGACGGCCTGCTGATCGGCTACTTCGAGACCCCGTCCCTCGACGCCGCCCGCGCCGGGATGGCCGCCACCGAGGTCAACGCCCGCTGGCAGGCCGAGATGGCCGAGTTCTTCGTCGAGCTCGACGGAGCCCCCGACACCGGCTTCCTGCAGCTGACCGAGGTCTTCCATCTCGAGGACCAGCTGCCCTGACTCCCTCCTCCTCCCCGACACCCATCGGACAGAGCCGCGGCTCCGAATGATGCACGGGGTCGATCGAGGAGGTCGCAAGGATGTCGTTCAACAGTCGCCGCTGGCAGGTGCGCACCATCGTGGCCCGCGTCCAGGCCACCGCCGCCGTCGGCACCGCGGGTCTGGACACGGCCGCCCGCGCCGACCGCAAGCTCGAGATCCTCCGCATCGCGGACGGCGTCGACGCCGGCCGGGTCAGCAACGACGAGGCCGTCGCCGCGTTCGAGCGCCTGGCGGAGGAGCTCCGTCCGCACTCCGAAGGCAGCCTGGGGTCCGCCGGGTGCTGAGCGCTCCGTGACCGCCGACGCCCTGTCCGCTCCGGAGGGCCTCGTCCCGGGCCTCGCCGACGGCGACCACGCCGCGTTCCGGCGGCTCTACGAGCGGACCGTGCGCCGTGTGCGCTCGATCACGGTCGGCATCCTGCAGGATCACGCGCAGGCCGAGGAGGTCGCGCAGGAGACCTACTTCGAGCTCTGGCGCTCCGTCGGCCGGCACGCGGTCCTGGAGGAGCAGCAGCACCTCGTCGCCGTGATCGCCCGCCGCCGCGCGATCGACCGGGTCCGCGCCTCTCAGTCCTCCCGCGAGCGCGACCACCGGTACGCGATCCACAGCTACCTCCGCGAGATCGACGAGGCGGAGTCGCACGGCGAGATCGTCGGCGAGTTCAGCCGCGCCGCCGCCGAGATCCGCCGTCTCGCGCCGAAGCACCGCGACCTGCTCTTCCTCGCCTACGTCCGCGGCCTGACCCACGCCGAGATCGCCACCGAGCTCGACCTGCCGATCGGCACCGTCAAGACCCGCCTCCGCGACACCCTCGCCCGCCTCCGCCGCGAGCTGACGCTCCCACCCCCCTGACGCGCACTGCATGCGGGTCGAGCAGCCGCACAGCGCCCCCTCCACGCTGGTCGAGCAGCCGCGCAGCACCCCGCCATGCTGGTCGAGCAGCCACGCAGCGGCGTATCGAGACCCACATCCTCAGCACGGCGGCTCTGCAGCGTCCCCTCCGACGTCGTCATCGTCCGACGCGGACGCAGAACATCAGCCAGGAGTCCGTCTCATCGCCCAGCAGCGATGACAAGCGCTTCCAGCCGATGTTCTGCCGCCGCGGCCGCGCACAACATCAGCTGAGAAGGGGGTCCCTCGGCTGACAGAGGAGGCCGGTTGCTCTCAGCTGATGTTGTGCGCAGCACCGCAGCGAGACCCACCCACGCCGAAGCCCCCGCCCTCCGAGAGTGGAGAGCGGGGGCCACGGCGACGCCGTCAGCGCGTCAGAGCGTCTGCGCGAACGGGTCGAAGTCCACCGGCACCGCGGGCACCGGCGCGGACAGCGTGCTGTCGATCGCGACGAACTCGCCGTTCTCGGCCGACTCCTGCGCCGACAGCATCACGTCGAGCACGTGGAAGCCGAGCTCACCGGTGGCCACGTGCGGGCGGTCCTCGGCGATCGCGCGGACCATGTCGAGCAGTCCGAGGCCGCGGCCGACGACCGTGCCCTTCTGCTCGATCTCGGTCCACTCCTGCTCGCCCCACTGGCCGTCGGCGATCGAGGTGCGTGCCTTCACGTAGGCGGTGCGCCCCTCGAACTGGTTCGGGTCGGGGATCACGATCGACCCCTCCGTGCCGTGGATCTCGAAGACGCCGTGGCGCTCGAGCGCGGAGTCGAAGCTGAGCAGGCTCGACGCCTGCGGCCCGGCCGCGAACGAGGTCAGCACCTGCAGCGAGGTGGGCACCTCGACCGGGAACGTCGTCCCCGCATCGGGGCCGGAGCGGATGACCCGCTCCTCGAGCTTCTTCCGCCCGAGGGCCGCGACCCGCTGGACCGGTCCGAAGAGGCTGACGAGTCCGGTGAAGTAGTACGGTCCCATGTCCAGCAACGGGCCCGCGCCCTCCGCGAAGAGGAACGCCGGGCTCGGGTGCCAGAGGTCCGGTCCGACCGTCTGGAAGACGGTGGACGCGAACATCGGCTCGCCGATCACGCCGTCCGCGATCGCGCGCTTCGCGGTCTGGAAGCCCGGGCCGAGCAGGGTGTCCGGCGCCGAGCCGACGCGCAGCCCCTTGGCGGCGGCGTCCTGCAGCAGCTGCGCGGTGCCGGCGCGGTCCAGGCCCAGCGGCTTCTCGCTCCAGACGTGCTTGCCCGCGGCGATCGCCGCGGCCGAGACCTCGACGTGCGCGGCGGGGATGGTCAGATTGACGACGACCTGCACGCCGGCGTGCGCGAGGACGTCCTCCGCCGAGCCCCAGGCGGGGACGCCGTGCTTCTCGGCCTGGCTCTTCGCCCGGTCGAGCAGCAGATCGCCGACGATGAGCACCTCGACGTCCGGGAAGGACGCGAGGTTCTCGAGGTAGGTGTCGCTGATGACGCCGACGCCGATGACGCCGATCCCGATGGGCCCGCTCATGCCGCGTACCCGCCCTTCACGAGGAAGTCGTAGCTGGCCTGGATGTCCGCGAAGACGTCGCCGGGGGCGTTGTCGTACTCGATGACGGCGTACTTGATGGCGCCCTCGCCGGCCTTGAGCGCCTCGACGAGCGGCACGTCGCCCTCGCCCGGGCGGCGCTGGTCGAGAGTGTCCGAGCCGAAGGCCGCTGCACCCGGAGCGAACGGGTTCTCGGCCGGCGCGATGCCGTCCTTGACGTGCACCGCGACCAGGCGCGAGCCCAGCTTCGACACCAGCGCGGGGCCGTCCTGGCCGCCGGTCAGCGCCCAGAACAGGTCCAGCTCGATCTCGACGCGCTCGTCGGTCGTCGCCACGAAGCGCTCGTAGGCGGTCCGGCCGTCGAAGGAGGCGATGAACTCCTGCGCGTGGTTGTGGTAGCCGACCTTCAGGCCGAAGGTCGCGGCGACCTCGGCGGCCTTGTTCAGGCGGTCGGCGATGTCCGCCACGCCGTCCTCGGTCAGCCAGCGCTCGGCCGAGACGAACGGGTCGATGACCGTCTGGATGCCGATCTGCGCGGCCGCCTCGAAGACGACCTCGGGGGCGGGCGTGGGGATGGAGCCGTCCGGCGTCCACAGCTCGTCGGAGAGCAGCGGAGCGTGGCCGGTCGGCGAGGCGAGACCGCTCGCGTCGAGCGCGGCGCGGATCTCGGCGGGACGGCGGACGAAGTCGAACGCCTCGACGTTCTTCAGTCCGATCGCCGCGAGCTTCTCGAGCGAGCCGTTCGGGTCCTCGGAGAACTCCTTGGCCAGCGTGTAGAGCTGGATGGAGGCCAGGGGCAGAGTCATGATCGATGTCGCTTTCACTGGTGATGGTGGTGCGGGCAGGACTGTCGTCTCCGACCAGCCTGTCCTATGGACGTCTGAGAAAGGCCTATCGGACTTTCTTGATGGGGAGGATGACGAGCGCGCCGACCACCGCGGCCAGTGCGCAGACCGTGAACCACAGCCCGTAGTTGTTGCCGGTCGGGTCGCTGACGTAGACGAGGATGCCGCCGACCAGCGGCGCGAGCGTCTGCGGCAGCGCGTTGGCGATGTTGAAGACGCCGAGATCCTTGCCCGAGTCGTCGGGGTTCGGCAGCACGTCGACGACGAGCGCGAGGTCGACGCCGACGTAGATGCCGTAGGCGAGTCCGAGGACCGCCTCGAGGACGTAGAAGGCGCCGATGTCCTGCACGAAGATCAGCGCGAAGGTGCCGACCGCGAAGAGCGCGGTCGAGCTCCAGACGAACACCTTGCGGCGCCCGATCCGGTCGGAGAGCCAGCCGGCGAAGTAGCTCGCGCCGACGAGGGTCACCGTGTAGATCAGCACGCTGGTGGTGATCACGGCCGGGATGCTCCCCTCCTCCACGCCGATGTGGTTGAGGAGGTAGAAGAAGCGGAACGTGGTGAAGCCGAAGCTCGCGAAGATGATCAGGAAGCGCGACCACCAGGCGAGCGCGTAGTCGGGGTTCTTGACCGGGCTGACCCAGAAGGTCTCGGCCCAGTCGCGCAGCGTCGCGCGCGGCGGTGCCTGGGGCAGGCGCTTGTCGGGCAGCACGACCGCGAAGACGACCATGGCGACGATCGCGAGGATCGACGGGGCGACGAACATCACGACCAGCTGGCCGGCGAACGCCTGGGCGACGTAGGTGCCGCCGAGGATGCCGACGTTCTGCGCGATGCCGAGCGCCGCGGTGATCTTCCCGCGCTGGAACTTCGGCACCTGGTCCGCGAGCGTCGCGGTGAAGGGCGCGAGCGTCATGTTCGCGCCGAGCTGGGCGAGCGACCAGCCGACGGTGGCGACGAGCAGGGTGGGGGCGAGCGCCATGATCGCGAAGGCGACCGTCATCAGCACCGTGCCGGTCACGATCCAGATCCGGCGGCGGCCGAAGCGGCTCGTCGTGCGGTCGGAGAGCCGGCCGACGACGACGTTCGCGATCGTGGCGAAGAGGGCGCCGAAGCCGCCGAGCACCGCCGCCGCGCCGGTCGCGCCGTCCTGCGCGATCTCGCCCGACTCGACGAGCGACTGGATCTTCAGGCCGATGCCGACGACCGCCGGCCCGAGCAGCGCGATGAAGAAGATCAGCTGCGCCGCGAGCAGCCAGAAGACGTAGCCCTTCGTCGCCGGCTCGGTCGGCTCGGAGAACGCGTGGTGCCCCCGCACCGTGGCCGTCGCGGTGGTCATGCCGGAGGGCATCCCCGCCGCGGATCCGCTGGACGTCGTCATGATCGTTCCCTCTCGTCATCGAGTGTGCAGAATCGAGCGGTCGCGCCCAAAACCTTGCGTCGTGTGGTTTTGAGTATGCAGGGCTGCTCATCTCGCCGCAACCGTCGGCCACCCGAGACCGGCCCCCGAGTTGCGCAAGATCCTGCCCCGACGACGCTAGCCCTCCCCCTCGCGCCCCCGCCGCCCCGCAGCCGAGCTGGCGCGCGACGTCCCGCGAGCAGACCCCGACGTCGGATTCAGCGCGACCGCGGACCTCGGCGGCACTGCCGCAGCTGTCGACCGCTCGCGCGAGACACCGGCTGACGCCGCTTCGGCGTCCTGCACTGGCGCTGCGCCGCGGCCGCGAGCGGCTCGCCGAGTCGTTAAACCAAGAACGGCCCGCCGAAGCGGGCCGTCCTGTTCTGTCTCAACCAGAGTGCGCCCGGAGGGATTCGAACCCCCAACCTTCTGATCCGTAGTCAGATGCTCTATCCGTTGAGCTACGGGCGCAGTCCATCGCGTGGCCTTGGGGGGCGCACGCAACGAGGTACGACTATACACATCGGGGAGCCCCTCCGCGAATCGAGCGGGCGCCCGCCCGGGCCCGCGTACCGTGGCAGTCATGGAGGCCGCCGCGATCGAGCTCGTGCGCTTCGTCGTCTCGCCGCTGCACCGGTTCGAGGGGCGGCCGGCGGACGGCCCGATCCCCTCCGAGGGCAACGAGCAGCCCGAGCGGATCGAGATCCGGGCGGGACTCGGCATCGTCGGTGACCGCTACTTCGCCCAGCGCGCGCACCGGACGGCCGCGGTCACCCTCTTCGCGATCGAGTCGCTCGAGCACGTCGCGGCGGAGCTCGGCCGTGCCGCGTTCGACCCCGCCGACACCCGCCGCAACATCATCGTGCGCGGCGCCGACATCGACGCCCTCGCCGGCCGCACCTTCGCGGTGGAGCAGGGCGGCGAGCGGATCGAGTTCCAGGGCGGCCGCCCGGCCAACCCCTGCGCCTGGATGGACGTCTCGCTCGCGCCCGGCGCCTTCAAGGCGATGCGGCGCCGCGGCGGCGTGCGCTGCGCCCCGCTCACCAACGGCCTCCTCCACATCGGGCCGGCCCGGCTGATCCTCCACCGCTCCGAGGACATGCTGATCTGAGCGGATCGGCCAGCGCCTAGGCTCTCCCCGACCGTTCCGCCCGACGACCCGACGCCCGACCACCCGAGGAGGCGCCCGTGCCCTACCCCGGCCGCCCCCTGCGCGCCCTCGCCTCGAGCGTCCGCCACGGCCTGCGCGACGTCTTCTCCACCACGCGCTCCCGGCGGCGCGACCCGCGCCGCCGCTACAAGAACACCGACGTCTCCGTCCTCCGCGTCCACCGCCGCGACGTCTACGCCCGCGTCAACACCGTCGGCCACACCGGCGAGCGCACCTTCGTCCTCGTCCCGGGCATCGGCGTCGCCGCCACCTACTTCGAGCGGCTCGCCCCGGCGCTCAACGAGTTCGGCCCCGTGCACGCGCTCGACCTGCCCGGCTTCGGCGGCGTCCCGCATCCGCCGAACGCCCGGCACATGACCATCGGCGACTACGCCGAGCTGGTCGGCGCCGTCATCGACGACCTCGGCCTCGACGACCCGGTCGTCCTCGGCCACTCGATGGGCACGCAGGTCGTCGCGGAGCTCGCCGCGCGCCGCCCCGAGCTCACCACGATCGTCCTGCTCGGCCCGGTGATGAACCCGCACGAGCGCCGCATCCCCGTCGCCGCCTGGCGCTTCGCCCAGTCGAGCATCCGCGAGCCGGTGCAGGTCGCCGTCCTCGCCGCCGCGGCGTACCTGCTCTGCGGCCCGCGCTGGTTCTCGCGGGTGCTGCCCGAGATGATGCAGTACCGGATCGAGGACGTCCTGCCCCGGATCCGCGCCTCCACGCTGGTCATCCGCGGTGAGTTCGACCGCCTCGTCCCGCGGGAGTGGGCCGAGGAGGTCGCCGAGGCGATCCCGCACGCGCGCGCCTGGGAGATCCCGGACGCCTCGCACTCGGTGATGCACGCCCACGCGGAGGAGGTCGCCCGGCTCTGCGTCGAGCACGCCCGCGCGCCGCGGCCCGACCGCGACGAAGCCGAGCTGCGCCGCTTCCCGGACGACGAGGTCGACCGCTCGCAGGAGGACGCCCCGATCGACGATCCGCTGGGCGCGATCCGCGGCCGGGTGACCGAGCTCGCCGGCATCCTCGTCGACGACGACTCGCTGATCGCCGAGGGCAAGACCCAGCACGCGGAGGCGACCGACCCGGCCGCCCTGCAGGAGTCCGACACCGATGCCGGAGACGGCGACTCCGGGCCCGGCCTCTTCGACGCGCCCGCCGCTCGCTGAGCGCGGAGCCCGCTCAGGACTCCTCGCCCACGATCTCCTCGCGGATGCGCCGCAGGTCCTCGGCGAGCGCGCCCAGCAGGATCCAGTGCTCCGGGTGCGGGGTCACGATGACGAGCGGGGCGGTCAGCGCCGGCAGCTCGTCGGTGATCGGCTCCGGCTCCGGCACCGCGACCGAGGACTGCACGAGCAGCCGCAGGTCGTGCGCCGCCCGGTGCAGCTGCACCGCGATGTCCCCGATCGTCGGCTCGCCCACCAGCTCCTGGTCGTAGAGGTCGTGCACCGTGCGGGTCATCCCGCGCACGCGCGTCACGATGCGGGCGAGCCGCGGAGTGACGGAGTCCAGCGCCAGCAGCCGGTCGCGGTGCGCGGAGCGGCGCGGGTTGAGCCGCAGCGACTCCTCACCGGTCGCGATCGCCTCCTCCGCCTTGGTCTGCATGGTCTGCAGCAGCCGCGCGTTGATCAGCAGCTCGCTGAGGCGCTCCCGGCCGACCTTGGTCTCGAGCACGTCGGCCAGGTCGTCGAGCGCCGCGGCGAGCTGCGCGGTGAGGTCGCCGACGGCCCGCTCCGCCGGCGCGAGGGTGATCGGCGGGACGATCAGCGCGTTGACGACGATCCCGACGGCCGCGCCGATCAGCGTCTCCAGGATGCGGTCCACGGCGTAGTTCGGCGTCACCGAGCCGACCGAGAGCACGAGCATCGCGCTGATCGGGATCTGCACCGCGGAGGCGGGCGTCAGCCGGACCGCCCAGCCCACGGCTATCGCGGCGACGATCGCGCCGAGGACGATCGCGCTGTCGTCGCCGAAGAGCGTGCCGATCAGCGAGCCGACGACGACGCCGATGATCACGCCGACGCTGCGCTCGAGCGCCTTCGAGAACGACTGGTTCACGCTGGGCGCGACCACCAGCAGCGCCGCGATGGCGCCGAAGACGGGCAGCGTCCCGGGGAAGATCAGCGCGGCGACGATCCAGGTGACGACGGTCGCCGCCGCCGTCTTGACCAGCTGCAGCACCGGCGGCCGCGTGTCCACGGTGAAGCTGGACGTGAGGCGCATGGCTCCACGGTAGCCGCGGCGGGCGGGCGGGGTCACTGCCTCGGCGCCGCCTCGATGCTCGCGAGCACCGCCCGCAGCCCCCGGGCGGCGTCGTCGCGGAGCGCGTCGGGCACCGCCGCCAGCAGCTCCCGCTCCACCTCGAGCACCTCCGGGAAGGCGGCGTCGACCAGCGCGGTCCCCTCGGTGGTCAGCGCGATGAGCGCGCCGCGCCCGTCCGCCGGGTTCGCGGTCCGCAGCACCAGCCCGCGGCGCTCGAGCGCGTGCAGCCGCTTCGTCACGGCCGGGGCGGAGGCGAGGCCGATCGTCCGCAGCGTCGTCGGCGACTGCGGCGCGGCGAGCCGGCGCAGCGTCGTCAGCACGTCGAACTCGCCGCGGGTCAGCTCGAAGGCGGCGAGCCGCTCCTCGGTGGCGCGCACCAGCAGGGCGGAGGCGCGGATCAGGCGACCCGCGACGTCCACCGCCGAGGTGTCCAGCTCGGGCCGCAGCCGGCGCCAGCCCGCACGGATCTCGTCGACGGCGTCCGGAGCCGCGCCGGGGTCCGGATGCGACGCGTCGCTCGACAGGAGATGATTCACGAGTAAAGTATATCTGGTTCACCCGTGAACGACCTCTCCGGCCGCTGCCGCTCGGATCCGCCCGCCGACCCGAGGACTCCGATGCCCGCCACCCCCTCCCTCCGCAGCGCCCTGCCGCACCCCCGCGAGCTCGTCGCCTTCGGCCCGCACGACGGCGCGCACCGCGTCGCCCTGCGCGCCGGGATCTCGATGGCGGTACCGCTCCTCCTCCTCTGGGTCCTCGGCCGCACCGACCTCGCCCTCTACGCCACCTTCGGCGCCTTCACCGCGCTCTACGGACGCCGGCACACCCACCGCCCGCGCCTGCTGATGCAGGCCTCGGCCGCCGCCTACCTCGTGGCGATGGTGACGATCGGCACCGCCGTCGCCCTGTCGCCGCAGCGCGACTGGCTGATCATCCCGGTGGTCACCCTCGCCGCCGTCGGCGCCGCCTACCTCAGCGACGCCCTGCACTGGCACCCGCCCGGCCCGCTCTTCCCGGTGTTCGCCGTCACCGCCTGCGCCTCGGTGCCCGTCGAGGCGACACGGATCCCGGAGGCGTTCGCCCTCGCCGCCGCCTCCGCCGCCTTCTCGCTGCTCATCGGAGTGAGCGGGATCGCCGCCCCGCGCGCCCGGCTGCTGCCCGCGACGCCGTGGCGCCCCTCCTTCCGCGCCGCCGCCGTCCGCTCCACGACCCGCGCCGGGATGCTCCGCTTCGGCGCCGTCGTGCTGATCGCCGGCGCGATCCCCACCGCGACCGGCCTCGGCCACCCCTACTGGGCGATGGTGTCGGCCGTCGCCGCCGTCTCGGGCGCCGACGCGACCGCCCGCCTCGTCCGCGCCGGCCACCGGATGCTCGGCACCGTCGTCGGCGTCGCGATCGCCGCCGCGCTGCTCGCCCTGCCGCTGTCCCCGCTCGCCACGATCGGCGTCGTCGTGCTGCTGCAGATGCTCGCCGAGCTCGTCGTCGGCCGCAACTACGGCTTGACCCTCGCCCTGATCACTCCGCTCGCGATCCTGATGGTCGAGCTCGCCCACCACACCGACGAGTTCGTCCTCCTGCGCGACCGCGCCCTCGAGACCGCGATCGGCGTCGCCGTCGGCGTGGCCGCCACCCTCCTGTCCCACGCGATCGCCTCCCGCACCACCCGCCCGACACCCGGAGGCTGAACGCCGGACAGCAGACAGCAGACAGCAGACAGCAGACAGCAGACAGCAGACGGCGTACATGCTGATCGAGTAGCCCGCGCGGACAAGGCGGCAGCCATGCTGAGCGGCCGCGCAGGGCAGGGTCGCATCCATGCTGATCGAGTAGCCCGCGCAGCGGGCGTATCGAGATCCACCCCCGCCGAGAGTCGAGTCCGCAGACCCGTGCTGCTGAGGACGGTGGGTCTCGATACGCCCCTCCGGGGCTACTCGACCAGCATGGAGAGACCCTCCGGGGCTACTCGACCAGCATGGAGGGACCCACCAGGGCTACTCGACCAGCATGACGGGCCCCTCCGGGACCACTGCACTCTCCCTCACCCGGGCACGACGGAACCCCCGGTCGGCTCGCGCTGACCGGGGGTTCCACGGCGGGGGTCGGCGGGCGCCGGACCCGATGGGCTCGCCCGCCCCCGCACGAGGCGCGGAGTCGCGCGGCGGTTTCCCCCCACCGCGCGACCCTCACGCCTCAGCTAGGCGACGAAGCTCCACTTCTGGTGGTTGCCTCCGTTGCAGGACCAGGTCCCGAGCTGACGACCCGCGGTCGTGCTCTCGTCGGGCACGTCGAGGCAGGCGCCGCTCGCGCGGTTGACGATCGTCTGACCGCTCACCTGCCACTGCGCCGTCTGTCCGGACGTGCAGGGCGCCTGCACCAGCGCGCCACCGGAACCCGAGCTCCCCGACTGCGCGAGGCAGAGCCCGCTGTGCTGCGTCTGGAACTGCACGTAGCCACCGGCCGACGCCCGGGCGAACACGGCGTTCGACCCGTTGCCGCAGGTCCACTGGACCACCTTCGAGCCGGTCGCGGTCGAGTCGTCCGCGACGTTCACGCAGAGTCCGCTCGAGGCCGACTTGATCGTCGACCGGGGCAGCGCCGGGGCGGCGTTCACCGTTCCCGCCGCGGTGTCGATGACGACCCCGTCCACCTCCGGCATGGCGACCGAGGTGTTCGACGGGAACTGCAGCGGCTGCCAGACGTAGCTGGAGTCGTTGACCGCTCCGTTGTTGGCGCCCGCCCAGCGGTCGCCCATGTAGAGATAGGACGTGCCGGCGCTGCCGCTGATGGTCGCGACGTAGGTCGGCTGCGAGCGGTTGCCGGTCGGCCCGCCGAAGTCGGTCGGCGTCGACCACGGCCCGGTGATCTTCGTGGCCGTGGAGTACTTGTTCTGGTTCGGGCTCCAGCCGGTGGTCCCGGACGAGAGCGCGAAGTAGACGCCGTTGCGCTTGAAGATCGTCGGCGCCTCGCGGGACTGGTTCTCCCAGTGCAGGCCCTGGAACGACTCGACGTTCGTGTACGACGCGTTGAGCTTGAAGATCGCCGTCGACGCGTTCGTCGTGGGGATGGCCGTCGACGAGAAGAGGTACGCCGAGCCGTCGTCGTCCTGGTACACCGTCATGTCGCGCGACTCGTAGCCCTGCGGCCGGAAGCTGCCCTGGTAGGCGTAGGAGCCGTCGATCGTGCTCGAGGTCGCGACCGCGACCCGGCCCTGCGTGTAGTCCCGTCCGTTCTCCCAGTGCATCCAGAGCACGTACTTCTGCGTCGCCGCGTTGTAGACCAGCTTCGGCCGCTCGATCGTCGAGACGTTCAGGTCCGGCGAGGAGTTCCTGGTCAGGATGTCGCCGCGGAACTCCCAGTTCTTGAAGTCGGTGGAGCGGTAGAGCGGGACCGAGATGAACCGGTTGTCCGCGTCGGTGCTCTGACCGACCCAGTAGTAGTACTGCCCCACCTTGAGCAGCCCGGCGCCGTGCCCGTGGATCGGCTGGCCCTGGGTGGTGAGGAACTGCGTGCCGTTCGTGACGGTCTGCGGCGCCGCCGTCGCGGGCGCCAGGCCCGTGACCGCGACCAGCGCCGCCGTGGCGAGCGCCATGAGCGCCAGCCGGATCCGTCCTCGTCGTTTCGTCATTGAAACTCTCCTTCTAGTTGAGGGTCATCGAGGGGACGACCCACGTGGTGGTCGACATCGCCGGAGCGGATGCCGTGAATCGGTTGCCGGCGAGCGCGGCCGGGGGCAGCGCCGCGAGGTCCTCGGACGCGCCGGTGCGCACCCCCGAGGCGGTCGCGGTGGCGGGAGCGAAGCGGCTGAGATCGTAGGTGACCGTCGCCGGCGTCGAGGTGGTGTTCACCGTGACGAGGACGACGCGCCGGCCGGCCTCGTCGTGGAAGGCGACGGTGTCGTTGTCGCTCACGCCGATCACCCGATAGCCGCGGCGGACGTAGCGGCTCCACTGCGCCATCGCCCAGAACTTCTTGTTCCGGGTGTAGCTCGACAGGTCCGCGGAGGCGTTGTTGAGGTCGGTGTCGAGCATCCCCCAGCCACCGGAGTCGACGGCCTGCCAGTAGGCGAACGCACTCGCGCCGAGCCACTTCACGTCCCAGAGGATGTTCTGCGAGAGCGTCGATCCGCTGGCGTCGCCGTTGCCGTGCTCGGAGTCCCAGATCCGCGTGCCGCGAGCGGCGGTCTTGAAGCCGGTCCGGTCGGAGCCCTCGTAGCTGTGCACGTTGTACTGCCCGACGAGGGCGCGGGTCTGCGCGGACCAGCTGTTCACCGTGTCGCGGCCGACGTCGATGCTCGTCTCCTCCGACGCCGCGATCCGCGTCGGCGAGCCCTGCCGCGCGAGCTCGTCCGCCAGGGCCCTGAGCATGGTCGCCTGGTTCGCCGGGAGCATCCGGTTGCCCTCCTGGCGGTTGCCGAAGGTCCAGTAGGCGGCGCTCGGCTCGTTGACCGGCGAGAGGGTGCGGAAGGGCACACCCCAGGTCGTGCGGAAGCGCTCGTTGACCGTCACGAGGTAGCGGGCGAAGGCCTCGTAGCTGTCGGGGCGCAGGTTCTCGGCGGCGTTCCTGCCCCCGGTGACGCTGCCCGAGATCGTCATCCACCAGGGCGGCGAGTTGGCGAAGGACTCGGCGAGGAAGTCGCTGGCCGGGATCCGCGACTTGGCGGCCTGGAGGAACCAGCGCTGATTCGGGTCGGCCGACCAGTCGTAGGCCGCCGAGGCGGACGCGAGGTAGCCGGGGATGCGGGCGCGCAGATCCATGTGCCCGGGGTAGGCCGGGTTCTCGCCGCCGCCGATGTTGTAGCGGACGATGTTCAGCCCGAGACCCTTGTCACGGTCGAAGAGCAGATCGGCGTAGGTGTCGCGCACCGTCTGCGTGCCGCCGATGCGGTGCGCGAACCAGCAGAGCGCTGTGCCGAAGCCCTCCCACACCGGTCCGCGCTGCGCCGGGTCGACGACCGCCGTGCCGGTGGCGGCGTGCGCGGGTGCGGCGCCCGACCCGGCGACCGCCGTGACCGCGCCCGTGAGCGCCGCCGTGCCCGCGAGGGCGAGAAGCCCTCTCCTGTCCATCGTCATGGGTACCTCCTCGTACCTGTGGTGCTCGTGCCGCGGCGCTCGATCGGCGTGTCCCCTGCACGGATGTCCACGTCAACATCACTCCGCCGAACGTAGCATGGCAGCGCAACCATCTCCAGTCCGATCCACGCCACTCCGATCAGGAGCCTCGGACGGGGGTCACCCACGTCCGCAGACGGATCGTCGTCCCCGGGTGCCCTCTGAGCGACGCTCGCGGGAACGAAGGACCCCCGGTCGGCTCGCGCTGACTCGGGGGTCTGACTGGCGGTATTGATCGGGCCCGCCGCGGTGGATGCCGACTCAGGTCGCCGGCCTAGTCGACCTTGCTACCCCTCACCGCTGAGACGACGAGCGCACCAGAGCTGATCACCGCAGGGACGAAGCCGAGCAATGACTCCGCTGGGAAGCCCTGCACGATGAGCACGACACCGGCCGCGAGGCCTCCGATGGCGAGGAGCTGCGAACCGATCGCTCCGACGACCACACCGACGGATTCCGCCCTGGTGAGCCGAGTCAGCGCTCCCGCGCGAGCATGTTCATTGGCGACATGCGCATCGACGATCTTCTCGGCGCTGCCCGGAACGACGCGCTCGTATCCTTCGATCATCGCAACCGGAGGGAGAGGACCTCGAAACGATCGGCTCCGAGCGATCGCCTCTACCGTGCCGGAGCGTTCAGATTCTTCTTCGATCTCGGCGTCGATCGTTCGATCGATGAGACCTCGGTCGGCGTCGGGTGACCAAGCGCCTTCTTCATCTCGCCCAGGCGCCGTCTGTCGCCCGTCATTCCCACGAATGCGCCATGGGTCAGGCCCCTCATCGCTGCTCGAGCTGTCGGTGTCATCTGGCAAACCTACGTCCTCCGCCGGGCGAGAAGGAGCTCTCGCTGTGTCATCGACCGAGAGCCTAGGCAGCTCAGGCACCGGGGGTACGAGAGGCGCGTTTCCTCTGTCGCTCCACGTGACCGGCCCCGTCCTCGAGAGCTTGACAGCTGTCACCATCCGCCTCCGCCGACGGTGACGCGCGGGCCAAGAACGACAGAACCCCCGGTCGGCTCTCGCTGACTCGGGGGTTCTGACTGGCGGTACCGGTGGGATTTGAACCCACGGTGGACGCAAGCCCACACATGTTTTCGAGACATGCTCCTTCGGCCGCTCGGACACGGTACCGAGGACGAGTGTACGCGAGGCTCCGGAATCCCGCCAATCGGCGCGGGAACCGCGGCCGAGCGCGGGCGTGCGGCCGTCGCCGAGGCGTCAGGCGGGCTCGGGCAGGAGGAAGGCGAGCACGCGCTCCCACTCGGAGACGGCGAGCAGGTGACCTCGGCCGGGCACGACCTCGAGGCGCGAGTCGGGCAGGCGGGCGGCGTACCACTCGCCGTGCTGGCGGCCGACCGTCGCGTCCTCGCCGCCGTAGAGGAGCAGCGCCGGGGCGTCGACCGTCTCGACCGCGAAGCCCCACTCCTGGAGGGTGTAGCCGACGATGTCCGCGGCCTGGCCGAGGTTGCCCTGGGCGACGGCGCGCTCGAGCATCGCCAGGAGCCGCTCGCGGACCCCGGGCGCCTCGAGCACGTCCTCGTCGGCGGCGTCCCCTCCGAGCACGCCGAGCAGCGACTCGGGGGCAGGTGACGGGCCGAACGCCGTGTCGAGCGCGGCGGCGAGGGAGCGGACCGCCTCGTCCACCGGCAGCTCGCGCAGCTGCTCGAGCATCGCCCGGTTCTGCTCGCCGACCCACGGCACGGCGTCGTCCGGCGCGGGAGTGCCGAGGACGGCGACGCGCCCGACCAGGCCCGGGTAGTTGGCCGAGAGGGCGAGGGCGACGCGGCCGCCCGCCGACCAGCCGGCCGCGGTGACGGAGGCGATGCCCGCGGTGGCGAGGTACTCGGCGATGTCGGCGGCGGCCTGCTCCGGGCTCGCCCCGGCACCGGCGCCGGCGGGATCGACGTCGGTCAGCAGCTCCGAGGCGCCGTAGCCGGGGCGGTCGAACGAGAGCAGCCGCACGCCGTGGCGGGCGGTGGCCGCGGGGTCGGGGTCGAGTCCGGCGGCGCCGGGTGCGGGGTGCACGAGCACGACGACGTGCTCGGCGCCCTCCGGGCCGGACCAGGCGACTCCGAGCGCGCGGCCGGACTTGAGCGTGTGCACCGTCGAGGTCATGGGCCCAGTCTCCCGCAGACGACCGACACCGCCCGTGCGCCGCTCTGGTGCTGCCAGGACTCCTCCCCACCGGGACGTCCGGCCGGGTGTCCACAGTCCGGGCGCGGCGCGTCCCGGTGTCGGCGGTGCCCGCTATCGTCGAAGACACGTTCGAAGGAGCGCTCCGATGTCGGAGGCCGGCCGTAGCGTCGCCGGCGCTCCCTCGCTCCACCACTGCCCCGCACTCCCCCCGGCCCGGAAGGACCCCATGGCCTCCTCGAAGACGCGCACCGCCGCCTACCGCTGCTCCGAGTGCGGCTGGACGACCGCGAAGTGGGTCGGCCGCTGCGGCGAGTGCCAGCAGTGGGGCTCCGTGATCGAGAGCACCGAGCGCACCGGCCTGGTCCGCGCGGTCGCCGCTGTCGCCCCCACCGCGGCGCGGCTGGCCAAGCCGATCACGCAGATCGAGACCACCTCCGCCGCCCACCGGCCCACCGGTGTCGGCGAGCTCGACCGCGTGCTCGGCGGCGGCATCGTCAACGGGGCGGTCGTCCTCCTCTCCGGTGAGCCCGGCGTCGGCAAGTCGACGCTGCTGCTCGAGGTCGCCTCGCGCGCCGCCGCCGAGGGCCAGCGCGTCCTCTACGTCAGCGCGGAGGAGTCCGCCGCCCAGGTCCGCATGCGCGCCGAGCGCACCGGCGCCATGCACGACAGCCTCTTCCTCGCCGCCGAGACCGACCTCGCCACCGTCCTCGGCCAGATCGACGAGGTCCGCCCGGACCTCCTGATCGTCGACTCGGTGCAGACCGTCGCGAGCGACACGGTGGACGGCCTGCCCGGCGGTCCGAGCCAGGTCCGCGAGGTCGCCTCGACGCTGATCCGCGTCTGCAAGGAGCGCGCGCTCCCCCTCGTCCTCGTCGGCCACGTCACCAAGGACGGCTCGATCGCCGGCCCGCGCCTGCTCGAGCACCTCGTCGACGTCGTCTGCCACTTCGAGGGCGACCGCCAGACGGCGCTGCGCTTCGTCCGCTCGCTCAAGAACCGCTTCGGCCCCACCGACGAGGTCGGCTGCTTCGAGATGACCGCGGAGGGCATCGCCGAGATCCCCGACCCCAGCGGCCTCTTCCTCAGCCGCACCCGCTTCCCCACCCCGGGCATCTGCGTCACCGTCGCGATGGAGGGGCGACGCGCCCTGCCCGTCGAGATCCAGGCCCTCGTCATCGCGAACGACGGCGACCACCCGCGCCGGGTGACCAACGGCGTGGACGCCTCCCGCGTCGCGATGATCCTCGCGGTGCTCGAGCGCCAGGCCGGCATCCCGCTCCGCCGCTGCGACGTCTACGTCTCGACGGTCGGCGGCGTGAAGCTGATGGAGCCGGCCGCCGACCTCGCCATCGCCGTCGCAATCGCCTCGGCCCACGCCTACACGCCGCTGCGCCCCGGCATCGCGGCCTTCGGCGAGATCAGTCTCTCCGGAGACATCCGTCCGGCGTCCGGCGCGAAGCAGCGCGCCAACGAGGCCACCCGGCTCGGCCACCCCTCCCACCTGGACTCGAGCGCCTTCACCCTCTCGAGCGCGATCACCCACGCCCTCGTGCCCGTGCCGACCCGCATCCCCGTCGGCTGACGGCCCCCGCGCCGGACCGCCGCCCTAGGCTGACGCCGTGAGCAGCGACACCGAGCGGACCGGCACCGACCAGGACCGGCCCGCCACGGACGGAGGCTCCGCCCCCGCCTCCGCACCGGCGGTCCGCCGCCGCCGCTTCCCGATCCCCGCGCTGCTCGACCAGGCCTTCTTCGTCCTCGGCGGCGTCGCCGCGACCCTCCTCGCCGTCGTCCTCGTCACCGACGGCGTCCGCTCCGGCTGGGCCCAGATCGGCTTCTACGTCGCCGTCTGGGTCCTGGTCGCCTACCTCGTGCTGCCGCGGCTGCACCGGATCCTCACCCGTCTCTACGTGCCCGACTACTTCATCGGGCGCGCGCGCACCAGCGACGGCCTGCTCGGCGACCCGGTCAACCTCGCCTTCCAGGGCAGCGACGCGCAGCTCGTCCACGCGATGACCTCCTCCGGCTGGACCCGCGCCGACGAGGTCACGGTGCGCAGCAGCCGGCGGATCATCACCGCCACGCTCACCCGCCGCAGCTACCACCGCGCCCCCGTCTCGCCGCTCTTCGTGTTCGGGCGGCAGCAGGACGTCGCGTTCCAGCAGGAGGTCGCCGGCAACCCGGGCAAGCGCCACCACGTGCGCTTCTGGCGCTGCCCCGAGAACTGGTTCCTGCCCGGCGGATTCCCCGTCGAGTGGGTCGCCGCCGGCACCTTCGACCGCAGCGTCGGACTCTCGCTCTTCACCCTCCAGGTCACGCACAAGATCTCCCCCGACACCGACCAGGAGCGCGACCACATCGTGGCGAGCCTCCGCGAGCACCACCCCGAGGTGACGGTCGACGTCATCCAGGACTTCTCCACCGGCTACCACTCCCGGAACGGCGGCGGCGACTCCATCGTCACCGACGGCGATCTGCCGGTCGTCGACCTCCGCGCCATCCCCCTGCCGTCCGGGGCCGCCGAGCGCGACGCGATCGCCCCCGTCGCCGCCACCGAGCTGGCCGGTGCGCTCGGCACCTCGTCCGCGACGGTCCTCCGCCGGCCCGTCACCACGCACGTCGGCGCCCTGATGCTCGTCGCCCGCGGTCTCGCGTACGCGCTCCAGGCCGTGCTGCTGCTCGCCGGCGCCGCCTCGCTCGACGACCTGACCTGGCTCGACGGCGGCACCGCCACCGCGGGCGGGTCCACGCTCGACGAGGCCTCGACCCGGCCGATCGCGGCGGCGCTCCTCGGGGCGGCGACGCTCCTCTGGCTGCTCCTCGGCGCGCTCGTGCTCCGCGGCTCCGGGACGGCCCGCCTGCTCGCCCTCTCCTCCAGCCTGCTCAGCACGATCACCGCCTTCGCCGCGGTGCTCCAGGGCGGCGCGGCGATCAGCCTGCAGACCAACCTCGGCAGCGTCGCCTTCGACATCCTCGTGCTGCTCGCCCTCTCGAGCCGCAGCTCCCGCGACTACGCGGCCGCGAAGAGCCGGCTCCGCGCCGACCGCCGCGCCGAGAGCAGGTCGAGACGGGCCGCGCGCAGCCGGACGGGCTAGACCCCGCCGCCTCCGCCGCCGCCCCCGCCACCGCCGGAGCTGCCGCCACCGCCCGCGCCGCCGCTCGACGAGCTCGACGAGGAGCCGACGAAGCTCGACGCGGACGAGGAGAACGAGGAGATGCTCCCCGCGAACGCCGCGGCGTGGAACCCTGTCGTCCCCGAGTACCAGACCGGGCTCTCGCCCGTCTGCTCGTAGGCGGTCGCGAGTGCTGCCGACCATTCCTTCTCCAGCCCGAGGAGCACCGCCCACGGCAGCAGCCGCTCGGTCACCTCGACGACCTCGACCGGACCGACGCTGCGCCGGTCGGCGCCGCGGGGCGACTGCAGCATCGCGAACCGGTCCGCCTCCGCCAGCCGCAGGTACAGCTCGAGACCCTTCAGGTGGTCGCGCAGCTCCGCGCCGGTCGCGGTCAGCGGCACCTTCGCGAGCAGGACGCAGACCAGCGCCCCCACGACGAGCGCGGAGAGGAGCAGCACGATCGGCAGCGCCCCGCCGAGCGCCGCCCCGAGCAGGAGCGCCCCGGCCAGCACGACGCCGACGACGGCGACCACCGCGAGAACGACCAGGAGCACGGAGCCGCGCACCGTCCCGGAGCGCCGCAGTCCCTCCTCCACGACCCGCGCGGACATCACCGTCTGGAAGGACGACACCGCCTTCCCGAACTCCTTGTCCTTCCCGCTCAGGTCGCGGACGGCCCCCGGCGCGGGCGAGGGCCCGAACGCGATGTCGAAGAACTCCCGGTCGACGGGAGGGACGACGCGCGGTCGCCCGGCCCGTCGCGGCGCGGCCGTCGCCGGATCGAGCACGCGGAGGAGGAAGCCGGGCTTCCTCCCCGAGTCCTTCTCCTCGACCCGGACCAGCCCGCGGACCGCCGCGTCGAGCAGCGCCGCGGCCGGAGCACGCGAGGACCGCCCGCGCAGCGCCGCGGAGAGGAAGAGCCCCTGCGCGGGCGGCTCGTACTCGGCGATCACCGTCGGGCGCCCCGGAGCATCGCGCAGCACCGTGGCACGCCGTCGGATCGCCGCGACGAGCACGCCGAGCAGCACGAGCATCGACGCCAGCTGCACCCAGGCCCAGCCCGAGGCGAAGTAGCCGTCGTCGCGCGGCGTGAAGGTCCCCGGCGCGAATCCGACCGCGACCGTCACGTTCTCGTACGCCGCCAGGTCGGTCCCGCTCGCGGTCACCACGGCGCCGTCGCGGCCGATCGAGCAGCCGTCGGTGGAGCCGGCCGCGCCGCGGTAGCAGGACGCGGTCCCGGTCGCCGCCTCGGCCAGGCCGCCGGTGAGCCGGATCCGGACGTCGTAGCGGTCGAAGGGCTGCCGCCACTGCGTGCCGTTCGCGTCCCAGTAGAACTCGTCCTCGCCGCTCCTCGTGCCGGAGCCGGGCAGCGTCACGTCGTGCTGGGTGTAGGTGAAGACGTAGGTCTGGCTGCCGCTGACGAAGCCGTCCGCGGCGCTCGTCACGAGGAGGATCCCGTCCTCGGTCTCGGTGTCGACGGGCCGGGCCCGCCCCGTCTCGTCCGTCACCGACACCAGGTCCACGCCGGTCGGGTAGCCCTGGTACTGGAGCGGGATCGCCCGCTGCATCCCGCGGTTCTGGTCCTCGGGGAACTCGGCGACGAAGGTCTCGACCGTCGTCAGCGTCGAGCGCCCCTCGGCGTCGCGGCCGAGGTCGTAGTCGACGGCGTAGCGGGAGAAGCGGAAGTCGTCGACGCCGCGTGCTGTTCCGCCGGCGGCGGCTGCGGCGACGGCAGCGGCGGCGACCGGCTCGCCCGCGTGGACCGCCGGCAGTGGCACGGCCGCCGCCGTGGGCGCCCCCGCCAGCGCGGCCGCGAGCAGCATCCCCGCCGCTCCCGCGGACAGCCCGGATCCGCGCGCTCCGGAGCCCCGCCCCCTCGGCGTGATCGCGGACAGGAGCCGGCGGAGCGTCCTCATCATGTCCGTGAGCGTACGCGCGCGTGTTCCGCGCCACCTCCCCCTGAAGGGCGACAGGCGGGACGGACTACTGCAGCAGGAACTGCGTCGTCGACCCCGACGGGATCCCCGCGACCGAGACCGAGAGGTTGTACGCCGCGCCGCCCCCCTCGACCGCCTCGCGCCCACCGGAGCAGGTGTCCGGCGAGGAGCGGGTGCGGTCCCAGGTGATCGCGCTGCCCGTGACCGAGGTGCCGGCCTGGAGCAGGATCTCCAGGGAGGACCCGTTCGTCTGGCAGTCGGTCGAGGTCCAGACCGGGTCGGACCCGCTGGTGATCGTGAAGACCTGCCCGCTCGTCCCGGCGTCGATCACGCAGTCGGTGCTCGAGATGTTCGCGAGCGACAGCGAGAGCTGCGGCGCCTCATCGGGCCCGTAGCTCGTCGCATCGGTGACGGCCGTGACCGCGACGGTGTCGGAGGTGCAGGCGGCGGCGTCGGCGGGCGGCGAGCCCTCCGGCGCGGTGGAGGGGTAGAGCGTCGGCAGCGCCGAGGCCGTCGGGCTCGCGCTCTCGGCCATCCCGCGTGCGCCCGCCCACGGCTGCAGCGAGACCAGCGCGGCGATCCCGGCGATGATCACCAGGAGCGCGAGGATCAGGCCGGCCCTGCGCCGCCGGTAGACCCGGGAGGGCAGGCGGCGGGGAGGCGGAGTCACCGACACAGGCTACGACGCGCGAGCGCTCAGAGCGTCTTGAGCATGCGGGTGTTGCCGAGCGTGTTCGGCTTCACCCGGGCGAGGTCGAGGAACTCGGCCACGCCCTCATCAGGAGAGCGCAGCAGCTCGGCGTACACCTCGGGGTCGACGACCTTCTCGCCGATCGGCGCGTAGCCGTGGCGCTCGAAGAAGCCGACCTCGAAGGTCAGGCAGAACAGGCGCTTCAGCCCGAGCTCGCGCGCGTCGTTCTCCAGGCGCTCCAGGATGTGGTGGCCCACGCCCCGGCCGAGCCAGTCCTTCGCGACGGCGAGGGTGCGCACCTCCGCGATGTCGTCCCACATCACGTGCAGCGCGCCGCAGCCGATGGCGGTGCCGTCGCCCGACTCCGCGATCCGGAACTCCTGCACGGCGCCGTAGAGCACCACGCGGTCCTTGCCGAGGAGGATGCGCTCGTTGACGAGCGGCTCGCTGAGCTCCTGGATGAAGGGGACGTCGCTCGTGCGCGCGCGGCGCACCGGGTACTTCCAATCGGCCATCCGACAAGCGTACGGCCGAACGACGACGAGCCCGTCCCTCCGCGAGGAGGAACGGGCTCGCTGTCGTGCTGTGCGGGTGCTACGCCATCAGATCGGGCGTCGCCGGGCCGGCGGTCGCCGCTCCCGCCGTCGCACCGGCGCTGATCGAGATCAGGCGCGGCGTCGTCGTGAAGACGAACTTGCCCTCCGCGAAGTCCACGTGCACGTGGTCTCCGGCACCGAGCTGGCCGTGCAGGATCTGCTCGGACAGCTGGTCCTCGATCTCGCGCTGGATCGCGCGGCGCAGCGGGCGGGCGCCGAGGGCCGGGTCGAACCCGACCTCGATCAGCCGCTCCTTGGCCGACTGCGTCAGCTCCACCGTCATGTCGCGGTCCAGCAGGCGGTCGCCGAGGCGGCCGATGAACAGGTCGACGATCTGGAGCAGCTCGGGCTTCGACAGCTGCGGGAAGACGATGACGTCGTCCACGCGGTTGAGGAACTCGGGCTTGAAGTGCTTCTTCAGCTCCTCGTTGACCTTGCCGCGCATGCGGTCGTAGCCGGTGGCGTTCTCGCCCTCGATCTGGAACCCGACGGGACCACCGGCGATGTCACGCGCACCGAGGTTGGTGGTCATGATGATGACGGTGTTCTTGAAGTCGACGACGCGCCCCTGGCCGTCGGTCAGACGACCCTCCTCGAGGATCTGGAGGAGCGAGTTGAAGATGTCGGGGTGGGCCTTCTCGATCTCGTCGAAGAGGACCACGCTGAAGGGCTTCCGGCGGACCTTCTCGGTGAGCTGGCCGCCCTCCTCGAAGCCGACGAACCCGGGAGGGGCGCCGAACAGCCGCGAGACGGTGTGCTTCTCGCCGTACTCCGACATGTCGAGCGAGATCATCGCGTTCTCGTCGTCGAAGAGGAACTCGGCGAGCGCCTTGGCGAGCTCGGTCTTTCCGACACCGGTGGGGCCGGCGAAGATGAACGATCCCGAGGGGCGCTTGGGGTCCTTGAGGCCGGCGCGGGTGCGGCGGATGGTCCGCGAGAGGGCCGCGATGGCCTCCTCCTGGCCGATGACGCGCTGGTGCAGCGCCTTCTCCATGAAGACGAGCCGCGAGGACTCCTCCTCGGTCAGCTTGAAGACCGGGATGCCGGTCGCCTGGGCGAGGACCTCGGCGATCAGGCCCTCGTCGACGACACCGGTCGCCTTGACGTCGCCCGACTTCCACTTCTTCTCCAGGCGCAGGCGCTCACCGAGCAGCTGCTTCTCCTCGTCGCGGAGCGACGCGGCCTTCTCGAAGTCCTGGTCCTCGATCGCGGCCTCCTTCGCGGTGCGGACGACGGCGATCTTGTCGTCGAACTCGCGCAACTCCGGCGGGGCCGAGAGGATCGAGAGGCGCAGGCGGGCGCCGGCCTCGTCGATCAGGTCGATGGCCTTGTCGGGGAGGAAGCGGTCGCTGATGTAGCGGTCCGCGAGGTTGGCGGCCGAGACGATGGCACCGTCGGTGATGGACACCTTGTGGTGCGCCTCGTAGCGGTCGCGCAGGCCCTTGAGGATGTTGATGGTGTGGGGCAGCGACGGCTCCGCGACCTGGATCGGCTGGAAGCGGCGCTCGAGCGCGGCGTCCTTCTCGAAGTGCTTGCGGTACTCGTCGAGCGTGGTCGCGCCGATGGTCTGCAGCTCGCCGCGGGCGAGCAGCGGCTTGAGGATCGAGGCGGCGTCGATCGCGCCCTCCGCGGCCCCTGCGCCGACGAGGGTGTGGATCTCGTCGATGAAGGTGATGATGTCGCCGCGGGTGCGGATCTCCTTCGTCACCTTCTTGAGGCGCTCCTCGAAGTCACCGCGGTAGCGGGAGCCGGCGATGAGCGAGCCGAGGTCGAGCGTGTAGAGCTGCTTGTCCTTGAGCGTCTCGGGCACGTCGCCGCGCACGATCGCCTGGGCGAGGCCCTCGACGACGGCGGTCTTGCCGACGCCGGGCTCGCCGATCAGGACGGGGTTGTTCTTGGAGCGGCGGGAGAGGATCTGCATGACCCGCTCGATCTCCTTCTCGCGCCCGATGACCGGGTCGAGCTTGTTGTCGCGCGCCGCCTGCGTGAGGTTGCGTCCGAACTGGTCGAGGATCTGCGAGCCGCCCTGAGGCTGCTGCTGCTCACCGCCCACGGCGACCTGCTCCTTGCCCTGGTAGCCCGAGAGGAGCTGGATGACCTGCTGGCGCACCCGGTTGAGGTCGGCGCCCAGCTTGACGAGCACCTGTGCGGCGACGCCCTCGCCCTCGCGGATGAGGCCGAGCAGGATGTGCTCGGTCCCGATGTAGTTGTGGCCGAGCTGCAGCGCTTCGCGCAGGGACAGCTCGAGGACCTTCTTCGCACGCGGCGTGAAGGGGATGTGGCCGGTGGGCTGCTGCTGCCCCTGGCCGATGATGTCCTGGACCTGCTCGCGCACCGCGTCGAGCGAGATGCCGAGGGACTCGAGCGCCTTGGCGGCCACTCCCTCGCCCTCGTGGATCAGGCCGAGCAGGATGTGCTCGGTCCCGATGTAGTTGTGATTGAGCATCTTGGCCTCTTCTTGGGCCAGGACGACGACGCGCCGTGCGCGATCGGTGAATCTCTCGAACATGCTGTCACTCCCTACAGAACCCGCAGGGGTGGGCTCCGATAGCTCGACTGTAACCAGCGCTCCCCCCGGTCGGACCCCCTGTTCGCCCTGGGCGTGAGACGGGTGCCCGAGAGCGGCCGTGCGGCGGCGCCGACGCCCCGCGACACGTCCGCCTCCCGGCGGATGCGACGGGGTCTCCCGTGCGGGATCGTGACTCAGCGCACTCACCACCGAGAGCCTCGATCACCTGGGGGACCAGCACCACATGACACGACTCGCACCACCCTTCGCCCGCGGCACCGTCGCCGCCACCGCCGCCGCACTCGGCCTCGCGCTGCTGGCGGCGACGCCCGCCTCGGCCGCCGAGGTCGAGGGCGAGGAGATCTTCGAGTACAACGGAGGCGGGATCACCGTCGACGCAGGTCCCGAGTACGCCGGCTACGACGTGTTCGTGCAGTCGCAGATCCCGCGCACCGTCGAGGGCTACGAGGGCGGAGGGGTCTGGAACATCCGCAAGGCGTCGCTCGACGCCGAGGGCACCGCCCGCGTCGTCAACTTCGCCGGACCGACGAACCTCTACTTCTTCAGCCCGAGTGCCGTGCAACCCGGACTCGAGCTGCCCGAGCCCGACGCGACGGCGGCCATCTACCGCGGCGGCGAGATCGAGTACGACGTCGACCCCGAGGCCGGCACCGCCGTCGTCGACGGGGCCGTCCCGACGGTCGTGGCGCCCGCGCTGGCCGACCTGCAGACGTACGGCACCCCGCTCACGCTCGCGACCGTCCAGCCGTCGAGCTACACGGTCGACGAGGCGTTCGATCTCACCTTCTCCGAGCTCTACTGGGCGGCGCCCGGCGACCTGGACGGCCAGTCGACCAGCACGGTCGTCTACTCGGAGCCGACCACCATCGGCACCTCGACGATCGCCGGCGGGTCGGTGACCACCACGATCGGCGCCGAGTACACCACCGACCCGCACACGGTCGCGCTGCTGGACGGCTACGGCCGCGTGCTGTCGGCCGCGACGCTCGACGGCGGCGCCGCCGCTCCCGAGGCCGAGCCGACGGCGACCCCGACCGCGACTGCGACGCCGGTGGCCGTGGCCCCGGTCTCGAACAGCGGATCGAAGCCGGGCGCGAAGCCCGGCGCGCACCTGGCGGAGACCGGCGTCGAGGCCGGCTCGATCGCCCTGCTGGCGAGCGGCCTGCTCGCCGCGGGACTCGGCGGACTCGTCCTGGCACGACGCCGCCGCGCGAGCGCCTGACGATCGATCGGGCGGGCGGCCCGTCGTGCCTCGGCACGGCGGGCCGCCCGCCCGTTCGTCGCTCTCTGCTCGCACCGTCGGGCGCCTCGCGTCCTGGAGCGGGTCCGGCCCGCTCGAACACGATGTCCCGATTCGGCGACGGCCGTCTCGAAGGGCTTGCGCGCGGGCGCTCCGCCCCCCGAGAGTGAGCCGACGACCTCGACGACGACGGTCGCCACCACCGGGGGACACACCGCATGAACCGCTCGACCCGCCCGCTCCGCCCGCTCCGCCCGCTTCTCGGCTGCGCTCTCGCCGCGACGGCCGCCGTGGGCCTCGCCCTGACCGTCGCCGCGCCGGCCTCGGCCGACACGCCCTACGACCCGCTGGACTGGCAGGACGCGATCCTCTTCAACGGCGGCGGCATCTCGATCGACGCCGGCCCCGAGTACGCCGGCTACGACGTCTTCGTCCAGGCGCAGCTGCCGGTCGGCGCCCGAGGGAGCCGCGGCGAGTGGGTCCTCAAGAAGGCGTCGCTCGATTCGGAGGGTGACGCCCTCGTCCACAACTTCGCCGGCCCGGTCAACCTGTACTTCTTCAGCCCGAGCTCGCCCGAGGTCGGGCTCGAGCTCCCGGAGCCCGCCGCGACCGCGGCGATCTACCGCAATGAGGAGATCGCGTACGACGTCGACCCGGCGGCGGGGACCGCGGTCGTCGACGGCGACGTCCCCTCCGTCACGCCGCCGGCCCTCGAGAACTTCGAGATCTACCTCGCCGACTTCACCGACGCGTCGGTCGCGCCCTCGAGCTACCTGGTGGGCGAGAGCTTCGACCTGACCTTCTCGGACCTGTACTGGGCGACCGAGGGCGATCTCGACGGCCTGGCCACCAGCACCGTGATCTACTCCGAGCCGACCACGATCGGCACCTCCGCGATCACCGGCGGCGCCGTGACCACCACCATCGGCGCCGAGTACACGACCGAGCCGCACACCCTCGCCCTGATGGACGACTACGGTCGCGTGCTCGCGAGCGCCACCCTCGACGGCGGCGCCGCCGCGGGCTCCGAGCCCGTGGGCACCACCGAGCCGACCACCCCGTCCGCCACCCCCGTCGCCGCGGCACCTGCCTCGAGCACCGGATCGAAGCCGGGCGGACCCCGCCTGGCCGAGACCGGCCTCGAGGGCGGGGCCACCGCACTGCTGGGCTCGGCCCTCCTCCTGGCGGGCGGAGCCGGACTCGTCGTGGCGCGCCGTCGGCGCGCGAGAGCCTGACGCGCCATGCGGGAGCGGACGGCGGGCCGAGCCGCCCGCCCGCTCCCGGCACGACGAGGCGAGCGCTGCTGGCGGTGCTCGCCTCCTCCGTGCTGCCCGGACTCGGGCACCGGATGCTCGGCCGACCGCGTGCGGCCGCCGTCCGCGCCGGCCTCGCCGTGCTCGTCGTGCTGGGCATCGCCCTCGGCGCCTGGACCGCGGTCTCCGACCCGGCAGCACTCGTCGGGGCCGCGACCGACACCCGCGTCCTGCTGCTGCTCGGCGCGTTCGGCGCGCTGATCGGCCTGCTCTGGATCTCCGGCCCGATCGCCGCCGCCCTGCTCGCCCGGCGCACCGCGGTGCCGCGGGCGGCCCTCGCGCTCGTCACCGCGCTGGCCGTGCTCGCGCCCCTCGGGGCGACGACCTGGTGGGTCTCGACCGTCGCCGCGCAGCACCGCCTGCTGACGGCGGTCTCGGCCTCCGGACGCGGCCTGGAGCCCGTCGACGGCCGCTACACGATCCTGCTGATGGGCCTCGACGACGACCCCCTGCGCGACCAGGTCCTCCTGCCCGACTCCCTCACCGTCGTCAGCGTCGACGCCGTGACGGGGCGCAGCGTGCTGCTCGGCGTCCCGCGCACCGCCGCCAACTTCCTCTACCCGCCCGGCTCGGCGCTGGCGGCGGCCCTGCCCGAGGGGACCCGCTGCCTCGCCGGCTGCGGCGTCAACCACACCTACCAGTACGGGCTCGAGCACCCGGAGCTCTACCCCGGCAGCGCGGACCCGGGCGCGGACGCCGTGCGGGAGGCGGTCAGCGGCTACACGGGGCTGCCCGTGCAGGCGACGGTGTCGATCCGGATGACCGGCTTCGTCGAGCTCATCGACGCGCTGGGCGGCGTCTCGGTCGTGGTCGGCCGCCCGGTCCTCCAGGCGGGCGTGCCCGACGACGGCAGCGGGCGACCCGTCGAGTACGGTCCGCCGATCGAGGCGGGACTCCAGCACCTCGACGGCAGCGAGGCGCTCTGGTTCGCCCGGTCGCGGGTGAACACCTCCGACGCCGACCGGTCCGAGCGGCAGGGCTGCCTGCAGGCCGCGCTGTTCCGCCAGGCCGACCCGCTGACGGTTCTGACGCGCTTCCAGGCGATCGCCCGAGCCGGCGGCGAGAACGTCTCGACGAGTCTCCCGGCCGAGTCGCTGCCGGCCCTCGCCCGGCTCGCCGTCTCGGCCCGCGAGCACCCCCTCCTGCGCGTCGAGCTCGGCCTGCCGCTGACCCTGCCCGAGCAGCCCGACATCGATCTGGTCCACCGGACCGTCGCCGAGGCGATCGCCGGGACCGGCGAGGAGGACGCCGCGACGATCGAGGTGCCGCCGGCGGACGCTCCCCTCGAGGCGCCCGCCGCCGCCGCCGCCCCGGTCGATCCGGACGCGGCGGAGCCCGCCTGCAGCGTTCCGTGAGCAGCCGCCGAAACTCCATGCAGAGGCATACACTTCGGGGATGAGCGACCTCGAGAAGCACCCGGAGGAGCACCCGGTGCCCTCCGCCCGCAGCACCGCCGTCGAGGCTCCCGCCGTCGAGGCCCCTGCGGTCGAGATCCTCGAGGCGCGCCTGGTGCCGCTCGGCGGCCCCCGCGCGATCGAGGTGCGGCGCACCCTCCCCCAGCGCTCGCGCTCCACGATCGGCGCCTGGTGCTTCGCCGACCACTATGGTCCGGTGCACCTCGGCGAGGAGGCGGGAATGGACGTCCCGCCGCACCCGCACACCGGGCTGCAGACGGTCAGCTGGCTCTTCGAGGGCGAGATCGACCACCGCGACAGCGTCGGGAGCCACCAGCTGGTGCGGCCGGGCGAGCTCAACCTGATGACCGCCGGGCGGGGCATCTCGCACTCCGAGGTCTCCACCGGCGCCGAGCCCGTCCTGCACGGTGTGCAGCTCTGGGTCGCGCTGCCCGAGGAGGCGCGCCTGGGCGAGCCGTTCTTCGAGCACCACCGCGGCGTCCGGGTGGAGCTGCCCGGTGCGACGGCGCAGGTCTTCGTCGGCGAGCTGCTCGGCGCCTCCGTGCCCGCGAGCGTGTTCACCCCGCTCGTCGCCGCTCAGCTCGACCTCGAGCCGGGCGCCCGCGTCGAGATCCCGCTCGAGGCGGCGTGGGAGCACGGCGTGCTGGTCGACGCCGGCCCGCTCGAGGTGGACGGCGTCGACGTCCCCCGCTCCGACCTCGGCTACCTCGCTCCGGGCCGCGACGTGCTGGTGCTGACGGCCGGGGACGAGGGCGCCCGGGTCGTCCTGATCGGCGGCGAGCCGTTCCCCGACCAGCTGGTGATGTGGTGGAACTTCGTCGGCCGCAGCCACGACGATGTCGCCGCCGCGCGCGAGCGCTGGCAGAGCGACGTCATCGCGGGCGGCGACGCCGACGGGCCGTTCGGCACGGTCGCGGACTACCCGGGGCGGGCACTGCCGGCGCCGACCCTGCCGACCGTCCGGCTGAAGCCGCGCCGACGCGCCTGAGCGCGCCGGCGCCGGCCCGGATCAGGAGGCTAGGCTCAGGCGGCCTCGGCCGCCTTCTCCTTCTCCTTCGCCGCTCGCTTCTCCGCCGCCTCGCGGTCGGTCGCCTCGGCGGTCTCGCGGAACGCGCGGCGCGGATCCTGCAGCGCACTCATCGGCGACAGGTCACGGCGCGAGACCGCGTCGACGACCCAGCCGGCGATGATGCGCCACTTGCGGTCGAACGTCGGCATGGCCGCCCCGTGGTACGCCCGGTGCGCGAGCCAGGCGGGCACTCCGCGGAGCTTCACGCCCTTGATGACCCCCGCGCCCTTGCCGATCCCGTACTCGGCGACCGTGCCGACGGACACGTGCCGGTACTCCTCGACCGGGCCGCCGGTGATGTCGGCGATGATGTTGCGCGCCAGCAGCTTGGCCTGGCGGACGGCGTTCTGGGCGTTCGGCGGGTAGTACGCGGGCTGCTTCGCGGCGGTGAGGTCGGGCACCTGCGCGCCGTCGCCGGCCGCCCAGGCCGAGCCGACGGGCTCGCCGTCCTCGGTGATCACCCGGAGGCGCGCGTCGGCCATCACGTGGCCCTTCGGCCCGCGGGGCGCATCGGTCGCGTCGAGGATCGGGTTGGGCTTCACGCCCGCGGTCCACACGATCGTCGCGGCAGGGATCCGCTCGCCGCTGGAGAGCTCGACCACGCCGTCCTCGCAGGAGGGCATCGTCGTCTTCAGGTGCACGTGCACGCCGCGCTCGCGGAGGTGGTCGAGCGTCCAGACCGAGAGCTCCGGGCCGACCTCGGGCGCGACCCGGTCGAGCGCCTCGACGAGGTGCCAGGTGACGTCGCCCATCGACAGCGAGGGCTGCGCGGCGAGGGTGCGGCGGCTGAGGTCGAGCAGCTCGCTGAGCGCCTCGACCCCGGTGTAGCCGCCGCCGACGAAGACGAAGGTGAGCAGGCGCCGGCGCTCGGTCGGATCGGTGGTCAGCGCGGCCTTCGCGATGTTCTCGATGACGCGGTCGCGCAGGTGCGCCGCCTCCTCGACCGTCTTGAAGCCGATGGCGTGCTCGGCGAGACCGGGTGTCGGGAAGGTGCGGGTCACCGCGCCGAGTGCGAAGACGACGTGGTCGAAGGGCAGCGTGCGGCTGGTGCCGTCCATCGCCGCGACCGTCGCCGAGCGCTCGGCCAGGCTGACGCCGGTGATCGCGCCGCGGACGATGCGGGTGCGCTTCAGCGCCTGCACCAGCGGTACCGTGACGTGGCGCGGCTGGACGTGCCCGCCGGCCACCTCGGGGAGGAGCGGCTGGTAGGTCATGTAGGGGTTCGGCTCGACGACCGTGACGTCGATCGGCGTCGCTCCCCGGAGCTTCTCGAGGCCCCAGGCCGTGTAGAGGCCGACGTAGCCGCCGCCGAGGATGAGGATGCGCGTCGTTCTGCTCGCCGCCATGACGTTCCCTTCTGAAGTGCCGGCCCCGGAAGGACCGACGGCCCACCGTGCTGAGGACGCTCCGACGCTACGCCGGGCGCCTCGGACAGCACAGGGCCTTGCGCGAGTCGTCGTCACCCGCAAGCGACGAGGGCGGGCGAGGATCGGCGGCGCAGCGGGCGAGGGCCGGCTCAGCCCGCGGCGAGGTCCTCGCCGTTCAGACGGCGCCGGTACTCGCTCGGGGACAGCCCCGTCTCGGTCGCGATCGCGCGCCGCAGCCGCTCGGGCGACGAGAAGCCGGAGCGCCGGGCGATGTCGCTGAGCGGGAGGATGCTCGACTCCGGCGTGCCGACCAGGCGCAGCGCGTTCTCGGTGCGGACGTCGGAGATGAGCCGGCGCAGGGTCGAGCCGCGCTCGTCGGCCACCGCGCGCTGCAGCGTCCGCAGGCTGACCCGGCAGCGCCGCGCCACCGTGCTCGGGTCGAGCGTCGGGTCGCTGTAGTCGGCCTGGATCACCTGCAGGGCGGCCTCGACCATGTCGTGCAGGCCCAGGCGCTCGCGCGAGCCCTCCTCCCGCTCCGAGCCGAGCAGCCGGGCGAGGCGCAGGACGGTGCCCTCGAGGTACTCGGCCTGCACCGGGTTCTCCGGGTCGAGCTCGGCCAGGAAAGCCCGCAGCATCGTCCGCGCGGTGGCCGTCGTCGAGGTGGCGGGGACGAGCCGGACCGGGTCGGTGCGGCGGCGCTCCGAGACGCCGTTGTCGGCGCAGAGCACGAGGAAGCGGGCCGGGCGGGAGGTGCGGATGACGACCGGATCCTCCGTGGAGAGGGCGAGCCCGCCCTCCTCGACCTCGAGCAGGCCGGACGTCGTGTCGACGGCGAGGACGCCGTCCATCGGCAGGAGGAAGACGGAGGACCCGTCGACCGCGCTCGTTCCGGGCCAGCGGACGGCGAACGCCGTCGAGACGACGTGGATCACGCGGACGCGCTCGGTCGCGGCGATGGCGAGGTCCATCCGGAAGCCGGCCGACGTCGGGACGGAGACGTCGACCGTGCGGCGCAGCGCCGAGGCGCCCGCTGAGCCCCGGAGCCGCACGGCGCGCGCGCCGGCGCTCAGCGGGACGCAGAGCGGGTTCAGATGTGAGGGACGAGGGATCACGGTGGCGACTCCGATCGAAGAGGAGCGGACGTCGAGGAACGTTCGCCTTCGGAGCGTAACAAGAAGTGAGAGAGTCTCGCCATTCCTGAGCGAACCTCGATCCACCCCTATTGGAGGGCCGAGGTGAGCCGCGCCAGATTGTCGAGGATCGTCGAGCGCAGCGGCTGCTGGCGCCACTCGCGCAGCGTCAGCTCGCGGGAGTGCTCCCGGTAGTCCTGCTGCACCTCGCGCAGGTCCTCGACGAAATCGGCGCCGCGCACCATCAGCGACACCTCCAGGTTGAGGGTGAAGGAGCGCATGTCCATGTTGCTCGAGCCGATCACGGCGACGTCGTCGTCGATGGTGAAGTGCTTCGCGTGCAGGATGGTGGGCTTCCGGTACATCCAGATCCGCACGCCGGCGGTGAGCAGGGTCTCGTAGTAGGAGCGCTGCGCGTGGTAGACGACGGCCTGGTCGCCGATCTCGGAGACGAAGAGCTCGACGTGCACGCCGCGGCGGGTCGCGGTCGTGATCGCGTAGAGCATCGCCTCGTCCGGGACGAAGTACGGGCTCGTGATGATGATCGACTTCTGCGCCGAGTAGAGCAGCGCGAGGAAGAGCCGGAGGTTGTTCTCGCCGTCGAAGCCCGGACCGCTCGGCACCACCTGGCAGTCGATGGTGTCGCGCTGCTGCAGCGCCTCCATCGGCTCGGACTCGCGCAGGAGCAGCTCGTCCGTCTCGCTGTACCAGTCGGTGATGAAGATGGCGTTGATGCCCTGCACCACCGGGCCCTCGAGGCGCACCATCAGGTCGTGCCAGTGCAGGCCGCGGCGGATGTTGCCGCGCTTGTTGTAGCTCGAGTCGACGACGTTCTGCGAGCCCATGAACGCCGCGTTGCCGTCCACGATCAGCAGCTTGCGGTGGTTGCGGAGGTCCGGGCGCTGGTACTGGCCGAGCCACGGGCGCACGGGCAGCATGTACGACCAGCGCGCACCGGCCCGCTCCAGCGCCCGTAGGCGGCGGTGCGTCCCGGTGTAGTAGCCGGGCACGCGGATGGAGGCGATGTGGTCCAGCAGGATCCGCACCGTCACGCCGCGGGCGACGGCGCGGTCGAGCGCGTCGAAGAACGGGGCGGTCGTCGCGTCGGCGGCGAGGATGTAGAACTCGCAGTGCACGTAGCGGCGGGCGCGGTCGATCTCGTCGGCCATCGCGCGGATGGTCTGCTCGTAGCCGCCCTGCAGGCGGGCGTCGTTGCCGCCGACGAGGGGCATCGCGCCGAGGTTGCGGTTGAGGGTGACGACGGACTCGAGCCAGAGCGGCCAGGGGTGGTTGCGGGCGACCCGGTCGATGCCCTCGGTCGACTCCAGGATGAAGCGGTTGATCTCCTCCTGCTTGCGCCGGCGCTTGCGCGGGAGCCGGTAGCTGCCGATGAAGAGGAAGAGCAGGATGCCGACGTAGGGGATCAGGAAGATCGCCATCAGCCAGGCGAGGCCGGTGGTCGGGCGGCGGTTGCGCGGGACGACGATGACCGCGATCACGCGGACGACGAGCTCCACGACGATCGCGCCGACCGCGAGGACCAGCGACCAGTCGGGAGTGTTCACGCCGGGCTCTACGCCGCGTCGCGCGGGGGCAGACCTCGGCGGGCCCGCTCCTGCGCCTCGATGCGGTCGTAGGCGCGGCGCTCGTTGCGGTCCGAGCGGATGAGCGCGCGCATGATGAACCAGAAGAGGAGCCCGATGGTGACGGTCGGCACGAGTGCCCACAGTCCTTGATTCCACAGCTCCCAGTCCATGGGGCGATCCTACCCGGCCCGGCCGGGAGCGGGCCCGGAGCGGCCGCTCAGCGAACGGGGCCGGACGGACCGGTCCTTCGGCCGCCCGGAGCGGCTCAGCTGCTCTCGATCGACTGGTTGAGGGCCGACGCGTCGGCGTTCAGCCCCTCGAGCTCGGTTCGAAGGCCGTCGTAGACCGCGATGTCCGCGTCGATCGCGGCACGGGTGGCGTCGATCGCCTCGCCCCGCGCGAGCAGGTCGGCCCGCTCGGCGTCGAAGGCGGCGTCCGAGGCGAAGTCGCCGCTGTCCGCCCGGGCGTTGAAGGAGTCGATCTCGGCGTTCAGCGCGTCGTACTCGGCGTTGTTGGCGTCGATGCGCGCGGTGAGGTCTGCGTACATCGCGTCGATGCGGCCGACCAGCTCGGTGATGCGGTCCTCGAGGTCGGTGAAGACCGCCTCGTACTGGGCGTTCAGGCCGACCACGATCGAGCGGTCGGCGAAGTACTCGGCGTAGTGCGCCTCCAGCGCGGGCGGCAGGTCGGCGACCTCGGTACCGAGGATCGAGTGCAGCTCGTTGACGCGCTCGCCCAGGCCTCCGGTGCGGTAGAGCTCCAGGCGCTCGGCGATCGGGCCGTCCTGCGGCAGGGCGGCGTAGGCCGCCTCGAGCTGCGCGCCGACCTCGGCCTGCTCGGCGGCGTCCATCCGGACCCACGCGGCGTGCAGCATCTCGTGCGCGGCGGTCACGTCGCGGATCCCGTCGAGGTCGGGGTTCTCGACGTCGGAGATGTAGATGTCGCTGCCGGTGTAGCAGCCGAGCACGATCTCGTCGGAGGCGCCGTAGCCGCAGAGCGCGTTGAAGCCGGCCGTCGGCTCGACCGAGGGGTTCGAGGCGAAGTAGAGGGCGCGGCCGCGGGTGGACATCGCGGTGCGGTCCGCGAAACCGGTGATCGTGCCGTCGGGGGTGAACGACTCGGCGGCCCGCTGATCCGCCAGCGCACGGCCGACATCGGCGGAGTCGACGAGCACCGAGCCGGCGACCGCCGCGCCCACGCCGAACTGCGCGAGGGTGAGGACGCCGGCGACGACCGTCGCGACGATGCTGGATGCCCTGACCACGCCTCGAACCTACTTGACCAGCGGGAAGAGGATGGTCTCGCGGATCCCGAGACCGGTGACGGCCATCAGCAGCCGGTCGATGCCCATGCCCATGCCGCCGGTCGGCGGCATGCCGTGCTCGAGCGCGCGGAGGAAGTCCTCGTCGAGGCGCATCGCCTCGTCGTCGCCGGCCGCGGCCTGGAGCGCCTGCTCGACGAAGCGCTCGCGCTGGACGACCGGGTCGATCAGCTCGGAGTAGCCGGTGGCCAGCTCGAAGCCGCGGACGTAGAGGTCCCACTTCTCGACGACGCCCGGGATGCTGCGGTGCGCGCGCACCAGCGGCGAGGTGTCGACCGGGAAGTCCATGACGAAGGTGGGCCGGACGAGGCCGCCCTTGACGAAGTGCTCCCAGAGCTCCTCGACGTACTTGCCGTGGGTGGGCACGTGCACCTCGACGCCCTCGCGCGCGGCGAGCGTCTCGAGCTCGACCAGCGGGGTCTGCGGGGTGATCGCGATGCCGGCGGCCAGCGAGAGGCTCTCGTACATCGAGATGCGGTCCCACTCGCCGCCGAGGTCGTACTCGGTGCCGTCGGCCCAGGTGACCACGTGGGAGCCGGCCACGGCGAGCGCCGCGTTCTGGATCAGCTCCTGGGTGAGGTCGGCGATGCTCGAGTAGTCGCCGTAGGCCTGGTACGCCTCGAGCATCGCGAACTCGGGCGAGTGCGTCGAATCGGCGCCCTCGTTGCGGAAGTTGCGGTTGATCTCGAAGACGCGGTCGATGCCGCCGACGACGGCGCGCTTGAGGTAGAGCTCGGGCGCGATGCGGAGGTAGAGCTCGGTGTCGAAGGCGTTCGAGTGCGTGGCGAAGGGGCGGGCCGAGGCGCCGCCGTGCATCACCTGGAGCATCGGGGTCTCGACCTCGAGGAAGCCGTGGTCGACGAACGTCCTCCGGAGGGACGCGTTCACGGTCGATCGGGCGATGACGGTCTCGCGGGCCTGCGGGCGCACGATCAGGTCGAGGTAGCGCTGGCGCATCCGGGTCTCGTCGCCGAGCTCGTTGTGCAGGTTCGGCAGCGGGAGGATCGCCTTGGCCGCGACGCTCCACTCCGACACCCAGACCGAGAGCTCGCCGCGCTTGCTGGAGAGCACCTCGCCGGCGACGAAGAGGTGGTCGCCCAGGTCGACGAGCTCCTTCCAGCTCGCCAGCGACTCCTCGCCGACGTCGCCGAGCGAGACCATCGCCTGGATCCGCGAGCCGTCGCCGGCCTGCAGCGTCGCGAAGCAGAGCTTGCCGGTGTTGCGCTGGAAGACGACGCGGCCGGCCAGGCCGACCCGCTCGCCGGTCTTGACGTCCGGCTCGATGCCCTCGTGGCGCGCGCGCACCGCGGCGATGGTGTCGGTGACGGCGACGGAGACCGGGTAGGCGCCGCCGCCGAGGTCGTCTCCGGCCAGCTCGATCAGGCGCTCGCGCTTGGCCAGGCGCACGGCCTTCTGCTCGGAGGCCTCCTCGGGCGTGGGCTCGGACGGGGGCACGGGGGCGCCGGGGGTGTCGACCATGTCAGAACGCGGGTGCTTTCGGTTGGAGGCGGCGGGCGCGATCAGGCGAGCAGGATCGGGCCGTTGTCGAGGAGCCGGGTGGAGCCGACGACCGCGGCGACGAGCACGAGGGCCGGGCCGCGGTGGTCGTCGTCGACCGGCAGGAGCGTCGCCGGGTTCGCGACGACGAGGTAGTCCAGCTTAACCAGCGGCTCGCCCATCGAGGCGGACTGCGCGGCGGCGATCACGGCGTCGATCCCGCGGTCGGCGGCGGAGGCGGCGGCCTCGAGCAGGAGCGGGATCGTCCGGGCGGCGCGGCGCTCGCGGGCGTCGAGGTAGCGGTTGCGGCTGGAGAGCGCGAGGCCGTCGTCCTCGCGGACGGTGTCCACGCCCTCGATCGCGACGGGCAGATCGAGGTCGCGGACCATCCGGCGGACGAGGAAGAGCTGCTGCGCGTCCTTCTGCCCGAACATCGCGACGTCCGGCTGCACGATGTGCAGGAGCTTCGAGACGACGGTCAGCATGCCGTCGAAGTGGCCGGGGCGCGAGCGGCCCTCGTAGAGCGAGCCGACCTTCCCGGCGACGACGCGGGTGGAGGAGGGGCCGTCAGGGTACATCTCGGCGACGCTCGGCGCGAAGACGTGCGCGACGCCGCGCTCCTCGAGCAGGGCGACGTCGGCCGCGAGGTCGCGCGGGTAGCGGTCGAGGTCCTCGTTCGGGCCGAACTGCAGCGGATTCACGAAGATCGAGACGACGACGACATCCGCGATCTCCCGCGCCCGGTCGACCAGCGCGAGGTGCCCGTCGTGCAGCGCGCCCATGGTCGGCACGAGGGCGATCCGCGCCCCGCCACGCCGCGCCTCCCGCAGGGTCTCCCGGAGCTCGCCGATGCGTTCGATGGTGCTGATCACCCGAGAACCCTACCGGCGAGGCGGAGTCCGGTGATCGAGGAGCCCGCGCAGCGGCCGCCCCCCATGCTGATCGAGTAGCCCGCGCAGCGGGCACCCCATGCTGATCGAGTAGCCCGCGCAGCGGGCGTATCGAGATCCGCCAGCGTCAGAGCAGGAGTCTGCAGACCCGCACTGCTGATGACGGCGGGTCTCGATACGCGCCTCCGGCGCTACTCGACCAGCATGGGGCGCGCCTCCGGCGCCGTTCTTGCTGATCGAGCAGCCCGCGCAGCGGGCACCCTCCATGCTGATCGAGTAGCCCGCGCAGCGGGCACCCATCATGCTGATCGAGTAGCCCGCGCAGCGGGCGTATCGAGATCCACCAGCGTCAGAGCACGAGTCTGCAGACCCGCCCTGCTGATGACGGCGGGTCTCGATACGCACCTGCGGCGCTACTCGACCAGCATGAGGCGCGCCTCCGGCGCCGTTCTTGCTGATCGAGCAGCCCGCGCAGCGGGCACCCTCCATGCTGATCGAGTAGCCCGCGCAGCGGGCACCCTCCATGCTGATCGAGTAGCCCGCGCAGCGGGCGTATCGAGATCCACCAGCGTCAGAGCAGGAGTCTGCAGACCCGCACTGCTGATGACGCCGGGTCTCGATACGCACCTGCAGCGCTACTCGACCAGCATGAGGGGGCGCTTGCAGCGCTGCTCGAGTACCCCGCGCAGCGGGCGCCTTTCATGCTGATCGAGTAGCCCGCGCAGCGGGCGTATCGAGATCCACCGGCATGGGAGGGCGGCGTCAGCCGGCCGCGCGGCGGAGGGCGTCGTCGACGGAGGAGCGGACGAGGCTGGAGAGGAAGAAGCCGGGCTTGTCGACGCCGATGCCGGCGAGGAGGCCGGCGGCCTGCTCGACGATGGCGGTCGAGAAGGTGGTGGCAGTGGAGACGGCCTCGGCGTAGGCGGGGCGGTCCGCCTCCGCGACGGTCACCGGCTCGCCGCCCATCTCGACGACGAGGGCCTGTGCGATCGGCAGCACCGGGCCGGGCGCGGTCACGGCGAAGTAGGTCTCGGCGAGGCGCGCCAGGTCGAGGCTGGTGCCGGTGAACGTCATCGCCGGGTGCACCGCGAGCGGGATGACGCCCGACGCCAGGGCGGGCGCGAGCACGCCGAAGCCGTGCTCCGCCGCGGTGTGCAGCACGAGCTGCCCGGGCTGCCAGGCGCCGGTCGCGGCGAGTCCCGCCACGAGGGCCGCGATCTCGGCGCCGGGGACGGCGATGATCACCAGCTCGCTCCGCTCGACGAGATCGGGGATCGCGAGCACCGGAGCGCCGGGCAGCAGGGCGTCGACGCGCTCGCGACCGGCGTCGCTCGTCGTGGCGACGCCGACCACGGCGTGCCCGGCGTTGGCGAGCGCGGCACCGAGCACCGGGCCGACCGGGCCGGCCCCGATGATCCCGACGCCGAGGCGTCCGTCGCGGCGGGTGTCAGGCATACGGGTCCCCCTCGGGTGCGGCCCACGCGTCGCGGGGCGTCGGAGCGGCGGCCGGGCGCCGCCCCCAGTGGTGGCTGGCGTCGCGCTCGGCCGCGGCGGTGCCCGCCCGGCCCACGCGCTCGAAGAAGGCGAGCCCGTCGGCGACGCTCATCACCGGCACCAGCGGCGTGACCGGGCCGGCGACCGTGTGCACGCGCGCCGAGGCCAGCCCAAGCATCCGCTGCAGTGGCCCCTGCTGCACACCGACGCTCTGCATCCGCGCGAGCGGGACGACCGTGACGCGGCGCCAGACGGCTCCGCTGCGCAGGACCACGACGTCCTCCGCCAGCCGGAAGCCGGTGCGCCGCCAGGAGAAGGGCCGGAGGAGCATCGCCGAGCGGGGCGCGCTGGTGAAGCCGGGGGCGTCCCGGCGGCGCAGCGCGTCGCCGACCGGGGTCGCCTCGGCGCCCTCGTCGTCGCCGGGCAGCAGCAGCGCGAGCACGCGCTCGACGGCGGCGAGGTCGCCGACCGGGAGGATCGTGGTGTTCGGCTCGCCGTTCGCACCGCGCGAGGCCGCGTGGCCGGCCCGGTCGATCTTCACCTGCCACCAGCCGAACGGCCGCCAGAGCAGCGGCTGGGTGATCTCCACCGCGTGGATCCGGCCGGGCGGCAGGGTGTCGCTGCTGGTCGAGAGCACGCCGTAGCCGACGCGCACGCCGTCCGGCGTCGCGGCGATCGAGTAGCGCAGCGAGCGGACGAACTGGCGGATGTAGTAGCTGCCGGAGCCGATCAGGCCGGGCAGGATCGCGATCAGCACGTAGGGCGAGCCGTAGACCGAGGTGAGCACGACGGCCACGATCGCCACCACCAGGAAGACGGTGAAGCCGCTGAACACCAGGGAGCCGAGCAGCCGCCCGGGCGGGATGGAGACGACCGACTCGGGCGGCGCCTGCTCCTCCGGCTCGGCGAACTCCTCCAGCCGGCGGGCGAGGAAGCCGCCGGCCGGCGCCTCCCCCGCGACGGCCTCCCGCTCGCGCACCCCCGACGCCAGCCGCAGGATGTCGCGCCGCAGCGCGTCGACCAGCCGCGAGCCGAGGTAGGAGAGCTGCACGTTCGCGTCCTGCCCGGCGACGCTGACCTCGAGCTTGGCCGCGCCGAACAGCCGGGCGAAGAGCGGGCGCTGCACGGCGATGCCCTGGATGCGGTCGAGCCGCGCGCGCCGGTTGGTGCGGAACAGCACTCCCGAGCGCACCTCGACGATCTCGTCGGTGATGCGGAAGGTGTGCATCCGCCAGGACAGCCAGAAGGCGAACACGGCGACGGCGAGACCGGCCGCCACGGCGAGCAGCGCCCAGCCGATCAGCCCGCGATCGATCAGGGCGTCGACCGGGTCGCCGCTCTCGTAGTCGCCCGGGCCGGGGAGGAAGAGCTCGAGCAGGCGCTCGCGGAGGTTGGTGATCAGGATGCCGAGGACCACCAGCAGGCCGATCCCGCCCTTGAGCACGGGCGTCGCCGGGTGCAGGCGGTGCCACTCGCCGTCGGCGAGGTCGGTCTCGATGCCGCGGACGGCAGCAGGAGCCTCGCTCACAGGCCGGCCCGGCGCGACTCCGCCAGCTCGACGAGCCGATCGCGCAGTTCCTCGGCGTCGCCGTCGACGAGCCCGGGGATGCTGACTCCGGTCGCCGCGGCGGCGGTCACGAAGCGCAGGTCGGCCAGGCCGAGCGCGCGGGCGAGCGGGCCGCGGTTGACGTCGATCAGCTGCATGCGGCCGTAGGGCACCGAGACGAAGCGCTGGAACATGATGCCGCGGCGGAAGAGCAGGTCGTCCTCGCGCAGCCGGTAGCCGTACGCGCGAGCGCGGCGGGGGGCGACGATCAGCAGCGTGACGGCGAGGATCGCCGCCGCGACGACGAGGATCCAGGCCCAGTCGACGCCGATCAGCAGCAGGAAGGTCGGCACGGCGAGGAGCACCACACTGGAGACGACGGCCGAGACGACCTCGACGGCCACGTACTTCGGCGACACGCGCCGCCACGGACCGGCCAGGTCGAGGCGCCCACCGGTCGCGCGCTCGGTTCCGGCGGAGTCGAGCCGGACGCCCTCCGGCCGGACCGCGTCACGCTCGGACTGAACCGCGTCCGGCTCCGGCTGAACCGCGTCTCGCACGGGCCGGACCGACTCGCGCTCCTGCTCGAGCGCCGCCTCGCGGCTCCGCGCCTCACGCCGGCTCAGCGGCTCCGGGTTCAGCGGCTCCGGGCTCAGCGGCTCCGGAGCGGCCGCGGGGGTCGCCTCCTGGTCGTCGGCCATGATGACGTCCTCCCTGCCTGCGTCCGAGCGGGCGTCGGCGTCAGGCGTGGTTCACCTCGCCGACAGCGGGGTCGTCGTCGTCGGTCGGCGGGATGGTGCACAGGTGCTCGGCGACCAGACCGGCCACCAGCAGGACGATCGCGCCGACGATGGCGGCCACGTCCTGCCACACGGAGCCTAGCGAAGGCACCACGGGCCGGCTCAGCAGGTAGACGAGCACCCCGCCGGAGGCCCCGAGCAGCAGGGCACCGACGAGACTCGACGCCTTCGCCAGCACGACGACGCGCATCGCGCGGAACGGGTCGATGGGGCGGCGGAGCGTCCCCTTGGTCGCCCGGTGGATCGGGATCGCGAAGCCGATCACGAGCGCCGCGACCACCACGAGCGTGAGGGGGACGGTGAGCGGCGGGATCAGCACCGGGCGCCCCGCGGAGGCGATGGCCAGGTCGATCAGGAAGCCGGCGACGGCGCCGACGAGGGCCAGGCCGAGCAGGGAGCTGATGCGGGTGCGCTTCACGGAGTGCTGCTCTCGGGGTCGGTGCGGCCGGGGGCGGGGGCGGTCTCGGAGGTTCGCGGGCGCCGCCACGCTATCGCCTCGGGCCGGTCGGTCACCCGGTCCGTCGCGCGGGCGCGCAGCTCGGCGATCGGGCCGCGCCCCTGCAGGACGGCGTGCGGCTCGACGTCGAGCCACGGCTCGAGCACGAAGGCGCGCTCACCGGCGCGGGGGTGCGGGAGCGTGAGGTGCGCGTCGTCGCGGACGACCCCGCCGACCGCGATCAGGTCGATGTCGAGCGTGCGGTCGCCCCAGCGCTCCTCGCCGTCGCCGCGGATCCGGCCGCCGGCGCTCTCGATCGCGGCGGTGGCGGCGAGCAGGTCGTCGGGCTCGAGCGTCGTCGATCCGATCACCACCGCGTTGAAGTAGGCGGGCGCGTCCTCGTCGGCGCCGTCGAGCTTCCAGGCCGGCGACTCAACCACCTTCGAGACCGCGTCGAGGCGCAGCCCGGGGGTCGTCGCGAGCGCGCAGACGGCGGCCTCCAGCTGCGCGAGCCGGTCGCCCAGGTTGCTGCCGAGGGCGAGGACGACGCGGCGCTCGGGCAGCAGCCGCTGCTGCCGCGGCCTCACGGGCGGACCCGGGTGATCTGCACCGCGACGTCGTCGAACGGCAGCGGGATGGGCGCGTCGGGCTTGTGCACGGTGATCCGCACCACCTCGGCAGCGGCGAAGCTCAGCGCGACCGCGGCCAGGCGCTCGGCGACGGTCTCGATCAGGTCGACCGGGTCGCGGGTGACGGCGTCGGCGAGAGCGATCGCCAGCTCGCCGTAGTGCACCGTCTCGGCCAGCGCGTCGCCGCTCGCCGCGGGAGCGAGGTCGAGCCAGACCGTGGCGTCGATGACGAAGTCCTGGCCGTTCTCGCGCTCGAAGTCGAAGACCCCGTGGTGCGCGCGCACCCGCAGGCCCGTGAGGGTGATCGAGTCGCGCAGCGCGAGCGCGGCGGCGTCGAGCGTCGGCGGAGTGGCGGCGGAGCGGGCGGCGGGGTCGGTCACGGGAGCTCCTCCTGGAGGCGGGCGCCGAGCGCGAGGGCGCGGGCGCTCGAGCGGACGTCGTGCACCCGGACGCCCCAGGCGCCGCGGTCGACGGCGGCGAGGCTCAGCAGCGCCGTCACGTCGTCGCGGTCGGCCGCGGTCGAGCCGGCCGGTGCGAACGGGGCGAGGAAGCGCTTGCGCGAGTGGCCGACCAGCACCGGCAGGCCGAGCGACACGATCGCGTCGAGGTGCGCGAGCAGCGCCCAGTCGTGGCCGCCGTCCTTCGCGAAGCCGAGTCCGGGGTCGAGGATCAGGTGCTCGTCCCGGATCCCCGCCGCGCGGGCGGCGTCCACGCGGCGCTCCAGCTCGGAGCGCACCTCGGCGACCACGTCGGCGTAGGAGGCGAGCTCCGTCATGCCGGCGCTGTGACCGCGCCAGTGCATCGCGATGTAGACCGCTCCGCGCTCCGCGACCAGCGGGAGCATCGCCGGGTCGGCGAGCCCGCCGGAGACGTCGTTGACGACGACCGCGCCCGCGTCGAGTGCGGCCTCCGCGGTCGCGGCGCTCATGGTGTCGATGCTGACCCGGACGCCCTCGGCCGCGAGCGCGCGGACGACGGGCAGCACCCGCCCCTGCTCGGCCGCGGCGTCGACGCGCGCGGCACCGGGGCGGGTCGACTCCCCGCCGACGTCGACGAGGTCGGCACCGAAGGCTGCGGGGCCGTCGCCGGACGAGCGGGTCATCCCGAGTCCGTGCTCGACCGCGTCGTCGACGGACAGCCAGCGACCGCCGTCGCTGAAGGAGTCGGGGGTGACATTGAGGATCCCGAGGAGCGCGGCACGGTGGCCGGGTGCGAGATCGGTGACGGCGAGGCCCACGTCAGGCCTCCCGGGCGGCGCCGATCAGCGCGATGATCTCGGCGCGCGCGGCGGGGTCGGCGAGGGTGCCGCGGGCGGCGACGGTGACGGTCGAGCTGGCCCTCTGGCGCGCGCCGCGCAGCCGCACGCAGCCGTGCTCGGCGTCGACGACGACCAGGACGCCCTCGGGCGAGAGGCCGGCGTCGAGCACGTCCGCGATCTGCTCGGTGAGCCGCTCCTGCAGCTGCGGCCGGGACGCGACGGTCTCGACGACCCGCGGGAGCTTGCCGAGGCCGACGACGCGCTCGCCCGCGCGGTATGCGATGTGCGCGACGCCGGCGAAGGGCAGCAGGTGGTGCTCGCAGACGGAGCGGAACGCGAGATCGCGGACGACCACGGTCTGCGTGGCGGGCGGCTGCTCCCCCTCCTCGACGACCGCGAAGGTCTCGGCGAGGTGCGAGGCCGGGTCGAGGTCGAACTCGCCGAAGAACTCCTCGTAGGAGTCGGCGAAGCGCTGCGGGGTCGTCGAGAGCCCCTCGCGGCCCGGGTCCTCCCCGATGGCCGCGAGGAGCTCGGCGACGGCGGCCTCGATGCGCGCCCTGTCGACCGGCACGGTGCTGCTACGCCGTCGTCGGGCGCGGGTTGATCAGCGGCGGCCGCTGCGGGGCGGCAGGCTCGGAGCTCTCCGAGACGACCGTGCCGTCGGTGGCGCCGGCGTCGATCGGCGCCTTGGCCGGCGGCATGGCGATCGGCGGGAGGTCGGAGAGCGGGCGCTTGTCGCTCGAGAGCCACTGCGGGCGCTCGTCGATCTTGCGGACGTCCTTGAAGATCTCGGCCAGCTGGTCGTGGTCGAGCGTCTCCTTCTCGAGGAGGTCGGCGGCGAGGCGGTCGAGGATGTCGCGGTTGGCGTTGATGACCTGCCAGGCCTCGTCGTGCGCCTGCTCGATCAGCTGCCGGGTCTCGAGGTCGACGCGCTCGGCGACCTGCTCGGAGTAGTCGCGCTGGTGGCCCATGTCGCGGCCGAGGAACATCTCGCCCGAGGAGGAGCCGAGCTTCACGGCGCCCACGTTCGAGGACATGCCGAACTCGGTGACCATCTTGCGGGCGATCGAGGTCGCCTTCTCGATGTCGTTCGAGGCGCCGGTGGTCGGGTCGTGGAAGACGATCTCCTCTGCGACACGGCCGCCCATGGCGTAGGCGAGCTGGTCGAGCAGCTCGTTGCGGGTGGTCGAGTACTTGTCCTCGAGCGGCAGGACCATCGTGTAGCCGAGGGCTCGGCCGCGCGGGAGGATCGTGACCTTGGTGACGGGGTCGGTGTGGCGCATCGCCGCGGCGGCGAGGGCGTGGCCGCCCTCGTGGTACGCCGTGATCAGCTTCTCCTTGTCGCGCATGACGCGCGTGCGGCGCTGCGGCCCGGCGATGACGCGGTCGATCGCCTCGTCGAGCGCGCGGTTGTCGATCAGCTGCGCGTTGGAGCGGGCGGTGAGCAGCGCGGCCTCGTTGAGGACGTTCGCGAGGTCGGCGCCGGTGAAGCCCGGGGTCTTGCGGGCGACGACCTCGAGGTCGACTCCGCCGGCCAGCGGCTTGCCGCGGCCGTGCACCTCGAGGATCTTCTTGCGGCCGAGCATGTCCGGGGCGTCGACGCCGATCTGGCGGTCGAAGCGGCCCGGGCGCAGCAGCGCGGGGTCGAGGATGTCGGGGCGGTTGGTCGCCGCGATCAGGATGACGTTGGTCTTGACGTCGAAGCCGTCCATCTCGACCAGGAGCTGGTTGAGGGTCTGCTCGCGCTCGTCGTGGCCGCCGCCCATGCCGGCGCCGCGGTGGCGGCCGACGGCGTCGATCTCGTCGACGAAGATGATGGCCGGCGAGTTCTCCTTGGCCTGCTGGAACAGGTCGCGGACGCGGCTCGCGCCGACGCCGACGAACATCTCGACGAAGTCGGAGCCGGAGATCGAGTAGAAGGGGACGCCCGCCTCACCCGCGACGGCGCGGGCCAGCAGGGTCTTGCCGGTGCCGGGAGGGCCGTAGAGCAGGACGCCCTTCGGGATCCGCGCGCCGACGGCCTGGAACTTGGCGGGCTCCTTGAGGAACTCCTTGATCTCGTGCAGCTCCTCGATCGCCTCGTCGGCGCCGGCGACGTCGCCGAACGTGACCTTGGGCGACTCCTTCGAGACGAGCTTCGCCTTCGACTTGCCGAACTGCATGACGCGGTTGCCGCCGCCCTGCATGCCCGAGAGCATCAGCCAGAAGAACGCGCCGATCAGGAGGATCGGGAGGAGGAAGCCGAGAGCGGAGAGGAACCAGTTGGTCTGCGGGACCTCGTCGTCGTAGCCGTCGGACGGGGCGGCGGTGGTGACCGCGTCCACGACCTCGGCGCCGCGCGGTGCCACGTAGTAGAACTGCACCTGCTTGCCGTTGTCGCCGTCGTCCTGCGCGAGGGTCAGGTCGACGCGCTGCTCGCCGTCGACGATCTTCGCGGAGTCGACCTTGCCGTCGGAGAGGAGCTGGAGCCCCTCCTGCGTGCTGATCTGCCGGAAGCCCGACATCGTGATCAGCGAGGAGCCGATCCAGACCGCCACGATCGCGAGGACGACGTAGAGAATGGGACCCCGGAAGATGCGCTTGACGTTCATGAATGTTGCGGGCGCAGGCCCGGCACCTTTCTGACGAGGAAATGTGAGTGTCAGGCTACCTCCCGCTCTCTGAGCGCGCGCCACGCGTTCGCCCTGGGCGGAGGAAGCGCGGGCTGGGCGCGGGGCGGCGGGTGCCCGGCGCGCGGGACGGGCTCCGGACGCTGCCCGCCTGCTGATCGAGCAGCCCGCGCAGCGGGTCCGCTCCTTGCTGATCGAGTAGCCCGCGGAGCGGGCGTATCGAGATCCACCAGCGTCAGAAGTCGAGTCTGCAGACCCGCCCTGCTGGTGACGGCGGGTCTCGATACGCCCCTCCGGGGCTACTCGACCAGCATGAGGCGTGCGCGGGCACCCATGCTGGGCCCCTCCGGTCACGCCGTCTCGAGGAGGGGCTCCGGGTCGCGCAGCGCCGGGGTCAGGCCGCGGCGGCGGCGGGCGGCGGCCAGCACGGTGACGGCGAGGGCGCCGAGCAGCCAGAGCGAGAGCACCAGCACGGCGTTCGCGACGCCGATGCTGCCGCCCGCGATCAGGGAGCGGAACGCCTCGACCGTGTAGGTCAGCGGCAGCACCCCGTGCACGGCCTGGAAGAAGGCGGGCGCCGTCTCGATCGGGTAGGTGCCGCCGGCCGAGGAGAGCTGGAGCACGATCAGCAGCAGCGCGAGGAAGCGGCCGGGCGCGTCGAGCAGGGCGATCAGCGCCTGGTTGATCGCGACGAAGGTCAGGCTGGTGAGGACCGCGATCCCCATCAGCGCCGGGAGCTGCGCCATCTCGACGCCGACGCCGAAGCGGATCACCAGCGCGGCGAGCACGCCCTGCGCCACCGCCATCAGCGCGCCGGGGAGGTAGCTGCGCAACGCGATCACCCAGGCGGGCCGGCGGGCGGCGAGCAGGCGCTCGCTCAGCGGCGCGCTCATCAGGTAGAAGGCGAGGGCGCCGACCCAGAGCGCGAGAGCCATGAAGTACGGAGCGAGTCCGGAGCCGTACTCGGGCACGCGGTTCAGGCGCTCTGTGTCGAGCGCGACGGGGGCCGCGGCGACGGCGCTGAGCGCGTCCGCCTGGTCCGCCGTGTAGGACGGGACGTCGGCGGCCCCGTCGGCCAGCTTCCCGGACAGCGTCTCGGAACCGGAGGCGAGGGAGTCGACCCCCGAGGCGAGGCTGCCCGCGCCGGTCGCGGCGTCCGCGCTGCCCTGCGCGGCGGAGTCGGCACCGGTGGCGAGGGCGTCGGAGCCGGAGGCGAGCGAGGCTGTGCCCGAGGCGAGCGCGCCGGCCCCGCTCGCGGCGGAGTCGAGGCCGGTCGTCAGCGGGCCGACGCTGCCGGCGAGGGTGCCGGTGCCGGCGGCGACCTGCGCCGCTCCGGAGTCGAGGGAGGCGGCGCCGGTCGCGAGGGACTGCGCCCCGGTGCTGAGCGATTGCGCGCCGGAGTCGGCAGACGCGGCTCCGGAGGCGAGCGACTGCACACCGGTCGTGAGGTCGGCGGCTCCGGAGGACGCGGAGGCGGCGCCCGCGGCGAGTGCGGTCAGCCCGCCCGAGGAGTCGCCGACGAGCGCCGAGGACCCGGCGGCGAGGGTCTGCGCGCCCTGGTCCGCGGCGGTCGCTCCGGCCGAGACTCCGGCGGCTCCCGACTCGAGCTGCGTGAGGAGGGCGAGGCGCTCGGTGTCGGTGAGGGTGCCGTAGCCCGCGATCAGCGACCGGAGGCCGGTGTCGACCGTCGCCGCTCCGGTGGCCAGGGCGGGAGTGCTCGCGGCAAGGGCCGCCGAGCCGTCGCGCAGCGTCCCGGCACCGGCGAGCGCCGCCGTCGCGCCGTCGGAGACGGAGGAGGCGCCCTCGGCGAGGGACTGCGCGCCGGTCGCGGCTGTCGCCGCTCCGGAGGACAGAGCGGCGGTGCCGTCGGCGAGGGTCGCCGCTCCGGTCGCCAGGTCCGCGGCTCCACCGTCGAGCGACTGCGCACCCGTGGCGACCGACTGCGCTCCGGTGTTCAGCGCGGCGGCGGACGACGGCAGTGCGGCCGTCCCGTCGGCGAGCTGCTGAAGCCCGGAGGAGAGGGTCGCCGCTCCGTCCGCAGCGGAGTCGGCCCCGGCGCGGAGCGAATCCGCCCCGGTGGCGAGCTGCGCGGTGCCGTCCTGCAGCTGCTCGAGGCCGACGACGAGCTCGTCCGAGCCGCTCGACGCGGTGGCCGCGCCGTCGGCGAGCTGCGTCGCGCCGTCGGCGGCCTGCTCGAGGCTGTCGTGCAGGTCCGTGAAGCCGACGTAGACGTTTTTCAGGTACTCCTCGCCGACCTGCTTCTCGAGGGTCTGCGTGACCGTGCTGCCGATCGTCGCGGCGATGTTGCCGACGATCAGGTTGGCGCCGTCGTTCGTCGCGATCGACAGCCGGGCCGCGGTCGCCGCCGAGGGGTCGTCCCCGCCGACGGAGGCGACGTCGGCCGAGAAGCCGGCCGGCACGGTCAGCACTGCGTAGACGGCTCCGGAGGCGAGCTCGCTCGCGGCCTCGTCGGCGTCGGTCCGCGTCCAGTCGAAGTTCGACGCGGAGGTGCTCGTCGTCAGCTCGTCGGTCAGCGCGTCGCCGAGCGCCAGGGCCGAGCCGTCGGCGGCGGTCGCGCCGGTGTCCTCGTTCACGACCGCCGCGGGGACCGAGTCGAGGTGGTGGGTCGGGTCGAGGTTCGCCGAGGTCAGCAGGCCCGCGTAGATCAGCGGGATGAGCGCGATCGCGGAGAAGACGACGACGAGGCGCGGGGAGACGGAGCGCAGACGGTGGAGGAGCCGGGGTGAGCGGCGGGCGGCGGAGGCGGGCATGGTCCTTCTACTTCGAGGAGTCGGTGGCGGGGGCGGTGAGCCGCGGCGATGCGACTCCGGTGACGAGGAGCTCGGCGATCTCGGCCGAGGCGGAGGCGACCGGGCGGCGGTCGTCGCCGTCGAGCAGCCAGCCGACGACGAGCCAGACGGTCCCGGCGGCGAGGAAGACGGCGAAGCGCTCGACCCGGGCGCGATCGCCCGCCTCCTGCGCGGCCAGCGGCGAGAAGGCGAGCAGCCGCTGGGCGAGGAAGGCGACGACCGACTCCTGGACGGAGCGGGCGGTGCCACCGCTCAGCGCGCGGCGGTAGAAGTCGGCGTGCTCGAGCAGCCCCGAGAGCAGGCCGCGGACGACGCGGGGCACCGCGGTCTCCCAGTCGTCCTGCGGCGAGGGCGGCACGACGGCGGCGAACAGCGCGTGCATCCGCTCGAGCGCGGCGGCCTCGACCAGCGAGGGCACGTCGCCGAAGTGCTGGTAGAACGTCGGCCGGCTGACGCGGGCGGCGGAGCACAGGTCGGTGATCGACGGCTGGTCGTCGCCGGGGTGATCGAGCGCGACCGTGATCGCGGCGATCAACTGCTCGCGCGAGCGGGCGAGGCGGGGGTCGGCCATGGTGTCTCCTTTACGTTCGTAACATACATTACATCCGTAAAGGAGTCGGAGGTAGTCCTCCGGTCGAGCGAGCAGTGCGCGCCGCCTGCATGCCGATCGAGGAGCACCCCTTCATGCTGATCGAGTAGCCCGCGCAGCGGGCGTATCGAGATCCACCAGCGTCAGAAGACGAGTCTGCAGACATCCCTGCTGACGACGCCGGGTCTCGATACGCCCCTCCGGGGCTACTCGACCAGTATGGGACGGCGCGGACCTCGGCCCGGACATGCTGATCCGGCGGCCCGCGTCGCCTGCATGCGCAGCGAGTAGCCCGCGCAGCGGGCGCATCGAGATCCACCGGCACAGGACGTCGAGTCTGCAGACCTCTCTGCTGACGACGCCGGGTCTCGATACGCCGCTCCGGGGCTACTCGACCAGCATGAGAGGGAGACAGCAGCACTCCTACTGCATGCTGATCGAGTAGCCCGCGCAGCGGGCGTATCGAGATCCACCGTGGCCAGGAGGGAAGTCTGCAGACCTCCCTGCTGACGACGCCGGGTCTCGATACGCCCCTAAGGGGCTACTCGACCAGCATGTCGGCGGGCGTCTCTCCCGAGTGGATCGACCGCGGCCGGCGGGCGGGTCTCAGGCTCCGTCGGGGTCGTCGGCGAGGATCGTCGCGATCTCGGTGGTGTCGATCACAAGGGTGTCGTGCGGGGTGAGGCCCGGGCTCTTCGGGGTCGGCACGGGCAGGCGGACGAGGAGTGCGCCGGGGTCGACGCTGAAGCGGCCGCTCGTGGTGCGGCCGATCGGGTCGCCGTCGAGCTCGGCGAGCACGGGCTGGTCGAGCGAGAAGGAGAACTCGCGCCCCGGCCACTGGTGCAGCGATGCGAGGCCGTTGCGGTTGCCGGTCGCGACGTCGAGGGCGAGGCCGAAGCGGCGGCGCAGCAGCACCAGCTCGAGGTCGCCGTCGTCGAGGACCGCGCCGGCGGCGAGCTCGATGTTCGCCACGACCGAGCTGCAGTTGCAGGCCAGCACCATCAGCGTGCGGGTCGGCGGCTCCGGCTTCCCGTCGATCGTCAGCGTCACCTCGAAGCCGGCCTTGAACATCACCTCGGCGCCCGCTGCGACGTAGGCGCCCCAGCCGACGCGCTTCTTCAGCTCGTCGTCGGTCTTGTCCATGATCTCGGCGTCCAGGCCCACGCCGCCCATCACCATGAAGACGCGCTCCTCGCCGTCGTCGAAGGTCGCCGTGCCGACGTCGATCGCCCGGTCCTGCCCGAGCAGCGCGATCTCGACCGCGTCGGCGAGCGCGCCGAGCGGGATCCCGAGGTTGCGGGCGAGCAGGTTGCCGGTGCCGCTGGGCAGCAGTCCGTAGGGAACGGACGTGCCGCGCAGCACCGAGGCGACCGCGCGCACGGTGCCGTCGCCGCCCATCGCGCAGACGAGGTCGGCGCCCGACTCCAGCGCGCCCCCCGCGGCTCCGGCTCCGGAGTCGTCGACGCTGGTCTCGAACCAGAGCGGCTCGCGCCAGCCGGCGCGGCGGGCGACCGTAGCGACCACGTCCTGCGCGGCGCCGACGTCGTCGAACTTGCTCGGATTGATGACGACGGCGACCACGGGTCGCGCGGCCGTGGATCTCGCGGAAGGGGCTCTCACGCTCTCAGTCTGCTGTGCCGGGCGCCGGCTCCCGCACCGTGCGCCGCTCGAGGGTCGCCGCCGCCTCCGTCGCGAGGACCGCGCCGAGCTCGGCCGAGAGCGTCGCGGGCAGGGTCGGCGGGGCGTCCCAGCGCGGACCGGCGAGCAGGATCCCGCCGCGCTCGCTCGAGCGCCAGAGGGCGTCGACGCTGCCGGTGACGAAGCGGCGGATCCGCGCGGCGGACGCGGCGTCGACCCCGTCCGCCGTCGCGAGGTCGACCAGGTGCCGGTAGGCGATGCCGCCGAAGAGCGCGCCGTCGCCCGCACCCTGGTCGACGAAGACGCCGTCGGTTGCGAGGCGTGTGAGCAGGTCGTCGGCGGTCCGGGAGGCGTGCGCGAGCAGCCGTGCATCCGGGCGCAGCCGGTGCAGTGCGAGCGCCGCGCCGATGTAGACGCCGTGGTTGTAGCTGAACGCCCAGTCGTCGCGGGCCGAGCCGCCCTCGCGGCCGATGCCGTCGGCGACGAAGCCGGTGTCGTCGTCGCGCAGGCGCACGTGCAGCCAGTCGAAGGCGGCGCGGGCCAGCTCCTCGCGGCCGTCGGGGCGGAGCCGCTCCAGCCGCGCACCGAGGATCGCGAACGGCCCGTTCGCGGGCGCGTTCTTGTAGTCGAGCTGGCGGCGGCGCCAGGCGAGGCTCGCGCCGTGCCGGAGGTTCCAGCCGCGCGCGACCGCGAAGCGCCAGAGCCGGTCCGCGCGGTCGAGCCAGCGCCCCTCCCCCGTCGCCTCGCCGAGGCGGGCCAGCGCGCCGCCGAGCCACATCATGTCGTCGAAGTAGCCGTTGACCAGCCGGCCGCCGTTGCGGAGCCGGACGGCGCGGTGGATCCGCGAAGCGCGCTCGAGGTGCTCGGTGTCTCCGGTGCGCTCGAACGCGTCGACGGCGGCGTCGATCGCGTGCGCGAGCCACCAGTAGTCGAACTCGAGATCCGCGCGCAGCGACGTCGGATAGCTCGTGTGGTAGCCGAGCACCGGCACCGCGAAGAGCCGCTCGAGGCTCGACTGCGCCGCGTCCGCGCGGGCGTCGGCCCCGGGCCGGTCAGGCGTAGACGTGGGGAGCGAGGATCGCGACATCGCGGAGGTTGCGGTAGCGCTCGGCGTAGTCGAGGCCGTAGCCGATGACGAAGTCGTTCGGGATGTCGAAGCCCACGTAGGCGACGTCGACCTCGACCTTGGCGGCGCGGGGCTTGCGGAAGAGCGCGCAGATCTCGACGGACTCCGCGCCGCGGCTGCGCAGATTGCCCTGCAGCCAGGAGAGCGTGAGGCCGGAGTCGATGATGTCCTCGACGATCAGCACCTTGCGGTCGGTGATGTCGGTGTCGAGGTCCTTGAGGATCCGCACCACGCCGGAGGACTTCGTGCTGCTGCCGTAGGAGGAGACGGCCATCCAGTCCATCACGATGTCGAGCTTGAGCTCGCGGGCGAGGTCCGCCATCACCATGACGGCGCCGCGGAGCACCCCCACGATGAGCAGGTTCTCGCCGGCGTAGTCGCGCTCGATGGCGCGGGCCAGGTCGCGGATCCGCTCGTGGATCTCGGCCTCGGTGAAGAGGACCTCGGTGATGTCGTCGGCGATGTCGGCTGCTTCCACCCGGCCACTCTACGGGCGGCGGCGCCCTGCCCCCCTCCGCGAGATGCCACTTGTGCACGCCTTCCACGGCGTGTCGCGTGCACAAGTGGCATCTCGCGGAGGGGAGATCACACGGGGGCGAAGACGAGAGTTGCGGACACCCGGGTGGCGCGGACGCCCGGCAGGTCGACGCCCTTCTGGCCGTGCCAATCGGTGACGAGGGCGGCGACGGCGAGGGTCTGGGCGCGGGAGAGGGCGACGCCGAACTCGTTCTGCACGACGAGGCGGATGATGCGCTGGCGGAGCGCCGGCGGGTCGGCGGCCAGGCCGCGCGCATCGACCGTGACGTGGCCCTCGTCGTTCTGGCCGACGAGCTCGAGCGCCCAGTCCAGCGCCATCGCGTCGAGAGCGTCGCCGTCCTCGCGGAGCTGGTCGGCCGTGCGGGCGAGCGCCTCGGCGACTCCGGGGCCGAGCTCGTCCTCGAGCACCGGCAGCACCGAGCGGCGGACGCGGACGCGGGTGTAGCGCGGGTCGTCGTTGTGCGGATCGCTCCACGGCTCGAGGCCGGCGTCGGCGCAGGCCGCCACGGTGCTCGCGCGGCGGATCCCGAGCAGAGGGCGCCGCAGCACCCCGCTCACCGCCGCCATGCCGTGCAGACTCGCGGCGCCCGCGCCCCGGGCCAGCCCGAGGAGCACCGTCTCGGCCTGGTCGTCGAGGGTGTGCGCGAGGAGGACCGCCGCGGCACCCGTCGCCTCGACCGCGTCGTCGAAGGCGCGGTACCTCGCCGTGCGCGCCGCCGCCTCCGGACCGTCTCCGCCCGGCAGCACCGACACGACCTCGCGCAGCACGGGGGCGAGACCGAGGGTGTGCGCATGCTGCGCCGCGCGTCGCGCGACCTCCGCCGAGCCGTCCTGGAGACCGTGGTCGACGATCACGGCGCCGGCCCGCCGACCGCCGCGCTCGGCCTCGAAGGCGACCGCCGCCGCGAGGGCCAGCGAGTCGGCTCCGCCGCTCAGCGCGACGAGCACCAGGGCCCCCGGGTCGAGCTCGTCGAGGCTCGCGCGCACCGCGCGCCGGATGTCGGCGACGGCGGGAGTCAGGCGGGGGCGATCGGGCACATCAAGTAACGTTAGGCCAGCGATCCGGCCTGCGAGCGCGCGCGTCCGCGCGCACTCCCCCGGCCGGTCCGACCCGCCGATGCGCCGCCCGCGGCGCCACCGACTCAAGGAGCGAACATGGCCGCATACGACGTCGTCGTAGAGATCCCCAAGGGCAGCCGCAACAAGTACGAGGTCGACCACGAGACCGGTCGCGTCTACCTCGACCGCGTGCTCTTCACCTCCTTCGTCTACCCGACGGACTACGGCTACTTCGAGAACACCCTCGGCCTCGACGGCGACCCCGTCGACGCGCTGGTGCTGCTCGAGTACCCCGTCTTCCCGGGCGTGGGCGTCTCCGTCCGCCCGGTCGGCGTGCTCAACATGAGCGACGAGGCCGGCTCCGACGCCAAGGTGATCGTGGTCCCCGCGAAGGACCCGCGCTGGCAGCACATCCAGGACATCTCGGACGTCCCGGAGCAGACCAAGAACGAGATCAAGCACTTCTTCGAGCGCTACAAGGACCTCGAGCCCAACAAGTGGGTCAAGGTCGAGGCCTGGGGCGACGCCGCCGAGGCGGAGCAGATCGTCCAGGACGGCATCAAGAAGCTGGCCGAAGAGGGCCACTGACCCTCACGGGTCTCCGGACGACGGAACCCGCCCACTCGAGTCGACCGGCTGCTGCCGGCGCCTCGAGGGGGCGGGTTCTCGTGTCTTCGGGCGGCGCCGCCTGAGCGGTGGCTACGCGGTCGGGCGGCCGACCATGCCGGTCGGGGTGCCCCAGATGGAGTGCACGCGCACCGGCGAGTTGGGGTTCGGCGCCTCGATCATCTGGCCGTCGCCGAGATAGATCGCCACGTGGTAGTAGTCGCCTGGCGAGTCGGACCAGAAGAGCAGGTCGCCGCGCTGACGCTGGCTGTAGGGGACGAGCTTGCCCTCGTTCGCCATGGTGTTGTACTGGTTCGTCGCGGAGTGGGTGCCGATGTACTCGCCGGCGCTCGCGTACGACTGCTTGGTCAGACCCGAGCAGTCCCAGACGTCCGGACCCATGCCGCCGAGCACGTAGCGCTCGCCGAGCTGCGCCATCGCGTAGGAGATCGCGGTCTCGACCTGGTTCTGCTGCGGCGCGGGGTTCTGCACCGGCGCCGGTGCGGGCTGCGGGGCGGCGGGCGCCGGGAGCGGCGCGGGCTGCTGCGCAGGGGCAGCCGGAGCGACCGGCTGCTGCGGGGCGGGCTGGGCGGCGGGCTGCTCGACGACCGGCTGGTTCGGGACCGGCGCCGCGGGCTGGCTCGCGGCCGGCGCCGCGGGGCGGGGCGCCGTCGACGAGGACCCTCCCGACGACGAGGACCCTCCCGACGAGGATCCGGACGACGGCTGCGCGGCCGGCTGGGCGGCGGCAGCGTCGGCCTCGGCCTTCGCGGCGGCGGCGGCAGCGGCCGCAGCGGCCTTGCGCTCCTGCTCGCCGGCGAGGAACGCGGTCTCGATCTCGACGGTGGAGTCCTTGAGCAGCGCAAGCTGCGCGATGAGCTCCTCGGACTTCGCCTCCTGGGCCGCGAGAGCGCTCCGGGCGGAGGCGGCGGCGGCGTCTGCGCCCGTGCGAGCCTCGTCCGCGGCGTCGGACAGCTTCTGGTGCTCGACGACGGCCACGTCGGCCTGCTCGGCGAGCGACTCCGCGGTCTGCTTGTCGGCGAGGGCGTCGGCGTAGACGCGCTGCGACTGCTCGGAGAGCTGCGACATGGCGCCGAGCTGGTACAGCAGGTCACCCGCGTCCTGGCCCTTCGCGACGAGGCTCATCGAGAGGTCGCCGCCGGCGGAGCGGGAGAGGTGCGCGGCGAGGAGGCCGGCACGCATCTGCGACGTGTGCGCCGTCGACGCCGCCGCGTTCGCGCGGTCCTCGAGCTCGGTGACGGCGGCGGCCGCGGCGTCGAGCGCCTCCTGGGCCTGACGCCAGGCCTCCGCCTTCTTCATCGCGACGAGCGACGCGTCGTCGACCGAGGTCTGCAGCCCGCCGATCAGCGCGGTGATCGAGTCGATCTCGGCCTGCTTGCTGGCCTCGTCGGTCTTCGCGTTCTGCACGTCGTCCCACGAGGGGTACGACGGGTCGTCCGCCTGGGCCGGCACGATGCCGAGCGACGCCGTGACGGCGGTCACCGCGAAGGCGGCCGAGACCGCCAGCGGAAGACGGCCCTTCCAGGCCCGCTCACGCGGGGCGGGGGTGAAGCTGCGGGCGGTCTTCTGCGCGTCAACCAAGTGTGACTCCTCGTGCGGCCATGAAGGGCTGAGCGTCCACGGCGGTGCCGTTGACGCGGGTCTCGTAGTGCAGGTGGCAGCCGGTGGAGGCGCCGGTGGTGCCGACGGCGGCGATCTGCTGGCCCGCCTCGACCCGCTGGCCGACGCTGACGTAGATGCCGCCGGGCATGATGTGCGCGTAGCCGGTGCTGATGCCGTCGCCGTTGCTGATTTCGATCCAGTTGCCATAGGTGCCGAACCAGCCGGCGTAGGTCACCGTGCCGCTGTGCGCCGCGAGGATCGGAATGCCGCAGCCGCCGGCGATGTCGGTGCCGCGGTGGTAGGAGCTGGTCGAGCCGCCGCCGGTGGAGAGGCTGCCGCGCGGCCCGAAGGTGCCGGTGATGCGGCCTGCGGCGGGACGCACCCAGCCGGAGTCGCTGACCACGGTCGAGCCGCCGCCCGGGGACGGGGCGACCGGGGCGCTGTAGCCACCGCCGCCGCCGGATCCGCGGGAGGGAGCCGCTGCCGCCGCGGCAGCCGCGGCCTCTCGGGCGGCCGCCGCCTGCTGGCGGGCGAGCTCGGCCTGCGCCTGACGGGCGGCCTCCTGCTCGGCGAGGATGCGCTGGCGCTCGGCCTCGCGCGCCGCGACCCCGGCCTCGTACTCGGCGACGGTCGTCGACTCGGTGTCGCGGAGCGCGGCCAGCTGCTGCTCGAGCACGATGCTCTGGTTCTGCTGCTCGGTGAGCGCGGCCTCCGAGGCGGCCTGCGCGGCCGTGGCCTCGGCGAGCTTCGCCTCGGCGGCGACGCGGAGCTTCTCCCGCTCGGCCTGCGCGACCTTCGCCTGGTCGCCGAGCGACTCGGCGGTGTTCTTGGTGGTGCTGGCCTGCTCGTAGATGGCGTTGGAGCGCTCGACGAGCTTCGTCATGTTGCCGATGCGGCCGAGGAGGTCGTCGGCCTTGCCGCCCTCGCCGTCGAGGAAGATGTTGACCGAGAGGTCGGTGCCGGTGGTGCGGTAGAGCTGAGCGGCCAGGAGGCCCGCCTGCTGCGTCGCGGCGTCGGCCTGGTCGGCACTGGCGGTGGCCTTGGCCTCGAGCTCGGTCGCCCGATCCGAGGCGTCGTCGAAGTCCTGCTGAGCCGCGAAGTACTCCTCGCCGCGCTGCTCGGCGACCTGCTGCGCCGCCGCGACCTCGCTCTGCAGGCCGTCGATCAGCGAGAGGATGCTGTCCACCTGCGCGGCCGCCGCCTGGGTGTTGCCCTTCGCCGCCTCGACGTCGGCCCAGCTGGGGTACTCGACCGCCTGCGCGGGAGTGGCGACCAGCAGACCCGCGACCAGGGCCACCGCGGCCGAGACGAGGGCGGTTCCGCGGAGACGGCCGATCCGCGGCGCGCCCGAGCGGCGTGCGGGGCGGTTTCGGCGCGAAGAGTGGATCATGGGACCTCGGTGCTGGAGACGGACTACTCCCCCGGCGGCGGTGCGGCTCCGTCGCGAGGAAGTGGCGATTCCGACCCACACTAGTCAAGCCCTCCCCGTACGCCTAGGAATCGGCGTCGCCCGTCCGGGGCACAGGCGCGCATCGACGTCCGGCGGCCGACCCGCGACTGGCGCCCCTCGAGGGCCGGTTTTGCATATCCGGCCGGCTGTCCCTATGCTTGCGTGTCGGTAGTCATGGTGGGTCGGCCGCAGGGTCGCCCCGGCGAGCTTCCGGCCCCATCGTTTAGTGGCCTAGGACACCGCCCTTTCACGGCGGCAGCACGGGTTCGAATCCCGTTGGGGTCACGGATGAGGGTTACCACCGCAAGAGAAGTGCACCACCGCAGAACGGCCGGAGACGGACGGGATGTGAAAATCGAACAGCCTCGAAGGCAGTATGCTTGTCTTCGCAACGAGGCCCTGTAGCGCAGCTGGTTAGCGTGCCGCCCTGTCACGGCGGAGGTCGCGGGTTCAAGTCCCGTCAGGGTCGCAGAGAGGCCCTTCCGAGAGGAAGGGCCTTTTCCAGGAGACGACTCGTTCGTCTCCTCGCGGCATCGATGTCCTCGGACATCCTCGGCTGCAACGGCTCTGTAGCTCAGTTGGTAGAGCGCACGACTGAAAATCGTGAGGTCACGGGATCGACGCCCGTCGGAGCCACGGAAACCCTCGCCTAGCTTCTACATGGCGGGGGTTTCTTCCGTTGACGGGTCGTTCCCGAGCCCCACCGGTCGGGCCGCGCCTCACTCCGCAGACGTCGTCGTCCTCGATGCAGGAGTACGACGGATCTCGCGCAGCAGAGTTCGAGAGCGGCTGCTGGGCTCGTCGAATCGGCCTCGGCTCGCGAGAACGGCTCGATCCTGCGAGCCGGACGTGGTTCTGCGAGCCCGAGGTGCGCTCCGGGCGCTCAGCTGGGCTGCGTAGCCTGGGCGGGCCATGAATCCCGCCGCCTTTCCGCCGCCCGATCCGTCGACCGTCGCCCCTGAGCAGCCTGCCGTCGCCGCCGCGCCGCCGCACGGTGGGCCCGCCTTCGCCTGGGCGCCGCCGCCCGAGCCGCAGCCGTCGGTCGACGCTCCGTACTCCTCTCTCCTCTATCTGCCGGATCCGCGGGTGCGCTGGGGACTGCCGACGGCGGCGCTGACGATCGCCGGGATCGTGCTGCCGCTCGCGCTGCTGATCGTGCTGTTCGGCTTCGGGGTGCTGCCCTACTCCCCCGGGCTCGTGTTCGCGGGGTCGTTCGCCAGCTATCTGGTCGCGCTCGTCATCCCGTTCGCCGCGTCGAAGCTCCGCGGGCTGGGGTCGCTCGCCGCGGACTACGGGCTGCGGTTCCGCTGGATCGACGTGCCGATCGGCATCGGGCTGGGCATCGGCGTGCGGATCGCGATCGTCGCGGTGCTGATCGTGTTCTCGCCGCTGCTGGGCGACGCGGAGAGCAACCTCGAGCTCGATCCCGACCCGCTGTGGTTCGTGCTGAGCTCCGTGATGATCCCGGTGCTGGTCGCTCCGATCGTCGAGGAGATCCTCTGCCGCGGGGTCGTCATGCGGGCGGTCCGCAACCGGATGCTGCGGACGAAGGGCGATGCGGCACCGCCGACCCGCGGACGGCGCGTCTGGGCGGCGGTGTTCAGCGTGATCGCGTCGACGCTGGTCTTCGCGCTGCTGCACGGGCACCAGATGGTGAACCCGGCGACGGTGGTCACGCTGGGGACGACGACGGTGATCGCCGGGCTGGCGCACGGCTGGATCTCCACGGTGACCGGGCGGCTCGGCGCGGCGATCGTGTCGCACGCGACGCTGAACGGGTCCGCGGTGCTGCTGCTGGTGCTGGTGACGGCGCTGGGGTAGCCCCGGCGACGGCGGATCTCGATACGGCGTGCTGGGGACGGTGGATCTCGATACGCCCGCTGCGCGGGCTACTCGATCAGCATGCAGGGCGCCCCGCCAGGCGAGCTGATCGCTCGGCATGCAGGGCGCCCCGCCAGGCGAGCTGATCGCTCGGCATGCAGGGCGCCCCGCCAGGCGAGCGGCTCGATCAGCATGAGTTCCATGGTGGTCGAGTAGCCGCGGAGCGGCGTATCGAGACCCGGCGTGCTGGGGACGGCGGATCTCGATACGCCCGCTGCGCGGGCTACTCGATCAGCATGAAGGGTCTTGCGGGTCAGACGTCGAGGATGCGGAGGATCGGGTCGAGGGGGAGCTCGCCGCGGACCTGACGGTGCAGGCGCTCCATGTCGGCGTCGAGGGCGGCGGCGGTGCGCGCGGCGTCGGACAGGCCGTCGAGCAGCTGCTGCGGGACCTGGCGGTCGTACTTGTAGTAGATCTTGTGCTCGAGGCTGGCCCAGAAGTCCATCGCGATGGTGCGGAACTGGACCTCGACGCAGACGTCGACCGAGCCTCCCGAGAGGAACACCGGCACCTCGACGATCGCGTGCAGGCTCTTGTAGCCGTTCTCCTTCGGAGTGGCGATGTAGTCCTTCACCTCGAGGACGCGGACGTCGGCCTGCGAGGTGAGCATGTCGAAGACGCGGTAGACGTCGGAGACGAAGCTGCAGGTGATCCGGACGCCCGCGATGTCGGTGACGGCGGCGGCGATGCCCTCGAAGGAGGTGTCGCAGCCCTTGCGCTCGATCTTCTCGATCAGGCTGTCGGCCGACTTCAGCCGGCTCGACACGTGCTCGATCGGGTTGTACTCCCGCATCTCGCGGAACTCCTCCTGCAGGATCGTCACCTTCGTGACGATCTCGTCCATGCCGAACTTGTACTGCAGCATGAACCGCGCGAAGTCGTCGCGGAGGGCGCGGATCTCGGCGACCGTGCCGGCGTCGAGCGCCTGCGCGACCTCGTCGCTCAGCGGGGGGACGGCGGGCGCCGCGCGGTCGGGAGATCGGGGTTCCACGGGGAGTCACCCTACGCGCGGGCACCTCGGGCCCGGATGTGAAGCGCCATCGGGGTTCCGAGGAGTCCCGGCTCCGTCCTGCGGGGGACGATCCGCGCGAGCCCCGCTGGCTAGCGTCGGAGGATGTTCTCCGCTCTGAACGTCTTCGGCATCCTCTACATCGTCGCGGCCATCGCGGTCGTCGTGATCGTGCTCGTGCTCGCCGTGCTGCTCTGCCGGCTCGCGATCGCCGCGCGCGAGAACCAGCTGGCGACCGTGCGCCTGCGCGAGCTGCAGATCGAGCGGCTGCTCCTCGACGAGGAGTGAGCGCGGCGGGCTGCGCGGCGCCGGCCGGGAGCACCGGTCAGGGCAGCGCCGGACGCACCTCCGGGCGGGACACCTTCGGGATCAGCAGCCCGAGCACCACGGCGACCACCGCGCCGATCGCGCCGATGACGAACGTCGTCTCGAACGCCTCCGAGCTCGGCAGGTCGACGGCGCCCACCGAGACGGTCAGCTGCGCCAGGACCGCCGCGGTGACCGCGGACGACAGCGTCGTGCCGAGGGTGCGCATCAGCGAGTTCAGGCCGTTCGCCGCCGCGGTCTCGGAGGCCGGCACCGCGTGCATGATCAGGGTCGGCATCGCGGCGTAGGCGAGGCCGAGGCCGACGCCGATCAGCGCGTTGATCACGAGGATCTGCCAGACCTCCGCGCCGAACGGGAGGATCAGCAGGTAGGAGACAGCGATCAGCGCCGCTCCCGAGACCAGCACCAGACGCGGTCCGGACTGCGCCGAGAGCCGAGCGGCGAGCGGCGAGGTCGCCATCATCGCGAGGCCCGAGGGCGCCAGGACCAGGCTCGCCACGATGAGGCTGAGGCCGAAGCCGACGCCGGACGCGGCCGGCAGCTCGAGGCGCTGCGGCAGGGTGATCTGGGCGCCGAAGAAGGCGAAGCCGACGGCCACCGAGGCGAGGTTGGTGAACAGCACCGCCGGGCGGGCGGCGACCCGGAGGTCGACGAGCGGGCTCTCCTGGCGCAGCTCGTACCAGCCCCAGATCAGCAGGACCGCGACGCCGCCGAGGCCCGAGCCGAGGATGCCGGGGCTCGTCCAGCCCGCGTCGTTGCCGCGGGAGACGGCGATCAGGATGCCGCTGAGGCCGATCGCGAGGCCGATCGTGCCGACGACGTCGAAGCGGCCGGGCGAGCGCAGGGTCGAGACCGGGATGACGAGGAGCACGAGGACGATGTCGAGCACGCCGAGCCCGGCGGACATCCAGAACAGCACGTGCCAGTCGAGGTTCTCGGCGACCAGGGCGCTGAGCGGCAGGCCGAGCGCGCCGCCGATGCCGAGCGTGGCGCTGACGAGGGCGATCGCGCCAGGCAGGCGGTCGCGGTGCAGGGTGTCGCGGAGGATCGAGATGCCGAGCGGGATGACGCCCATCACCGCACCCTGGAGGGCGCGGCCGACCACGAGCGTCCAGACGTCGTCCGCGAAGGCGCAGACGATCGAGCCGAGCACGAGGACGACGAGCGCGGCGAGGGCCATCCGGCGCTTGCCGTAGAGGTCGCCGAGACGGCCGGAGACCGGGGTGAGGATGCAGGCGCTGAGCAGGGTCGCGGTGATCACCCAGGCGGTCTCGCTCCGGTCGGCGCCGAGCAGGGTGGGCAGCTCCGACTGGATCGGGACGACCAGCGTCTGCATGAACGAGGCGCTCATCCCCGCGAAGGCGAGGACGGCGGTGATCAGGCGGGGGCTGGGCGAGCGGGTGAGCGAGCGTCTGTCGGAGTCGGGCACTGCGGTCCTTCGTGTCGGCGGCGTGCAGGAGCGGGGCGCCGGAGGTCCGGCGTCCTGCAGGGCGGGTCGTATTGCTCAGCTTTGCATCGCCGGGCCTCTGAGCCGAACCGACCGATGCTCGGAAACCTTCCCGATCGCTCTACCGGGCTGCCGCGGGCGGGACGAGGATGGGCGCATGATCGAGATCGAGAGCTGGATCGCCGGCTACGAGAAGGCCTGGGCGACGGACGACCCCGCGGATGTGGCGGCGCTCTTCACCGAGGGCGCGGAGTACTTCACGGCGCCGTACGCGGAGGCGATCACTCCGCGGGAGGCGATCGTGGAGTGGTGGGTCGCGGAGAGCGAGCCGGACGACCCGACGTTCGCGTGGGGGCTCGTCGCGCTGACGGAGACCACGGCGGTGGTGGAGGCGCGGACCATCTACCCGTCGGACCGCACGTACCTGAATCTGTGGGTCATCCGCTTCGCGGAGGACGGGCGGGCGTGCTCCTTCACGGAGTGGTACATGGAGGAGCCGAGCGACTCGGTGAGCTGAGGGGGCGGGTCTCGATACGCCGCTGCGCGGCTACTCGACCAGCATGCAGGGGCCGCTGCGCGACTGCCCGACCAGCAGGCAGTCCATGCTGATCGAGTAGGGCGCGGAGCGACCGTATCGAGAGCCACCGTGTCCTGCACGCCGGGTCTCGATACGCCGCTGCTCGGCTGCTCGACCAGCATGCAAGGGACCGCTGCGCGGTCGGCCAGCATGGATTCGGCTCTACGCCGATTCATGCTGATCGAGTAGGGCGCGGAGCGGCCGTATCGAGATCCACCGTGTCTGAGACGGTGGGTCTCGATACGCCGCTGCGCGGCTACTCGACCAGCATGCAGGGGCCGCTGCGCGGCTGCTCGACCAGCATGAACGCGGGGCCGCTCCGGGGTGGGGTCAGAGGGCGGAGCCCGCGACGGCGAAGGTGTCGCAGGCGGTGGCGTCGGCGTCGAAGCCGGCCTGGAACCAGCGCTGGCGCTGCTCGGCGGAGCCGTGGGTCCAGCCCTCGGGGTCGACGGTGCCGGTCGCCTGCTCCTGGATGCGGTCGTCGCCGACGGCCGCGGCGGCGCTCAGGGCGTCGCGGTACTGCTCCTGCGTCACGGGCTTCAGGTAGGGGGTCCCGGTCTCGTCGGGCACCGTCGAGGCGTCGCCGACCCAGGCGCCGGCGTAGCAGTCGGCCTGCAGCTCGAGGCGCACGGAGTCGGAGTCGGGGCCGGTGCCGCTGCGGTCGGCCGACTCCATCGCGCCGGTCAGGCTCTGGATGTGGTGGCCCCACTCGTGAGCCAGGATGTACATCTGCGCGAGCGAGCCGCCCGAGGTGTCGAAGCGGGTGCGCAGCTCGTCGAAGAAGTCGGTGTCGAGGTAGATCGTCTGGTCCGGCGGGCAGTAGAACGGGCCCACCGCGGCGGTGGCGTTGCCGCAGCCGGTGCTGGTCTGGTCCTCGAAGACGATCACGCCGCCGGTCGTCGTGTAGGTCGCTCCCACGGATCCCGCCTCAGCGGCCCAGTAGCGGTCGAGCGACTCCGCCGCTCCCTCGAGCCGGCAGTCGACCTCGGCGTTGGCATCGGCGCCGCTGTCGCAGGCGACGGCCGTGCTGGTCACCTGCTCGGGTGACGATCCCCCTCCGCCGACGAGCTCGCCCAATCCGGACAGGTTCACCCCGAGCAGCTGCGAGAGCAGGGCGAGGACGACGACGCCCACCGCGCCGCCGCCGACCGCGATGCCGGTGGTGCGGCCGCGCCGGCGGACCTTGCCACCGCTGAGCTGGGAGTCGTCGTTGAAGGTCATGCGGTCAAACTAGCGCCGACCGAGGACACGCTGCCCGGGGTTGCGGACGGCCCGGACGGCTCGGGCGGATCAGGCGGATCAGCCCCAGCGCGACTCGCTGGCGTCGCGGATGATGTCGAGCAGCGCCTCGCGCAGCGGACCGTGATCGAGGGTCCCGGGCAGCATGTCGACCTCGAGCCCGTGCGCACGCTGCCAGGCCTCGCGGCCCTTGTCGGTCAGCGACACCAGCTGCCGGCGGCGGTCGGCGGAGTCGCTCACGCGGGAGACGTGCCCCTCGCGCTCCAGCCGCTCGATCGTGCGCGACATGGTCTGCACCTCGACGTGGGCGGAGGCGGCGAGCTCCTTCTGCGCGGCCGGCCCGGCCTGCAGCAGGTGCAGCACGACCAGGCCCGCGTGGGTGAGGCCGATCTCGGCGAGCGCGCCGTGCCAGGCGTGCTCGACCATCCGGGACGCGGTGGCGAGGAGGCGGCCCGTGGGCCAGCCGTCCATCCCCTTGTCGTCGTCCGCGCGCATCCGCCCAGGCTAGTCCGCCCCGCCGGCCGGGCGGGACGGGGCCGCCGATCGGCTCAGGAGGCGAAGCGGTCGGTCGCCTCGATCAGGGCGTCGAGGATGCCCGGCTCGTCGAACGCGTGCCCGGCGTCCGGGATCAGGTGGAAGTCCGCCTCGGGCCAGGCCCGGTACAGATCCCACGCGGTGAACGCGGGCGTGCACATGTCGTAGCGGCCCTGGACGATGACGGCCGGGATGCCGCGCAGCACGCCGACGTCGCGGATCAGCTGCCCCTCCTCCAGCCAGCCCTTGTGGACGAAGTAGTGGTTCTCGATCCGCGCGAAGGCCAGGGCGAAGGCGGGGTCGGACCAGGCCTCGATCATCTCCGGCTTCTGCAGGAGCGTGATGGTCGAGGACTCCCAGGTGGTCCAGGCGACGCCGGCGGGGCCGTGCACGGCCGGATCGGCGTCGTGCAGCAGCCGGTAGTAGGCCTCGATCAGACTGCCGCTCGTGCCCGCCGGGATCACCGAGGTGTAGCCCTCCCAGAGGTCCGGGTAGACCGCGGCGGCGCCGCCCTCGTAGAACCACTCGAGCTCGGCCCGGCGCAGGGTGAAGATCCCGCGGAGGACGATCTCGGTGACCCGCTCGGGGTGCGACTCGGCGTACGCGAGGGCCAGCGTGGAGCCCCAGGAGCCGCCGAAGACCTGCCAGCGCTCGATGTCGAGGTGCTCGCGGAGCTTCTCGAGATCGGAGACCAGGTACCAGGTGGTGTTGGTCGAGAGATCGGCGTCCGGCTCGCTCGCGTGCGGGGTGGAGCGGCCGCACATCCGCTGGTCGAGGAGCACGATCCGGTACTTCTCCGGGTCGAAGAGGCGGCGGTGGGTGGCCGAGGCGCCGGCGCCCGGTCCGCCGTGCAGGAAGACGACGGGCTTGCCCTCGGGGTTGCCCGAGGCCTCCCAGTAGATCTCGTGGCCGTCGCCGACGTCGAGCATCCCGGTGTGGAAGGGCTCGATCTCGGGGTACAGAGTGCGCATGGGCCGCACACTACTGACGATCAGGGTCGGGGGAAGCGATTTCATGCGGCCCGGCCCCGGATGCGCGCGGGGGTTGCGCATCCGGGTCGGCGTCAGGCCTGCTCGAGCACCGCCTCGGCGCGCTCGGCGTCGCCCTCGGCCAGGCCGCGATCGATGGCGCGGCGGGAGGCGAGCCAGAGCGCGGCCCCGGCGACGAGGACGAGCACCTCGGTGGCGGTCAGCGCCCAGATGATGCCGCCGAGTCCGAACCAGAGGTTCCCGAGCAGCACGACCGGGACGAAGAGGACGCCCTGGGTGAGCGACATGGTGGTCGCCGCGAGAGCGCGGCCGGTGGCCTGGAACAGCGAGGTCAGCAGGCCCGCGAAACCGTTGGCGATCATCGCCACCAGCTGCGCCGCGAGCACGATCGCGCCGAGGGTCAGCACCGCGGGGTCGTCGGCGAAGATCGCGAGCACCGGCTCGTGCAGCAGCCAGAGGGCGGCGGCCGCGAGCACGGTGATCGTCCCGACCGCGACACCGGCGCCGCGGAGGGCGGAGCGCAGGCGCTCGCGGTCGCCCTTGCCGTAGGAGTAGGCGAGCAGCGGCAGGACGCCGAGGGTGATGCCCATCACCAGGAACTCGGGGACCTGGGCGATGCGGACCGCGACGCCCATGGCCGCGAGCGGTCCGTCGCCGTAGGCCGCGGCGAGGTTGTTGAGCACGAGCGCGGTCACGATCAGGAAGCCCGACTGCAGCAGCTCGCCGGCGCCGACGCCGAAGACGGGCTTCAGCAGGCTCGCGCGCAGTGTGAACCAGCGCGGCGAGAGGTCGATGTGCTCGCTCCGGCGCTGGAGCCAGAGGGCGAAGTAGCCGACGACGAGCAGGTTGGCGAGGCCCACGGCGAGCGCCGCCCCGGCGACGCCGAGGTGCAGCACCAGGATGAAGAGGACGTCGAGGAGGAGGTTCGCGACGGTCGAGAGGAGCAGGCCGATCATGACCTGGCGGGCCGCGCCCTCCGCCCGCACCAGCTGCTCGAGGCAGAAGGAGGCGGCGAGCACCGGCACGAAGGCGAGGGTGACCGCTGTGAAGGCGCCGGTCGCGGCGGCCGTGGTGGAGTCGGCGCCGAGGAGGGCGACCAGCGGACCGAGGAGGAGCAGGCCGAGGCCGCCGAGGACGGCGCCGGTGAGGATCGAGCCCCAGAGCGCGAAGGAGGCGACGTGCTTGATCTCGCCCGCCTTCTCGGGGTCGCGCTCGGAGGCGCCGAGCAGGCGCGAGATGAGGGCGCTGCCGCCGACGCCGAAGACTCCGCCGACGGCCATCACCAGCCCGAGCAGCGGGGAGCCGAGGGTGATCGCGGCGAGCAGGGTCGCGTCGTGCAGCGAGCCGACGACGCCGGCGTTGATGACGCTGTAGACGGCGGAGACGATCATCGCGGCGGCCATCGGCACGCAGAGGTGCACGAGGGCGCGGACGATCGGGGCGGAGGAGAGGTACCAGCGGTCGGTGGCGGGGGCGGCGGGGCGCGAGGTGGGGGTGTCGGTGGGGGTGGTGTCGGTGGGGGTGTCGGTGCTGGACATGGGCGGGCTTCTTCCGGGCAGGGTCGAGCGCGCGCCGAGGGTCGTCGGCACGGCGCGAGGAGGGAGGCGCGCCGAGGAGGGCGCGGTCGGGGCACCGCGGAGGGCGCGGTGAGGAGGCGCGCGAGGGAGTGGCGCGCGAGCAGGGCGGAACGGGAGGCGGGGGCGGAGCGCCCGAGCGCCTAGCGGGTGGGGGGCGGGAGGACCGCGGTGATCTTGGTCAGGAGCGCCTGGAGGGTGGCGCGCTCCTCGGGGTCGAGGGGTGCCAGGAGGGTCTCGTCGGCGGCGAGCATGGCCTCCTCGAACCCGGCGATGAGCTCGGCGCCCGCGGGAGTCGCGTAGACGCGCTTGCGGCGGTCGTCGCCTCCCTCGGTGCGCCGCTCGACGAGGCCGCGGCGCTCGAGCCCCTGCAGGAGGCTCGTGACACTCGCGGGGCTCGTCCGGCTGACCTCGGCGATCTCGCGCTGGATGACGCCGGGCGTCTGCGCGAGGTAGCCGAGGACGAAGGCCTGCTCGTGGCTGAGCTCGCGGGCGCGGATCCAGTCCTCGCCGGCCTTGCGCTGCGCCCACGCCAGCCAGCGGACGAGCTCGAGTCCGGAGGTGGGGCGGTCGCGGGGTTCCTGCATGCTCAGAACACTAATTGTTAGAGGTCTAACGGTCAAGGCTCGAAGGGGTGGGGTCTCCACTTTGCTGATCGAGTAGCCCGCGCAGCGGGCGTATCGAGATCCACCAGCGTCGGAACGGGAGTCTGCAGAGCCGACCTGCCGACGGCGGTGGGTCTCGATACGCCCCTGCGGGGCTACTCGACCAGCATGGAACGGGGCGAGGCGGCATCCTCTCCCTCACCACCAGACGCGAAGCGGCTTCGCCGCGCGATGGACCGCTGCGCGGCTCCTCGACGAGCAGGCACGGGCACGAGAGGAGAGCGCGGCGACAGCCGCTCCTCGCGCGGGTCGAGCAGCGCGCAGAGGGTGTCGAGACTCCGCTTCCGATGCGGCGCGCAGGCGGCCGGACTACCGTCGGCCGCATGAGCATGCAGCGCAGCCCCGTCACCGTCGCCGTCACCGGAGCGGGGGGCGCGATCGGCTACGCGCTCCTGTTCCGCATCGCCTCCGGGCAGCTCCTCGGGCCCGACGTCCCGGTCCGGCTGAGCCTCCTAGAGATCCCCGCCGGCCTGCGCTCCGCGGCCGGCACCGCGCTCGAGCTGCAGGACGGCGCGTTCCCGCTGCTGCGCGGCATCGAGGTCACCGACGACCCGGCCGCCGCGTTCGACGGCGCGAGCGTCGCCCTGCTCGTCGGCGCCCGCCCGCGCTCGGCAGGCATGGAGCGCGCGGACCTCCTCGCGGCGAACGCCGGCATCTTCGGTCCGCAGGGCGCCGCGCTGAACGAGCACGCGGCCGACGACATCCGCGTGCTCGTGGTCGGCAACCCGGCCAACACCAACGCCTGGATCGCCCGCGCGAGCGCCCCGGACATCCCGGCCGGGCGCTTCACCGCGATGACCCGGCTCGACCACAACCGCGCCGTCGCGCAGCTCGCCGCGAAGCTCGATGCTCCGGTCGACGCGATCTCGGGCGTCACGATCTGGGGCAACCACTCCGCCTCGCAGTACCCGGACGTCAGCCACGCGGTCGTCGACGGCCGGCCCGTCGCCGACCTGGTCGACACCGCCTGGCTGCACGAGGAGTTCGAGCCGCGGGTCGCCAAGCGCGGCGCCGAGATCATCGAGGTGCGCGGAGCCTCGTCCGCCGCCTCGGCCGCGTCCGCCGCGATCGACCACGTGCACGACTGGGTCACCGGCACCGAGTGGACCTCCGCGGCGGTCGAGTCGGACGGATCCTACGGTGTGGAGGAGGGCCTGATCTCCTCGTTCCCCGTCCGCTCCGTCGACGGCGAGTGGCGCATCATCCCGGGCCTGGAGATCGACGCCCACTCGCGCGCCAAGATCGACGAGTCCGTCCTCGAGCTGCGCGCCGAGCGCGACGCCGCCCTGGCCTTCCTGGGGCGCTGACGCAGGCCGCGAGATGCCACTTGTGCACGCTTCTCACGGCGTGTCGCGTGCACAAGTGGCATCTCGCGGAGGGGGTCAGCGCTTGGGCGACTTCTCGGGGGTGGGGAGGGTGCCGTCCGCGCGGGCGGTCTCGTACCAGGCGTGCGCCTCCTCCTGGCGGGTCGCCTCGGCGCCGCTCGCGATCGACGCGCGGATGTGCTCGGGGCGGTAGCCGAACGCGGCGACCAGGTCGCCGGCGTGCGGGCGCAGCCGGGCGAGCAGGCGGTCGATGTAGGAGGTCACCGCGAGCGCCCGCTGCGACGAGAGCCGGCCGTGCAGCAGGTACCAGGCGAGGTGCTTCTCGATCAGCTCGAGGCCGAACAGGTCGCGGAGCCAGGTCAGCACCGTCCGCGTCCCGTCGTCCTCGATGGTGGCGAGCGCCTCGGTGAACGCCTCCCACTGCAGCAGCTCGGCGTGCGCGCGCGCCGCCTCGATCAGCTCGCTCTGGTGCGCGTTGAAGAGGCGGGCGGCCTCGTCGGCGGGCAGCTTCGACGCCGAGCGCAGGCGGGACGCGACTCCCGAGACCATGCTCTCGACGCGGTCCGTCAGCAGCTCGCGCTGCTCGTCGCGGAGCTGGCCGACGGAGCGGGCGGTCGAGCCGCGGTCGGCGACGACCTGCGCGAGCCGCCGCAGTCCGGAGTTGTTGACCGTCGCTCCGGCGACCTGGCCGACCGCGTAGCGCGCCAGCTCCCCCGGCTGCGCGTTCTTGAAGCGGCGGCCGACGTCGGTCAGCAGTCGCTTGGCGACGAGCTGCAGCAGCACGGTGTTGTCGCCCTCGAACGTCGCGTAGACGTCGAGGTCGGCGCGGAGCTGGGTCAGCCGGTTCTCGGCGAGGAAGCCGGCGCCGCCGCAGGCCTCGCGCGCCTCCTGCAGGGTGTCGAGGGCGTGCCAGGTGGACAGCGCCTTGAGACCCGCGGCGAGCGTCTCGAGGTCCTGCCGCGACTCGTCGGTGTCGTTCCTGCCGGAGAAGACGTCGTCGAAGGCGCGCAGCAGCCTGTCGTGCGCGAAGCCCGCCGCGTAGGTCGTCGCCAGGCGCGGCAGCAGTCGGCGCTGGTGCCGCTGATAGTCGAGCAGCACCTCCTCACGGTCGCCGCCGCCGGTGAACTGCCGGCGCTGGTCGCCGTAGGTGATCGCGATCGTCAGCGCGATCTTCGACGCGGCGACGGAGGCGCCGTCGAGGGAGACGCGGCCCTGCACAAGCGTGCCGAGCATGGTGAAGAAGCGGCGGCCCGGGCTCGCGATCGGCGAGGAGTAGCTGCCGTCGGCCGCGACGTCGCCGTAGCGGTTGAGCAGGTTCTCGCGCGGCACGCGGACGTGGTCGAAGTGCAGGCGGCCGTTGTCGATGCCGTTCAGCCCGCCCTTGAGGCCGTCGTCCTCGCCGCCGACGCCGGGGAGGAACGCGCCCTCCTCGTCGCGGATCGGCACGTAGAACGCGTGCACACCGTGGTTCACGCCGCGGGTGACGAGCTGCGCGAAGACGACGGCGGCCCGGCCGTCGACGGCGGCGTTGCCGAGGTAGTCCTTCCAGGCGGCGCGGAACGGGGTGGTCAGGACGAAGTCGCCGGCCTCCTCGTCGAAGGTCGCCGAGGTCGCGATCGAGGCGACGTCGGAGCCGTGCCCGGTCTCGGTCATCGCGAACGCGCCGGGGATCTCGAGGCTCATGATGCCGGGCAGCCACTTCTCGTGGTGCGGCTGCGTGCCGAGGTGCAGGACGGCGGCGCCGAAGAGCCCCCACTGCACGCCCGACTTGATCTGCAGCGACGGGTCGGCGGTGACCAGCTCCTCGAAACCGGCGATGTTGCCGCCGTGGTCGGCGTCGCCGCCGAGCGCGACCGGGAAGGCGCGGTGCACGCCGCCCTCCGCCGCGAGGATGCTCATCTGCTGGGTGACCCGGGCGCGGTGCTCGGCCATCGGCAGGCCGTCGGTCCGGTGCAGCTCGGGGCGGGAGGTGAGGGCGCGGGTCGCGAGGCGCTGCTCGCGCCACTCGCCGAGCAGCAGCTCGCCGAGGGCTGCCACGTCGACGCCGGGGGCGCCGTCCTCGTCGAGCCGGGCGTCGACCTCGCTGCCGAGGACGTCCACGGGCGGCGGCGGGGTGATCGGGCCGGAGCGGGAGCGGCGGACCCGGGAGCGCGATCCGGCGCGGTCGGCGGCGTCGGCGGCGGAGTGGGGGCGGGGCGCTGTGGTGCTCATGAGGAGGATCCCTTCGACCGTCTTCGGCTCGGACCGCTCGCGATCGGCCGGAGCGGAGGATCGAGCGGTCGATCCCGTCGCTGCAGTGCGTCGGGAGGCGGTGCTCCTGCACGGTAGGTCGGGTCGGCGGATCGCGGAAACGTTCCGTCGCGCGGCCACAAAGGGCGGCGGGAGCGAGCGGGGGCGGGTTGTCGGAACCGGCCAGCGGGGCGGGACGCGGATCCACTGGTGGTGGGGCTCGGGTCTGCGGACGTGGCCTGCTGACGGGGGTGGGTCTCGATACGCCCCTGCGGGGCTACTCGACCAGCATGCGGGGACGCCACTGCGGGGCTGCTCGACCAGCATGGAAGCGGGTGGGTCTCGATACGCCCCTGCGGGGCTGCTCGACCAGCATGGAAGCAGACATGTGCGCCGAATCATGCTGATCGAGTAGCCCGCGGAGCGGGCGTATCGAGATCCACTGTCGTCGAGCGGCTGGTCTGCAGACCCGGTCTGCTGACGGCGGTGGGTCTCGATACGCCGCCTGCGGCGGCTACTCGACCAGCATGGAGGCGGGTGGTCTCGATACGCCGCCTGCGGCGGCTACTCGACCAGCATGCGGGGGCCCTGGGGTGGCGGGAGGGGCGTGGCTAGGCTCGGGGCATGAGCGAGCCGCAGCTGCCTCCGCCCCCGCCGCCCCGCCGCGAGAGCCGGCCGGACTGGCGGCCGCCCACCTCGATGGAGTCGGTGCAGGCGCTGGAGTCGGCGCGGGCGGGTGCCGCCCCGTCCCTCGACCGGTCGCGGCGCCCGGTGCGGGTATGGGACCTCGTGCTGACGATGGTGCTGATCCTGTGCGCGCTCGGGGCGACGCTGCTGCTGTCCTACTTCGGCCTGTTCTTCGCGATGGCGAGCGACTCCTGCATGGGCGGGAACGACTGCGACACCGGCCTGATCGGCTGGGGCGTGCTCGTCGCCGCGGGCGGAGTGTGGGTCCCGTTCCTCGCGGCGATCGCCGTCTCGATCGTGCTGCTGGTGGTGCGGCGGATCGCGTTCTGGGTGCCGATCGCGGGACTCGCCCTGTCCTTCGGCTGCACCGTGCTCGGCGGCTGGATGGTGTCGACCGGCGCCGGGAGCTGAGCGGCGAGGCTCGGCCCGGCAGCCGATGGAGCGTCGCCGCGGGAGGGCATCGCGGAGCCGGCGACGACGCGGGGTCGGCGCCGCGAGGTCAGCCGCTCACGAGATCAGCGTCGCCTCGGGCTCAGCGCCGCCGCGGGCTCAGTAGGTGTCCCAGCCGGGGTCCTCGTCGGGCTCCTCCGGCGGGACCCAGTCGTCCTCCGGCGGGGCGGAGGAGACCGGCGGGCCCGACCGCTCGCCGCCGAAGGACGGGCGGGCGCCGGACGACCGGCCGGCCGTCGACCGCGCCGCGGGCTGACGCCTCGCGGGGGCCGCCTCCTGGTTCTCGTCGGGCTCGGCGATCACGGGAGTCTCGCCGGCGACGACGGCGAGCACCGCCGCGCCGTAGGTGATCAGCTTCTTCTGGCCGACGCCGCCGATGACGCTGAGGGCGTCGATCGTGGTCGGCTCGACCGTGGCGATCTCGCGGAGCGTCGCGTCGTTGAAGACGACGTAGGCCGGGACCGACTGCGCGCGGGCCTGGGCGACGCGCCACTCCCGGAGCCGCTCGAACAGGGGCTGCGCCTCGGCCGAGAGGTCGGACACGGTGGAGCGGCCGGAGCGCGACGAGCCGCTCGAGCGTGGGGGGCGCTCGGGCTCCTGCCGCAGCTCGACCTTGCGCTCGCCGCTCAGCACCGAGGCCGACTCGGGGGTCAGCACGAGCGTCCCGAAGCCGTCGTCGTTCACGCCGAGCAGGCTCTGCGCGAGGAGCTGGCGGGCGACTCCGCGCCACTGGGTGTCGCTGAGGTCGGCGCCGATCCCCCAGGTCGCGATCGAGTCGTGCTTGTGCTGGGTCGTCCGCGGGGTGGTCTTGCCGCGGAGGATGTCGATGATGTGGCCGGCGCCGAACTGCTGGTTGCGCTCGCGCTTGAGCCGGACCACCGTCGAGAGGAACTTCTGCGCGGCGACCGTGCCGTCCCACGAGGCGGGCGGCTCGAGGCAGGTGTCGCAGTTGCCGCAGGGGGTGCTCTCCTGGCCGAAGTAGGCGAGGAGGTTCATCCGGCGGCACTGCACCGTCTCGGAGAGGGCCAGCATCGCGTCGAGGTGCGCGGACATCCGCCGCCGGTGCGCGAGGTCGCCCGGGGACTCGTCGATCATCCGGCGCTGCTGGACGACGTCCTGCAGGCCGTAGGCGAGCCAGGCGGTGGAGGGCAGGCCGTCGCGACCGGCGCGACCCGTCTCCTGGTAGTAGCCCTCGACCGACTTCGGCAGGTCGATGTGCGCCACGAAGCGGACGTCCGGCTTGTCGATGCCCATGCCGAAGGCGATGGTGGCGCAGACGATGACGCCCTCCTCGCGGAGGAAGCGCGACTGCGCGGCGGCCCGGACCCGGGCGTCGAGACCCGCGTGGTACGCGACCGCGTCGAAGCCGGCGGCGCGCAGGGCCTCGGCCGTCGCCTCCACGCTCTTGCGGGAGAGCGCGTAGACGATGCCCGCGTCGTCGGCGTGCTCGCGCTTGAGGAAGTCGATCAGCTGCTTGCGCGGCTCGACCTTGTTGACGATCCGGTACTGGATGTTGGGGCGGTCGAAGCTGGAGATGAAGTGGCGGGCCGCACCGAGGTGCAGGCGGGTGGTGATCTCGCGGTGGGTCGCCTCGGTGGCGGTCGCGGTGAGGGCGATGCGCGGGACGTCGGGCCAGCGCTCGGCCAGCTCGCCGAGGGCGAGGTAGTCGGGGCGGAAGTCGTGGCCCCACTGGCTCACGCAGTGCGCCTCGTCGATGGCGAACAGGGCGATGCGACCGCGGGCGAGGAACTGCTTGGTGCCCTCGTTGCCGAGGCGCTCGGGGGCGACGTAGAGGAGGTCGAGCTCGCCGTCGAGGTAGGCGCGCTCGACGCGCTGGCGCTCGCCCATGTCCTGGGTGGAGTTGAGGAACTCGGCGCGGACGCCGTTCGCGCGCAGGGCGTCGACCTGGTCCTGCATCAGGGCGATCAGCGGCGAGACGACGACGCCGGTGCCGGGCCGGACGATCGAGGGGATCTGGTAGCAGAGCGACTTGCCGCCGCCCGTGGGCATCAGCACGACCGCGTCGCCGCCGCCGATGACCTGCTCGACGATGGCCTGCTGCTCGCCGCGGAACGAGCCGTAGCCGAAGACCCGCTCGAGGATCTCCTGGGCCTCGGCGGAGGAGCCGGCCGGGGCGTCCGCGGTGGGGCGCTCGGCGGTCGAGAGGGCGGTCGCGGTCGGCTCGGTCACCCGTGGAACTCTACCCGCCGCCTCCGACGCGGCCCCGGGCGAGCGGCGTTCTGGGGAGGGTCGCGGCAGGTGCGGGGCTGGGGAGGAGGGGCGGGCGCGGCGGAGTGGCCGCGGCCGGAGTGCCTCCGGCTCGCGGGACGATCCCCGGCTCGCCGGAATCCGCCGATCTCACGAGCCGAAGGTGGAATCGCGAGCCGGCCGTGCGGGAAAGCCCCTCCGGCTCGCGGAATCACCTCGGGCACGCAGAAACCGACCGAATCCACGAGCCGGAGCCGGAACCACGAGCCAGACATCAACGGCAGGTTCCTCGGCTCGCGGAGACATCCCTGGCACGCGGGATCCAGCCGGATCCACGAGCCGGAGCCGGGATCACGAGCCGGAGATGCAGCCGACGGACCTCCGGCGCGCGGGAACACCTCGGGCACGCAGAAACCGGTCGATTCCGCGAGCCGGAAGCGGAATCACGAGCCGGAGGCGGGTGGAGGAGAGGCGGGCCGACGTGAAGGCGGCGGGGTCAGAGGTCGGTGATGGTCTTGGTGTCGCCGTCCCAGAAGCGGATGCTCGCGAGGCCGACGGGGAAGGGCTCGCCGAGGAGGGGGACGGCCTGGGCGAGCTGCTCGGCGCGGAGGCGGCGGGAGACGCTGATGTGCGGGGTCCAGGACTCGGGCAGCGAGGTGGGCACGGCGCCGGGCATCAGCTCGGTCGCGCGGGCGTGCAGGGCGTCGAAGGCGGGCGAGCGGACGGCTCCCCAGGCCAGCACGAAGCGGCCGGCGTGCGGGAACAGCAGCACGGCGCCGAGCTCGACGGTCACCGGGAGCTCGCCGAGCGCGCCGGGCGGCGGCGGGGTCAGCTCGGGGCCGGCGAGGAGGGTGAGGTGCGGGCGGTTGCTGGCGGAGGTGTGCAGCGCGAGGCTCGGGATGCCGGCCGCCTCGAGCGCCTCCCACTGGCCGCGGATCCGGGCCTCCGACTCCGGGTCGAGGAGGACTTCGAGGCTGCGCATGCCCCCATCCTGCCGCGCCGACCGGGCCTCGCTCGGCCCCTCGCCCGGTCCGCGCCCGCGCGTCCGCGCGACCCTCTAGAAGTTGCGGTAGTCGACGCCGAGTACCGCAACTACCGCGTACTCGACGCGTCCCCGCGGTCCCGGGCTCCCGCCGGGCTTCGCGACCCTCCAGAAGTTGCGATAGTCGGCGGCGAGTACCGCAACTTTCGCGTACTCGACCGACTCGCAGCGCGCAGGCCTCGGGAGGTCGGCGGGTGCGCAGAAGTCGTCGTACTGGGCGCGCGAGTACGACAGCTTCTGGAGGGCGGGAAGGCCGCGGCCGTCCGTCCGTGCCCGCGGACGCGCGACTCTCCACAAGTTGCGGTAGTCGACGCCGAGTACCGCAGCTTTCGCGCACTCGACCGAATCACGGCGCGCGGGCCGCGGAAGGTCGGCGGGTGATCGGAAGTCGTCGTACTGGGCGCACGAGTACGACGACTTCCGGAGGGCGGAAGAGGTGAGAGGGGTGGTCCGTACCCGCGCGGCCGCGCGACCCTCCAGAAGTTGCGGTAGTCGACGGCGGCTACCGCAACCTTCGCGTAGTCGACACGTCCCCGCCCGCGCCGGAGCGCGGAGGGCCGCGCGACTCTCCAGAAGTTGCGGTAGTCGGGCGCGACTACCGCAACTTTTGGAGAGTGGGGAGAGGGGTGGAAGGGACGGGGAGTGGGGACGGGGTGGGCGGCGACGGGGCGCGCGCGTCAGCCGATGGTCACCAGGGCGGACAGCAGCTCCGGGGCGCGGCGATCGAGGATGCGGCCGCCGACGCGGACGCCGACGAGGGCGAGCACGGCGCCGAGTACCACAGCGGCGGCGAGCGCGCCGAGACCGAAGCCGAGGCTGCCGCCGACCAGCGAGATCGTGCCGAGGATCAGCGAGGGCAGCGACAGCACCACAGTCGCACCCATGCTGCCGAGCATCACGACGCTCGAGATCATCCCGGAGCCGGGCGGCGTCTTCAGCGGGCTGTCGCCGGGGGCGGGCACGGGGTAGACGACGAGCGCGGACGCGACGCTCGAGACGCCGAAGCCGCTGAGCACCAGAGCGAGCGCCATGCCGAGGACGGCGGGGATCGACTCCGGCCGACCCGCGTAGAGGCAGGTGCCGACGGTGACGATCAGCACGGCCGGCACGCCGATGAGGCCGGCGGCGATGACGCGGCCGGCGCGGTCGGCCGAGCCGGCGACTCCGGAGCTGACGTGCGCGGCCCAGGCGGTGCCGTCGTAGGAGACGTCGGCGCAGAGGGTCACGCCGAAGATCAGCGCGATGAAGAGGGAGGAGAGGACGACCAGCATCGAGCCGCCGCCCTGCAGCGCGCTGTAGAAGACGGCCAGCACGACCACCGCGGGGATCACCAGCAGTCCGCGGCTGTAGCGCGGGTCGCGCCACCAGTAGCCGAGGGCGCGCGCGGCGATCGCGCCGGTCGGGGTGCCGGGGAAGCGGCCGAGGAGACCGATGCCCTGCGCGCCCGAGGCGGCCTGCGAGGAGGACGCGGCGGGCTCGGCCAGCGCGTGCCGCAGCGCCCGGGCCCAGAGCCAGACGACGGCGGCGAGTGTGGCGACGCCGATCGCGAAGCGGCCGAGGGCGACCGCCCACTCCCCCGCGACGATCGCGCCGGGGACGCCCCAGATCGCGCCGAGCGGTGACCAGCCGAGGGCGGAGGCGACGACGGGGAGCGTGTCGAGGCCGTCGCTGATCACGGTGGTGAGTCCGATGAACAGCGGTCCGAGCAGGATCACGACGACCAGGACGACGCCGCCGATCACCTCGCGGTAGCGGCGGCTCGAGCCGAGGCCCGTGGTGAGGGCGCCGATGAGGCGCGAGGCGACCACGCAGGTCGCGACGCCGATGACCGCCGAGACGAGGCCGGGCAGGATGCCGACGGGGTTGCTCCACCAGGCCGCCGCGGAGACGAGTGCGCCCAGCGAGGTGACGATCCCGGGGAAGCCCGCGAGGCCCGCGGCGGCGAGGCCGAGCATCAGCGTCCGGAGCGGGATCGGGAAGGTCGCCAGGGTCGGCAGGTCCAGGCTCTGGTCCGAGCCGGAGACGAAGATCGGGCCGAGCACCCAGCCCAGCAGCAGCGCGGAGCCGCCGAGGATCAGGGCGACGTTCGCGAACGCCGGGTCGGAGGCGCCGAGCGCGATCAGCCCGACGACCACCAGGCCGAGCACGCCGACCGCGTAGAGCCCGCCGAAGATCACGCCGATCAGCTGCCAGACGTTGCGGGTGAGCGTGTTGCGCAGCAGCAGCAGGCGCAGCCTCAGGAGATGCGCAACCATGCCGGGCCCTCCTGGTGGGTGCGGCCGCCGACGAGGTCGACGAAGCGCTCCTCGAGGCTGGATCCGGCGCGGACCTCCTCGAGCGTCCCGGCGGCGAGGACCCGGCCGTCGGCGATGACCGCGACGCGGTCGCACATCCGCTCGACGAGGTCCATGGAGTGGCTGGAGACGATGACGGTGCCGCCGGAGGCGACGTAGCCGGTGAGGATGTCGCGGATGTTCGCGGCCGAGACCGGGTCGACGGACTCGAAGGGCTCGTCGAGCACCAGCAGCCGCGGGGCGCGGACCAGGGCGCAGGCGAGCGCGATCTTCTTGGTCATGCCGGCGGAGTAGTCGACGACGAGGGTGCGGTCGGCGGGGTCGAGGCCGAGCAGGGCGAGCAGGTCGTCGGCGCGCTCGAGGACGGTCGGGCGGTCGATGCCGCAGAGCAGGCCGTAGTAGGTGATCAGCTGCAGGCCGGTGAGGCGGTCGAAGAGCTTGACGCCGTCGGCGAGCACGCCGATCAGCCGCTTGGCCTCGAGGGTGTCCTGCCAGACGTCGACGTCGTGGATGGTGACGGTGCCCGCGTCGGGGCGGAGCAGGGCGGTCGCCATCGAGAGGGTGGTCGTCTTGCCGGCGCCGTTGGGGCCGACGAGGCCGAAGAAGGAGCCGGCCGGCACGTCGAGGTCGATGCCGGCGACGGCCTCCTTGTCGCCGAAGCGCTTGCGGAGGCCGCGGATGCGGAGGGCGATCTCGTCCTGGCGGCCGGTGGCGTCGGGGGCGGCCCAGGCGGGGGCCGGAGTCGCGGTGCTCGGGCTCGCGACGGCCGCGGTCGGGTCGTGCCGATCGACGCCGTCCTGCGGGGAGTCGGTCGCGTGCTGCGGGGTGCCGGTCGGCGTCGTGCCGTTCGTCCCGTCCATGGGAGTCCCTTCGGTGCATGTGTCCTCGGGGCCGCGGTGGGCGGCCGCTCCTCCACGGTAGCGAGGGGCGGGCCGCGCGGCATCAGTCGCGGGGAGGAGCGGGCGGGGCCGCCGGGCGGAGGACCTCGGGCTCGTCGAAGCACGCTCGGCTCGCTCGAGCGGGCGTATTCCGCGAGTCGGAAGTGGAACCGCGAGCCGGAGGTCAGGGCTCGGCACCTCCGGCTCGTCGATTCGACTCCGGCTCGCGGGAATTCGTCGAATCCGCGAGCCGGAGATGGGATCACGAGCCGGAGGTGGGTTCGCGGGGGCCTTCGGCTCGTCGGAACGCGCTCGGCTCGCGGGAATCGGCGGATTCCGCGAGCCGGAGGTGGAATCGCGAGCCGGAGGTAGGACCACGAGCCGGAGGTGGGATCGATGCGCTCGGCTCGTCGATTCGGCTTCGGCTCGCGGGAGACGACGAGTTCTGCGTGCCCGGGATCGACTTGCGAGCCGGAGGTGGCTCGTGAGGACCTCCGGCTCGTCGGAACGCGCTCGGCTCGCTCGAACCAGTGGATTCCGCGAGCCGGAGGTGGAATCGCGAGCCGGAGGTGAGATCGCGAGCCGGAGGTCAGGGCTCGGCACCTCCGGCACGTCGAATCGACTCCGGCTCGCGGGGATCGGCGGATTCGGCGAGCCGGAGGTGGGATGGCGAGCCGGAGGTGGGGCGGGCCGCGCGGAGGAGGGGCGGAGGGGGCGTGTCTAGGCTGAGCCGCATGCCCACGCTCCTCCTCGTCCGTCACGGGCGCACCACGGCCAACACCGCCGGGATCCTCGCCGGACACACCGCCGGGGTCCGGCTCGACGACGTCGGGCGCACGCAGGCCGCGCGCACCGGGGAGCGGCTGGCCGCGGTCCCGCTCGCCGCGGTCGTGTCGAGTCCGCTCGAGCGCTGCCGGCAGACGGCGCGGTACCTGCTCGAGCGGCAGGACGGCTCGCCGGCGACGCCGATCGAGAAGGGGATCACCGAGTGCGACTACGGCGAGTGGCAGGGGCGCTCGCTCCGGGACCTCGCGAAGGAGCCGATGTGGTCGGTCGTGCAGAATCAGCCGTCGGCGGCGGTGTTCCCCGGGGGTGAGGGGCTCGCGGGGATGCAGGCGCGCTCGGTCGCCGCGATCCGGCGGCACGACGCGGCGGTCGCGGCGGAGCACGGGGCGAACGCGGTGTGGGCGGCGGTCAGCCACGGCGACATCATCAAGGCGGTGCTCGCCGACGCGCTCGGCATGCACCTCGATCTCTTCCAGCGGCTGTCGGTCGGGCCGGCGTCGGTGTCGATCATCCGCTACGGCGCGGGGCGGCCGGACGTGATCGCGATGAACACGGAGGCCGGCGACCTGGGCTGGCTGCGGGCGCCGGCGCCGGCCGAGGCCGAGGCGCCGGTCGGCGGCGGGGCGGGGCACGAGTAGCGGGGCGGAACATCAGCTGAGAGGGGTGGGCCTCGGCTGTGGGGGAGGGACACCACTCTCAGCTGATGGTGTGCGGGGGTGGATCTCCCAGGAGAGATCACCTGATATGTGAAGAAACCCATGCTGATCGAGTAGCCCGCGGAGCGGGCGTATCGAGATCCACCACCGTCAGAACGCGAGTCTGCAGAACCGCCCTGCTGACGGTGGTGGGTCTCGATACGCCCCTGCGGGGCTACTCGACCAGCATGAAGATAGGCCCCTGCGGGGCTACTTGACCAGCATGAAATACGCCCCTGCGGGGCTGCTCGACCAGCATGTTCCGCGGGCGTCTCTTCCCAGCAGATCCACCACTGTCAGGACGCGGGTCTGCAGAACCGCCCTGCTGACGGTGGAGGGTCTCGATACGCCCCTGCGGGGCTACTCGACCAGCATGAGATACGCCCCTGCGGGGCTACTCGACCAGCATGAAATACGCCCCTGCGGGGCTACTCGACCAGCATGGAAGGGGCGCCGCGCGTCCTCTCCCTCACCACCGAGACGCGGAACGGCTTCGCTGCTCGATCAGTGCGAAGGGGCGGCGCCCGCAAGGGCGTCTCCTTCGCGTGCAGGGGCGGGTCAGGCGGGCGCTCGTAGACTGGGGGCATGCCCATCGTGCACGGATTCGACTGGCCGGACCGCGTGGTCGTGGGGACGATCGGCTCCCCCGGCTCCCGCTCCTTCTACCTGCAGGCCCGGACCGGGCCGCGCGTCGTCAGCGTCGGGCTGGAGAAGCAGCAGTCGGCGCTGCTCGCGGAGAAGATCGACGAGATCCTCGACCAGCTGATGTCCGCCGAGGGCAACCCGGCGAGCGTGCCGCCCGGCACGCCTCCCGAGCTCGTCGACAACGAGCCGCTCGACCAGCCGGTCGCGGCCGAGTTCCGCGTCGGCAGCCTCAGCCTCGGCTGGGACCCGTCGACGGCGCAGGTCGTCATCGAGGCCTACCCCGTGGTCGAGGGCGACGACGAGGACGACCTCAGCATCGACGACTCCCCCACGCTGCCCGACGAGATGCTGCAGGTGCGCATCCCGGTCGGCACCGCCCGTGCCTTCGCCAGGCGCACGCTCGAGATCGTCGGTGCCGGCCGTCCGCTCTGCCCGCGTTGCGGTGAGCCGATGGACCCCGACGGGCACGACTGCCCGCTGACATGACCGACGCGTCCGAGCCGTCCGCCGAGCACGAGCAGCAGAGCGCCGAGCAGCCGGCCATCGAGCTGCCCGCCGACTCCGAGCTGCAGAGCGGCGAGCTGGAGCTGACCGGCCGGATCACGGTCGCCTCGAACGCGACGTTCCTCGGCAGCATCGGCGGCACCTCCGTCGTCTACAAGCCGGTCGCCGGGGAGAAGCCGCTCTGGGACTTCCCGGACGGGCAGCTCGCGGGCCGCGAGGTCTCGGCGTACCTCGCCTCCGAGGCGCTGGGCTGGAACGTCGTGCCGCGCACCTGGCTCCGCGAGGGTCCGCTGGGCGTCGGCATGGTGCAGCTCTGGCAGGACATCGATCCGGAGCAGGACGCCGTCGACCTGGTGCCCGCGGACGCGGTGCCCGAGGGCTGGCGGCACGTCCTCGACGGCAGCGACGCCGAGGACCGCGACATCTCGCTCGTGCACGAGGACTCGGCGGCGCTGCGGCGGATGGCCGTCTTCGACGTCGTGGTCAACAACGCGGACCGCAAGGGCGGCCACGTGCTCGAGATGCCGGGCGGCCACCGCTACGGCGTCGACCACGGGCTGACCTTCCACGTGGAGCACAAGCTGCGGACGGTGCTCTGGGGCTGGGTCGGCGAACCGCTGACCGGCGACGAGCTCGCGGCGCTGCAGCGGCTGCGCTCGGCGATCGACGGGCCGCTCGGCGCGGCGCTGTCCGAGCTGCTGCTGGACGAGGAGATCGCGACGTTCGCCAAGCGCTGCGACCGGCTCCGCTCCTCCGGCCGCTTCCCGGCACCGCGCGGCAGCATGCCCGCCGTGCCGTGGCCGCTGTTCTAGCCGCGGACGGCGATCCGGGCGCCCGGGAGCACCGGGCGACCGGACACCCGACGCGCTAGAAGCCCCAGCCGCGGCCGAACAGCTCGTCACCGGGCGGGCGTCCGCCGGGAGCCGCCCCGCGCGCACCGAGGTACGACGACACGACGGCCGCGCCGAGGTCGTCCGCCTCCGGGTTCACGACCGAGCCGCCGACGCGGCGGGCCAGCGAGTCGATGAAGCGGGCGAGCCCCGGGTCGTCGCCCAGCCGGAAGAACGTGGTGTGCGCGCCGAGGCGGGTGGAGGCGTCGAGCTCGCGGACGGAGACGGCGACGGTCACCGGGTCCGGCGGGTAGTCGAAGTAGATCTGCCCGTCCGGCTCGAGGTGCGCGGTCGGCTCGCCGTCGGTGACGATCAGCAGGACCGGCTGCGCACTCGGGTGCTTGCGGAAGTGCCGGTTGGCGAGCAGCAGGGCGTGGTGCAGGTTCGTGCCCTTCTCCCACTCCGCGTCGAGGCCGACGAGCTGCTCGACGTCCATCACCTCGGCCTGACGGCCGAACGCGATCAGCTGCAGCTCGTCGCCGCGGAACCGGCTCGAGATCAGGGTGTGCAGGGCGAGCGCGGTGCGCTTCATCGGCACCCAGCGGCCGTCCATCGCCATCGAGAACGACGTGTCGACGAGGAGGGCGACGCAGGCCTGGGTCCGCGCCTCCGTCTCCTGCACCTCGACGTCGCCGATCTCGATCCGGACGCCCGAGCCGGTCTCCCGGCCGTCGCCCGCGGTCCTGGTCAGCGCGTTGGTGAGGGTGCGGGTGACGTCCCAGGCCTCGGTGTCGCCGAACTCCCACTGCCGGGTCGCGCCGGAGCGCTCGCCCGCCGCGCCCGCCCGGCGCACGTCGCGCGCGCCCTGCCGGCCGGAGAGCGTGTCCGCGATGTCGCGCAGCAGCGCCTTGCCGAGCTGGCGCATGGCCTTCGGAGTGAGGGTGAGCGCGCCGTCCGAGCCGCGGCGCAGGGTGCCGGAGTCGCGCAGCGCCTTCTCGAGGCGCTTGAGGGTCTGCGCGTCGACCGCCGCGTCGTCGCCGAGGCGGCGGGCGAGCAGGTCGAGGTCGAGGTCGTCGAGGTTCGAGCGCTCGTGCGGCTGCGCGAGCTGGTCGGCGAGCGCGTCGAGGTCGGCGAGCTCCTGGAAGACGCCGGTGCCGTCGCCGAGGCCGAGGCCCTGCTCGCCGTCCATCCGCTCGGAGCCGCCCCAGTCCTCGCCGGGGCGCAGGCCCCGCAGGGTCTCGTCCAGCTGACCGAGCGACTGCATCAGCTCGGGGGTGCCGAAGGCCTGCTGGGCGAGGGCGTCGAGCTCGTCGCGCTGCTGCTGGGTCATCGAGTTGCGCATCCGCTGGGCCGCGGCGGCGCGGGCGGCCAGGGCGTCGATCAGCTCGTCGACGGTCTCGGGCCGCTCGGGGAAGTACTCGCCGTGCTGCGCCATGAACGCGTCGAACTGCTCGGGGGTGTCCTCGCCGCGGGCGTGCGCCTCGAGGAGCTGGTTGAGGTCGCGGAGCATCGCGTCGATCGCCGCGCGGTCCTCGTCACTCGCGTTCTCGAGGGCCTGCTTCATGCCCTCGAAGCGCTGCTCGAGCATCTCGGCGCCGAGCAGCTCCTTGATCTTCTCGAAGTCGGCGCGCGCCTCCGGGCTCTGCCAGCGGTAGTCCGAGAGCTCGGAGACCGCGGCGGCGGGCGAGGGCGGCAGGCTGTCGAGCTGGATCTCGGCGAGGGCGCGGTCGCCGTCGTCCATCTGCGTGTCGCGGGCGAGCTGCTTGCGCTCGGCGAGGACGGCGCGGTCGAGCAGCTCGCGGACCTCGCGGAGGGTGCCGTCGAGTCCGTGCTTCTGCGTCAGCTCGCGCCGGCGCTCGGCGACGCGGGCGGCGAGGTCGTCGAGGCCCTGGCCGTCGCGGCCGCCGCGGCGGAGGAACTCGCGCATGGCGCGCTCGGGCGAGGTGCCGGCCATGACGTCCTCGCCGATGGCGTCGAGCGCCTCGGCCAGGTCGACGGGCGGGGCGAGCGGATCGGGACCGCCGTCGTAGCGGGAGTAGCGGGCGTCGCGCCCGAGCCGGCGGTTGCCCCTAGGCACTTGCGGGCCCTCCGGGCAGCGGAAGTCCGGCGGGCAGCGGGAGGCCGATGACCAGCGGCTCAGCCATAGACGGCCTCGCCCCCGCCCGTCTCCTTGCTGAGCTTGCGGGAGAGGTAGAGGCCCTCGAGCGCGAGCTCGACGGCGCCCGCGCGACGGCCGGCGCCGACGGCCTCGAGGCGGTCGGCGATGTCGTCGTAGAGGGTCGACTCGCCGAGGACGGGCAGGGCCGCGAGGAACTCCTCGGCCGTCACCTGCTCGCCGGTGGTGATCATCGCGCCGTTCTCGACGGCGGTGACGAGCGGGGTGAGGTCGAGTCCCCGGAGGTGCGCGCGGACCGTCTCGGCGGTGGCCTGGCGGAGGAGGTGGTCGAGGATCTCGTCCTCGCGGCCCTCCTCGCCCGACTCGAACTCGATCTTGCCGCCGAGGACGTCGACCGCGGTCTCGAGGTCGATCGGGCGGGCGACCGCCTCCTCCTCACCGCGGCGGGTGGCCCGGTGCAGCGCGGCGGCGGCGATGGTCTCGGCGCCGGCGATGGCGAAACGGGCGCTCACTCCGCTGCGCTGGTCGACGGAGGACGACTCGCGCAGGGCCCGGGTGAAGCGGGCGAGGATCTCGATCAGCGCGTCCGGGACGGTGGCGACGAGGTCGGCCTCCTGGCGGATCACGGCGACCTCGTCGACGAGCGCGGTCGGGTAGTGGGTGCGGATCTCGGCCCCGAAGCGGTCCTTCAGCGGGGTGATGATCCGGCCGCGGTTCGTGTAGTCCTCGGGGTTGGCGCTGGCGACGACGAGGACGTCGAGCGGGAGCCGCATCACGTAGCCGCGGATCTGGATGTCGCGCTCCTCCATCACGTTGAGCATCGCGACCTGGATGCGCTCGGCGAGGTCGGGCAGCTCGTTGATCGCGACGATGCCGCGGTGGCTGCGCGGGATGAGGCCGAAGTGGATGGTCTCCGGGTCGCCGAGGCTGCGGCCCTCGGCCACCTTCATCGGGTCGACGTCACCGATGAGGTCGGCGACGCTCGTGTCCGGCGTGGCCAGCTTCTCGACGTAGCGCTCCTCGCGGCTGCGCCAGGCGACGGGCAGCTCGTCGCCGAGCTCCTGCGCCCGGCGCCTGCTGATCGAGGTGATCGGCTCGTAGGGGTGCTCGCCGAGCTCGGAGCCCTCGATGACGGGCGTCCACTCGTCGAGCAGGCCGTTGAGCGTGCGGAGGAGGCGGGTCTTGCCCTGGCCGCGCTCGCCGAGCAGCACGATGTCGTGCCCGGCGATCACCGCCCGCTCGACCTGGGGGATGACGGTGTCCTGGAAGCCGTGCAGGCCGGGCCAGGGGTCGCGGCCCTCGCGGAGGGCGTCGAGGAGGTTGTCGCGGATCTCGGTGCGGAGGGTCTTCTGCGCATGCCCGGAGGCGCGCAGCTGGCCGAGGGTGCTGATCTGGGGGCGCATCACCTCTGCAACGCTACGCCGCGGGTCCGACATGCGGTGGGGGTGCGCGGGATTCGCCGGGGTGCTGGCGGTGGCGACGGATCGGGGCGATCATGCGGCCCGGGTCCGGTCCCGGTCTTGCATGCTGATCGAGTAGCCCTCGCAGAGGGCGTATCGAGATCCACGCACCGGACGACGGCGGGTCTCGATACGCCCCTCCGGGGCTACTCGACCAGCATGGTTGCCCCGAGTCCGATTAATGCTGATCGAGTAGCCCTCGCAGAGGGCGTATCGAGATCCGGGCACCGAATGACGGCGGGTCTCGATACGCCCTTCCGGGGCTACTCGACCAGCATGGAGGCCGCGGTGCCCGCCATATGAACAGCCCGCGAAGCGGCCCTTCCTGGCGATGGAAGAGCCCGCGCAGCGGCCCTTCATGGTGATCGAGTAGCCCGCGGAGCGGGCGTATCGAGATCCACCCACCGGACGACGGCGGGTCTCGATACGCCCCTCCGGGGCTACTCGACCAGCATGGAGGCCGCGGTGCCCGCTGTAGGAACAGCCCGCGAAGCGGCCCTTCCTAGCGATGGAAGAGCCCGCGCAGCGGCCCTTCATGGTGATCGAGTAGCCCGCGGAGCGGGCGTATCGAGATCCACCCACCGGACGACGGCGGGTCTCGATACGCCCCTTCGGGGCTACTCGACCAGCATGGAAGTGAGATTTCTCGAAGGTCGGGCGCTGGGTGCGCTACTTGATCGAGCCGCGCATCACGCCGCTGACGACCCAGCGCTGGGCGAAGAGGTAGACGATCAGCAGCGGGGCCATCGCCATGAGGTACGAGGCGAAGGCGACGGTGTAGTTGGTGTTGAACTGCCCCTGGAAGACGTACTCCGCGAGCGGCAGCGTGCGGGCCGACGGGTCGGAGAGCACCACCAGCGGCAGGATGAAGTCGTTCCAGGCCCAGACGCAGGTGAGGATGCCGACGGTCGCGTTCATCGGTCCGAGCAGCGGGAAGATGATCTGCCAGTAGGTGCGCCAGGTCGAGGCGCCGTCGGTGCGGGCCGCCTCCTCGAGCTCGATCGGGATCGAGCGGATGAAGGCCGTGTAGATGAAGGTGTTGATCGAGAGGCCGAAGACGGCGTAGAGCAGGATCAGCCCGACCTGGTTGTCCAGGCCCAGCAGTGCCGTCTCCTTCACCACCGGCAGCATGATGATCGGGAACGGCACGAAGACCGCGGCGAGCAGGTAGAAGTAGACGCCCTTGAAGAACGGCTTGTCGAGATTGCGGGCGACGGCGTAGGCGACCATCGAGTTCGAGAAGAGCGTCAGCGCGACCGCGCCCACTGTGATCAGCGCGGTGTTGACGAACGCCTGCGGGAAGCGGGTCGCCTCCCAGGCGGTGGCGAAGTTCTCCCAGGAGATCGAGGTCGGCAGCTCGAAGCCGGTGCCGCCGAGCTGGTCCGGGGTCTTCAGCGCCGTGACGACGGCGAAGTAGAGCGGCAGCAGGATCGTCAGCGAGCAGACGGCGATGAGCGCGGTGGCCCACCAGTTGATCCTGTAGGAGTCGCGGGAGGGGCGGCGCGGGCGCTTGCCGTCCTGCGGCTCGCCGAGGGCGATGGCGGTGGTGGGGGTGATGGTCGCGGTCATCAGAAGGACGCCTCTCTGCGGCTGAGGACTCGGAACTGGATCAGCGAGACCACGATGATGATGAGGAAGTAGAGGACGGCGTTGGCCGTCTGATAGGCGTACTCGCCGCCCTGGAAGCCGCCGCGGTAGATCAGCAGCGTGATCGACTCGGTGGAGGTGCCCGGCCCGCCGTTGGTGAGGGCGACGATGTGGTCGAAGACCTGGAGGAAGTTCTTCATCGACAGGACCATGTTGATCGTGAAGAAGGAGGCGATCAGCGGGAAGGTGATCGAGGTGAACTGCCGCCAGGGCGTCGCCCCGTCGAGCGAGGTCGCCTCGTAGAGCTCCCCCGGAATGGTCTGCAGGCCGGCGAGGTAGATGATGATCGAGAAGGCCGAGGCCTGCCAGACCGCCAGGATCACGATCGCGACCCAGGCCCAGTCGGCGTTCGCGAGGATGTTCTCGCCGAGCACCGGTATCGCTCCGACGATCTGCGGGAGCGAGTTCGCGAAGAGGTACTGGAAGACGTAGCCGATGACCAGGGTCGAGAGCACGTAGGGGATGAAGTAGATCCCGCGGAAGGCGGTCTGGAACTTGATCTTCGCGTTCAGGGCGATGGCGATCCCGAGCGAGATCACATTGACGAGGACGGTCGCCACGATCGCGAAGCCGAAGGTGAAGCCGTAGGCCTTCCACACCCGGTCGTCCTGGAGCAGGGCCAGGTAGTTGGAGAAGCCGATCAGGTCCCACGAGCCGTAGCCGGCGTAGTTCGTGAAGCTGAAGAAGATGCCGGTGAGGACCGGCACGGTGTGCAGGACGAAGAAGAGCAGGACGGCGGGGACCGTCATCCAGTAGAACGTCTTCGAGGTGCGGCCGAGGGTCCGCTTGCGCGGGGCGACCGGAGGCGTGGTGGCCGGCGTCTGGGGCGCCGCCGTCGTGGTCGTGGTCATGTCCTGCTCACTTCCGGGTCGTGCGTGCCGCGACCTTGCGCCACTCACTGTCGAGGGTGCGGAGCGCGGCGTCCGCGTCTCCACTGGCGAGGAACGCCTGGAGGGTGGGGTTGAGCGGGATGCTCGCGGGGATCTGGTGGTCGACGAAGCCGATCAGGCGGCCCTGCTCGAAGTAGGGCTGCAGCTCGGCGAGGGTCGGGTCGCTGTTGGGGGCGGCGCCGACGAGCGGCGAGAAGGCGGCCTGGCTCTGCACGTAGGGCTCGACCACGGCGGGGTCGAGCAGGAAGGCGACGAAGCGGCGGGCGGCCTCCAGCTTCGGGGTGCCGCGGCCGATCGCTACGGCGACGTCGACTCCGGAGGTGACCTGCGTGTCGGCGGGGTCGTCGAGCACGGGGTAGGGGAAGACGCCGAGGTCGATGTCGGGGTTGTTGGTGCGGACCGGGTTGATCGCCCAGATGCCCTGCGGGTACATCGCGGCCTCGCCGGCTGCGAAGGCCTGGTTGCCGTCGTCGTAGCCGCGGCCGAAGGAGCCCTCCTGGGTGTAGGAGAAGAGCTGCCCGAGGCGCTCCATCGCCAGCGCGTAATCCTTGGAGAACGAGACGGGCGAGTCGGGGCCGAGGTCGGCTCCCTCGGCGCGCATCGCGTCGAAGAAGCCCTCCGGCTGCAGCTGGCCGGCCAGGGCGTTGAAGGCCGGGGCGCCGGTCCAGTTGTCGAGCAGCGCGCCGTAGAACGGGGTGACGCCCGCGGCGACGAGGGTGTCGCAGACGGCGATCAGCTCGTCCCAGGTGGTCGGGACCTCGATGCCGTTGTCGGCGAAGATCGTGCGGTTGTAGAGGATGCCGTCGGCGTTGTTGGCGAAGGCGAGGGCGTTGATCTCCTCGCCGTTGAAGCTGCCGAGGGCGTCGATGATCTCGAGCGCCGCCGGATTCACCCGCTCGACGAGCTCGTCGCCGGTGAAGTCGTGGAAGACGCCGGCCTTGGCGAGATCGGCGTAGTAGCCGGAGCCGTTGAGGGTGAGGACGTCGGGGATCTTGTCCTTCACGAGCAGCGTGCGCAGGGCGGTGTCCGGGTCGGGGACGTTGTTGGCGATCACGCGGATGTCGGGGTTGGCGGCCTCGAACTGCGCGATGATCCGGGCGAAGTCCTCGACGGCCTCGGCCTTGAACTGGAAGAAGTCGAGCGTGGTGACGCCGCTCTCCGCGCCGGGCGAGGCGCAGGAGGCGAGGGCGGCGATCGAGGCGGCGGACGCGGCGGCCGAGAGGAAGAGGCGCCGGGACAGGGCGCCGGGCGGGGGGACGTGGCGAGGGGTCATGGGTGGGGCGCCTCCTTGCGCGGGGGGGGGGTGAGGGACTGCAGGACGGTGGATCTCGAGACGAAGTGGCGTATCGAGACCGCGCGTCTGCAGGACGGTGGATCTCGATACGCCCGCAGAGCGGGCTACTCGATCAGCAAGAGGGGGAACGCGGGGCGGGAACCTTGCTGGTCGAGTAGCCGCGGAGCGGCGTATCGAGATCACGCGCCTGCAGGACGGTGGATCTCGATACGCCCGCTGCGCGGGCTGCTCGGTCGGCGAAGGCGGCCCGCGGAGCGGGCTGCTCGATCAGCAAGGAGCGGAACGGGCCGCTCGAGCGGCGTGGGCTACTCGACGGCGGTGGCGGTCAGGACGACGAGGGACTCCGGGTTCAGGACGGGGGTCTGCAGGCCGACCGTCGCGAGGACGCGGCCGGTGAGGACGGTGTCGTGCAGGGTCCAGTCGAGGGGCGACTGGCCGGGCCCGCCGAGCGGTGCGGACACCGGGGCGAGTCGGACGGCGTAGGCGGTGTCGGGATCGAGTCCCGGGAGAGTGAGCCGCCCGGGCGGGTAGCTCTCCCCCGTGCGGAGCTGGGCGAGGACGAAGAGGGCGGACGCGCGGTCGGCGGCGACGACTCCGGAGAGCGAGGCCGCGTCGTCGGCGAGGTCGGCGCGGACGACGGTGCCGCTGTGCAGCAGGTCGCGGTGCTCGCGGTGGAAGGCGACCCAGCGGGTCAGCTCCTCCTCCACGGCGGGCTCGAGGGCCGAGACGTCCCACTCGATGCCGAGGTGGCCGGTCAGCGCGGTGCCGGCGCGGAACGCGAGCGAGTGCGTGCGCTGGGTGGAGTGCGCCTGCGGCGGGCCGATGTGCTGCCCCATCAGCTCGGGCGGGACGACCAGCTGCGTGTACGGCTGGATGGTCTGCCGCTCGAGCGGGTCGTTGCAGTCGCTGGTCCAGATGCGGTCGGTGCGGGCGAGGATGCCGAGGTCGACGCGGGAGCCGCCGGACGCGCAGGACTCGATCTCGAGGCCGGGGTGCCGGGCGCGGAGCTCGTCGAGCAGCCGGTAGAGCGCGAGGACGTTCTCGTGCACGGCCGCGCGGCCGGTGGCGGGCGAGACCGCCTCGATCAGGTCGCGGTTGTGGTCCCACTTGAGGTACGCGATCGGGTACTCCGTCACCAGCGCGTCGAGGGCGGCGAGCACGTGCTCGTACGCGCCGCGCTGGGAGAGGTCGAGGACCTGCTGCTGGCGCGCCGAGTGCGGGAGGTGGCCGGCCGGGCCGAGGATCCACTCCGGATGCGCGCGGGCGAGCTCGGAGTCGGGGCTGATCATCTCGGGCTCGACCCAGAGGCCGAACTGCATCCCCAGGCCGGTGACCGCCTCGATGATCGGCGAGAGGCCGCGCGGCCAGACGTCCGGGTCGACGGTCCAGTCGCCGAGGCTGGTCGTGTCGTCGCGCCGGCCGAGGAACCAGCCGTCGTCGAGCACGAACCGCTCCACTCCGATCCGCGCGGCGCTCTCGGCGAGCGCGGTGAGGCCGGCGAGGTCGTGGTCGAAGTAGACGGCCTCCCAGGTGTTGAGGGTGACGGGCCGCGGAGTGACGGGGTGCTGCGCGCGGGTCCGGAGCGACGCGTGGAACCGGGCCTGCAGGGCGTTCAGCCCGTCGCCCCAGGAGCCGTAGGCGACCGGCGTCTCGTAGCTCTCGCCCTGCGCGAGCTCGATCTCGGCGGGGCGGAGCAGCTCGCCGGTCGCGACCAGCGAGACGCCCTCGACGGTGCGCTCGGCGCGGATCGCGGCGTTGCCGCTCCAGCCGAGGTGCACGCCGTGCACGAGCCCGCGCTCCCAGCCGAAGCCCGGAGTGCCGACGGCGAGGAGGAGCGTCGCGTCGGCGCCGGGACGCCCGCGGCGCGTGCTGCGGGTGTGCTCGCCGATGGTGAGCGGGCGGCGCTGGGGGTGGCGCTCGCGGAGGTGGTGGCCGGTGGTGTCCAGGATCTCGCGGGCGGTCGCGGGGAGGGGGAAGCCGAGGTCGAGGCGCTCGAGGCGGAAGGGGCGCTCGTCGAGGTTCTCGACGCGGGCGCGCTGGGTGAGCAGTCCGGAGCCGTCGACCTCGACGTCGATCGTGACGCGCAGGCGGGCGCCGACGGCGACGACGCGGAGGGCGGCGCCGAGGCTCTCGAGGCTCTCGACGACGAAGCGCTCGCTCGCGGTCTCGCGCTCGTGCGTGCCCTCGAGGGTCGGCGCGTGCTGCCAGCCGTCCGCCTCGACGGCGACGAGGCCGAACGGGGCCGGGGCGTCGAGGCCGCCGGAGACGCGCTGCGGCACGGCGGCCGCGGCGAGCGCCGATAGTTCAGCGGCGGAAAGATGGCCGAGGTCGGCGCCCCAGTGCACGATCGCCGGGAAGGCGGCGGTGCGGGCGTCGACGACCACGCTCGTTCCTCCGCTGCGGAGGTGGAGGACGCGGTCGGCGGCGGATCCGAGGGACTCGGGGGTGCTCGTCGGTGCGGTGCTGCGCTGCATGCGTTAGTTCTACGGCAGAAGTAATAGGGCTGTCAAGAGGGCGGATGTGGTCGATGAGACCCGTTCGCGGGGTGGCGGTCGAGTAGCTTCGTGTCGGAACGGAAAGAAGGGCGGCAGCATGGCGATGACGGACACCGTCGCGGCGGAGGACGGCGCCGGCACCTCGGCGGAGCTCCTGGCCCGCGAAGTGCTCATCCACGGGCCGATCTCGCGCGCGGACCTCGGCCGGCGGCTCGGCCTCTCCCCCGCCAGCCTCACCCGGCTCACCCGCCCCTTCCTCGAGAGCGGCCTCTTCGTGGAGGGCGCCGAGCAGAGCGCGGGGGTCGGCCGGCCGGCCCGCCCGCTCGACATCCGCCCGGAGGCGCTGCGCTTCGCGGGCGTCAAGATCACCGGCACCGAGGTGCTCGCCGTCCGCACCGATCTGCGGGCGCAGACCGAGCGCGGGCTGGTCCGGACGCTGCCGGGGACCTCGCCGCGGGAGGTGATCGCCGCGGTCGTCGCCGTGGTCGAGGAGCTGGGCGGGGCCTCCGCCTTCGCCGGGCTGGGCGTGACGATCGGCGGAAGCGTGGACGCGGCGGGGCGGGTACGGCGCGCGCCGTTCCTCCGCTGGCGCGACGTCGACCTCGCCGGGCCGCTGTCGGCGGAGCTCGGGCTGCCGGTGGCGCTGGAGAACGACGTCGTCGCGCTCACCGCGGCCGAGCACTGGTTCGGGCGCGGGCGCGGGCTCTCGCACTTCGCGGTCCTGACGATGGGCGCGGGCGTCGGCTACGGACTCGTGGTGCACGACCGCGTCGTCGCGCCGCCGGCCGCGGGCCTCGGGCTCGGCGGCCACTTCCCGCTCGACCCGGGCGGGCCGGTCTGCGAGGCGGGGCACCGCGGCTGCTCGACGGCGATGCTGACGCTGCCGTCGCTGACGCGGCAGCTCTACGTGGCGACCGGGCGCGAGCTGACGCTGGCCGAGGGCTTCGCGCTGGCGCGCGAGGGCGACCAGGCCGCCGCGCGGATCCTCGAGGACTCGGCCCGGGCGCTCGGCACGATGATCTCGGCGATCGCGAACCTGGCGATGGCCGACACGGTGATCCTGGCCGGCGAGGGCGTGGCGCTCTACTCGGAGCAGTCGGCGCTGGTGGACGCGGCGATCGCGGCCGTCCGCGATCCGGACGCCGACGCGCCCACGCTGCTGGTCGACGACGGCGGCCTGATCGAGTGGGCCCGCGGCGCCGCCGCGACGGCCATCCAGCGCCTCCTCCCCCGCATCGCCGGCCCGGTGCAGTAGCGCGCGCCGTCGTCACCGCACGACGTCGGCTGATCGTGCTCCTCCTCTGCAGCCGGCGAGGGAGGACCACCTCAGCAGGGCTTCCGCCAGCGGATCGAAGACGGCCTGGTCCCTGACGGACGCGAGCGCGTCAGCGGCCGCTCTGGGCTGCCGCCCGACGGCCGCGGCGCGTGCGGGCGACGGAGCGCTGGGCGTCACGACGCGCCTCGTCGAGGATCTGCTGGCGGACGGCGACGTCGGTCAGATCGCGCAGCCCGTCGCGGCGGGGCTCCGACAGCTCCACTTTTCCAGGGTCCGTGATCGTCATGACGTCGAGTTTACGGTCGGATCCACTGATCGAGAAGGATCCACGGCGCTTCGGCCGGGGGTGCGTCGGCGGTGCTCGGCGAACACGACGGCGAGGATCCCGGCGATGAGGCGCAGATCGTTCTCGTCCTCCTCGGTGAGGGTGTCTGTGAGGGGCGCGTCGACGGTGACGAGGCCGAACGCACCGGTCGGCGTGACGATCGGGGTGGTGATGAACGTGTTGTAGCCGTTCCCCGACTCCGCCCAGTCGCCCGGTGCGGTGGTGATGTCGTCGACGAACAGGGATCTGCCGGACCGGAGGATCTCGAACGCCGTATCGCCGCGGACAGTGCCGGCGACGAAAGGCGAGGGAGGCTGCCGGTACCCGTTGGACGCCTTGTCGACCGGTTCCAGGAGCGTCCCCGCGCTGTCCACCTGGTAGACGACGGCGCGCACGCCCGGGATGTCGCCGTGCAGGAGATAGGCGATCGCGTCGACCGACTGCTTCACCAGGCGCTCGAACGCCCGCGCCCGTTCTCGCTTGCTCATGTCGGCCATGTCTGCAGCGGCAGAGGCGATCTCCGCGAACGCATCGGCCACGACCGAGTGCCGCTCTGCGAGGGCTTCGAGCTCCGCAGTGGAGGATGCCTCGACCGCCACCCTGTCCGCCGCGATGTCGAGCTCGCGCTGCAGCGCTCGGGACGTCAACCATCGATCGTGAGCCACGACGAGGACGCCGGCTGCGACCAGGAGCACGCCGGTCGGGAGGAGCAGACGAGCGTCGAAGCCGACCAGCATTCCGAGGAGAGTGCTCGCTCCGGCCAGTCCGCCCGCGAGATACGTCGCATACCGCTCCGTCCTCTCTCCGATGCGCATCACCATGCGCGCGATGCGGCGCTCGTGGCGGGCGGGAGTCGATCGGTCGGTCACGGCCGCCAGCGTAGTGACGAGCTCCGTCACGCTCTCAGAACGGTCCGCGAAATCGACGCCTCCGGCGCGAAGGGGATCACGCGCCGGGGGTCAGCAGGCCGCTCTCGTAGGCGGCGATCACGAGCTGGGCGCGGTCGTGGGCCGAGAGCTTGGACATGATGCGGTTGACGTGGGTCTTGGCGGTGTGCGGGGAGATGACGAGGTCGTCCGCGATCTCCTGGTTGGAGCGGCCGCGCGCGACGAGCAGGAGGACCTCGCGCTCGCGGTCGGTGAGCTGGGCGAACTCCGGCGGCTCGACGAGCGGCGGCGAGGCCTGGGGCGCGAGGACGTAGCGGGTGATCAGGCTGCGGGTCGCGGCGGGCGAGAGCAGGCTGTCGCCCGCGTGCACGGCGCGGACGGCGGCGGCGATCTCCTCCGGCTCGGCGCCCTTGCCGAGGAAGCCCCCGGCGCCCGCGCGCAGGGCGGCGATCAGGTACTCGTCCTCCTCGAAGGTCGTGAGGATGAGGACCTTCGTCGCCGCCAGCTCCGGGTCGGCGCAGATCAGGGCGGTGGCGCCGATGCCGTCGAGCTCGGGCATGCGGATGTCCATCAGGACGACGTCGGGGTGCAGGCGGGTCGCCAGCTCGACCGCCTCGCGGCCGGTGCGCGCCTCGCCGACGACCTCGATGCCGCTCTCGCCGCTCAGGATGTCGGTGACGGCCTGGCGGATCAGGGGCTGGTCGTCGACGACGAGGACGGTGGTCATCGCGGGTCCTCCTCTGGGGTCGGGGTCGGCGTCGGCGGGGTCGAAGGTGTCTGCGGGAGCGACGCCGACGGCCCGACCGCCGCCTGCGGCAGCGGCAGCGACGCCGCCACCCGGTAGCCGCCCGGTGTCGCTCCCGTCACCACCGTGCCGCGGACGGAGGCCACGCGCTCCCGGAGGCCGAGCAGCCCGTGCCCGCTGCCGCGCTCGGGGTCCGGACCCGCGACGGCCGCGACCGGGTTCGCCACGACGATCTCGACGCGGTCGTCCGCCACCGCGACGAGGACGTGCGCGCGATGCTCGGCGCCGTGCTTGTGGGCGTTGGTGAGCGCCTCCTGGACCACGCGGTAGGCGACGAGATCGACCGCCCCCTGGACGCGGTCGAGCGCACCCTCGGTGCGGACGGTGACCTGCAGGCCGTCCTCGCCGAAGCGGCGGACGAGCTCGTCGAGCCGGTCGAGGCCGGGCTGCGGCGCCGTGCCGGCCGCCTCGTCGGTGCGGAGGACCTCGAGGAGGTCGCCGATCTCGCCCAGGACCGAGCGGGCCGCGCTGCGGATCGTGCTCAGCGCCTCGCGCGCCTTCTCGGGCCGGGAGTCGAGGGCGGAGCTCGCCACCCCGGCGTTGAGGCTGATCACCGAGATCTGGTGCGCGACGGCGTCGTGCAGGTCGCGGGCGATGCGCAGCCGCTCCTCGCTGACGCGGCGCCGCGCCTCCGACTCCCGGGTCTGCTCGGCCCGCTCCGCCCGCTCGGTCACCGCGACGATGTACTCGCGGCGCGAGCGCGTGGCGTCGCCGGCGGCCGCCGCGAAGAGCACCGTGACGGCGTACTGCACCGCCCGGGCGTCGAGGGGGCTCACCGCCGCGCCGACGACGCTCAGGAGCACCACCGCGACCACCGTGACCCCGGTCACGACGAGACCGACCCGGCGGGAGCTGCGGTTCGTCACCGCGAACATCGCGATCGCCGTCGCGAGGACGACCCCCGGCGCGAGCAGGCCGAGGACCGCCGCGGCGGCGGACAGCGCGACGATCGCCGCGAGCACCGGGATCGGCCGGCGCCGCCGCAGCGGCAGCAGGACCGCCGGCGCGAGCACGATCGCGAACTCGAGCAGGCCCGACGGCCGCTGAGCGGACCCCTGGAACGGCGCGAACGCCGCGGCGACGATGATCGCGGCCGCGAGGGCGTCGCCGAGCCACGACCGCAGCCGCGGGTGGGCCTGCATCCGCGGCGTCATCCCCACATCCTGGCGGAGTGCGCGCGCCGCGGCGTCACCCCGCCGTGGTGCTCCGCCTACCGCGACCGCGGTACGGCGGGGACACCCTGCGAGGGACGCGCGATCGGGCGGCGCCGCCCAGGCTGGAGTGGCCGCCCCGGAACCCGCCGGGCGGCGGAGGGAGTCCCATGAGCACGCCCATCATCTCGGTGAGAGACGTCCGCAGGTCGTACGGCCGAGGCCAGAACCGCTTCGAGGCGCTGAAGGGCGTGAGCTTCGACATCCAGGAGGGCGAGAGCGTCGCCATCGTCGGCAAGAGCGGCTCGGGCAAGTCGACCCTGATGCACCTGCTCGCGCTGCTCGACGCCCCCAGCACCGGCGTGGTCGAGCTCGAGGGAGTGGACACCAGCACGCTCAAGGGGCGCCGGCTCGACGTCACCCGCAACCGCACCTTCGGCTTCGTGTTCCAGCAGTTCTTCCTCACGCCGAACGCCTCAGTGCTCGACAACGTGGTGCTGCCGATGAAGATCGCCGGGATCGGCCGGGCGGAGCGCAAGCGGCGCGGCCTCGCCGCGCTGGCCCAGCTCGAGCTCGACGACAAGGCCGGCAGCAGGGCCGTCGACCTCTCCGGCGGGCAGAAGCAGCGGACGGTCATCGCCCGCGCGCTCGTCAACAACCCGCGCATCCTGTTCGCGGACGAGCCGACCGGCAACCTGGACACGACGACCGGCGGAGTGGTCGAGGACATCCTCTTCGCGCTCAACCGCGAGAACGGCATCACCCTGATCGTGGTCACCCACGACGAGGAGCTGGCCGCGCGCTGCGACCGGCGCCTGATGATCCGCGACGGCCTGCTGGTCGAGGACTCCGCGGCGGTGGCCGCATGAAGGCCGTCGACCTGATCGGGACCGCGATCGCCAACACCTTCCGCTCCCGGACGCGCACGCTCCTGACGATCCTCGCGATCTTCGTCGGCGCGTTCACCCTGACCCTCACCAACGGGCTCGGCACCGGCATCAACGCCTACATCGACGACACGGTCGACGGGGTCGGCGCCTCGGACGTGATGACCGTGTCGAAGACCTCGGAGTCGGCGACGGGCCTGGGCTCCGGGCCGGTCGAGTACGACCCCGACGCGGTCGCGAGCGGGGCGGCGGGGCCTCCCGGGCAGACCGTCGTCGCGCTGACCCCGGCCGACCTCGAGACGCTCGCCGGAGTCGAGGGCGTGCTCGACGTGCAGGCGGTGAAGTCGATCTCGGCCGACTACGTGGCGGCCGGCGACGGACCGAAGTACGTGATCGGGATCGGCAGCCTCGTGGAGGGGCAGACCGTCCAGCTCGCCGCGGGGGCCGGCCTCGACGACGCGTCGACGCAGCTCCAGGCGGTGCTGCCGGTGTCCTACGTCGAGCCGCTCGGCTTCGCGGACGACGCGGCGGCCGTCGGGACGACCGTGTCGATCGGCATCACCGATGCGCAGCGGACGCCGCACGTGGTCGAGGCGACGATCGTCGGCGTCGCGGAGGAGAGCATCGCGGGAGCGGGCGGGGGCCTCGTCACGAACGACGCGCTCACCGACGCGCTGTTCACGACGCAGAGCACCGGCGTGCCGGCGGACCAGGTCGACCGCTTCGCCCAGGCGAGCGTGCGCTTCGACGCGGCGGCGGACGACGAGCAGGTCACCGCGCTCAAGGACCGCCTCGCGGACGCCGGCTACACCGGCACCACGGTCGCGGACCAGCTGGGCACGATCAAGTCCGTCGTCGACGGGATCGTGCTGGTGCTCAACGCCTTCGCGGTGATCGCGCTGCTGGCGGCGAGCTTCGGCATCGTCAACACGCTGCTGATGAGCGTGCAGGAGCGGACCCGCGAGATCGGCCTGATGAAGGCGATGGGCATGGGCAGCGGACGCGTGTTCGCGCTCTTCAGCATCGAGGCGGCGTTCATCGGCTTCCTCGGCAGCGCGATCGGCGCGCTGCTGGCGGTGGCGGCGGGGACCGGGCTGAGCGGGGTGCTCTCGGGCTCGCTGCTCTCGGACCTGCCGGGGCTGACCCTGATCGCGTTCGACCCGGTGTCGATCCTGACGGTGGTGCTCGTGGTGATGGTGATCGCGTTCGTGGCGGGGACGCTGCCGGCCGCGCGGGCGGCACGGGCGGATCCGGTGCAGTCGCTGCGGTACGAGTAGCACCCCCGGGTCCTGCCGCTGCAGAACGTCAGCTGAACGTGCGGCTCATCGCCGATGGGCGATGACCAGGCGTCTCAGCTGATGTTCTGCGTCCGTCAGCGGCCCTCGGCTCCGCTGCCCTCGTAGTCCGCGTCAGTGATGTGCTCGGCCCAGGCCGTGGTCGTCGACGGGTCGTCGGCAGCCTCGAGCACGGCGAGGTGCTCCATGAAGACGCCGGGCGCGGAGGCGTGCCAGTGCTCCTCGCCGGGCGGGGTGTAGAGGGTCTGGCCGGCGTGCACCTCGAGGACCGTGCCGTCGCGGCCGCCGAAGCGGGCGACGCCCGAGGTCACGTGCAGGTACTGGCCGCGGGCGTGCGAGTGCCAGGCGGTGCGGGCGCCGGGGGCGAAGCGCACCCGGGCCATCGTGGTGCGCTGGTCGGCGTCGTGCGGCACGACGATGGTGTCGAGCCAGACGTCGCCGGCGAACTGCTCGGGCGGGTTCTTGGCGGTGGGGGTCGTCGGTTCGATGTTCATCAGAGTCCTTCTTCCGCGGTGGCGGCGGGCCGGGCGTCCGCCTCCGTCGCCACGCTAGGCCGGGGTCGGAGCGCGGGACAGGCCCTGGCGGTACACGTTCCGGCAGGGCCTCGCTCGCGCGGGGACAGCGGTGTGGAGTGGTCGGGATCCCCCTTCCCCCAACCCCGAGGAGACCCCGTGCCCGAGACCACCCCCAGCCCGCTCCGCGCCTCCATCGGCGACCTCGCTCCGAAGATCGTCCAGCTCACCGAGGACGTGCTCTTCGGCGACGTCTGGGAGCGCCCCGAGCTCGCCAAGCGCGACCGCAGCCTGCTCACGCTCTCCTCGCTGCTCACCGGCGGGAGCACGGTGCAGCTCGACGCGCACATCCGCATCGGCCGCGACAACGGGCTGACCGAGGCCGAGATCGTCGAGGCGTTCACCCACCTCGCCTTCTACGCCGGCTGGCCCAAGGCGCTCTCGGCGATCGACGTCGCGAAGCGCGTCTTCGCGGAATGAGCACGCGCCGCAGCACGCGCCGCTCCGTCTCGGAGCCGCTCGTAGGGTGGTTCCGGAACGACCTCGACGAGCGGAGACGACGATGACGAACGCGCAGGACGACGAGCGCCGCCAGGCGGTGGCGGGGCCGACCCGCTTCTTCGGCGACGAGGCGTTCGAGGACGACGGCGGCACGACGCTGCGCTGGCTCGGCATGGCCGGGTTCCTGCTCACCTCGCGCGGCACGTCGCTGATGATCGATCCGCTGCTCGGCGGCTTCGACATGCCGGTGCTGATCGACTTCCCGATCGCCGCCGCCGCCGTGCCGCGCCTGGACGCGGTGCTGGTGACCCACAGCGACAACGACCACTTCAGCCGGCCGACCTGCCGGCAGCTCGCGCCGGTGACCACCGCGTTCCACTCGACGCGCTACGTCGCCTCGGAGATGACGGCCGAGGGGCTGCCGGCCCACGGGCACGGGATCGACGACGCGTTCGAGGTCGGCGGCGTCGGCGTCCGGCTGACCCCGGCCGACCACGCCTGGCAGAACGCGTTCCCCGAGCCGGGGCAGCGCTTCTTCGAGGAGGAGGACGCCTGCGGCTTCTGGCTCGAGACGCCGGACGGCACGGTCTGGGCGCCCGGCGACTCGCGGCTGATCCGCGAGCACCACCTGACCGGGCCGAGCCCCGACGTGATGCTCTTCGACTTCTCGGACAGCGAGTGGCACTTCACCTTCGAGGGCGCGATCGAGATGGCGGACGCGCACCCGACGTCGCAGCTGGTGCTGCACCACTGGGGCTCGGTGGACTCGCCGGACTTCGCGCCGTTCAACGGCGACCCGGCCGACGTGCTGCGCGCGGTGTCGCATCCGGAGCGGGTGCACGTGCTCGCTCCTGGCGAGCCCTTCCGGCTGGCTGGAGCGTCCCGGCTGAGCTGAGAGGTCCGACACCTGAGCGCCCAGCGGTCGCCGCGCTCAGACCACCGGCTGCGCCGCGGGGAGCACCAGGGCCGAGCGGCGGCCGAGCAGCCAGACCGTGAGCGCGAAGCCGCTCAGCACGGCGCCGGCGATGCAGACCGCGCCCCAGCCGCCGTGGGTCCAGAGGAAGGATGCGAGGGCCGAGCCGAGCGCGCCGCAGACGAAGTTGGTCGTGACGAACGCGGTGTTGAGGCGGCTGCGCGCGGACGGGTCGACCTGGAACATCCGCGACTGGACCAGGATGTTGTGGCCCTGGATCGCGACGTCGAGCACCAGGATCGCGACGATAACCGCGACGATCGAGCCGCCTCCGACGCCCGCGATCACGAAGGACAGCAGCACAGCTGCCCAGGCGACGCCGATCGCCGGGAGCGCCAGACCGCGGTCGTGCAGGTGCCCGGCGCGCTGGGCTGCGATCGCGCCGGCGAGGCCGATCAGGCCGAAGAGGCCGATCGTGCCGACGTCGAAGGAGAACGGCGGGGCGCTGAGCAGGAAGGTCAGCGACGTCCAGAACATCGTGAAGACGGCGAAGGACGTGCCGCCGAGGGCGAGGCTCCAGCGCACCGAGCGCTCGCGCCGGACGATCGCGAAGACGGAGGCGATCAGGGCCGGGTAGCGCAGGCGGGTCCGCGGCGGGAGCGACGGGATCGCTCGGGCGAGCAGGACCGCGAGCACGACGCCCGCGACCGCCGCGACGACGTAGACGGTGCGCCAGCCGGCGGCCTGGGCGATGAGGCCGCTGATCGTCCGCGAGACGAGGATGCCGGTCAGGATCCCCGAGACGACGGTGCCGACGACCCTGCCGCGGGTGGCGTCGTCGGCGAGGTCGCCCGCGAGAGGGGCGAGGATCTGGCCGGCGACGGTGGTCAGGCCGACGAGGGCGAGGGTGGCGACGAGCACGGCGAAGGTCGGCGCGAGCGCGCAGGCGAGGAGGGCGAGGGAGGCGCAGAGCATCGCGGCGGGGACGAGGACGCGGCGGTCGAGCACGTCGCCGAGCGGGACGAAGAGGAGCACGCCGAGGGCGTAGCCGAGCTGCGTCGCGGTGACGAGCCAGCCCGCGGATCCGGTGCTCGTGCCGAGGTCGGTGGCGAGGAAGTCGAGCAGCGGCTGGGCCCAGTAGAGGTTGCCGACGGCGACGCCGCCCGCGATCGCGAAGAGGAGGGTGGTGCGGCGGTTCACTCGGCGGTCCTGTTGGCGGAGGCGGGGTGCGCGGCGGGGGCGTCGGCGCTCTGCGTCGCCGACCAGCTCGCGAGCAGCTTCAGGGCGTCGTCGCTCGGCGAGCCCGGCTCGGCGCTGTAGATGAGGAAGTCGAGACCGGGGTCGCCGAGCGGCTCGAAGGCCTCGTAGCTGAGGTGCAGGTCGCCGACGATCGGGTGGTGGAAGAACTTGCTGCCGCTGGCGTGGTGGCGCACCTCGTGGGCGCCCCAGCGGGTGCGGAACTCGTCGCTCCGGGTGGACAGCTCGCCGACGAGGGCCTGGAGCTCGGCGTCGTGCGGGGCGCGGCCGGCCTCGGTGCGGAGGATGCCGACGGTGATGTCGGCGGCGGTGCTCCAGACCGGGTAGAACGCCTCCGCGAGCTCGCGCTGCAGGAAGGCGAAGCGGGCGAGGTTGACCGGGCGCTCCGGGAGCGCGTAGAGGTCGGCGTAGAGCGCGCGGAACAGGTCGTTCTCGACCAGGACGTCGAGCCGGCCGTTGCGGACGAAGGCGGGGGCCGAGGTGATCGACTCGACCGCGAGCCGCATGCTCGGGCGGACGGCGGCGGGCGCGCGCCGGCGGGAGCGCAGCGGCGAGCGCTCGGCGGTGCGGGCGAGGTCGAAGAGGTGCTCGCGCTCGGCGCGGTCGAGGCGCAGGGCGTCGGCGAGCGCGGTCAGCACCGACTCGGACGCGCCGCGCAGGTCGCCGCGCTCGAGCCGCGAGTAGTACTCGATGCTCACGCCGGCCAGCTGGGCCACCTCGCTGCGGCGCAGGCCCGGCACCCGGCGGTTGCCGCCGGCGGGCAGCTCGACCTGCTCGGGGGTCAGCCGGGCCCGGCGGGAGGTCAGGAAGTCGCGCGCCTCGGGGTCGTTCGTCATGCCTGTCACGCTACGGCGCGGGAGCACGGCGAGGGATGCCCTGCGGGGGCACCGGTGCGGGCGGGCGGGTGCGGCGGGGGGCGACCTGGGGAGCGGCGGGCGGCAATTCATGCTGATCGAGTAGCCCGCGCAGCGGGCGTATCGAGATCCACCCGCATGCAGCACCACTGCTGAAGATCGTGGGTCTCGATACGCCCCTGCGGGGCTACTCGACCAGCATGAAGCCCCCCCTGCGGACGGTATGCATGCTGATCGAGTAGCCCGCGCAGCGGGCGTATCGAGATCCACCACCGTCAGAAGACCGGTCTGCAGGCACGCACTGCGCAGAGGGGTGGGTCTCGATACGCCCCTGCGGGGCTGCTCGACCAGCATGAAGGCCGAGGTGCTTCGCCATTCAGGACGGCTGCTGTCCGCCTTCGTCGGCAGGCTGGGTGCATGAGCGAAGCAGAGAGCGTGTCCCCCTTCCGCATCGACATCGCCGAGAGCGACGTCGACGACCTCCGCCGCCGGCTCCGGGCCGCGCGGTTCCCTGCGCCGCTGCCCGGCGACGGCTGGGACACCGGCGTGCCGACCGGCGTCCTCCGCCGGCTCGCGTCGGCCTGGGCGGAGTTCGACTGGGCGCGGTACCAGGAGCGGCTGAACGAGGTGCCGCAGTTCCGCACGGTGATCGACGGGCAGGCGATCCACTTCGCGCACGTGCGGTCCGCCGTGCCGGGTGCCGTCCCACTGCTGCTGACGCACGGCTGGCCGGGGTCCTTCCTCGAGTTCCTCGGACTGATCGGTCCGCTGACCGATCCGGTCGCGCACGGCGGCGAGGCGGCGGACGCCTTCGACGTCGTGATCCCGTCGATCCCCGGCTTCGGCTTCTCCTCGCCGCTGGCCTCGGACGACTGGACGACGCGGCGGATCGCCGAGGCGTGGCTGACGCTGATGGACCGGCTCGGGTACGACCGCTTCGCCGTGCAGGGCGGCGACCTCGGCGCGAGCATCTCCCCCGAGGTCGCGCGGGTGGCGCCGGAGCGGGTGATCGGCGTGCACGTGAACGGCACGCTCGGCTTCGCGACGGACGTCGACGACGAGACGGCCGCGACGCTCACGGAGCTGGAGCAGGACCGGCTGCGGCGGACCCGCGAGTTCATGACGGAGGAGTACGGCTACATCGCCCTCCAGTCGACCCGGCCGGGACTCGTCGGCGAGCTGCTCGGCGACTCCCCCGTCGCGCAGCTGGCCTGGATGCTGGACAAGTTCCAGGCCTGGACGCATCCGGCGGAGACCCCGGCCGAGGAGATCGTGGGCCTCGATCTGCTGCTCGGGAACGCCTCGCTCTACTGGTTCACAGCGACGGCGGGCTCGGCCGCGTCCGTCGGCTACGCGCAGGGCGGCGACTGGGGTGCGCCGCCGGCGAACTCGGGCGTGCCGACCGCGGTGCTCTGCTTCGCGCACGACATCGGCATCCGGCGCTTCGTCGAGGACGCGCACACGATCGTGCGCTGGACGGACGTGCCCGAGCGCGGCGGGCACTTCGCGGCGCTCGAGGAGCCGGAGCGGCTGGTCGCGGACGTGCGGGAGTTCCTGCGGCCGCTGCGGTGAGCGGGGCGCGGGGTCTCGATACGCCCCTGCGGGGCTACTCGACCAGCATGAGCAGGGCCTGCGGGCACACACGCGGACGCAATCCATGCTGATCGAGTAGCCCGCGCAGCGGGCGTATCGAGATCCACCACCGTCGGACGGCGAGTCTGCAGACACGCACTGCTGATGACGGCGGGTCTCGATACGCCCCTGCGGGGCTACTCGACCAGCATGAAAAGGGCCCACGGCCTGCTGCGCGTGGCGATGCATGCTGATCGAGTAGCCCGCGCAGCGGGCGTATCGAGATCCACCACCGTCGGACGGCGAGTCTGCAGACACGCACTGCTGATGACGGCGGGTCTCGATACGCCCCTGCGGGGCTACTCGACCAGCATGAAG
>NZ_SNYD01000003.1:337003-387885 GCF_004362935.1 Rathayibacter sp. PhB1
AGATCCACCACCGTCGGACGGCGAGTCTGCAGACACGCACTGCTGATGACGGCGGGTCTCGATACGCCCCTGCGGGGCTACTCGACCAGCATGAAGAGGGCCCACCGCCTAGTGTGCGTGGCAATGCATGCTGATCGAGTAGCTCGCGCAGCGGGCGTATCGAGATCCACCACCGTCGGAAGACGCGTCTGCAGAGTCGCCCTGCTGATGACGGCGGGTCTCGATACGCCCCTGCGGGGCTACTCGACCAGCATGAGCAGGGCTGCGGGGCTGCTCGACCAGCAGGCAAGGGGGCATTCAAGGCCACCGCCGACGTCTCGGGGCGGCGGGCGGCGTCAGGGGCGGTCGAGGCGGGGGGCCGCGGCCAGCAGGCGGCGGGTGTAGGCCTCGCGCGGGGTGCCGAGGACGGCGGCGGCCGGGCCGGACTCGACGAGGCGGCCGTCGCGCATGACGGCGATGCGGTCGCTCATGTGCGCGATGACACCGAGGTCGTGCGAGATCAGGAGCAGGGCGAGGCCGTGGCGGCGCTGGAGGTCGTCGAGCAGGTCGAGGATCTGCGCCTGCACCGAGACGTCGAGGGCCGAGACGGGCTCGTCGCAGATCAGGACGTCGGGACGGGTCGCCAGGGCGCGCGCGATCGAGACGCGCTGGCGCTGCCCGCCGGAGAGGGTCCGCGGCGAGCGCCGCTCCAGCGACGCCGCGAGGCCGACGCTCTCGAGCAGGGCCGGCACCGACTTCGCCCCGGCATCGCGGAGCAGCCGGCCGACGCTCCAGCGCGGGTCGAACGACGACAGGCTGTCCTGGTAGATCGCGCCGATCCGCGGGCGGAGCGGTCGCCGCGCGCGCTCGGTCACCGCCGACCACGGACCGCCGTCGAACTCGACCGAGCCCGCATCCGGGCGGCGCAGCGCGAGCAGCAGCCGGGCGACCGTGCTCTTGCCCGAGCCGGACTCGCCGACGAGACCGAGGGTCTCGCCGCGGCGCAGCTCGAGGCCGACGCCGTCGACGGCCGTGCGGGTGCCGCCGCCGGGCCGGGGGAAGCGGGTGACCAGGTCGGTCGCGCGCAGCAGCAGCCCGCCGGGCGGCGCGGGCGGGACGACGGGCGCGTCCGGATCCGTCAGCCGCGAGCCGCGCGGCCGCCCGGCCGGGACCGCGGCGACGAGCGTCCGCGCCTGGACCGACTCCGGCGAGCGCAGCACCCGCGCCGCCGGGCCGTCCTCGACGACCCGGCCGTCCGCGAGCACCAGGATCCGGTCGGCGAGCCCGGCGACGACGGCGAGGTCGTGCGAGACCAGCAGCAGCGCCCGGCCGCGCGCCTTCTGCTCGGCGAACAGCTCGAGCACCCGCGCCTGCACGGTGACGTCGAGGGCGGTGGTCGGCTCGTCGGCCACCAGCAGCGGCGGGTCGAGGGCGATCGCGGCGGCCAGCAGCGCGCGCTGGCGGAGCCCGCCGGAGAGCTCGCCGGAGCGGTCGCGCATCCGCTCCTCCGGGTCGGGCATGCCGACGCTCGCGAGCACCTCGGCCACCCGCGCCGACGCCTCCGCCGCGGACAGCCGGGAGTGCAGGCGCAGCACGTCGGCGATCTCGCGGCCGATCGGGCGCAGCGGATCGAGCGAGAGCAGCGCGTCCTGCGGCACGAAGCCGACGCCGGCACCCCGGAGGCGGCGCAGCGTCCGCGCGCCCGCGCCGATCACCTCCTGGTCGCCGACCCGGACGCTGCCGGTCGCCGCTCCCCCGCTGAGCCCGAGCAGCGCCCGCGCGGTCACGCTCTTGCCGGAGCCGGACTCGCCGACGATCGCGACGCACTCCCCCGGCTCGATGCGGAAGGACACCCCGTGCACGATCTCGACGCCGTCGAAGGCGACGCGGAGGTCCTCCACCACGGCGGCGCTGCCGGCTCGCCCGGCGCTCATCGCGCACCCCTCAGCCGGCCGCCGAGGACCGTGGTCGCGAGCGTGGTCAGCACGATCGCGAGCCCCGGGAACACCGTCAGCCACCAGGCGCTCGAGAGGTAGGTGCGGCCGGCGGAGAGCATCGCGCCCCACTCCGGCGCCGGCGGCTCGGCCCCGAGGCCGAGGTAGCTGAGCGCCGAGGCCCAGACGATCGCCTGCCCGACGCCGAGCGTCGCCAGCACCGCAAGCGGGCCGAAGGTGTTCGGCAGCACGTGCGCGAGCAGGATCCGCGGCGAGGAGTGGCCGAGCACCCGCGCGGCCTCGACGTAGCCGGAGTCGCGGATGCCGAGCAGCTGGGTCCGCAGGATGCGCGCGTAGCCGGGCGCGGTCGAGAGGCCGACCGCGACCGTCGCGGGGACGACTCCGGGGCCGGTGACCACGATGACCAGCAGCGCGAGCAGCAGCGCGGGGAAGGCGAAGAGGACCTCGAGGACCCGGCCGATCACTCCGTCGATGAAGCGGCCGCCGAACGCCGCGGCGACGCCCAGCACCGCGCCCAGCACGAGGCCGATGGCGGTGGCGCTGACGCCGATGAGGAGGGAGGCGCCGGCGCCGGAGATCAGGCGGCTGAGCACGTCGCGGCCCGACTCGTCGGTGCCGAGGAGGTGGGCCGCGGAGGGCGGGCCGAAGGCGTCGCGCGGGGCGATCGCGAGCGGATCGAAGGGGGCGAGGAAGCCGGGCGCGAGGGCCGCGAGCAGCAGCAGCACGACGAAGGCGAGGGCGAGGAGCTCGCCGACGCGGAGGCGGCCGGCGGCCCGGCGCGCGGGGCGGGCGGCGCGCAGCTCGAGCTCGCTCACGCGCGGGCCTCCTGCGGGCGGGCGGCGGCGAGGCGCGGGTCGACGAGGCGGGCGACGAGGTCCGTCGCGAGGGTGACGACGATGTAGGCGAGGGCGGTCACGAGGACCACGCCGGTGACGACGGGCACGTCGCGGACGGTCACCGCGGCCAGCAGGGTGCGGCCGAGGCCGGGCCGGGCGAAGATCGTCTCGACCACCACCGCGCCGCCGATCAGGTAGCCGAACGCCCAGCCCGAGAGCGAGACGCCCGGCAGCACCGCGTGCCGGAGCGCGTGCCGGAGCCGGATGCCGAGCTCGCCCTCGCCGCGGGCGCGGGCGGCGAGCACGAACGGCGACTCCAGCGCGTCGAGGAGGGAGCGGCGCATCACCTGGCCGAGGAAGCCGGCGAGCGGGATCGCGAGGGTCAGCGCCGGGAGGACGAGGCCGTTCGCGGAGCCGGTGCTGACCGGCGGGAACCAGCGCAGCGCGGTTGCGAAGACGGCGATCAGCACGGTGGCGAGCCAGAAGTGCGGGAGGGCGGCGGCGGTCAGCTCGAGGCCGGAGCCGATCGCGGCGGCGACCCGGCCGCCGCGGGTGGACCAGAGCGCGGTGGCGAGGGCGAGGATCCACGCGAGCGTCAGCGCGAGCGCGGCCAGCAGGAGGGTGCCGGGCAGCTGCTGGGCGAGCAGGTCGGCGACGGGGGTGCGCAGGGAGTAGGAGGTGCCGAGGTCGCCGCGGGCGAGGCGGCCGAGCTGGGTGAGGTACTGCACGAGCAGCGGCTGGTCGAGGCCGTACTGCTCGCGGACCGCGGCGAGCGCCTCCGGAGACGCCTGCGAGCCGGGGCCGCCGAGGATCGCCTGCGCCGGGTCGCCGGGGATCAGGCGGATGAGGAAGAACACGGCCGTCGCGACCGCCCAGAGCACCACGAGCGCGCCGCCGAGGCGCAGGAGGAGGCGGATCATCGGAGGCTCCTCTCGGGGGTGCGGGTTTCTGCGGGTGGGTCTCGATACGCCGCTTCGCGGCTACTCGACCAGCATGGAGGAGGAGAGTGCACCGCTCCTTCACCAGCGTGGAGGAGGCTGCGCCGCTGCTCGACCGGCGTGCGAACCATGCTGATCGAGTAGCCCGCGGAGCGGGCGTATCGAGATCCACCCTGCTGGACACGGCGGGTCTCGATACGCCGCGGCGCGGCTACTCGACCAGCATGGGGGCCGCTGCGTGGCTGTCCGACCAGCACGGGGGCCACTGCTCGACCGGGGTGCGGATCATGCTGATCGAGTAGCCCTCGTACTGGGCGTATCGAGATCCCCCGTGCTGGACACGGCGGGTCTCGATACGCCGCTCCGCGGCTACTCGACCAACATGGGGGCGGCTGCGCCGCTCCTCGATCGGCAGGGCGGCGGCGGCGCCGCTCCTCGATCGGCAGGGGTGCCCTGCGCGGTCAGAGCCAGGCGTCCGCGAACCAGGGGGTCGAGACGGTGGCCAGGGCGGCGACGCCCTGGACGGCCGAGCGGTGCAGGTAGTGGTTCTGCTGGTCGTAGAGCGGCAGGATCCAGTAGCCCTCGAGCACGATCCGCTGCGCCTGGGAGTAGAGGTCGGCGCGCTCGGTCTCGTCGACGGTCGCGCTCGCCTGCTCGAGCAGGGCGTCGAGGGCGGGGTCGTTCACCTGGGCGTGGTTGGCGAAGTAGCCGCTCGGCGCCGGGGTGATGCCGGAGGACGCGTAGAGCGTGCGCAGGACGTCCGGTCCGACCTTCGTGTACGGCGCGCTGACCAGCTCGTACTCGTTCGCCGCGAGCGCGGTGTACCAGCTGGAGAGGTCGAGCAGGCTGATCTGCACGTCGAAGCCGGCGACCTTCGCCGACGCCTGGATCTGCTCGAACAGCGACTGCTCGGCCGGGATCGACTGGTTGGTGCTGACCGGGAGGCGCAGGACGAGCGGGGCGCCGTCCTTCTCGCGGATCCCGTCGCCGTCGGAGTCGACCCAGCCCGCGGCCGTGAGGAGGTCCTCCGCGGCGGCGATCTCGTCGTCCGAGCCGGCGTCCTCGAAGAGCGACGGGTCGGAGTACGCGGTCGCCTCGCTGCTCGACAGCGGCGAGTACGAGCGCTCGGCGGTGCCGAAGAAGAGGGAGTCGATGGCGTCGTTCACGCCGACGGCGCGGATGAACGCCTCGCGCACGCTCTCGTCGTCGAAGGGCGCCTGGCCGGAGTTGAGCTCGAGGCGGTTCACCGAGCCGGGGCGGGGCGCGTCGATCTCGACCAGGTCGGAGGCGTCGGTGGCGGCCGCGAGCGTGTCGGGCTGGGCGTTGTCGATCACGTCGACCTCGCCCGCCTGCAGTGCCGCGTAGCGGGTGGCGGAGTCGGGGATGAAGCGCCAGGTGATGCTGGAGAGGTAGGCGGGGCCGTCGTGGCCCTCGCCGGTCGGGCCGGTCGCGGCGTCGTAAGCATCGTTGCGGGTGAGGGTCACGTGGTCCTGCTTGACCCACTCCGTCACCGTGAACGGACCGGTGCCGACGGGCGCCTCGCAGTTCGCCTCCTCGCCGCGGGCGATGCCGGTGGGCGACTCGATCGCGGTCCACGGCTGCGAGAGCGACTCGAGCAGCGCGCTGTCAGGGGCGCTGAGCGCGAAGCGGGCGACGGTCGGCGAGACGGCGGTGACCGACTCGACCTTCGCGACGGCGAGGTAGCCGGTGGAGGACTTCGTCGCCGGGTCCTGCAGGTGCTCGATGTTGGCGGCGACCGCGTCGGCGTCGAGCGGGGTGCCGTCGGTGAAGGTCAGGCCCTCGCGGAGGGTGAAGTCGTAGCTGAGCGCGTCGTCCGAGACGGTCCACGACTCCGCGAGCCACGGGGTGATGGTGCCGTCGTCGCTGCGCGAGACGAGCGACTCCAGGACCTGGGTCGCGAGCAGCGCCTGCGGGTAGTTGCCGCCGACGTGCGGGTCGAGGCAGGTGGGCTCGGCGTCGCCGGTCGCGTAGGTGAGGACGCCGTCGGCGACCGGGGTGCTGGAGTCTCCCCCGGCGTCGCCGTCGGACGCGGCGGTGCAGCCGGTCAGCAGGAGGGCGGAGGCCGCGAGGGCGGCGAGGGCGGAACGGCGCAGAGTCATGGCGGCTTTCGTCAGGAGGGGGAAGCCGCGTTTCTTGGACCCGGCCCACTAAACGCTACCAGCGCGCTCAGCCTCCGGGCGGAGGTCCCCCGTTCTGCCCGTCTCCGCGAGATGCCACTTATGAGCGCGACACGCCGTGAGAAGTGCACACAAGTGGCATCTCGCGGGAGGGGGCGGACGCGCGGGTCAGCCGGCGGTCGAGGCGCGGACGACGAGCTCGGGCTGGAAGACGACCTGGCGGGGCTCGGACTCGAGGAGCAGCTCGACGGCGGTCGCGCCGATCAGGGCGCTCGGCTGCCGGATGCTCGACAGCGGCACGATGGTCGCGGTCGCGAAGGCGATGTCGTCGTAGCCGATCAGCGCCACGTCCTCCGGCACCCGCAGCTCGCCCAGCAGCATCAGCCCCTGCAGCACGCCGACCGCGAGCAGGTCGTTCGCGCAGAAGACGGCGTCAGGGCGGTCGGCGGGAGCGCGCTCGGCGAGCGCCCGGCCCGCGGCCCGGCCGTCCAGCACGGTGAGCCCCGGCGTCGGCAGCACCTCGAGCGTCGCGCCCGGCACCGCCCCCACGGCCTCGCGCGCGCCGGCGAACCGGTCCGCGACCTGACGGATCGACTCCGGCCCGCCGACCACGGCGATCCGGCGGCGCCCGAGCCCGAGCAGGTGCTCGACCGCGAGCCGCCCGCCGGCGACGTCGTCGACCGCGACCGACGAGAACGCGCTGTCACCCGACTCCCGGTCGACCAGCACGCAGGGGATGCCGTGCGCGCGGAGGCGGTCGAGCCGCGCCGACCCCTCCCCCTGCGGCGAGATCAGCACCCCGCTCACCCGCTGCTCCTCGAACAGATCGAGGTAGGAGTCCTCGCGGTCGGCCTCGGCGTCGGTGCTCGCGAGGAGCACGGAGAGCCCTGCCTCGGCGGCGCGGGCCTGGGCACCCCGGGCGAGCTCGGCGAAGAACGGGTTGCCGGCGTCGAGCACGACGAGCCCGATGCTGCGGCTGCGGCCGGCGCGGAGCTGGCGGGCCGCGTCGTTGCGGACGAAGCCGAGCTCGGCGATCGCGGACTGCACGCGGCGGACGGACTCGGCGCCCACCTTCTCGGGGCGGTTGAGCACGTTCGAGACGGTGCCGACCGAGACTCCGGCGCGAGCGGCGACCTCGCGGACACTGATCGACGGCACATCGTCTCCTCGGGTCGTCGCGGATCGCAGGGCTGCGCGCGATCCGGGAATCATCTCATCCGGCGGCACCGCAGGCGTGCCCCCTCTCTGCAGGCCTTTGACAGCCCGGGAAGCGGAGCGATACGCTCGCCCCACGGCGCTGTGAAACGATTCATACGGTGCCGCCCGGTCGGCGCTCCACCGCACGGCCGGATCGCCCCGCACAGAAGGACCCCGCCGTGACCGACCTCAGCCCCGACATCCTCCGCCAGCTCGAGCAGCAGGCGATCGAACTGCCCTCGTGGGCGTTCGGCAACTCCGGCACCCGCTTCAAGGTGTTCAGCACGCCGGGCACCCCGCGGACCATCGAGGAGAAGATCTCGGACGCGGCGAAGGTCAACGAGCTGACCGGCCTCGCGCCGAGCGTCGCGCTGCACATCCCCTGGGACAAGGTCGACGACTACGCGGCGCTGGGCGAGTTCGCCGCCTCGAAGGGCGTCGCGCTGGGCACGATCAACTCGAACACCTTCCAGGACGACGACTACAAGTTCGGCTCGCTCACGCACTCCGACCCGGTGATCCGCCAGAAGGCGATCGACCACCACCTCGCCTGCATCGACATCATGGACGCGACCGGCTCGCGCGACCTCAAGATCTGGCTCGCCGACGGCTCCAACTACCCGGGACAGCAGGACATCCGCGGCCGTCAGGACCGCCTCGCCGACTCCCTCGCCGCCATCTACGAGCGCCTCGGCACCGAGCAGCGCCTGGTCCTCGAGTACAAGTTCTTCGAGCCCGCGTTCTACCACACCGATGTTCCGGACTGGGGCACCTCCTACGCCCACGTCGCCGCGCTCGGCGACCGCGCCCTGGTCTGCCTCGACACCGGACACCACGCGCCGGGCACCAACATCGAGTTCATCGTCGCCCAGCTGCTGCGCCTCGGGAAGCTCGGCTCGTTCGACTTCAACTCGCGCTTCTACGCCGACGACGACCTGATCGTCGGAGCGGCCGACCCGTTCCAGCTGTTCCGCATCCTCTACGAGGTGGTGCGCGGCGGCGGCTACGGCCCGGACTCGCCCGTCGCCTTCATGCTCGACCAGTGCCACAACGTCGAGGACAAGATCCCCGGCCAGATCCGCTCGGTGCTCAACGTGCAGGAGATGACGGCGCGCGCGCTGCTCGTCGACCGCGCAGCCCTCGAGGAGGCCCAGCTCGCCGGCGACGTGCTCGGCGCGAACGGAATCTTCATGGACGCCTTCTACTCCGACGTCCGCCCCGCCCTCGCGGCCTGGCGCTCGGAGCGCGGGCTGCCGGCCGACCCGATGGCGGCGTATGCGGCGTCGGGCCACGCGCAGGCTCTGGCGGAGGAGCGCGTCGGCGGCACGCAGTCGAGCTGGGGCGCGTAGGTCTCGGCGGGAATCCGCGCACAACTCAGGCTGGAAGGGCCGATCCGACCGTTTCTCGACGGATTCGGGGCTTCCAGCCTTCGTTGTGCACGGCGGCGGGGTGTGACCGGCCGGCGAGCGGGGTCCTGAGCGCCGTCGGGTGCGGGATCCGGGGGCCGATCGGGCCGTCCGGCTGACAGAGATGAACTCCGGCTCGCGGAACGAGCTCCGGCACGCGGAAACCCGGCGTTTCGACGAGCCGAAGGTGCTTCCGCGAGCCCGACGTCGCTCCGGCATGACCTCCGGCACGCGGAACGAGCTCCGGCACGCGGAATCGCGGCGTTTCGACGAGCCGGAGGTGCTTCCGCGAGCCCGACGTCGCTTCCGCATGACCTCCGGCACGCGGAACGCGCTCCGGCACGTGGAATCGCGGCGTTTCGACGAGCCGGAGGTGCTTCCGCGAGCCCGATGTCGCTTCCGCATGACCTCCGGCACGCGGAACGCGCTCCGGCACGCGGAATCGCGGCGTTCAGACGAGCCGGACGTGTTTCCGCGAGCCTGAGGTGGCTCCGGCACGTTCCGGCACGCGGAACGAGTGCCGGCACGTGGAATCGCGGCGTTTCGACGAGCCGGAGGTGTTTTCGCGAGCCCGACGTCGCTTCCGCATCCGCCGGCACGCGGAACGAGCCTCGGCACGCGGGATCGGCCCGTTTCGACGAGCCGGAGGTGCTTCCGCGAGCCCGAGGTCGCTCCGACGCCTTCCGGCACGCAGAAGCAGCTCAGGCTCGTGGAATCGCGAGATTCTCGCGAGCCGGAGGCGATTCCGCGAGCCGGAGGTCGCGCCCGGGGTCAGAGCGCCGCCCGGAGGCCGTCGACCAGGTCGTGCTGCGCCTCCCGGCCCGCGCGGGTCGGCACCAGCGGGTACACGTGCAGCTGGCCGACCGCCTCGTGCAGCTCGAACGGCACACCGGCCGCCGCCGCCTTCTCGGCGAGGACGTGCGCGTCGGGGTTCAGGACGTCGCGGGTGCCGGTGTAGACGCTCAGCGGTCCGAGGCCGGCGAGGTCGCCGAAGAGCGGACTGACGATCGGGTCGAGCAGGTCGAGCTCGCCGCGCCACTTCTCGGCCAGGACGCGGCCGCCCGGGGTGCCGAGCCACGGATCGCTCGGCTGCACCTCCGGGATGCGCGGGTTGCTCCAGGAGAGATCGAGCGCGGGCGAGATCAGCGTGGTCGACGGCAGGACGACGCCCTCGTCGCGGAGGGCGAGAGCCGTCGACAGCGCGATCTGGCCGCCCGCGGAGTCGCCGGCGAGCGCCGTCGCGCCGTACCGGTCGAGACTCCGGTGCACGAGCGCGCGGACGCCGTCGCGCGCCTCGAGGGCCGTGCCGAACGGGACCAGCGGGTAGATCGGCAGGGTGACCGCCGCAGAGGCCTCGTCCGCGATGCGCGCCGCCAGCCACCAGTGCTGCGGCGCGATCTCGTTGACCCAGCCGCCGCCGTGGGCGTAGACGACCCCGCCGCGGATGCGCTGCGGGCGGATCGTGTAGACCGGCCAGCCGCCGACCTGCTCGACGTCGACGCGCACTCCGGGTCGCAGGCGCGGGGGCGGGCCGAAGCGGGCCGGCCGGAGGGCGTTCTCGCGGATCCGGCGGCGAGCGCCGTCCGCGCTGACGAACGTGCGGTTGGCGCGGGCCAGGCGCAGGGCGAGCGGGACGAGGGCGTCGGGGACGGCGAGGGGCATGCCCCAGCATCTCCCGCGGGAATCAGCGGAGCCTGGGCGCTCCGGCGCGCGGCGGATGCGGGCGCGGCCCCGCTCGGCCAGGGTGGTGCGATGGACACTGCACCGCTGCTCACCTGGACCCTCGCGCAGGAGATCCCGGTCCCCGCCGACGTCGACTCCCTCCTGGTGGAGGGGGAGAAGGCGGTCGCGTCGTTCCGCACGCTCCGCGACTCCGCCACCTTCACCACGAAGCGGCTCATCGTGCGCGACGCCCAGGGGCTGACCGGCAAGAAGGTCGAGATCTACTCGCTGCCGTACAGCTCGATCAACATGTGGTCGAGCGAGAACGCGGGCACGTTCGACCTCAACTCCGAGGTCGAGCTGTGGACGCGGGCCGGGCACATCAAGGTGAAGCTCGGGCGCGGAGCGGACATCCGCCGGCTCGACTCGCTGCTCGCCTGGGCGGTCCTGCACCAGCACTGACGCCGGCGGGCGCTCGCGCGGACCCGGCGTGACCGGTGTCGTCTCCGGCACGTGGGATGAACGTCGGCACGCGGAAACCGCGAGATTCGGCGAGCCAGCGGTGACTCCGCGAGCCGAAGATCGGGCCCGTCACCTTCGGCACGTGGAACGGGCCTCGGCTCGCGGAGATCGGCGGATTCAGCGAGCCGGAGGTGCTTGCGCGAGCCGGAAGTGGGGCGGGCCTCCAGAATCGGTGGGCGGTGCCGTGGCTCAGTCGCCGCCTCCGCCGCCTCCACCGTCCGAGCCGCCGCCGCCTCCACCGTCCGAGCCGCCGCCGCCTCCACCGTCCGAGCCGCCGCCGCCGCCGTCGGAGCTTCCGCTGTCCGACGAGCCGCCGTCCGGGGAGCCGCCGTCGTCGGCGCGGCCGTCGCGGGTGTCCGACCCGCTCGAGCTGCTGTCGCCCGTCGCGGCGGTCGAGCCGCCGTCCCGTGAGGCCGGGCGCGCTCCCGGTGCGCCCGCGCGCATCCGCAGCACGGTCGCGATGACCGATCCGACCACCGCGATGGCGACGACGAGGGCGACGAGCGCCGCGATCTGCTGGTTCTCCACGTCCGGCTCCTGACTGCGTGAGTGAATCCTCAGCTTCACCGTAGCGAGCGGGGCTGGACGAGGGCGACGGGACGGAGGCCGCGCAGAACATCGGCCAGGAATGGCTCTCATCGCCGAGGGGCGATGAGGGACGCTCTCGGCTGATGTTCTGCCGAGCGGCGGGTCTCGATACGCCCCTGCGGGGCTACTCGACCAACATGCAGCGGTGCCTGCGGGGCTGCTCGATCGACATGCAGCGGCCCTTCCGGGGCTGCTCGATCAACATGCACGGGCCCCTGCAGGGCGGCTCGACCAGCATGCAGAGGTGCCTGCGGGGCGGCTCGACCAGCATGACGGGACGCCGCCGCATCCTTGCGTTCCGGATTGATCACCCTGGCGGTGCAGGGCTGTCCATGCTGATCGAGTAGCCCGCGCAGCGGGCGTATCGAGATCGACCAGCGTCAGAACATCGGTCTGCAGACCCGCCCTGCTGAGGACGGCGGGTCTCGATACGCCCCTGCGGGGCTACTCGACCAGCATGCAGCGGCCCCTGCGGGGCTACTCGACCAGCATGCAGCGGCCCCTGCGGGGCTACTCGACCAGCATGCAGCGGCCCCTGCGGAGCTGCTCGACCAGCATGCAGACGCCCCTGCGGGGCTGCTCGGCCGGCGAGCGGAGACCGCGGCCGGGCTGCACGACCAGCAGGGTGGGCCGACGCGGCCGCCCGCGCCGGGCGCTACGGTGACCCCATGCCGAGACAGCCGACGATCCGCGACGTCGCGGTCAGCGCGGGCGTCTCGTACCAGACGGTGTCGCGCGTGCTCAACGACAGCCCGCAGGTCCGGCCGCGCACCCGCGACAAGGTGCTCGCGGCCATCGACGACCTCGGCTTCCGGCGCAGCGCCGCGGCTCGGGCGCTGGCAGCGGGCCGCTCCGGGCTGATCGGCATCCTCGCCGCCGAGAGCCACAGCTTCTACGGCACCGCCACGGCGATGGCCGCGATCGAGCAGGCCGCGCGCGACGCCGGCTACCGGGTGCCCGTGGTCAACGCGGCGCCCGACGCGGAGTCGCTGGCCGCCGCGCTCGAGCACCTACAGCGCGAGGCGGTCGAGGCGATCGTCGTGCTCGCGCCGCAGGAGCGCGCGCTCGAGGCGATCGAGAGCCTCGCGATCGGAGTGCCGTTCGTCACCCTCGGGGCGGCGGGGCGCGGGGCCGACCCGCGACTCCTCGTCGACCAGGCCGCCGGTGCGCGGCTCGCCGCCGAGCACCTCCTCGCGCTCGGCCACACCCGGATCGCCCACCTCGCCGGTCCGCAGCACTGGGTGGAGGCGCACGCCCGACTCGACGGGTTCACCGCCCGGATGGCGGAGGCGGGGCTGGAGCCGGCCGCGGTGATCGGCGGCGACTGGACCGCGGAGTCCGGCTATCGGGCGGGACGGCGGCTGCTCGACGAGGTCGCCGACCTCACCGCGGTGGTGGCCGGGAACGACCAGATGGCGCTCGGGCTGCTGCACGCCTGCGCGGACCGCGGCGTGCGGGTTCCCGAGGACCTCAGTGTCGTCGGGTTCGACGACGTGCCCGAGGCCGCGCACTACCGACCGCCGCTGACGACGATCCGGCAGGACTTCGCCGAGGTCGGCCGCCGCACGATCGGCGTGGTGCTGGCGGAGCTGCGCGGCGAGCCGGCCGCCGTCGACCGGCCGGTGCCGCCGGTGCTGGTGGAGCGGGACTCGACGCGGGCGGTCTGAGGCGGAGGCGCTGACGGCGGGTCTCGATACGCCCCTGCGGGGCTACTCGACCAGCATGAAGACTGCGGGTCTCCTGGGAAAGATCACCTCCTGCGGAGGGGAAGCCATGGTGATCGAGTAGCCCGCACCGCGGGCGTATCGAGATCCACCCGCGTGAGAAGACGAGTCTGCAGGCCCGCCCTGCTGGGGACGGCGGGTCTCGATACGCCCCTGCGGGGCTACTCGACCAGCATGACTGAAGACCGCCGCGTGCTTTCCCTCACCGCCGAGACGCGAAGCGGCTTCGCCGGACGGTGGATCTCGATTCGCGCCCTCCGGGCGCTACTCGATCAGCATGGAGGTCGCGCCCTGCGGGCGTCCGCTGCCAGCACGCAGGAGCGGCGCGCTTGCCGATCGCGCGCCCGTTCGCCTACGCTGGCCCGTGGCTTTGTGAACGGTCACATGGCCCTCAGCGAGGAGTGCAATGGACCAGCGACGGCCCCCCGCCGAGGCGATCACGAGCGGCGCGACCGCCCTCGGGATCGAGCTCGGCTCCACCCGCATCAAGGCCTGTCTCGTCGACGCGGCCGACCCGTCCGTGGTCCTCGCCGTCGGCAGCCACGAGTGGGAGAACCAGCTCGTCGACCGCCGCTGGACGTACTCGCTCGACGCCGTGCACGAGGGGCTCCAGGCCGCCTACGCCGACCTCGTCGCCGATGCCGAGAAGCGCCACAGCGCGCGCCTCACCACGGTCGGGGCGCTCGGCGTCTCCGCGATGATGCACGGCTACCTCGCCTTCGACGAGGCCGGCGAGCTGCTCGTCCCGTTCCGCACCTGGCGCAACACCAGCACCGGCCCCGCGTCGGCCGAGCTGACCGAGCTGTTCGGCGCGAACATCCCACTGCGCTGGTCGCTCGCCCACCTGCACCAGGCGGTCCTCGACTCCGAGCCGCACGTCGAGAAGATCGACTTCCTCACCACCCTCGCGGGCTACGTGCACTGGCGCCTGACCGGCGAGAAGGTCCTCGGAGTCGGCGACGCCTCCGGCATGGTCCCCACCGACCCGGCGACCCGCGACTACGACGAGACCGTCCTCGAGCGCTACGACGCCCGCGTCGCCGGCACCCTGCCGCCGCTGCGCGAGCTGCTGCCGGCGGTCCTCCCCGCGGGCGCCGCGGCCGGCGAGCTCACCGCCGAGGGCGCGCTGCTGCTCGACCCGACCGGCGCCCTCCAGGCCGGCGTCCCGTTCTGCCCGCCCGAGGGCGACGCCGGCACCGGCATGGTCGCCACCAACTCCGTCGCCCCGCGCACCGGCAACGTCAGCGCCGGCACGAGCATCTTCGCGATGGTCGTCCTGGAGCGCCCGCTCGAGAGCGTGCACCACGAGCTCGACCTGGTCGCGACTCCGGCCGGCGACCTCGTCGCGATGGTGCACTGCAACAACGGCGCGAGCGAGCTCGCCACCTGGGTCGGCCTGTTCTCGCGGTTCGCCGCGGCCTCGGGCGGCCCCTCCGACAGCGACGCCGTCTACGGCACCCTCTTCGCGGAGGCGCTCGCCGGCGAGGCGGACGCGGGCGGGCTCCTCGCCTACAACCACCTCGCGGGTGAGCCGATCGCCGGGCTCGTCGAGGGCCGCCCGCTGGTGGTGCGCACCCCCGACTCCCGCCTGACGCTGGCCAACTTCATGCGCGCGCAGCTCTACGGCGTGTTCGGCACGCTCGCGCTCGGCATGCGCGTGCTGGCCGGCGAGGGCGTCGTGATCGACGAGATGTTCGCGCACGGCGGCATGTTCCGCACGGCCGGAGTCGCCCAGCGCTTCCTCGCCGGAGCGCTCGACGCCCCCGTCTCGGTCGCCGCGACCGCCTCCGAGGGCGGCCCCTGGGGCATGGCGGTGCTCGCCGCCTTCCGCCTGCAGGAGGGGACGACCCTCGACTCCTACCTGACCGAGCAGGTCTTCGGCGACGCCGGCTTCGAGACGGTGGCGCCCGACGGCGCCGACGTCGCCGGCTTCACCGCCTACCTCGAGCGCTACCGCGCCGGCCTCGCCGTCGAGCAGACGGCCGTCGACACCCTCACCACGCAAGGAGACACCGCATGACCGACAGCACGACCGCTGCGCCCGCCGGGTTCGGCCCCGAGGTCGAGGCGGCGATCGCCCGCGTCCGCGAGGACGTCGCCCGCCTGCACGCCGAGCTCGTCCGCTACGGCCTCGTCATCTGGACCGGCGGCAACATCTCCGGCCGCGTGCCCGGCGCCGACCTCTTCGTGATCAAGCCGAGCGGCGTCTCCTACGACGACCTCGCGCCCGAGAACATGATCCTCTGCGACCTCGACGGCACCGTCGTCCCGGGCAGCCTCGGGTCCGAGCGCAGCCCGTCCAGCGACACCGCCGCGCACGCCTACGTCTACCGCGAGATGCCCGAGGTCGGCGGCCAGGTGCACACGCACTCCACCTACGCCACCGCCTGGGCGGCCCGCGCCGAGGCGATCCCCTGCGTCATCACGGCGATGGCGGACGAGTTCGGCGGCGAGATCCCGCTCGGCCCGTTCGCGATCATCGGCGACGACTCGATCGGCCGCGGCGTCGTCTCGACGCTCACCGGGCACCGCTCGCGCGCCGTCCTGATGCAGAACCACGGCGTCTTCACCATCGGCAAGGACGCGAAGGACGCCGTCAAGGCCGCGGTGATGACCGAGGACGTCGCCCGCACCGTGCACATCGCGCGCCAGGGCGGCGAGCTCGTCCCCATCCCGCAGGAGTCGATCGACGCCCTGTTCGACCGCTACCAGAACGTCTACGGACAGAACCCCACCGGAGCACTCGCATGACCCGCAGCATCATCCCCGACCTCGCGACCCGCACCGTCTGGTTCCTCACCGGCAGCCAGGACCTCTACGGCGAGGACACCCTCCGCCAGGTCGCCGAGCAGTCGCAGGCCGTCGTCGCGCAGCTGAACGAGTCCAGCGACATCCCCGTCACGATCGAGTGGAAGCCGGTGCTGAAGAGCTCCGACGCGATCCGCCGCACGATGATCGAGGCGAACTCCGACGACTCCGTCGTGGGCGTCATCACCTGGATGCACACCTTCAGCCCCTCGAAGATGTGGATCCACGGCTTCGACGCGCTGGCCAAGCCGCTGCTGCACTTCCACACCCAGGCGAACGTCGCCCTGCCGTGGCAGGACATCGACTTCGACTTCATGAACCTCAACCAGGCCGCGCACGGCGACCGCGAGCACGGCTACATCCTCAGCCGGATGAGCGTGCCGCGGAAGACGGTCGTCGGCCACGCGAGCGACGCCCGCGTCACCGAGTCGATCGGCATCTGGTCGCGCGCCGCGGCCGGCTGGTCGGCCTCGCAGAGCATGAAGGTCGCCCGCTTCGGCGACAACATGCGCAACGTCGCCGTCACCGAGGGCGACAAGACCGAGGCCGAGATCCGCCTCGGCGTCAGCGTCAACACCTGGGGCGTCAACGAGCTCGTCGAGCGCGTGGACGCCGCGACCGACGCCGACATCGACGCGCTGGTCGCGGAGTACGTCGAGAGCTACGACGTGGTGCCCGAGCTGCTCCCCGGCGGCGAGCGCCACGAGTCGCTCCGCTACGGCGCGGCGGTCGAGATCGGCCTGCGCTCCTTCCTGGAGGAGGGCGGCTTCGAGGCGTTCACCGACAGCTTCGAGGACCTCGGCGGGCTGCGTCAGCTCCCGGGTCTCGCCGTGCAGCGCCTGATGGCCGACGGCTACGGCTTCGGCGGCGAGGGCGACTGGAAGACCGCCGTCCTCATCCGCATCGCCGCGGTGATGGGCGCCGGCCTGCCCGGCGGCACCAGCCTGATGGAGGACTACACCTACGACATGACGCCCGGCGAGGAGCTCATCCTCGGCGCGCACATGCTCGAGGTGTCGCCGTCGCTGTCGTCGAAGCGCGCGTCGCTCGAGATCCACCCGCTGGGCATCGGCGGCCGTGAGGACCCGGTGCGCCTGGTCTTCACCGCCGACGCCGGCGCCGCGGTCGTCGTCGCGCTGAGCGACGTGCGCGAGCGCTTCCGCCTGGTCGCGAACAAGGTGACCACCGTCGAGCCGCCGCAGACGCTGCCGCACCTGCCGGTCGGCCGTGCCGTCTGGCAGCCCGCCCCCGACTTCGGCACCAGCGCCGCGGCCTGGATCACGGCCGGCGCCGCGCACCACACCGTCATGACGACGCAGATCGGCCTGGAGGCGTGGGAGGACTTCGCCCGCATCGCCGGCGTCGAGCTCCTCGTCATCGACGAGTCGACCACCCTCCGCGGCTTCGAGGCCGACATCCGCTCGAACGCGGCGTACTACCGCCTCGCGCAGGGGCTGTAGGGACGACTGCACGACCGACGGCCGGCTCCCCACGGGGGGCCGGCCGTTCGTGCGTCTGCGGGGGTCGCCTGGTCAGCGGAGGTCCCCCTCGCATGCTGGTCGAGTAGCCCTGCAGGGGCGTATCGAGACCCGACGTCGTCGAGAGGGCGGGTCTGCCGGCCTCGTGTCGTGATGACGGTGGATCTCGATACGCCGGCTGCGCCGGCTACTCGATCAGCATGAAGGACCCGCTGCGCGGGCTACTCCGTTCGCAGGGGAGCGCTCGGGCGCTGCACAACATCAGCTGAGAAGGGGTGGCCTCCGCTGTCAGGCGACGCCCCCCGCTCTCAGCTGATGTTGTGCGGGCCCCTTGCTGGTCGAGTAGCCCCGCAGGGGCGTATCGAGACCCACCCACCGTCAGCACGCCGGCTGCAGACCGACGTCTCGGCGACGGTGGATCTCGATACGCCCGCTGCGCGGGCTGCTCGATCAGCATGAAGGGCCTGCGGCGCTGCACAACATCAGCTGAGAAGGGGTGGCCTCCGCTGTCAGGCGAGGGACCCTGCTCTCAGCTGATGTTGTGCGCGCCCCTTGCTGGTCGAGTAGCCCCGCAGGGGCGTATCGAGACCCCGCGTGGTCAGCACGGCGGGACTGCAGGCAGGCCGCTCAGAGGCCGTCGCCGTCGAACCAGTCGTTCTGCCAGCGCCAGTCGATGGGGTCGCCGGCGCGCTGGTAGCGGATGTCGGTGGAGAGGCGGAGGCGGCGGTCGGCGGCGACGTTGTCGAGAGAGGCGTGGACGATGAAGGGCGAGTGGATCAGGACGTCGCCGGCCCGCATGTCGGCGGCGAGCCAGCGCGCGTCGTGCTCATCGGCGAGGGCCGGGAGGTCGGCCGTCAGCGAGCGGGGGCGGCCGAGGAGGCCGGTGCGCTCCAGCTCCTCGACGCGGAGGTGCGAGCCCTCCAGGTAGACGAGCGGCCCGTTCTCGATCGGCGTGTCCCCGATCGGGATCCAGAGCGACAGCAGGTTGCGGGTGCCCTCGCGGAGGTAGACGAGGTCGTAGTGCGCCTGGGTCGCCGTGCCGATGCCCTTCTGGCCGGGGCGGACCTGCCGGAGGATCTTCCGCCGGTGCAGGTGGATCTCGTCGGCCAGCAGCATGCGCATCATCGCGAGGATCGCGGGCTGGCGGCAGAACGCGGCGTACTCCGGGCTCGGGACGAGGGAGGAGAAGAGGATGTCGCGGAAGCGGGCGAGGTCCAGGTCCGCGCCGTCGTCGCGGCCGGAGTCCCACGCGTCCTCGTCCGCGAAGAGGCCGGACGGAGCGAGGGACCCGCAGTACCAGCGGCGGAAGTCGAGCACGGTCTCGCGGTCGAGCAGCCCGCGGACGAGCAGGTAGCCGTCGCGGCGGAGGCGCCGCCAGAGGGCGTCGCGGTCGGTGAGCTCCTCCTCCGGGACCTCGTCGAGCGGACCCCAGCGCTCCGGCGCCGTGCTCAGTGCATAGCCGTTGGACGTCGGCATCGACGGCCTCCCTGCGATCGGATCGTGCGGACCGTCCGCACTTCTGTCACCATCGTGATGCCCATGGATCCCCGTCACCAGGGACCGATGCGATTCGAAGGAGGACTTTTGGACACCGCGCCGAGCGCTCGCTACCGGACCCCCGACACGTCGACGGGGCTCGGTCTGTACGTCTTCGGGGCCGGGCGGCGCGCGGGGGTCTCCTCCCCCGTGCGGCAGCGGGTGCTGTCGGAGAGCGCGGTGGTCCTGATCGAGCAGGGCCGGGGCGAGTTCCGGGTGGGAGACGAGACGAGCGCCGTCGAGGCGGGCGATGCGCTGTGGGTGCCGGCGGGGGTCGAGCACTCCTACCGGTCGGTGGCGAGCGGCTGGACGGAGCACTGGGTGCTGCTCGCCGGCAGCGCGCTCGAGCACCTCGTGGCCGAGGGCCTGCTGCCGCGCGGCGCCGGAGTGCTGCACGTGCAAGGGGGCGACGCCTCGCTCCTGTTCGCCGCGGTCCTCGACGCACTCGAGGACACCGGTGCCGCCTCCGTCGCGCGGAGCAGCGCGCGGGCCCTGCTGCTCCTGCTGCGGCTGTCGGAGTCGCGGGGGCGGAGCCGCTTCGACCGCCGGATCGAGCGGATCGCGCTCTCCGGCGCAGGCGTCGAGGACGCGGCGAGAGAGCTGGGGCTGTCGCTGCGCGCCCTGCGGGCCCGGACGGAGGAGCGGACCGGCGCCTCTCCGATCGAGCTGTTCCTCCGGATCCGCGTCGACGAAGCGAAGGCCCTGCTCTCGGAGGGCGACCTGCCGGTGTCGGCCGTCGCGCGGGCGGTCGGCTATGAGGACCCGGGCTACTTCACCCGCGTCTTCCGCGCGCGGGTGGGGGTCACGCCGAGCGAGTTCCGGAGCCGGCACCGGCGCTGACGGCGCGGCGGGGCGCCGCGCGGTGGATCTCGATACGCCCGCTGCGCGGGCTACTCGATCAGCATGAAGGAGGCCGCTCGACCTACGTCGAGCGTGCGGCGCTGCACGACATCAACTGAGAAGGGGTGGCCTCCTCTGTCAGGCGAGGGGCCCTGCTCTCAGCTGATGGTGTGCGGACCGCCTGCTGGTCGAGTAGCCGCGGAGCGGCGTATCGAGACCCGACGTCGTCAGCAGGGCAGGACTGCAGACCCAGCTCTCGGTGACGGTGGATCTCCTTGGAAGAACGCCCGCAATCATGCTGGTCGAGTAGCCCCGAAGGGGCGTATCGAGACCTCCCACCGTCAGCACGGTGGAGCTGCAGACCGAGGTCTTTGAGACGGTGGATCTCGATACGCCCGCTGCGCGGGCTACTCGATCAGCATGAAAGAGGGGTGCGGCGCCAGCCGCTCGATGACGGTGCCGGCCGCTCGATCACCGGCGCCGCCTCGCTCAGCGGGAGGTCGAGAACGCCGCGTCGAAGGCGTCGGCCGGGGGCGTGATCGCGTTGAGCTTGCGGACGAAGGCGAGGGCCTCGGGGGCGCCGTCGAGGCGGTCCATGCCGGCGTCCTCCCACTCGACGCTGGTGGGGCCGGTGTAGCCGATCGCGTTGAGGGCGCGGAAGACGGGCTCCCATGGGACGGCGCCGTGGCCGGTCGAGACGAAGGTCCAGCCGCGGCGCGGGTTGGCCCAGGGCAGGTGCGAGCCGAGGACGCCGTTGCGGCCGTCGAGGTTGGCGATCGACTCCTTCACGTGCACGTGGAAGATGTGCTCGGCGAAGTCGAGGATGAACGCGACGCTGTCGAGCTGCTGCCAGACGAAGTGCGAGGGGTCGAAGTTGAAGCCGAAGGACGTCCGGTGGCCGATCGCCTCGAGGGTGCGCTTGGCGGTCCAGTAGTCGTAGGCGATCTCGCTCGGGTGCACCTCGAGGCCGTAGCGGACGCCGACCTCCTCGAAGACGTCGAGGATCGGGTTGAAGCGGTCGGCGAAGTCCTGGTAGCCGGCGGCGATCCACTCGTCGGAGGCCGGCGGGAACATCGCCACGCCCTTCCAGATCGACGAGCCGGAGAAGCCGTTGACCTGCTTCACGCCGAGCGCGGCGGCGAAGCGGGCGGTGTCCTTGAGGTCCTGCGCGGCCCGCTGACGGACGCCCTCGGGGTCGCCGTCGCCCCAGACGCGGTCGCTGAGGATGTCGCGGTGGCGCGCGTCGATCGGGTCGTCGCAGACGGCCTGGCCGGTGAGGTGGTTCGAGATCGCGAAGACCTGGAGGCCGTTCTTCTCGAGGATGTCCTTCCGGCTCTGCACGTACTCCGCGTCGTCCCAGCGGGCGACGTCGATGTGGTCGCCCCAGCAGGCGATCTCGAGGCCGTCGTAGCCCCACTCGCCGGCGAGACGGGCCACCTCCTCGAACGGGAGGTCTGCCCACTGGCCGGTGAAGAGGGTGATCGGTCGCGTCATCGCGGAGTCCTTACTCTCGACTCCCGTGCGCCGTCGCACCGGGAGAGGTAATTTGAAGTTCCAGGCAACATATCAGGCGCTCCCTCGAGCCCGAAAGGAACCGATCATCTCCTCGATCGACAGCGCATCGTCGCGCACCGACCTCCTCGTCACCGCCACCGCCGCTCCCACCTGGGAGGAGGGGCTGATCGTCGGCAGCGGCCGCGTCGGCGCCGTCGTCCACGGGCCGGCCGATGCACTCACCGTGTCCCTGGCGCACGAGCAGTACTTCCTGCCCGTCAACGCGCGGCCCGCCGCGCCCGATCTCGCCGGAGTGCGCGAGGAACTGCGCCGCGCCCTGCTGGCCGGCGACGCCGTGGCGGCGAGCGAGGCGCTGACCCGCGGCGCGCGCTCCAGCGGCTACGACGGCGGACTGATCTGGACCGACCCGCTCGGGATCTGCGCGACCGTCTCGATCCGCACGGCCGGCGGCGTCGCGTCGAGCCGCCGCCTCATCGACCCGCGGCTGGGCGAGGTCGCGGTCGAGTGGACCGACCTCGACGGCGGGAGGCACGCGGTGCGGCTGCTCGCCCCGCACGGCGGCGAGAGCGTGCGGCTGTGCGTGGAGTCCGACCGCGCCGGCGAGAGCGTCGTCGAGCTCGGGCTGGGCGGGGGTGACGCGACCTCGTTCGACACCGGAGTCCCGGACGCGTCGGCGGTCGTCGAGGCGAGCGTCGAGGGCGGGGCGACAGGGCGGCTCGTCGCCCTCGCCGGGACCGGCAGCGCGGAGACCGGGGGCGAGCGCGTCCGCGCGGTCGTGACCGCCGCCACCGGGACGCCGTGGCAGGTGGAGGGAGACGTCACGCGCTCCGTCGCGCCGGTCGCGGCCGGGGCGCCCCGGCTCCTCCGCCTCGACCTCTCGCTCTCGGGCGAGGAGCCGGTGGCGGACGACCTGTCGTGGACCGACCTGCGCGCGGCGCAGCGCGACGGCCACGGCCGCCTCGTCGGCGCCTCCGCGCTCGACCTGGCCGGCGCCTCCACCGCCGTGCTCACCGAGGACCTCTGGGACGAGGCCCGCGCCGGCGACGAGGGCGCGCGCCGCCGCGTCGTCGAGCTCGCGTACCTCAGCGGCCGGGCGAACATCGTCGCGTCGACGGGCGAGCTGCCGCCGACGCTGCAGGGCGTCTGGCAGGGCACCTGGCGGCCGGCCTGGTCGGCCGACTACACACTCAACGGCAACGTGCAGAACGGGGCGATGGCGGGGATGATCCCGACCGGCACGCCCGAGCTGGCGCTCTCGATCCTGGAGCTGGTGCTGCCGCACCTCGACGACTACCGCGAGAACGCGCGCCTGGTCTACGGGGCGGAGGGGATGCTCCTGCCGTCGCGGATGTCGACGCACGGCCGCGCGGACCACTTCGCGGCGAGCTACCCGCACCTGTTCTGGACGGGCTGCGGCGGCTGGGTGCTGCGCCTCGCCGCCGACGCCGTCGCCGCGACCGGCGACCGCGGCATCGTCGACGACCGGCTGTGGGAGCTGGCCGAGGGCGTGCTCCGCTTCGCCGAGACCGGGACGACCGTGATCGACGGGGTGCGCCGGATCGTCCCCTCCTACTCCCCCGAGAACACCCCCGGCGGGGCGAGCTCGCCGCTGGCGGTCGACGCGACGATCGACGTCGCCGTGCTGCGCGACGCCGCCCGGGCGACCGCGCTGCTCGGGCGGGCCCGCGGGGACGAGTCGCTCGACGAGCGCTGGGCGCGGGTGGTCGCCGAGCTGCCGGAGTACCGCGTGGCGGAGGACGGCACGCTCGCGGAGTGGGTCGACCCGCGGTTCTCGGAGGAGATCGCGCACCGGCACGCCTCGCAGCTGTACCCGCTCTGGTACGGGGGCGACGCGGCCTTCGAGGGGGACGGTCCGGCTGCCGTGCGGCTGCGGGCGGCCGCGGCGGCGACGGTGGCCGCGAAGATCGCGTGGCGAGCGGAGGCGCCGACCGCTCCCCCGGGGCGGATGGAGATGGCGTTCGGGCTGGTGCAGGTCGGCATGGCGGCCGCGGCGCTGGGGGATGCGGAGTCGGCGCTGACCTGCGCCGAGTGGCTGGCGGTCGAGCACTGGTCGCCGACGCTGACGACCCGGCACGACGCGGGGCGCATCTTCAACCTCGACGCGAGCGGCGGGCTGCCGGGACTGGTGGCGGCGATGCTGCTCGGGTCGGACGACGGGTCGCTGACGGTGCTGCCCGCGCTGCCGTCGGTGTGGGCGCGCGGTGCGGTGACGGGGCTCCGGGCGCGCGGCGGGATCGTGGTGGACCGGCTGGAGTGGGAGCCGGGACGCGCGTCGCTGACGGTGCGGCGGGTGCCGAGCGCCGAGTGGCTGGCGCCGACGGGCGGGACGCGGCTGCGGACGCTCCGTGACGCGGTGCTGCGGGTCGACGGGCGCGAGCTGTCGGGCGGGCTGCCGATCGGCGCGGAGGCGGTGCGCGTGGACGTGGAGTGGCGCGACTGAGGCTGCGGGGGCGACCTCCGGCACGTGGAACGCGGCTCGGCACGCAGAAACAGACGGAACCAGCGAGCCGGACGCGGAACCGCGAGCGGAAGATCGGCCGGAGATCAGTCGGCGAAACCTCCGGCACGCGGAACACGCCTCGGCACGCAGAAACAGACGGAACCAGCGAGCCGGACGCGGAACCGCGAGCCGAAGATCGGCCGGAGGTCAGCCGCGGCGACCTCCGGCACGCGGAACACGCCTCGGCGCGCTGAGACACGCGGATCCAGCGAGCTGGACGCGGAACCGCGAGCCGGAGATCGGCCGGAGGTCAGCCGGGGGACGTCCGGCACGTGGAACACGCCTGGGCACGTGAGAACAGGCGGATTCAGCGAGCCGGGGATGAATCCGCGAGCCGGAGGTCGGCCGGGGTGACCTCCGGCACGTGGAACGCGCCTCGGCACGCGGGAACAGCCGGATCCGGCGAGCCGGAGGCGGTTCCGCGTGCCGGAGGTGCCGCGAGAGGTGCCGCCGCACGCCGCGCGCCCTCAGGCGTCCGACCGCCCGTAGCGGTCGTAGATGCGGTTGCGCGCCGCCAGCTCGGCCGGGGGCAGACGCTGGGCGTCGGCGATCTCGTAGACGCCGAAGGTGTCGCGCAGGCGGGAGGACGGGTCGACCTCGACGAAGGTGCACCAGGGCAGCCAGTGGTGGTGGCTGCGGAGGGTCTGGCTCGCGAAGTCGCCGCTCTCGTGGCCGAGGCCGGGCATCGCGTAGCCGATGCTGCCGTCGACGTCGGTCGACTGCCGGGTGTTGCGGTGCAGGAACTCCGCGACGTCGCGGTAGTGGTCGTCGCCGGTGATCAGGAACAGCCGGTAGTAGCTGTACGAGCAGGCCGCCAGATACACATCCGCCCCGCCGCCGAGGGTGATGATGCTCTGGCCGCTGATCGAGTACCGGTTGAACGGATGCGGCCAGGGCGCGACCACCGGGAAGGACCAGGCGTAGGTCCAGGTCTCGGTGTAGTCGGCGGCGCGGACGGCGCCCTCCAGCCAGCGGTGCTCCTCGGTCAGGTCGTAGAGCGCGAGGAAGCCGAACAGGCCGTAGATGCCGGCCTCCTTGTCCTGGATGTCGGCGTTGTCGCAGGTGCCGCCGCGGTACTCGAGCGTCTGGTGGATGTTCGCGAACGACCACTCGCCGGCGCCCACGGCGGACTCGCGGTAGCGCGCCTCCCCCGTCACCAGGTGCAGCTGGACCAGGAAGCGGATCACGCTCGGGGTGTTCGAGCGCGAGTCCATCCGCACCGAGCCGTCCGCGTTGTAGGCGCGGTGGAAGCTGCCGTCGGCGTCCTGCACCTCGAGCAGCCAGTCGGCCGTCCGCCGGCAGAACTCGAGCCAGACCGTCCGCTCGTCGCCGAGGCCGCGCAGGTGCAGGTAGGCGTCGAGGATCGCCTCGACGCCGTCGGCCAGCATCCGCAGGTAGTGCGGGTACGGCTCGAAGCCGCCGAGGGAGGGGTTGAAGCACATCCGCGGCGGGCCGGACTCGGGCAGGGCCGTCCGCGCCCAGAAGTCGACGATGCCGACGCCCTGCTCGAACGCCTCAGGCACGCCCTCGCGGTCGCCGTAGCGCAGCAGTTGGTAGCCGATGCCCGGCTGCTGCCCGACGAAGCCGAACTGGAACGAGACGCTCGAGACGTCGAGGTCCGGCAGCTGGCAGGCGAACGGCAGGCCCCAGGCGTCGCCGTAGCGGCGGGTGAGCCGTCGCAGGATCGCCATGCCGTGGTGGAAGTGCCGCTCGTTGTCGACCTCGAACAGGTCGTCGCGGAGGCGCGCGTAGGCGCTGCGCCAGGTGGCGCGCATCATCGTCGCGAAGTCGTCGTGGCGGCCGAGGTCGACGGCCACCGCGTAGCGCTGGCGGAAGCCGACCTCGACCGGGTGGTTGACCCGCTGGAGCGACTTCGGCGCCGCGTCGTAGTCGAGCCCGGAGTAGGGGTTGTCGACCGGGCGCTCGCCGTCGGCGCCCGGGTAGACGTAGTCGATCGACAGGCCGGCCGGCTCCTCGTCGAGCGGCGTCCGCACGCCGAAGCCGTAGTAGAGGTAGTTCAGCGTGGTGCCCTGCGGGCGGCTCACGCCGATCGAGCCGACCGTGCACTCCGGGTCGGTGAAGTTCTCCGAGCGGACCACGTCCAGGCGCGGCAGGGTGACGTCGGCCGCCCAGCGCGAGAGCGCCACGGTCTCCCCGGTGGCGCGGCTCTGCGCGGCGAACAGCGGCAGCGCGTAGTGCGTCTCGGTGCGCCAGAAGTACTCGCTGCCGGGGTCGCGGCCCATCGCGTCGGCCGGCCCGAAGGCGTTGTCGCGGTACCAGGCGCCGGGCGCGAAGCACTCGTAGTCGCGCAGGTCGGCGGACCCGGTCAGCCCGAGGGAGATCGCCGTCGAGAAGCCGAGGTCGCCGCCGGCCGCGAGCACCTCGACCTCGCGGTGCACGGAGAAGCCCGCGCCCGTGACGCGCCAGACGTCGGTGACGGCGAAGGACGAGCCCGAGCGCGCGGTGATCGTGCCGGTGGCGGTGAGCGCGCCGTCCGCGATCGAGACGTCGTCGTAGGGCGCGCCGGAGTACTCGCTGATCGCGGTGACGGTCTTCACCGTGACGCGCAGCGGGCGGTCGTTGGCGTAGAGGACGTGCTCGCCCGCGAGCACCTCGAGGCCGCCCGCGCGGGCGCGCAGGGTGTAGTCGCCGGAGCGGAGTTCCACGGTGGTTCCTTCCTGGAGGGTCATGTCAGTGCTTCTCGTCCGCGGGGCTGGTCGACTCCGCCGGCCCCGGCTCGTCCTCGAGCCGCCGCGCGCCCGGATCGAAGCGCCGCGAGCCCGGCCGGAACAGCAGCGCGACGCCGCCCTCGACGAGCGCCGCGACGAGCAGGAGGATCGCGAACGGGATCAGCGAGATCTCGGCCCACGCGCCCATCACCGGCATCACCAGGCCGGCCGCGGTGAAGCTGACCGTGCCGAGGATCGCGGTGACGCTCCCCGCCTCGCTCGACGGGCCCTGGAGCGAGAGGTACTGCACCGGCGCGAAGCCGAGCGAGCGCCCGGCGAGCGCGAAGGTGAGCGCGCCGACGACGACGAGCAGCGGCTGCGTCCCGGTGAGGGCGAGCACCGCGACCACGACGGCGCCGAGGCCCGTGACGATCGCCGAGGCGAACATGGCAAAGCGGGGCCCGAACCGCGGCACGATCACCCGGCCCGTCGTCTGACCGACCGCGATCGTCACGAGCGAGGTGACCAGGAACAGCAGCCCGTAGAGGTCCGGCCCCACCGCGTAGACGTTGGTGTAGAGGAACGGCGCGGTGGCCAGGTAGGCGAAGCCGACCGACCAGCCGGCGGCCGACGCGGCGGCGAGCGCCAGCACCCGCGGCCGGCGGAGCATCCCGAAGGAGTTCCGCAGAGACGGGCCGAGTCCACCCTGGTGCCGCCGCTCGCGGGGCAGCGTCTCGGGCAGCACCAGCAGCGCGATCACGGTGGCGAGCGCTCCCCAGGCGGCGACCGCGAGGAAGGAGCCGCGCCAGTCGATCACCTTGGTCAGCTGCGCGCCGACCGAGGGCACCAGGATCGGGAAGACCGAGACGATCACGGCGAGGTTCGCGAGCATCGTCACGAGCCGCTTGCCGCTGTAGAGGTCGCGGACGATCGCGGTGACGACCACGCCGGCCGCGGTGCAGGCCGCACCCTGAACGAAGCGGGCCGAGAGCAGCACCGCCGTGTCCGAGGTCATCGCCGCGACGAGGCTCGCCGCGATGTGCAGGGCCGCCGAGACGCCGAGCGGCCACTTGCGGCCGACCGCGTCGCTGAGCGGACCGGAGATCAGCTGGCCGGCCGCGAAGCCGAAGGTCGCGCCGGTGACGACCAGCTGGGCGGTCGCGACCGAGACGCCGAGGTCGTCCTGCAGCGTCGGCAGGAAGGGCAGCACCAGGTCGATGGTGAGCGGCCCGAAGCCGACCAGCATCGCGAAGATCGGCAGCAGCAGCCGGCCGCGGGGCATCGCGCGAGTGGCGGAAGCGGTGGTGGCGGAGGCGGTCATGAGCGCGGAGCGCAGGTCACGGAGGGGGTCCTGTCCATCAGCTCCCGGCCGAGACCGGGAAGTAGAGCGAGAAGGGTTCGTCGACGACCTCGTGCAGAGGCCGGAAGCGGATCGCGGCGGGCTGGCCGAGGGTGCGGTAGCCGCGGAGCCACTGGGTCCACTGCCGCTCGTTGTCGGGGGCGAGCAGCGCGGGGGCGTCCTCGAGGCGGCCGCGGAGGCTCACCTCGCGGTCGACGAGGCCGGCCAGCACGACCGGCCCCTCGACGAACGCGACGGTGCCGGGCTCGTCCGGGATCGGCACGGCGCGGATCTCGGTGCCGAAGGCGAGGTCGACGCCGGTGCGGCCGCCGGGGTGCGTCAGCAGGAGCGCGCCGTCGAGGCGCTCGACGTGCGCGGAGTCGCCCGCGACGCCCGGCTCGCCGACGGTCCACTCCGGCACCCGGATCCGCACCTGCAGCGCGACCCCCTCCGCCGACTCCACCTCGATGCGGATCCGCGAGGCGGAGGGTCGGTGCGCGTCGCCCGCGGCCCCCGCGTTCGCGTCCGGCCCCACGTAGCCGGCGTTGTCGAGCACCTCGACCCGCACGGCCGCCTCGCCCGCGGCGGTCGCCACGCGGACACTCGCGTCGACGTGCTGCGCGATCGTCAGCTCGGCGTCGCCGCCGCGGTAGAAGACGAGACCGGAGTGGCGGGTGTGCGCCTGCACCAGCGTGCCGTGGCAGCACCAGAAGTCCTCGGTCGGGCTGCCCCAGTCCTTGCGGGCGCCGCCCTCCAGCGGGAGGAAGTAGGCGACCATCCCGGTCCTCGGGTTCTGCTGGGCGAGCAGGCCGTTCCAGAGGTTGCGCTCGATGTAGTCGGCGTAGGCGAGGTCGCCGGTCCAGCGCAGCAGCACGTCGGCCAGCCGGATCATGTTGTAGACCGTGCAGTGCTCCTGCGTCTTCTCGCCGCGGCGGGCGGCGAACTCGAACGGCGGCGTCCAGATCTCGCCCGAGGTCTGGCCGCCGGTGCAGAAGGTGCCGCGGAGGACGACCGCCTGCTCCCAGTAGGCCTCGACGATCCGCCGCCAGCGCTCGTCGCCGGTGACCTCGTAGGCGCGGGCGGCGCCGAGCACCTCGGGGATCGTGGTGTTGGCGTGCATGTTGGTGAGCACGTCCCGGCCCGCGAGCAGGCCCTCGAAGAGCGAGCGGCGGTCGTAGCGCTCGAGCAGCTCCGTGTAGACGGGGTCGCCGGTGATCGCGAGGAGGTCGGCCCAGACCTCGAGCATGCCGCCGGTCTCGACCTCGAGGATCTCCTGGAACGCGGTGTCGTCGAAGCCGCGGACCCACTCCAGCAGCGGGGTCGTCGCCGCCCGCGCCATCCGGAGCGCCCGCTCGTCGCCGAGGTCGAGGTGCAGGTCGACCAGGCCCATCAGCAGCTTGTGCATCGCGTACTGCGGCGCCCAGATCGGGCGGCCGGTCGCCAGGCGGTCGAGGTAGCCGCGCGGGATCGCCCAGATCCAGCCGCCGCCGTTCTCCTCCTGGCAGCGCTCGAGGCCGTCGAGCACGGAGTCGATCCGGACGCGCAGCAGCGGGTCGCCGGTGACCGCGACCTCGCGCGCCGCGGCGGAGAGCCAGTGGCCGAGGAAGTGACCGCGCAGCTGCGAGCCGGGCGTCTCCCAGCCCCAGTGCCGATCGAGACCGCGGGCCTCGCGCGACTCCTGGGACGGGTGCAGGTGCCAGCCCTGGTCGCCGATCCCGGCCTCGATGCGGAAGTTCTGCAGCAGCCCCTCGTCGGTCAGCGAGAGCAGGTAGTCGCGGTTGAGCCGCCGCCGGGCGTCGAGCACCCCGCGCTCCAAGCGGGACTCGTGCGGGGCCGGGTGGGTCAGCGGCATGGATGCTCCTCGGCGGTGAGTGATCGGGGTGGGTGGATCGAAGCGGGGTGGATCTGCAGTGAGCGGGACGACGACGGGATCGCCGGTGGTCGAGATCGATCTCTCACTGTACTCAGACCAGGATCGACGGTAGGAATGTCATCATGCAATCCCCGAGAGTGATCCATCTCGTCGCCGATGACGTGTCCGCCCTCCTCACTCAGTCGGGAGGTGACCTGCCCGTCCTGCTGCACTGGGGTCCGCGGATCGACGCGAGCGACGACGACCTCGCCGGTTTCGCAAGAACCCCCGAGAGGACGGGGATGGACGGCGGTTCCGACGTGCCCTACGAGCCCGGGATCCTCCCCGAGCACTCCTTCGGCTGGGCCGGCCTGCCCGGCCTCCGGGTGCACCGCGAGGGCGCCGGCTGGTCGCCGCGGCTCACCGTGGACGCCGTCTCGGTGGCCGGCGAGGCCCTCGCGGAGGGCGCCGTCGTGCAGCCCGGCAGCGCCGCCGTGACGGTCGAGGCGCACGACGCGCAGGCCGGAATCGGGGTCGTGCTGGAGATCGTTCTCTCGCCCGCCGGCCTCCTCCGGACCCGCGTCTCCGTCCGCAACGACGGCGCCGGGAGCCTCGAGGTGATCGGCGCCGACCCCGCCCTGCGAATCCCGACCGAGGCGCGCGAGATCCTGGACTTCTCCGGCCGCTGGGGCACCGAGAAGATCCCGCAGCGCCACCCCGTCGTCACCGGCAGCCACTCGCGCTCCTCGCGGCGCGGCCGCACGGGCCTGGACGCGACGACGGTCGTCGCGATCGGCACCCCCGGCTTCGACGCGGCCGACGGACGGGTCTGGCTCTGCCACGTCGGCATCGGCGGCAACCACGAGCACGCCGTGGAGCGCGGCGACGGCTGGCTCGCCTTCCGCGGCGGCGAGCTGCTCCTCCCCGGCGAGGTCCGCCTCGCGAGCGGCGAGAGCTACTCCTCCCCCTGGATCTCCGGCAGCTTCGGTGTCGGCCTCGACGCCGCCGCCGCCCGCTTCCACACCTACCTCCGCGGAGTCTCGCGCTCCTCGCTCCGCCCGCGCCCGGTCACCCTCAACGTCTGGGAGGCGGTGTACTTCGAGCAGGACTTCGCGACCCTCGCCGAGCTGGCCGACCGCGCCGCCGCCCTCGGGGTCGAGCGCTACGTGCTCGACGACGGCTGGTTCCTCGGCCGCAGCGACGACCGCGCGGGCCTCGGCGACTGGACGCCCGACCCCGTCTCCTGGCCGGACGGCCTCCTCCCCCTCGCCGAGCACGTCCGCGGCCGGGGCATGGAGTTCGGCCTCTGGGTCGAGCCCGAGATGATCAACGAGGACTCCGACCTCGCCCGCGCGCACCCCGACTGGATCCTGCGCGCTCGCGAGGAGCTGCCGCCGCGCTTCCGGTTCCAGCAGGTGCTCGACCTGACCAACCCGGACGCGTTCGCGCACATCCTCGGGGTGCTCGACGGGCTGGTCGCCGACCTCGGCGTCGCGTACCTCAAGTGGGACCACAACCGCGATCTGATCGACGCCGGGCACCCGGCGACCGGCACCGCCGCCGTGCACGAGCAGACGCTCGCGCTCTACCGGCTGATCGACGAGCTGCGCGAGCGGCACCCCGAGCTCGAGATCGAGAGCTGCGCCTCCGGCGGCGGCCGGGTCGACCTCGGGATCCTCGAGCGCACCGACCGCGTGCACACCTCCGACAACCAGGACCCGCTGGACCGCTCGCGGATGCTGCGCTGGACCGGGCTGCTCGTGCCGCCGGAGATGCTCGGCTCGCACGTCGCCTCGCCGGTCAACTCCGTCACCGGCCGCACCAGCGACCTGCACACCCGCTGCGCGATCGCCTTCCTCGGCCACTTCGGCCTCGAGTGGGACCTCCGCGAGCTGGACGCCGAGGAGGAGCCGGTGCTGGCCGGCTGGATCGCGGCGTACCGCGAGCACCGCGGGCTCATCGCCACCGGGCGGGTCGTCGGGAGCGGCGACTCCGATCCCGACGCGCCGTCGCTGCGCGGCGTCGTCGCGACCGACGGCTCCGAGGCGCTCTACACGCTGGTCACGCCCGCGCTGACGGCGGACTCGCGCCGCCGCGTCCGCCTCCCGGGCCTGGACCCGCTCGCCCGCTACCGCGTCGAGGCCGCGCGCCCCGGCTCGCTCGGCCCGCCCTGGCAGAGCCCGCGCTGGCTGGAGGCGACCGTGCCGCTCGACTCCGACGCCCCGGCCCCCGCCTACTCGGGGAGCCTCCTGGGCGAGGCGGGCCTGGACCTGCCGACCTTCCACGCCGACCGCGCGATCGTCCTGCGGCTCGTCCGCGTCGACGCGTGAGCGCCGCCGCCCCGATCACTGCCGACTCGCCCGCCACCACCCTGGAGCACCCCGTGAACACCACCGTCACCGTCGACCTCGACCGGCCCGGCGCCACCATCAGCAAGCACGTCTACGGCCACTTCGCCGAGCACCTCGGCCGCTGCATCTACGACGGCTTCTGGGTCGGCGAGGACTCGCCCGTCCCGAACGCCGGCGGGATCCGCCTGGACGTCGTCGAGGCCCTGCGCGCCCTCGACATCCCCAACCTCCGCTGGCCGGGCGGCTGCTTCGCCGACCGCTACCACTGGACCAACGGCATCGGCCCGCGCGAGGAGCGCCCCGGCCTGATCAACACCCAGTGGGGCGGGGTCGCCGAGGACAACTCCTTCGGCACCCACGAGTTCATGGCGCTCTGCGAGCTGCTCGGCGCCGACGCCTACATCTCCGGCAACATCGGCTCCGGCACCGTGCAGGAGATGGCCGACTGGGTCGAGTACCTCACCGGCTCCGGGAAGTCGCCGATGGCCGACCTCCGCCGCTCGCACGGCCGTGAGGAGCCGTGGACCGTCCGCTACTGGGGCCTCGGCAACGAGACCTGGGGCTGCGGCGGCAACATGCGCGCCGGCGCCTACGCCGACCTCGCGCGCCAGTTCGGCACCTTCGTGCAGAGCGGCAACGACGTGCCGCTGCACCGCATCGCGGCCGGCGCCGACGGCGCGGACACGCACTGGACGCAGACGCTGATGGAGGTGATCCCCGAGATCGAGGGGCACCCCTTCTCCTCCGTGCCCTGGGAGTCGGTCTCGGTGCACTACTACACGATCGGCGGCAGCTGGCACGCGAAGGGCAGCGCCACCGACTTCGACGCGGACACCTACTGGAGCACGATCGTCGCCGCGCAGGGCATCGAGGAGCTGCTGCGCTCGCACGCCGCCGTGATGGACGTGCACGACCCCGAGAAGAAGTACGGGATGGTGCTCGACGAGTGGGGCACCTGGTGGGACGTCGAGCCGGGCACGCACCCGGGCTTCCTCTTCCAGCAGAACACCATCCGCGACGCGATGGTCGCGGGGATCCACTTCGACGTCTTCCACGCCTTCGCCGACCGGCTCTCGATGGCGAACATCGCGCAGACCGTCAACGTGCTGCAGGCGATGCTGCTCACCGACCCCGACGGCGGCGAGATGGTGCGGACGCCCACGTACCACGTGTTCGAGATGAACAAGGGGCACCAGGACGCGACGGTGCTGCCGACCACGGTCGCCGGACCGACCCACGCGGTCGACGGGCGCGAGATCGCGCTCGCCTCCGCCTCCGCCTCGGTGAAGGACGGGCGCGTGCTGGTCTCCATGACCAACGTCGACCTCGACGAGCCGCTGGAGATCGAGCTGTCCTTCCGCGGCGGTTCCGTGACCGGAGCGACGGGGCGGCTCCTCACCGCCGACTCGCCGCAGGCGCACAACCGGCCGGGCGACGCCGACGCGGTCAGCCCGGTCGCGCTCGAGGGGCTGGAGACCACGGCGACGGGGCTGCGGGTGACGCTGCCGCCGCACTCCTTCGCGACGGTGTCGCTGGAGCTCGTCGGGGCTCTCGTGGCAGGGTCGGAGGCGTGACCGCCGTGAGCACTGCCGCCGCACGCACCGAGGCCGCCCGCCGCCCGCCGATGGGCTGGAACAGCTGGGACTGCTTCGGCTCCTCCGTGACCGAGGACGAGGTGCTGGCCAACGCCGAGTACCTCGCCGAGCACCTGCTGCCGCACGGCTGGGACACGGTCGTCGTCGACATCCAGTGGTACGAGCCGGACCCCGGCACGAGCGACTACCAGGAGGTGTCGGAGCCGGTCCTGGACGACTGGGGCCGGCCGCAGCCCGCGGTGGGGCGCTTCCCGTCCGCCTCCGTCGCGGGCTTCACCGCGCTCGCCGCGCGCGTGCACGCCCTCGGGCTGCGCTTCGGCGTGCACCTGATGCGCGGCGTGCCCCGCCGGGCCGCCGAGCTCGCGCTGCCGGTGCTCGGCTCCGACGCGACCTGCGCCGACATCGCCGACCGCGGGAACGTCTGCCCGTGGAACCCGGACAACTTCGGCGTCGACATGACGGTGCCGGGCGCGCAGCAGTACTACGACTCGGTGATGGCGCAGCTGGCGTCGTGGGGCGTCGACTTCGTCAAGCTCGACGACGTGCTCTACCCGCCGATCCAGGCCGACGAGATCGCCGCGCTCTCCCGCGCGATCGACGCGACCGGCCGGCCGATGGTGCTGAGCCTCTCGCCCGGCAAGCAGCTCTCGCTGGAGAACCTGGAGCTGCTGCGCGACACCGCGCAGATGTGGCGGATCTCGGACGACTTCTGGGACGACTGGGGGCACCTGCAGGAGCAGTTCCAGCGCGCCGCGCGCTGGGCGCCGCACCAGCGACCGGGCGCGTGGGCCGACGCCGACATGCTGCCTCTGGGGCGGATCGGCGTGCGGGCGCACGTGGGCGAGGACCGCCTCTCGCGGTTCACCCCCGCCGAGCAGCGCACCCTGGTGACGCTGTGGTGCCTGCTGCGGTCGCCGCTGATGGTGGGCGGCCACCTGCCGGACACCCCGCCCGAGACGCTCGCGCTGCTGACGAACGACGACGTGCTGGCCCTGCTGTCCAGCGAGGGCAGCCGCGAGATCGTCCGCGACGGCGACCTCGTCGTCTGGAGCGCCTGGCAGGGCGACGTCCAGTGGCGCGGCGTCTTCTGGCTCGGCGACGCCCCGCGCGAGTACTCCGCGCACCTCGCCGACCTCGGCTGCACCGGCACCCCCGTCGACGCCTGGACGGGCGAGCCCCTCCCCGTCGCCGACGGCGCGGTCGCCCTGACCCTCGAGCCCCACGGCGCGCACCTGCTCCGCTTCGCCTGACCCGCCGCGCCCGCCCACCCCGAGTCCTCAAAAGTTGCGGTAGTCGCCCTCGACTACCGCAACTTCCGAGTTCTCGGGAGAAGCAGGGAGGGGCGCAGCGCTGCCCATGCTGATCGAGTAGCGCCCGCAGGGCGCGTATCGAGATCCACCACCGCAAGCACGCCGGGTCTCGATACGCCGCTCCGCGGCTACTCGACCAGCAAAAAAGGAAGCCGCTGCGCGGCTGCTCGGCCTGCATGCGGGACCGCTGCGCGGCTGCTCGACCAGCGCGCCGCCGCCAGTGCGCAGAAGTTGCGGTAGTCGGGCGCGACTACCGCAACTTTCGCGTTCTCGGGGCGGGTCAGGACTCCGTGTCGGTGAGGGCGTCGAGGCGGGCGACGTCGTCGGCGCAGAGGTCGAAGTCGACCTGGGCGTTCTCGCGGATGCGCGCGGGGGTGGTCGACTTCGGCAGGGGCAGGACGTCCTTCTCGAGCAGGTAGCGGATGCAGAGCTGCGCGACGGAGACGCCGTTCGCCTTCGCGATGTCGGCGAGGTCGGAGTTCTCCAGCAGGCCGCCGGTCGCGAGCGGCGAGTAGCCCTCGACGAGGATGCCGTTGGTGCGGCAGTAGTCGGTCGTCTCGTCCTGGGTGTTGCCGACGAACCAGCGGATCTGGTTCGCGTGCGGCTTCACGTCGGTCGCCGCGATCAGCGACTCCAGGTCGTCGACGGAGAAGTTGGAGACGCCGATGGCGCGGGCGCGGCCGGAGTCGTAGATCTCCTCCATCGCCTTCCAGGCCGCGATGTTGCCGTCGCGGTGGTCCGAGCCCATGTCCGACCACGGCCACGGCGCGTGGATCAGGTAGAGGTCGACGTGCTCGAGCTCGAGCGCCGCCATCGTCGTCTCGAGGCTGTCCTTCGCGCCGGCGTGGTCCTTGACCTCGGCGGGCAGCTTCGTGGTGATGAAGACCTCGTCGCGCGGGATCCCGCTGTCGCGCAGGGCCCGGCCGACGCTCGCCTCGTTGCCGTAGCCGCGGGCGGTGTCGATGTGGCGGTAGCCGGCCTCGAGCGCCGTGGTCACCGCGTCGTAGGCGTCGGCGCCGTCCTCGATCTGCCAGGTGCCGAAGCCGATCTTCGGGATCTCGACCCCGTTGGACAGGGTGAAGGTGTCGGTCAGTGCAGGCATGTCTCTCCTCGAGAAGTCCGGCCCCGCGCGCGTCCTCGCGCCGGGGGTGCTGCTGTTCACGGTAGGCGCGCGGGGCGGCGGGCGCAGGCCCCTTGCGGAGCCGACCCATGCTGATCGAGTAGCGGCCGCAGGGCGCGTATCGAGATCCGACGTCACCAGGAGGGTGGGTCTCGATACGCCCCTCCGGGGCTACTCGACCAGCATGTGCGGCCGCCGCTCGGCGGCTGCTCGACCAGCATGTGCGGCCGCCGCTCGGCGGCTGCTCGACCAGCATGTGCGGCCGCCGCTCGGCCAGCAGGTGGCGGGTCAGCCGCGGGTCACCGACCAGGGGGTGCGGAGGGCGCGCTCCGTGAGCACGCGGCGCGCGCCCGTCAGGGCGACGTCGGCGGTCTGCGCGGCCTCGGCGGCCGACGGGCCGGCGATCAGGCGGAGCGGGCCCGGGTCGACGCTGAGCGCGCCGTCCTCGCCGGTCGCCGCGAGCCGCGCCGCCTCGACATGGAAGTGCACGGTCAGCGACTCCCCCGCGGCGATCGGCACGCGCGCGTAGCCGAGCAGCTGCGCGGCCGGCCGCACCACGGGCGCGGTCGGATACGCGGCATACAGCTGCACGACCTCGACGGTGTCCTCGCCGCTGTTGCGGAGGGTGACCGCGGCGTCGAGCGCCCCGTCCACCGCCAGCACGGCCGGTGCGGACAGCGCCTCGTAGGCGATGTCGCCCCGCGTCAGCCCGAAGCCGAACGGGTGCAGCGGCGTGTTGTCGAGCGCCGTGATGCCCGGGTTCGAGAGCCCGAGCGACGGCTGCAGGTACGTCGTCGACGCCGAGGGGAGCCGCGGGATCTGCACGGGCAGGCGCCCGGTCGGCGAGACCCGCCCCGAGAGCACGCCGGCGACCGCGGCCGCCCCGTCCGCCCCGGGGAAGAACGCCTGCACGACCCCGCGCGCCGCTCCGTAGGCGCCGAGCGCGTAGGGCCGGCCCGAGAGCACGACCAGCACGGTCGGCACGCCGGTCGCGAGGACCGCCGCGACCAGCTCGTCCTGGGCACCCGGCAGCCGCAGGTCGGCGGCGTCGCAGCCCTCGCCCGAGGTCCCGTCGCCGAAGAGCCCGGCCACGTCGCCGACGACGACCACGGCCGCGTCGCTGGAGCGCGCCGTCGCGACCGCCTCGGCGATCGAGGAGGTGTCCGCGGAGGTGATCGACCCGCCTGCCGCGAAGCGCACCCGCTCCTCGCCGAGCTCGGCACGCAGAGCGGTCAGCACGGTCGGGATCCCGATCCCGAGGTCGTGCCCCGGGTGCTTGGAGAGCACGTGGTTCGGGAACGCGTAGCAGCCGACCAGGCTGCGGAACTGGTCCGCCGCCGGGCCCACCACGGCGACCGTGCCCGCGGCGAGCAGCCCACGCACGTCGTCGTCGCGCAGCAGCACGACCGACTCCTCCGCGATCCGGAGCGAGATCGCCCGGTTGCGCGCGCTGTCGAGGTCGACCGACTCGGCGCCCTCGGGGACGAGCGGCCCGCCGTCGAGCAGCCCGGCCTCGAACTTGTGCCGCAGGTGCCGCTCGACCGAGCGGTCGAGGTCGCGCTCGTCGACGACGCCCTCGCGGATGAGCCGCGGCAGCTCGCCGTAGGCCGCGGTCTGCGGCAGCTCGACGTCCACGCCGGCGCGGATCGCCAGCCGCCCCGCGTCGGCGGTGTCGACCGCGACGTGGTGCATCGCCTGGAGGAACGGCACGGCCCAGTAGTCGGCCACGACCGTCCCCTCGAAGCCCCACTTCTCCCGCAGGATCGTGGTGAGCAGGTGCCGGCTCGCGCTGCTGGGCACGCCGTCGATGTCGGTGTACGAGGTCATCACGCTGCGCGCGCCGCCGTGCCGCAGCGCGGCCTCGAACGGCGGCAGCACGGTGTCCGCGATCTCGCGCGGCCCCATGCTCACCGGAGCGTGGTTGCGGGCGCCGCGGGAGGCCGCGTAGCCGGCGAAGTGCTTGAGCGTCGCGATGATCCCCGCCGACTCGAGCCCGGCGACGTACGCGGTGCCGAGCTGCGAGACCAGATACGGATCCTCGCCGAGGGTCTCCTCGACGCGGCCCCAGCGGTAGTCCTTCACGACGTCGACCACGGGCGCGAGCCCCTGGTGGATGCCGAGGGCGCGCATGTCGGAGCCGATCGCCTCCGCCATCTCGCCGACGAGGTCCTCGTCGAAGGTGGCCGCCCAGGCGAGCGGCGTGGGGAAGGCGGTCGCGCCGTACGCGGCGAGCCCGGTCAGGCACTCCTCGTGCGCGATCGCCGGGATGCCCAGGCGCTGCGAGCCGACGACCCGCTCCTGCAGCTCGCGGAGCCGGCGCACGCCCTCCGGCACCGAGACGGGCTCGGTGCCGAAGACGCGGGTGAGCTGGCCGAGGCCGCCGTCGAACGGATCGGCCGCGGTCTCGGGGCCGCCCTCGAGCTTCGGGGCGAAGTCGTCGGCGGAGTCGGTGAGCCAGACGGAGCCGAGCTGGGCCGCCTTCTCCTCGAGCGTGAGCTCGGCGGTGAGGAGGCGGGCCCGCTCGCTCGCGGAGAGGGAGCGGTCCCGCCAGTCGCGACCACCGCTCCGATCCCCGGTCTCGTCGGTGCGGTCGGAGGGGACGAGAGTGGTGGAGGCGTCGTGCATCAGCCCTTGAACGCTCCGTCCATGATCCCGGACACCATGCGGCGGCCGACGAAGAAGAACGCGATCAGCAGCGGCAGCGTGGCCATGAACGAGCCGCCCATCGCCAGGGCGACGTCGATCGAGCGGTTGGCCTGCAGCTGCTTCAGCGCGATCTGCACCGTGAACAGCTCCGGCGACTTCAGCACGATGAACGGCCACATGAAGTCGTTCCAGACCGCGGTGAACGTGATCAGCCCGAGCACGAACGCCGCCGGGCGGACCACCGGGAAGGCGATGCGCCAGAACAGCTGCCAGGAGTTGGCGCCGTCGATGCGCGCCGCCTGGATCAGCTCGTCGCTGACCGTCGTGGACATGTGCTGGCGCATCCAGAAGATGCCGAAGGCGCTGGCCAGACCCGGGACGATGATCGCCTGGAGGGTGTCGACCCAGTCGAGGGCCGAGACGATCAGGTACTGCGGGATGATGCTCAGCTGCGCCGGCACCGTCATGGTCAGCAGCACGATCAGGAACAGCACGTTGCGGCCCGGGAACTGCAGCTTCGCGAAGGCGAAGCCGGCCATCGCGCAGAGGATCGCGGAGAGGACCGCGACGCTCAGCGACACGATCAGCGAGTTGAACAGCGACGCGATGAACGGCACGGTGTCGAACACCTTCTCCGCGATGGCGAAGAAGTTCGTGCCCGGGTACAGGCGCGGCGGGATCGACGTGACGGCGGTCGCTCCGACCGACGCGATGACGAACATGTAATAGAGAGGGAACACCGAGACGAGCACGGCGACGACGAGGAAGACGTACGTCGGCCAGCCGACCCCGCCGCCCTTGCCGCGGCGCTTCGGCAGCGTCTTCGGGGTGTCGCCGGTGGCGACGGCCCGGGCCTGCGGGAGGGCCTGATCGATCACATCGGACATCAGACGGACGCCTTCCGGGTGCGGGTGGACAGGTAGAAGTTGATCAGCGAGACGACCACGACGATCACGAACAGCACGACGCCGATGGCGGAGCCGTAGCCGAACTTGAACTGGCCGAAGCCCTGCTCGTAGAGGAACAGCGCGAGCGTCTGGCACTGCCGGCCGGCGCCGCAGGTGAGGCCCGATTCGGGAGCCACCAGGAGCGCCTCCGTGAAGATCTGCAGACCGCCGATGGTCGACATGATCACGGTGAAGACGATGATCGGGCGCAGCGCCGGAATGGTGAGGTGGCGGAACTGCTGCCAGCTGGAGGCGCCGTCGACCGAGGCGGCCTCGAACATCTCGCGCGGGAGCGACTGGAGCCCCGCCAGGTAGAGGAGCGTGTTGTAGCCGAACCAGCGCCAGAAGACCATCGTCGAGATGACGATCCAGGAGCCGTAGTTGGTGGCCAGGAAGTTGATCGAGGGCAGTCCGAAGATGCCGAGGAACCAGTTGATTAGACCGAAGTTCTTGTCGAAGATCTGCGCGAAGACGATCGCGGTCGCCGCGACGGAGGTGATGTAGGGCACCAGCAGCGCCATGCGCCAGAAGTTCGCCCAGCGCAGTCGCGCGTGGTTGAGCAGGTGCGCCAGGAAGAGCGCGAAGAGCAGCTGCGGCACCGTCGAGATGATGAAGATGCCGAAGGTGTTGACCAGGGCGTTCCAGAACCGGCTGTCCGCGAAGAGCTGCTGGAAGTTCGCGAGGCCGACGAAGGTCTGCTCGCCGATCGGGTTCCAGTCGAAGAGCGAGACGTAGAACGTGAAGAGCAGCGGGAAGAGCCCGAACACGATGAAGATGAGGAAGAAGGGCGCGACGTACGCGTAGGGGGCGATCCGCTCCGAGAGGGAGTTGCGGATCCTCGCGGCCTTCTGGACCGGGACGCTGGGCTGCTTGCGCTGCCTGGGGGGACGTATGGCTGTCGCCGTTGACACGTGGGTTACCTCCGTCGAAGGGGCAGCCCGGCGCGCGAGGCGCCGGGCCGCTCGGGTGGGTGGGGCGATCAGCCGCCGATGGCCTGCTTGGCCGTGTCGAGGGCCGTCGTCCACGCCTTGTCGGAGGTGACGTTGCCCGCCTCCAGCTCGACGAGGGTGTTCAGCAGGGCGCCGTTGATCGGCGTCGTGTCGGGACCGTTGTAGAAGGAGGGGAACTGCTCGACCGAGGTGGCCATGACCTCGCCGATCTTCGAGTCGCCGAAGAACGGGTCGGTGTAGTTGCGGACCTCGTCGCTCGCGACCGCCTCGGTGGCGGCGGGCAGGGTGCCCGAGGCCGCGAAGTGGTCGGTCTGGCCCTCGGCGGACATCATCGTCTTGATGTACTGCCAGGCGGCCTCGGGGTGCTCGGCGCGGGCCGGGATGGCGATGACGCTGCCGCCCCAGTTGCCGCCGACGCCGGGGACGCTCGTGACGCGCCAGTTGCCGGCGGTGTCGGGGGCGTCGGTCTTGATTCCGGCGAGGATCCACGACGGCGCGATGGTCACGGCGAAGGCGCCGTTGGCGCGGCCGGGGGCCCAGCCCGAGGACCAGGCGGCGATGCCGGCGCTGATGCCGGCGTCCTTGGCGTCCACGGCGACCTGGAAGGCGTCCTTCACCTGCGGGTTGGTGTCGTAGACGAGCTCGCCGTCGGGCGAGTAGTACTTCTCGGAGACCTGGTTGACGGTCGAGAAGAAGACGCTGGTCTCGATGTTGTCGACGAACGGCTTGCCGGTGGCCTCGGTGTACTTCTCGCCCATGGCGATGAAGGACGGCCAGTCCTTCCACATCTCGGCGACCTCGGCCGGGTCGGTCGGCAGACCGGCGGCCTCGAAGAGGTCGGCGCGGTAGGCGAAGCCGAGTCCGCCGACGTCGGTGGGCACGCCCACGACGGAGCCGTCGTCGGCGGTCGCCGCGGAGGCGGCCCATGGGAGGTAGGCGGAGGCGACGTCGTCACCGCCGAGGGTGCGCAGGTCGAGGAAGTTCGAGCTGTTGGCGACGAACTGGGGCAGGTCGTCGTTCTGGATCATGACCAGGTCGGGCACCTTGCCGCCGGCCAGCGCCGCGGTGAGGGCGGTGGCGGTCTCGGTGGTGCTGCCGACCTCGGAGAGCTTGATCTTCGCGTCGGGCATCTTGGCGAGGTACTCGTCGACGCTGTCCTTGGCGTTGATGCCGGTGAAGGACCAGAAGGTCGCCTCGGCGTTCGGGTCGTCGGACGCGCCGCCACCGCTTCCGGACGAGCATCCGGTGAGGGCGAGGGCCACGGCGGCGGCTGCTGCGGCCACGGCCGTCAGTCTTCTTTTCACGATTGTTCCTCTTCGTCGGGGATTCGCGGGGGGTCTCGCTGGAGGAGACCGGGAGCAAGAGAACGATCTCTTGGACGCCAAGGTAGCTGGCCTTTCCACCTCGTGCAAGCGCGATCTCGGAGTCGTTACCGCAGCGTGAGATATCGATCTCCCCTAGTATCTGTAAGAAGTTTCGCAAATCGGACCGCTTCGGCCCCGGGGAAGGCGTCCCCGTGGGACTCTGGAGATCGAGCATCCGGCGCCCCGGCCGGCTCCCCTCCTCGTTCAGAAGGATGCAGCCATGACCCGACCCACGCTCGTGGACGTCGCACGGGCCGCGGGCGTGTCCCGCGCCACCGCCGCCCGGGTTCTCGCGGGCGGCACGAACGTCGACGTCCGCATGTCGGCCGCCGTCGAGCACGCCGCGAAGCAGCTCGGCTACGAGGCCAACAGTGCCGCGCGGATGCTGCGCGGCGGCCGCTCCGGCGCGATCGCGCTGATCGTCGCCTTCAACGAGCTCGACAGCCTCACCGGCACCTTCTTCACCTCGGTGCTCAAGGGCGCCGCGAAGGGGCTCTACGCCGCCGAGGTGCAGCCGGTGCTGCTGCCGGCGGACCACGACGACGGCGACCGCATCCCCAAGTTCCTCCGCTCGCGCGCGGTCGACGGAGCGATCGTGATCCTGCAGCACGAGATCACGCACCTCGCGCAGGCGCTCGCCGACTCCCCCGTGCCGATCGCATGGGTCGGCCGGCCGCGCGTCGCGCTGGCCGAGGACGCCATCGTGATCGACTCCGACAACTACGGCGGCGGCCGGCTCGCCGCCCGCGCGCTCGCCGACTCCGGCCGGCGCCGGCTCGGCATCATCGCCGGCCCGCACGACATGGAGCCGGCCCGCGACCGCATCCGCGGCTGGCGCGACGAGCTGACCGAGCTGGGGCTGGATCACAGCCCGATCGTGCACGGCGAGTTCACCCTCGAGAGCGGCTCGGCCGCGATGGCGCGGCTGCTGCAGCGCCACCCCGACCTCGACGGCGTCTTCGCCTCCTCCGACCTGATGGCCAACGGCGCGATCCGCGTGCTGCAGGCCTCCGGCCGGCGCGTGCCCGCCGACATCTCGGTCGTGGGCTTCGACGACGTGGTCATCGCGACCACCTCGGATCCGACCCTGACCACGATCCGCCAGCCGCTCGAGGACATGGGGCGCGTCGCCGCGGAGACCGTGGTCGCCGTGGTGGCGGGCCGCGAGGTCGACCGGCAGCCGATCCTCGCGACGACGCTCGTGCAGCGGGAGTCGGCGTGAGTGTCGGGCCGGCCCCGCACCGGCTGATCGTCAGCACCGACGCCGCGAACGAGGCCGACGACCAGTTCGCGATCGTGCAGGCGCTGCTGAGCGCGACGCTCGACGTCCGGGCGCTCGTGGCCGCGCACTTCGGCCGGTCCGGCAGCCTGCGGGAGTCGCGCGCGGAGATCGATCGCGTGGTCGCCCTCGCCGGGGCCGACGTGCGGGTCCTCGACGGGGCGTCCGCGGCGCTGGTCGCCGGCGGCTCCGCGGAGTCCGTGGCGTCCGAGGGCTCGCGCGTGATCGTCGAGGAGGCGCTGCACGGCGAGGGCCGGCTGTGGATCGCCGTGCTCGGCCCGCTGACGGACGTCGCCGCGGCCCTGCTCGCGGAGCCGTCGATCGCCGAGCGCGACGTCGTCGTGGTCTGGGTGGGCGGCCCGCCCTACGAGGGAATCGCCGCGTACCACCCGGAGTTCAACCTGATCAACGACGTCGCCGCCGCGAACGCCGTGCTCGCCTCCGGAGTCGCCGTCTGGCAGATCCCGATGCCCGTCTACACGATGGTCGGCGTCGGCCACGCCGAGCTGCGCACGCGGCTGGGCGGCACGAGCCCGCTCGGCGACTACCTCGTCGACCAGCTGATCGCCTTCAACGCGACGATCCCCTACGGCCCGCTCGACTTCCGCTCCCTCGGCGACAGCCCCGCGATCGGCGCCGTGATGAACCCCGCCGGCGGCCGCTGGCGCGCCGTCCCCGCGCCGCGCTTCACCCCCGCCGGCGACCTCCGGCCCGACGTCGGCCCCCACCCGATCCGCGTCTGCGAGTCCTTCGACACCCGCTGGCTCCTCGAGGACCTCTTCGCGAAGCTCCTCGAGTTCGGCCGCGCGGGCGCCGGGGCAGGGCCCGACACAGCGGCGGGGCGGTGAAGCGGCGGAGTCATGCTGATCGAGTAGCCCGCTCCGCGGGCGTATCGAGATCCACCCGGCAGACGACTCCGGGTCTCGATACGCGGCTGCGCCGCTGCTCGACCAGCATGGGGGCGCCCCAAGCCGGGGCAGCTCGCCTACTGCAGCATGCTGATCGACCAGCCGCCGGGCCGCCACAGCATGCTGATCGAGTAGCGCCCGCGGGGCGCGTATCGAGATCCCCCTCCTCGAGCACGGCTGTCACCGACACGCGGTCGCACTGACGCGAGCCGACCGCCCGGCGACTTCAGAGGACGAAAGCCTTCCGGATCGACCGATCTCCACGAATCACCGCGTGATGGAAGCGCGATTCGAGCAGGCGGGCATGACCGGATTCTCCGACTGAGCGGACGACAAGCAGGTGGTATTACCTAGTCGTGGACGATCGGCACCGGATGTCCTCCTCGCGCCTCGAGAAAAGCGAGACCCGGAGTCCCCCGCGTCACCGATTCCTTTTCCTCTCTGAGATACTCCGAGAGCCCCCTGAAAGACCGACGGCGACGCGACGGAGATCGCAGCGTCCGCTGATCGGCGCTACCCGGAAGAGTCGAGAATGCCCGAACAAGCCCCCGCCGGCTGGTACCCAGCACCGCACGCCGATAACCAGCCTCGCTACTGGGACGGAACCCGCTGGCACGAAGCCGCGCCGCCGGCTCCTCCCGTCCAGCCCGCCTACGTCCAGGCGCCGGCCGCCTCCTCGACGACCGAGGCGTCGGCTCGAGCCGCTCGCCCCCGCTCCGGCGGCCCGGCCCTGCTCGCCCTCTTCGCCCTGATCCTCGGCATCCTCGCCTTCCTCACCGGCCTGGTCCCCGGGCTCGGACTGATCCTCGCGGTCGCGGCCGTCGGGCTCGCGGTCTTCGCCCTCGTGCGCAAGCAGCCGAAGGGCATGGCCGTCACCGGCCTCGCCCTCGGCTCGATCGCCCTGCTGACCGGCATCGTCTCCACCGCCGTCTCCGCCGGTTCCTCCGACTCCGTCACCGCCGAGACGAGTGCCGTCGAGCCCGCCGAGCCGGCTCCCGCTGCCGCCGAGACGGAGGAGGCCCAGGCGGCCGAGGTTCCGGCCGAAGCCGCACCGGTGGAGGAGGCTCCCGCCGCGGAGGCGGCTCCTGCCGAAGCAGCTGCCCCGGCCGCGGGGACCGCCGCGGCTCCGATGGCTCAGCCGTACACCGCCAAGGGTCTGTTCGGTGGCGACAAGTACAGCCTCACCGCGAGGATCGTCGACGCGAATGCCGGCGGACTGGTCGCGGAATGGAACATGTTCAATTCCGAGGCGCCTGCCGGATTCAAGTACGTCGTCGCCGAATTGACGATGACGGGGATCGATCCCGACGGAGTGGAGCCCTCTCTCGCCGGATTCGACCTCTCCCTCGCGACTCCGGAGGGAAATCGCTACGACAACGAGTACGTGACCCTCGGCGAGGGAATGTCCTCGATGAGCGACGGACCGACGCTCTATCCGGGCTCGACTTTCACGGGATACACCACCTACGTCGTCCCCGAGAGCGCGCAGAGCTTCCTTCTGTTCGACAACGGGAAGTACATCTCCTTCTAGAGATCACCGTCCTCGGCATCCAGCGGGTGCCGAGGGCGTCCGCTGATCGGCGGAGGTCTCGGTCGCCGGACGGGACTCGTCGGCCGCGTGGCTCGGACTCCTCGAGCTCGTCGCCGGCGAGCACCCGTCGTCGTCCCCGACGTCGTCCGTGCGGAACTGGTCGCCGAAGTGCCGCATCACCCGCACCTGTCGATCGTCCTCGCGGCCACCTCGAGCTGGATCTCCGTGCGACCGCTCGAGGGCGATGAGGCCGAGCGGCCCGCCCGCCGGCGCTGTCTAAGACTTTCTACCGCTGTCTAACGTTTTTCTTAGATTCGGGTAGATTCCCGTAGCCTCACTCGCGGCGGCCCGGATCGCGCGGCCCGCGAGGCGCCCTCGATCCGTTGAGGCACCACGGTGCGCTGCATCGGCGGAGCGGTCGAGCGGCAGCGTCATGCTGATCGAGTAGCCCGCTCCGCGGGCGTATCGAGATCCACCCGGCAGACGGAGCCGGGTCTCGATACGCGGCTGCGCCGCTACTCGACCAGCGTGGACGGCCCGCCTCGCCCACGGCAGCACGCCGGCCCCAGCATGCCGATCGACCACCTGCACGCCGGCCACAGCACGCCGATCGATCACCCGCAGCGCGGCCCCAGCAGGCTGATCGACCAGCCGCAGCGCGACCACAGCATGCCGATCGACCACCCGCAGTGCGGCCCCAGCATGCTGACCGACCAGCCGCAGCGCGACCACAGCATGCTGATCGACCAGCCGCCGGGCCGCCGCAGCATGCTGATCGAGTAGCGCCCGCAGGGCGCGTATCGAGATCCCCCTCCTCGAGCACGGCTGTCACCGACCTCCGGCTGGTCGGCGAGCAGGTCGTCCCCGTCCTAGTCGGCTACGCGAACGGGTCGACGTCGCGCCAGGCGCGGCCGAGGCCGACCTCGCGGCGGAGGCGGAGGAGCGAGTCGCCCGCGGTGTAGACGCGGCCGCGCTTCTCGCCGCTCGTCGCGAGGAGTCCCGCCTGCGCGAGCGTCGCCAGGTCGCGCGTGGCGGTCTGGGGACTGATCGGCGTTCCCGCCTCCGCCAGGGACGCGATGTAGCGGCCGCGGCTGACGGTCGCCCCGAAGAGGGCGTCGAACAGCGGATCCAGGGCCCGGTCGTCGATGCCCGCGGCTCGCAGCAGCTCGCTGAGGGCGGTCGAGGCGTCGCTGGCTGCAGTGATGCGCGCGGCGCGCTCCCGGGCCTGATTGAGGTGTGCGGCGAGGACGAAGCGGATCCAGGGGCGCACGCTCTCGGGCGTCGCCGAGTCCGGATCCCACCGGCCCCGGCCCACCTGCGCGAGGACGTCGTAGTAGGCCTGCGTACGGCGGCCCAGGTACTCCTCGATCGAGAGGAAGACGGGCGAGACGTCGTCGTGCGCGGCGAGGACGAGGGACTGCAGCACGCGTGCCATGCGCCCGTTGCCGTCCTTGAAGGGGTGCACGAGCACGAAGTTGAGGTGCGCCATCGCCGCGTCGACGAGGTGGTCGCCGGTCACGACGATCGTGTCGGCCAGCTCCTCCATCAGGGCCGGGACGGCATCGGCGTCGGCTCCCTCGTGGACGATGTCCCCCGTGGTCTCCTGCTGCACGAAGACGGGTCCGGTCCGGTAGCGACCCGGTCGCTTCGAGAGGTCGTAGGAGGTCGCCATGTAGTGCAGGCTGCGGATCAGGGTGGGGTCGACCACGACGGGGTCCTGCGCGAGCTGGAGCACGTAGGTCATCGCCAGCTGGTAGCCCGCGAGAGCGCGCTCCGTCTCCTCGTCGATGTCGACCGGCCTCTCGCCCTGCGCGATCGCCGCCACGTCGTCGACGCTGGCGTGGATGCCCTCGATGCTGTTCGACCCCTGCACGTTCCGCGCGAACGTCATCCGCCGCAGCGACGCCGTCCACCGGTTGCCCTGACGCACCTGGTACCTCAGCGAAGCGCTCAGCTCCTGGATGGCGACGCGGACGTCCCGCTCCTCGCTGCTCAGGTCGGGGGCGACGTACATGCGGCCCTCCTGAGTCGATGACTATAAATTAGCATCATAGCTCCGAGTGGAGGTGGTCGCCGATGAGCGACGAGATCGTTTCCTCGCTCATGGCTCTGCACCTGAAGGGGTGGCTACGCGCGGGCCGCCTTGACGTAGGCGACGAGGGCGTTCGCGTGCCCGTGGCCGAGGCCGTGCTCGGTCTTCAGCCAGGAGACGACCTGCATGTGCGTCTCGGAGTCGAGCCGCTCGTTCACGAGGTCGAGCCACTCCTGGATCGGACGGCCGTAGGTGGTCTCGATGCTCGGGAAGTACGACGCGGGTCCCTTCGGCTTCGAGCCGTCGGCGGGAGGCTCCGGTGCGAGGACGCGCGAGGGGGTCATGCCGGTCACTGTAGCGGCGCGGGGCGGCGGGTCTCGATACGCGGCTGCGCCGCTACTCGACCGGCATGGAGGAGGCGCCGCCCTGCGATGCCGGGCCGGCAGAGCCATGCTGATCGACTAGCCCTCGCAGAGGGCGTATCGAGATCCACCGGCATGGAGACGTGGGGTCTCGATACGCGGCTGCGCCGCTACTCGACCAGCATGAATGGCCCGCCCGCCCCCACGGCAGCCCGCCGACCGCAGCATGCTGATCGAGTAGCGCCCGCAGGGCGCATATCGAGATCCACCCCTCCGGGCACGACGGGTCCGACGCTGTCCGCTCGCTCGCACCCGAGCCGTCGATGCGACGCGGCGCGGCCTCGCCCCTTGCGTTTCGCGTCACGCCCTTGCCGACGGGGGCGATCGAGAGGAGGGTTATGGCCACACACAGAAGGTCATGCCGGTGAGGCCTCATCAGCGGTCGGCCCTTCTCCGAGCAGGAAGAGGAACGAGATGACGAGGACGATCGTCGCCATCACCGGGACGGCCGCGCTGATCGGCGCGCTGCTACTGGCGCCGGGAGCGGCTCACGCCGAGGACCGTTTCACCCCGGACGACCTGACCGCCCAGCAGAAGGAGGCGATCGCGATCTGGGAGGCGCCGCAGAAGACGTCGGAATCAGCACCGAGACGCTCCACCGCCTCGGCACCGGCGCCGGGTGCGATGAGCGACGAGCAGACCTGGAAGACACGGACGAGCCTCTACCGCGGCAGCATCCTGATGTGGGCGAACGAGAGGGTTGATTTCAGCTCGACCTCCTCCTCCGTTCTCTGGAGCTCCGGCTTCCAGGAGTCCGGAGCCGTCTTCCCGAACAACGTGACGCAGAACGGCACGTCCCGCATCCTGAACAGTCGCGCGAAGCACATCTGGCGCGGGGGATACACGGTGGGCGCGGGTGTCCCGACGCCGTGGGGCAATGCGAACGTCTACAACGCCAGTGCGACGGCGACGACCGAGGTGCGTTCCGGCGACGGCTGGTCGGCCTCCTGGTAGCGACGGTGCGCGAGGGCCTGCACATCGAGCAGCTCGCGACGCGGAGCTGCGGGCGAGCTGTCCTGCGGGGCATCGACCTCGAGCTGGCGCCGGGTGACTTCATGCTGCTGCTGGGGCCGAACGGTGCAGGCAAGACGACGCTGCTCCGGTGCCTGCTGGGGCTCACCCGGTACTCCGGCTCCCTCCGGGTCGACGTCGGTGGCGCGGCGACAGGGCGCCGCGCCGACTTCGCCCCCGTTCTCGACCGGACGAGCCTGCACCCCGGCTGGTCCGTTCGGGCGAACGTGGACTACCAGCTGAACGACTCGAAGGGGCATCGCCGCCCTCTCGTGCAGGAGCTGATCCCGTCCGCGATCCTCCGCTCGGCAGCCGGACGGCTGTCCACCGGCCAGCGGAAGACGGTCATGCTCGCGATCGCCCTCGCCGGGGACGCCCCCGTCCTGCTGCTCGACGAGTTCGCGAACGGCCTCGACCTCGCCGGCCGGCAGCAGCTGCGGACCGGGCTGCGGCGCGCCTGCGCCGACGGTCGCATCGTGCTCGCCACCGGCCACGACCTCTCCGCGTTCGAGGGCCTGCCCTCCCGGGTCGCCGAGCTCGTCGACGGGAGGCTCGTCGACGTCACCGAGGCGCACCCGAGCCTGCGTCGGGCGGAGGGGCGATGAGGACCCTGGGCGGCGAGGTGCGGAGGGAGCTGCGCGGTGCGGTCGCCTCCCGGCTCCTCCTCGTCGTCCTGCTCGCCGGCGCCGTCTTCGCGGTAGGGAGCGCGGTGACCGACGTCGGCAACGCGCGGTCGACGGCGTCGCTGTTCGAGAGGACCGCCGCGGAGTACCGCTCGGCCGGGCACTCCGTCGAGGAGGCACTGGCGGAGCCCGTGAGCGTGACCACGGACGAGGACGGGCGGACGGAGATCGACAATCCGCTGCGCTACGACTTCGAGGCGGCGACGGCGGCCTCGGCGGCGCTGACTCCGCTCGGTGCGGTCGGCACGGGGCTGAGCCTCGCGGTGTTCCTCGTGACCCCGCTCCTCGGCTACGCGACGGGGCTCTTCGCGGCGACCACGGATCTCCGCGGCGGGTCGATCATCGTGCGATGGCCGCAGGTCCGCCGGGCTCGCACCTTCGTCGCGGCGAAAGCGGCGCTCCTCGTCGTGGCCGTCCTGGCCTTCGGCGCGGCGCTCGTGCTGACGGCGGCCGTCGCCGGACTCGTCACCGCGCAGTTGAGGCCGTTCCCCGTCGACGGATCGTCGGCGCCGCCGTCCGCGGATCCCGCGGCGATCGGCGCAGTGGCGGCCGCCTTCGTGCTGATCGGAGTCGCGTTCGCGGCGCTGGGCTTCCTCGTCGCGACGCTGACACGGGAGCGCGCGTTCTCGCTCACCGTCTTCGCCCTGGCCTACTACCTGCTGCCGATCCTGGGGCCGTGGGACCCGCGGAACCTCGTTCCCAGCGTCGCGGCGCCGTGGCTCGTCTTCCACGGCGGGTTCCAGCCGCGGGCCGTCGGCGACCTCGGCGTGCCGCTGAGCGCGCTCGCCCTCGGCGTCGGAGCGCTCCTGCTCCTCGTCGCGAGCGCGGCGGTGTGGTCGCTGCGCGACAAGACGCCGCGGGGCGTCTGAGCGGAGACGTGGGGTCTCGATACGCGGCTGCGCCGCTACTCGACCAGCATGGGAGGGACGCCGCCCTGCGATGCCGAGCCGGCGAAGCCATGCTGATCGAGCAGCCCTCGCAGAGGGCGTATCGAGATCCACCCGTCAGACGACGCCGGGTCTCGATACGCGGCTGCGCCGCTACTCGACCAGCATGCAGGGGCGGCTGCGCCGCTCCTCGACCACCATGAACGGACGAGCCTGCAGAGTCATGCTGATCGAGTAGCCCTCGCAGAGGGCGTATCGAGATCCACCCGTCAGACGACGCCGGGTCTCGATACGCGGCTGCGCCGCTACTCGACCAGCATGCAGGGGCGGCTGCGCCGCTGCT
>NZ_SNYD01000003.1:387890-504940 GCF_004362935.1 Rathayibacter sp. PhB1
GCAGAGGGCGTATCGAGATCCACCCGTCAGACGACGCCGGGTCTCGATACGCGGCTGCGCCGCTACTCGACCAGCATGCAGGGGCGGCTGCGCCGCTGCTCGGCCAGCATGCAGGGGGGCGTGCCGCGCCGCGGCTCCTCGGGCGGCGGCGGAGCGCGTCAGAGCCAGCCGCCGTCGACGACCCAGTTCTGGGCGGTGCACATCGCGGAGTCGTCGGCCGCGAGCCAGAGGACCAGGCGGGCGACGTCCGCCGGGACGAGGCGGCCGGGGAGGCACTGGCTGCGGTCGATCTGCTGCTCCGCCTCGGGGGTGACGACCTGCTCGAGCTGCCGCTCGGTCATGATCCAGCCGGGGATGACGCAGTTCACCCGCACACCGCCGGCGCCGAGCTCGCGGGCCAGGGCGCGGGTCATGCCCTCGATCGCGGCCTTCGCGGTGATGTAGCCGACCAGCTCGACGAGGTCGATGTGCGCGCTGATCGAGCCGAGGTTGATGATCGAGCCGGCGCCCGCGCGCAGCATCCCCCGCGAGACGACCCGCGCGGCGAAGAACTGGTGGCGCAGGTTCACGGCCATCCGGTCGTCCCAGTAGGCCGGATCGAGGTCCTCGACGGTGTGCCGGGCGTCGTTCGCCGCGTTGTTGACAAGCACGTGAGCCGGGCCGAGCTCGGCGGTGAGCCCCTCGATCGCGGCCTCGAGCGCCGTCACGTCGCGCACGTCGCAGGCGGCGAAGCGGACGGCTCCGCCCAGCTCGCGGGCGAGCGCCGCGCCCTGCTCGGCGTCGATGTCGAGGAAGCCGACCCGCGCACCCTGCGCCGCGAACTGCCGCACGAACTCCGCGCCGAGCCCGGATGCGCCGCCCGTCACGAGCACGGTCCGGCCCTCGAGGCTCGGATACCGGGCGTACGCGCTCACCGCACACCCTCCCGCGCGGGCACGACGATCGAGCGCCCGACGCTCCCGTGCTCCAGCGCCTCGAAGGCCGCGCCGATGTCCTCGAGGGCGAACCGCTCCCCCACCAGCTCGTCGAGCGGCAGCGCGCCCCTGCGGTACAGCTCGAAGATCCGCGGTAGATCCAGCTGCGGGATCGAGGACCCGTAGAGCGAGCCGACCACGCGCTTCTGCTTCTGCACCAGGTCGTTCACCGGGATGCCCACGCTCTGCCCGACCCGGCCGAGGCCCACGGCGACGGCCGTCCCGCCCTGCTGCAGCATCGCGACGGCCGAAGCCAGCGTCTCCGGCCGCCCGACCGCCTCGACCACCCAGGGCACCCCGCCGGGGACGAGGGCGAGCAGCTGCTCGACCGTGTCGCCGCCGCCGATGGAGCCGGAGGACCCGTCGATCGCGTGCGTCGCGCCGAGCCGCCTCGCCAGCGCCAGCCGATCCGCATCCACGTCGACCGCGACGACGGTGGTCGCCCCGGCCGCCCGGGCGCCCATCACCGCGGAGAGGCCGACGCCGCCGGCGCCGATCACCACGACCGCGTCGCCGAGGCACGCGCCGATCACGTTCAGCACCGCGCCGACCCCGGTGATCACCGCGCAGCCGGCGATCGCCGCGATCTCGGCCGGCACGTCGTCCGGCACGCGCACCACGCTCCGCTCGGGCACGACCACCCGCTCCGCGAAGCAGGACACCCCGAGCAGGTGGTGCACGGTCTCGCCCGCGGCGCTGAGCCGGCTGGTGCCGTCGAGGAGACCGCCGGACGCGGCCTGCACCGGTCCGTACTCGCACATGATCGGCCGGCCGGCGACGCACTGTCGGCAGCGGCCGCAGTTCGGCCGCCAGAGCAGCGCCACCCGGTCGCCGACGGCGAAGCCCTCGCGGAGGTCCGGCCCGAGGGCGACGATCCGGCCGGCGCCCTCGTGGCCGGGCACCACCGGCAGCGGACAGCGCAGATCACCGCGCAGGTAGTGCAGGTCGGAGTGGCAGACGCCCGCCGCGTCGATCTCGACGAGCAGCTCGCCCCGGCCGGGATCGGCGACGTCGAGCTCCTCGACGGCCAGCGGCGCGCCGAACTCCCGCAGCACCGCCGCGCGCATCCGCGTGCTCATCGCGGTCCTCCTGTCGTGCCGGTCGTCGTGGTCCCCTCGTCGTGCATCGGGCGGTTCCGCCCCGCCCGGCTCAATGCGACTCCCGCATGACGCCGGGCCCGGTCGCCCCGGTCAGGAAGTCCAGGTCCGCGCCGCGCTCGGCCTGCTCGACGTGGTCGACGTACAGCCGCTCCCAGCCGCGGACCGGCGCCGCGTAGGCGGCCGTGGTCGCGGCGGACGGACGGCGGGCCGCGAGGTCCTCGTCGGTCACCAGCAGCGTCAGCGTCCGCGCCGGGACGTCGAGCTCGATCAGGTCGCCGTCCTGCACCAGCCCGAGCGCACCGCCGACCGCCGACTCCGGCGTGACGTGCAGCACGATCGTGCCGTAGGCCGTGCCACTCATCCGTCCGTCGCAGATCCGCACCATGTCGCGCACGCCCGCGTCGAGCAGGCGCTTCGGCAGCGGCATGTTCGCGACCTCGGGCATCCCCGGGTAGCCGCGCGGACCGCAGCCGCGCAGCACCAGCACCGAGTCCGCGGTGACATCGAGCTCCGGTGAGTCGATCCGCGCGTGCATGTCCTCGACCGAGTCGAAGACGACCGCCGGACCGCGGTGCCGCAGCAGCGCCGCCGTGGCCGCGGCCGGCTTGATGATCGCGCCGGTCGGCGACAGGTTCCCGCGCAGCACGGCGATGCCGGCCGCGGGCAGCAGCGGCGACTCGGCCGTGCGGATCACGTCGCGGTCCCAGACCTCGTGCCCCGGCAGCTCGTCGACGAAGGGCGTGCCGAGCACCGTCACCGCCGTCGGATCCAGCAGCGGCCGCACCTCGTTCATCACGGCGAGGAAGCCGCCCGCGCGGAACAGGTCCTCCATCAGGTGCGCGCCGGCCGGCTGCAGGTTGACCAGCAGCGGGACGTCCGCGCCGATGCGGTCGAAGTCGTCGAGGTCGAGCTCGACACCGAGGCGGCCGGCGATCGCGAGCAGGTGCACCACGGCGTTCGTCGATCCGCCGATCGCGGCGAGCGCCACGATCGCGTTGTGGAACGCGGCCTTCGTCATCACGTCCGCCGGCGCGAGCTCCTCCTCCACCATCGCGACGACGCGGTTGCCCGTCGCGTGCGCGAACTGCAGCAGCCGGCTGTCCGAGGCGGGGACGCCCGCGACGCCGGGCAGGGTCATGCCGAGCGCCTCCGCGACGCAGGCCATCGAGGACGCGGTGCCCATCGTGTTGCAGTGCCCGCGGCTGCGGATCATCGAGGACTCGGACTGCACGAAGTAGTCGCTGTCGAGCGCGCCTGCCCGCACCTCCTCGCTCAGGCGCCAGACGTCGGTGCCGCAGCCGAGCGTGCTGCCGCGGAAGGTCCCGTTCAGCATCGGCCCGCCGGGCACCACGATCGCCGGGATCCCCACGCTGGCGGCGGCCATCAGCAGCGCCGGGATGGTCTTGTCGCAGCCGCCGAGCAGCACCAGACCGTCGATCGGATTGGCGCGGAACAGCTCCTCCGCCGCCATCGCGACCATGTTGCGCCAGAGCATCGCAGTGGTCCGGACGGTCGTCTCGCCGAGCGAGATGACCGGCAGGTTGTAGGGGATCCCGCCGGCCTCGTAGACGCCGTTCTTCACGCTCTGCGCGACTTCGTCGAGGTGCGAGTTGCACGGCGAGAGGTCGGAGGCGGTGTTCGCGATCGCGATCTGCGGTCGGCCGTCGAAGGCGTGGTCGGGCGTGCCGCGTCGCATCCACGCCCGGTGCAGGTAGGTGTTGCGGTCGTCGCCGCCGTACCACTGGGCGCTGCGGACGGCGCGGCCGGTGCGGATCACCGGGCCGAGGCCCGTGGGCCGGCCGGGGTTCTCGTCGTTCATCGGGGGACCGATCTGCCGTCGCGGCGGTGAGGGAGGCGGGCCAGGCCCGCGTCGGTGAGGTCGGCCGGGAGCGCGGAGGCCGGTGCCCCCTGGTAGGCGATCGGACGGAGGAAGCGCCGGATCGCGGTCGCGCCGACCGAGGTGTGCTGCGAGGTCGTGGCGGGCCACGGTCCGCCGTGGTGCTGGCCCCAGGTGACGCTGACGCCGGTGGGCCAGCCGCCGAAGACGACGCGGCCGGAGCGCTCGGCGAGGACGGCGACGAGCGCGCCGATGTCCTCGCCCGGCGCGCTGTGCACGGTGGCGGTCAGCGATCCGTCCAGGTGGGTGAGCGCGGCGAGCACCTCCTCCGGCGAGCGGTACTCGACCAGCAGCGTCAGCGGGCCGAAGCACTCCTCGAGCAGGACGTCGCTGTGCCGGACGAAGTCGTCGACGGTCGTCACGAGCACCACGGGCGTCGTCCCGTCGGCCTGTGCACCACGGGCCAGGACGCGGACCCCGTCCGCCGACTGGAGCCGGTCGGCGACCGCGGTGAAGGAGTCGGCGATCCTCTCGGTGAGCAGCACCGTCCCCGGCAGACTCTCGACCCGCTCGGCCACCGCCTGGCGGAACGCGGGTCTCGATACGCGCTGCGCGCTACTCGACCAGCATGGAGGCGTGCCGCCTCCTTCCCCTGCCGACCCGCTCGCAGGGGCGCCGCCGTCCCATGCTGATCGAGTAGCCCTCACAGAGGGCGTATCGAGATCCACCGCCGCCGGCACGAAGACCACGCCGGGCTTGGTGCAGAACTGCCCGCCGCCGAGCGTGAAGGAGGCGACCAGCTCGGCCGCGAGCGCCGACCCGCGCTCCTCGACCGCGCCGGGGGTGATCACCACGGGGTTCACGCTGCCGAGCTCGCCGAAGAACGGGATCGGCTCGGCGCGCTCGGACATCGCGTCCATCAGCGCGGTCGCCCCCGGCAGCGAGCCGGTGAACGCCACGGCGCGCACCTCGGGCGCTGCGACCAGGACGAGCCCGGCCTCGCGCCCCTCCACGAGCTCGAAGGTCCCGCGCGGGGCGCCGGCCTCCTCCAGCGCCCGATCGACCACGGCGGCCGTGCGCCGCGACAGCTCCGGATGCCCGGGGTGCGCCTTCACCAGCACCGGGCAGCCCGCGGCGAGCGCCGACGCGGTGTCGCCGCCGGCGACCGAGAAGGCGAAGGGGAAGTTGGAGGCCGAGAAGACCGCGACCGGCCCGAGCGGGCGGAGGAAGCGGCGGATCTCCTGCGAGCCGTCGCCGCCGATCGTGCCGGCGACGTCGATCGAGGCCTCCAGGTACGAGCCCTCCTCGAGCACGTCCGCGAAGAGCCGCAGCTGGCCGGTCGTGCGCGCCACCTCGCCCCGCAGCCGCTCGACGCCGAGGTGCGTCTCGGCCTCGGCCACCTCGACCAGGTCGTCGCGCGCCTCGTCGAGCCGCGCCGCGATCCGGCTGAGCCAGCCCGCCCGCTCCTGCCGCGAGGAGGCGAGCACCGCCGGAGTCGCGGCCGCCGCCGCCGCGACGCGCAGCTCGGTGAGCCGGGACCCGGCCGCGGCCTGCACGCGCTCCTCGTCCGCCTCGATGCTCATCGCGGCACCACGAGCGCGATCGGGCCGCTCCCGGCCGACACCTCGACCTCGACCGACGTGCCGCCGGCGGTCACCCGGTAGCGCCCGGCGAAGCCCCGCAGCGGGACGCAGCCGTCCGCCCCGGTCCTCGCGGTCGTCTCGGCGTGCCACCACTCGCGGCGGATCAGGTCCTGCAGCGCGTCGTAGCCGGGCTTCCGGCTGCCGTCGCGGCGGAGCAGCCCGGAGGGCGCCCCGAGCCAGGCGCCGTCGTCGGTCAGCCCCCAGTAGGTCAGCGACTCGACCGCCGGATGCGCGAGGACGCTCCGGTAGTGCCGGACGAGCTCGTCCGCCTGCCGCGCCTCGCCCTCCTCGGTGCTCGGCCAGGAGTCGACGACGTAGTCGTTCAGGTCGCCGATCTCCGGCGGCATCAGGTCGCCCGAGAGCAGGGTCGTCTCGGTCATCTGCAGCGGCAGGCCGAAGCGGGAGAAGCGCTCGAGCACCTCGGCGATCCGGTCCTCGCCGCGGTAGCCCTGGTGCATGTGCGTCTGCAGGCCGATCGCGTCGATGGCGATCCCCGCGTCCAGGCACTCCTCGATCACGTGCTCGTACTCGCTGGAGAGGTCGAAGTCGTTGAGGACGAAGCGCCCGCCCGAGCCGACCGAGCGGGCCTCCTCGAACGCCAGCCGGATCATGCCGACCCGGCCGAGGCGCTGCGCGAGCCGGGTGATCGCGTTCGGCTCCGCCGTGAAGCGGGGCAGGATCACCGTCTCGTTGATCGCGTCCCAGACGTCGACGACCCCGGCGAAGTCGGCGACCTCGCGGCGGACCCGCGCGCGCAGCACCTCCTCCACCTCGGCGTCCTCGAGCGGCAGCAGCCACTCCGGCGCCAGCGTGTGCCAGACGAGCGGGTGGCCCTTCACCCGGACGCCGCGCGCGGCGAACCACTCGGCCGTCCGGCGCAGCCGCTCGGTCTCGGGGCGCCCGCGCTCGGGCTCGAACGCCCGCCAGTAGAAGGGCAGCGTCACCGTGTCGAAGACACCGAGCCAGGCGTCGGCGAGCAGCTGCGGATCGGAGTCGACCCTGCCGCCGAAGAACTCCGAGGCGTCGCCGCCGGTGGAGAGCGGCGGGCCGCCCAGCCAGTCGAGGAAGTCGAAGCCGATGCTGCCGAAGCCGAACGCGTGCCGCAGCTGCTCGGTGGTCACGTCCACGCCGGCGACCGGCCGGCCCTGCTCGTCGACGACCCGGACGTCGGTCGTGAGCGTGCGCGCGCCGAGGTCAGCCACGCTCGCCCCGAGCGCCGGGGTACCAGTCGTCCAGCGTGTTCTCGGCGATCGCGATGAACACGTCGTCCGGGCGGACGCCCTCGGCCTCCAGCCGGCGGGCGACCGCCTCGAACATCGCGGCCTTGGTCTCCCTGTCGTACATCCGGACCATCAGGACGCGCACGTAGACCACGTCACGGCGGTCGCCGCCGAGGTAGTGCGGGTCGGCGACGAGGTGGCTGGCGGGCAGCGGGTGGATGACCTGGAAGCGGTCCTCCGCATCCATGCCCAGGCCCTCGACGAGGCCCGCGTTGACGGCCTCCGCGTAGGCGAACCGGGTCTCCTCGGGGACGGTGTCGGCGACTTCGATGGTGACGAGAGGCATCAGGCCCACGCTTCCTTGCTCACGCGCACATCGGCGCTGGTTCGTACGGACTCCTCGATCGCGAGACCGAGGAGATGGTCCTGGCAGGCCTCGGCCAGCGGATAGGGCGCGGGGCCGGCGTCGCGGGCCCACCGCCCGGTCGCCTCGAGGAGGTCGGCGACGGCGAGGTCGTCCTCGGACAGCCGGGTCCCGACCCACTCGTTGCGCCAGACGATCCGGCCCTCGAAGGAGGCGGTGACCACCTCGTTGCCCTCGAGGTTCATGTCGATGCCGGTGCGCCGGTAGGAGATCGGCGAGACGATCACGCCCTCCTCGGTGAGGTGGGTGACGCTGTCGTCGGCGATCTCGCCGAGCGAGCCCCGGATCACGATCCGCCGGCTGAGCAGCGGGTTCCACCACTGGTTGTCGACGAAGTCGTAGAGGCCCGTCCGGCCGTCGCCGAAGTCGAGGGTGCCGATCGTCGTGGTCCGCGGCTCGGGCGACGGGTCCTCGCGCCAGCCGTCGAAGGTCAGCGGATCGGCCTGGGGCGCGGTGAAGGCGCGGGCGCTCACCACGGCCTCGGCCATGCCCGCGCCGAGGAAGCCGCGGATCAGGCTGGTCGCGTGGTACAGGTGCGTGGACGCGATCTGCACGGCGGTGGCCTCGCCGATCGCGCCGCTCCGGACGACCGCCTGCCGCGCCGCGTGCCCGGGCATCAGCATGTACTGCTCCGCGACCTGCACCTGGGCCGAGGCGCCGAGCGCGCTCCACAGCTCGCGCAGCCCGTCGGCGGTGGGCGCGGGCGGGGTCTCCGCGAGCACCGGCACGCCGAGCTCCGCGAGCCGGATCGTCACGCCCGGCATCGACGGCCAGGAGACGGCGGCGATCACGAAGTCCGGCCGGTGGGCGAGGGCCTCCTCCAGTGTCCGGACGACGGGGGCGTCCCAGCGGGCGCTCATCCGCTCCTCGGCGGCGCTGGAGTTCGCCACGATCGCCACGGCGCGCAGCCGCTCGGGGGCGGTGCGGGCCAGGCGGAGGTAGAACTCGGAGCGCCAGCCGGTCCCCACCACCGCGAACGTCATCGGCTCAGTCATGTCGGACCTTCTCTCTGTCGATACGGGGTCGTGCTCGATCGTGCCGTCGTGCTGCGGAGGGGATCGCGTCGTCGTCGCCGTCACGCCTGCGTCATCCCGCCGTCGACGACGAGCTCGGCGCCGGCGATGAAGCTCGACTCCGCCGTGGCGAGGAAGAGGACCGCCGAGGCGACCTCCTCGGGCCGGCCGATGCGGCCGACGGGGATCTGCGCGGCGACCGCCTGCTCGACGGCGGCGGACCCGCCGGTGAACCGGTCGAAGCCGGCGGTGGCGATCGGGCCGGGGCTGACCGCGTTGGCGCGGATCCGCCGGTCGGCGAGCTCGGCCGTCAGGGTGCGCGCCAGCGAGCGCACGGCCGCCTTGGTCGCGTTGTAGACGGAGTGCCCGGGCCCGCCGTTGTGCCCGGCGATCGAGGAGACGAGGACGATGCGCCCGCCGTCCGCCATCGCCGGCACGATGCTCCGGGCGGTCAGGAAGGTGCCGCGGAAGTTGAGGTCGCTCACGTGGTCGAACATCTCCGGAGTGGTGTCGACGATCGGCGTCGCCTCCACGTCGCGCCCGGCGTTGAGGACCAGGACGTCGACGGCGCGGCCGTCCTCGCCGACGGCCCGCGCCAGCTCGTCCAGGTGCTCGAGCGTCGAGCCGTCGCCGACCACGGTGCGCACGGCACCGCCGGTCTCCGCGCGCAGGGCCGCCGCGCGCCCCTCGCTCGTGCCGGTCGCGATCACGTCGGCCCCCTCGGCGACCAGGCGGAGCACGATCGCCCGCCCGATCCCCGCGGTGCCGGCGGTGACGACGGCGAGCGCCCCGTCCAGCCGGGCGCTCACTTGAGCGCCCCGGCGGCCAGGCCGCGCTCGAAGGAGCGCTGCAGCAGCAGGTACGCGACGATCACCGGGACCGCCGTGATCACCGAGGCGGCCAGGACTCCCGTCTGGTCGTTGGTGTACTGGCTGGTGAAGAACGAGGGCAGCAGGGTCACCACCTGCTTGTCCGGGTCGTTCAGCATCAGCAGCGGCAGCAGGAACGCGTTCCAGCTGTTGATCAGCGTGAGCACCACGATCGCGCCGGCGATCGGCCGGGTCAGCGGCAGGACGATGTACCAGAAGACCTTGACGATGCTCGCCCCGTCGACGCGGCCGGCGTCCATCAGCTCGGTCGGGATGCCGGCGAAGAAGCTCCGGGCCAGCAGGACCGTGAACGGCACCTGCAGCGCGGCCAGCGGCAGGATCACCGCGATCAGCTGGTTGTAGACGTCGAGCGTCGACGCGGTGACGAACAGCGGCGTCAGCAGCACCGCCTCCGGCATGGTCAGCGCCGCGATCAGCAGCCAGAACCACACCTCCTTGCCGCGGATGCGCAGCTTGGCGAAGCCGAAGGCCGCCAGCATCGTGAGGACGTAGACGATCGCGACGGTCGAGACCGCGACGATGATCGTGTTCCGGAAGTAGGTGGGGACGACACCGGTCGCGAAGACCTTGCCGTAGTTGCCCCAGCCGGCGCCGGCCAGCGAGCCCTGCACCATCGCGACGAGCGCGAAGAGGAACGGGAGGACGATGACGGTCGCGAGCAGCTGCACGCCGATGCGCGAGCGGACCGTGCGGAGTTCGAACACGTCGGGCCTCAGCTCTCGTCGGCGCGGCGCCGCAGGTTCATCAGGACGCCGCCGCCGACGGCGAGGACGAGGAGGGCGATCGAGATCGCGGCCGCGTAGCCGAAGTGCTTCTCCGCGACCATGGTCTGGTAGATGTACGTGCCGAGGAACTCGGTCGCGTGGTTCGGCCCGCCCTTGGTCACCAGGTACGGCACGTCGAAGGTCTTCAGCGCCCCGATGATCCCCAGCGTGGCGAGCGCGATCGTCGTGCCCTTGCACATCGGCCAGACGATCGCGACGAGGGTGCGGAGGTTGCTCGCCCCGTCGATCCGGGCCGCCTCGAGGATCTCCGGCTCGATCTGCGCCATCGCGGCGTAGAAGAGGATGAAGGTGAGTCCCGTCCACTGCCAGACGGTGACGGCCATCACGACCGGCATCGCCGTGGCCGGATCCGCGAGCCACGGGTGGGCGAGCCCGCCCAGCCCGACGCCGCGCAGCAGCTGGTTGAACTGCCCGTCGACGTCGAAGATCGAGCGGAAGACCGGCGCCATCGACGCCGGAGCGAGGACGGTCGGCACGAAGATCAGCACCTTGTAGAGCGGCGCCAGGGCGATCCGCGAGTGCATGATCGCCGCGAAGGTGAAGCCGACCGCCGTCTGCACCGCGAAGGTGACGACGAAGAAGACCGCCGTGTGCCCGATCGCGCCCCAGAACACGCGGTCCTGGAACATCTGCACGAAGTTGTCCGCGCCCACCGACTCCGACGGGCTCAGGATGAACCCGTTCCAGTCGAGCGTCGAGACGTAGCCCGTGTAGCCGATGGCGAAGTAGATCATCCCCAGCACGAGGACGATCGCCGGGAGGATCCAGATCATCCCGGGCCCGAGGAGCATCCGCTTCCGCCGGCGCTGCGGGGCGGGCTCCACGCCTCGAGCGGCGCGGTCGGGCGCTCCCGCCCCGGATCTCGCGATGGCCGTTGTCATCTCAGCTCCCTTGCCTGATGCCCGTCGCGGGCGGCCCGATCGGCCGCCCGCGAGGTGGATTCGGTCCTACTTCTGGTCGTCGACGACGGACTGCAGACCCTGGAGGGCCTGGTCGATGTCCGTGTCCCCGGAGGCGACGCCGATCAGCGCGTCCCGGAAGGCGGTGTTGAGATCCGCGCTGACCGTCGCGAAGCGCGGGTCGGTCGCGGCGCTCGCCGTCGCCGTGTACTCCTTGAGCGCGTCCAGCTGCGCGTCCGGCGCGACGAGGTCGATGCCGTCCCAGTCGGGCTGCACCCCCGCCAGCGACGGGATGTCGTTCAGCGTGTTCGCGACGGCGGTCTGGCCGGCCTCGGAGGTGGTCAGCCAGACGGCGAACGTGGTCGCCGCGGCCTGCGCGTCGGACTTGGTGCTCACGGCGAGGCCGTAGTCCGCGTCGCCGAACATCTGGCCGACGTTCCCGGTGCCCGCGACGTCCGGGAACTGGATCGGCACCATGGTGAACGGCTCGGGGTCGGCGACTCCGGCGGCCTCCATCGCGGTGATCATCGAGTCGCGGACGGTGTACTGGGTGTACCAGCTGCCCATCATCACCATCGCGTACTTCTCCGACATGAAGGCGTTGTTGGCGTCCGGGTACTGCTGCAGGCCGATGGCGCCCTCCTGCATGATCCCGTCGTCGAAGAGGTCCTTCCAGATCTGCATGCCCTGCTCGAAGGCGGGATCCGTGTAGTCCATCTCGCCCGCGGCGGCCTTGGCGTAGGCGCCGGGCTCGATGTTCTGCATGATCGCCTCGAAGGTGTCCATGTCGAAGGCCCACTGGCCGGCGCCCTGGACGAAGCAGCCCTTGCCGGCCGCCTCGAGGGTCTGGCAGACCTGGACCCATTCGTCGTAGGTGGTGGGCGCGGTGACGCCGACCTCGTCGAGCATGTCCTGATTGACCCAGATGCTGCCGGAGTAGACGGCGCCGGCGGAGAGGCCGACCACCTTGTCGTCGACGGCGAGGCCCTCGACGCCCGAGGCGGCCAGCTTGTCCTGCCAGTCCGCGCCGAGCTCCTCCTCGACCGCGGGGCCGAGGTCGATGGCGCCGGCCTGGAAGGTCTCGACACCGCCGTTCGCCGAGCCGGGCGCGACGTTGAAGACGTCGGGGCCGTCGGCCGAGGTGATGGCCGGGCCGAGCACCGAGTCGTAGCTGTCGATCGGCTTCGAGACGAACTCCACCTCGATGTCCGGGTACTCCTCGTTGAACGAGGCGATCAGCTTGTCCGCCAGCGGCTTGTCCGGGGTCCAGCCCCACCAGGTGATCGAGCCCTCGGTGGCGGAGCCGGGATCGCTCGAGGCTCCTCCCCCGCCGCCGCTGCAGGCGGTGAGCGAGACCGCCAGGACACCGGCCGCGACGAGCGCGGCCCTCCTCGGCCAACCGAACGTCTTCTTCGACATCGCGCTACTCCTTCGCTCCGCGTCGTCGCGGAGTGTCCGTGGATCGAGGTGCGGCGCCGCCTCCTCGGGCGACTCGCAAAACTTGCTTGCAACTTACTGCGCAAGTTGCGCACGAGTTGCAGTGTAAAGTGACGAGGACCGAGAGGTCAAGACCTCGGGAGCTGAGCAGGAAGGCGGTGTCGCATGACGGAATCCGGCGCAACTCTCGCGCAAATCGCCGAGGCGGCGGGCGTCTCCATCCCCACGGTGTCCCGCGTCCTCAACGGCAAGCCCGGCATCTCGGCCCCCAAGCGGCACGAGATCGAGCGCCTCATCGAGGACCACGGCTATGCGCGACGCAAGGCCAAGCGATCCGCGACGCTGATCGACTTCGTCGTCTCGAGCCTCGAGACGCAGTGGGCGACGGAGCTGCTCCGCGGCGCCCAGGCGGAGGCCTCCCGGTCGGGCGTCGACCTGGTGCTCAACGTCACCCACGACGGCGGGGCGGGCGCGCCCGACTGGATCGACCGCATCGCCTCCCGCGGCTCGGACGGCATCGTGCTCGTGGTGTCGGACCTCACGGCGGAGGCGCGCGAGCGGCTCGGGAAGCTGAAGGTGCCGGTCGTCGCCATCGATCCGCAGGGCAGCGACACGGAGTCGTTCGCCACCGTGTCGGCCACCGACTGGGTCGGCGGCCGGGAGGCGACGGAGCACCTGCTCGCGCTCGGCCACCGGCGGATCGGCTTCGTCACCGGCCCGATGGAGCTCGAGTGCCACCAGGACCGCCTGGACGGCTTCACCAGCGCGCTCGGCCGCGCCGGCGTCGAGCCCGCGAAGGAGCTCGTCCGGAACGGCGACTCGCTGATCAGCGGCGGCGTGCGGTTCGGCGGCGAGCTGCTCGACCTCCCGGAGCGGCCCACCGCGATCATCAGCGGCTCCGACGAGCAGGCCTACGGCGTCTACCTCGCGGCCCGCGACCGCGGCCTCCGCGTCCCCGAGGACCTCTCCGTCGTCGGCTTCGACGACGTCGACCTCTGCCGCTGGGTCAGCCCGCAGCTGACCACCGTCCGCCAGCCCCTCGCCAGCATGGCCTCCGAGGCGACCCGCCTCCTGCTCAAGCTCGCGGCCGGCGACCCCGTCGACACCCCCACCGTCCGCCTCGCCTCCACCCTCATCGTCCGCGAGTCCACGGCCGCCCCGGCCGCCTGACGCCCGGCCCGCGCCGACCGCGGAGCGCCCACTGGGCGCGCCCCCTCTTCTGTCGAGGAGCGCCCGCTGGGCGCACCCCGTTTTTTTCTGATCGAGTAGCCCGCTCGCGGGCGAACCATGCTGATCGAGTAGCCCGCCCCGCGGGCGTATCGAGATCCACCCCCCTGCACACGCCGGGTCTCGATACGCCGCTCCGCGCCTACTCGACCAGCATGAACGCGCCGCACCCGCACTCACGCCTACCGAGGAGCGCCCACTGGGCGCGCCCGTTTTTCATGCTGATCGAGTAGCCCGCTCCGCGGGCGTATCGAGATCCACCCCCTGCAGACCCCGGGTCTCGATACGCCGCTCCGCGCCTACTCGACCAGCATGAACGCGCCGCACCCGTACTCACGCCGATCGAGGAGCGCCCGCCGGGCACCCGCTCCCCTGCCGATCGCGCAGCACCCGCAGAGCATCCGCTTCCTGCCGATCGCGCAACGGCCGCAGGGCGCCGCCCTCCTGCTGATCGAGTAGCGCCCGGAGGGCGCGTATCGAGATCCACCACCGCAGGACCCCCCGCCGTCAGCGCCACCCCGGACGACGAGAGGGGGCGGCGACCCCGGGCGCACCCGGAGCCACCGCCCCCTCCATCGCCCCGGTCACCCGGAGCCGGTCGTCCTACTTCCCGGAGCCGCGGTACGCGACCGGGAAGGTCTCCCGCGTCCCGTCGGGCGCCGTCGCGGTCACCCGGACGGAGCCGGCGGGCACCCGCGAGAGGTGGGTGTCGAGCGACACGCTCCTCGACTGCCCCTCGGCCAGCGAGGTCACCTTCAGCGCTCCGAACGGCGTCGGGATGCTCAGCCGCACGGCAGTGCTCCCGCTGTTCGTCGCCGTCGCCGTCAGGACCACCGATCCGTTGCGCTTCGTGCTGGTGATCGTCACGTCGACGTCCACCTCGGTCGCCGGGGCGACCACGGTGACTGCGGGCAGGACGCTGCTGACGCCCCCGGCCGTCGCGGTGATCGCGACGGCGCCGGTGCCGGGACCCGCGGTGGCCGCGGGGAGCGCCGCGGAGCCGTCGGCGCCGGTCGCGACGGTCGCCGTCGTGCCGCCGTCGGCGAAGCGGGCCGGTCCGTCGAGGGTGAACGCGACGTCCGTCCCCGCGACGGGAGCGCCCGCGGCGTTCGTCGCCGTGACACCGAGCCCGGTGATCGCGTCACCGGTCTCGACGGTCTGCGCCGCTCCGGTCGCGGTGAGTGCGGTGACCGCAGCCGGATCGGTGAACATCGAGCGGCTGAGCGGCGTGACCGTCAGGCTCTCCACTCGCGCCGTGCCCCCGGTGGCGAGGAGCGAGACGCCCTCGCTGCCGGCGTCGGGGAAGATCTGGTCGGTGATCGTCGCGATGCCGCCCTGGGCGAACGTCTCCACCGAGGCGGTGTCGACGTACAGCTCGAGGTGCAGCTTCCCGTCCTCGAGGGCCACGGGGGCGGTCTCGACCGAGGGGAAGTCGGCGTCGAAGCCGACGTCGCCCGAGCGGGTCCGGTCGACGCTCAGCTGACCGGACGCGACGTCGTAGGTGATCGGCGTGCGCTGGCTCCCGTCGCCCGAGTTGCGGACCGAGAGGCCGAACGAGTCGGCGTCCCCGGCGCTGAGCACGGCGTCGAGCTTGTAGACGCTGCCCTCGGCCGCCGCGGGCAGCGCGGTCTCGCCTTCGGCGATGTCCGTCGCTCCGAGCGTGAACGCGTTCTCCGTCTGCTCGAGTCCGGCCGTCTGGTCGACGACCTTCTGCACGAGCTTCGGCGCGCCGTCGACCGTCTGCAGGGCGAGCTCACGCGGCAGGGCCATGGCCCCGCGCCACTGGCCGGTGGGGATCGCCTCGCCGTACTGCCAGTTGTTCATCCACGCGATCATGATGCGCTTGTCGTCGGGCGCGTTGTCGAAGGTGACTCCCGCGTAGTAGTCGCGGCCCCAGTCGAGCCAGTCGTAGTCGACCAGGCGGCTCTGCGCCGGCTCGTCGGCGAGCATGAACTGGTCGGCGAGGATGTGGCCCCAGCCGGCGCGGTTGTTGTCGACGACCTGGAGGTGCGCGGTGCGGCCGGCCAGGTCGGCGACGTCCCAGCTCGTCCAGTCCAGCGTCTCGCTGTCGCTGCCGGTCGCGGTGCGGACGATCTCGCCGTCGACGACGAGGTTCACGCTCGTCTCGTTCGAGCGGACCTGCGCCGCGGTGTCGGCGAGGACGACGTGGTCGACCGTCAGGTGACCCCAGCCGCCGGTCGCGTCGTCGACGACGACGATCCGCGCCGCCTTCCCCTGGTACGCGGAGACGTCCCAGCTCTTCCAGTTCAGGGCGCCGTCGTTCGTGCCGGCGGTGGTCCGCACGACCTCGCCGTCGACGACGAGCTGGACCTCGAGGGTCTGCGGGTCGCCCTCGGGGCGGAAGCCGCCGCCGACGAGCATGCTCAGGTGGCTCTTGTCGATCGTGAACTCCGGCGAGGTCAGGGTGCCGAGGTTGTCGTCGCCCTTCGGCCCGCCGTCGAAGGTGTTGATCCGCTTCTGGCCGAGGAAGAACTCGCCGCCGCTGGTCGAGGGGTTGGTGCCGTCGGCGAGGTCGCCGGTCACGCTCCAGCCGTTGTCTGCCAGGCCCTGCTGATCCGGGTACTCGAAGCCGTCGAAGAGCAGCTCGCTCCCGGCGGGCGGGTCGTTGGCGAGCTGCGTGCCGTCGACGTGCGGGTGGTTGCCGCCGCCGACGAGGAAGTTCAGGTGGTCCTGGTCCACGGTGAAGTCGGGCGACTCCATCGAGCCGACCGGCCAGTCGCCGTCGTTGAAGCCGTTGATGAGCCCCGTTCCGGCGAAGCCCGTGACCGTCTGCTGGCCGTCGATCGGACCGGTGGCGGGGGCGGCGCCGAAGGGCCCGTTCTTCCAGTTGCCGGGCTCGTTGCTCACGGTCCAGCCGTTGTAGGTCCCGTCGTCGAACCCGGCGAGGGTCGTGCCCTCGGGCAGGGTGTCGGAGCCGACGGTCGACTCGGAGGTGAAGGTGGTGCCGTCGAAGTCGCCGACGAAGTACTGCCCGCCGGAGCCGCCGCCCACCGCGCCCGGGTTGAGGTTGACGACCATCACCCACTTGATGTTCGAGGGGTCGCCGTCGACCGCCAGCGGGAAGAGGTCGGGGCACTCCCAGACGCCGCCGGTCGCGTTGGCGGGGCCGAACTCGCTGAGCTCGGTCCAGTTCCGCAGGTCCGTCGACTTGTGCAGCAGGACCTTGTGGTCGTCCGCCTCCACGGTGACGACGACCCAGTAGGAGGACTCCGGGGTGCCGCCGTCGTACCAGAACATGTGCGGGTCGCGGAAGTCGTTCTGGTCGCGGTCGATGACGGGGTTGCCGTCGTACTTCGTCCAGGTCTGCCCGGCGTCGGTGCTGTAGGCGAGGGCCTGCGCCTGCTCCCCCGTCTTGTACGCCGCGGTGTACATCGCGACCAGGGGCGGGTTCTCGGCGGTGCCGAACCCGGAGGTGTTGTCCTTGTCGACGACGATCGAGCCGGAGAAGATGTCCGACTCCGCGTCGCCCGGGATGGCGAGCGGCTGCTCGGTCCAGTGCGTCAGGTCGGTGCTGGTGGCGTGGCCCCAGCTCATGTTGCCCCAGCGCGTGCCCTGCGGGTTGTACTGGTAGTAGAGGTGGTAGACGCCCTCGTAGTAGACGAGACCGTTGGGGTCGTTCATCCAGTTCTGGGCGGGTGAGTAGTGGATCGCGGGCCGGTAGGCCTCGGAGGCGGGGTCGGCCACCGCGGCCGACGCGGCGGGGACGGAGAGGCCGCCGCCGACCAGGCAGAGGGCCGCCGCGACGGCGACGACGCCGCCGGCGCGACGCGGCCGGGGCTGGGAGGAACGGGGAGATAGCACTGAGGTACGCCCTTCGTTGCGCGTGTCACCCGAGGTGACAACGTTGTCAATGTGGGGGCGAATCTACGGACTGTCCTCCGGACAATTCAAGGGCTCCTGCGAAAGTCATCAGCCGGCGATGGTGAGCCGGTCAGCCGGGAGCCGCAGGAGGGCCCCGCGGGCGCGGCAGGTGGCCGCCGCGATCCGCATGCAGTCGTCGAGCATCGCGGCGGCGTCGGCCGCCACAGCGGGGATCCCCCGCCGGAGGATCGACGAGACGGCGGCCGCCAGGCAGGCGTCGCCCGCGCCCATCGTGTCGATCACGGGCCGCGGATCGGAGGCGATCGGCGCGTCGGCCGCCGTCCCGTCCTCGAGGTGCAGGCTCGCACCCTGCGCTCCCCGGGTGGCGAGCACCGTCCGGGTACCGGCGCCGCGCAGCTGCGCGACGACCTCGATCAGCGGCTGCCCGTGCAGCAGAGCGACGTCGTCGTCGCCGATCTTGACCAGGAGCGACCGCTCCGCCAGCCGCTCGAAGCCGCGGCGGAAGCGCCCCGCGTCGGCGAGCATCCCCGAGCGCGGGTTCGGATCGAGGACGAGGCGCTCCCGGGGGCGGGCGACGGCCGCGAGCAGCTCCTCCGCCTGCTCCTCGTCGTCGAAGGGGAAGCAGCTGACCACGACGAGGGCGGCCACGTCGAGGACCGCGCGCTCGCGGGCGCCGAAGCGGATCCGCCGCCGGCGCGCGGCGTCGTTGAAGACGTAGTGCGGCTCGCCGTCGACGCGCTCGCTGATCGCGACCGAGGTGCCGAGCGGACCGACGGTGGGCACGAGCTCCACCCCGTGCTCCGCGGTCGCGGCGCGGATCGCGGCGCCGTCCTCGTCGTCGCCGATCATCGCGAGCAGCTGGACGCGGTGGCCGAGCAGGGCGAGACCGACGGCGACGTTGTAGGCGGCGCCGCCGAGGAAGCGCTGCTCGCCGGACTCGTCGCGGAGCACGTCGATCAGGGCGTCGCCGAGGACGACGACGGCGGGCCCGGAGGCGGACGGTGCTTGCGCGGACGGTTCGGACACGGACGACTCAGACATGGACGGGGACCTCTCCGGAGCCGCGGGCGATCAGGGTGGTGGGGATGACGAAGGTCTGGGCCGGCTCGTCCTCCCCGTCCAGGCGCAGGAAGACGCGCTCCGCGGCGGTCCGCCCCATCAGGCCGGGGTTCTGCGCGATGACGGAGACGGCGGGGTGCAGCAGCTCGGCGAGCGGGATGTCGTCGAAGCCGATCAGCGCGACGCGGCCGTGCTCCTGGCGGCGGCGCAGCGCCGCGAGGACACCGATGGTGACGAGGTTCTGCCCGCCGATGATCGCGGTCGGCGGCGTCCCCTGCGCCAGCAGCTCGGTCGCCATCTCCTCGGCCGCGTGCTCGTCGTGGGCGCCGTGGCGGACGAAGCCGGGGAGCACGGGGAGGCCGCGCCGCGCCATCTCCTCGAGGAAGCCGCGCTCGCGCTCGCGCGCCGTGAAGATCTCGGGCCGGTCGCCGAGGAAGGCGATGCGCTCGTGGCCGAAGGAGGCCAGATGGCCGACGGCGCGCGCGATCCCGGCGGCGTTGTCGGTGATCACGGCGTCGGCCGTGATGCCGGTGGGGACGCGGTCGACGAACACCGCGGGGGTGCCGCGGTCGATCTCGACGCCCAGGTAGGCCTGGCTGGGGGCCACCGTGGTGAGGATCAGCCCGTCGACGCGGCGCGAGACGAACGCGTTCACCGACGACCGCTCGCGGGCCGGGTCGTCGTCCAGGCTCGAGGCGAAGACCGCGACGCCGCGCTCGTTGGCGAGGTCCTCGACGGCGCGGTGCACCGCGCCGGAGAAGGGGTTCGCGACGCTGCCCACCAGCAGGCCCAGTGTGTTCGTGCGCCCGTTCGAGCGCCGCAGGTTCCCGGCGTGCAGATCGGGCTGGTACTGCAGCTGCCGCGCCGCCGCCTGCACGCGCTCGATGGTGGCGGCCGAGACGTTCGGCTCCCCGTTGACGACGCGCGACACCGTCTTGATGCCGACTCCGGCGAGGGCGGCGACGTGCTTCATGGTGGGGCGGCGACCGGAGGCGACGGCGTCGCGGGGTCCTGACATCGATGTCACGGTGTCGTCTCACTTCCTCGGGGATGACTTGACCTTAGCTGTGAGAACACGATAGACCTTCCCCTGACATCGTTGTCGGGAGGCAGCTCCCGCCCTATGAACAGGACTTTCAATGACGAACCGCTCCCCTCGCTTCAACCGGTACCTCGGCCTCGGCTCGGTCGCGATCCTCGCGGCCCTGGGCATGACCGCCTGCTCCAGCTCCGGCTCCTCCGACGCCGGCTCGACCGCTGACAGCGGCGACGGCGTGGGCGTCACCCTCATCGTCAAGACCACCACGAACCCCTTCTTCGTCGCGATGGAGGACGGCGCCAAGGAGGCGGCCACCACCGCCGGCGTGAACCTCACGCTCGCCGCGGGCAAGGAGGACGGCGACGAGGACACCCAGATCCAGGCCATCGAGAACGCGATCTCGAAGGGCGACAAGGGCATCCTGATCACGCCCAACGGCCCCTCGGTCGTCGACGCCATCGCGAAGGCCCGCGACGCCGGCCTGTTCGTGATCGCCCTCGACACCGCGCCCGACCCGGCCGACGCCGTCGACATCACCTTCGCCACCGACAACTTCACCGCCGGCGAGTCGATCGGGAAGTGGACCGCCGCGCAGCTCGACGGCGAGAAGGCGACCATCGCGATGCTCGACCTGTTCGACGACAAGGTCGTCTCGGTCGACTACAACCGCGACCAGGGCTTCCTCACCGGCATGGGCATCGACGTCGCGGACGAGGAGGTCAACGGCGACGAGGAGAAGACCGGCAGCTACAGCGGCGGCGACTACGAGATCGTCGGCAACGAGGCCACCCAGGGCGCCGAGGACGGCGGCCGCACCGCCATGGAGACGCTCCTCTCCAAGAACCCCGACATCAACGTCGTCTACACGATCAACGAGCCCGCCGCCTACGGCGCGTACCAGGCCCTCCAGGCCGCGGGCAAGGAGAAGGACGTCCTGCTCGTCTCGATCGACGGCGGCTGCGCCGGCGTGAAGAACGTGGCGGAGGGCCTGATCGGCGCGACCGCGCAGCAGTACCCCGTGAAGATGGCCCAGCTGGGCGTCGAGGCGATCGCGCAGCTCGCGAAGGACGGCACCGAGCCCAGCACCAGCGAGGGCCTCGACTTCTTCGACACCGGCTCGCAGCTCGTCACCGACACCCCGGTCGACGGCCTGGACAGCATCAGCTCCGACGACGCCGCCGGGATCTGCTGGGGCGAGTAGCCCGACGCGGGGCGCTCCGGCGCCCCGCCCTCCCCCTTCCGCTCCCAGCGACTCCAGAAAGGCCATCGTGGCTCAGAAGACCACCGACCCGAATCCGCCGACCTCCGCCCTCGATCTCGCCAGCGAGTTCCTCGACCGCCGCACGCCGCTCGACCGCGTCCGCGGCGTCCTGCACCGCTACCCGGCCGTCAGCCCCGCCGTCGTGCTCGTCCTCGCGATCATCGTCTTCGGACTGCTCAACGACCGCTTCCTCGACCCCTCGAACCTCTCGCTCATCACCCAGCAGGTCGCGGTCGTCGGAACGCTCGCCGTCGCGCAGACGCTGATCATCCTGACCGCCGGCATCGACCTCTCCGTCGGCGCCGTGATGGTCCTCACCTCGATGGTCATCGCGCAGACCGCGACCGAGAACGGCCTGCCCGCGATCGTCGCCCTGCTGCTGGGCCTGATCGTCGGACTCGCGGCCGGCGCCTTCAACGGCGTCCTGGTGACGCGGCTGCGGCTCCCCCCGTTCATCGTGACGCTCGGCACGCTCAACATCTTCGTGGCGCTGACGCTCCTCTACTCCAGCGGCTCGACCGTCCGCGGCACCGACATGCCCGCCCTGCTGCCCTCCACCGGCGGCACCTTCGACATCCTCGGCGTCCGGATCAGCTTCGGCGTGATCCTGATGCTCCTGCTCTACATCGTGGTCGCGTTCATCCTCGGCAAGACCGCCTGGGGCCGCCACGTCTACGCCGTCGGCGACGACAAGGAGGCCGCGCGCCTCGCCGGCATCAGCGTGAACCGGGTCCTGATGAGCGTCTACCTCGCCGCCGGCGCGATCCTCGCCATCGGCGCGTGGATCCAGATCGGCCGCACCAACGCCGCCAGCCCGAACGCCGGAGCCGACCTCAACCTCGACTCCATCACCGCCGTCGTCATCGGCGGGACCAGCCTCTTCGGCGGTCGCGGCACCGTGTGGGGCACCCTGCTCGGCGCCCTCATCGTCGGCGTCTTCCGCAACGGGCTCTCGCTCGCCGGACTCGACGTCCTCTACCAGACGCTCGCCGTGGGCGTGCTCATCATCGTCGCCGTCTCGGTCGACCAGTGGATCCGGAAGGTTCGCAAGTGACCCTCATCGACGCCGCGGGAACCGCCCCCGCCGCCGCCCGCACCCCCGTCCTGCAGGCCAAGCGCCTCGTGAAGACCTTCGGCCGCGTGGTCGGGCTCGACGGCGTCAGCCTCGAGCTCTACCCCGGCGAGGTCCTGGCGATCATCGGCGACAACGGAGCCGGCAAGTCCACCCTGATCAAGTGCCTCACCGGTGCCGAGATCCCCGACGAGGGCGAGATCCTCCTCGACGGCAAGCCCGTGACCTTCAAACGCCCCCAGGACGCGCGGGGCGCCGGCATCGAGACGGTCTACCAGAATCTGGCCGTCTCCCCCGCGCTCGACGTCGCGTCGAACCTCTACCTCGGCCGCGAGAAGCGCAAGAAGGGCGTGCTCGGCTCCGTGTTCCGGATGCTCGACACCGCCGGCATGCGCAAGGAGGCCCGCGCGGAGCTGACCGAGCTCGGCATCTCGACCCTCCAGGACGTCACGGTCCCGGTGGAGAACCTCTCCGGCGGTCAGCGCCAGGCCGTCGCCGTCGCCCGCGCCGCGGCGTTCGGCTCGAAGGTGGTCGTGCTCGACGAGCCCACCGCGGCCCTCGGCGTGCGCGAGTCGAACCAGGTGCTCCAGCTCGTGCGCAACCTGCGCGACCGCGGCATCCCGGTCATCCTGATCAGCCACAACATGCCGCACGTCTTCGACGTCGCCGACCGCATCCACATCCAGCGCCTCGGCAAGAAGGCGGCGACCATCACGCCGCAGTCGCACTCGATGACCGATGCGGTCGCGATCATGACGGGAGCGGCGACCGCATGACGACCGCCGCCCCCCGCGTCCTCTACGCCGAGTTCACGGCGAAGCCCGGCCAGGAGGAGACCGTCGCGGGCATGATCGCCGACCTCGGCGAGCTCGTGCGCCAGGAGCGCGGCAACGTCGAGTTCGTGCCCTACCGGCGCGAGGACGACCCCGCGCGGTTCTTCGTCTACGAGATCTACCGCGACGAGGACGCCTTCCAGGCGCACATCTCGGCCGACTACGGAGCGGTCTTCAACGAGAAGCTCGGCCCGCTGATCGTCGAGCCGCACTCGCAGCTCACCTGGCTCCGCCAGGTCTGAGCGAGCGTCCCCGCGGAGGGGGCCGAGGCAGCAAGGACATGCTGATCGAGTAGCCCTCGAAGCGCGACGAAGACATGCTGATCGAGTAGCGCCCGCAGGGCGCGTATCGAGATCCCCCCTGCAGACGGCGGGTCTCGATACGCCGCCCCGCGGCTACTCGACCAGCATGGAGGCGTCCGGAACATGCTGATCGAGTAGCGCCCGCAGGGCGCGTATCGAGATCCCCCCGCCCCGGGCAACCGCTGCTGCAGCTCATCCCGCCCACGGCACGACCACGTCGATGATCCAGGTGACCCCGAAGCGGTCGGTCAGCTTGCCGTAGAGCGGCGAGAACACGGACGGCCCGAACGGGACGTGGACGACCGCGCCCTCCGACTCCGCGAGGGCGGTGCCGAGGCGCTCGATCTCCGCGCTCTCGGCACCCCGCAGCGACACGTAGAACGCATTCTCGCCGGCCGCGTACGGGAGCGAGTCCTGCACGTCGTACGCCATGACGTGGAATCCGCTCGGCGCCGTCACCTGCCCCCAGGCGATCTGCTCGGACTGGGCGGCGCTCTGCCCCGCCTCGACGTTCCCGTAGGGAGCGAGGACGAGGTCGCCCCCGAAGACCGAGTGGTAGAACTCGAGCGCCTCCCTCGCGCGGCCGCGGAAGTTGAGGTGCAGGGTGCTGGTGATGCTCACGACGGGTCTCCTCCAGAGATGCGAGTCGCTCCGAACCGCTCGGAGCACCTGCAGTCCACCGCCCGTACCGGTCGGGGAGCGTCCGGATCCGCCGACGCGACCCCCGATCCCTCAACAGCGACCCATCGCGCGCCGGCGGCGCCCGTTAGGGAAGTCAGAGCGTTTTAGGAGATCTGGATAAAACGCTCTAACACTCGAAACGTCGCGTTTCTCGCGGTGGCGGAGCGGCGGCGATGCCGGCCGTCAGCGTTGCTGTTCGACCGAGCTCTCTCCCGGCGCGGGCTCGAGGTCGTCCGACGACGGTTCCGGAAGGGCGCCGGCCGCCGGCGGCTCCGCGCGCAGGTACTGCGCCGAGATCGTGCGGTACGAGCGGGTGAGCATCGCGGCGCCGGCCGCGACCACCATGATCACCCCGCCGATCAGGAAGACGAGCGCGATCCCCCGGCCGACCCCGTCGCCGAGCAGCCAGCCGTACGCCGCCCGCCCGTCCGCCGATTCCATGTACGGGATCAGAGCGAACTCCGCGATCGGCGCGATCAGGAACGCGGTGATCGGCGCCGCCGCCGACTCCAGCGCCGCGGCGAAGCCGAAGACCCGCCCCTGGGTCTCGAACGGGATGACCTTCTGCACGACCGTCTGCTCTGCTGCCTCCACCGCGGGGATCAGCGTCATGTAGACCCAGATGCCGCCGGCGTAGAGCCACCACCAGTCGCGGAGGGTGAAGACCGCGCCGATCACGCCCATCGCCATCACGAGCAGCAGCATCGTCCGGATCGGATTCCGGCCGAGCCCGAGCTTCGCCACCAGCAGCCCGCCGATGATGAAGCCGGTCGCGGTCACGCCGAGCACGACGCCCCACAGCTCCACCGGGAACAGCTCGAGACCGTAGGGATCCATCAGCGCCAGGTACACGCCGCCGATCAGGTTGTTGAAGGTCGAGAAGACGATCAGCGCGAACAGCCCGGTCGCCGCGCGCACCGCCGTGATGCTCCCCCGCAGATCGATCAGCGGGGCCCGCGAGCCGGCCGCCGCGGGGATCGCCTCGGCGATCCGCAGGAACAGCAGGTGCACGAGCGCCGCGGCGGACACGCCGATCGCGATCAGCAGCGTCCACCCCATGCCGAGCAGGCCGATCGAGAGCCCGCTGAACACGCTCGTCACCACGAACGCGAGCCCCTGCACCGTGCCGACCAGGCCGTTCGCGTTCGCGTGGCGCTCCACCGGCACCATCAGCGTGACCGTCGTCGACAGGGCGATGTTCCGCATGTTCTCGATGACCGCGCCGAACAGGACCGTCCCGGAGAAGACCCAGAACCAGGGCCCGCCGAAGTCCAGCAGCGTCGCCTCCGGCAGCGCGAGGTAGAGGCCGCCGGCGACGCCGAACGACACCAGCGTCACCGCCCCGGCGAACACCATCACCCGGTGCTTCCGGTGCCGGTCCACGATCGTGCCGAACGCCATCGCGAAGACCGCGACGAGCAGCATGTACGCGCCGCCGATGATCCCGGTGGCGAGCACCGACCGCGTCTCGAGGTACACCCAGAAGGTCAGCGCGAACCAGAGGAAGCTCGTCGTCACGTTCGCGACCGCGGTGTTGACGAGGATCCAGCCGAAGGTGCGCAGGCTCGCCGCGCTCGGCTCCGCGGCGGGTGCGCCGGCGGCGTCGGGGACGGTCGAGGACATGGCTTCCCTCCGCTCGGCGACGGCCTGCCCGGAGTCGTCCCGGACCGCCGTCGCAGCCACTGTAGGCCCGCGCCGCCGACCGGTCGAGAGGCGACCGGGAGAGCAACGCGACCTCTCCGCGGACGCCGTCGCGTCACTCCGCTCGCGGCAGCGCCACCCCCATCCGGTAGAACCGGTCCGCCGTCCCCGCGAAGACCGCGAGCCGCTCGGCCGGCGAGAGCTGCGCCGTCAGCGCGTCGAACGCCGAGTACAGCTCGGTGAAGGAGCTGTAGAGCCCGTCCACGGGGAAGTTGCTGCCGAACATCGACCGGTCCGGCCCGAAGACCTCCAGGGTCTCGAGGACGAACGGCGCGATCGACTCCCGGGTCCAGGAGTGGTCGTTGGTGCCGAGCGCCGAGATCTTGACGACGGTGTTCTCCTGCGCGGCGACCGCGGCCAGGCCCGCGCGCCACTCGGCGATCGACTCCGGATCCCGCCCGATCGGCATGCCCAGGTGATCGAGCACGATCGCCGTCTCCGGGAAGTCCGCGGCGAGCGCCGCCGCCTCCGCGAGCTGCGAGGGGAACACCTGCAGATCGAACGAGAGCCCCAGCCCCTGCAGCCGGCCGAAGTTCGCCCGCCAGACCGGATCGCCGAGGACGTCGCCCCGGTCCCGGTGGCTGTAGACCGGGTCCGGATGCCAGTTCAGGATGTCGCGGACGCCGCGCGTGACCGCGAACGCGGCGTGTTCCTCGAGCAGCCGCGGCGCCTCCTGATCGAGCAGCGACACGTGCGCGACGTGGACGGTCGGCACCGTGCTCTCCCGGGCGAGCGCGTCGATCCACGCGGTCTCGGCGAGCGCGTCGGCGGCCCCGTTCTCGACGTGCACCGAGGCGAGCAGCGTCACGTCGCGGGCGTCCGCGCGGTAGTCGCCGACGCGGTAGGAGCGGCGGAGCGGGCGGTCGTCGCCGTGGTAGCGGAACGGCTCGGCGGGTCCCTCCAGCCACGGGTACGAGCGGCGCAGGTCGGTGAGGTGGTGGTGCGCGTCGATGACGACGAGGTCAGGCATGCGGCTCCTCCGATCGGCGGGCGAGCCCGGCGAGCGTGCGGTGCACGCCGGTGTGGTCGAGGTCGCCGTCACCCTCGGCGATCATCCTCTCGAACAGCGCGGTCACCGCGGCGGTGGTCGGCAGCGCGACGCCCTCCGCGGCGGCGGACTCGGCGACGAAGCGCAGGTCCTTGAGCTGGTTGCGGGCGCTGCCGCCCTCGGCGAAGTCCTCGTCGAGCCACTTGCGGCTCTTCTGCTCCAGCACCGCGGTGCGCGCCAGCCCGCCCTGCAGCAGCTCGACGACCGTCGCCGGGTCGAGACCGGCGCTCCGGGCGAGCAGCAGGGCCTCCGACACCACGGCGACCGTGCCGGCGACGACGATCTGGTTGCAGAGCTTGGCGGTGGCACCCGCTCCGCTCGGCCCGAGGTGGCGGACCGTGCGGCCGAGCCGCTCGAAGACGGGGAGCACGCGGGCCACCGGCTCGTCGGCACCGCCGACCATGATGCTGAGCGTCCCGTCGCGGGCGCCGACCGTTCCCCCGCTGAGCGGGGCGTCGACCACCTGCACGCCGTGCTCCGCGGCGAGGCGGCGGGCGAGAGCCGCGACCGCGATCGGCGAGACGGTGCCGTGCACGACGAGCACCGGAGCGGCGATCCCCGCCGCGCGCCAGCCCGCGAGCAGGCCGTCCTCGCCCATGAGCAGCGACTCGACCTGCACCAGATCGGGCAGCACCGTCAGCACGACGTCGCCGGCCGCCGCCGCGGGAGTCGGCGCGACCACGGCCCCGAGCTCCGCGAAGGGCGCGGCCCGCGACGCCGTCCGGTTCCAGACCGTCAGCGGCCCGGCCGCGAGCAGGTTCCGCGCCATCGGCGCGCCCATCGGCCCGAGGCCGAGCAGCGAGAGCCTCACGCGCCGGACCCCGCGGGCGCCACGTCGGCGAGCTCCTGCGGTGCGATGTCGTCGAGGAGCACCCGCGCCTCGAAGCCGAGCAGCTCGCGGGAGCGGGTCAGGTCGAGCCCGACCGCGCGCCCCTCGAGCCGCCCGCGCGGGACGTCCGGGGCGATCGCGTCGAGCGCGTCCGCGGTGCTCCCGCGCAGATAGGTGAGCGGAGCCGCGACGAGGATCCCCGGCGCCGGCGGCGTCTCGTGCAGCAGCGCCGCGAGCACGGCCCGCGCCGAGTCGGCGGCGTCGAGATAGCTCCAGCCCTCCGCCGCCTGCCGTCGCGGGTCGGCCGCCAGCACCGCTCGCAGATGCGCGCCGAACACGCGGCCGCCGTCCACGGTGATGTCGCGGACCAGCGGGTAGCGCAGCCCGGTGAGGCTCAGCCCCCAGGTCGCGTGCGCCATCCGCGCCGCGTCCTCGGTCGCGAGCTTCGACAGCGAGTACTCGTCCGAGACCCGCGGCTGCGCGTCCTCGGAGTAGGGGAAGACGGGCGGCAGCACCTGCTCGGCGCCGAGCGGGTAGCCGTTGGCGTTGATGCTCGAGGCGTAGACGACCTCCGCGACCCCGGCCGCGGCGGCAGCGGCGAACACCGCGAAGCTGCCCACCGCGTTCACCCGGTAGGTCTCGACCGCGTCCGCCATGCCCAACCCGGCGTAGCCGCCCAGGTGCACCACCGCGTCCTGCTCGGCCACCGCCTCCGCCAGCACGGCCGGATCGGTCACGTCGCCGACGATCGAGCGGACGTCCGCGTCCGACGCGACCCGGTCCAGGACGGTGACCACCGCCCCCTCCGCCTGCAGCGCCGCGACCGTGGGCCGGCCGATCAGCCCGCAGCCGCCCGTCACCAGGACGCGGGCCCCGTCGAGCGTGGTAAGCCGCGCCGTCGCGCTCCGCCTCGCCGTCATGCGCGCACCGACGGCGTCGACTCGGTGGGCGGGGCGGCGACGTCCTCGCGCTGCTTCTTCCTTCCCCGCGAGAGCATCGGCCAGCCCTTGCTGCCCTGGTCGAGCGTGACCGCGATGAGGACGACGAGTCCGGTCACGATCTGCTCGTAGAAGCTCGGCACGTTCAGCAGCACCAGGCCGTTGGTGAGAGCGCCGAGGATCAGCGCGCCGACCAGGGTGCCCGCGATGCGGCCCTCGCCGCCCATCAGGTTCGCGCCGCCGATGACCGCGGCCGCGATCGCGGTCAGCTGGTACGGGCTGCCCGCGTCCGGCTGCGCCGCGTTGATCCGGGCGACGATCACCAGGCCGGCCAGCGCCGAGAGACCGCCGGAGATGCAGTACACCGCGATCTTCACCCGGTGCACCCGCACACCCGAGAGCCAGGCGGTCTCCTCGCTGCCGCCCACCGCGATCACGTTCTGGCCGAAGACGGTCTTGCGCAGCAGCAGCCAGGCCGCGATGCCGACGACCGCCACGATCAGCACGACGACGGGCACGCCGCCGACGTAGCTGTTGAGCAGCAGGATGAACTCCTTCGGCACGTCGTAGACCGGCTTGCCGTTGGTGGCGACGTACGCGCCGCCCTGGAAGACGCTCATCGTGCCGAGCGTCGCGATGAACGGCGGCAGGTTCAGCTTGGTGACCAGCAGCCCGTTGATCCCGCCGCAGACGAGGCCGAGGACGATGCCCGCGGCCAGCCCGAGCAGCGGCGGCACCCCGCCGTTGACCAGCAGCGACGCACTGACGATGCCGACGAAGCTCGCCATCGCGCCGACCGCGAGGTCGATGCCACCGGTGATGATGACGAAGGTCAGCCCGATGCCGATGATCGCGTTCACGCTCGCCGACACCGCGACGTCGCGGAGGTTGCCGAGGGTGAGGAAGTTGGGGTTCAGGACGCCGAGGACGACGAAGAGGACGACCGCGGCGAGGTAGATGCCGAAGGCCTGCAGGTTGAAGGAGCGGCGGGGCGGCGTGGCGACGCCCCCGGTCTCGGGGGAGGTCATGAGATTCCTTTCGCGACGCCCATGGCGTTGGTGACGATGCTGTGCTCGGTGATGTCGTCGCCGACGTGCTCGGAGACGAAGCGGCCCGCCCTCATGACGAGGACCCGGTCGCTGAGGGAGATGATCTCGGGCAGGTCGCTCGAGACGACGATCACGGCGTGCCCCTCGGAGGCGAGCTGGTCGATGAGCTCGTAGATCTCGACCTTGCCGCCGACGTCGACGCCCTTGGTCGGCTCGTCGAAGAGGAAGACGCTCGCGCCGAGCCAGATCCACTTCGCGATCACGATCTTCTGCTGGTTCCCGCCGGAGAACTGGCGGGCGTTCAGCCGGACGTCGGCCGGGCGCAGCGACATCCGCCGGCCCATCTCCTCCGCCGTCGCGATCTGCCGCTTCGTGCTGATGAACGGACCGAAGCCGTTGAGCTGCCGATCGGAGGTGAGGGCGACGTTCGCGTAGGCCGGGGTCTGCAGCACGAGTCCCTGGTGCTTGCGGTCCTCCGGGATGAAGGCGATCCCCGCGTCGCGGCTGTCGCGCGGCGAGCGCACCTTGAGCGTGCGGCCGGCGAGCCGGACCGTGCCCTCGCTGCCTTCGTCGGCGCGGATCAGCGCGCGGAGGAACTCGGTGCGCCCCGAGCCGACCAGGCCCGCGATGCCGACGACCTCGCCGCGCCGCACCTGGATCGACTCCGGCCCGACGCCGCTCGGGTGCGTGACGCCGGAGGCCTCGAAGTGCACCTCGGCGTCCGCGGCGACCGGGTGCCGCCGCTCGAACGAGAGCAGCTCGCGCCCGACCATCCGCCGGACGATGTCCTCGGAGGACGTCTCGGCGATCGGCGCGTCGTAGGCGGGCCGCCCGTCGCGGAGGACGACGACCGTGTCCGAGACGCTCATCACCTCCGGCATCTTGTGCGAGACGTAGATCACGCCGACGCCCCGCCCGTGCGCGATCTCGCGCACCCGGGCCAGCACGCCCTCGACGTTGTGCTCGAGCATGCTGGTCGTCGGCTCGTCCAGGGCGACGATCTTGGCCCCGAAGGCGAAGGCCCGCGCGATGGTGAGCGCGTGCCGCTGCGCCGGGCTCAGCCGGCCGACGGGCGTCCGCCCGTCCATCGGGAAGCCCATCCGGTGGACGTCCTGGAGGGCCTGGTCGATGTCGTCCTGGGCGGAGGCGCGCTGCGCGCGCGTGCGCCCCAGCAGCAGGTTCTGCGTCACCGTGAGCTGGGGCACGATGGCCGGCTCCTGGTGCGCGATCCGCACCCCCTCCGCGAGCGCCTGGCGCGAGGTGTACTCCATCCGCCGCACGCCGTCGATGGTGATCGAGCCGCGATCGGGGCGGAGGGCGCCGCCGAGGATGTTGAGCAGTGTGCTCTTCCCCGCGCCGTTCTCGCCCGCGAGCGTGCGGATCTCCCCGCGTTCGAGGGTGAAGCTCACGCCGTCCAGGGCGCGGACGCCGGGGAACGACTTCGCGATGCCGCGGACCTCGAGCAGATGCTCGGCCATGTTCCGTCTTCTTTCCTGATCGAGAGGGGCCTTGCCGGGAGTGCGCTCCGCCGGAGGGGTCTCCGGCGGAGCGCGGTAGTCAGGCGCGGGTCACGGCATCCCGGTCTCGTAGTCGGCGACGTTCTCGCTGTCGATGATGAAGGCGGGCACGTCGATCCAGGCCGGCACCTCCTTGCCGGCGAGGAGCCAGAGCGCGGCGTCCACGCCGGTCGCACCCTCCGTCGTCGGCAGCTCGCTGACGGTGGCGGTGTAGTCGCCGGCCAGGATCTGCTTCTTCGCCTGCGGGATGCCGTCGGTGCCGACGAGGATCACCTTCCCGGTGAGGCCCTTCGCGTCGATGGCGGCCTGCACGCCGAGCGCCATGCCGTCGTTCTGCGAGTAGAAGGCCTTGATGTCGGGGTTCGCCGTGAGCATCGTGGTCGCGATCTCCTGCGCCTTGGTCTGGTCCCACGAGGCGGTCTGCGAGGCGACGAGCTCGAGGTTCTCGTGCTTCGCGAGCGCGGCCGTGAAGCCGTCGCCGCGGTTGATCGCGTTGGAGGAGCCGGGGTCGCCCTCGATCATCGCGACCTGGCCGCCGTCCGGCAGCAGGTCCGCGATGTAGTCGGCGGCCGTGGCGCCGATGGTGGTCGCGTCGGGGCCGACGTAGACGACACCGGGGACGTCGCTCTTCGCGTCGTTCAGCACGACGGCCGGGATGCCGTCGGCGAGGGCGGACTCGAAGACCGAGTCGAGGCCGGTCGCCGAGATGGGCGAGGCGAGGATCGCGGTGCAGCCCTGGTTCATCGCGCTCTTGGCCTTGTCGAGCTGCTCGGTGATCGAGGACTCGTCCGTGACGTCGAAGGTCTGGTAGTCGACGCCGAGCTCCTTCGCGCGGTTCTCGAAGCCGTCGCGCTCGTAGCCCCAGAACTCGTTCGAGAGGGTGCGGGTGATGTAGCAGAGCTTGGCGCCGTCGGGCACGGCCGGGTCGCCGAGCGAGGAGGTGACCTCGTCGACCGGGGTCTGCGCGGAGGAGTCGACGAGCGACACGATGTCGGCGCCGGAGCCGCCGGCGGCGGCACCTCCGCCGTCGCCGTCGGGCGAGGCCGAGCAGCCGACGAGGAGCGTCAGGGAGGCGAGCCCGGCGAGGGCGGCGCCGGTGGCGCGGGTGGGGAAGGACATGGGAGGGGGCCTTTCGTCATCGGAAGGTGGGGCGGGGTCGTGCGGGGTCGCGGATCGCGAGGGTGGTGCGGAGGCGGGCCGGGCGGAGGACGCGCCCGGCCCGAGGGGGTCAGGAGGCGAGCAGCGCCTCGGTCTCGCGGCGCAGCTCGAGCGCCTCGGCGAGCGACTCGTCGATGATCACGTCGTCCCAGCCGACGGTCGCGCCCTGCGCGATGTCGTGGCGCAGCTCGACGTGATGGGCCAGGGCGACGGGGAGCGCTCCGATGGCGACCGAGTGCTTCGCGGAGACGAGCTTGCCGTAGACGGTGAAGCCGCCCTCGCCGTCGAGGAACTCGCCGGCCTTCAGGTCCTTCTTCGCGGTCGCGACGACGTCGCCGTAGAAGCCCTCGGGGTGCCCGGTCGAGATGCCGCGCAGCGCCGCGTTGGCGATCGACACGTTCAGCTCGAGACCGACGTAGTGGTACGGCCGGTAGAGCGCCGCGTACTGCTTGGTCGGGTCCGGGTGCCACGGGTACTCGTCGAAGCAGGTGGACACGTAGGGGTTGGTCGCCTTGACCACGACGTAGACGCCCTCCTGCGTGTTGTGCGGGATGAGGGAGCCGTCGCGCCGGACGCTCGACATCACGTCGACCGTCCCCTCGTGGTCGAGGGCGCCGCCGATCGAGCTCGGCCGGCTGATCGTCGCGATCTCCTCGACGTCGCCCGGCGTGAAGGTGAGGCCGGAGTCGGAGGGCACCAGGCCCGCCGCGTTCGCGACCGCCGCCATCTCGATCGCAGCCTTCGTGCCGTCGCGGAACGAGGTGTGCATGTACGGGTTGAGCTGGCCGGAGTCGGTCAGCTCCTTGCTGAACTCCCAGTTCTCCCAGACGTTGTCGGGGTTCATCTGGTGGTAGTGCTCGAGGTACTTGGCGCCCTTGCCGGCGCAGACGACGTCGAAGCCGCTGGTGCGGGCCCAGTCGACGAGCTCCATGATCAGGGCGGGCTGGTCGCCGTACGCCATCGAGTAGACGATGCCCGCGGCCTCGGCGCGCTTGGCGAGCGCGGGGCCGGCCAGCGCGTCGGCCTCGACGGTGACCATGATGATGTGCTTGCCGGTCTCGATCGCCCGGAGCGCGTGGTGCACGCCGACGATCGGGTTGCCGGTCGCCTCGACGATGACGTCGATGTCGTGCTCGAAGAGGACGGCGGCGTTGTCGACGATGGTGGTCGTCCGGTTCGCGAGCGCCTCGGGGATGTCCGCGGCCATCGCCTCGGCCGGCCAGTCGACCAGCTCGAAGGCCCCGCGGGCCCGGGCGACGTTGACGTCGGCGATGGCGACCACGTGGACGCCGGGGATGTTGCGCGCCTGCGAGAGGTACATGGTGCCGTAGCGCCCGGCACCGATCAGCCCGATGCGGATGGGGCGGCCCTCTCGTTCGCGATCGCCGAGGAGTTTGTACAGGTTCACGGTGGCCTCTCTGGTCCGGGGGCGCACGGACGCAGAGGGCCGCCTCGGGGGCGGAGGACGTCGTCGTCGTGCGCAGTCTTCGTGGGGAAGTGCTGCTCGCCGGCTCCCAGTGGAACCGGTACCAGTTTTGTACCAGCAACGATTAGAGTGTGTCAACAGCGGGCGCGGCGGCCCGGTCCCGCGCCGATACGATTGCCCGACAGCTGGGGAGGAACCGTGCAGAAAGCACCGACGATCCGCGACGTCGCGCGCAGTGCGGGCGTCTCGGTGTCCGTGGTGTCGCGCGTGCTCAACGACGGGACCGGCCCGGTCGCCGTCGACACCCGGCGCCGTGTGGTCGAGGCGATCGAGCAGCTCGGCTTCCGGCCGCGCGCCGCGGCCCGCGAGCTGAGCCACGGTCAGACCCTGTCCATCGGCCTGGTCCTGCCCGACCTGACGAACCCGTTCTTCGCCCGCCTGGCCGACAGCGTCGTCTGGGAGGCGCGCGCCCGCGGCGCCCAGGTGCTCCTGATGACGACGCAGGAGGACTCGCACGTCGAGGGCGAGTCGCTCACCAGCCTGCTCGACCGCTCGGTCGGCGGCGTCATCGCGACCCCGTCCGGCGAGAACCTCGAGAAGTGGTCGCGGCTGCGCCGGGCCGGGATCGACGTCGTCTTCGTCGACCGCACCACCCCCGGTCTCGACGACGTCGACGTGGTCAGCATCGGCAACTCCGCCTCCGCGGCCCGCGCGACCGATCACCTGCTCGCGCTCGGCCACCGCCGGATCGCGATCGTCTCGGGGCCGCTGCGCACCTCGACCGGCCAGGCGCGCGTCGCCGGCTACCGCGCCGCCCTCACCGCCGCCGGGCTGCCGATCGACGGCACGCTGATCCGCGAGGTCCCGTTCCGCGGCGACATCGGCGGCGAGGCCGTCGCCGCGCTGCTCGCGCTGCCGGAGCCGCCGACCGCCCTGATCGTCGCCAACACGGCGCAGGTGCGCAGCGCCGTGCACCGCCTGTTCCAGCTCGGCGTCGCGATCCCCGAGGCGCTCTCCGTGGTCGTCTTCGACGACAACCCGTGGAGCGAGCTCGTCACCCCGCCGCTCAGCGTCGTCCGGCAGCCGATCGACATGCTCGCCCGGCACAGCGTCGACCTGGTGCTGGCCCGGATGCAGGGCCGGATCCCCGACGCCCCCCAGCACATCGAGGTCCAGGCCGACCTCGTCATCCGCTCCAGCTGCGCCGCCCCGGCGCAGCGCTGACTCCGCCCACCACCCCTCCACGAAAGGCACTGCCATGTCCGACCCCGTCGTCGTCACCGCGATCTTCACCCCCGCCGAGGGCAAGCGCGACGCTCTCGTCGCCGCCCTCTCCCCCGCCATCGCCGAGGTCCACGGCGAGGAGGGCTGCGAGCTCTACGCGATCCACGACTCCCCCGACGGCACCATCGTCATGCTCGAGAAATGGACCAGCGCCGAGGCCCTCGACGCCCACGGCGCCGGCGACCCCGTCGTCCGCCTGAACGCCGCCATCAAGGGCCTCGTCGCCGCGCCCCCGGTCGTCACCCGCCTGTCCCCGATCCCCGCCGGCACCGCCACCCAGGGCGCCCTCTAGCCCCGGACCCTCGCCGACTCGCCCGACTCCACGCTGGTCGAGCAGCCCCGCAGGGGCGTGCCGATTCATGCTGGTCGAGTAGCCCCGCAGGGGCGTGCCGATTCATGCTGGTCGAGTAGCCCCGCAGGGGCGTGCCGATTCATGCTGGTCGAGTAGCCCCGCAGGGGCGTATCGAGACCCATCGCCCTCCGAGCATCCAACTTGCGGACCCGCCGTCCGGCACGGGCGGATCTCGATCCGCCCGCTCCGCGGGCTACTCGATCAGCAGGGGAGCGCCCGCATCGACTCGCCCGAGAAGGCTCGTTCTCCACCCCGAGAACGCGCCTTCTCGGGCGACTCGGCGCGCTCCCGGCACTCAGAGAAGAATCGGCCCTGGCGAGGGCGGCTTCTCCGGCAGCCCCGCCTCGAGAATCCGGGTCACGATCGCGACGGCGCGGTCGGCGAGCGCGTCGCCGGGGTAGAAGCTCTCGAACAGGTCTTCAGCGGCCTCCAGAGTGCCGACCTCGCAGAGACTCAGGAGCTGACGGATGTCGTTGGTATCGCGACCGGGTCGATTGGCGCGAAGCTTCATCGCGAGAAGAGCATCAGCTGATGCGACCTGGATCACGACCCCCGCACGGTCGTACACCGTCTCCCACTCGACGACCCGCTCGCCGAGAGTCGGCACCGATCCGGTCTGCTCCACCGCGAAGTTCAGCCAGTCGTCGCTCCACCCGTGCCTGCGCGCCACCTTCGCAGCCGCCCCTGTCACCACGTCATCACTGCCCGGGTTCACGTGGAGCGAGTCCAGATCCTGCGTCGTGCCCCTGTCGAAGTAGCGGAGAGCGAGGGCGGCACCGCCGACGAGCCGGATGCCCGCCGTCTCCCGCAGCTGATGGAGCTCAGCGACGAGTTCCGCGAGACCCGCGATGATGTCGTCGCGGTCGAGCGAGACGGCCACGATCACACGCTCGCGAAGGTGTCTCGCCACACGTGCACGCCGCGCCGCAGGAACTCCTCGGGCACCTCCGACTCGGGCGGCGCCGGATCCGCGGGGTCGATCTCGAGGACGACGGCGACAGGGAGGTAGCGCATGGGCCGGGTCACCCAGGCCGGGAGAGGCAGCCCCTCCTCGCCCAGACGCCAGGCGACGAGCGCGGCGATCGCCGCGTCCCACGCGCGGTTCCGCGTCGGCTCGGGCTCCGCCAGCCCCAGCACACCTCGGAGGAGCCCGCGCTCAGCGACGAGGTTGTCGTTGAGCTGCAGGAGTGCCCGCAGGGCGCGATCCCGATCCCCCACTCGCAGCCGTCCGCGGATCTCGACAGCCGCGGCCGCGGCATCGTCCCGCTGGAGGGGCAGTGCGTAGAGCCGGTGCCCCGCGCCCGCCAGGACGCGCTGCACCGTGCTGAAGTCCGCGTCCCGGCCGTTCTCGATGCGCGAGATCCGGGCCTGATCGACATCGGTCAGGTCCGCCAGCTGCTGCTGTGTGAAGCCGCGGCTGGCACGGGCCGAGCGCACGGCGGTCGAGCTCTCCGTCATCAGCACACCTCCCCGGTCATGTCCTGAGAGACATAATCTACTCGCCTCGATGGTGTCACAGGGAACGGCGCGGTTCGACTCCTTCGAGGAGCAGTACGCAGCCCGCCCGCCGCACCGCCCTCAGCGCGGACGCGCCACCGACGCGCGCTCGATCAGGCGCGTCTCGAGCTCCAGCCGCGTCGCGCTCGAGGACAGCGGCCGGGCCGCGCGGTGCGCCTGGTGCAGCATCCGGAAGGCGGCGGCCCCCATCTGGGCGATCGGCTGCTGGATCGTGGTCAGCGGCGGCGTCGCCCACGCCGACTCCTGCACGTCGTCGAAGCCGATCACGCTGAGGTCGTCCGGGATGCGCAGGCCGGCCAGGTCGGCCGCGTCGTAGACGCCGAGCGCCATGGTGTCCGAGAGCGCGAAGAGGGCGGTCGGCCGGATCAGCGCGTCCGCCAGCATCGCGGAGGCGACGACCCGGGAGCGGTCGCGGTTCCAGCCGCCGTAGACCACGCGCTCCCGCGGCAGCGGCACCCCCGCATCGCGCAGCGCCGTGCTGAAGCCGTCGAGCCGGGCGCTGCTGTAGAGCTGCCCGCGGGCGCCCGCGATCACGCCGATGCGGGTGTGCCCCTGGGCGAGCAGGTGCTCCGCCGCCATCCTGCCGCCGTCCCAGTTGGTCGCGCCGACGCTCGCCACGTCGGCGGGCGGGCGGGTGATCGGATCCACGATCACCACGGGCAGCTCGGCCGTGGTGAGCAGGTGCAGCTGCGCCGCCGTGACGTCCACGAGGACGACGATCGCGCCGAGGGACGAGCGGCGCAGGAGCCGGTTGACCCACTCCCCGTCGGGCCGCGCGCGGGTGAGCACCAGGTCGACGCCGGCCGCCGCGGCCTCCTCCTCGATCCCGCCGAGGACGGGCCCGATCCAGGTGCCGTCGAGGTGGCCGACCACGACGTCGACGATGTGCGCGACGTGCGGGTCCTCCGCCGGCGGACGCAGCCGCGGTCGGCGCCGGTAGCCGAGCTCGTGCGCGGCCTCCATCACCCGCAGCCGGGTCGCCTCGGAGACGTCGGTCCCGCCGCTCAGCACCTTCGAGACCGTCGGCACGCTCGTCCCCGCGCGCTCGGCGATGCGCGCCATCGTCGGCCGGGGAGCGGCACCGCTGTCGTCCATGCCCCCACTGTAGAGCAGAACGAGTTGCGAAACCCAGCGGGGAAACGATCGCTGCAAGACCCCGGATCGCGCCTTGCCCACGACTCTCCACGGGTGCAGACTGGACGCACACGGGCGGCAACGGCAACAGAGTTGCGCAACTGCCGTTCGATGACGAACCGCGGAGCGATCCGCCGAGCACCCCGAGGACACCGATGACCGACCTCCCCCCGTCCACTCCCGCCAAGAGGGCGCTCGTCGTCCGCGGCGGCTGGGACGGCCACCAGCCCGTCGAGGCGACCGAGCTGTTCCTCCCCTTCCTCGCCGAGAACGGCTTCGAGGTGCGCGTCGAGGAGTCGACCGCCGTCTACGCCGACGAGGACTACCTGCGCACCGTCGACCTGATCGTGCAGTCCAACACCATGACCTCGATCGAGTGGCCCGAGTTCCTCGGCCTGCGCGCGGCCGTCGAGCGCGGCACCGGCCTGGCCGGCTGGCACGGCGGCATCGCCGACTCGTACCGGAACAACTCCGACTACCTGCAGCTGATCGGCGGCCAGTTCGTCTCGCACCCGGGCAAGCACCCGGACGAGCGCACCGGCGAGCAGTCGGACAACTACGTCCCGCACACGATCGAGATGACGGCCCTCGCGGCCGAGCACCCGATCACGCAGGGCATCAGCGACTTCGAGCTCACCACCGAGCAGTACTGGGTGCTGCACGACGACTACAACGACGTGCTCGCGACCACCACGCAGGCCGTCCGCGAGTGGGACCCGTGGCACCGCCCGATCACCTCCCCCGCCGTCTGGACCCGCCAGTGGGGCGAGGGCCGCATCTTCGTCTCGACCCCGGGCCACCGTGTCGAGATCCTCCAGGACGCCAACGTCCGCACCATCATCGAGAGGGGACTGCTGTGGGCCTCCCGCTGAGAGTCGGCATCATCGGAGTCGGGAAGATCAGCGAGCAGTACCTCGCGAACCTCCCGACCTTCCCCGGCCTCCGCCTCGTCGCGGTCGCCGACCTGAACACCGCGCGCGCGCAGGAGGTCGCCGACGAGCAGGGCGTCCGCGCCCTCTCGGTCGACGAGCTGATCGCCGACCCCGAGGTCGACGCGGTGCTCAACCTGACCATCCCCGCCGCGCACGTCGAGATCGGCACCCGCGCACTGAAGGCCGGCAAGCACGTCTTCGCGGAGAAGCCGCTCGGCCTGAACCCCGCCGAGGCCGCGCCGATGCTCGACCTCGCCGAGGAGCTGGGCCTGCGCTTCGGCAGCGCCCCCGACACCGTGCTCGGCACCGGCGTGCAGACCGCGCGGCAGACGCTCGACTCCGGAGTGATCGGCACGCCGATCGCCGCGCAGGTGCACTGGGCCGCTCCCGGCCACGAGCGCTGGCACCCGGCGCCGGAGTTCTACTACCAGCCCGGCGGCGGCCCGCTGCTGGACATGGGCCCGTACTACCTGACCGCGCTGGTGCACTTCTTCGGCCCCGTCGTCCGGGTCACCGGTCTCGCGACCCGCTCGGACCGCCCGCGCACCATCGAGTCCGGCCCGCGCGCCGGCACGCCCATCCCCGTCTCGATCGACACGCACATCAGCGCGCTGCTCGAGCACGAGAACGGCGTCACCTCGACGGTGATGGTCAGCTTCGAGGTCTGGCGCACCCGCGCGCCGAAGTTCGAGATCTTCGGGACGGAGGGCACCATCGCGGTCCCCGACCCGAACATGTTCTCGGATCCCGTCGAGGTCGCGGTGCGCGACGAGGACTGGCGGGTCGTCCCCGACTCCGCCGGCGTCGTCGACACCGGGCGCGGCGTCGGTCTCGCCGACATCGCCGAGGCGATCGCGGAGGACCGGCCGCACCGCGCCTCCGGCCGCCTCGGGCTGCACGTCCTCGAGATCATGGACGCGATCCTCCGCTCGAGCGCCGAGAAGGCGGTCGTCGAGATCGAGTCCAGGGTGGAGCGGCCCGAGCTGCTCCCGCTGCGGACGGCCGCCGGCGAGCCGGTCGGCGAGCCCGTCCGCGCCTGACACCGCCCGCGCCCGCAAGCACCACCCGAATCGACCCGCGCCGGCCGCGACCTCTCCCTGGTCGCGGCCGACGCGCCCCTTCCGAGGAGACCCCCCGATGACAGCACCCCTCCGCGTCGCCATGATCGGCCACGCCTTCATGGGCCGCGCCCACGCCCAGGCCTGGCGGACCGCCCCGCGCTTCTTCGACCTGCCGCTGCAGCCCGAGCTCGCCGTGGTCGTCGGCCGCGACGAGGGCCGCGCGCGGGCCGCCGCCGAGAACTTCGGCGCGGCCGAGTCCTCGATCGACTGGCGAGCGGTGATCGCCCGCGACGACATCGACCTGATCGACATCTGCACCCCGGGCGACCAGCACGCCGAGATCGCGATCGCCGCCCTCGAGGCCGGCAAGCACGTGCTCTGCGAGAAGCCGCTCGCGCGCTCCGTCCCCGAAGCCCGGACGATGACCGAGGCGGCCGCCGCCGCGGCCGGCTTCGCCATGTGCGGCTTCAGCTACCGCCGCACCCCGGCGCTTGCGCTCGCCAAGCGCTTCCTCGAGGAGGGCCGGCTCGGCGAGATCCGGCACGTCCGCGCGCAGTACCTGCAGGACTGGCTGAGCGACTCCGAGGGCCCGCTGACCTGGCGCCTCGACAAGGAGAGGGCCGGCTCCGGCGCCCTCGGCGACATCGGCGCGCACAGCATCGACACCGCGCAGTGGCTCACCGGGCAGACGATCGACGGCGTCTCGGCGATGCTGCGGACCTTCGTCACCGAGCGCCCGGTCCTCTCCGCGCAGGCCGGCCTCGGCGGTCGCGCCGAGGAGGGCGCCGAGCGCGGCCCGGTCACCGTCGACGACGCCGCGCTGTTCACCGCGACGCTCAGCGGAGGCGCCGTCGGCGTCTTCGAGTCGACCCGCGTCGCCACCGGCCGGAAGAACGCCAACCGCATCGAGATCAACGGCGAGACGGGCTCGATCGCCTTCGACTTCGAGCGGCTGAACGAGCTCGAGTACTACGACGCCCGCGACCCCGAGGACGCGCAGGGCTTCCGCACCATCCAGGTGACGGAGCCGGTGCACCCCTACGCCGCCGCCTGGTGGCCGACCGGGCACGGGCTCGGCTACGAGCACGTCTTCAGCCACCAGGTCGTCGACCTCGTCACGGCGATCGCCGAGGGCGTCCAGCCCACCCCGTCGTTCGCCGACGCCCTGCAGGTGCAGCAGGTGCTCGACGCCGTCGAGCGCAGCGCCGCGGACGACTCCCGCCTCACGGCCGTCGCCTGACCGGGGCGTCCTGACCGAGGCGTCCTGACGGAGCAGTCCCGGCGAGGAGTTCCGACGAGGCCGCCTCCCCGGGCGGTGGCTGCAGGGTCACCGCCCGGGGGGCGGCCGATCGCGCCTCCGTCGAGTCCGTTCGCGGCCGTCCGACCCGACGCGTCGGCCCTCCTCCGATTCCCGACACCGCCGCGGGCCCCTTTCGGGGGGAGGGATGCCGGAGAACCCCGTAAACTGGGGACCTGGGGGATGACGAGGGTCCCCCGAGTGGGGGAGTGCTGCAGTGGGGATCGGTTTCCGGACCGCAGGAGAGCTGCGCGTCCTCGCGGGCGCTCGCCTGCACCCCGTCGTGGGCCCGGCCCTCAGCCGCTCCCGCGACCGCTCCCGGCTCTCGGCCGGGCTGTCGATGCCCAGCGGCCCCGGTCTCGTCCGGCCCTCGCCGCTGGCGCAGCCGTGGGAGGCGCCGCTCATCCGCCTGATCCGCGCGGGCGCCCCCGCCGCCGAGCTGCACGAGGCGACCGCCGCCTCCCCCGAGGGCTCGAAGCTCGCCGCCGTGATCGAGCTGGTCCGCGACGCGCTGTCGCGCAGGGAGGACGACCGCGCTCTCCGCCTCGCCGGCTGGCTGGTGCGGATGCGCTACGACCCGTCCGCCGATCCGTTCCTCCGCCGCTACGGGATCGTCCTCACGGCCCATCTGCCGCTCAGCGCCGGACTCGACATCGACGTCCCGCTCGACGCGACCGCGCTGCGCCTGCTCTTCGCCGAGCTCGCCGCCGCGGACGACCCGGCCGGCGCCACGGCCGCCGTCGAGACCCTGCCGCCGTCGACACTGGCGGCCTCGACGCTCGCCTCGCTCTACTCCGCCCGGCGACGCTGGGGCGACATGGCGCAGTTCTCGGCGCCGGTGGTCAACGTCGACGCCCCGTCCGCCGCGGTCCTCATCCGCCGCGGCGTCGCCCTGCGCGAGCTCGGCCTGATCGAGAGCGCCCTCGAGGCCTTCGACCGAGTCGTGCGGCCGAACGTCACGACCGCCCGTCCCGTCGAGCTCCGGATCGAGGCCCTCTACGAGCGGGCCAGCACCCACCTCGCCGACGGCCGGCGCGCCCCGGCCCGCCGCGACCTCGAGCGCGTCCTCGCCCAGTACCCCGAGAGCCCCGAGGCCCACGAGCTGATGGCCGCCGTCGGCCGCTGACGGCCCGTGCTGATCGAGTAGCCCTCGCAGAGGGCGTATCGAGATCCACCGTCCCCTGAAGGGCGGGTCTCGATACGCCGCTCCGCGGCTACTCGACCACCATGACCCACCCACTCCTCGAAAGTTGCGGTAGTCGCGCGCGAGCACCGCAACTCCTGCTGAATCGGCTGCCGTCCCCGGAACAGGCCGGCGAGCAGCCCGCGCAGCGGGCACCCCCTGCTGATCGAGCAGCCCGCGCAGCAGGCACCCCCTGCTGATCGAGTAGCCCGCGCAGCGGGCGTATCGAGATCCCCCACCGCGGACAGCAGGAAGGGGCGCCCCCGCGAACGGGAGCGCCCCTCACGCCGAGCCTCCGGCTCAGCCCTCGGCCTTCGACGGCTTCCCCTCGGCGGGGAGCACCTCGACCGGGGTGTCGCGCGGATCCTCGCCCTCGGCCTGCGAGGGCTTGTCGGCCTGGTCGTCCGGGTCCTCGACGGGGCTCGGGGTCTGGTCGCTCATCGCAGTCCCTCCGGCTCGTCCGAGGTGGCGGACGGCTCGGGGTGCGCCTCGAACTCCATCCAGGCCCGGTCGAGCGAGGCCTGCGCCGAGGCGGGCTCGCTCGCGAAGTAGCCGTCGTAGATGGCGCGGCCGCCGTGCTCCGGCACGTCGCCGCGGCCGGCGTAGGTCTTGGCGAGCTCGCCGACCTCGTCGTCCCTCTTCTCCTGGTCCCGCAACCACGCGGGGAAGGTCTGCGTCATGGTGACACCTCTCTCTCCTCCGTCCAGACAATCCCTCCGATCCGCGGGCTGCAAGCCCTTGCCCCGCGCGTTCGCCCGCCGCGATCAGGGGCCGCGAGCACTGCGAGGATTCCGGTATGGACAGCAGCGAGCACCCCCGCCGCCCCGACGTCACCAGCGTCGACATCCTCGGCGGCGCCGAGCCGCTCGCGGTCGGACTGCACGCGTACGACGAGGGCTGGCCGGAGGCGTTCCGCGAGCACCAGCGGCGGATCGCGCAGGCCCTCGCCGCGGTGGACGTCGCGATCGAGCACATCGGCTCGACGTCCGTGCCCGGCCTCGCCGCGAAGCCGATCGTCGACATCGTGGTCGCCGTCCCCGACATCACCGCGGAGGAGGACTACCTCGCCCCACTGCTCGCGGCCGGCTATGCGCTCCGGGTCCGCGAGCCCGGCCACCGCCTCGTCCGCACCCCGGAGCGCGACGTCCACGTGCACCTCTACGGCCGCGGCGACGCCGCGATCGACGAGTATCTGCTCCTCCGCGACCACCTCCGCCGCGACGCCGCCGATCGCGCCCTCTACGAGTCGACCAAGCGCTCGCTGATGGAGCGGAGCTGGGCCGACATGAACGCGTACTCGGACGCCAAGACCGAGGTGATCGAGGCCGTCAAGGCGAGGGCTCGAGCCGCGGGCGTCGACCCGGCGCCGGCGGGCGCGGCACCGGCCTGAGCCCCGGTGCGTCGCCTCGCGCCGGTCCGCCGAACGGCGTTGCCGACCGCACCGCCGTCGCGTGAGGCTGGACGGATGCACGCCGACGAGTACCTGCCCCCCGAGGAGCTCCCCGAGCCGCCGACGCTGGACGTCGTGACGCGGTTCTTCCGAGGTCCGCTCTTCACCCTCACGCCGCAGCCGTCCCTGGAGGAGTGGGTGTCCTCCGCCTCGGCGCGCGACCGGGGCGGGGTGATCCTCTTCGACGAGGCCTCGATCGGCTACACCTTCTGGCGCAACCCGGACGACCACGACGACCCCGCGAATCTCGAGGAGCTCGGCGGCGAGCCGAGGCCCTCGCTCGACGTCTCACCGACGCATCCCGTGCCCGAGTGGATGGCGGAGATCGCCGCCCGGATGCCGTAACCCCAGCTCTGGGACGCGGTGCGGACGAGCGTGGCGGAGGAGCACTCGCCGTGGCAGAGCATCGAGTTCGCGCTCCTCGAGCACGTGAACCGCATCCTGAGGAACCGCCTCCGCACCGAGCGCGCGGGCGGGAGCGACCCCGACGAGCTCCTCGGCCCCGCGATGGACCTCGGCATCGAGCACGACGTCCCGCTCCTCCTCGACGGTCGCCCGGTCCCCGGCATCCGGATCGACACCGACCCGCACGTCCTCGGCGTCGGCGCCCACCTCGGCGACCGCTTCCTGACGGCCGTCGTCGACCGCGACCGCCTCCCCCTCCTCGACTTCAGCTTCGTCACCCGCCACGCTCGCGGCTGAGCACCGTTGCTGGTCGACCAGCCCGCGCAGCGGGAGTCCTTGCTGGTCGAGTAGCCCGCGCAGCGGGAGTCCTTGCTGGTCGAGTAGCCCGCGCAGCGGGCCTATCGAGACCCACCATCACCAGGAGCCGAGTCTGCAGAACTCAGGCGCTGACGGGTTCGGGTCTCGATACGCCCCTGCGGGGCTACTCGACCAGCATGCTTCCGCCGAGCCCCGCGTCGAGAGACCCGCCCCCTCCGCCCTTCGAGGAGCCCGCGCAGCGAAGTCCTTGCCGGTCGAGTAGCCCGCGCAGCGGGCGTATCGAGACCCACCGTCACCAAGAGCCGAGTCCGCAGAACTCAGGCTCTGACGGCGTCGGGTCTCGATACGCCCCTGCGGGGCTGCTCGACCAGCACGCTTCCGCCGAGCACCGCGGAGCGACGCGCCCCCCTTTGCTGGTCGAGTAGCCCGCGCAGCGGGCGTATCGAGACCCACCATCACCAAGAGCCGAGTCCGCAGAACTCAGGCGCTGACGGCGTCGGGTCTCGATACGCCCCTGCGGGGCTACTCGACCAGCATGCTTCCGCCGAGCACCGCGGAGCGACGCGCCCCCCTTTGCTGGTCGAGTAGCCCGCGCAGCGGGCGTATCGAGACCCACCATCGCCGGACCGCCGCTCGCCTCCCCCCACCCAGCGCCGCTTCGCGCCGGGTCACCGCCCGCCGTTGCGCCCGCCGCGCCGCCGCGGCACCCTCGGAGGATGTTCTACGACGAGAGCGCCCGCCTCGAGGACGTCCCGGTCCCGCCGACCCTCGACGAGGTGGCGCGCGCCTTCCCGGGCCCGCTGTACGGCTTCGTTCCTCAGCCGTCGCTCGAGCCGTGGACGTCCGGAACGGCGTCGAGCACCTCCGGCGGACGCGTCGAGATCGAGTCCGTGGCGATCGGGTACACGCTCTGGCTGAATCCGGACGACCACGACGACCCCGCCAACCTCGCGGAGCTCGACGACGAGCTTCGCGCCTCGCTCGACGCCCCACCGGTGCGCCCGCTGCCCGACTGGATGACCGCGATCACCGCCCGGATGCGCTACCCGTGGCTGTGGGAGGCGGTGCGGACGACCGTCGTGCACGAGCCGGCGCCGCCGTGGCACTCAGCCGAGAGCGTCCTCGTGGAGCACGTGAACCACATCCTGAGGAACCGGTTCCGCGACGAGCGCGTCCGCGGCCGGCTCCCCGGCGAGCTGCTCGGCCCCGCGACCGAGAAGTGCGTCGAGCACGACGTTCCGCTCCTCCTCGACGGACGCCCGGTCCCCGGACTCCGGATCGACACCGACGCGCACGTCCTCGGCGTCGGCGCCGACCTCGGCGACCGCGTCCTGACGGCCGTCGTCGAGCGCGACCGCCTCCCCCTCATCGACCTCGCCTTCGCCACCCACCGCGCCCCCGCCTGATCTCCCCTGCTGGTTGAGCGGCCTGCTCCGCGGGCCCCCTCTTGCTGGTCGAGTAGCCCGCGCAGCGGGCGTATCGAGACCCACCATCACCAGGAGCCGAGTCTGCAGAACGCACGTGCTGACGGGATCGAGTCTCGATACGCCCCTGCGGGGCTACTCGACCAGCATGCTTCGGCCCAGCACGCTGCAAGACCCGCCCTCTTCGCCGGTCGAAAGCTCGCGCAGCTGGTCCTCTTGCTGGTCGAGTAGCCCGCGCAGCGGGCGTATCGAGACCCACCATCACCAGGAGCCGAGTCTGCAGAACGCACGTGCTGATGGGATCGAGTCTCGATACGCCCCTGCGGGGCTACTCGACCAGCATGCTTCCGCTGAGCACTGCCAGTGAGGCCCGCTCCGCCCTCTTGCTGGTCGAGTAGCCCGCTCAGCGGGCGTATCGAGACCCACCATCGCCAGGAGCCGAACGCAGAATCCGTATGAAGAGGGCGTCGGGTCTCGATACGCCCCTGCGGGGCTACTCGACCAGCATGCTTCCGCCGACCACTCCCGCGGGAGACCCGGCCCGCTTCACTGGCGAGCCGCCCGCGCAGCGGGTCCTTCTGTTGGTCGAGCAACCTGCGCAGCGGGCGTATCGAGACCCCCGACCAGCATCGTTCGGCCGGGGATCCCCGGCTCAGGGCGCGGCGAGGTGGAGCCGGTCGTCGCACCAGCGCGCGATCGCGCGGTCGTGGGTCGCGACGACCACGCTCGCGCCGTGACCGGCCAGCTCGGCCAGCACGTCGAGCACGGTCTCGCTGTTCTCGGCGTCGAGGGCGCCGGTCGGCTCGTCGGCGAGGACCAGGGTCGGGCTCTTCACCAGCAGCCGGGCGAGCGCGACCCGCTGCTGCTCGCCGCCGCTCAGCCGGGCGACGCGCTCGCGGCCCCGCCCCGCCAGGCCGACGCGCTCGAGCGCGCGCTCGAACCGGTCGCGGTGTCCGCGCCGCTCGCCGAGCGCGATCGCGAGGTTCTGCTCGACGGTCGCGGTGTCGACGAGGGCGTAGCTCTGGAAGAGGTAGCCGAGCCGGTCCCGCCGGAAGCGCCGGCGGCCGTGCGCCCGGAGGCGGGTCAGCTCCTCCCCGTCGACCTCGATCGAGCCCGAGTCGGGGGCGTCGAGGAGCCCGAGGCAGTTGAGGAGCGTCGACTTGCCGCTGCCGCTCGCACCGGTGAGGGCGAGGGTGCTGCCGGAGGCGACGGTCACATCGAGCCCGCTCCACAGCGTGCGTCGGCCGTAGCCCTTGGCGAGGTGGGTGGCGAGGATCACAGGAGGCCTTTCCGTTCGGTCGGGAGGAAGGAGTGGAGCGGGGAGCGCATCAGGTGTCGACGACGGGTGAGCGGCTCGCCCTCCGGTGCGCGAGGGCCAGGCACGCGAGGAGGAGCGCAGCGCTGGCCGCGACCACGCCGATGTCCAGCGCGGTCTGCTCGAGCAGGAAGTTCTCGGTGTCGACCGTGCCGAGGTCGATCACCGTGCGGACGTCCTTCGGATCGCGGAACCACTGCGGGACGACGGCGACCGCCAGCGTCGCCGTCAGCAGCACACCCTCCAGCAGGAGCCCGCTCCGGTGCGCCGTGAGCGGTCCGAGCCCGGACAGCCGGTGCACGAACGCCCGCTTGCGGTCCTTCTCCACCAGCACCACCGCGGCGACGAGACCGGTGAGCAGCACGACGATCCCGCCGCTCACGAACCCGATCACGTTGATCGCGTGGGCACCGAGCGCCCGCCGGTACTGCTCGTTCGCCTGATACGCCACTGGAGTGATGGAGGCCACGAAGTGGGAGAGACCGCCCATCTCGATCGCGGCCGGGAGCGCCGCGGGTTCGGTGAAGATCACTCCGCCCTGGGTGATCACCGCGACCAGCTCGGAGGCGGCGAGCACCCCGACCGATGGCAGAACGACGACGATCGGATCGACGAGCTCCGGCTCCGGGCGGAAGCTGTGCTCACCGGAGCCCAGGGTGACGAGGGCCTGCCCTGACGGCACGACGTGCTCCGCGACGGGAAGACCGACGGTCGCGGGTGCCGGATCCGAGACGCTCGACTGCGTGTCCTGCCAGGAGTGCAGGTCGGCCAGCACGGACAGCCGGTACTCAGCAGACGTGTCCTCCGGCTCGAGGACAGTGATGACGCCGTCGGGGACCTCGGTCATCCGGCGCCCGTCATCGCCGAGCACCTCCACCCTCCGGAGGTATCCCTCGTTCACGAGCAGCACGTTTCCCTGGTCGCTGAGTCCCGGCGTGACGAAGATCACCCCTCCGGAGGCTTCCTGCGAGACGGCCAGATCGGCCAGTCGCCGATCAGCGGCGTGGTACTCGGACGGGCTCAGGTAACCGCCGATACCGAGCGTGACCGCATCTTGCGCGACACTCCGGAGCTCGCGGCTGCGGCCCTCGATGTCCGCGACCCGGGCGCTCTGCCCGAGCGCGGCGACGATCGCGAGCAGCACCAGCACCGCCGGGACCCGGACGGCGTAGACGCCGAGCAGCACCCACCAGCCGTCGATCTCGCCCTTCACCTGGTCGACGAGCCGCCGGCCGTCGGTGAGGGCGATCGCGAGGATCTGCGCGACGACCGCGGCGAGCAGGAGGAGCGCGAGAAGCCGACCGGAGAGCGCGAGGACCGTCGGCAGCTGCGCGAGGCCGTTCAGAGCGGCCGTCGCGAGAGCGACCGCCGCCACTCCGCCGACGGAGAAGGCGACCACCGGGAGCGCGAGGAAGCGCCACTCCGAGAGCAGGATCGTCAGGAGCCCCGCGCCGTGCAGCCGCTGCACCCCGTGCGCCTGGCTCCGCAGCAGCGTTCCCGCTCCGACCAGGACGATGACGGCGAGCAGCACGACGGCGAGCGAGCGCATCAGATCGCCGTACTCGCGGTACGTGTCGACGTCGATGCCCGAGGCGTAGGGCGCGACCCGGCCCGACCAGCCGCCGTTCTCGATGACCGCGAGCACCGCCTCCGCATCCGCTCGATCACCCCCGACCAGCCAGGCCCCGCGCGGATCGAGCAGACCGAGGTCCTGCAGCGGCGCGACCGTCGTCGTGATCGCGGTGTCGACAGCGCCGTAGCCGTCACGGAGCAGCTCCGCCGCGGTCCCCTCGCCTGCGACGTAGAGGTGGCGCACGGTCGCCGGATCCACCGAATCCTCGACGTACCGGACGATGTCGACACCACGACCGTCCGCCAGCGCCGTGAGGTCACGGTAGACCTCGCTCGCGGAGACCCGGGGTGCCGCGTCCTGCGACACGACGAGCTGCCAGCCCCCGTTCCACACCGGGCCACGCGCATCGAATGCGCGAACGAACAGGACGGCGAGCACCGCCGCCAGGACTACGGCCAGCACATAGCCGAGGACCACACTCTTGCTTCTCACAGCTCTCCCGCTGTCAGGGCGGGCGAGGCCGAAGCCCCGCCCGCCTCTCGATCAGGACTCAGCAGACGTCGTAGTACGCGGAGTCGACCTCGAACGTGCGAGCGGGTGCACTCACTGAGGCGTCCCGGCCCGCAGCCTTGCAGCCGGTGCGGTGGTACTCGCCGTTGAAGACTGTCGCCTTGTGCGACCGCGAGTCGTGCTGATACGACGACAGCACGGTCCCGCCGGTCGTCCCGTGGATCCACGTCCCTCCCTCCTCGGGGTGGGACACGGTGTACGCCGCCGCCACGGGCGCGATCAGCATCGCCCCCGTGAGGGCGAGTCCGGTGATGAAGGACCGGCGGGAGCCGGGTGCTCGGAAGGACATGGTGGGACCTCTCTGTGTTCGGACCGCGGTCGCCGACGCCGGCGAGGCGGCCTGCGCTGCCGCAGCGAGGGAACCGTATGCCCGGACCCATACTGATCTGATCACATCGACGAGGCATCCCGACAACTGGGCGCGTTTCAGTACCTGTGGAGGAGCCTCGACACCTCTCCGCATCCCGCCGACCGGCCGGGCAAGCGCATACCCACCCCCACCCCGCGCTCAGCGGCCGGAACCGCCCCCCGCGCGGGAGTACCGTGACGCCATGACAGCGCAGGACGACATCGGTGCGGAGCAGGCGCCCGCGAAAGACTTCTCGCACGAGCAGGAGGGCTACCAGCACGGTCTGAAGCCCCGCCAGCTCCAGATGATCGCGATCGGCGGTGCGATCGGAACCGGGCTCTTCCTCGGCGCCGGCGGCCGCCTCAACTCCGCCGGCCCGGCCCTCGCGATCGCCTACCTCGTCGCCGGCGTCTTCGCCTTCTTCATCCTCCGCGCCCTCGGCGAGCTCGTCCTGCACCGTCCGTCGTCCGGGTCGTTCATCTCCTACGCCCGCGAGTTCTACGGCGAGAAGTTCGCCTACGCGGCCGGTTGGATGTACTTCCTCAACTGGGCGATGACCTCGATCGTCGACACCACCGCCGTCGCCGTCTACCTCAAGTACTGGTCGGCCTTCACCGCGGCGCCGCAGTGGCTCCTCGCCCTCATCGCGCTGCTCGTCGTCCTCGCCGCGAACATGGTCGCGGTGAAGGTCTTCGGCGAGCTCGAGTTCTGGTTCGCGCTGATCAAGGTGACGGCGCTGGTCGCCTTCCTCGTCGTCGCACTGATCTGGCTCGTCTTCGCCTTCCCGGTGCAGGCCGGCGGCGAGAGCGTGCAGACCGGCGTCTCGATCCTCGAGGACAACGGCGGCATCCTGCCCAACGGACTGCTCCCCGCGGTCCTGGTGATGCAGGGCGTCGTCTTCGCCTACGCCGCGATCGAGCTGGTCGGCACCGCCTCCGGCGAGACGCAGGACACCGAGAAGGTGATCCCCCGCGCGATCAACTCGGTGATCTTCCGGATCGCGATCTTCTACGTCGGCTCGATCGTCCTGCTCTCGCTGCTGCTCCCCTACACCGCCTACAAGGAGGGCGAGAGCCCCTTCGTCACCTTCTTCTCCTCGATCGGCGGGCCCGAGGTCGGCACCATCGCGGGCTCGATCATGAACTTCGTGGTCCTCACCGCAGCCCTCTCCTCGCTCAACGCCGGCCTCTACTCCACCGGTCGCGCGCTGCACTCGATGGGGATGAACGGCTCCGCCCCGAAGTGGACCACCCGGATGTCGCGCGGCGGCGTCCCCTACGCGGGCATCCTGCTCACCGCGACCTTCACGGTGGCGGGCGTGGTGCTGAACTACTTCGTGCCGAGCCAGGCGTTCGAGATCGCGCTGAACATCGCGAGCCTGGGCATCATCACGGCGTGGGGCACGATCATCCTCTGCCAGATGCGGCTGCGGCAGTGGGCGAAGAAGGGCCTCGCGAAGGAGCCGTCGTTCAAGCTCCCCGGCGCCCCGGTCACCTCCTGGCTGACCCTCGTCTTCCTCGCCGTGGTGCTGGTGCTGATGGCGATCGACTTCCCGGTCGGCACGCTCACCATCGCGTCGCTGGTGATCATCGTCCCGCTGCTGGTGGCCGGCTGGTTCCTGCAGCGCGGCCGCATCCTGCGGATCGCGGAGCTGCGCGACGGAGTGACGGGGCCGTTCCCGGTGACCGGTCGCGACCCGTCCGCCCAGGTGCGGCGCGGCCGAGACGACGAGAGCTGAGGCCCGCCGGACCGGCGCCCCGCCCGCGCGCCCACCGTTACTCTCGATCGCGCGGGCGCCCACGCGCCGGCGGAACGGGAGCGGCATGGCCACGGTGGACTCCGCGGAGCGGCGCGCGCGCCTGATCGAGCTGCTCGAGCGCGACGGCGCGATCCGCCTCGACGACGCGGCGACCGAGCTGGACGTCTCGACGATGACCGTCCGTCGCGACCTGGCCGACCTCGAGGCGGAGGGACGACTCAGCCGGGTCCGCGGCGGCGCGGTCGCCGCCCTCCGCCCCCGCCCCTTCGCCGAGCGCCTGGCCGCGGGCGCCGCCGCCAAGCGCGAGATCGCCCGCAAGGCCGTCGCCCTGCTGCCGGACTCGGGCGCGATCGCGGTCGACGCCTCCTCGACCGCCGGCACCCTGCTCGCCGCCGCCCCGGAGTCGCCGAGGCTGCTGATCGCGACCAACTCGCTGGAGAACCACGCCTCGGCCCGTGCCACCCGCGCCCGGGTCGTGCTGATCGGCGGCGAGCTGCAGGCCGAGACCGACAGCTTCGTCGGCCCGCTCGCCTGCGCCGGCGCGGCCGAGCTGCACTACGACCGCTTCTTCACCTCGGCGTCGGCCGTCACTCGCGCGGGTACCAGCGAGGTGACGCTCGAGGAGGCCCAGGTGAAGCGCGTGCTCGTCGCCGCCTCCGCTGAGACGGTGCTGCTGGTCGACTCCTCCAAGCTCGAGCGCACGGCCCTCGCCCGCGCGCTCGACTGGGACGCGATCGCGGTGCTCGTCACCGAGCTCGACCCCGCCGACGAGCGACTCGACCCGTTCCGCGGCCTCGCCGACGTGCGCTGAGCATCGCGCCCCCTGCCGTGACCCACGACCGACCGGCACAGCGAAGGCTGGATCGACGAACCCGCCCGATCCCGCCCGGTTCCAGCCGTCCAGCCTTCTCTCTGCGGACAGCACGCCGCCGACCATTGACCGGCGCTCGGTCCGGCTGTTAGCTTCTGTGACAGTTAACACACTCGTTCAATCAGACGGAGAAGTCATGGCAGCCTCGACCGCCGCAGAGCTCATCGCCCGCTCGAACCGCCTCGGGGCCGACCCGCGCAACACGAACTACGCGGGCGGCAACACCTCCGCGAAGGGCGTCGAGACCGATCCGGTCACCGGCGAGCCCGTCGAGCTGCTCTGGGTCAAGGGCTCCGGCGGCGACCTCGGCACCCTGAAGGAGTCCGGCCTCGCCGTCCTCCGCATGGACCGCCTCCGCGCGCTCGTGAACGTCTACCCCGGCGTCGACCGCGAGGACGAGATGGTCGCCGCGTTCGACTACACGCTGCACGGCAAGGGCGGCGCCGCCCCCTCGATCGACACCGCGATGCACGGCCTCGTCGACGCCGCGCACGTCGACCACCTGCACCCCGACTCCGGCATCGCCTTCGCGACGGCCGCCGACGGCGAGCGCCTCACCGCGGAGGCCTTCGGCGGCACCGTCGCCTGGGTCCCGTGGCGCCGCCCCGGCTTCCAGCTCGGCCTCGACATCGCCGCGATCAAGGAGGCGAACCCCGAGGTCATCGGCGCGATCCTCGGCGGCCACGGCATCACCGCCTGGGGTGACACCAGCGAGGAGGCGGAGGCGAACTCGCTCCGCATCATCGAGACGGCCAGCGCGTACATCGCCGAGCACGGCCGCCCCGAGCCCTTCGGCCCCGCCCTCGACGGCTGCGCCGCCCTGCCCGAGGAGGAGCGCCGCGCCAAGGCCGCCGCCCTCGCCGCCCACCTGCGCTCCATCGCCTCGCACGACCGCCCGCAGGTCGGCCACTTCACCGACTCCGCCGAGGTCCTCGACTTCCTCGCGAGCACCGAGCACCCGCGCCTGGCCGCGCTCGGCACCTCCTGCCCCGACCACTTCCTCCGCACCAAGGTCAAGCCGCTGCTCGTCGACCTGCCGGCCACGGCCACCGTCGAGGAGATCGTCGAGCGCCTCCCCGCCCTGCACGAGGCCTACCGCGCCGACTACCAGGCCTACTACGACGCGCACGCGACGCCCGAGAGCCCCGCGATCCGCGGCGCCGACCCGCTGATCGTGCTCGTCCCGGGCGTGGGCATGTTCTCCTACGGCGCGAACAAGCAGACCGCCCGGGTCGCCGGCGAGTTCTACGTCAACGCGATCAACGTGATGCGCGGCGCCGAGGCGATCTCGACCTACGCGCCGATCGACGAGGCCGAGAAGTTCCGCATCGAGTACTGGGCGCTCGAGGAGGCGAAGCTGCAGCGCATGCCGAAGCCCAAGCCCCTCGCCTCGCGCATCGCGCTCGTCACCGGCGCCGCCTCCGGCATCGGCAAGGCCATCGCCACCCGCCTCGCCGCCGAGGGCGCCTGCGTCGTCGTCGCCGACCTCGACCTGGCCAAGGCGCAGGCCGCGGCCGCCGAGCTCGGCTCGACCGACGTCGCGGTGGGAGTGGCGGCGAACGTCTCCGACGCCGCCGCCGTGAAGGCCGCGATCGACGCCACCGTGCTCGCCTTCGGCGGTCTGGACCTGGTGGTCAACAACGCCGGCCTCTCGCTCTCGAAGTCGCTCTTCGACACCACCGAGGCCGACTGGGACCTCCAGCACGACGTGATGGCGAAGGGCTCGTTCCTCGTCTCGCAGGCCGCGGCCCGCGTGCTCGTCGATCAGAAGCTCGGCGGCGACATCGTCTACATCTCCTCGAAGAACTCGGTCTTCGCCGGCCCGAACAACATCGCCTACTCCGCGACCAAGGCCGACCAGGCCCACCAGGTGCGCCTGCTGGCCGCCGAGCTCGGCGAGCACGGCATCAAGGTCAACGGCATCAACCCCGACGGCGTCGTCCGCGGCTCCGGCATCTTCGCCTCCGGCTGGGGCGCGAACCGCGCCAAGACCTACGGCATCGACGAGGAGGACCTGGGCGCGTTCTACGCCAAGCGCACCATCCTCAAGCGCGAGGTCGTCCCCGAGAACGTCGCCAACGCCGTCTTCGCCCTCTGCACCTCGGACTTCTCCCACACGACGGGGCTTCATGTCCCTGTCGACGCTGGGGTCGCGGCGGCGTTCCTCCGATGACCGCGACCGAAGGAGTCCTCCGATGAAGGCCGTCGCGGCGGTCGACCTCGGCGCCACCAGCGGGCGCGTCATCCTCGGCTACGTCGGCCACGACGAGCTGCGGATGCGGCACGTCGCGCGCTTCCCGAACCAGCCCGTCCGCGTGCAGGAGGGCGCCGAGTCCGCGCTGCACTGGAACATCCTCGAGCTGCACCGCTCGCTCACGACCGGGCTGACCAACGCGCTCCGCGACGAGCCCGAGGTCGTCTCGATCGGCGTCGACTCCTGGGCCGTCGACTACGCCCTGCTGCGCCGGGGCCGGATGCTCGGCGCGCCGTACCACTACCGTGACGAGCGGACGGCGCGCGGCGTCGCCGACGTGCACGCGCGGATCGGCGCGGAGGAGCTCTACGCGCGCACCGGACTGCAGCACCTCCCCTTCAACACGCTGTTCCAGCTCGCCGCCGAGCGCGACGTGCTCGCCCTCGCCGACCAGGCGCTGCTCGTCCCCGACCTGATCGGCTACTGGCTGACCGGCGTCGCCGCGACCGAGATCACCAACGCCTCCACCACGGGTCTGCTCGACCCGCACACCCGCGCGTGGGACCACGAGCTCCTCACGCGCCTCGATCTGCCGCTCGGGATCCTCGCGCCCCTGATCGAGCCGGGCTCCCGGCTCGGCTCGCTCCTGCCCGCCGTCGCCGCCGAGCTCGGCGCCCCGGCCGGGCTCGGCGTCGTCGCCGTCGGCTCGCACGACACGGCCTCGGCCGTCGTCGCCGTGCCGGCCGCTGGCGAGGACTTCGCGTACATCTCCAGTGGCACCTGGTCGCTCGTCGGCGTCGAACTCGAGGAGCCGGTGGTCTCGCTGGAGGGTCGGGCCGCCAACTTCACCAACGAGGGCGGCGTCGACGGGCGAGTCCGATTCCTGAAGAACGTCTCCGGCCTCTGGCTGCTCTCCGAGTCGATCCGCACCTGGGAGCGCAGCACCGGCGAGCAGATCGACCTCGCCGAGCTGCTGCGCCAGGCCGCGGCGATCCGCGGACCGATCACGACCTTCGACCCGGCCGACGAGCGCTTCCTCGCCCCCGGCAACATGCCCGGCCGGATCGTCGAGTGGTGCGTCGAGCGCGGTCTCGCGCAGCCGCGCACCCGGCCCGAGTTCGTCCGCTCGATCCTGGAGTCGCTCGCCGAGGCCTACGCGAGCACCCTCGCCGACGCCGTCCGGCTGAGCGGCAAGCGGGTCCGCACGATCCACGTCGTCGGCGGCGGCTCGCAGAACGAGCTGCTCTGCCAGCTGACCGCCGACCGCACCGGGCTCCCGGTCGAGGCCGGTCCCAGCGAGGCCACGGCGATCGGGAACATCATCGTCCAGGCCCGCGCGCAGGGTCTCGTCTCCGGCTCGCTCGAGTCGCTGCGCGCGCTCGTGCGCCGGGCGTTCCCGCCGACGCGCTACGAACCCCGTCCCTCCTCCCCCGAGAAAGGCTGACCAGCATGGTCCAGCGCCAGTTCCCGAAGCCCGTCGAGCTGCTCGAGTACCTCAGCTTCAAGAAGCCCGAGCTCGACGGCCGCAAGCGTCGCCTCGACGCCGCCCTCACCATCGAGGACCTCCGCTCGATCGCGAAGCGCCGCACCCCCAAGGCCGCGTTCGACTACACCGACGGCTCCGCCGAGGGCGAGATCTCCATCGCCCGCGCCCGCCAGGCGTTCGAGGACGTCGAGTTCCACCCCCAGGTGCTCCGCGACGTCGCCGCCGTGGACACCACCGCCACCGTCCTCGGCGCGCCCTCCGCCATGCCGTTCGGGATCGCGCCCACCGGCTTCACCCGGCTGATGCAGACCGAGGGCGAGACCGCAGGAGCCGGAGCGGCCGCCGCCGCGGGCATCCCCTTCACCCTCTCCACCCTCGGCACCACCTCGATCGAGAACGTGAAGAAGGCCAACCCGCACGGCCGCAACTGGTTCCAGCTCTACGTCATGCGCGACCGCGAGATCTCCTACGGCCTCGTCGAGCGCGCCGCCAAGGCCGGCTACGAGACCCTCTTCTTCACCGTGGACACCCCCGTCGCCGGCGCCCGCCTGCGCGACAAGCGCAACGGCTTCTCCATCCCGCCGCAGCTCACCGTCGGCACCGTCCTCGACGCCCTGCCCCGCCCGTGGTGGTGGTTCGACTTCCTCACCACCCAGAAGCTCGAGTTCGCCTCCCTCAGCGCCACCGGCGGCACCGTCGGCGACCTGCTCGACCTCGCCATGGACCCCACCATCAGCTTCGAGGACCTCAAGGTCATTCGCGAGATGTGGCCCGGGAAGCTCGTCATCAAGGGCGTGCAGAGCGTCGAGGACGCCCACAAGTTCGCCGACTTCGGCGTCGACGGCATCGTCCTCTCCAACCACGGCGGCCGCCAGCTCGACCGGGCCCCCATCCCCTTCCACCTCCTCCCCGAGGTCGTCCGCGAGGTCGGCACCGACACCGAGGTGATGGTCGACACCGGCATCATGAACGGCGCCGACATCGTCTCCTCCATCGCCCTGGGAGCGAAGTTCACCCTGATCGGCCGCGCCTACCTCTACGGCCTGATGGCCGGTGGCCGCCAGGGCGTCGACCGCACCATCGCGATCCTCTCCGACCAGATCGTGCGCACCATGAAGCTCCTCGGCGCCCACTCCCTTGAAGAGCTCACCCCGGCCCACGTCACCCAGCTCGAGCGCCTCCAGCCCCGCCCCCGCGCCTGACCCTGGAAGCATTCCGGTCGAGTAGCCGCCGCAGACGCCCTCATGCTGGTCGAGTAGCCGCCGCACGCGCCCTCATGCTGGTCGAGTAGCCGCCGCAGGCGGCGTATCGAGACCCACGTCCTCAGCAAGGTGGATCTCGATACGGCCGCCATGCGGCCTACTCGATCAGCATGCAAGGAGCTGACGCCTTTTCCGCCGCAGGCCACCTCATGCTGGTCGAGGAGCCGCGGAACGCGGCGTATCGAGACCCGCCGTCGCCAGCAGGGCGGGTCTGCAGACCTGTCTTCTGACGGTGGTGGATCTCGATACGGCCGCAAAGCGGCCTACTCGATCAGCATGCAAGGGGCAGCCGCTCCGCCGTCCCCCGTCCACGCAGGCGCCACATGCTGGTCGAGTAGCCGCCGCAGGCGGCGTATCGAGACCCGCCGCACCCAGCCTCTTGCCAGGAACACCCGCAGCCCGCTACGGTCGACGAACGCCACCACGAAAGGAGCCGACCATGACGAACGCGCCGCACTTCACCACCGCCGGCTTCTTCGGCGCCCTCTCCGACTGACCGGTCGAGCCTCCCGCTCGTCATCGCTCAGACGGTGACGGCGCAGAAGAAGCTCCCGGCCCCGCGGCACCGCCGCTCGGACCGTCGTCCCGTTCCCGACCCGATCCCGGGTCCTGCGCGCCGCCCCTCCGGCGGCCGCTCCGCGCGCTCCGAGCGCGCTCCTCGCCGCGCCCTCCAGGCGCTCTCCGGCGCGCCCGCGCGCCAGCCGCCCGGCATCGACCGGGCCCCGCACGAAGGACACCATCGTGAACACCGCAGCGACACTCGTCGCCCGCCTCCCCCGACCCCGACTCGCCCAACTGCTCGACCGCCTCGCGCTCCGCGCAGGCATCGCCCTCGTGGCGTGGAGCACCCGGGAGCGCCGCCTCCCGCCGACCCACGCGGAGGTCACCGCCCTCCGCCACGAGCGCGCCCACCTCGAGGACCGCGAGCGCCGCACCGCGCTCCAGCGCCTCCCACGCTGACCCCGCCCACAACGCAGAAGTTGCGGTAGTCGAATGCGACTACCGCAACTTCTGCGTCATGAGCCGAGCGGCCTAGAGCTGCTGGTCGAACACCTCGGCCTTGCGGAGTGCGTCCTGGAACCCGAAGCCCAGCACGCCCTCGTACTCCCAGACCTCCAGCCGATCGCCGGGATCGACCCCGTCGATGAGGAAGGTCGTCTCCGCGTCCTCGGTCGACTTCGAGACACCGGCCACCCCGCGGGCATCGTTCTGCCGCATCTCGGCGACGGGCTTCCCGCCGACGACGACCACGAAGCGCCGATCCGACTCGACGATCGCGTCCGGCAGGGTCACCAGGGCACGACCGTCCGAGATCGACGCCTTCACGAACGTCGGCTCCGCCGGGGCGGGCGAGGCAGGCGCAGCCGGAGTGGCCGTCAGAACCTGGTCGAGCAGCTTCTCCTTGCGGTGGGCCGGATCGCGCGAGTCGTACCACGTGCCCTCGTACTCCCAGACCTCCAGGTGCTGACCCGGCGTCACCGTGCTGAACTCGAACAGCTTGGCGTCGCCCTCGCGCCACACCTTCACGGGCCCGTACGCCGCGTCGCCCTGGATCTCACCGAGGTCCCTCCCTCCGGCGGAGACCACCAACCGCTTGTTCGTTCGGAGGACCTCATCGGGCACGGACAGCACGGCGTTCCCGTTCACCAGGGACACCGCCACGCCGGGCTTCTCGCCCACCTGCTGGTCGAACAGCTTCGCGATCCGCTTGACGTCCTCCACCCCGAAGTCGAACCCTGCTCCCTCGTACTCCGAGACCTCCACCCGGCTGCCGGGCTTCACACCGAGGAGCTGTACCCGCGTCAGGTCACCGTCGGTCCGCTTGCTGCCGAGGAACGCGGTTCTCCCGTCCTGGCCGCCGCCGATGAAGGTCTCCCCGCCGTAGCTCTGACCGACCTCCACCCCGTCGGCCCGGAACACGAGCCTCCTCTCCGCCGCGAAGACTGCGGTGGGCACGCTCACCACTGCGAAGCCGTCCTCGAACGACGCCGTCAGTCCCGACTCGACCGGAGCGTCCGACGCCGGGAAGTCGGCCAGCTTCTTGATCCAGTGGGCGTCGTCGACGTCGTCGCCCAGTGATCCCTCGAGCTGGAAGACCTCCAGCCGCTCACCCGCCTGCGCGGCACCGAACTCGACCTTCATCCGGCCGTCCAGCGCGTAGTACGACTTCCCGCCGACAACGACGCCGTTCTGGATCTGACCGAGGACCCTCTCCCCGGCGCGGACCATGAGCCACGTGTCCGACGAGGCGATCTCACCGGGGAGACTCACGATCACGTGACCGTCCACGAGGGATGCCGTCACGGTCGAACTCGCTGCAGAAGCGGACGTGGCGGCCGCAGCCGCGGACCGTGAAGCGCCGATCCCGGCTCGATCGGCTGGTGCGGCCGTCGCCGGCGTCGCCGACAGCAGGCCGACCAGGGCGGTGGCGGCAGCGCAGGCCGCCAGAGTGCGCGTGCTTCTCATGGAATTCCCTTCCCTCAGTGCGACCGGCGACGACGAAGCGGCATCTCCTGGAGCAGCCCCGGCCGGTCACGAGGAGCCATTGTGTTCCCGGCGCACCGCACCCCTTCTCCCCCTGTCGCGCAGTGCGGCATGCCCGTCCCGCCCCGCTCGAGAACCCGGACGTCGCGGTGGCCGCTCTCGAGTCCCGCTCGCAGCGCCGCCGCCTCGACCGCCTCGCGCTCCGCGCGGGCATCGCGCTGAACGGACCCCACAACGCAGAAGTCGCGGTAGTCGAACGCGACTACCGCGACTTCTGCGTTCTCAGCCGGAGCCCGATGTCGGGGGCCGGCGGACAGCGCGGGCTATGCCGCGGGAGCGGACGGCGCGGTCGCCGGAAGGGCATCGCCGAGCTGCGCGGCGTACAGCCTCGTCCGGCGGAGGGAGTCGTCGAACCCGTCGTCCAGCGATCCCGCGTACTCCGTGACCGCCATGCGATCGCCCGGCTTCACCCCGGGGATGTAGAGGACCGTCCGCCCCTCTACGACATCGGGCACCACCCTCAGCACACCGCGGGTCTGCTTGTTCTGGATCTGAGCGACGGGCTTCCCCTCGACGATCACCACGAATCGCTTGTCCGTGCGGTAGAGGTCATCGGACACCGACACCAGCACCCCCTCGTCCGAGAGCGTCGCGATCACGAACGGCTGCTGCGCGATCGGCGCCCCTTCGGGCACCGTCTCGGCCGTCGTCGGAACGGCATCGCCGAGCCGCGCGGCGAACAGCCTCGTCCGGCGGAGGGAGTCGTCGAACCCGTCGTCCAGCGATCCCGTGTACTCGGTGACCGCCATGCGATCACCCGGCTTCACGCCCGGGATGAGCAGGACCGACCGCCCATCGACGACATCGGGTACCACTTTCGTCACACCCCGGGTCTGCTTGTTCTGAATCTGAGCAACGGGCCTCCCCTCGACGATCACCACGATCCGCTTCTCCGAGCGGTAGAGGTCGTCGGACAGCGATACCAGCGCCCCGTCGTCCGAGAGCTCCGCGATGACGAGCGGCGGCTGCGCGGTCGATGCCGCTCCGGGAGCGGCCGCGGTCGACTCCGTCGCAGCGGCCGGCTCGGCCGCCGTGTCGGCGAGCGCGGGCTCGATCGGCGTCGGAGTCGGGGCCGGCACGGTCGGCACCTCCCGCGAGGGATGACCGAGCTCGCGGACGTCCGGTCCGCCCGGCTGCACGTTCCCGGACATGGCCGCCTCGCCGCGATCGGACGGCCCGGCCGGCACGTCGGTCACGGAGTGGCCGAGGAGTCCGAGACCGGAGCCGGGCGACTCCTCCCGCTGGACGATTCCTCCAGCACCCCCGTCGAGCTGGCCGGCCATCGCCGGAGTCGCGGACAGCAGCCCGAGCAGAGTGGCCGCGGCGACGCAGGCCGCTGCGGTGCGCGTGTTCCTCATGGAGATTCCCTTCGATGAAGGCGACCAGCGACAGAGAGCGGCACGTCTCGGGACGGCCTGAGCCGGTCGCGACGAGACATTCTCACCTGAACGTTCCTCCGGCCGCTTCCCTGTGGCGCGGTTCGCACGCGACTCCACGGAGCCCTGCTCGCGAGCCCCCCGGATCACCCACCGCGCACCCGTCCGCCTCGCGCTCCGCCTCGGGTCCCCTAGGCCCCTAGAGCGTCACGGCGAACAACCTCCCCTTCGAATTCTCCGCTGTCAGCGGATCCAAGATCTTCCCCTCGAACTCCCAGACCTCCAGCTGCTCACCGGGCTTCACATCGGGGATCTCGAACAGCCGGTCCGTGCCCTCCTTCCACTCCCGGTCCACCCCCATGGTGGTGTCCCCCTTGATCTCGGCGCGGACAGTGCCGATGGCGACCACGAGCCACTGGTTCGCGGCGAGGAACTTCTCCGGCACCGAGACCACGGCTTTGCCGTCCACGAGAGTCGCTGTGATATCGGAACTGACCGCGACCTGCTGGTCGAACACCGTCTCCTCCCTCGGCTCGGAATCCCGGCGGAGATCCAGTCGGCCGAAGTACCGCCGGATCTCCACCCGGCCACCGTCCTTCCCCGCGTCGACCCGGAAGCGCGCCACTCCGTCCGGACCCTCCGTCGACAGGAGGTGGACGCCGCCGATCTGACCCTCGGCACTGGTCTCGCCGACGTATGTCCCGTCGACGGAGAACACGAAGCGGTTTCCCGAGGAGAACCGCTCCATGGGCAGGGAGACGATCAACCTCCTGTCCGCTTCGAGGGATGCCGCGAAGCCGGGAGCCGCAGCCGGAGCCGACCCGGTCGGCGCCTCCGGTAGGGGCCGCTCGGGCAGAGGCGCGTCCGGTCCGCCCGTCTGCTGGGAGCCGAGCATGCCCGCATCGCCGCGGTCGGACCGCGCAGCCGGCGCGTCCGTCACGGAGTGGCCGAGCAGTCCGAGGCCCGAGCCGCTCGACTCCTGGCCCCGGACGATCGAGGCGTCGCCGCGATCGAGCTCGGAAGCCAGCGCCGGCGACGCCGACAGCAGGCCGAGCAGGGTCGTCGCGGCCACGCAGGCCGCGACAGTACGGGTGTTTCTCATGGATGTCCCTTTCCTCGATGCGACCAGCAGCGAAGGAGCGGCACGTCGATTGACGGCCGCAGCTGATCGAGCTGAAGCATTCTCACCTGGACGTCTCGACGACCGTCGCCCACTGGCGCGTCCTGCACGAGCGGGTCGGCCCGCACCGGACAGGTGAGCAGCGCCGACCGGACCGCGCCGCACTCCTCGCCGACCACATGGGCGACCGGTCGGCGTCGCACTGCCGCTCCCGGCGCGGAAGGACGCGCACGGGCGCAGCCGGCCGCCCCCGACTCGATCGATCAGACAGACGTCGTTTCAGCGCTAGATCTTCTTCTCGAACAGGTCCCGCTGCGTGCCGGACTGGTCGGCGCCGGACCCGTCGACGTTCACCGCAGTGACCTTCACCTGGTCCCCCGGCTCCGCGAGAACCTCGAGCTGCAGCCGATCACCCTCGTAGTACGCCGACCAGATCCCGCTGGACAGGCCGTTCATGCCGTTCAAAGCGCTCGCGGTCTCCACGCCGTTCACCCAGATCTTCACCCGCGTCGAAGCAGACACGAGCTCCTTCGACAGCAGGACGACCGCCCGGTGATTCCCATACGACGCCGACACCAGCGGAGCACCCGCGGACTGCATCAGCCCCTCGAACAGGTCCCGCTGCGTGCCGGACCGGTCGGCGCCGGACCCGTCGACATCCACCGCAGTGACCTTCACCTGGTCCCCCGGCTCCGCGAGAACCTCGAGCTGCAGCCGATCACCCTCGTAGTACGCCGACCAGATCCCGCTGGACAGGCCGTTCATGCCGTTCAAAGCGCTCGCGGTCTCCACGCCGTTCACCCAGATCTTCACCCGCGTCGAAGCAGACACGAGCTCCTTCGACAGCAGAACGACCGCCCGGTGATTCCCATACGACGCCGACACCAGCGGAGCACCCGCGGACTGCATCAGCCCCTCGAACAGGTCCCGCTGCGTGCCGGACCGGTCGGCGCCGGACCCGTCGACGTCCACCGCAGTGACCTTCACCTGGTCCCCCGGCTCCGCGAGAACCTCGAGCTGCAGCCGATCACCCTCGTAGTACGCCGACCGGATCCCGCTGGACAGGCCGTTCATGCCGTTCAAGGCGCTCGCGGTCTCCTTGCCGTTCACCCAGATCTTCACCCGCGTCGAAGCAGACACGAGCTCCTTCGACAGCAGGACGACCGCCCGGTGATTCCCATACGACGCCGACACCAGCGGAGCACCCTTCGACGGGGTGGACTCCCCCGCGGAAGCGGGCGGTGTCGCCGGAGTGGCTGCGGCGACGGGAGCCGGTGACGCCGTCGGAGCAGCCGCGTCGACCGGAGCAGCCGGCGCAGCGGGCGCTGGAGCGGGCGTGACGGGCAGAGAGGCCGGAGCGACCGGCTCAGCCGGCGCGGGCTCGCTGAGCTGCGCGGCGAACAGCCTCTGCCGCCGGAGGGAGTCGTCGAAGCCGGAGTCCAGCGTCCCGACGTACTCGGTGACCGCCATCCGGTCCCCGGACTTCACGTCGGGGATGAGAAATGTCACCGGGTCGCCGTCGGCGTGGGTCGTACTGAAGATCGCGCCGCGCGTCTGCTGGTTCTGAATCTGGGCGACAGGCTTCCCCTCGACGATGACGACGATCCGCTTGTCGGACCGGTAGAGATCCTCGGGCAGCGACACCACCGCCCCGTCCCTCACGAGCGTCACGTCCACCGATGACGACTGCGCAGGCGTCGCCGCTTCCGGAGCGGGCTGTGCCGGCTCCGTCGCGGGCGCGGCCTCCGTCGCTGCGGCCGGAAGGGGACGACCGGGAGTGCGGACGTCCGGTCCGCCCGCCTGCTGGGACGGTGCCATGCCGGCGTCGCCGCGGTCGGACTGCCCAACCGGCGCGTCCGCCGCGGACCGCCCCAGCAGCCCGAGACCGGAGCCACTCGACTCCTGACCCTGGACGATCGCCGCGTCGCCCCGATCGAGCTCCGAGGCCAGTGCCGGCGTCGCCGACAGCAGGCCGAACAGGGTCGTCGCCGCCAGGCAGGCCGCGGCGGTACGGGTGTTTCTCATAGGTGTCCCTTTCCTCGATGCGACCAGCAGCGAAGGAGCGGCACGTCGAGAGACGGCCGCAGCTGATCGAGCTGAAACATTCTCACCTAGACGTCTCGACGACCGTCGCCCGCTGGCGCGCACTGCACGGGCACCCGGATCGACCTCCTGCCGGACGCCGTTCGATGCCGTCGAGCCGACTAGAGCCGCTGGTCGATCAGCACGGCCTGTCGGAGGTCGAGGCCGAGGGGGCCGTTCAGCTCGCCGCCGTACTGCATGACCTCCAGTCGGTCACCGGGCTTCACCCGGGCGTACTCGAACGACCTGTCACCGCCCTTGTTCGAGCTGGCGTCCTGCCCTTCGGCGTTCTCGCCCTGGATCCCGCCCCGGTACTGCCCGTTGATGCGGACGACGAGCCGCTTGTTCGCCTCGATGAACTCGTAGGGCACGTGCACGACTGCTCGTCCGTTCTCGAACGATGCCGTCACCGGCGGCCTCTCGCCCACCTTCTGGTCGAGGAGCTTCACCTTCCGGAACTCCGAACCGATCCCGGTGCCCAGGTCTCCGCTGTACTCCCAGGCCTCCAGCCGCGAACCGCGCGGGACCCCACGCCGCGAGAACATCCTGTTCGCGCCCTCGTCCCACTGGATCAAGCCGACGGACGCGGTGGTCCCCATGACCTGAAAGACGGCACTCCCGTCGGCGAAGAACACGATCCGCCTGCTCGGGGAGAGGTACTCCGCGGGCACGCCCACCACTGCTCGGCCGTCCGCGAACGAGGCCTGCACACCCGGCAGGTCGACCCGCCTGCGGAGGAAATGCGCCTGGTCGGCCGGGTCGGCCATCGTCCCCCGGTACTCCGAGACCTCCACGCGGACTCCGGGCTTCTCGACCTCTAAGCGGTACTTCGACTCGTGGTCCTGGATCACCGTGCTCACCGCACCCCGGGCCTGGCCGGAGAGGATCTGCCCGATCACCTCCCCGTCGGCGAGGACCACGTAGCGGGTCCACGCCGTGAGCAGGGTGTCGGGCACCGTGACGGCGACCTCGCCGTCCTCGAAGTACGCCGTCACACCTGTGCTCTCCGTCGGCGCGTAAGCCGCTGCCGCGTCCGACGGCGCACTCTGCGACGCGCCGACATCACCGGACAGCGGCGCCGCCAGGGCGGGCGTCGCCGTCAGCAGACCGAACAGGGTCGTCGCGGCCAGGCAGGCCGCCACAGCAGGGGTGTCTCTCATGGATGTCCCTTTCCTCGATGCGACCAGCAGCGAAGGAGCTGCACATCTCGGGACGGCCGCAGCTGGTCGCGACGGGACATTGTGCGCGGGACGGACCGCTCCCGGACCCGCCTGGCGCGGAATGCAGCCCGTTCGAGCCGAGCCACCGAATCGCCGTCGATGCGGAGGCGCTCGACGGCGCCGGGGCGGCAGTCGCTCACAGTCGCCGCACATATCGCTGAGTATCGTTCGGAGTGACACGGTCAATCGGAACGGCACACTCGGAAGACACACGGAGGTCATCATGAAGAACCAGTCCTCGACCGGCGCGTTCGGCGCCGGCAACCCCGTCGACGGCATCTGGCAGGCGATGGAGCAGGCTCGCGCCGGCTTCGAGAAGCGCGTCGGCACCCGGGTCGGCCGCGGCGACGTCCGCGCCGCCGTCCTCGCCCTCCTCGCCGAGCAGCCGATGCACGGCTACCAGATCATCCACGAGATCGAGGAGCGCAGCGGCGGCAGCTGGAAGCCCAGCCCCGGCTCCGTCTACCCGACCCTGCAGCTGCTCGCCGACGAGGGCCTGATCGCCGCCGACGAGTCGAACGGCCGCAAGACCTACAGCCTCACCGACTCCGGTCGTGCGCAGGTCGCTGCCTCCGGCACCGGCACCCCGTGGTCCGAGTCCGACCAGGTCGACTTCGGCGCGCTGCCGAAGGCCGGCGTCGCACTCGCCCAGGCCGCCGCGCAGGTCGGCCGCTCGGGCACCCCGGCTCAGATCCGGCAGGCCGTCTCCGAACTCGAGGACGTGCGCCGCCGCCTGTACGCGATCCTCGCGCAGGACTGACCCGGGTGGCGCCGGTCCGCCCGGGTCCTGCCGACCCGGGCCGCCGAGCCCGCAGCGACCAGCGTCGCTACCGCCGCATCCTGCGGTTCGCCTCCTGGCACCTCGCGGTGACCTGGTTCTTCGATCTGCTGCTGCCCCGCATCGGGCTGACGGCGATCGCGCTGCGCACCCGCCCGCAGCGGATGCGGCGCTTCGCGCGCAGCTTCCACATCCTGGCCGTCGATCTCGGCGGGCTGATGATCAAGGTGGGGCAGTTCATGTCGTCGCGCCTGGACGTCCTGCCGCCCGAGATCACCCGCGAGCTGGAGGGCCTCCAGGACGAGGTGCCGCCGGTGCCGTTCCCGCGGATCCGGGCCCTCGCCGAATCCGAGCTGGGCATGACCCTCGCGCGCGCCTACGCGGACGTCGACGAGTCGCCGGTGGCCGCGGCCTCGCTCGGGCAGGCGCACCGCGCACGGCTGTCGCCGGTGGACGCGGCTGATTCCGGGCACGTGAACGCGATCGTCAAGGTCCAGCGACCCGGCATCGACGAGATCGTCGAGGTCGACCTCGCCGCGCTCCGGCGCATCGGCGGCTGGCTGACCCACGTGCGGCTCGTCTCCGATCGCGTCGACGCGCCCGCGCTCGTCGAGGAGTTCGCCGTCACGAGCCTCGAGGAGATCGACTACCTGCGCGAGGCGGCCAACTCGGTGCGCTTCGCCGCCGACTTCGCCGGTGACCCGCGCGTCGGCGTCCCGGACGTGATCTGGGAGCGCTCGACCCGCAAAGTGCTGACGCTGCAGGACGTCACCGCGATCAAGATCACCGACGCGGAGGGTCTCGCCGCCGCCGGGATCGACCCGCGCGACGTCGCCCCGGTGTTCGCGGCGGTCATGTTCGATCAGCTCTTCACCAACGGCTGGTTCCACGCCGACCCGCACCCGGGCAACGTGTTCGTCACGCCCACCCCCGACGGCGATCGGCCGTGGCGGCTCACCTTCATCGACTTCGGGATGATGGGCGAGGTCCCGCCGACGACGCGGGCCGGCCTGCGCGCGATGCTGATCGCCGCCGCCTCGCGTGACGGCAAGGGCCTCGTCGACGCGGCGCGCAACGTCGGCGTGCTCCTCCCCTCCGCCGACTCCCGCGAGCTCGAGCGGGCCATGACCCAGCTCTTCGCGCGCTTCGGCGGCATGGGCTTCGCGGAGCTGCGCGAGGTCGATCCGCGCGAGTTCCGCGACTTCGCGATCCAGTTCGGCGACGTGGTGCGCTCGCTCCCGTTCCAGCTGCCCGAGAACTTCCTGCTCATCATCCGGGCCATGTCGCTGACCTCCGGGGTCTGCAGCGCGCTCGACCCTGCCTTCAACCTCTGGGACTCGGTCGAGCCCTACGCGCAGCAGCTGATCCGGGAGGAGCGCGGGAACGTCGCGCAGGACGTGGGGCGGCAGGCGCTCGACACGCTCGGACTCCTCGTTCGGCTGCCGCGGCGCCTGGACGAGCTCGCGACGACCCTCGAGGACGGGACCCTCGCGGTCACCGTCCCCACGGTCGAGCGACGGCTGAATCGGCTCGAAGGGACCGTCCGGCGGGTCGTCTCGGCGGTGCTCTTCGCCGGGCTGCTGATCGCGGGCGCGGTCGTCCGGGCGGACGACACCGTGTTCGGCACGGTCCTGATGGCGGTGTCGGCGCTGCCGCTGCTGCACGCCCTGTTCTCGCGCTCCCGCCTGCTCTGACCCGGTCGGCTCCGACCCGCAGCGCCCCGACCTGCAGTGCTCCGGCGCGGGCGGCGACCGACCGATTCCTGCCAGGTCGTCGGTCTCCGCCGATCAGTGGAGAGTCGGCCGATGGAGGAGCACCGTGGACGCACGGTCATCCACCACCGGGCGGCCGGCCAGGTCCGAGGAAAGGAGTCGTCATGATCTTCGCGTTGATCGCCTATCTCATCTCGATCTTCGACTAGTCCGCCGAATCGGCCGCGGCCACCCACACGCTCGGGTGACCGCGACCACGACGGGGGATGTGAATCCCACCACCGCGGATCCCACCACCGCGGAACGGAGCACCACGGAGGAGCCCGGGGATCGTCGAGCGTCAGCGCTCCGACCCGGCCGCGCTCAGCCGCTCCTCCAGCAGGCTGTACTGCCCGTAGCGGGAGCCGAGCGACTCGCCCGGCGTGCCCCCGATCACCGCGACCCGCAGCGCGTCGCCGGGTTTCGCGGACTTCATCCTCAGGAAGACCCGATCGCCCACGGACCAGCGGTCCGCGTAGTAGGCGGAACCGCAGTAGGTCTCGCCGATGTACTCGTCGTTCACCAGGACGACGATGCGAGTGCGCGTCCGGAAGAGCCCGGCCGACAGGTCGATCACCACGTCCTGGCCGTCCAGGTGGGCGTTGACAGACGTGTCGACCCCGGCGACGGAGTGGTTCGTGGAGCAGACGGTCGAGTCCGTCGCCGTTCCGCCCGCGTCGCTCGCCGTCGCCGGAGATGCGGTCGCGAGGCCGAGGAGTGCTGCGGCGATCACGCCGGTGGTCAGGGTGCGCAGGAGTGTCATCGGGTTCCTTTCCGTCGGTCTCTCGCGCGGATCGGGGGAGGCCGGCGGCCTCCCCGCGGCTGCGCTGGAGGGGATCGTCCGATGGTGGCGGAGCGATCGGCGAGGGACGTCATCGCTGTCACGGACCGGGTCGGATGGCGCGGAGGCGACCCTCGGCTCCCCCGCGAAGAGCAGCGATTCCGCCGCTCAGGACGAGGAGCGCCACGGAGTTGAAACAGCCCCTGAGTGTCGGCGACAGTGGCCGCCGGTCACCCGTGACCGGTCCCTCCGCCCGACTCCCCGAAAGGAGACAGCCATGATGCTCAACGCCCTCGTCGCGATCTTCATCGCCTTCTTCGGCTCGCGATAACGAGTCGACAGCGGGACGGAGCCGGCCCGCGTGAGCACGCGGCTTTCCCCGCCTGAAGTCAGACCCCCGGCCGATCCCGCTGCACATCCCGTCCGACCCGACGAAAGGAGTCGACATGTTCTGGGCTTTCCTCCAGGCCATCTTCTCGGCCTTCGGCGGCTGAGTCGTCCCCACCCCATAGACCGTCCGTCGAAAGGAGTCGATGTGCTGCTCGCATTCTTCGCGTACCTCATCGCCATTCTCGCCTAGCCCGGTGACGCCACCGCGGTCGTGGTCCAGCACCGGAATCGGTGACGGGTCACGATCGCGGTGGTCCGGGCACCTGGATCCCCGGCCGCGCATTCCGTCCGATCCGACGAGAGGAGCCGACTTGGCGTTCTTCCTGCTGGCGTTCAGCTGGCTGTTCAACCGCTGACGTGGCGCGCGCTCCTCTGAGCGCAGAGCTCGGGGGACGACGACCACGATGCGACCGGCAGGGGGAGGCGGCCCTATCTCCCGGCCTCCCCCTGCCCCACCCGCCGCACTGCCGAGACCGCGGTCGTGAGGGCTCACGCGAGGACGATCACCTTCCCCGTGATCCGGCCGGCGGCCGCCTCCGCGTGGATCGCCGGCAGCTCGGCCAGCGGCACCCGGCGGGTGACCTCGACGTTCAGCTCCCCCGCGTCGACCAGGGCGACCAGCTCGGCGACACGCTCGCGGTTCGGGAGCACGAACACCGTCGCCGCGCGCACGCCGCGGCTGTCGTCGCCCGGTGTCGCGAGGAAGGCCGTCGTGCTGACGACGGCCCCGCCGTCCCGCACCGCGGCGACGAGAGCGGCGAACCGCTCCGGCTCGAGCGGCGCCAGATTGAGCAGCACGTCGACCTGCTCGCCGAGAGCACCGAGGACGTCGGTCGTCGTGTGGTCGACGATCTCGTCGGCCCCCGCCGCACGGACGGCGTCGAGGCTGCGCGGACCGGCGGTCGCCGTGACGTGCACGCCGGCGCGCTTCGCGAGCTGCACGGCGTACTTCCCGACCACCCCGCCCGCGCCGACGATGAGGACCCGCTGCCCGGCCGCGAGCCGACCGTCGTCGAACAGCGCCTGCCAGGCGGTGAGCGCCACCGACGGCAGCGCGGCCGCGTCGGCGAGCGGAAGACTCGTCGGGGCGGCGACCACGGCCTCGGCCGGCGCCAGCACGTACTCGGCGGCTCCCCCGTCGCGCTCCATCGGCAGGAACGCGACGACCGGATCGCCCACCGCGACTCCCTCGACGCCGTCGCCGACCGCGTCGACCGTGCCGGACACGTCGTAGCCGGGCACGTGCGGGAGCTCGACCGGGATCGGCAGGAAGCCGCCGCGCATCCCCGCATCGGCCGCATTGAAGGCCGAGGCGGCGACCCGGAGCCGCACCTGCCCGGCACCGGGCACCGGGACCGGGATCTCCTCCTGGACGAGGACCTCGGGTCCACCCGCCTCGTGGAATCGCACTGCCTGCATGATCGTCTCCCTCTCCTAGTGCTTCGAATTCGAAGCACTGAGCCGACCGTAGCACTGCTTCCAATTCGAAGCAACGGTAGGATCGAGGACATGACGGACGCCGCCCTGACCGCGACCCAGCTCTCGGCCTACCTGGCCTTCACCGAGGTGGGCAGCCTGCTGCGGCCCGCGGTCGAGCAGCAGCTGCGCGAGGCCGGCGATCTCAGCTACCTCCAGTTCCAGCTGCTGGCGCGCCTCGGCGACGCCCCGGGCGGCCGGCAGCGGATGACCGACCTCGCCGACGCAGTCGTCCACAGCCGCAGCGGCCTCACCTACCAGGCGCAGCTGCTCGAGCAGCGGGGGCTGATCACCCGCTCCCCGTCGCCGGACGACGAGCGCAGCACCGTCGTCGCGCTCACCGCCGCCGGCCGGGAGGTCCTCGCCGCCGTCTTCCCCGGGCACATCGCGACCGTGCACGGGCTGCTGTTCGCACCCCTCACCGACGCCGATGCGGACGAGCTCGCGCGCATCCTCGGGCGGGTCGGCGAGCACCTGCGGGCCGCTCCGCCGCGCTCGGCGCGGCGCCGTCGACCGACGTCCGCGGCGGCGCCCGCGCCGGACGACGAGCCCTAGAGCAGACCGGTCAGCACGCCACCATCGGCCCGCAGCGCTGCGCCGTTCGTCGCGGAGGCGCGCGGACTGGCGAGATAGGTGACGAGCGAGGCGATCTCGTCCGGCTCGAGGAAGCGCTCGATGAGCGAGGTCGCGTTGCCGCCGATGATCGCGGCGCGGAGGACGTCGGCCGGCACGCCCTGGGCGGCGGCGAAGCCCTCGACGCTGCTCGCGACGCCGTCGGACCAGGTCGGGCCGCCGAGGACCGAGTTGACCGTGACTCCGGTGCCGCGGGTCAGCTTGGCCAGGCCGTTGCCCAGCGCCAGCATCCCGGCCTTGGTGACGCCGTAGTGCGTCATGTCGCCCGGCACGTTGACGCCGGACTCGCTGCTGACGAAGACGATGCGCCCCCAGCCCGCCTCGAGCATCGGGTCGAGGACGTGCCGGGACAGGCGGACTCCGCTCAGCACGTTCACCGTGAAGTAGCGCAGCCACTGCTCGTCGGTGATCACCGCGAAGGGGGCGACCTCGAACAGGCCGACGTTGTTGACCAGGACGTCCACCCGGCCGAGGCGCTCCAGAAGGCGGTCCACGGATTCCGCATCGGCGAAGTCGGCGGCGAGGCCGGAGACGACGGCGCCCGGGACCTGCGCGCCGAGACTCTCGACCGCCGCTCGGACACCGGCGTCGGTGCGGCCGTTCACAACGACCTCGACGCCCTCCCGCAGCAGCGCGAGCGCGATCGCCCGGCCGATGCCCTGCGTCGAGCCGCTCACGAAGGCGCGCTTCCCCGTCAGTTCCAGATCCATCCCGGTCGTCTCCCTCGTCTGCCGCAGGTGATTGCTTGCCTGGGAAACTGTAGCCGCTTCACTTTCCTGGTCAAGTGAATAGGCGGTACGCTGACGAGGTGACCGGCTCTGATCCCGCCCCGCTGAGCGGCGACGACCTCGCCGCCTGGAGCGCGCTCGCGACCGTGCTCGAGTGGCTCCCGGCGACGCTCGACGCGCAGCTGCTGCGCGACTCCGGCCTGAGTCACTTCGAGTACGGCGTCCTCTACGCCCTCGCCGCCGCTCCGGAGCGGACCCTGCGGATGAGCGCGCTCGCGGGCTTCGCGAACAGCTCGCTGTCGCGGCTGTCTCGCGCGGTCTCGCGGCTGGAGGCGCGCGGCTGGGTGGAGCGCCGGCCCGATCCGGGGGACGGCCGCACGACCCTCGCGACCCTGACCGCGGCGGGTGCGGCGCAGCAGGCGAAGGCGGCTCCTGGGCACGAGGCCGTCGTCCGCTCCGTCGTCCTCGACCCGCTCAGCGCAGGGCAGCGCCGCGAGCTGCAGGCGATCGCGGCGACCATCGCCGGCGCCCTCCGTCCGGGCGGCGCGTGGACGGCGTCGTCGGAGGGCCGCACCGCGCAGTGAGGAGCGGAGGCCCCGCAGCTGCCGCCGCGCGCACCGCGAGGGAGCGCTGCGACGAGGCAGCGCTCCCTCGCGTCGTCACCGCTTCGATCGCGGGACAGGGCGGATCAGCTCATGCCGATCGCGCCGGCGATCACCACTGGAAGGTGTAGCCGGGGAGGTCGAAGGTGCTCGACCTCTCCCAGAACACGACCGGGTCCCCGGCGGGCGGCTCTCCGGGGTAGCTCCGCTCGGCGATGATCGCGCCGGACGCGTCGTGCACCTGCACGTCGACGTCCTGCACATCGCCCATGATCGACGCACTCCACCCGGGGCCGGAGGGATCCAGCAGCGGAGACACCTCCGTGAAGTGCGTGCCGTTGCTCTGCAGGTAGCTCACCGTCAGGGAGACGGCTTGCGGAGCTCCTCCGTTCGAGAACTTCAGGATGTGCCTGGGGCGGGACACCTCGGACTCGTCGACGATTCGATAGGAGACCGTCCTGTCCTCGACCTGGACGAGGTCGTAGCCGGGAACGGAGAGCGGCCGGGCAGCCCGCGGTCCGGGAGTGGTCAGCTCCTGAGCCGGCGAGGCCGCAGGGGCGACCGCCGTCGCAGTTGTGTTCGCGTCCGGAGCCGCCATCGCCGGCGAGACGGCGGAGAGCCCCACGAGCACCGCCGCCGTCGAACCGATGGCCATCGTCTTCCAGAGTTTCACAGTGATTCCTTCCGTCGCCGCGGGCAGTGGCGGAGGACCCGGATCGCCGGGACACTGCTCGCGGATCATGAAGCGCTCATTGTTCTCGCCCGGCCGCCGAAGCACGTCCTGCACGTCGGAGAACGGTCGAGGTGGCACGGGACGGGCAGAACGGCGCCGGTCGTGGACGGCGGGCGAGGTCGTCGGGCGGGGGGCCGGGCGGGGGGGGTGGCCGGGCGGGGGCGGGTGGCAGTCGCTCCGCGCTCGGATCAGCTCACGACGATGCGGGTGAAGACGGTCGCCTCGCCGTCGGAGGCGTTCACGTAGGCGTAGCGGCGGGTGGTCGAGAAGGCGACGTGCTGCCCGGTCGCGAGGCGGACGTCCGGCTCGCCCTCGCGCTCGAGGAGGAGCGCGCCGGCGGTGACGAGGAGGATCTCGTGCCAGCCGTCGGGGTCGGGCTGCGCCTGGTAGCGGTCGCCGGGGCCGAGGGTCCAGGTCCAGAGCTGCGCCTCGGTGCGGGCGGGGACAGAAGCGAGCAGGACGGCGACGCTCGCCGCGTCGTCGCCGCGCCAGGCCACCTCGTCGATCGCGGTGGGGACGGAGCCCGGTGCGGCGACGAGGGCGGCGAAGCTGGACCCGAGCGCGATCGCGAGACGGTCGACGCCGGTCAGGCTGATGTTCGCCTCGCCCGCCTCGACGTTGACGATCGTGCGCCGGCTGATGCCGGAGAGCTCGGCGAGCGCCGCCTGACTCAGCCCGGCCTCCAGCCGCGCCTGGCGGAGGTTGCTGCCGACGTGAGCGAGGACGGCGGAGGGCTCTGGCGTGCGCATCGTTCTGCACTCTATAGTGTGCAGAATGCTGCGCACCCACCTCCTCTCGGCCGTCCGGTTCTCGCGACCCGAGTGGGCGCTGATCGGCATCACGGCGCTCTGGGGCGGCACCTTCCTGGCGGTGCACGTGGCGATGCAGCACAGCGGTCCGCTCTTCTTCGTCGGGGTGCGGTTCCTGGCGGCGGGAGTCATCAGCGCGGTGGTCTTCCACCGGTCGCTGCGCGGGATGCGGCGGATCGACCTCGGCGCGGGAGCCGCGATCGGGGTGATGATCGTCCTCGGCTACGGGCTGCAGACCTATGGACTGCAGACGATCCCGAGCAGCACCTCCGCCTTCCTCACCGCGCTGTACGTGCCGCTGGTGCCGCTGCTGCAGTGGGTCGTGCTGCGGAAGCGGCCCGGTGCCCTCACGCTGGTCGGCGTCGGGCTCGCGTTCGTCGGGCTGCTGCTGATCGCGGGGCCGCAGACGGGAGTGGGACTGGGCCCGGGAGAGCTGGCCACGCTGATCAGCACCCTCCCGATAGCGGCCGAGATCATCCTGATCAGCGCGTTCGCCGGCCGGGTCGACCTCGGGCGCGTGACCGTCGTGCAGCTCCTGGTCGCCGGGCTGCTCTCCTTCGCCGGCATGCCCTTCGCCGGGGAGGCGATCCCGGCGTTCTCCTGGGTCTGGCTGATCGCCGCCCTCGCCCTCGGGGCCAGCAGCTGCCTCATCCAGCTGACGATGAACTGGGCCCAGCGCTCCGTCTCGCCGACCCGCGCGACGATCATCTACTCCGCCGAGCCGGTCTGGGGCGGCGTGATCGGGCGGCTCGCCGGCGACCGGCTGCCGGCGCTCGCGCTGGCAGGGGCCGCGCTGATCGTCGCGGGGACGCTGGTGAGCGAGCTGCGGCCGCGGCGGGCGAGCGGGGACGCGGTGGCGGTGGACGCGCGGGGACCGGAGGAGGCTTCGGAGGCGGCCACTCCTGCGTCGGAGCGGCTGGACCGCACCTTCGGCTCATGAGAACGCCTCCGGCTCGCCGGATGTTCACGATCCGGCGAGCCGGACTCCGTTCCACGAGCCGAACCTCCCACCTCCTGACCTCCGGCTCGCAGAAGCAGCCTCGGCTCGCCGGAATCCGCCGATTCCGCGTGCCCGGGGCGGTTTGACGAGCCGAACCTCCGGCGCGACGAGCTCCGGCTCGCAGAATCACCTGTGGCTCGCCAGAATCCGCCGATCCCGCGTGCCGGACGCGGTTCCGCGTGCCGGACGTCGGACGGAGCGACCGCATGCCCAGCAGAGCCAGGCCGGCGGACGACCAGACCCCGGGACTGGCCCGCGGGCAGGAAGTTAGGTTAGGTTAACCTTCGCAACCCCGTCACCCCCTCCGAAGGATCGCCGTGCCCGTCTCCCGCACCCCCCTCCGCCGCACGCCTCTGCGCGTCTCCGCCGTCGCCGCGCTCGGCCTCTCCGCCCTGCTGCTGACCGGATGCTCCGCGGGGGCCGACGCCGCCGGCACCGACGGCACCACCGACGCCGCCGCGACCGGAGCGGGCTTCCCCGTCACCGTCGAGCACGCCTTCGGCGAGACGACCGTCGAGTCGGCGGACCGCGTGGTCGCGACCAGCTGGACCAACCAGGACGTGGCGCTCGCCCTCGGCGTGACCCCGGTCGGCTTCGCGAAGGCCTCCTACGGCGACGAGGACGGCGACGGCCTCCTCGCCTGGACCAAGGAGGCGCTCGACGCGAGCGGCGCCGAGACGCCGACCCTCTTCGACGAGACCGACGGCGTGCCGTTCGAGGCGATCTCCGACCTCACCCCCGACGTGATCCTCTCCGCCTACTCCGGCATCACGCAGCAGGACTACGACACCCTCAGCCAGATCGCCCCGACCGTCGCCTACCCGGGACTGCCCTGGGCGACCACCTGGCAGGACTCCGCGAAGCTCGACGGCGAGGCGCTCGGACTGGGCGACGAGGCCGAGGCCAAGGTCGCCGAGGTCGAGGGCGAGATCGACGCCGCCGTCGCCGCGAAGCCCTCGCTGGCCGGCAAGACCTTCACCTACGGCTGGTACGACCCGACCGATGCCAGCACCTTCACCTACTACACCGGCAACGACGCGCGGGTGAAGTTCGTCGAGGACCTCGGCCTCGAGCTCGCCCCGAGCGTCGTCTCGCTCACCGGCGACTCCGAGCTGTTCAGCGGCACCGTCAGCTCCGAGAACGCCGACCAGCTCGACGCCGACGTCCTCATCGTCTACGGCGACGACACGACTCTCGCGGCACTGCAGGCGGACCCGCTGCTCTCCAAGATCCCCGCGGTCGCCCGCGGCTCGGTCTACGTCCTCACCGACGACTCCTCCGAGGCGATGGCGACCTCGTCGCCGAACCTGCTGAGCATCCCGTGGGTGCTCGACGAGTACACGACCGGCCTCGCGACCGCCGCCGACAAGGTGTCGTGACCGCCGAGGCCACGGCACCCCACCGGCGCCCCGGACGCGACGACACTCGCCTCCGGGGCGCCGGTGCGCGCTGGCGCGTCCGGGCGCTGATCGCGGTGCTCGCCGCGCTGGTCGTCGCGTCGGTGCTCTCGCTGGTCTACGGCTCGCGCGAGATCCCGCTCGGCGAGATCTGGCCGGCGCTCACCGCACCCGACCCGGACTCGATCGTCGACGCGGCGGTGCAGGGGCGCGTCCCGCGCACGGTCCTGGCGCTCCTCGTCGGCGCCGCACTCGGGCTCGCCGGGGCGGTGATGCAGGGGATGACCCGCAACCCGCTCGCGGATCCGGGGATCCTGGGGCTGAACGCGGGCGCGTCCCTCGCGGTCGTGCTCGGGATCTCGACGGTCGGAGCGACGACGCTCCCCCAGTTCATCTGGCTCGCCTTCCTCGGCGCGGCGGCGGCCGGGGCCTTCGTCTACGCGGTCGCCTCGCTCGGTCGCGAGGGCGCCACTCCCCTCAAGCTCGCGCTCGCCGGCGCCGCGACCGCCGCGGCCCTCGCCTCGCTGATCAGCGCCGTGCTGCTCACCCAGGACGCGACGCTCAACCGCTTCCGGTTCTGGCAGGTCGGCGGAGTGGGCGGCGCCGAGTTCACGAGCATCGTCCAGGTCCTGCCGTTCCTCGCCGTCGGCGGCGTGCTCGCGATCGGCAGCGCCCGCGGGCTCGACGCGCTCGCGCTCGGCGACGACCTCGCGAAGGGGCTCGGGCGCCGCGTCGGCCGGACGCGCCTCGTGGCCGGCCTCGCCGCGGTGCTGCTCTGCGGAGCGGCGACCGCGATCGCGGGCCCGATCGGCTTCATCGGGCTCACCGTGCCGCATCTCGCGCGGCGGTTCACCGGGCCGTCGCACTCCTGGCTGCTCCCCTCCTCCGCACTGCTCGGCGCGCTGCTGCTGCTGGTCGCCGACGTGATCGGGCGGGTCGTCGCGCGGCCGAGCGACGTGGAGGTGGGCATCGTCACCGCGCTGATCGGGGCTCCGGTGCTGATCGCGATCGTGCGCCGCTCGAAGGTGCGGGCCCTGTGAGCGCCGCGCCGTCACTCCGTTCTTCTGCGGGCGCTCCCCCGCTCGGCGTCGCCGCGGGCCGTCGCCGCCGCGCCCGCCGCACCGCGCTGGGCTGCGGGGTGCTCGCGCTGGTCGCCCTCGCACTCGTCGTCGTGTCGCTCACCGTCGGCAGCACCGTCTACTCGCCGCTCGAGGTGCTGCGGGTGATGCTGGGCGAGACGGTGCCCGGCGCCTCCTTCACCGTCGGCACGCTGCGGCTGCCGCGCACGCTCACCGCCGTGCTGGTCGGCCTCGGCTTCGGGATGGGCGGCGTGATCTTCCAGACGATGCTGCGGAACGCGCTCGCCAGCCCCGACATCATCGGCATCACCTCCGGTGCGAGCGCGGCGGCCGTCGTCGCGATCGCGTTCTTCGGCCTGTCCGGCGGCGCGGTCTCGGTGATCGCGGTTGCGGCGGCCCTCGTCACGGCGCTGCTGATCGCCTGGCTCGCCGACGGCAGTGGAGTGATCGGCGCCCGGCTGATCCTGATCGGCATCGGGATCGCCGCGATGCTGCAGAGCGTCATCGCCTACGTGCAGACGCGCGCGCAGTTCGAGGACGTGCAGGAGTCGCTGCGCTGGCTGACCGGGAGCCTCAACTCCGCGTCCTGGGCGGGGGTGCCGGCGCTCGCGCTGTCGATGCTGGTGCTCGTGCCGCTCGCGCTGCTGCTGGCCGGGCGGCTCTCGATGCTGCAGCTCGGCGACGAGTCGGCGACCGCGCTGGGCGTGGACGTGCGGCGCAGCCGGGTGGGGCTGCTCGCTGTGGCGGTGTGCCTGGTCGCCGTCGCGACCGCGGCCACCGGTCCGATCGCGTTCGTCGCCTTCGTCTCCGGGCCGATCGCGCGGCGGCTCGTGCCGGACGCGCGCGTGCCGCTGATCCCGTCCGCGCTGGTCGGGATCGTCGTCGTGCTCGCGGCGGACCTGGTCGCGCAGCACGTCGCCGGGCTCGCCTTCTCCGGCGCCCGCTTCCCCGTCGGAGTGGTGACCGGTGCGCTCGGCGCGCCGTTCCTGCTCTGGCTCCTCGCCCGCCGCAACCGCACCGGAGGATCCCTGTGACCGCCTCGACGCCCGCCGTGACCGCCGGTCACTCCACGCTGTCGGTCGACGGCGTGACGCTCGCCTACGACGAGCGGGTGGTCGTCGACGGGCTGTCGCTGACGGTGCCGACCGGGGCGATCAGCGTGATCGTCGGGGCGAACGCCTGCGGCAAGTCGACGCTGCTGCGCGCGATGGCGCGGCTGATCACGCCGAGCGCCGGGGCCGTGCTGCTGGACGGCGAGGCGATCCACCGGCTCCCGACGCGGCAGGTCGCGCAGCGGGTGGGGCTGCTGCCGCAGACGCCGATCGCGCCCGAGGGGATCGCCGTGGCGGATCTGGTCGCGCGCGGGCGGTACCCGCACCGCGGCTGGTTCGGGCGGGGCGCGTCCGCGGACGACGACGCGATCGTCGAGGACGCCCTGCGCGCGACCGGGACGCTCGAGATCGCGGACCGGCCCGTCGACGAGCTGTCCGGCGGGCAGCGGCAGCGGGTGTGGATCGCGCTGGCGCTCGCCCAGCGGACGGACGTGCTGCTGCTCGACGAGCCGACGACCTACCTCGACGTCTCGCACCAGATCGAGGTGCTCGACCTGCTGACCGACCTCAACCGCGAGCGCGGCACGACGATCGTGATCGTGCTGCACGACCTGAACCTCGCGGCGCGGTACGCCGACCACCTCTTCGCGGTGCGCGCCGGTGCGCTGTACGCCTCGGGCACGCCGGCCGAGGTGGTGACCGCGGAGACAGTGCGCGCGGTCTTCGGCATGGAGTCGCGCGTGATCGCGGACCCGGTGTCCGGGACGCCGCTGGTGCTGCCGATCGGCCGGCACCACTCGGGGTGACGGGTCCAGCCTGTTGCGGCGAGACGTCCTCGGACTGTCGAGGCGTCCCGGTGCTGCTGGACGCCTCGACCGTTGCGGGACGCCTCGCTTCATGCTGATCGAGTAGCCCGCGCAGCGGGCGTATCGAGATCCACCGGTGCCTAACGGGTGGGCTGCAGACCAGCCGCCCTGACGATGGCCGGTCTCGCCGCGCCCCTCCGGGGCCGCTCGACCAGCATGCGGGGGCGGTGGGAGCGGTTTCCTGGGGCGGGTGTCGGAGGCGTGTGGCACCCTCCTCCGAGGAGTCCGCAGGCGGCGGACGGAGCGGAGCGGCATGATCGAGCTGGACCTGAGCGGACGGACGGCCCTGGTGACGGGGTCGGGGCAGGGCATCGGACTCGCGATCGCCGTCGGGCTGGCGCACGCCGGCGCCGAGGTGGTCGTCAACGCGCGGTCGGAGCGCTCGGTGCGGCGCGCGATCAAGGACGTGCGCGCGGCGGTGCCCGACGCCACCGTGCGCGGCGTGGCGGCCGACGTCTCGAGCGAGGCCGGGACGGCGAAGCTGCTCGAGTCCGTGCCGCGCGTGGACGTGCTGGTCAACAACCTCGGCATCTTCGGCAGCACCGAGCCGCTCGACATCACCGACGACGAGTGGCGCCGCTACTTCGAGGTCAACGTGCTCACCGGCGTCCGCCTCACCCGCGCCTACCTGCCCGCGATGACGGAGGCGGGCTGGGGCCGCGTCCTCTACATCGGCAGCGACTCCGCCGTCGTCACGCCGGCCGAGATGATCCACTACGGCGTCTCGAAGACCGCCCTGCTCGGCGTCTCCCGCGGCTTCGCGAAGGCCGCCGCCGGCACCGGCGTCACGGTCAACAGCGTGCTCGCCGGGCCGACCCACACCGGCGGCGTCGAAGACTTCGTCTACGAGCTCGTCGACCACTCTCTCCCCTGGGAGGAGGCGCAGCGCGAGTTCATGCGGCTGCACCGCCCGCAGTCGCTGCTCCAGCGCCTGATCGAGCCGGAGGAGATCGCCAACATGGTCGTCTACCTGGCGTCGCCGCTCGCCTCGGCGACCACGGGCGCCGCGGTGCGGGTGGACGGCGGGTACATCGACGCGATCGTGCCGTGACGGCTGCGCTCGACGCGTGAGGCACTCCGCGCGTCAGCGACCGACGCCGCGCGTCGAGGCTGAAAGGTGAAACCGCCGTGATCGTGACGATCTACGGCGGTTTCCGAAACCCAACTGCGGCCTGTGCCGGGGGAATATGACGACGACCATATCGTTATGGACGTGATTCCACAACTGAGCGAGGTCGAGCAGAGGGCTCTGATCGAGAGCCCCAGCTGGCTCGATCGATGGACGGTGACCGTGAGTCTGTGTACCGCGAGGCTGGCTCTGCAGGCTCTCGACCACATCGAACAGGACCGATCCATACGCCTCGAGCGGTGAACTCGAGTGCTTCATCCGCCGGTGGGACCGACCACTGACGACGCTGCACCCACGGGCGGCCGTAAGCGCCTGGAACTCGACGAAGAATCGACCGACCTCGGCGCTCCCACGGTCGACGGCTCGGCGCATCCGTCCGAGGTGCTGCCGATGGGCATCGTCCGCCCTGCTTGAATGAGTCGATGACCTCCCGCGCCGACCACCTCGCCGACTTCGCCGAGTTCCTCACCGCCTCGCCCTCCTCCTTCCACGCCGCGGCGGAGACCGCGCGGCGGCTGGCGGCGGCGGGGTTCGAGTCCGTCGACGAGACCGCCGCGTGGCCCACCGAGCCCGGCCGCTACTTCGTCCTCCGCGACGGGGCGGTCATCGCCTGGCACGTGCCGGCCGGGGCCACCGCGGTGACGCCGTTCCGCATCCTCGGCGCGCACACCGACTCCCCCGGCTTCAAGCTGAAGCCGCGGCCGACCGTGGCATCGAAGGGCTGGCTGCAGGCCGGCGTCGAGGTGTACGGCGGACCGCTGCTCAACTCCTGGCTCGACCGCGAGCTCGAGCTGGCCGGGCGGATCGTCACCCGCGACGGCGCCGAGGTGCTGGTGCGCACCGGCCCGTTCCTGCGGATCCCGCAGCTCGCGATCCACCTCGACCGCGAGGCGAACGACGGCCTGAAGCTCGACCGGCAGAAGCACACCGTCCCCGTCTACGGCCTGGGCGACGCGGACGGGAACGATCTGCTCGAGATCCTCGCCGCGAAGGCCGGGCTCGACGGCGCCGCCGACATCGCCGGCTACGACCTCATCACCGCGGACACCCAGCCGCCCGCGCGCTTCGGCCTCGACGACGCGCTCTTCGCGGCCGGGCGGATGGACGATCTCAGCTCGGTGCACGCGGGGCTTGTCGCGCTGCTCGCGGCGAGCGGCACGGATGCGGACTCGGACTCGAACGCGGAGCCGGGGCACATCAGCATGCTCGCCGCCTTCGACCACGAGGAGCTCGGCTCGGCCAGCCGCTCCGGGGCGAGCGGTCCCTTCCTCGAGGACGTGCTCACCCGCATCGGCGCCGCCCTCGGCGCGGGTGTCGACGAGCGCGCCCGCGCGATGGCGCGGTCCTGGTGCCTCTCCGCCGACGCCGGCCACTCCGTGCACCCGAACTACCCGGAGAAGCACGACCCGGTGAACCAGCCGGTCGCCGGCAAGGGCCCGCTGCTCAAGATCAACGCCTCGCAGCGCTACGCGACCGACGCGCGCGGCGCGGCGCTCTGGGCCGGAGTGTGCGCGCGGGCCGGAGTGGAGTTCCAGGAGTTCGTCTCGAACAACACGGTCCCCTGCGGCTCCACGATCGGCCCGCTCACCGCGACCCGCCTCGGCATCTCGACGGTCGACGTCGGCGTCCCGCTGCTGTCGATGCACTCGGCGCGCGAGCTCGCCCACGTCGACGACCTCGTCGCGCTGACCCGCGCGATCGAGGCCTTCTTCACGTCGGCCGACTGACGCCGGCGGGCCTGCAGGCCGGCGTCTCAAGGGGGCGGATCTCGATACGCGCGCTCCGCGCGCTACTCGATCAGCATGGAGGGGGGGCGCTGCGCGCACTGCTCGATCACTAGGCGGCCGCTGCCTGACCATGCTGGTCGAGTAGCCCCGCAGGGGCGTATCGAGACCCGGCCTCGCCGATGCTCAGGACTGCGGAGCGCCCTCCCCCCGCCCTCGCGAGAGGACGCGAACCGAGCTCCGTCCGCACCGCGGACCCCGTCATCCGTCCAGTCGCGAGCGGGCGCCGCGGCGACTGGACACGAACAGGGCTTCACGACGCCCGCGGACCCCGTCCCGCGTCCACTCGACTGCACCAACGCAGGCGCGCCCCGTTGGTATCGTTATCGCACGAACGTCCGCCGCACCGCACGAGCAGCCGAGGGAGCACCCGTGACTCCCCGCCCCGGCTCCCCCACCGTCAAGGACGTCGCGCTGCACGCCGGCGTCAGCCCGATGACCGTCTCGCGAACGCTCTCCGGCGGCAAGAACGTGCGGCCCGAGGCGCAGGAGAAGGTGCTCGCCGCGGTCGCCGAGCTCGGCTACCACCGCAACGAGAACGCGCGCAGCATGCGCCCCGGGCACAGCTCGGGGCTGATCGGCGTCGCGATCACGAATCTGGCGAACCCCTACTACGGCACCTTCGCGCTCGGCGTCGAGCGCGTCGCGGAGGAGCACGGCCGCCGCATCCTGCTCGGCAACACCGGGGAGGAGCCGCGCCGGGAGAGCCGGCTCGTCGCCGACTTCGTGGGCCGGCAGGTCGAGGGGCTGATCGTGGTCCCGACCGGAGCGAGCGCCGAGCACCTCAGCCCCGCGCGCCTCGGCGGGATGCCGCTCGTCCTCGCCTCGCGCGTGGTCGGCGGGCTGGACGCCGACACCGTGCTGCTGGACGACGTCCGCGGCGCCTACGAGAGCACGCGCGAGATCCTCCGGCTCGGGCACCGCCGCATCGCCTTCCTCGGCAACCTGGTCTCGGTCTCCACGGCGGAGCGGCGCTTCGAGGGATTCCGGCGCGCGCTCGCCGAGGCGGGCGTCGCGCTCGACGAGACCCTGGTGCGGCGCGGCCAGCAGGACGCGAACGCGGCGCGGCTCGCGACGGAGGAGCTGCTCGCCTCCCCCGACCGGCCGACCGCGATCTTCAGCGCCAACAACCGCAACACGATCGGCGCACTCGAGGCGATCGGCGCGCATCCCGAGCAGGCGCCGCCGACCCTCGTCGGCTTCGACGACGTCGAGCTCGCGCACCTGCTGCGCATCCCGCTGCTGATCGTCTCGCACGACCCGGAGGAGCTCGGCGCGGCCGCGGCGCGAATGCTCTTCGACCGGCTCGACGGCGACCCGGAGGCGCCGCCGCGCCTGATCGAGCTGCCCGTCCGCGTCGGCCCGGTCCGCGGCTGACCGGCAGACCCGTCCACCACCCCCGTCCGGCACGCCCGTCCGCCCCGTCACACCGTCTGCAGGCTCGACACGAAGAAGCGCTGGCAGGACAGGAACAGCACGACCGTCGGCAGCGACGCGACCACGGCCGCCGCGAGCACCACCGGCGGCCCGAAGCTCGAGAAGCCGCCGCTGATCTCGGCGAGCGCCGCCATCACCGGCCGCCGGTCGGGGCTGGCGGTGAGCGTGATCCCGAAGAGCAGGTCGTTCCAGACCCAGGTGAACTGGAAGATGAAGGCCGCGAAGAGCGACGACTTCACCAGCGGCACGTGGATCCCCCAGAACAGCCGGTGCCAGCCCGCGCCGTCGAGCTGCGCCGCCTCGGTCACCTCGGGAGGCAGGGTGGTCAGCACGTTGCGCACGATGAAGAAGGCGAACGGGATGCAGATCGCAACGTAGATGAGGATCAGCCCGAGATTGGTGTCGTAAAGCGTCGCCCCCACGTACGCCTTGAACAGCGGCGCGAGGAAGATCTGCAGCGGCAGCAGCGTGCCGAGGTAGATCAGCCAGAACCACACCCCGGGGTGCCGGCTCGGCATCACCACGATCGCGAACGCGGCGAGCGCCGCAGCGAGCACGGCGATCCCGGCCGAGACCGTGGCGTAGAGGAGGCTGCTCAGCATCCCCGCGCCGAGCCCCGACGCGGTCCAGGCGATCGCGAGGTTGTCGAGGAAGCCGAGGCCGCCGGGCAGCCAGGTCGGTGCGCCGGTGTACTCGTCCGCCGGCACGAAGGCGTTGACGATCATCAGATAGACCGGTGTCAGCCACAGCAGGGCGAAGACGGTGACGAAGCCGCCTCGCAGGAGTCGTCCGAACATGATCAGCCTTTCGCGAGCTGGCGGCGGAGGTAGAACCAGGAGCTGGCGACGACGATCACGGCGAGCACGACCGCGACCGCGGCGCCGTAGCCGTAGTCGCTGACGATGAAGGTCTGCCGGTACATCGTCACCGCGAGGGTCTCGGAGACGCCGCCCGGACCGCCCTTGGTGAGCAGCCAGATCAGGTCGAAGACCCGCAGGCTGTTGGCGATCGACATGCCGATCACGACGATCGTCACCGGCCGCAGCTGCGGCAGCACGATGCTCCAGAACAACCGGGCGCCGGTCGCGCCGTCCAGGGCCGCCGCCTCGGTCGTCTCGGCCGGGATCGACTGCAGCCCGACCAGGAAGAGGATGACCGTGACGCCGGTCGCCTGCCAGGTGTTCGCCACGATCATCACGATCGTGTTGGTCGGCCACTCCAGCAGCCAGCCCGAGGCGGGGGCGGGCAGACCGAGGAACGTGATCGCCTGATTCAGGGCGCCGTCGGAGCGGAGGATGAACCCCCAGATCACGGCGGTCGCCGCCCCGGACAGCGCGTAGGGCAGCACGAAGGCGAAGCGGAGCAGCGGCCCGAGCCGCATCCCGTTGGTGAGGACCGCGACCATCAGGCCGATCCCCACCGGCAGGATCAGCGTGCCGACCGTCCACATCACCGTGTTCAGCAGCGACTGCAGGAAGGTCGGGTCCTGGGCCAGGCGCGCGTAGTTGTCGAACCCGATGAAGCGCGAGGTGAAGCCGTTGTCGGCGGTGAAGCTCTGCACGAGCGTCGAGACGAACGGCACCAGGAGCATGACGCCGACGAGCGCGAGCGCCGGCACCAGGAACGGCGCCGCCCGCAGGCCCGCGGTCGGGCGCCGCGGCGGGCGCCGGGCCGGGCCCGGGGCGGGGGCGTCGGCGCACCCGACCCGGGCCGGCTTCTCGACGAGTGCGGTCACTCCGCGGCCTCCCACTTCGCCCACTCGGAGTCGGCCAGCGCCTGCAGCTTCTCCAGGGTCGGCAGGATGTTGTCGTCGCTCGGGTCGACCATGAACGACGCGAGGTACTGCACGCCGCCCTCGATCAGGGCCGGCGGGCTGGCCTCCCAGTAGCGCACCAGCTCGGTCGGCTGCTCGGCGGTGACCTGCTCGCTGATCGAGGCGAGGGTCGGGTCGTCGGTCACGACGGTCGGGTTGGCCGACGTGTCCTTGATCGCGTTCGCCCAGACCGACTGCACCTCGGGGTCGAGCCAGTCGCCCATCGTCTTCACGGCCTCATCGCGGTTCGGCGACTTCTCCGCGACCGAGATCACGCCCGACTCGACGATCACCGAGGGCTGCACGTCGGCGGAGACGGACGGCAGCAGGTACGCGCCGTAGTCCTCCTCCCCCAGGCCCAGCGCGGCGAAGGCGCCGTTGCGCCAGCTGCCCATCGGCACCTGGGCGACGGTGCCCTCCGCGAAGAGCGCGGGCTCGTTGTCCCAGGCGACGTCCGGAGCGGTGAACCAGCCCTTGGCGTACATCTCGCCCCAGAGCTTCAGCGCGTCCTGCGCGGGCTGGTCGGTGTAGGACGCCTCGCCGTTCATCAGCTTCGTGTAGAAGTCCGGGTCGCTCTTGGAGAGCAGCTCCTCGAACCAGATGAACGAGGTCCAGCCCGCCTCCTGGGTGCCGAACAGCGGAGTGAAGCCGGCGGCCTTCAGCGCGTCGTTGTTCGACTCGAACTGCGCCCAGGTCGTCGGCGGGGTGATGCCGGCGGTCTCGAAGTCCTTCTTGTTGTAGAACATCACCCAGTAGCTCTTGTACATGGGCATCCCGTAGACCTTGCCGTCGTAGGAGAAGCTGTCGCGCGACTCCGGATTCACCTGGCCGGCCGCCTCGGCCGCGTCCCACTCCTCGGTGAGATCGGCGAGGCCGCCGGAGCGGGCGAGGTCCTGCAGACGGTAGCCGTTCCACCACTTCACCAGGTCGGTGGTGCTGCTGGTCTGCAGCGACGAGCGGATCACCTGCTGGTAGTTCTCGGTGGACGGCACGTTGCGCGGCTCGATGCCGGAGCCGCCGACGCCCTCGAGCGCGGTGCCCGCCGCGGAGTAGGCCTCGGTGAAGTCGGCGCGGTCGCCGTTCAGGGTCAGGCTGCCGCCCGCGGCCGCGTCGCCGCCGCCGCTCGCCGAGCCCTGCGAGCAGGCGGCGAGCGATGCGGCGAGGCCGATCGCGAGTACGGCGGCCGCCCATCGGCGGCGCGGGGTGGTGGTGGTGCTGATCATGGTCATCCTCCTCGATGAGTGCTGAGATCTCTTGCTGCGCGAGCTGTCCGGCCGGGCGGCCGTCCGCTCACTCGTCGGTGTGCCGGGTGCCGCGGACGAAGGCCTTGACGGTGCCGAGCCGCTCGCCGGCGGAGCGCTCCGTCGGCCGGAGTGAGAACGCGCCGACCGCGGCCGGCACGATGAAGGTCTCGGCGTAGTGCACGACGAACGGGGCGAAGGCGCCCGTCGGACTCTCGACCACCGCCTCGCTGCCGGAGACGAGATTGAGCACCTGGAGCGTGCCCTCGGTGTCGTGCGGCACGGGCCCGGTGAACCAGTGCCGGCGCACCTCGATGAACTCCAGCTCGTGCAGCCCGGTCCGCTCCTCCACCCAGCACTCGCCCTCGGCGACGCGCTCGACGCGGTTCACGAGGTTCGCCCGCGTCCACTCGGTGTCCCTGTCCCACTGGATGTTCGCGAGTGCGTGGCCGAGGTGGATCGGCCGGGGGGAGCCGTCGAGGCCGACCCGGCCCCAGTCCCACATCTTGAACGTGAAGATGTACGGCGTCGCCGAGATCTCCAGCACCATCGAGTCGGCGCCGGAGCAGTGCACGGTGCCGGCCGGGATGAGGAAGTGGTCGTGCGGCTTCGCCGGGAAGGCGTTGATGTACTTCTCGGCCGGGAAGTCGATCTCACCCGTCGCCGCCCTGCGCAGGTCCGCTGTCATCTCCTCGCGGTCGACTCCGGTTCGCGTGCCGAGGTAGACGGTCGCGTCCTCGGCGGCGTCGAGCAGGTAGTAGCTCTCGTCCTGCGTGTAGTGCATGCCGAAGGCGCTCTGGATGTAGTCGGTCAGGGGGTGCACCTGCAGGGAGAGGTTGCCGCCCGCCATCGTGTCGAGGAAGTCGAAGCGGATCGGGAACTCGGCGCCGAAGCGCGCGTGCGTCCGCTCGCCGAGCAGCTCGACCGGGTGCTGCAGCACGAGGTCCATCGCGGGCAGCTCGACGATGTCGCCGCCGACGTCGAGCAGCAGACTGTTCTCCTCGGGGACGCAGTCGAAGCACCAGGCGTAGTTGTCGGGCGCCTCGTCGAGCCCGAAGACCTCGCGCATCCACTGGCCGCCCCAGACGCCGGGGTCGAAGAACGGGACCACCCGGAACGGCCGGGCCGCCGCCGCCGCGAGCCCGGAGCGGAAGGCGTCGCCGGTGAGGAGCTTCACGTCGCGCTCGACCGAGGTGCTGTCGAGGACGAAGTCGACCGCGTCGAAGAGCGTCCGCTTGTGCCGGTCGGCGACCCGCCAGTCGACGAAGTAGCCGCGCTTGAACTTGCGCAGCACGTCGTCGCCGGAGTTGTCGGCGCGCCAGTTGGTCGCCCCGGCGCGGAGCCGGAGCTGGATCTCCCAGCGGGCCAGGTCCGCGAGCACGACGGTGTGCTGCGGCGCCGGCACGAGGGTTGCGCCGAGGCCGACGAGGACGACGAGCCCGGGGGCGGCTTCGATCCGGCGGGCGAGGTGCGCGAGGGCCTCGGGCCGGTAGAACTCGGCGAGCAGGTGGTGGCTGAGCACTCCGAAGACCCGGTCGTCGGTGAGGTTGCGGGCGAGGAGCGCGTCGAGCTCCTCGGGGCTGCGCGCGGCCTCGCACTCCACGTCGAGCACGAGCGCCTCGGGCAGCGCGGCCTCGATGCGCGCCAGCAGGGCGGGCAGGTCGACCCCGGGGTAGGCGTCGATCGCGATCACCGGAGTCGTCCCCGGCTCGACGCGGGTCAGCGCGTGATCGCGCAGCTCGTGCCACGCCTCGACGCCGTGGAGGACGACGTGCCGGTCCTCGAGCCGGATCGCCGGGAACCGGTCGTACTGCCCGGCGGTGGGGAAGGGGCGCATGTCTGTCCTCTCGGGGTGTCGGCTGCGGGACTGCCGGCTCTCGGGCTGCCGGCCCTCGCCGACTGGTAACGATAACAACCGGGGCAAGACTGCTCCGATTTTCAGAGGAGGACAAGTCTGGTAACGATCCCAATCGTGTGCGACAATCTCGTGCGCAGCGCGGTCGATCGGATCCCGGTGCCACGAGGAGGACCTGATGAGGACAGCGATCGTCGCCGTGGACCTCGGCGGCACGCACGTCTCCGCCGGTCTGGTGCAGGGCGGTGGAGCGGCCGCAGCGGTCGCCGGCGTCCGGCGCCTGCCCCTCGGGGCGGAGCCGAGCGCCGAGGACGTCCTCGGCGCGCTCGCCCGCGCCATCGGGACCGTCCCGGCGGAAGCGCTCGTCGCGGTCGCCGTGCCCGGCCCGTTCGACTACGCCACCGGGATCGCGCTCTACACCGGCGTCGGCAAGTTCGAGCCCCTGCACGGCGTCGATCTCGGCGCCGAGCTCGCCGGCCGCCTCGGAATCTCCCGCGAGCGGATCGACTTCTGCAACGACGCCGACGCCTGCGGACTCGGCGAGGCACTCGCCGGAGCCGGGGCGGGACTGCGGCGGGTGCTCTGCCTCACCCTCGGCACCGGAGTCGGCTCGGCCTACCTCGAGGACGGCCGCGCGCTCGACGACGACCCCCGCGTCCCGCCCGGCGGCGACGCCCACGTCCTGCTGATCGACGGCGCACCGCTCGAGGACTCCGTCTCGCGCAGGGCGCTCCGCCGCGAGTACGAGCGACGCACCGGTCGCCTGCTGGACGTCCGTGAGATCGCCGAGCAGGTGCGCAGCGGTGACGAGGCCGCGGCGCTGACCCTCGCCCGGAGCACCGACGCGCTCGGCCGGGCGCTCGCGCCCTGGATCGCGTCGTTCGACCCGGAGGCGATCGTCGTCGGCGGCTCGATCGCCCGCTCCTGGGATCTGCTCGGCCCCCTGCTCGGCGCGGCGTTCCCCGGCCGCGACGTCCGCCCCGCCCTGCTCGGCGACGACGCCCCGCTGCTCGGCGCCGCGGCGCACGCGGTGGACGCGTGGCGACGCTCCTCCGCACCCCTCGCCTGAGCTCGGCCGCGACGCCCCGACCCGCGCGATCGAGGCCTTCTCCACGGCAGGCGACTGACGCCGGCGGGCCCGCAGGCCGGCGTCTCGACGGGGGCGGATCTCGATACGCGCGCTCCGCGCGCTACTCGATCAGCATGAAAGGGCGCGCTGCCCGCGCTGCTCGATCAGCATGAAAGTGCGCCGCGCGCACTACTCGATCAGCATGGTGGCGCGTTGCTCGCGCTGCCCGATCAGCATGGCGGGGTGCTGCGCTCGCTGCTCGATCACTAGGCGGCCGCTGCCTGAACATGCTGGTCGAGCAGCCCCGAAGGGGCGTATCGAGACCCACCCTCCTCGGCAGTGCCGGTCCGGAGACGCGGTCCTCCGACGTGGGCGGAACGGCCCCGCACGGATCGCAACCCCCTTGCCGCGCCACCCGAGCACGGGGTGCCCTGGGGCATGCGCGAAGTGAAGCTCGTCCGTCTCGTCAGCCGTCTCGAGAACGTGGCCGCCCTCGATCCGCTCGTCGACCGGGTCAAGAAGGTGGTCGACGCGGTCATCCGGCCGCAGCCCGTGCGGGACGCGCTGCACGGCGTCCCGATCGGGCACCCGGTGCATCCGCTGCTCGTGCTCGTGCCGACGGGCGCGTGGGTGTCGGCGGCAGTCCTGGATCTGCTGCCCGGCAACGAGCGCGCCGCTCGCACCCTGGTCGCCCTGGGCGTCGTCAGCGTGCTGCCCACCGCCGCCGCCGGCTACACCGACTGGTCCGAGCTGCACGAGCAGCAGAAGCGCGTAGGGCTCGTCCACGCGGCGGCCAACGTCGCCGGGACCGTCCTCTACACCGCGTCCTTCGTCCAGCGCGTGCGCGGGCGGCGCACCAGCGGGAAGGTGCTCAGCGCGCTCGGCCTCGCCGTCGTCTCCGGCGGCGGCTACCTCGGCGGCCACCTCAGCTACCGCCAGGCGGCCGGCGCGAACCACACCGAGGACGTGCCGCACCGCTTCCCGACCGGCTGGCAGCCCCTCGGCCCGCTCGCCGAGCTGCCGCAGAACTCCCCCGTGAAGAGGACCGTCGCCGAGACCCCGCTGCTCGCCGTCCGCCGCGGCGACCGCGTCGACGTGCTCTCGAACGTCTGCAGCCACCTCTCCGGACCCCTCGACGAGGGCGAGCTCCGCGGCACCGGCTCCGACGCCTGCATCAGCTGCCCCTGGCACGCGAGCGCCTTCTCGCTCGAGACCGGCGAGGTCGTGCGCGGCCCGGCCACCTCGCCGCAGCCGCGCTTCGAGACGCGCGTCACCGACGGCCTGGTGGAGGTGCTGCTCCCGCACGCGGGCTGACGCGGGACCGCCGCGCGCCTCAGTCCATCCGCGGCCACTCGCTCGTCAGCGACGCCTCGATCGCCCGATGGCGGAACCCGTAGAGCTTTCCGCGGTCGATGATCCCGCGGACGGTGTCGAGCCGCTGCGCCGTCGTCCCCACCTCCGACGGCTTCGACAGACCGAGAGCGCGGGCGATCCGGGTGAGCGAGCGGTCGCGAGCGGGCAGTGCCGCCATCGCCTCGAGGAAGGCGCGCTCTCGCGCGGGCAGCCGGCCGAGGATCCGCTCGACGTGCGCGGCCGCCTCCCGCTGCACGCCTCGCCAGCCCGCAAGCACCTGCCGGCGCGTGATCGTGGCGTCGGTCCCCGCGTACCAAGCGCTCTCCCCGGCCAGCTGGAACAGGAACGGCTCACCGCGGCAGAGGTCGACGATCGCCGCGACGGCGTCGGCCTCCATCCGGATGCGGCCCGTCCCACCCGCGCCGTCCGCGACCTCCCAGCCGGGCAGCACGAAGTCCTGCAGCGCCGCGACGATGTCGTCGTCGTCGATGGCGGTCAGCACGGTCGTCTTGAAGCGGCGAGCGAAGGTGGCGCCCTTCTGGCCGCCGGCGCGGTCCTCGAAGTCAGGCAAGCCGGTGAGGTAGACCGCGATGGGCAGGAAGCGGGTCACCTGTACGCCGCCCGGCAGCGCGACCGTCTCCTCGTGGGTGATGGCATCGCCGAGCGCGATCAGCAGCTGCGAGAGGCCGCTCTCGTCGGCGATGTTCTGCACCTCGTCGAGGTGCACGAGCACGACGACGTCCTGCGCGATCGCGGCCCGGCCCACCTCGACGAGCAGCTCGGTCAGCGCGGTGTGCGCCTCCGGGCCGTCCTGTCCGCGGAGGGTGAGCGACAGCCCGGATGCAGCGACCGCCTGCACGCGCTCGAGGAGGGCCGCGATCCGCTTCTCCCGGGCCGTCGGCAGACCGGCGGCCTCGGCGAGAGCGAGCAGGGCGGCGGCCACGAGCTTCAGCGGATCGGCACCCGACGGGACGCGCAGCTGCGGAGTCACCCAGTCGCCGTCCGCTGCGGCGTCGCGGGCGATCCGCCGCACCAGGGCGGACTTGCCGAGTCCGGGCTCGCCGAGGATCGTGCGGCCGCGATCGGGGAGGCCTCGCGCGAGGCGGGGACGGAGCACGTCACGCCAATCGCTCAGCTGCGTCGTCCGCCCCGCCCAGATCTCGGGCACCGCGTCGGAGCCGGGACTGAACGGGTTGTCGAGGGAGCTGCGCATGTTGATAATGTTATCAACTCGACTATCGGCGATAATGTTATCGCCGCTGTGATCGCCCGCTCACTCGCTCCTCCGCTCCTGTGCCAGCGCGGCGAGCTGCTCGCGGCAGCGCGCCAGCAGCGCGTCCTTCTGCTGCTGCGGCTCCGGCGGGAACAGCAGGCCGGGGCGGGTCCAGTCGGCCGTGGCCGGGATCGCGGCCTCCTCGTCGATCCACTCGGAGAAGGCCGTCGTCAGGCGGTCGGCCTCGGCGCGGCGCCCGAGCGCCAGGAGCGCGCGGATCGCGGAGACCGTCTGCTCGTCGCAGTGCGGCGCCGTCACGGCGTCGCCGGTCAGCCCGGCGGCCGCCTCCCAGTCGTCGGTGGCGCCCGCGTCGTCGCCGAGGCGCGCACGCGCGGCGCCGCGGCGGAGCAGGAGTCCGGCGGGGACGGCCGACGGCGGGCGCTCCTCGCCGAGGCAGGCGGGCGGCGCGAGGGCGGCGCAGAGGAAGGTGAGCGCGTCGGCGGGCGACGACGCATCGGCGAGCGCGATCATCGTCGCATCCCAGACCTCGAGCACGCGCCCCTCGGGGACCAAGCTCCCCGCGCCCTCCCCCTGCCCGAGCACCCGGCCCAGCAGCAGGCCCTGAGCGCGACCCGCGCGGCCGTCGGCGACCAGCAGCGCCGCGTACTCGAGGGTCAGATCGTCGCGCTCGAGGACGAGGGCCTCGTTCTCCTCGAGGAGGGCGAGCCGCCCCTCGTGCCCGAGGAGCACCCGGAGCCGGTCGTACTCGACGAGGAGCCCCGCGTCGCCGGGGGCGAGGTGCCGCGCGCGCTCGAGATAGGCGAGCCCCGCCTCGGCATCGCCGTACGCGGTGCAGGAGGCCGCCCCCAGTGCGCGCAGCGCGGCCACCCGCACCCACGCCCTCGGGTCGTGGGCGGCGGCGGACCACGAGGCCGCGAAGGCGTCCTCGATGCGGCCCACCGCGGCGTACCAGCCGCCGAGGAGGAAGCGGGCGGTCGTGTCCTCGGCGTCGGCCGCCTCCAGCGCCTCGACGTCCTCGAGGCGGACCGGGCGGCAGCCCTCGAGCGGCGCCTGCTGCGCGGTCCACCGAGCGGCCCGCGCCTGGTCGGGGCGACCCTCCCGCTCGTGCAGCAGTGCGGCGTGGTAGTGCACCAGCGGCACCACCCCGGTCCGCTCGGAGGGGGTGCGCCGCGCGGCATCGGCCGCGAGGGCGAGGGCGAGCAGCCGCAGGGCGTCGTCCGGCAGTCCTGCGTCGCGGTACTCCAGCGCGACGTCGAGCAGCGCGTCGGCGTCGGCGTCGAGCGGGCGCCCGGCGAGGTCGCGCGCCCAGTGGTCGAGCGGATCGCGCGCGAGCACGCTCTCGAACAGCGCCCTCGACTGCTGCGCCCGCCGGCCGCGCCGGAGCACGACGGCGAGCAGGACCGTCGCCCGCGCGTGCTGCCCGTCGATCGCGCGCACCTCGCGCAGCACCGCCTCGGCCTCCTCGAGGCGGTCCGTCGCCAGGAGGAGCCGCCCGAGCGCGACACCGGACGGGACGCGCCAGGCCGTCGTCCTCCGCGCCGTGCTCAGAGCCTCGAGCGCCTCCGCCGGCCGCCCCTGCCGGGCGAGGAGCTCGCCCAGCCGGTGGTGCGCCTCGCCGTCGGCCGGCACCACACCCCGGGAGGTGAGCCGCTCGATCGCGGAGCGGAGGTGGCCCTCCGCCTCGTCGAATCGGGCCGCGACGGCGAGCGACCGCGCCAGCGCGACGCGGCAGCGGGTGTCGCCGGGGTCCCGCCAGACCGCCTCCTCCCAGTAGTGCTCGGGCGCGCAGCCGGAGCGCGGGCGCTCCTCGAGGTGCAGACCGAGGAGGAACAGCTCGTCGGTGGACGCGACGTCCTCCGGGGCGGGCGGAGGGGGCGGCGGCGCAGTGCTTCCCCTGGACGTTCCTCTGGTACTGTCGGCGGGAATGGCAGCGTTGTCATCGAGCACGCCGCCCAGTCAAGATCAGATCCGGTGCCGAGACGGAGGACGGAAACCGTGGAACTTCTGGACGGAACGCTGATGCGGTGCGCACGGACGCCGACGATCGTCGGAGCGGGCTTCCCGGGCGAGACGATGCACGTCCTGCCGCGTCCCCGCGTCCGTGAGGCGCTGACGCAGCCGGGGACGTCGCACCTGCTGGTCACCGACTGCGGCCACTTCCCCGAGGCGCGCGGGCACGGACGGGTGCGGACCCGCCCGATCGCGGACGCCGTCGTCCTGGTCTGCACCCGGGGCTCCGGGTGGTGCACGACGGCGGCGGGGACCTTCGCCGTGACCGCGGGTCAGATCCTCCTGCTGCCGCCCGGGGAGCCGCACGCCTACGGGGCCGACGCCGCCGACCCGTGGACGCTGTGGTGGCTGCACCTCGCCGGCAGCGATCTGCCCGAGTTCCTGCAGACCGCGCGCGCGACGGTCGACGCGCCGGTGCGCACCCTGTCCGACGTCTACGCCGCGGTCGCGCTGATCTCGGCGGCGATCACGCACCTGGGCTGCGACTCGACGACGAACAGCCTGCTCGCCGCATCGGGCGCCGCCTGGCACCTGCTGGCGATCCTCGCCTCGGACCGCCCGCCCGGCGACGCGCGCAGCACCGCCCTCGACCGCGCCGCGCAGTTCCTCCACGACCACCCCGCCGAGCGGATCGAGGTGGCGGAGCTCGCCTCGATGGCGTGCCTGAGCCCGTCGCACTTCGCGGCCCTCTTCCGGCGCCGCTTCGGGATGCCGGTGCTGCAGTACCGGACCGAGCTGCGGATGGCGCGGGCCCGCGAGCTGCTCGACATGACGGAGCGGCCGATCGCCGAGGTGGCCGCCGCCGCCGGCTACGAGGACTCCTTCTACTTCGCCCGGCAGTTCAAGCGGATCCACGGCCTGACTCCGCACGCGTACCGGACGCGGAACTGAGCGGAGCGGAACCGAGCGGAGCGGACCCGAGCGGCGCGGAACCGAGCGGAGCGGAGGACAGCGTCGCGGGCCCGGTCTCCCCGGTCTCCCCGGACGCCAGGACGAGGCCGTTCAGCCGCCGCTGCAGCTCGACGTTCGACCAGCCCGGGTGCTGCGGTGCGGAGTTGGAGCCGACGAGCGTGCCCCAGTAGCCGAGGTCGATGCAGCGCTGGACGGCGTAGCCGGCGAGGACCTGGCCGGCCGGCCCGTCCTCGAACTCCGCCTCCAGCGGCGTGTAGCCGATCCAGCCCTCGCCGACCACGGCGGGGATTCCGCGGCGGAGCGCCCAGATCGCCACCGCGCGCAGCCGGACGTCGATCGCCTCGCGCATCGCGACCTCGTAGCGGCCGTAGTGCGAGTAGAGCCAGGCGTCCCAGGCGACCGGATCGACCCGGTCGTAGGCGTAGAACATGCTCGGGCTGATGCCGGTCGCCGCGAGCCGCCACGGTTCGACGGTGTGCGCCAGGGCGTCGAACTCGGGCGCCCCCTCGCGCAGCAGCGATCTCAGCTCGGCGCTCGGGAACACCGGCGGCTCGGCCCGCACCCCCGCCCACTCCTCCAGTGCTGCGAGTACCCCGTAGACGTAGAAGTGCACGTGCGCGACCTGCGCGTTCTCCGGCACGGAGTCGAGGTCGAGGTACGGCGGGATCCCGTAGCAGACGGTCGACAGGACGTCCGGATGCTCCGCCTGCAGGATCTCCAGCGCGGCGGTCAGGTACGGCTTCTGCGCCCAGAAGGTGTCGAGCCCCTCCGCCGGCACCTCGCCGAGCCGGGACAGGTCGACCTCGTTGTGCACCTCGACGTAGGCGATGCGGTCGGCCAGCCCCTCGGCCTCGAGGAAGGCGATCAGCCGCGATTCGGCGCGGGCGAGAGCCTCGTGCCGCTCGGTCGGCGGGATCGCCGTCAGCATGTCGTGCCAGGACGAGTCGCTGAGGAACGCGGGGCTCTGCTGGTACTCCCAGGAGGAGACGATGACGAGCACGTCGTGCGCGGCCGCCTGGCGGAACAGCTCGACCAGGCGCGCCCGCAGGTCGAGCACGGCACCGCCGACGGCGTCGTACCAGCGCGTGCCCCTGCCGACGTCGCCGCCCATGTTCGAGAAGCGCAGCTGCGAGGTGTCGATCGAGTGGTCGCCGAACAGCAGGAGCGGAGCCGCGCAGATCCGGACCGTGTTGCAGCCGCGCTCCACCGCCTCGTCGAACGCGCGCCCGAGGTCGTGGAAGGGCTCGCCCGGCATCGTCCGCGTGTACCAGGAGAAGTCCCAGAGCGAGAGGGTCAGCCGCGGCGGCAGGTGGGCGGGCGGGCGGACGGGGGTGCGGGTCATGCGGGCGTCTCCTCGGAATGACGGGGTCGGGGGGAGGGAGAGGGGGCTGCGGGGACGGTCATCCCTTGACGCTGCCCTCGGTGAGGCCGGCACGCCAGAAGCGCTGCAGGCTGACGATCGCGATCATGATCGGGATGACGGAGAGGAACGATCCGCCGACAGCGAGCTGGTACAGCTCGGGATGGCGGTCCGCGACGCTCTGCCAGCTCACGAGACCGAGGGTGATCGGGTAGAGCTCCTGATTGGAGAGCATCACGAGGGGCAGGAAGTAGTTGTTCCAGACGCCGATGAACTGGAAGAGGAAGACCGTCACCGCCGCCGGCGCCATCAGCCGCAGGACGAGGGTGAGGAAGATCCGCCCCTCCCCCGCGCCGTCGAGTCGCGCGGCCTCGAGCAGGCTGTCCGGGACGGCGGCCGTCGCGTAGATCCGGCCAAGGTAGACGCCGAACGGGCTGATCATGGACGGGATCAGGACGGCCCAGACGGTGTTCACCAGTCCGAGCCGGCTCATCAGCAGGAACAGGGGCAGCGCCAGCGCGGTGCCGGGGATCATCACCCCTGCGAGCACCAGGTTGAACCACACCTCGCGCCCCCGGAACGCGAACTTGGCGAGCGCGTAGCCCGCCGACATCGACAGGAGCGTCGCGGCGAGCGCGCCCACTCCCGAGTAGAGCAGGCTGTTCAGGCCCCAGCCGAGGAAGACACCGCCCTTGAAGCGGACGACGTCGAGGAGGTTCTGCAGCAGCTGCGGATCGCTGAGCACGAAGCCGGACGAGCCGAAGAGGCTCCCGGTCGACTTCGTGGCCGCGATGGTCAGCCAGTAGACGGGAAAGAGGAAGTAGACGGCGGCGACGGCGAGGGCCGCCGGCAGCAGGATCCGGGCGAGACCGGCGCGTCGGCGGGGGGCCGGCGTCCCCTTCTTCACGAGTGCCGCGGTCATGCGCGCCGACTCCGTCCGACGAGCCGGAGGAAGCCGAACGAGAAGACGCAGGCCAGGAGGGCGAGGAGAACGGACTGGGCGGCGGCGAGACCGTACTCGTTGTTCGCGAACGCCTCGTTGTAGGCGGCCATGTTCGGCGTGAAGCTCGAGGTGATCGCTCCCGAGAGCGGCTTGAGCACCAGCGGCTCGGCGAAGAGCTGCAGGGTGCCGATGATCGTGAAGACCGTGGTCAGGACGATGGCGGGTGCGATGAGCGGGAGCTTGATGCGGGTGACCACCTGCCACGGCGTCGCCCCGTCGATCGCCGCCGCCTCGAAGAGGTCCTGGTCGATCGCCTTGAGCTGGGCGACGATGACGAGCATGTTGTAGCCGGCGTACTGCCAGACGACGATGTTGGCGATCGACCACAGGACCGTGTCCGGGCTGAGGAAGTCGAGGGGGATCCCGAGTGCGTCGCCCAGATCGGTGAGCGGGCTGAGCCCCGGCGTGTAGAGGAAGCCCCAGAGGAGCGAGGCGATCACTCCCGGGACCCCGTAGGGCAGGAAGTAGACCGAGCGGAAGAACCGGACCCCTCGCGCCGAGGCCGCGTCCAGCATCAGAGCGAGCGCGACCGCGAGCACGATCATGACCGGCACCTGGACGACGGCGAAGAGGACGACCCGCCCCAGCCCGGAGCGGAACCCCGGGTCCTGGAACGACGCCGCGTAGTTGTCCAGCCCGATGAAGGTCAGGGTGGTGCCGCCCCGGCCGAACGCTCCGGACCGCTCGATCCCGGTGACGCTCTGGAAGGCGGCGTAGGAGATGGGGACGACGATCGTGGCGAGGAAGAGGGCGAGGAAGGGGCCGAGGAGTCCCAGGACCGCGAGGCGGGTCCGCGTGCGGGTCGAGGTCATCGGCCGGCGCGGACCTTCAGGCCCTTGGCCTCGAGGTCCGCGAGGGTCGCGGCCTGCGCGGCCTCGACGGCGTCGACGAAGGACCCCTCCCCGGCGAGAGCGGCCGTGAAGCCGTCGTTGAGGTGGGTGTAGGTCGCGGCGGTCGTCGGGATCCAGCCCCAGCTGGTGTCGATGGCCGCGTCGGACGGCTCGAACACCTCTCTGTTGGCGTTCTGCCCGCCGAGGAACTCCTCGGGCCGGTCGAGGGCGGTGCCCTCCAGGGCGCCCTTCGTGGCGGGCCAGCCGTAGCCGGCCTCGATCAGGAGGTCGATGCTGTCCGGATCGCTGTTGAGCCAGATCGCGAAGTCGGCCGCGGCCTGCTCGTTCTCGGTGCCCGCGAGCACGGCCGTCGTCGAGCCGCCCCAGTTCGCCGAGGCGAACTCGCCGCCCCACTGGGGCAGCGGGGCGACCCGCCAGCTACCGGCGGTCCCCGGCGCGTTGCCCGAGAGGATGGATTCGCCCCACCCCGCCGACGGCCACGCCACGATCCGGCCGTCCTGCAGCGCGCTGTACCACTCGTTGGCGAAGTCCGGGATCGTCGCGATCACGCCCTCCTCGCGAAGGCCGTCCCAGTACTCCGCCACCTTCAGCGTCTCCGGGGAGTCGATGTCGACCGTCCAGGTGTCTCCGTCGAGGCCGAACCAGCGCCCGCCGGCCTGCCAGGCGAGCGCGGCGAACCACGCCGAGTTCTGCGGGGGGAAGGTGCTGATGTACCGGTCCGGGTCCGCCTCGTGGATGGTCCTGGCGGCCGCCGCGTACTCCTCCCAGGTGGTGGGTGCCGCGAGGCCGAGCGAGGAGAGGACGTCCTCGCGGTAGTAGAGGCCCATCGGGCCGGAGGCCTGGGGTACGGCGTAGACGGTGTCGTCGAAGGTCGACTGCCCGAGCTGCCAGTCGACGAACTCGTCCTTCCGGTCGTCCATCCCGAGCGGCCCCAGGTCGACCAGGCCGTTCTCGAGGACGAAGCCCGGCAGCTCCTGGTACTCGATCTGCGCCAGGTCGGGCGCCCCCTGACCGGCCTTCAGCGCGGCGTGCATCTTGGCGTAGGTGCCGCTGCTCCCCGCCGGGGTCTCCTCGAGGGTGACGTGCACGTCGGGGTGCTCCTCGTTCCAGAGCGCCACCGCCCGGTCGATGCCGGGCACCCACGACCAGAAGGTGAGCTCGACCGTCCCGGACGGGCGGCTCGGCTCCTGAGCCGTGCACGCCGGCAGGACGAGGACCGACGCGGCCAGTGCCGCGGCGATCGCGGCGGTGCGGAACTTCATGGGAACTCCTCGTTGAGCAGGGGCGGTGGAAGTCGACGAGTCCTCACGATAGTCCGCGGGGAGCGGATCGAACACTGGTGTTCCTCTGGTCCGCCTGGATGAATCTCCGATTCGTCCGCGCCGGAAGGGACGCGGGGGCGACACTGCCGCCGGATCAGCTCGGTGCCGGCTCGAGGGTCACGTCGTCGAACGCGATCCACTTCCTCGCGCCGGCGACCGAGTAGAACGCCACCTCGACCCGGCCGTCGGTCACCTGGATGTCCGGGATGCTGATCTGCGTGAACGTCCTGGTCGCCGGGATCGCCGCGCTCAGATCCCTGCCGCCGTAGTGCTTGGCGACCATCTGCGCGGCGGTCTGCCCGCCGCTCGATCGGACCCAGGCCTTCAGCGTGTAGGTCCCGTTCGAGACCTCCGCGGTCTGCCAGGTGTAGACGCTGTACGGGACGGGGCGGAAGTGGACACCCTCGAGGCCGCCGCCGCCGTGACCCCCCGCCTGCGTGTAGTCGGCGTCGAGGTGGGTGCCCGCGGCGTCGCCGCCCCAGGTGAGCCAGCCGGGGATGTTCTGACCCGCGACCCCCGCGTCGAGACCGGGATTCTGGATCGCGTTCGTCAAGCCGCCCGTGACCGGCAGGACGAAGGTGGTCACCGACTGAGGAGTGAGCGAGGTGCTGAGAGCCCTGTCGGCGGTGGGGACCGACGCGAGGGTGGCGCGGTTCTCGGTCGCCGAGGTCCGGTACACCGAGGCGGATCCCGTGCTGGCGAAGCGGGTCAGATCGACGGAGTACGGCGCGCTCGTCGTCGCGTCGTTGCGGACCACGATGCTGAGCGATCCCGTCGCCGGATCGTAGGCGCTGACGGTCTTCGCATCGCTGCTCGACAGCACGATCGCGCCGGGCCGGATGAAGTTCGTGTACTGCCGCATCACGTGGAACTTCTTGGTGATCGAGTACGTCTCCGAGCCGTCCTCGCTGTACTGCATCAGCCCCCAGTTCCCGTTCTCCTTCACGGCGATCGGTCCGGACTCGAGCGCCTGCCAGTACACCCACTCCTGCGCCTGCAGGAGAGTGAGGTCCTGGGAGATCGTGTCGGAGAGCAGCAGTCCGGAGGCCATCGCCTGCGGGTCGTGCGGACCGGCGGACACCGTCACCTCCGACATGGTCAGGGGCAGATTCGCGGATCCGGCGACCTGCTGGTGCAGCGCGGCCCGGTCGCCCGGCTGGTAAGCATGCGTGTTCACGCGGGCGAGGCGGCTCATGTCGAACCCTGCGGCGACGAGCGCTCGAATGCCGGCCCGAGTGTCGGCGATCCCGGTCTCGTCGGCGGCCGCGAGGCCCGTCGGCAGCCCCTTCGTGCGGAGCGCGGAGTGGACGGCGTCGAGGACCCGCTTCTGCGGGGCGCCCGCACTGACGTTCATGCCCTCCTGCGCGACATCGGCGCCCCAGTGCTTCGTCGATGCCTCGTTGAGCGGAGCGAGCGTCCGGAACGTCGTCCCCCAGTCGTCGCGGAAGTGCTTCACGACCTCGGTCAGATAGTCGGCGTAGGCCGCCTCCCCGCCGACCCGCAGATTGTCGTCCGCCTTGGAGAGGGCGCCGGTGGACCGGCCGCTCCGCGTCAGCCAGTACGGCGCGGAGTAGGCGACGGCGTCGACGGCGAGCTGGGACGCCGGCACCCGCGCCTGAGCGGCGGAGAGCCACCAGCGCTGATTCGCATCGGCCGTCCAGTCGTAGCCGCCGGTCTCCGTCGGCTTGTACCCCGGCACGGCGGCCCCGGTCCGCATGGTCGAGACGCGCGCGGGATCGTTCCCGCCGCCGATGTCGTAGCGCGCCAGGTTGAGCATCAGACTCGGCGCCGTGTCCGTGTTCGTCGTGCCGAAGAGGCGGTCTGCGAGCTCCGCCCGGTTCCTCCACGACCCCGTGTGGTTGGCGAACCATGCCAGCGACGTGCCCCAACCGCCGAAGGCCGGGGAGCGGATGCCCGGGTCGATGACCACCGCTGCGGGCTCGGCTTCTGGGACGGCGGTCGCCGGCGGGACGGCGGCGATCAGGAGGGCGGCTGTCGCGAGGGCTGCGACAGCGATCCGGGTGCGTCTGCGCATGGTGAGACTCCTTCGTCTTCGGGTGCCGTCCACCGTAGAAGACCGCGCGCGGCAGCGGGAACGGACGAAGCTCTCCAAGGCCTGGATGAATCGACGGGGCAGCGTCGAAGGGGAGGGCGACGGCGGGTCAGCTCAGCGGCTCCGCGACGGACCCGCCCGAGCGCCACGGCCCGCCGATGCGCTCCTGCAGCAGCGGCGCGGCCGGGTCGGCGAGGCGGGCGAGCAGCGCCTCCACCCCGCGGCGGCCGAGCGCGTGGCCCGGCGCGACGAGCAGGTCGAGCGCCGGATCCGCGAGATCCGCGACGTCGGGGTCGGAGGCGAGCAGGACGATCGAGAGGTCCTCGGGCACCCGCACGCCGCGGTGGCGCAGCTCGTGCGCGAAGCCGACCGCCGCGCCGCCGTTGATCACCAGGACCGCCGTGGCCGCCTCCGGGTCGAGCGAGCGGGCCAGCGCGCGGCCGCCGGCGGGCGTCTCCTCGCAGTGCAGGAGCGCGGCGGTCAGGTCGCGGGCCGCGGCCGCCCGCTCGAACGCCTCCCGGGTCCGCGCGTAGGGGCCGAAGTCGGCGCCGCCCTCCGGCCCGAGCACGAGCGCGACCCGGCGGTGCCCGAGCGCGGTCAGGCGCTCGAGCGCCTCCTCGACCATGCCCTCGAAGTCGATGTCCACCCAGTCCAGCGCCGAGGGGTCGCGGGTGCGGCCGAGCAGGGCGAACGGGGTGCCGGAGTCGCGCAGGACCGCCACCCGCTCGTCGTCCGACGTCACCTGCATCAGCACGACGCCGTCGAGCAGGCCGTCGGCGCGCAGATCGGCGAGCTTCTCCGCGCCGCCGACCGTGGGCCAGAGCACGATCGAGTAGCCGCTCTCAGCGGCCGCCTCGGCGGCGCCGGCGAGGAACGTCGTCGCGGTGCTCAGCGGACGCGAGGGCACCAGCGGGTAGACGATCGCGATCATCATCGAGCGCCGGCGGGCCAGCGCACGGGCGAGGGCGTGCGGGCGGTAGCCGAGCTCGCGCATCGCCTCGCGGACCCGGGCGGCGGTCTCGGGCGAGACCGGCTTGCTCGCGTTGACGACGAAGGAGACGGTCGCGATCGACACGCCGGCGCGGCGCGCGACGTCCTGCATGGTCGCCATCGCGCCTCCCTCCGCTCGACGCGCCCCGCCGCGGTTGACGCGGGGGCGCGGTGTCCCGCAGTCTAGGAGCACTCGCCGGTAAAGCGCTTAACCGTTGCACCGGCGCACTCGACACCTCCGACGAAGAAGGACCTTCCGTGACCACACCCGCCGCTCCCCTCCGCGTCCTCGTCTGGGGCGAGAACCGCCACGAGCAGATCGAGGAGAAGGTCCGCGCGATCTACCCCGACGGCATGCACACGACGATCGCCGCCGGCATCACCGAGAACCTCGGCGAGCGCGCGACCGTCTCGACCACCACACTCGACGAGCCCGAGCACGGCCTCACCGAGGAGGTCCTCGCCGCCACCGACGTGCTGGTCTGGTGGGGCCACATGGCGCACGACGCCGTCGCCGACGAGATCGTCGAGCGCGTGCAGCGTCACGTGCTCTCCGGCATGGGGCTCGTCGTCCTGCACTCCGGCCACTGGTCGAAGATCTTCGGGAAGCTGATGGGCACCACCTGCACGCTCCGCTGGCGCTCGGCCGAGGACCGCGAGATCGTCTGGACCGTCGACCCGACGCACCCCATCGCGCAGGGCGTGCCGCATCCCTTCACGATCCCGCAGCAGGAGATGTACGGCGAGTTCTTCGACGTCCCCGCGCCCGACGAGCTGGTCTTCCTCTCCACCTTCTCCGGCGGCGAGGTCTTCCGCTCCGGGATGACCTGGAAGCGCGGCCACGGCCGGATCTTCTTCTTCTCGCCCGGCGACCAGGACTTCCCCGTCTACCACCACGCCGACGTCCGCCGCGTGATCGCGAACGGCGTCGAGTGGGCGCGCTCCGACCGCCCCGAGCGCCGCCTGCCCGTGCTGCAGCGCTACGAGTCCGGCGAGTTCTTCGCCGGCGAGGACTACCAGGGGGCGCTCATCCGATGACCGTCCGTCTCGTCCAGGTCGGAGCGGGCGCCATGGGGCGCGCGTGGATCCGCACCATCCGCGACCACCCCGACGCCGAGCTGGTCGGCCTCGTCGACCTCGACGTCGCGCTCGCCGAGCGGGCCGCCGAGGAGGAGGGGGTCGGCCCGATCGCGGTCGGCAGCTCCGTCGCCGAGATCGCCGCGCGCTCCGGCGCCGACGCGGTCGTCAACGTCACCGTGCCGCGCGCGCACCTCCCGGTCAGCAGCGAGGCGCTCTTCGCCGGGCTGCCGGTGCTGTCGGAGAAGCCGATCGCACCGACGATCGCCGAGTCGCTGATCCTCGCCGCGACGAGCGAGGTCGCCGGGCAGCTGCTGATGACCAGCCAGTCGCGGCGCTACTACCCCGCGATCGCGGCGTTCCGCGAGCAGGTCGCCGGGCTCGGGGAGCTCGGGACGGCGTCGGTCCTCTTCGCGAAGGCGCCGCACTTCGGCGGCTTCCGCGAGGAGATGCCGCACGTGCTGCTCGTCGACATGGCGATCCACGCCTTCGACGCGGCGCGCTACGTCCTCGACCGCGACCCGGTCGCCGTCTACTGCGAGGAGTACAACCCGGCCTGGAGCTGGTACGCCGACGGCGCCGCGGCGAGCGCCGTCTTCGAGTTCGCCGGCGGCGTCCGCTTCAGCTACACCGGCAGCTGGTGCGCCGACGGGCTCGAGACGTCCTGGAACGGCGACTGGCGCGTCACCGGCGCGGGCGGCACCGCGCACTGGGACGGCGACGGCGCGCCCTCCTGGCAGGCGCGCGAGTCGGAGGCGGTGCAGACCGCGACGCTCGAGCCCGGCCCGCAGGAGATCGCCGGCTCGCTCTCCGAGTTCGTGCGCGTGCTGGGGACCGGCGCCGTGCCCTCGGGCGAGGTGCACGCGAACGTGCGGAGCCTCGCGATGGTCGAGGCGGCGGTGCGCTCCTCCGAGACGGGCGCCCGCGTCCGCATCGACGACGTCCTCGAGGAGGGCTACGCCGAGGCGCTCGGCCTCGCGCGCGACGAGCGCGTGCGCGCCGCCCTGGCCGGCTGGGGCTCGGCGGCGGCGGGCCTTGCGGCCCGCTGACCCCTGCCGCGCGGATCTCGAGACGGCCGCTCCGCGGCCCGCTCGATCAGCATGAACGCGGCCGGCCGCGCTGCCCATGCTGGTCGAGCAGCCGCGGCACGCGGCGTATCGAGACCCACCGGCCCAGCAGGGCGGGTCTGCAGACCACTGTTCTGACGCAGGGGGATCTCGATACGGCCGCTCCGCGGCCTACTCGATCAGCATGCAGTCCCCCGCGCGGACAAGATCGGCATGCCCCCTTTCATGCTGGTCGAGTAGCCGCGGCACGCGGCGTATCGAGACCCACCGTCCTCAGCAGGCCGGTCCACCGACTCCAGTCCTCCGACCCCGCCGCCCCCGGGCGTTCGCCCGCCGGACACCTGCGCGCGTCGGCGCGTTCATCCGGGGCGGCCAGCGTGGGCGGGTTCCTTCGAAACCGCTCAGGAGACCCGTGCCCCGTCACTTCGCCCCCCGCCGCACCGCCGGCGCCGCGCTCACCCTCGTCCTCGCGAGCTGCACCGTCGGCGCCGCGCTGCCCGCCACCGCCGCCGGCGACTCCTTCTTCACGCGCGTCGCCACGGTGCCCGCGTACCTCAACGCCGCCGACCCGGCGGTCGACTCCGCCGTCGCCGAGATCTCCAGCGCCTCCCCCGACGGCCGCCTGGTCTACTCCACCGACTCCGCCGGCCAGCGGATCAACGTCCTCGACATCAGCGACCCCGACGCGCCGAAGCCCCTCGGCGGCGTCGGCGTCGGCGGCGAGCCCACCTCGGTCTACGCGACCGGCGAGTACGTCCTCGCGGTCGTCGACACCTCCGACGGCGACTTCGCGGACCCCTCCGGCCACGTCAGCGTGCTGCACGCGAGCGACCTCGCCCCCGTCGCGACGATCGAGCTCGGCGGACAGCCCGACTCCATCGACGTCACCACCGCCGGCGACCTCGCCGTCATCGCGATCGAGAACCAGCGCGACGAGGAGTTCACCCCCGAGGGCGCCGAGGAGGGCGACCTCCCGCAGGCGCCCGCCGGCGAGCTCGTCGTCATGGACCTCACCGCCGACCCGTCCGCCTGGGTCGCCGAGCACATCGCGCTCACCGGTCTCGCGGGCATGGACACCCCGAGCGACCCGGAGCCCGAGTACGTCTCGATCAACCCCGCCGACACCGCCGTCGCGGTGACCCTGCAGGAGAACAACGCCGTCGCGATCCTCGACCTGGCCAGCCGCACCGTCACCGCGTCCTACTCGGCCGGCACCGCCTCCGTCTCCGGGATCGACACCCTCGACGACGACCGCATCGCGCTGACCGACTCGATCACCGACGTCCCGCGCGAGCCCGACGCGATCGGCTGGGTCGGTGACGACCACGTCGCGATCGCGAACGAGGGCGACTGGAAGGGCGGCACCCGCGGCTGGTCGATCCTCGACGCGGCCTCCGGCGCCGTGGTCTGGGACGCCGGCAACACCTTCGACCACCTCGCCGTCAGCCTCGGCCTCTACCCCGACAAGCGCTCCGACGCGAAGGGCTCCGAGCCCGAGGGCCTGCTCTCGGCGACCTTCGACGGCGTGCCCTACGTCTTCGTCGGCGCCGAGCGCGCCAACTTCGTCGCCGTCTACGACGTCTCCGACCCCACCGCGCCGCGCCTCGTGCAGGCGCTGCCGTCCACGCCCGGTCCGGAGGGGCTGCTCGCCCTGCCCGAGCGCGATCTGCTCGTCGTCTCGAGCGAGACCGACGACGCCGAGGCGGCGGTGCGCGCGAGCGTGCAGCTCTACGCGCTCGGCGCCTCCGCCCCCGCCTTCCCGACCATCGCGTCGGCCGACGTCGACGGCTCGCCGCTGCCGTGGGGCGCGCTCTCCGGCCTCTCCGGCGACCCGGCCGCCACGGATCGTCTCTACGCCGTGAGCGACAGCGCGTACGCGCCGAGCACGATCTACTCCGTCGACACCTCGGTCGTCCCGGCGCTGATCGACTCCACGCTCACCGTGACGGAGGCGGGCGAGCCGGCCGCGCTCGATCTCGAGGGCATCGCCGCGCGCGAGGACGGCGGCTTCTGGGCCGTCACCGAGGGCGCGACCGGTCCCGAGAACGCGCTGCTGCGCCTGGACGCCTCCGCCGCCGTGCTCGAGCGCATCGCGCTCCCCGCCGAGCTGGGCGACGCGCTCGGCTCGCAGGGCTTCGAGGGTGTCACCGTCGAGGCGGGCGCCGACGGCGAGATCGTCTGGACCGCGCTGCAGCGCGAGGCGTCGATCGACGCCGACGGGATCGTCCGGCTCGGGCGCTACGACGTCGCGGCCGGCAGCTGGAGCTTCTTCGGCTACCCGCTGGAGAACCCGTCCGGTGCCGAGGGCGACTGGAACGGCCTGTCCGAGATCACGCTGACGCCCGCCGCGACCCTCGCGGTCATCGAGCGCGACAAGCGCAACGGACCGGACGCGGCGCTCAAGGCCGTGTACACCGTGCCGCTGCCGACGGGGCCGGGCGCCGCGATCGGCGAGGAGCTCCCCGTGCTGGCGAAGACGCTCGCCGTCGACGTCCTGCCCGCGCTCGAGGCCGGCAACGGCTGGACGCAGGAGAAGCTCGAGGGCCTGGGCATCACCGGCGCCGGCGAGGTCTTCGCGGTCACCGACAACGACGGCGTCGACGACGCGAACGGCGAGACGGTGCTCGCGTCGCTCGGCTCCGCGGCCGACGTGTTCGGAGCGGCGGTGACGCCGACCCCGGTGCCGACGACCGAGCCGACCGCAGTGCCCACCGCCGTGCCCACTGCCGTGCCGACGGCTGAGCCGACCGTTGCGCCCACCGCGGAGCCCACCACCGAGCCGACCGCGCAGCCCACGGTCGCGCCGACGCACCCCGCCGGTTCCGTGCCGCCGCGGGCGGGCTCCGGCTCCGGCTCGCTCGCCTCCACCGGCGTCGAGTCCGGCTGGCTCTCCGCCGCCGCGCTGTCCCTCCTCGCCGGCGGAGCCCTCGTGCTCGGCCTCGCCCGGAGGCGCCGCACGGCGCGCTGACCGGGGCGTGACTCGATACGGCCGCGGCGCGCGGCTCCCGCTGCTGGTCGAGTAGCCGCGGCACCCGGCGTATCGAGACCCACCGTCACCAGCAGGGCAGGTCTGCAGACCTCCCTTCTGACCAGGGTGGATCTCGATACGCCCGCTGCGCGGGCTACTCGATCAGCATGGGTGCCCGACCCCTCTCGCAGGAGCAGCCGCGGCACGCGGCCCCGCATGCTGGTCGAGTAGCCGCGGCACGCGGCGTATCGAGACCCACCGTCGCCAGCAGGGCGGGTCTGCAGACTCCACTCCTGGCGTGGGTGGATCTCGATACGCCCGCTGCGCGGGCTACTCGATCAGCATGGAGGACCCGCTCCGCGGGCTGCTCACTCAGCAGGGAAGTGCGCACCAGCGCGGGCCCATGCTGGTCGAGCACTCAACGGGGGCGTCTCGAGACCGCGCGCTGGCGCGTCCCTTTCATGCTGGTCGAGTAGCCGCGGCACGCGGCGTATCGAGACCCACCGTCACCAGCAGGCCGGTCTGCAGACTCCTCTTTCGACGCCGGTGGATCTCGATACGCCCGCTGCGCGGCCTACTCGATCAGCATGATTCCCCTCCGGTCGAGCAGCTACCGCAGAGGGCGGACCGAGCCCCAGGCCCTCTCCGCAGAACTGAGTACACTCGGTTCCTCAGCCCGGGAGGTCCGATGTCGACTGCACTGCCCTCGGCGGCGCCCGGGCGCCGCGAGCGGAACAAGCTCGCCAAGCTCGAGCGGATCACCGCGGCCGCGAGCGAGCTGTTCGCCGAGCACGGCGTCGACGACGTGACCACGCAGCAGATCGCCGAGCGCGCCGACATCGGCACCGGCACTCTCTTCCTCTACGCGAGGACGAAGAGCGAGCTGCTGCTGCTCGTGCAGAACGCCCACTACGCCGAGGCCCTCGAGCGCGGCCGGGCCGCCGCCGCGGACGCCGGGACAGTGCTCGACGCCGTGCTCGCGCTGGTCGCGCCGATCGTCGCCTGCAACCGCGCCCACGTCGGCAACGGCCGCGTCTACCTCCGCGAGATGGTCTTCGGCGACCCCGCGGAGCCGCACCACGCCGAAGCTCGCTCGATCGTGGGCCGGAGCGAGGAGGCGATCGCCGAGATCCTCGAGCGCGGCGGCGTGCCGAGCGCGAGCACCGTGGCCGGCGTCGTCTCCGCGGTCGTCTTCGTCACCCTCGCGGCCGGCGACGAGCCCGACGTCGCGGCGATCCTCCCCGCGATCCGCTCTCAGCTCGCAGCGATCCTGCCGACCTGACCGACAGCCCGACCCGACCGACAGCCCGACCTGACAGACAGCCCGACCCGACCGGCAGCCCGGCCCGACCGCCACCTCGGCCGCTGATCAGGGCCGCAGGAACTCCGCCGCGACGGGAACGAACTCCTCCCAGTACTGGAAGATCCCGCCGTGCCCCGAGTCCGTGTAGAGGATCAGCTCGGACCCCGCGATGCGCCGGTGCAGATCATGGGACAGCACCGAGGGAACCATGCGGTCGTGGTCGCCGTTGGCGATCAGCGTGGGCTGGGTGATGACGGACAGGTCCGACGGCGCCGAGCGGCCGAAGCGCTGGATCGCCTTCAGCTGGGTCGTGAAGGCCTTGGTGCTGACCTTCTCGTCGCGGTCGGCGGTGCGCTCCTTCAGGCGTCCCACGAACTGCTTGGCGGCCTTCCTGCCGGCGGCGTCGCGCGGGAAGAAGAGGAACTCCTTGATGTCCGAGCGGGTGAGGACGGAGCGTACGAGGTCGAAGTACGTGACGCCCACCACCTTGTCCATGTCCTTCCCGCCGCGGGGACCGGTGCCCGTGAGCACCAGCCTGCGGACGAGCTCGGGGTGCTTCACGACGAGGTCCTGCGCGATCATCCCGCCCATCGAGAACGAGAAGACGTCGATCTTCTCGAGACCGAGGCCCCGGAGGAAGAGGTACGCGTCGTCGGCGGCCTCCTCGATCGTGCCCGGCACGGTGCCTCCGGAGGCGCCGACGCCCTGCTGGTCGAACGCGATCACGTGCCGCCGCGCCGCGATCGCATCGACGATGCGCGGGTCCCAGTTGTCGAGATTCGCGGCGAGGTGCCCGAAGAAGACGACGGGGACGCCCTCCTCCGGACCCAGCTCGCGGTAGGCGAAGGTCTTGCCCTGCGTGGTGACGCTCCTCGCGGGGGCGAGCGCGTACGAGGTGACGACGGGATCGGCGGTGCTCATGGTGTCTGCTCCTTCAGGGGCGGGTAGGCGGGAGGAGTGTCAGAGACCGAGGACGACGGTCTTGCCGCGGGCGCGGGAGGCTCCGAGGGAGGCGAGTGCGGCGGGCGTCTCGTGGAAGGGGAAGGTGGCACCGACGACCGGGCGGATCGCGCCGGCGTCGACGAGCTCGGCGATGCGGGTCAGCTGCTCGCCGCTCGACTCCATGAAGAGGAACTCGTAGTGGACGCCCAGCGAGCGGGCGCGGCGACGGACCCCGAGGCTGAGGGCGGCGATCGCGAGGCGGAGGACCGGGTTCAGCCCTCTCTTCTTCGCGAAGGCGGGGTCGGGCGGGCCGGAGATGCCCACGGCCCGGCCTCCCGGCGCCAGCACGCGCAGCGACTTCGCGAGGTTCTCGCCGCCGAGGCTGTCGAGCACGACGTCGTAGCCGGAGACCTCCTTCTCGAAGTCCCGGCTGCGGTAGTCGATCACCAGGTCCGCGCCGAGGTCGTGGAGGAAGCCGGACTGGGCCGCCGACGCGGTGGTCGCGACGAAGGCGCCGAGGTGCTTGGCCAGCTGGATCGCGACGGTGCCGACTCCGCCGGAGCCGGCATGGATGAGGACCTTCGATCCGGGACCGACCTTCCCCTTCACGACGAGCGCCTGCCACGCGGTCAGCGCCACCAGCGGGAGCGAGGCCGCCTCGGTGAGGCCGATCGAGGACGGGGCGAGGGCCACGTCGGCCTCGTCGATCGCGATGCGCTCGGCGAAGGTCCCGATGCGGTGGTCGCGGGGGCGGGCGTAGACCGTGTCGCCGACGGCGAAGCCGCGGACCGCCGACCCGACGCGCAGGACGGTCCCGGCGACGTCGTGGCCGAGGACGAGCGGCGTCGTGTACGGGAGGATCGCCGTGAACTCGCCGAGGCGGATCTTCTCGTCCAGCTGATTCAGCCCCGCGGCCGCCACCCTCACCAGGACGTCGCGCGGACCGACGAGCGGCTCGGGGACGTCGGTCTCGTGCAGAGGCTGCTTGTACCTGTCGATCACGAACGCGCGCACGGGGACTCCTGGAGACGATCGGCGGCCCGACCGGATTTGGCGAGCGCACTCATTACTGAGTGTACTCACTATTGACGTGGTCAAGGCGAGCAGGTCAGCCCTTCACGGCCGAGCCCGCGACCGACTGGACGAAGTAGCGCTGGAAGATCAGGAAGACGATCAGCACCGGCAGCACCAGCAGCGTGCCGAAGGCGAACGTCTGTCCCCAGTCGGGCGGGACCTGCGCCGAGAACACGCTCATCTCCAGCGGCAGCGGCCGAGCGGCCGGATCCGAGGTGACCAGAGAGGGCCAGAGGTACTGCCCCCACGAGGAGAGGAAGGTCAGGATCGCGACGGTCGCGAAGACCGGGCGCGAGTTCGGGACGACGACGCGCACGAAGGTCCCCCAGGCGCCGAGGCCGTCGAGCCGGGCCGCCTCCTCCATGCTCTTGGGCACGTTGAGGAAGAACGTGTAGAAGAGGAAGACCGAGAACGCGTTGGCGATGAACGGGATCATCTGCACGAGGAGCGTGTCGCGCTGCCCCTGCAGCAGGGACATCAGCGGGATCGCGACCGACTCGAACGGCACGATGACGAGCAGCACGATCAGCAGGAACACCTTGTCGCGGCCCACCCACTCCAGCCGGGCGAAGGCGTAGCCGGCCAGAGAGTTGACGACGAGCCCCGCCACGACGATCACGAGCGAGATCACGAACGAGTTGGCGAAGAACTGCCAGAAGTGGCCGGTCGCATCCGAGCTCAGCGCCGTGAAGACGCTGGCGTAGTTGTCGAAGGAGAGGTTCGTCGGCAGGAAGCCGGCGAAGCCGTCGAGCACCTCGGCGGAGGGCTTGAGGCTGCCGATCAGGAGGTAGTAGATCGGCGCGAACATGAGTGCCGCAGCGGCGATCATCACGACGTAGTCGCGTACGGTGCGGGCGGTGCGGGCGGTGCGGGCGGTGCGGGCGGTGCGGCGCCCCGATGCTGTGCTCAACTCTCGCTCCCTTGGCGGAGGACCCGACGCTGGATCAGGGTGATGACGACGATGATCAGGAAGAGGACCACCGAGATGGCGGACGCCCGCCCGAGGTTGCTCTCGCTGTAGATGGTCTGGGTCGCGTTGTAGAGCAGGGTCTGGGTGCCCTCCTCGTTGGCGCCGGCGGTGCGGATCAGGATGAAGACCTGGTCGTAGACGCGGAACGCCAGGATCGTCGTCAGCAGCGTGACGAAGATCAGCGTGTTGCGGATGCCCGGGACCGTGATGTGGACGAACTGCTGCCAGCCGTTCGCGCGGTCCAGCCGGGCCGCCTCGTAGCGCTCCTCCGGGATCTCCTGCAGCGCGGCGAGAAGGATCACCATCTGGAAGCCGACGCCCTGCCAGATCGAGAGCAGGATCACCGAGCCGAGCGCGGTCGCCGAGGAGCCGAGCCAGTCGTGCGCCGGGACGAGCCCGCCGGTGACGAAGGTGACGGAGGAGTTGAGCAGCCCGTCGGGGCTGCGGTCGAGGATGAGCCGCCAGACGACCGCGACGAGGGCCATCGGGAAGACGACCGGCATGAAGAAGAAGGTGCGGAAGAAGCGCACGCCGGCGAGCTTGCGGTCAAGAAGCACGGCGAGCAGCAGCGCGAGGCCGGTCTGCACCGGGATCACGACGATCGCGAAGACGAGGTTGTTGACCAGCGAGCGCAGGAACGCCCCCGAGATCACCGGATCCGTGAAGAGCCGGATGTAGTTGGTGAGACCCCAGAACTTCGCGGGCCGGGACTGGTCGACCTGGACGTTGTAGAGCGAGAGCACGATCGCCGCGACGAACGGGACGGCGACGAAGGCGATCAGTCCGAGGACCGCCGGGGCGGCCATGAGGGCGCCGTCGCGGGTGTCCTTCCAGCGGAAGCGGGGTCGGGCGCAGGTGAGAGCGACGGGTCGCATCGGCGTCGATACGGGTGAGGCCACGGTCGGAGTCCTTCGATTGTCGGCGTCGGCGCCGGGCGGCAGGAGGGGGTGGGCGGGCGCCCGGCTGCGAGCGCCCGCCCGGATCGGCTACTTGTAGTCGTCGTTGTCGGCGAAGCTCTGATCGATCGCGGTGGCCGCGTCGGTCAGGGACTCCTTCGGGTCCGCGCCGCCCCAGACCGCGGCGAGGGCTCCGGAGAACTTCGCGGTGATCGTCGGGTAGCCGGCGGTGACGGGGCGGTAGACGGCGATGCAGTCGTCCGTGATCGCGTCCGCTGCGCAGGCGTTCGCCAGCTGCTGACCCCAGAGGGCCAGCCCGCCGCCGTCCTGGTAGAGGGCGTCGGCGGCGAAGGCGGTCTTCGTCGCGGGCGGCGCGCCGTTGGCGGTGGTCATCGCGCCGACGTTCTGGTCGTTCAGGAGGTAGTCCAGGAACGCTCCGGCCGCGTCGCCGTTCTTCGTGCCGGAGCCGATGCCCCAGGTCCAGGAGCCGGCGCCGGCCTTGGAGCCGTCGCCGAAGTCCGGCAGCGGCAGGGCGACGAGGTTCTCGCCGAGCGCCTCGGAGAAGGTCGGGTAGTTCCAGTGCCCGCCCCAGGCGACCGCGACCCGGCCGTCGACGAACGCGTTGCCGTCGGAGTTGGGGTCGGAGTAGTCCTTCCAGGACGCGAAGTCGGTCAGCGCCTGCACGCTGGCGTCCGAGTCCACGGCGCCGGCGGCCTTGCCGTCCTCGATCAGGTTGCCGCCCGCGGACTGGATGAGGGGCGCGAAGCCGTAGGTACCCCACTCCCCCGACAGGCTGGCCTCGTTGAGGTCGATGGACTTGCCCGAAGGGTTCGCCGCGGCGAGTGTCTTCAGCGCGGCCGAGAACTCGTCGGCCGTCCAGGCCGTGTCGAACGAGGTCGGCACGCTGATCCCCGAGGCGTCGAGCAGGGTCTTGTTGCCGTACAGACCCATGGCGGAGTCGAACATCGCCAGCGCGTAGAGCTCGTCGTCCGAGGTGCCCTCGGCGATGGAGCCCGGGGTGGCGTTGTCGATGGTGGCCTGGCCGACGAAGTCGCTGATCGGGGTGATCTTGTCGTTGTAGACGAAGCTCGCGAGCGTCGGCCCGTCGATCTCGAGCACGTCGGGGAGCTGGTCCTTCGGCGTGCTCGTGATCGTGGTCGTGTAGGTGTCGCCGGAGATGATCCGCAGCTTCGCGGTCACCTCGTCCTGCGAGCTGTTGAAGCCGTCGACCGCGGCCTGCAGAGCCGCGTTCTCGCTGTCCTGACCCTGGTGCGCCCAGACGTTGATCTCTCCCGTGCCGTCGCCGGCCGCGGCGTCCGTGCCGCCACCGCCTCCGGCCGAGCAGCCGGTCATCGTGGCGATCGCCGTGGCGACCGCGACGGCGACCAGGGCGCCGCGACGGATGGTGCGTGTGTTCCTCATGGTTCTCCTTGGTGCTGTGCGAGCGCATCCGTCCTCGGATGCGGGGTGCAGGCTGAGTGGTAGCGGCCGGGACGCGCCTGCGGGCCCCGGCGGGATCGGGGCCGCTAGCGAGCGGCGTCGGTGAGCTCGGCCGAGCCGAGGGCGATCGGGTCGACGATTCCGCCGAGGAAGACGCCGTTCTCGTCGGCGGTGCGGAAGGCGAGGAACTGCCAGCGACCCGCGCGATCGCGGATGACGCGGCCCGAGTAGAGCGAGTCCTTCGTCAGGGGTCGTGCGCCGGAGAGGTCGTAGCACCGGGTCGGATCGTTCACCTCGACCGCCCAGGTGCCCGCCCGCGGGTGCGCGAGCGCGTGCGCCGGGGTCATCGAGTCCTCCGTCGAGGAGAAGAGCAGCAGCCAGCGCCCGTCGACGAGCTCGATCTGCGGGACCTCCAGGTGCGCGAATCCGGCACCCGGGCGCGAGAGCGGCGGGCGCACCTCCCAGTCGACGAGGTCGGCCGAGACGGCGTGGCCGATCACTCCGCGGTCGTCGAGCGGCCCCTCCGTGGAGCGCGCCGTGACGAGCATGTGCCAGCCGTCGCCACTCGGGTCGCGGAAGACCCACGGGTCGCGCCAGGCCTCCTCCTTCCACTCGGAGGTGCCCCAGGTCTCGTACCAGCGCGGATCGGCGACGACGACCGGGCCGGGCTGCTTCTCCCAGTTGCGCAGGTCGGCGGACACGGCGACTCCGATGGTCTCGATGTTCGCGACGAGCGGCTCGGGGTGGAGGAAGCGCGAGCCGGTGTAGAACATCCGCCACAGCCCGTCGTCGCCGCGGACGACGCTTCCGGTCCAGGTGGCGGTCTCGTCGAACGCGCCGGCGGGACCCGGCGCGAAGGGCGAGCCTTCGAGCACGGTCCAGGACGAGAGGTCCGAGGAGACGGCGTGGCCGATGCGGGCGGCCCGGTGACGGCGGCTCTCCTCGCCGAGCGAGGTCGGTGCGTGCAGGAAGAAGGCGTGGAACTCGTCGCCGTCGTCGGCCAGCCAGAAGTCCCAGACCCACGAGCCCTCGAGGGTCAGCATCCGAGCGCCTCCTCGGCGATGGTCGACCGCATGTGCATCCCTCTCCGTTGAACGAGTAGCGGTGCTAAACCGCTTGACTGGCGAAGTTATGCGGTTTAGCTCGCCAAGTCAATCGCTTTAGCAGGATCGATCTACGATGGGACGACCAGGAACGGCGGAGGGGGGCGCGATGGTGCGGCAGCGAGTGACGATGGCCGACGTCGCGCGGAAGGCCGGCGTCTCGACGACCGCCGTCTCCCTCGTGCTGAACGACCGGCAGGGCACGCGCCTGTCCGAGGACGCGGCGAAGCGGGTGCGCGCCGCGGCCGACGAGCTCGGCTACCGGCCGAACCTCACCGCCCGGGCGCTGAGCACTCAGAAGTCGCGGATCATCGGCTTCATCTCGGAGCAGGTCACCGTCGACCGGCTCGCGAGCGGGCTCATCCGCGGGGCGCTGCGCGAGGCGAAGCGGCAGAACCACGTGCTCTTCATCGCCGAGACCGAGGGCGAGGCGGACGCCCTCGACGAGGCCGTCGACGCCCTCACCGACCGTCAAGTCGACGGCATCATCTACGCCGCGACACGGCCGCACGCCCTCCGCCTGCCGGCCCGCGTGGGCGGCACGCCGGTGGTGATGCTGAACGCGGTCGCCGAGGAGCCCGAGGGCTCGGCGGGCGGGCCGCGACCCGACGCCGTGCTGGCCGACGAGCGCGCGGGAGCCGTCGACGTCGTCGATCTGCTCCTCGACGCCGGCCACTCCGAGGGCGTCGTGATCGTCGGCCGCTCCGTCGACCAGCCCGACGACGAGTGGCTCAGCCTGGCCGTGCAGCGCCGGCTCGAGGGGATCTGGGAGTCGCTGGGCGCGCACGGGGTCCGCCCGATCGCCCAGCTGCCGTGCCGGCCGTGGTCGGTGAAGGCCGGCTACGAGGCGGTCCGCGACCTGCTCGCCGCAGGAGTCACGCCGCACGCCCTGATCTGCCTGAACGACCGGCTCTCGTTCGGCGCCTACCGCGCGCTCGGGGAGGCCGGCCTGCAGGTGGGGCGCGACGTCTCGGTCGTCTCGTTCGACGACGACGACATCGCGGTGTACCTGCACCCGATGCTCACCACCGCCGCCGCGCCCTTCGAGGAGATGGGCGCCCTCGCCGTGCGCCTCCTCCTCGACGACGACCGCGAGCCCGGCGAGCACCTCGTGCCGATGCCCACCCGCGTCCGCGACTCCGTGCACCTCACCCGCGCCCGCGCCGCCGAGCTGCAGCAGCAGAGCCCCGAGCCCGACTGGACGCGCTGACCGGCCCCTTTCCTGCTGGTCGAGTAGCCGCGGCACGCCGCCCCCGCATGCTGGTCGAGTAGCCGCGGCACGCGGCCCCCGCATGCTGGTCGAGTAGCCGCGGCACGCGGCGTATCGAGACCCACCGTCGTCGACACGGCTGGCCTGCAGACCCCACTTCTGGTGCCGGTGGATCTCGATACGCCCGCTGCGCGGGCTACTCGATCAGCAAGGAGGACCCGCTGC